>CAVSGU010000008.1:0-602272 GCA_963727565.1 uncultured Flavobacteriaceae bacterium
ACCCAATTCCATTAAAAGGGCATGGTGATTCAGTTTTAGCATTTAAAAAGTGAAAAATATTTATGCTCAACTTAGACCTCCGAATAAATTCCGGAGCAGGCTCTGAAACGAGTTCAGGGTGACGATTCAACTTTAACCAGGAATAAATATTGAGAAAGGCTCCTCTAATTCAAATTTCTCACCCAGTTTGAAGTTTAATCTTTCCAGCGGAAAGTTTCAATCATATGCTTCATATCCTTTTTCAGATAATCGGCTGCGGGAATAATTGAATCGTAGTTGGGTTTGGTTCTAAAATAGGCTGAAGCCGTCACAAAGTGATTCACACTATCGGTTAGGTAAAACTGCGCCTGGGAAGCCGCATCGCCAGAGACTTCATAGAACATCCCATAAACATCCTGAATCTCATTGGTATAAACATCACCTTCAATAGCATCGGCTTTTATAGTATGCTGCAAAGGGAGTTTTTGCGCATCAGCTAACAAAGAATCCAGGTTATTATTAATTGGCTGGTAAGTTATAAATATAGTTCCGTTAAGTTCTTTGTATTCCAGGTCTACCCAACAAGGAATATTATTTCGGGAAGCTTTAATTTCGGCCAGGGTATTGATTTCAAAATTATAAGGGCAATTAAGATTTGTAGGCTCGTATTTAGCTTCAGGATAATTGAGAGATAAAAAGGCGCGCGGCTTTGGTGTTGCAGCATCTTCCCCGCAACCCATAAGCATCAACAATACTAAGACAAATGCATATCTTCTCATTTATTTATAATTTTAACTCCAGGGTGGCGATTTTTCAAAAACTTATCATCGAAGCCCCTTTATGTTCCCCATTTTTGCGTCCAGCATCAGGCTGGTTTCATACCGCCAAACCTTCTAAACTTCTACCGGAGAGATATTTAATTTTATCTGCTTAAGACGTTTATTGTCCAAAACTTCTACCGTAAAACTATAATTCAAGAAATAGATAACATCGTTTCTCTTCGGAAATCCTCCCGAAATTTCTAAAAGAAATCCTGCAAGCGTATCAGCTTCACCTTTTCGTTCTTCAAAGGCTTGAGGATCTTCAATTTTCACGATTCGGTAGAAATCTTTTAGCGGAGTTTTTCCTTCAAAAACATAAGTGTTTTCATCTAATTTAGAATACACCAGGTCTTCATCATCAAACTCATCACTAATATCTCCTACAATTTCTTCAATAATATCTTCCAGAGAGATCAATCCGCTGGTGCCACCATATTCGTCTACCACAATTGCCAGGTGATTCTTTTTAGTCTTAAAATCATTCAGCAAATCGTCCAGCTTTTTATTTTCGGGAACAAAATAAGGCTCCCTAAGCAAGCTCGTCCAGTCAAAATCTTTTTCATCAAGAAATGGCAGCAAATCTTTAACGTATAAAATACCAATTACATTGTCTATATTTTCCCGGTAAACCGGAATCCTGGAGTAACCTCTATCTATAATTTCAGGAATAATTTCTTTATACGTCTGGCTTTCATTTAAAGCAAAAATGTCCATCCTGGGGCGCATTACCTGTTTGGTATCGGTATTCCCAAAAGAAACAATGCCCTGCAATATCTTTTGCTCTTCCTGCGTGGTATCTTCCTCACTGGTAAGCTCTAAAGCCTGGGACAAATGATCTATACTTATAAAGGAACGCTGCTTTCCAAGTCGATTGTGCATAAATATGGTTACCGCACGCATTGGACCACTTAAAGGAGTGAAAATGGTATCCAGAAAATTTAAGGGACGCGCCATAAAATTGGAGAATAGCACGTTATTTCTGCTAGCGTAAACTTTCGGTAAAATCTCACCAAAAAGAAGAATAATAAATGTTACTATCCCAACTTCAATAAGAAACTTAAAGTTGATACCGTAAAATACCGTATTCATCCCACCAAAAAGTTCATCGGCAAGATTATCAAATAATAGCACTATAGCTATATTGATAAAATTATTGGCCACAAGAATAGTAGCCAGCAACTTTTTGGGTTTATCTAATAGATCTACCACAATTTGTTGCGCCTTGCTACGCTTCCCGTCTTCAGCAATTACATCGGCGGGTGTTAACGAAAAGAATGCTACTTCAGCCCCAGAAATTAAGGCTGAACAAAGTAAAAGCAGCAATAAAACTAAATAGCTAAATAGCTGCGTAAAATCAAAAGCGGCCCAAAACAAAAATAAACTGGGAGGTTCTGAATCCAAATGATGGAGTTTTAATTAAACTTAGAAAGGCAAATCGTCTTCCTCTTCTTCTTTTGCCATAGATTGATTGGCAAAATTATCATTTTTAGGCGTGTTTTGTTGATTTTGAGCCGGGGAATTTTGTTGCTGCATATTTCCGCCACCTTCGTTCTCTCCTTTTGGAGTTAAAAAGGTAAACTCTGTACACTGTATTTCGGTAGTGTAACGATCATTTCCCTGGTCGTCCTGCCATTTTCGGGTTTTAATTCTACCCTCAATATAAACCTTATCACCTTTTTTAAGATATTTCTCACACACTTCAGCAGCCTTGTTACGCACCACTATATTATGCCACTCGGTATTGGTAACACGCTCGTTGGTAGTACGATTGGTATAAGTTTCGTTAGTAGCCAGAGGAAATCGCCCAATAGCGCCACCGCCTTCAAAATAATGCATTTTCACGTCGTCTCCCGTATGCCCAATCAGCATTACCTTGTTTAATGTACCTGTCATCTTAATTAAATTATTTTTAACCTAAAAAGGCTGTTTATTTACACCCTAAAATACTGAAAAATTTATTGCTAAGTAAAGCTAAATTCTATAAAACTTTAAACAATTTATAAGGAATAGGTTTCCAGCGCGGTTTCTTCAAGGAAATTAGCAATTAAAACCGGCACAGGGTAATCTTTCACATTCTTTACAGGAATTCCCTCTTCTCCTACACTTTCAGCTTTTACCCACCAAAAGTGCGTATAAATATGCTGATGTGAAAGCTTATGCACCACAGGTTTTTTATTATGTAGCTGCAGCGATAGTTCCTGAACTCCAAGAATTTCATTTATTTTTTCTTCGGAAGGAAAAGCGCCTTCGCTAACCGGTTTTTCGGTTTCAATTAATGGAAATTCATATAATCCGTTCCAAATTCCCTTTCCCGTTCTTTGCTGAAGCAGAGTTTTATTTTCTTGAGAATAAACCACCAAATAATTAAAGTAGCGTTTTTTCACTTTAGTTTTCTTCAGTTTAACCGGCAAGTCTTTAATTTTATTCTTTTGTAAAGCCAAACAACCTGAACTTAAAGGACAACTTTCACAAAGTGGATTTCGGGGTTTACACTGCAACGCACCAAATTCCATTAAAGCCTGGTTAAAACTGGAAGGATCCTTTTCGTCTAACAACTCAGAAGCCAGGGCCTTGAATTCCTTGATTCCGGGGGTTGAATTTATTGGTGTTTCCACATCAAAAAATCGAGATAAAACACGATAAACATTCCCATCTACTACCGCAACCGGCTCATTATAACAAATTGAAGCAATGGCGGCGGCGGTATAATCGCCCACACCTTTTAATTTTTTGAGTTCTTTATAAGAATCGGGGAAAACGCCATTTAGCTCTTCAGCTACATATTTAGCGCTTTCATGAAGATTTCTGGCGCGAGAATAATAACCCAAACCCTGCCATAGTTTTAGCACTTTTTCCTGAGGCGCTGCAGCAAGATCAAAAACACTGGGAAAAGCAGATATAAAACGCTGATAATAGGGCAAACCTTGCTCTATTCTGGTTTGCTGAAGCATAATTTCACTCAGCCAAATATGATAAGGATCGCTGGTTTTGCGCCAGGGCAATTCGCGCTTATTTTTTAAATACCAATCAATCAACACTTTAGAGAAAACCATACACAAAATAGACTTGGTGCAATATTAAAAGTTTATTCCGTTATTATTTAATGAATTAGGCTTGAAATATTGTAGATTTAATTCTTATATTTGCGCCCTTGAAAAATATAGAAATCCCAATTTATAATATTAAATAGTACGAAAATGACGAAAGCAGATATTGTAGCAAACATTTCAGAAAAATTAGGAATGGAAAAAGGTGATGTCCAGGCTACTATTGAAACCTTCATGGATGAGGTTAAAACTTCATTAGAAAGTGGAGATAACGTATATTTAAGAGGATTTGGAAGCTTTGTTGTAAAAACAAGAGCCGAAAAAACCGGAAGAAATATCTCTAAAAACACAACGATTAAAATCCCTGCACACAACATCCCGGCTTTTAAACCAGCCAAAATCTTTGTTGAAGGGGTAAAAACTAACGTAGAAGTTAAGTAATTTGAAACCCTAAAAGGTTTCTCCAGAAAATAATTTATTAATTAAAAAGGAACACTATGCCAAGTGGTAAAAAAAGAAAAAGACATAAGGTAGCTACGCACAAGCGTAAAAAAAGAAACAGAGCTAACCGCCACAAGAAAAAGTAGTTTTCATACTACTTTTTTTGTTTAAAACGTTCATTGAAATTGAAACCCAGCTTATTACCTAACAAGTTTAGGGTTTCTTCAGGATTAAAAACCCTGTGATAAAATAATGTTTAATCCATCTGTAACTGCTTAGGCAGCTATAGATATAAATCTAAATAGAGTGTGGACAAAGAATTAATTATCAGGTCCGGAACCTCTGCTGTAGATTTTGCCTTACAAAAAGATGGAAAACTTATTGAACTCAACAAAGAAGAAGACAGCAACAAATTTAATGTTGGTGATATTTTTATCGCTAAAATTAGAAAAGCTGTACCCGGGTTAAATGCCGCATTTGTAAATGTTGGCTACGAGAAAGATGGTTTTTTACACTATCACGATCTCGGCCCCCAGGTATCTTCCATGCTTAAGTTCATAAAACGTGTAAGCACAGGTAAATTAAAAGATTATTCCTTAAAGAATTTTACATTCGAAAAGGATATTGACAAAGACGGGGTAATTACCGACGTCTTAAAGTCAAATCAGTCGCTACTGGTTCAGGTTGTTAAAGAACCTATTTCTACCAAAGGCCCCAGGATAAGCTCAGAGCTTTCTATAGCGGGTCGTTATATAGTACTGGTACCTTTTTCTAATCGTATTTCAGTTTCACAAAAAATTGAAAGTAAAGAAGAAAAAGACCGGTTAAAAAGATTGGTAAAAAGCATTAAGCCCAAAGGTTTTGGGATTATTGTTAGAACCGTAGCCGAAGGCAAAAAAGTAGCAGAGCTGGACAGAGACCTTCAGAATTTGATGGGTCGCTGGACAGGAATGTGTAAAAAGATGTATAAACCACATCATCCCTCTAAAGTATTAGGAGAATTAAACAGGGCTTCTTCCCTGTTAAGAGACATTTTTAATGACTCTTTTACTTCTATTATTGTAGACGACGAGACGCTTTATACACAAATTAAAGACTATGTGGGCGAAATCGCCCCGAGTAAAGAATCGATTGTTAAATTATATCAATCTAATGTTCCAATTTTTGAAAAACACGGTATCGAAAGACAAATAAAAACTTCATTTGGGCGTACCGTCTCTATGAGTAAAGGCGCCTACCTGGTAATAGAACATACCGAAGCTATGCACGTTATAGACGTAAATAGTGGTAATCGTTCTAACAAATCCAGAAACCAGGAAGATACTGCATTAGAGGTGAATATGATTAGTGCCACAGAAATAGCCCGGCAATTGCGTTTACGTGATATGGGCGGCATAATCGTGGTAGACTTCATAGACATGGGCAAAGCTGAAAACCGCAAAACCCTGTTTGATCACCTTAGAAACGAAATGAGTGACGACCGTGCAAAACATAAGATTTTGCCACCGAGTAAATTCGGGTTGATACAAATTACAAGACAACGCGTAAGGCCGGAAATGAATATTAAAACCCGTGAGGACAATCCAAACGGAACTGGTGAAATTGAAGCACCAATACTTTTAATAAACAAAATGAAAACCGACCTGGAAAAACTCATTAAGAAAGATCACAAAAAGATCACTTTGAGTGCGCATCCATTTATTGCAGCCTTTTTAACAAAAGGCTTTCCATCTCCCCGCTCGCAGTGGTTTTTAGACCATAAGCGATGGGTGAAAATTTTACCAAGAGACGCTTACACGTACATGGAATATCATTTTCACGATAAAGAAGGAAATGAAATCCTTTAAATACTAAAACGCCTTTCGTTAATTCGGAAGGCGTTTTTTTATGTTTAATTTTGAAAGTTCTACAGGCTAAAATTTATACTTCCCAATTTAAAAAGATTAATTTTGAACCTTAAATTCTGAATTCTCCAATTTTTAATCTTGAAAGAACCCCAGGAATCTTATACCGTTAAAGAAGCGACCATTAAACTGATGCAGTTTTGCGCGTACCGTGATCGTTCTCATAAAGAAGTTGAGGAAAAACTAAGTAAAATGAATATGATCCCCGCCGCGCAAGAGCAGATCATCATTCAGCTGATGCAGGAAGATTTTTTAAATGAAGAACGATTTGCACGCAGTTTTGTAAGGGGAAAGTTCAGAATAAAAAAATGGGGAAAAATAAAGATCAAGCAGGAATTGAAATTCAGAGAAATTTCTGCCCCAATAATAAAAAACGCCCTTACCGAAATAGACCAGCAAAAATATATCTCCACATTATACGAACTGGCAGAGAAGAAATTAAAGCTTTTAAAAGAACCCGATAAATTTAAAAAGAAGCGCAAATTAGCCGATTTCCTGCTCCGCAAGGGCTACGAAAGTAATTTGGTGTACGAAGTAGTAAATGAGCTCTTAGAGTAGTTCTTATAAGCCTACAAACCGTTCGAGCTCGTCATCGCGAGCTGAAGGAACGAGCGCGGGGATCTTTTGTGGGAAGGTGAAGAGTAAAAATTTAATAGGAAATAGTGAATATGCTCCGTCACTTCGAGTGGCTCGACGCGAGTCGGGATGTATCGAGAAGTGTTTTAAGTTCCAACTTCTAAAGATTCTCGATACGCCGCTATTTTCGTTTCCACTCAAATATCACCACTCGAACTAACGGCTTAACTATTCAACAACAGATTGCCACGTCAGCTATCGCCTCCTCGCAATGACACCTAAAATATTCGTGAATTCGTGGCTATTGACCTGGAAATCCACAACCATATTCTATTTATAAAAAAGAGATCAAATGAGAAATAAGATAACAACTTAAACGTCATTGCGAAGCTGCTTTTTTTGCAGCTGAAGCAATCTTTCCAATAAAATAACGAAGGAATCCCGAATACCTGTCAAAAACCAGCGACAGATTGCCAAGTCGGCTATCGCCTCCTCGCAATGACGTGTCGAATCAAAAGCCCTTAAAATTTAAACCTTATTCTTCTTATGCGTACGCTCAACCGCCTGTTCATTTTTATAATCTATCCACTTTTGCCCTTTTAGTTTACGCATATAATTATCAAAATTACGCATTACCACCAGGTTATAAACGGCTTTAGAAAAATTGGTAAGCGTTCTTGGCGTTGCCCTTAAACTCATAGAAAAACCTGGAGTCAAGTAGGTCATTTGGTGCCAGTAGCCTTCAGGCATATATAAAGCTTCTCCGTGTTTTAATTCAGTCACATAGCCTTTAGCTTTTTTGAGCACCGGGAATTTTTCAAAATCGGGGTTATTGAAATCTATGTCTTCCCGAGAAATAAGAGCGTGAGGCACTTTATATAAATATTTGCCTTCAGAAGGCGGATAAATTATACAGCGTTTTTTTCCGTGGAAATGAAAATGAAGAATATTAGCAAAATCAATATCGTAATGCATAAAGACTTTAGAATTCTCTCCACCAAAAAACAAAGTAGGTAACTGTTTTATAAACCTAAGCCCGAGATCTGGAAAGCGAAAATCTTTCTGTAAAACCGGCACCTCCTTTAATAAATGATAAAGGAAAATACGGTAATTAGTAGGTTTTGATTTTAGCAGATCTATATAATCTGCCATCTTCATTTCTGTATGGGGCTCGTTGAATTTTTGCTTTGAATTTATAGGGCGATCGTCATAGAGCGGCACTACTTTTTCACCCGCAACCTCGCTAATATAATCTAAATCCCATTTTTGCGTAGCCGGCCAATCATCTACCAAATGTTCTATAACCACAGGTTTTTGTGGCCGCACATAATTTTCTAAAAATTCCTTTTTAGAAATAGTCTTAAGCCTTGGTATGGGTTCTAAATGTAAGCTTTCTTCTTTCTTCATCATTCAATTCCGGCACTTCTGTGCGTATTTTCAATCGCTTTTCTATTCTTGTAATCTATCCAATCCTGGCCCTTAATCTTACGCATTAAATTATCGTAATTTCGGGTAATAATCAAATTTTTGAGTACCTCGGCAATGCGCCCCGGTTTTTGTGGCAAAGACCTTAACGTCATTGATAAGCTCGCAGTCTCATACTTTATAAAATGCCACCATTTACTGGGAATATATAAAGCCTCCCCGTGTTTTAGGGTTGTTTCAAAACCTTTTGCTTTGGCCAGTGCAGGATATTTCTCAAAATCGGGATTATCCATATTTATTATCTCCATACTTACTATGGAATGCGGCACATGATACAAAAATTTAGTTTCTGAAGGCGGATAAAGAATCACTCTTTTTTCGCCTACAAAATTGAAATGGAAATTATTAGCAAGATCCATATCATAATGCATCACCACGCTGCTACCCTCACCCCCAACAAATAAAACTGGTAACTTTTTAAAGAATTTTACGCCAAGATCGGGATACTTAAAATCATCTATTAACTCCGGACAATTTTGCAGTAGGTTAAAGAAAAACATCCTAAGATCTGTAGGTCCTTTTTCAAGAATATCTATGTATTCCCGCATAGGAATTTTCTTTGCCGGGCCGTGAGAACTTTGCCGGCCTTTTGCCGGTTTCCCATCGTAAAGCGGTACTACAACATCCCCCGCTTTCTCCCTGAAATAATCAAAATCCCATTTTTTGGTGGCCGGCCAGTCGGCAGAAAGTTCTTCAAAAACAACCGGTTTTTCGGGAATAAAATAGTCTTTCAAAAAATCTTCTTTTGAAAGCGTTTTAACCCGCGGTATGTCTTGCAGATTCAATTTCAAATTGAATTCCTTTTTTACGCCTTGGCTTTTGGCTTTTGTTGCGCCTCTAAATTACGCTCTATCTTATGCCCGGGTCTGGACCATCTTGGTTTTTCTCCTAAATTCTGATATTGAGACTCTTCAGCTGAAACACTTTTAGGCTGTTCTTTTTTCTCAAATGCTTTTTGAGGATTCAAACCTAAAGATCTAAACAATTCCATATCCTCGTTTACATCTGGATTTGGAGTAGTAAGCAATTTATCTCCGGCAAAGATCGAATTTGCTCCGGCAAAGAAACACATCGCCTGCCCTTCCCTGCTCATTTGCGTTCTTCCGGCAGAAAGTCTCACCTGGGTTTCAGGCATTACAATTCTGGCAGTAGCAACCATTCTTACCATTTCCCAGATAGAAACCGGTTCCTGCTCTTCCATAGGAGTTCCTTCAACAGGAACCAAAGCATTAATTGGCACAGATTCCGGCTGCGGACTTAAAGTAGAAAGCGCTACAAGCATTCCTGCTCTGTCATCTGCACTTTCTCCCATTCCTATAATTCCGCCGCTACATACGGTAACATTGGTTTTTCTAACATTCCCGATGGTATCCAGTCTATCCTGGTAACCGCGGGTAGAAATTACTTCTTTATAATATTCTTCTGATGAATCTAAATTATGGTTATAAGCATACAAACCGGCTTCAGCAAGTCGCTGTGCCTGGTTTTCGGTAATCATTCCCAGCGTACAGCAAACTTCCATATCCAGTTTATTAATGGTTCTTACCATTTCCAATACCGAATCGAACTCTTTACCGTCCTTTACATTTCTCCAGGCTGCACCCATACAAACCCGCGAACTTCCCGACTCTTTAGCACGTAGCGCCTGGGCTTTCACCTGGTTCACGCTCATAAGGTCGTTTCCTTCAACATTGGTATGGTATCTTGCTGCCTGTGGGCAATACCCACAATCTTCCGGGCAACCGCCGGTTTTTATAGAAAGTAAAGTTGAAACCTGAACGGTGTTAGGATCGTGATTTTTCCTATGCACAGTGGCCGCTTCGTAAAGCAACTCCATTAAAGGTTTATTATATATCTCGAGAATTTCTTCTTTTGTCCAGTTATGTCTTGTGGCCATAAAAAATAGATTTGAAATCAAAAATAAATAAAACTGCGCTTTAATAGGCCTTCCGCGAGGAAAGTTTTCAAAGCTTTCTTAATTATATCATTTTCGACTTATTAATACGGAAACTGCGTTTCCACCAAAGCCTACAGCGTTTACCAATATATTTTCAAGTTTTGAAGGTGCTTTACTTATTTCTGAAAAAGGGACTTCAATAAATTCCTGATGCTGAAGCATTAAAATCGCCAGTTCTAAATTTAGAATTCCCGAAGCAGCAAACGTATGTCCCAGCTTCCATTTATTGCTGGTCATTGCGGGAGTATTTTTACCGAATACAGCCTTTATCGCGTTTACTTCAGAAAGATCTCCTTTTAGGGTTCCCGGCGCGTGCATCACTACCGCGTCAATTTCTGAAAGTTCTTTCTCTCCAATTGCCATTTTCATCGCCTTCTGCAAAGATTCTCCATTTGCTGAAATTGAAACACTATGTTTTAAAGTTTCAGTCGCATAGCCAAATCCTGTAATTTTAGCAATTGCTTTTTCTGAATCTCCCTTCTGAAGCGCCAATATTCCCGAAGCTTCTCCTAAAATCATTGAATTTCGCTTCTTTTCCATATCCAAAGCGCGACAGGGAAAATCAAGATCTTCTGAAGCGTAGATCTTCATGGCTTTCATCTGGGCGATGGTAAATGGGGTTAATGCAGCTTCACTTCCACCGGCAAGAAACTTATCGGCAAAACCAGCCTGCATCCAGGCAATTGCATTTACCACTGCGTGTAAACCGGTTGAGCAGGTTACACTATGAGAAAATTCCGGTCCTTCTGTTTGAAGATCTTGCGAAACCCAGGAAGAAATATTTCCTAAAGTGGTAGAAGGCGAAGCCTGTGTGGCGGCTTTGCCGGTTTCTATAAATTCTTTATGGTATTTTTCAAATAAACCGGTAGCACCACGTGAGCTCCCGATGTTTATTCCGATATTTTTCTCGTTTTTCCAGCCGGCTTCTTTTATAGCTTTTCTGGCTGAAAAAATTGCGAATAAAACCGAATCATCCAGTTTTCTATAATTGGTGTTTTCCTTGCGGAGTGACTCTATAGCAGCCCGGGCTTCCATTGGCAAAAAAGCCGCAAAAGCTTCGGTTTCATCAAACTGATGTTTGGAAATAAAATGTTTCGGATTTTTATAATTTTCCCATATTTCTGCCGGTGATTGACCAAGTGCAGAAACAGAACCAAGTGAAGATATAAATACCGGTGATTTCAAAAGCGATTAATTTTTCCGCAAAAATACAGCCTGTTGATACCAACGACTAAATATTACGGCTAAAAATATTAATTGAAATTGAATAAAATTCCGGAAGCTTACCGCTGGTAATAAAGATTTAAAATAGAATCCATTTCTTTTTCACCTAATAGGATCTTTTGCAATTCTAATTGAATTCCTTCAGAAACAAGATCAATAAGTGGTTGATAAACTTTTTCGAATTTCTGAATAGATTTCTGCAAAATCCCGTCCCATTCTTTATGATAATTTACCAAATCGTCGGGATAAACCTTAGTTCTGGAGGCATTTTCCTGAAAAGGTTCAAAAGCTTCGTCGAGATTTAGGTATCCGTAATCATCGGTTAGCTCTTCGCCAACTTGAATATCTCTCACGGCGATTTCAAAACCGTATGCGGTAGAAAAGCAATTGGAATTAAAACTATGATTTACATATTTAGCCAAATCCCAACAAAGCACCAGGTCCCCAAACCGATTCCGAAAAGCATATTTTTCTAACATCTGCGCACTTTTAGGATGCAGTTTTTCTATCTGGGAAGTATAAAAAACGTGATCTAAATCATCCTGAACCCAGGTAATAGTACCCTCGGGAATAAATTTGGTAGCAACAACACCATATCCCACCTTCTCGTTAATAAAGCGCAACTCGGTATCTGGATGCATCATAATCGCAAAATTTTAATTCTAATGTAAACAATTAAAGCTTTGCTTTTAAGCCACTTATAAGTTATGCCTAAAATTTATTCAGTAAATCTTCAATCACCTGGTAGATCTTATCCAGTTCTAATTGCGAAATTGTAAAAGGCGCCAAAATATAAATGGTATTACCAAGCGGTCTTAGAAACACACCATTATCCATAAAGTGTTTAAAAAGCTGGTTTCTAAGATTGCCGTATCGCTCCATTTTCACATTAAGATCAAAAGCATAGATCACGCCTAGTTGCCGGCGATTGGTAACTTTTGGATGATCTTTTATCTTTTCATCAAAAGCCTGGTGAGATTTAATAACCGATTTGATTTGTTGTTGAATTTCTTCGGAAACCAATAATTCTATTCCGGCAATGGCCGCAGTACATGCGGGTGGATTTGCAGAATAGGTATGCCCGTGAAATAAGCCTTTAGAAATATCATCGGCATAAAAAGCATCGTAGATTTTTTGAGAACAGGTCGTCAACCCCATTGGCAACAAGCCTGCGGTTAATGCTTTAGAAAGGCACATCACATCTGGTTTGGTTTCCATATAATCTGAAGCAAAATATTTTCCGGTTTTCCCAAAGCCGGTCATTACTTCATCGGCCACGCAAACAATGTCATGCTCTTTGCAAACTTTCAGGATTTCATTCAAGCCAGCAGCATCGTGCATTTTCATTGCGGCAGCGCCCTGCACTAAAGGCTCATATATAAATCCCGCAATATTGTTTCCTGAAATTAGTTCTTTCAGCCCCGAAATAACTTCTTCATTATTTTCTCCTAACGGAACCGGGATTCGTAAAACTTCGATAAAATGTTCTTCAAAAGCACCATTGTAAACCGAAAGCCCGGAAACCGACATCGCGCCAAAAGTATCGCCGTGAAAACCTTCTTCAAAAGCCAGCATCACATTGCGATTATTGCCCTGGTTGTGATGATACTGCAAGGCCATCTTTAATCCCAATTTCGGTGGCCGTGGAACCATTATCGTTAAAAAACAGTTTCTGCTGATTTCCAGGTAAAATCTTTATTAGTTCTTCAGAAAGTTTTACCGCCGGCTCGTGGGTAAATCCGCTAAAAACTACCTGGTCCAGGTTTTGCATCTGGGCCGCAACTTTACCGGTGATATATTCATTGCAATGCCCATACATTGCGGTATACCAGGAAGCAATGCCGTCTATATATTCGCTACCATCTTCGGCGTAAAGAATACTGCCTTTTGCTTTTACAATAGGTAAAGCTTCAGGGGAAATTTTATGCTGGGTTAACGGATGCCAAAGGTGTTTTTGATCTCGGGTAACTAAGTTCATTGTTTTTTAATATGAGGAGGTTCTTACTAAAATTCAAATGTCATTGCGATCCCGGTTTTTATCGGGAGAAGCAATCTGCAAAGGTCGATAATTCGATGAAGAGATTACTTCACTCCGTTCGTAATGACGTTTAAATTTTATTTCAATTTCTCTCTAAATAGTTCAGCGTATTCTTTGATCACATTTTGATCAAAATAAGGTTCCTGTTCTATTCTTCCAAGAATACTTACACCGCCCATTTTTTCAATAATCGATTCGGTAGATTTATTTTCTTCGCCCGAAAATATTATTCCGAAGCAATTCAAGCCGCGGGATTTTAAAGCTTCTATAGTTAGTAATGTATGATTGATGCTTCCTAAATAATGCCGAGAAACCAGGATAATGCGATCTTCGGGCTGCATTAAATCGGCTATAGTTTCTTTATCGCTAATAGGAACAAGCAAACCGCCAGCGCCTTCAATAACTAAATCATCTTTTGCTTTAGGTCTTTTTATTTTCTTTGAAGTGATCTTTACTTCATCAATTTCAGCCGCTGCATGCGGACTCATTGGTGTTTTTAGCGCAAAGCTATTTTTATGAAAAACTGTTTTATCGTTAGAAACTAATCTTTCTACTTTATGGCTATCAGAATTATCAAGATCTCCGGCCTGGATTGGTTTCCAGTAATCTGCTTCTAAAGCTTCAGTTAAGATTGCTGAAGCTACTGTTTTCCCAACTTCAGTACCAATACCGGTAACAAAATAAGTATGTTTCATTTATTTATAAATTCAATTCCAAAGAAGGAATTCATCATTAATTTATAATCAATTTTTTATTCTTTGCCAAGCTTGCGTCCAGCATCTGGCTGGTTTAAACTGAATTTCTCCTCACAATTTTCGCAATGATAATCGTACTTGTAATGAATTGGCAGGGCGAAGGTGAGAAATGAAAACAAAAAAGCAAAGAAAGAACGCACATCTTTAATATGCGTGTAAACTTTTACGCGACTGCTTTCACAATTGGGACAAACCACTCTGTTTCCTTCATCGTCCAGAGAATAATTATCGATCTCGCTTAAAATCGCCCGGGCTCGTTCCTCATCATCAGCATAAACGTTTAGTTTTATTCCGCCAATTGCCTGACTTACCAAAGGATCTGTATCAATAAGAACCTGGTCTGCAAGAAATACCTCTATGCCTTCAGATTGTAATTTCCCTTTTACAATTTGTGCTTCAGAAGAATACTGAAACCTGGCAATGTTTACAAAAGTGCTCATGTGTTTATATATTTTATCCCAAACCGGAAATTAACCACTGGCTTATACCTAATCCTGTTAAAGCCAATTTTTGGCTCCAGCATCACGCCGGTTTCAGGCCAGTAATTTAGCTAGTATTTTTAATACCCTGCTTATTTCTTCTTCAGAATTAAAAGAATGCAGGCAAAATCTTAACCTTTCCCGGCCTTTGGGCACGGTTGGCGAAAGTATGGGCTTTACTTCAAAACCTTCTTTTTTGAGACTTTCAGCTATATTCTTTACTTGTTCGTTCCCCGGAATTATACAACTTTGAATAGCAGATTTACTTTCCAGAAAATCTGCTCAAGTTAGATTATTCTGAGATACCTGACTTCTAAAAAACTGAATATTATTTTTTAACTGCTGAATTTGCAGGAATCCCCTTTTCAAACTCCTGGTAAACCGCTAAAATAGTCGCAACCGAATGTGGCGGCAGAGCGGTAGTATAAATAAAACTTCTTGAAAAATTAACCAGGTAATCTTTTAGGTCTTTGCTTCCTAAAATTACTGCACCGTGGCATCCAGGCGCCTTTCCAAAAGTATTTAAACGGGCGAAAACTTTATCTTGAATTCCAAAATCCTGCACTAAACCCTCACCTTTCTCACCAAAAATGCCGGTGGCATGGGCTTCATCCACAATTAAAAAAGCACCAAATTCTTCTGAAATTTTAGCGAAGTCTTCTAATGGAGCCATATCACCATCCATGGAAAAAACAGATTCGGTTACGATATAAAGCTCTGAATCTTCGGTTTTTTCAATTTTGGAAAGTTTATTCTGAAGGCTTTCGGGATTATTATGATCGAATTTATAAGCTTTGGCGTGACTCATGCCGATGCCGTCTCTTATGGAAGCGTGCACAAGTTCGTCGTAAAAAATAAGATCACCTCTTTTTGGGACCGAAGCAAAAAAGCCAATATTAGCATCGTAACCCGAATTAAAAATTAAAGCGGCTTCAGTTTGATGAAATTCTGCAAGGAAATTTTCGGTTAAATCATATAATTTTATGGTTTCCGGAAAGCAACCTGGAACCGGTAGCCCCATTTTGCAAAAGTCTATTTTCCTTTAAAATTTCATGTGCCTTATTGTAGATTTTTTCCGAAGAAGCCAGGCCGAGATAATCGTTAGAAGAAAAATCTATAAGCGAAGAAGATCTTTTTAAGCTTCGGAAAGCCTGTTCCTGCTTTCTATTTTCTAAACTTTTCTCTAATTTTAAGGGTAGCTTTTGCATATTACAAAAGTAAGCATTCACCAAAATAATCTTATGGATTGGACATTATTTGCTTTAAGAGTTGGCCTTGCCACTGCCGCCGGTTTAATTATAGGCCTTGAAAGAGAAATCCAAGGTAAGGAGGCAGGCCTTAAAACAAATGCCCTGGTTTCCCTTGGAGCCGCGATCTTTGTTCTAATGTCATTAGAGTTTGAAGGTGATAAATACGTAGATATTACCCGTGTTTTAGGTCAGATCGTGGTTGGAATTGGATTTATTGGAGCAGGAACCATACTGGAAAAAGAAAGAAAAGTAAAGGGCCTTACTACAGCGGCTACGATATGGTGCAGTGCAGGAACAGGTTGCCTGGCGGGATTTGGAATGTATACAGAATTAGCAATAGTGAGTGGGATCATCCTTACAATAAACCTTGTTTTCGGCTATATAGAGCATAAAATGAAGAAAAAAGCAGAAAAGGAGGAGGAATAAAATTCAGATTAGACTATTTGTCTTTCATTTTAGAATGATCTACATTATCTTCTGGAGTATCGTCGATTTCGCTTTTTAATATATAGGAATTCTTTTGATATTTCCCTCGCAGATCGTCCATTATAGAACCTTTCCATAACCTAACCCCCATAAAATAAGAAGCTCTTCCAATTAGATGGGCACTTACCGGTGCAGTTAAGAAAACAAAAAGAATAATCACTAAAGCCCTGGAAGTAGTAGAAAGGTCGTTAAAGAAAACAGCAGTCCCAACCAAAATTAAACCTACTCCTAAAGTTGCCGCTTTTGTATTTACTGAAATTCGCATATACGTATCGGGCATTCTTACCAGGCCGATTGCTGAAAGCAAAACGAACAAGGTTCCTAAAGTGACTAAAATTACTATTATTACTGAACTCATTTCTTTCTATTTCGTTTTTCAAGGTAATAGGAAAAGGCCACCGTACTTAAAAAAGCAATTAAAGCAAGGATCATGGCAGTATCCAGGAAGGTAGACCTTCCGTGTATAATACTGTATACACCAATAATTCCAATGCCGGTGGTAATTAAAACATCCAGGGCAATGATCTTATCGGCAATACTGGGACCTTTTATAAACCGGTAAACTATAAGAAGTACCGAAAAGGCCAGTATGGGTAGAATTACATAATATAAATAATCGGTTAGCGTCATCTCAATATTTCCAAAATACGTTTTTCAAATCCGTTTTTTATTCCCTTTATAAATTCCTCCCTATTGGTTATATACATACTATGTACATAAAGCACCTTTTTATCGTTAGAGACATCAAGGCTCAATGTACCCGGTGTAAGCGAGATCATATTCGCGAGGAACGTTATTCCCAGGTTACTTTGCACGGTAAGTGGCACTTTTACAATCCCCGGTTTCATTCTAAAATTTGGGGTAATTACTTCATAAGCTACCTGCAAGTTCGCTTTAAACAGCTCCCAAAGGAAATAGAAAAAGAAAGCGATTAATTTAGGAAGCAGGGTAAAGTAACGAGCATCGCTGTTTCCACGAGTAATAACCCATAAAATGAAGAAATTCACAACAAACCCAAACACGTAATTTTGGAAGCCAAAATCTCCTGTTAGGGCCACCCATACAAAGGTGAGTAATAAGTTGGATACAAACCTGCTCTTCATTATTCGGATATTTGTGTGTTAAGTACCGCGTCTATATACTGCTGGTTATTCATTAATTCTGATGAAATTCTTGTAGCCAAAGTTTGAATATGCTCTGCTCCAAAACCTACATATAAAGTCACCAGACTTAAGAAAACAATAGGCACTACTATCTGAATTCTCTTTATATTTTTAATCTTATGATAATACCTAAATTTAGGTCTAACCGGTATTTCCTGTGCATCTTTCCAAAAAACTTCAGCCCAAAGCTTTGCGATTACTACCAAGGTAATAAAACTTGCAAAAATAATAGCGGCTAAACTCCAATAACTTCCGGTCTCAAAACTTGCGGTAATCAATGATATCTTAGGCCAAAAACCTGATAATGGCGGGATTCCAACCAGGGAAAATAAAGGGATAAACATCAACAAACTTAATTTGGGGTAATTAGCATAAAAACCACCCAAAGCACGCATACTATTAGAACCTTTTATGCGATAGATAAGTCCGCTGATCATAAATAAATTCGTCTTTACAAGGATATCGTGAACCAGGTAAAAAATTGCCCCTGCAATAGCTACTTCGGTGAACATCCCTAAACCAATAATCATATATCCAATATGGCAAATGATCAAATACGAAAACACCTTCCTAATATTATTTTGCACCAAAGCTCCTAGAGCACCACTAAAAAGGGTGAAAATAGCAAGTACCAATAGAATTTGATCCAGGAAAGCATCTCCTACAAAGATCAGTGTAAAAACCCTAATTAAGGCATATACTCCAACTTTGGTAAGTAAACCACCAAAAATTGCTGATACAGCCGAAGGTGGTGTATGGTAAGAAGCCGGTAACCAAAAATATAACGGGAAAACCGCCGATTTAATTCCGAAGCCAATTAAAAATAAAATAGCGGTGATCTCTACCAAAGCCCTATTTTCCACCGCTGCCACTTTATTGGCGAGGTCGGCCATATTTAGACTTCCGGTTAAACCATAAAGCACCGCAATTGCGGTTAAAAAGATCATGGAAGCGAGGAAATTCAGCGTAAAATATTTTACAGCGCCTTCCAGCTGCGCTTTTTCGCCCCCAATAGTGATTAATACGAAAGAACTAATAATAATAATTTCAAACCAAACATAGAGGTTAAAGATATCTCCTGTTAAAAATGCCCCGGTTAAACCTAAGAGCAGGAAGTGAAAAATGGGGAAATACCCAAACCTTAAACGATCTCCAATTACAGAACCCGAGGAAAATATGGAAACTGCCAACCCTGCAATAGAGGTTAGCAAAACCATGGTTATCGCAAAAGTATCGGCTATAAAGGTTATCCCGAATGGAGCTTCCCAACCGCCGGCTTGTACGGTTTGAGTTCCATTATTCCAGATATAAGCAAATACACCTATACTCACCGCAAGGTGTACAAGACTTCCAAGCATGCTTATTATTCGCTGCGTATTGATTTTCTTCCAGAAAAACATTAGCAGGATAGCCAATAATAATTGCAGCAGTAAAGGATATAATATTAATTGTTGTGTCATGAATCTTCGTCTGTTGCGTTCATTTCGTCCAGATCATCGGTTTTAACCACTTTATGCGCTCTTTTTACAAGAATAATAGCAAAAGATTGTAAACCAAAACTAATTACGATAGCGGTTAATATTAGTGCCTGCGGAACAGGATCTGCATAAGCTTCTAAAAACACCTTGGATTCTTCAGGAATAATCGGTGGCGCTCCTTCGGTAATTCTTCCAAGGAGAAAAATAAGGAGGTTGGCACCATTCCCTAAAAGAATAATTCCAATGATAAGCTTTACCAGACTCCTCCGCAGCATCATATAAATACCCGCGGCATATAGAATCCCAATAATTATCGCTAAAAGAATTTCCATATATTAAGCTGATTCTGAAATTGTAAATATTATTGTTAGCGTAACGCCAATCACTACAAGGTAAACCCCAATATCAAAAAATAAGGCCGATCCTACATTTCCTATCACAGGAAATGGTTCAGGAAACCAAAGTCCCGTCATAAAAGCCTGGTCTACAATTACCGGAGCCATACCGCTAAAAAAAGCAAGAGCTAAGCCCACCGGCATCAAAAACCCGGGGTGAAATCTCAATAAGCCTTTTGTGTTATCCAGTCCGTTGGCAAAGGCGTGCAACACAAAAGCGATTGCAGCGATCAATCCACCTACAAAACCACCGCCGGGCAAATAATGCCCTCGCAATAGTATAAAAATGGAGAACACCAGCAATACCGGCAAAAGGTAATTAGAAGCTGTTCTTAATATTAAAGTACTCATCTATATAAATTTTATTAAACCCGTAAAAAGGGTTTTAAAGTTTTATTTACTGTGATCTATCGGTGCTTTTCAATCTTAATTTCAACAAACCAAAAACTCCTATAGCCGCGATAGACAGCACTGAAATCTCCATAAAGGTATCTATACCCCTAAAATCTACAAGAATTACATTTACAACGTTCTTCCCGTGAGCTAAAATATAGGCGTTTTTAGCATAAAAATCTCCCAGTTCGGTATTGGTGGGTTCGGCTAAAACCTGGAGGGCGAGCAAACAAACCACCATCCCTAAAGCTGCTGATAAAACTCCATCTCTAACCCTCATTTTATAATCTGAAAGGGTTAAATATTTAGGTAATCTATAAAGGACTAATACAAATAAAATTACGGTTAGCGTATCAATAGAAAACTGGGTCATTGCTAAATCTGGCGCGCTGTAAAAGACAAAAATTAAACAAATTGCCAATCCCACAACTCCCATCGCCGCCACCGCAGCAAGCCTTGATTTTGTAAAAACCGTATAGAAAACCCCGGCTATTAATATTATCGCTACTACTAATTCGTAAGCGGTAATCTGGGATAATTGAGTATGATCTATCACCACCCTGGAACTGCCAAACATAATATAGCTTACCAAAACCACCAGGAATAAAACAATTGTGGTTATATAATTTCTTAAATAACCATTTTGAAAAACGTTAGTCCAGAATGCAGAAAATACATTGAAATAATACGTTCCTTTTTCCAAAATGCTTTTTGGAGAAATAAACTCTAATTTTCCAATTCGATTTTCAAGTTTTGCTGAAGGTTTCACGAAGAAATACAGCAGAATTCCCACCGCGATAGTGATCCCACTTAATAATAAGACCGTATTGAAACCGTGCCATAGCGCCAGGTGATATTCTGAAGCATCAGCGCCTAAAGATGAAACAACAGGCTTCACCAGGGCCGATTCTATAAGCATAGGGAAAATTCCGAAGAGAACTCCTAAGACAGCCAGGATAATTGCCGGCGCCCACATTAAAAAATCAGGAGCTTTTACGTCTTTATAAGCTTCCGGTAGTTTTCCTGTAAAAGGTTTTATTCCGGCTACAAAACCGGCCCAAAGCAATAATATTTTAGTCAGAACAATAGCGATCACAATAACTATTGTTAGTGTTTCAGCGTGCATACTGGCTTCGTAGGTAAGTTCTTTTCCGAGGAAACCAATAGTTGGCGGAATACCCGCACTGGAAATGGCCGCCAAAATACCGGCGATCGCAACCGGCATCATAATTTTCCTGAGTCCCGCTAATTTTGTTACATCACGAGTACCTGCCTGATGATCTATAATCCCGGTTACCAGGAATAAAGTAGCTTTATATAACGCGTGAACGATTATAAAAACCGAAGCGGCAAGGAAAGCGTATTTTGTTCCCAATCCAATAAGGAATACTAAAATACCTAAAGCTGAAATCGTAGAATAGGCAAGTATGCCTTTAAGATCTGTTCTAAAAAGAGCGTGTACCGCGGAATAAACCATCGTAATTCCTCCTACGATTATTAAAGTGGTGTTCCAAAATTCCTGGTCTCCTAATACCGGCGTAAAACGCATAAGCAGGTAAATACCTGCTTTCACCATCGTAGCCGAGTGTAAATAAGTGGAAACCGGCGTTGGTGCTTTCATTGCTCCAGGCAACCAGAAATGAAAAGGAAATTGTGCCGATTTGGTGAATGCGGCAACAAAAATAAAGACTACCGCCAGGATATAATATTCGCTTCCGGCAATGGCCTCTTTCATACTTAGCATTTCAGAAATGCTATAAGTGCCGCTAATGCTACCCAATAATAAAGCTCCTGCCAGTAGTGAGAAACCACCAAAACCGGTAATTCCCAATGCCGTTAAAGCTGACTTTCGAGAAGCCGGATTGGTATTATTAAACCCGATTAAGAAGAATGAACTTATACTGGTTAATTCCCAAAAAACGAAAAGCGAGATAAGATTGTCTGAAAGTACCAGCCCAAGCATTGCCGCCATAAACAAGCTCAGGTATCCGTAGAAACGGTCAAGATACTTGTGCCCTCTAAGATATGATGCGGTATATGCAAAAACCAGGAAACCAATCCCGGTGATCATTAATGAAAAAAGAAGGGAGAGACCATCCAGTTTAAAACTAAGGTCAACTCCAAATGCAGGGACCCATTGGTAGGTTTTACTAATTATTTCTCCGGAACTTATTTGCGGAATAAAACTCGCAAAATAAGCAAAAAGTCCCGCCGGAATAAGCGCTGAAAGAATCGCCAATTTCCCCCTGAAGAACTTTCCGGTAAAAACCAGGAATATTGCGAATAAAAAACCTAAAAGTATTGCTGCTAGCATATATTTTCTCTCAAAAAGTCCGTTCCCCGCAAATATAAGAGTTATTATTTAAGTTTTGCAGCCTAAGCCCTACTTAAGCAATAGAAGGATCCCGATTTAAAAGCTTCCTATTTTTAAGCATTTTAAAAAGCCTGTTTCTTAGCAAATTTCTTAAAATGCTGAAATTAATTTATCTTTTTTAATTTATAAAATTATTGTTTTTCGATAATTTAGTTTAAGTTTGTTATTGATAAACGATAATTATAGAGTAATGAAATCTTCAGAATGGCTTAAAAACATTTTTAGTGTTTGCTTATTATTTAATGATATATAGGTTGGATACTTCTTATTTGGATTTTTACTTTATGCAATATTTATTAGTCCAAGCGATATCCTGGAAATATATAGAGATGACGAAGGAATTTGAAATCGAAATCTACAAAATGCGCTTTATACCTCTTTAGCGTATGAATTATTATCAACTGGAGTTTCGATCTTTATCCTGTACTTATTTAAAAATTTAATGCAGGACTTAATTACCGGTGCTCTATTTACAAAGCTCCAAATTGCAAGCTTTAAATTATTGGCCAATTAATTATATTTATAACTATTGTAGATGCTCTCTCCATCTTTGTTTTCGAAGCTATATTTGCGGGGCTATGGAAATAAATTTTGATCTTTTTGATTTTTGGTTTGTAATAGCCATAGGCTTATTTCTAATATTTTTATCCAAAATCTTTAATCAGGTCTAGAATTATCAAACAAGAAAACGAATTAACCGTTTAGCTATGCCAATCAACATCAACCTGGATAAAATTCTGGAAGAACGTGGGATGAAAAGCAATGAACTGGCTGAAAAAATCGGGATTACCACAGCAAATCTTTCCATATTAAAAACGGGAAAAGCAAAAGCGGTTCGATTTTCTACTTTAGAGGCGATTTGCGAAGCTTTAGATTGCCAGCCGGGAGATATTTTAGAATATACCAAAAACTAAAAAAGCCGGGCACTTGCCCGGCTTTTTCTATATTTAATTTCCTAAGATTAATCGGCTAAAATAATAGCTTTATTATCTTTCATTTCTAAAACTCCGCCTTTTATAGTATAATAAAGAATATTACTGTTTCCTTTATCTTTCTTGAAATCTTCAGAAAGCTCATCGTCTAATTCCTTATTAGAGGCAGCAAGTTGAATTTTAACTTCCCCTTCAACCAATGTAGAAACTATAGGCGCGTGATTGTTCAGCATTTGGAATTCCCCATCGTTTCCGGGAACTTTTACTGCATCAACATCAGCTTTAAAAACTACAGCTTCAGGAGTTACTATTTCTAAGTACATATTTTTTAGTTTGTAGTTTACAGTTTTCAATAGTCAATAAGATTTACTGAATACTGCTCACTGACCACTGGCTTACTATTAATTAGTCTTCTTCAGCCAACATTTTCTCTCCGGCCTCGATCGCTTCCTCGATAGTTCCTTTAAGGTTAAAGGCAGATTCCGGAAGGTGATCTAATTCTCCATCCATAATCATATTAAATCCTTTAATGGTATCTTTAATATCAACCAAAACTCCTTTTAAACCGGTAAACTGCTCGGCCACGTGGAAAGGTTGAGAAAGGAAACGTTGCACACGTCTTGCACGAGATACAGCAAGCTTATCTTCTTCAGAAAGCTCTTCCATACCAAGAATAGCAATAATATCCTGCAATTCTTTATAACGCTGTAAAAGCTCTTTTACTCGTTGTGCACACTTATAATGATCGTCACCTAAAATATCGGCAGTAAGAATTCTTGAAGTAGATTCCAATGGATCTACTGCAGGATAAATACCAAGCTCAGCAATTTTACGTGAAAGTACCGTTGTTGCATCCAGGTGGGCAAATGTTGTTGCCGGCGCCGGGTCAGTAAGGTCATCTGCAGGTACGTAAACCGCCTGTACAGATGTAATAGATCCGTTTTTAGTTGAAGTAATACGCTCCTGCATCGCACCCATCTCTGTTGCCAAAGTTGGTTGATAACCTACCGCAGATGGCATACGCCCAAGAAGTGCAGACACCTCTGAACCAGCCTGTGTAAAACGGAAAATGTTATCTACGAAGAAAAGAACGTCTTTCCCCTGGCCTTCTCCAGCTCCATCACGGAAATATTCCGCAATTGTAAGTCCAGAAAGCGCTACACGAGCACGTGCTCCAGGTGGTTCGTTCATTTGTCCAAAAACGAAAGTTGCTTTAGAATCTAACATAGCAGTTTTATCTACTTTTTTAAGATCCCAACCGCCTTCTTCCATAGATTCAGAAAAAGCGTCACCATATTTTATAATACCAGATTCAAGCATTTCTCGAAGAAGGTCATTTCCTTCACGAGTACGCTCTCCTACTCCGGCAAATACCGAAAGACCACCGTGGCCTTTAGCAATATTGTTAATTAATTCCTGTATAAGTACTGTTTTACCTACACCGGCACCACCAAAAAGACCAATTTTACCACCTTTTGCATAAGGCTCAATAAGGTCAATTACTTTAATCCCGGTAAATAAAACTTCTGTAGAAACAGATAGGTCTTCAAATTTTGGCGCTTCCCTGTGGATAGACATTCCATCTTTTCCAGCCTTAGGCAAATTCCCAAGTCCGTCAATAGCATCACCTACCACATTAAACAAACGGCCATAAACTTCTTTACCAACCGGCATCTGAATAGGTGCTCCTGTTGCTACTACTTCAACTCCTCGGCTTAAACCATCGGTAGAATCCATAGAAACTGTTCTTACTGTTTCTTCACCAATGTGTGATTGCACCTCTAAAATTAGAAGGGAACCATCTTTTCTGGTGATTTCCAAAGAATCGTAGATTTTTGGCAATTCAGCATTCTCTGAGTCGAACACAACATCAACTACAGGGCCAATAATTTGGGCAACTTTACCTGTTACTTTAGACATTATTTAATTCTTTAATGTTTTCGTATTTAAAATATCTGAAAAACTCAATGTTATAATTCACAATGCGTTAAAATCATACAAAGGTATTTTCAGGCTGCAAAGATAGTTTTTTCTAAATAAAATCATACCTCTCTTAAAATAACTTTTTTGAAGCTTATTAAAGCCGGCAAAAATTCATCTAAAAGTATTATTTTAAAAAGAAAAATCCCTTCTGAAAAACTTCAAAAGGGATCTTTATACTCTTATAATTTATTCT
Organism: uncultured Flavobacteriaceae bacterium; assembly: GCA_963727565.1. Taxonomy (GTDB): domain Bacteria; phylum Bacteroidota; class Bacteroidia; order Flavobacteriales; family Flavobacteriaceae; genus Salegentibacter. The sequence continues at coordinate 25,354 of CAVSGU010000008.1, forward strand.
GAAAGTTTATTCAACTGTAACAGATTTCGCCAAATTCCTTGGTTGATCTACATTCTTTCCAAGCAATACCGCAATATGGTATGACAATAACTGAAGTGGAATAGTTGTTAGAAGCGGCGTTAACGGCTCTAAAGTTTCAGGCACTTCAATCACGTGATCGGCAAGATCTCTCACCTCCTCGTCACCTTCAGTAACAATAGCGATAATTTTACCTTTTCTAGATTTAATTTCCTGAATATTACTTACCACTTTTTCGTAATGACCTCTCTTGGTTGCAATAACCACAACAGGCATTTCTTCATCGATAAGCGCAATTGGGCCGTGTTTCATTTCGGCAGCAGGATAACCCTCAGCGTGAATATAGGAAATCTCTTTAAGTTTAAGCGCTCCTTCTAAAGCTACCGGGAAGTTAAATCCTCTACCTAAATAAAGGCAGTTCCTGGCATCTTTATAAATATCGGCGATCATTTTTATATGTTCATCACCTTGTAATGCTTTCTCTATTTTTGAAGGAATACGTTCCATTTCCTGCAAATAGGTCATAAACTCTGTATGAGAGATCGTGCCATTTTGTTTTGCAAGTTTAAGCGCCATTAAAGTAAGCACTGTAATTTGAGTAGTAAATGCTTTTGTTGAAGCAACCCCAATTTCAGGCCCGGCGTGGGTATAAGCACCCGCATGAGTTTCTCTTGAGATTGAAGAACCAACTACATTACAAACTCCAAAAGCAAACGCGCCTTTTTCTTTAGCAAGCTTTATAGCTGCCATCGTATCAGCTGTTTCTCCACTCTGGGAGATAGCTATAATTACATCTTTTTCTGAAATTATAGGATTACGATACCTAAATTCTGAAGCATATTCTACTTCCACAGGAATTCTCGCAAGCTCTTCAAAAATATATTCAGCAACCAAACCGGCGTGCCAGCTGGTTCCACAAGCAACGATAAGGATTCGTTTTGCATTGGCAATACGCTCCAGGTTATCGTCTACCCCGGCCATTCTTATTAAACCTTCATCTGCTAACATTCTACCACGGTAGGTATCTTTTATTGCAGTAGGTTGTTCGTGAATCTCCTTAAGCATAAAATGCTCGTATCCACCTTTTTCAATTTGCTCAAGATTAAGCTGAAGTTCCTGGATATAAGGATCTACCAAAGTATCATCCTTAATTTTTCTAACCTTAACTTCTTTACCTCTTCTCACCACTGCCATTTCCCCATCTTCCAGGTAAATTGCATTATTGGTGTATTCTATAAACGGAGATGCATCTGAAGCGATAAAAAATTCATCTTCTCCAACGCCAATAGCTAACGGGCTACCTAAACGCGCTACTACGATCTCGTCTGGTTTGGTTTTATTGTAAACCGCGATCGCATAAGCTCCAACAGTTTGGTTCAAAGCAATTTGAACTGCTTTCCCAAGTTTAACACCTTCGTTAATAATTACATCTTCTATAAGATTTACTAAAACTTCGGTATCGGTATCACTTTCAAAAGTATAACCACGAGTTTTAAGCTCTTTTTTAAGCGCATCGTAATTCTCAATAATTCCGTTGTGAATTATTACAATATCACCAGAATTTGAATAATGTGGGTGACTGTTCACATCGTTTGGCACCCCGTGGGTTGCCCAACGCGTATGGCCTAGCGCAACATTTCCGTTGGTGGTAATAGTATTTTCAAGTTTCTCTTTTAGATCGGCAACTTTACCCTGTGTTTTACACATTTTAAGCTCTTCTACCGTCATAAAGGGCAATCCCTGCACTATCATATCCACGATATTCAAGTCTCTGGAGTCCTTTAAGGACAACGGGATATGCATCCCTATGCCCAATATATCCTACAATTCCGCACATAGTATATTGGTATTATTTAATTAATCTCTGTATAATATATTCTAAGCTTTAATCGCTTTTCTTCGTCATTTGAAAGGTTTCCGTGCAAAACGGTACCTTCTGGTGTAACCACACCCATTACCGGATAAAACTCTACATCTTCAGTATTTCTAACTGCCGAGGTGCTGGTAATGTTTATGTTTTGTGTAACAGCCAAACCTAATCTTACATTTTCTGCTTCATCTTCAATGATATTAGTAACGTGTTGAGTTACATTTAGCTTATAACGAATTCCGTTTCCATCTTCATCTCTTTCTAAAGGAGTAGAGAAAGAAGAAAGTGAGGTAGCCGGATTATTCTCATTCCCATCCTGAATAAAATTCAAAGCGAAATTATAATCGGCAATAATTCTATTATTATCTAAGTCGTAAAGATAAATACGTGTAGGTTCATTAATTTCACTAGCAAAATCCTGATCTACATAAAAGCTAAGGCTAGCTTCATTAATAAGCCAGTTGTTCTCTCTTAAAGCTGCTATTTGCTCTTCATTTTCAAAAAGCTCTACCACAGTCAAAGTACCTTCTCCTCCATTAAGGAAAAGTTTTTCTGCACCGGCATCTTCGTTAGATTCCTCGATAGCCTGTAACACATCTCCAGGATATTCACCTTCAAATGTATTTACAATAGTACTTCCAAAATTCAATTGGTAATTTCTGGGGCTCCTAACTGTTTCAGTGCCACCATCATCTGTAGTTGTTTCAACCTCAGTGGTATAAAAAAGCTCTATCCCGGCATCTGAATCCTGAAGATTAAAGAAAATCATTGTACCATCCTCTGCTGTAGATTCAGCTTTAATGAACATTCCGCGTAAGTAATTTTTGAAATTGTTATTATTACTAAGTACGCTGGAACCTTCCTGCTCTATAATTTTCTCCTGAAAATAATCTACCGGAAGTTTAACTCTTAAAGCAGGCCCCGAAGTAATCGTGTCCTGTTCGCCTTCTGCATTCTCTTCATAAGAAACAATAGCTCGTGGCGAGGGTATAAAATTATCATTTTCGTAAATCACATCCCCAATAAGGTTTTGCTCAAATAGGTCTTGTTGATCTGAATAATAACGCTGTCTATCCTGAAAATCTGCTTCAGGATCCAGATCATTTAGGTAATAATTAGATTCCTGTACAGAGATTTTAATTGGCGTATTTCCATAAATCGAATCTAAAACGTACTCTATATTTCCATCTTCATTCAACTCTCCTTCTGTACTAAAATAAGGAATGGTTAAAACCACGCTGTCAAGCTCTGGCTCCACCCCAAAAGTAGGATTATTAGTAGGCAAAGAAACCTGGCTAAGTATGCTTGCCGTAGTTTGCCCGTAAATTGGATGATTAAAAACACCCAGTAAATGGTTACCCAGATTATTTGTTTGTACTGAATTGATCTTTTTACTGTAAGCAGTTACCTCAACTTCCTCTAATTCAAGATTACTCGGGTTTTCAATAATTTCACCGCCAACGGTAATATACTCATCATCACATGCCACAAAAGCAAAAACAACAACAAGTAAAGTTGCTGTTTTATACATCATTCTCATTAAATTCATTCGATAAAAATTTCTATTCAGATAAAACTTCGTTAGTGTAAAAATCCTGATAAGCCTGGCTAAACTCTTCCCTGTTTTTATAAGGAAGTAGCGGCTTATTAAGCTTACTTAGGTATTTAGATAGATCTTCAGGAATATTCTCACCCGCGGTGATTATTGCATCTGAATGATCTGCTGCAAGCTTCATTAAATTAACAAAGTTTGGGGTTTTTAGATGTTTTATATCTTCTTTTTCCATCCCGTCGTACAATACCTTTTCCTGCATATCTTCATCTAACGTTCCTTCGAAGTCTTGATTGTATACAGAGGTAACAATTTTCGCGCCACTAAATAACGGCTCGTTACCATAGTATCTTCTCAGATATAGCGGAAGCAAGGATGCCAGCCAGCCGTGAACGTGAATAATATCGGGTGACCAGTTTAATTTCTTAACGGTTTCTATTACTCCTTTTGCAAAAAAGATAGCCCGCTCGTCGTTATCCTCAAACAAGTTACCTTCTTCATCGGTAAGCGTAGCTTTTCTCTTAAAATAATCTTCGTTATCTATAAAGTAAACCTGCATTCTTTCCTTCGGAATAGAAGCCACTTTTATAATTAATGGCATATCCAGGTCATTAATCACCAAATTCATCCCTGAAAGTCGTATCACTTCGTGAAGTTGATGGCGACGTTCGTTGATATTACCAAACCGGGGCATAAAAATTCTGATTTGCCCTCCAATATTGTTTACCATTTTTGCGGCTTCAAAAGACGTGGATGATATTTCGGTTTCGGGCAGGTAAGGAATAACTTCAGATGATACGTATAATATCCTCTTATCTTTCATAAATTGATGGCTTTAATTGCGATTGCGAACAAAAAACACGCAAAATTACAAAAATTTATGCAGATTGCTAGTAATATATTAAGTTTGCACGCTGTTAATTTTATAATAAAATGCAGGTTTTCAAAGAAAAAACCCCTTTACAAGCGGCGATTAAAGCCGCAAAATCTAAAGCTGAAACCATTGGTCTGGTCCCAACTATGGGCGCCTTACATCAGGGTCATTTATCATTGGTGAAACAGGCTTTGGAAGTCTGTGACCAGGTGATTATCAGCATTTTTGTCAATCCCACTCAATTTGATAATCCTAACGATCTGGAGAAATATCCGCGTACTTTACCGGAAGACATTAAACTCCTGGAAGAGGCCAGTTCAAACCTATGGGTTTTTGCTCCTACCGCCAACGAGTTATACGGTGATAATATAAGTTCTGAGCAGTTTAATTTCGACGGTTTAGAGCAAGTGATGGAAGGAAAGCACCGAAAAGGACATTTTGACGGGGTTGGAACCATAGTAAAAAGATTGTTCGAAATAATTACTCCTCACAAAGCTTTTTTTGGTGAAAAAGATTTCCAGCAGTTACAAATTGTAAGAAAATTAACCGAAAAAACAGGGCTTCCGGTAGAAATAATAGGTTGCCCCATTTTAAGAGAAGATAATGGTTTAGCAAGAAGTTCCAGGAATGAAAGGTTAAATATAAATGAGCGGGAAAAAGCTTCTTTTATTTATCAAACCCTGCTTAAGGCCAAAGAATTATTTGGCACAAAAAGTGCAGAATATATCCACAACTGGGTAAAAGAGCAATTCACAAACCATCCTGTTTTAAAACTGGAATATTTTGAGATTGCTGATACCCGAACATTAGAAAAAATTAACCGAAAAAGAAAAGGCAATACCTACCGTGCTTTTATCGCAGCCTATGTTGACGATATTAGGCTTATAGACAACATTGCCCTAAATAACGAGGAATAAACTATGCAAGTTCACGTAGTAAAATCTAAAATTCACAGAGTAAAAGTTACAGGTGCCGATCTTAATTACATTGGAAGTATTACCATAGATGAAGATCTTATGGAAGCTGCCAATATAATTGAAGGTGAAAAAGTTCAAATTGTTAATAATAACAACGGTGAGCGTTTAGAAACTTATGTAATCCCTGGACCAAGAAATACGGGTGAGATCACTTTAAACGGTGCTGCCGCCAGAAAAGTAGCTAAAGGTGATATTTTAATCCTAATCGCTTATGCTATTATGGATTTTGAAGAAGCTAAAGCTTTTAAACCTTCCCTGGTTTTCCCTAACGAAGAAACCAATCTTTTGAGCTAGTTAATTGAACAAGAGAATAGTCAAAATACTTAAAATTATACTCCCATTATTATTGGGAGTTTTTTTAGTTTGGTATTCTCTAAACAGCGCTACTCCAGAAGAACGGGAAGAATTATGGCTCAATATTTTAAATGCCAACCCGTGGTTTCTATTACTTTCTATGATCTTTGGTGGGCTTTCCCACCTTTCCCGTGCTTACCGGTGGAAGTTTATGCTAGAACCTATGGGCTATAAACCCAGGTTACCCAACAGTTTTATGGCAGTAATGGCCGGCTACCTGGCAAATTTTGGGATTCCACGATCGGGAGAAGTTTTGCGCGCAGCCAGTCTTTCTTCCTATGAAAAGATTCCTTTTGAAAAAGCTTTTGGAACCATTATTTCTGAAAGAATTGCCGATGTAGTGGTTATGCTAAGCATTACCGCATTTACATTATTGCTGCAAACCGAATATCTACTGGCTTATTTCAATACCCATGACATTAATCCTTTAACTAGCTTTGGGATACTTTTGGCATTATTATTAGTTGGTATTCTGGTGCTTCAGTTTATTAAAAGATCCCAGCTTTCCTTTTTGGTTCGGATTAAAAAAATGGCGCGCGGACTTTTAGAAGGAATGCGCAGTATATTCAGAATGAAACAAAAATGGGCATTTATCTTCCATACTTTGTTTATCTGGTTAATGTACATTTTAATGTTTTATGTGATTATTTTTGCAGTACCGGGAATGGAAAACACCGAATTCTCTGTGATTATGGCTGCATTTGTAGTTGGTTCTTTTGCAATTTCAGCCACAAATGGCGGAATTGGCGTTTATCCCGTAGCAATTGGCGCTATTCTGGTTGTTTTCGGAATCTCTAAGCAAACCGGCGAAGCTTTTGGCTGGATTACCTGGGGCACTCAAACCTTACTGGTACTGCTACTGGGCGGACTTTCTTTCATATTTCTTCCTATTTTCAACCGTCAGAAATAATATATATCTTGTGTTGGTTAAACAAAACCCAACACCTATGATTAAAAAATTACTAATTTTTGTGCTGCTAGTGGCGCCGCTACTAAGTCCAGCACAAACTCTTTATGAAACGATCTCTTCCGAAAAACTCGGCGAAACAAGAGAAATCAAGATTCAATTACCACGAAATTACGAGGAAAACACCGAAAAGACTTACCCGGTTATTCTCGTACTCGATGGGGATTATCTTTTTGAGCCCATGGCGGGCAATGTAGATTATTACTCTTATTGGGAAGATGCCCCCGAAATGATTGTAGTAGGCGTCAACCAAAGCAAATCTCGTATGGATGATGCTTACTATGAAGAACGCAATTTTCTGCCGGCAGATAAAGGCGCGGCCTTTTTTGAATTCCTGGGAATGGAACTCTTGCAGCATCTGGATAATAAATACAGAACTGCAGATTTTAGAGTTATTGCAGGGCATGATTACACGGCAAATTTCATTAATTATTATCTCTTAAAATCAGATCCAATTTTTGATGGTTACATTAACCTAAGTCCAGATTTGGCGCCACCAATGGCCGATCGCATCAGCAATGCACTAAGAAAGGCTGAAACCAAAAAATGGCTTTACCTGGCTACCGGCACAGATGATATTCCGCAGTTAAAAAAGGGAATTGAAGACTTAAACTCTCAGCTTGCTGCGGTAGAAAACGAGCTGGTAACCTACGAGTTCGATAATTTTGAAAACGCTACTCATTATTCCCTGGTTGGAAAAGCAATTCCGGCTGCTTTGGAAAGCATGTTCAGCGTTTACAGGCCAATAAGCAAGAAAGATTACAATGAGCTTTTGTTGCAAACCTCTGTTTCTTCAGTCGATTTTTTAACCGATAAATATGAAAGCATAAACGAGCTTTTTGGGATTCAGAAAAAAATAAGAATAAGTGATTTTATGGCCGTTCATAATGCGATTGAAAAAACAAGACGCTGGGACGATTATAAAGGATTAAGCGATTTAGCTTATGACAATTACCCGGGCACTATGCTGGGCACTTATTTTGAAGCCCGCTACGAGGAGGAAACCGGCAATCCTAAAAAAGCAATGCGCACCTACCAAAATGCCTACGGACAGGAAAAAATCGCATTTTTAGATACCGATTTTATGCTGGCTAAAGCCGATGCAATTAAAAAAGATTTCGGTTATTAGCGGGAAAAATTAAAGCTAAATGGCCAAGGTTAAATCAACGTTTTATTGCCAGAATTGTGGGAGTCAATATTCTAAATGGCAGGGCAAATGCAGCTCTTGCGGCGAATGGAATACCATTGCCGAAGAAATTGTAGAAAAACCTGACAAAAAAGACTGGAAATCTCCTAGCGACAGGGAAGCAAAACGAACTGCCAAACCTTTAAAAATAGCTGAAATTGAAAACAGCCCCCAAAACCGATGGAATACCGGCAATAATGAACTGGATCGGGTTTTAGGCGGCGGACTTGTACCTGGATCGCTCACCCTACTGGGCGGTGAACCGGGCATAGGAAAAAGTACACTTCTCCTTCAAATTTCACTTCAATTAAACTACAAAGTTTTATACGTTTCGGGCGAAGAAAGTCAGCAGCAAATAAAAATGCGCGCAGAACGCATCAATCCCGTTGCTGCCAATTGCTATATTCTTACCGAAACCAAAACCCAAAATATCTTCAGGCAAATTGAAGCTATTGAGCCCGAAGTAATTATTATAGACTCTATACAAACCCTGCACAGCGATTATATTGAAAGTGCACCGGGTAGTATTTCCCAAATTAGAGAGTGCACTGCAGAACTTATAAAATTCGCCAAAGAAACTAACACTCCGGTTATTTTAATTGGCCATATCACCAAAGAAGGAAGCATTGCCGGCCCAAAAGTGCTGGAGCATATGGTTGACACCGTTTTGCAGTTTGAAGGCGATAGAAACCACGTATATCGAATTCTAAGAGCTCATAAAAACCGTTTTGGTTCTACCCACGAACTGGGAATTTATGAAATGCAAGGCAGCGGCTTACGGGAAGTAAGCAATCCTTCTGAAATTTTGATTTCCAAGAATGACGAAGATCTTAGCGGAACAGCAATTTCTGCCACCCTGGAAGGAATGCGACCGCTTATGATAGAAATACAGGCCCTGGTTAGCACGGCAGTTTATGGAACGCCGCAACGTTCCGCCACCGGTTATAATGTAAAAAGACTGAATATGCTTTTGGCGGTTTTAGAAAAACGAGCCGGTTTTAGATTAGGCGCCAAAGATGTTTTCCTAAATATTACGGGTGGAATTAGTGTAGACGATCCCGCAATAGACCTTGCGGTAGTCGCTGCGATCTTATCTTCCAATGAAGACATCTCTATTCCAAAAGATATCTGTTTTGCCGCAGAAGTTGGACTTGCAGGTGAAATTAGACCTGTGACCCGCGTAGAACAACGAATTATGGAAGCTGAAAAACTTGGTTTTGCTTCAATCCTGGTTTCCAAACAAAGTAAGATCCCAAAAAGTAACTTCAATATTAACGTGGTAAAAGCGGCGAAAATTGAAGATGTAGTAAGCCATTTGTTTGGATAAATTACCCTCTCTTCTTTAATTCAAGAAAATATCGTAATTTAATTTGACTTAAAATTTTCTTTATGAAGGATGATAAATTGAAGGAAAAGATAATAGCTTATATTGATAATGCCGATAAAGACTTATTGAATAGGCTTAGTGAAGTAATTGAAAATTATAAGGAAAAAGAGACTGTTGCCTACACCATAGATGGTCACTCTTTATCTAAAAAAGAGTATTTAGAGCAATTAAAGGCGGCTGAAACCGAAATCAAAAAAGGTGATTTTATAAGTCAAAAAGACTTAGAGAAAGAATCTGAAAACTGGTAATGCCTAAATTCAAAATAATTTGGTCTTCAACTGCAAAAGCAGAACTTCAAAAAATACACGATTATTTTAAGTTCGAGAAAAAGACCCCTGAAGGAGCAAAATCAATAGTTCGGGACATTCTTAAAGCAACTAGAGAGATTACTTTTCCTTCACAATACCAAATTGAAGAAAACAATCCAAAATATCGTAGGATTGTAATTCGTAATTATAAAATAATTTACAAAGAAGAGAATAACAATATCTTAATCTTAAGAATTTTTGATAGCCGTCAAAGTCCTGAGAAGCTAAATGATTAAGAAACTTTCATCCTTAATCTGGCATAATTACTGCTTTACATTGCACGGAAACGCAAGACTATGAAGCAGATTAAAATTTTAAGCTTATTCTTAATTTTAATAATTTCGGGATGTTCGCAAATCAATAAAGCCTCCGATTTTATTACCAATCCTACCGCAAAAGAAAAATATAAGCGCGATTTTAAAGTTTCAGATGAATTGTTCTCCATTTGGGAAAATTCGGCAGAAACAGCTTTTAATGATAGCGTAAGTGTAAATCTTCCCTATGCCGAAACCGGTAAATTCTTTCCTAAAAGTTTTTCAGTGTATTCTTACGAAATTGAGCTTCAACCGGGAGAAGTTTTTAATTTAGAAGTCGAAACCGATTCTACAAAACAATTGGTTTTTATAGAACTTTTTGAGAAAATCAACGATTCTACAAACGTATTTGAAAAAGTCAAATCTTCAGATTTTCAGAAGAAAAATTTAAGCTTTGAAGCCGATAAAAAAGCTACCTATAAATTAGTTATCCAACCCGAAATAGAAGCCAATACTCCATTTGTATTTAAAATGGAGAAAAGTCCTGCTTATTTATTTCCAGTAGCTTCTGGAGTTAACACAAGTGTACAAAGTTATTGGGGAGACAATCGCGATGGAGGCGCAAGAAGCCACGAAGGCATCGATATTTTTGCAAAAAGAGGAACACCTGTGGTAGCGGCTACAAACGGCAGTATTGGCTATACCGGCGAAAAAGGCCTTGGCGGTAAACAGGTTTGGCTACGAGATCGCAAACGCAATCAGTCGCTTTATTATGCGCATTTAGATAGTATTGCAGATGTTACTGGAAGTGTAAAAAGAGGAGATACTTTAGGTTTTGTGGGGAATACGGGAAATGCCAGGACTACGCCCCCACACCTGCATTTTGGTATTTACAAAAGTTACCGTGGCGCGATAAATCCCTTGCATTTTGTTTACCAAACCAATGTATTGGAAACCGAACCTGAGAAGTTAGATAGCATTCCGCACAAATTGATCGTACAGAGTAGCAAAGCCAATCTTAGAAATAAGCCAACAACTTCTAATTCGACAATTTTAAGCACGTCCGAAACACAGGACACCCTTCAATTTCTAGGAAAAACCAACGAATGGTTTCACGTTAGAAACCCTGCGAACAAAGCCTCTTTTATTCACCAGAGTTTGGTGAAATCAATATAGATCACGTCAAGCTGAACTTGTTTCAGCTTCTAATATGTTTTAGTTTTCAATAACTTAGATCCTGAAACAAGTTCAGGAAGACGTTCAAAAAGATGAATTCAATCTAAGGCGCAGGATTTGGGTAGGTTTCGTGAACTTTATTGATCTCTTCCAGAACTTCTTTGGAAAGATCTACATCTATACTTCCAATATTTTCCTCTAACTGTTTTATAGACGTTGCGCCAATAATATTACTGGTCACAAAAGGTCGCGTATTCACAAAAGCCAGAGACATTTGTGCGAAATTCAAGTTGTGCTTTTTAGCGATCTCACTATAAGCACGCGTCGCTTTTACCGCTACATCACCGGAATATCTCTTATACTGTGAAAATAATCCCAGTCTTGAATTTGGCTCAATTCCATCTAAATGTTTTCCGCTTAAAGTTCCCATTCCCAAAGGGGAATAAGGAAATAAGCCTACATTTTCACGATGAAGCACTTCTGTAAGTCCAACTTCGTCTTTTCTATTCAGTAAATTATATGGGTTTTGTACCGTGATCATTTTTGGAAGGTCGTGCTTTCTGCTTTCTTCCAGAAAACGCATTACTCCGTATGGAGTTTCATTTGAAAGGCCCACCTGCCGAATTTTTCCTTCTTTTATAAAACCGTTTAAAGTCTCCAATACTTCCTGGAAATTCTCTTCCCAGGCTTCATCTTCATCGTGTTCATAACCTAATTTTCCAAAGAAATTGGTATTCCGTTCCGGCCAGTGAAGTTGATAAAGATCTATATAATCTGTTTGTAATCTTTTTAAACTTTTGTGTAAAGCATCGGTTACTGCTTCCTTAGAAAAACCAAGGTTCTCCCGAATATGATCCATAGCATTTCCCGGGCCTACAACTTTTGAAGCCAACACTACATCTTCCCTTTTTCCCGATTTTTTAAACCAGGAACCAATAATTTCTTCAGTACTTCCCTGGGTTTCTGCTTTTCCAGGTATGGAATACATTTCTGCAGTATCCAGGAAATTTACGCCTTTATCTAAAGCAAAATCTATTTGTTCATGCCCTTCGGCTTCGGTGTTTTGTTCACCGTAGGTCATGGTGCCAAGACATATTTTACTAACTTTTATATCGGTATTTGGGAGCGTGGTATATTTCATTAATTTTTCTTCAGCAATTATTATTTTATTCGTTCAGCAATTTAGTTACCTCATCTAACTTTGGTGTTAAAATCACCTCAATTCTTCTATTTTTTGCCCTTCCTTCAGCAGTTTCATTGGTCGCGATAGGAGCAAATTCTCCACGACCGGCTGCAGTTAGATTCTGCGGATCTATTCTGTTGTTTTCCTTTAAAATTTGAACAATAGAAGTTGCTCTTTTGGTAGAAAGATCCCAGTTGTCGTTTAATGGGCCGCTACCGCCGTAAGGAACATTATCTGTGTGACCTTCAATTAAAACCGCGATATCCGGATTTTCTGCCAACACCTGCCCTAATTGTTTTACGGCCTGTCTACCTTCAGCATTTACCGCCCAGCTACCGGAACTAAACAACAATTTATTTTCCATAGAAACGTAAACTTTGCCATCACGTTGCTCTACGGTTAAACCTTTACCTTCAAAATTGGTAAGCGCTTTAGAAATAGCATCCTTTAAAGCATTCATCTTAGCATCTTTGGCCGCGATTAATTCTTCCAGCTCGTTTACTCTTCTGGAACGTGCGTCTAAATCGCGCTGTAACTTATCTAGTCTTGCTTGTTCTTTTACCAGCGCCTGTTCTTTTTCTTCTAATTCAGCTAGGAGTTGGCGATTTTGCCGGGAATTTTCTGAAATTGCTGCAGAACTGTTTTCTTCCAGGGCATCGTAAGAATCTTTAAGCGTAGCGTAATTTTTCCTGGAGCTTTCTAATTCATCTTTTAAACGATCTCTTTCAGCCGTGGCATCAGCATAATCTTTTTTTAATGCTGAATACTCTTCATCCAGATCTCGATATTTTTCGAGTTCAGATTGTGTATTTCGGTTCTCCCTTTTTAAATCGGCGTGCCTGCCTTCAAGTTCCTGGTATTTTTTGGAGGATACGCAGGAAGTCAGCATAAAAACCGCTGAGAATGCTAAAACAAGTATTTTTTTCATTTTTATAATTTTAAATTCAAATATCTTCAAATTTACCGTCATTGCGAGCTCGATAATTATCGGGAGAAGCAATCTGCAAATTGGTAGAGATTACTTCACTCCGTTCGTAATGACGTTCTTTCTAAAAATCTGATTCCAATTCTACCAAAACAGGACAATGATCACTGTGTTTGGCCTCGGGTAATATAACGGCGCGTTTTAATTTTTCTTGCAAAGGTTGAGCTACCAGATTATAATCTATACGCCAGCCCTTGTTATTGGCCCTTGCATTCGCACGATAACTCCACCAGGAATAATTATCGCCTTCTTCATTAAAATGCCTGAAAGAATCTATAAAGCCACTTTTCATAAAATCATCTATCCACTTTCGTTCTTCCGGCAGGAATCCCGATACATTTTTAAGTCGAACTGGATCGTGAATATCAATGGCTTCGTGGCAAATGTTATAATCTCCACAAATAACTAGATTTGGAAAATCCTGTTTTATATTCGTCTATATATTGCTGAAAATCGTCCATAAACTTGAATTTATGTTCCAAGCGGGCAATATTAGTCCCCGATGGTAAATACAAACTTATGATAGAAAATCCTTCAAAATCGGCACGTATCGTTCTACCTTCTTGATCCATATAATCTATCCCGGTACCATATTCTATATGCAAAGGTTTGTGCTTGCTTAAGATAGCAACCCCACTGTAACCTTTCTTTTGTGCAGGATACCAATAATGATATGGATAACCTGAATCTTTAAAATCGTCCAGGTTTAATTGTTCTGGCTGCGCTTTTATTTCCTGGAGACAAACCACATCTGGATCTGCCTGTTGCACCCAATCTAAAAAGCCTTTTCTAATGGCGGCTCTAATTCCGTTTACGTTATAGGAAATGATTTTCATGAAAGTCAATTTTCCTCAAAAATAAGGCTAAATGCAAGATTTACAAGTTGGATTATTGAATTTCCAGCAGTCTTTTGGCTTGTTGAAAATGCCGCTCTTCATGTGCAAGAATAATCTTAAAGGCAGCATCAAGCTTATACACAATTTTAGGATTTGCAGGCGAAGAGATTACCGCGTTCTTCTCCAAAAGATCTTCAGATTCCAAAATCTTTCGCTTTAATTTCTCCTGGTGCTCGGTAAACCTGGCCAGAATATCTTCTGAAGCTCTGTTTTCTGAAGGTTTCCAGATGGAAAATGTTTTTGTCTTTTTAGTGGTTTCAGGCTGAACCGATTTTAAAATAGTTCTTCCGAAGAAATTCACCAAAAACCCGAATTTAGCGGTAAATGCTCTTTTATGATCTTTATGCCGAAGCCTATCTATCATTGGAAAGTAAGACTGATTGATCAAAATAAGGTGCTCTAAGTTTTGTGCAATACTCCAGGTATCAGCATCAGGTTTCCGGTGAATTTCACGCTCGCTTAGACTCCCAAAAGTTTTTGTAAACTTCAGGGTAAGTTCATCTAACCGGTGTAAAAATTCTTCCGTATACATTTCAAAACTATAAATGCGATAACTATTATTCTACAATAAAGCGCTTTACTTTCCCAACTTCCCGGGTTCCCATTCTTACCAGGTAAACTCCCCTGGCGGCGTAAGACATGTCTAATTCGTAAACATAGCCACTACCCGAATTTTCTACCTGATTTTCCAACATTTTTTGTCCTAAAATGTTGTGAACCGTAATTCTTAAGGTCTCTTCATAATCGGTTTCCATCACAATTCTAAACTGTTTATTTTCTTCGGAAACCACTACAAGTTCAGCTTCGTTTAAAATGAAATCTTCAATATCTAAGGTAGAATCGGTGATATTCACGGAATAATCGTGGGTTGTCCCATAATCCATTACCTCACACGGATTATTCAGATCACCATCAAAATCTACGTCTCCCGCCCTAATTCTTAATAAATGCTGACCTAAAGATGCATCGCCTGGAATGCTGAAGTTTGTAGAATGCCATTCTCCCGCCGTAGGAATAATTTCTGAAGTGATTAAGCGTTCATCATCACCAAATACGGCATCATCATTTAGATCTATCCACATAGAAAATCGTTCGGCATCGGTATCTGTTAAGTCTCCAAATAAAGATTGCACAGAAACGGTAAATTCACTCTGCGAGCGATCTAAATTAGCCGAAAGTCCAATAAAATCAGCATAACCATTTCCGCAGGGAATACGCTCGTTAAGTACATTTTCCAGTTCGAAGAAGAAAATCCCATCGCCAAAACTACAATCAGATCCTTCAGGAATACAATCTAAATTTGCAACCGACCTCACCGTGGTATCGTTATTAGGTTCAAAATCGTTCTCCAGCCTGGTACCGCCGGTAATTCTATAAGTTCCGGAAGGTGAAATATCTGAGGTTTCATTAAAAGTATACACTTCTAAACCACCAACGGGCAAGGTGCCGTTAAAAACTTCCCTTACCGGAGTGTTATTTCCTATTTGATAAAACACAGGAATATCCTGTTGTGGCTCGCCTCCAAAGTTTTCTATACTTACAGTTATTTCTTCTGAAGAACTAAAATTCTCCCCGGTTTGAGGCGCATCAATAGAAGTGACTCCAACATCGTTAGGCGGTAAATTTCTAACTGAGGTAACCAGCGTATCGTTTTCTTCATTTTCATCGGCTTCTAAATTCGTACTAAAAATGAATTCATAAGTTCGCCCAACCTCTGAAAGATCGGCGTTTTCAGAGAAGGTAAATTCAGCCGAACTTGTTGCCGCAATGCTTTCTTCAAAGGTTTCAGTTACTTCTGGCCCACCATCTATGCTATAACTTACTTCAAAATTAGATTGAGCATTCCGCCCATAATTTCTTATTCTAATCGTGATTTCTTCATTTGCACCCAAACTGGAATCTTCGGGACTAATCAAAGAAACAACGCCAAGATCATTATCAAAATCTGGAGCGATCTTAAAAACTCCTACGTGATTTTTTCTTTCCTGACCAACAAAATATTCCCCATTATGCCAAAACGTAAGTCCATCAGCGGCATCTACGCTTAAATGCGCATAATCACCATACCTCGAATTAGGATTAGGACTTTCTCCTTCAATAATACTTTGCTCTTCTATGGTCATTATTCCGGGTTCATCATTTCTATACCTTCCAGTATATCGCAAAGAGGGAAAAACAGGATTTTGTGGGTTATCGTTTAAAACGGTGTATCCAAGAGCAATATTTCCTTCTCTATCTAAACCAATACTCCCACTAAATCTGTCGCTATTATCAGGGGCATAAGTTCCTTCCTGGAAAACACTCCAGGGGCCACCATCGTTTTGCTGCCTAAGCTCATACCAACGTATTCCCGCATGTTCTGCTGCGCTGGGGTCTACATCTACAACAAAATTCATCACTACGGCATTGTAATTTGGGAACCGTCTATAGGTGGTCATATACATCATCGTGGCTTGTAACACATCAATTTCAGGAGTATCGTCACCGGGCTGAGAGAGGTTTGAAAAGGAGCCTCCATCAAAAGTGGCAAGAAAAGGAGAAACACCATCGGCGGCTCCTAATTCCTGAGATTCGGAAATCGTAGAATTTGAGGGGTTATTCCAGTCTACATTAATCAGCCAAAGCTTTAAATGATCTTCATTAACCCCTGCCCAGGAATCGTCTTGAAGATAAACTATTGGGGAATTCCCTCTTGGTGGCAATTCCTGTCCAATTCCCGAAAAGCCTGCAGGGCTGTAAAAACCGTTTGTTTCAATTCCGGGTAAAGGAAAAGACATAATTTGGGCAGTTTCCCCTATAAGCATTTGATCTCTTTCTAAAGCATAAACCACCTGACTGGTAGCGGCTGTTCTGGAATTTTTATTGGTGGTGATATAATATCCATCTCCCCAAACCGAAATTTTAGGATAATCTGGCAACACACCGTTGGTGGTAAAACGATAGGTGTACCAACCATCGTTAATAGGGTCCGGACCCTGCGATACTGCGATCAAGAAACTTTCAGGAGTATCGCTAAATTGTGAAATTATAAACCTATCGGCGAATTCGTCGTAAAGAATAATGGGATCGCCAAGGGTTTCATTTGTAAATTCACCTCCAATACTTGCCAAAGAAGCAGGTTGCATAATTTGATTCCCCGATTTATCAAAAATTGAAAAAGCCGAATTCCAACCATTTACATAATGGTTAGGCCCGGCAGCTCCCGTAGGATCTGTAGGTGTAGCTTGTGTAGAAACTGCTTCAAAAGTAAAATTAGGAGCTTTCACCGGGATTTCCCCCATTTTTTGCTGAAGAGCCTCTGTTTTGGTTTTTGGTAAACCTTTACCGGGTACAATTTTATTTATTCCGCGATTTCTGGGATTATATATTTTAAATTCTTTTTCCGGCGGAATTAGTTTTCTTTTAGACATTGCAGAAGAAGGAACCGCGCTGGCAGAATCTATATAGACAGGACTGGCGGTCTCCCGCTCCTGACCAATAACTACAGCATGAAAACCAAAAAATAAAACTAATAGGATTGTAATTTTTCTCATTTTGAAATGACTTCTTCTTTTACTTTCTAAAAATAATGATTCTATGCTTATCAAAAACAAAAGGAGCGATTAACTTGGTTAATCGCTCCTCTTCTATAATAAAAATTACTTTTTATCTATTTTTTCATCCAGGTTTTAAAATCTACTTCCTGCTGGATAATCTCTTTAAGCTCTGTAATTGCCACTCGTTTTTGCTCCATAGAATCCCTAAAACGCACGGTCACTTTTTTATCTTCAAGTGAATCGTGATCTACGGTAATACAAAGCGGAGTT
Organism: uncultured Flavobacteriaceae bacterium; assembly: GCA_963727565.1. GTDB lineage: Bacteria > Bacteroidota > Bacteroidia > Flavobacteriales > Flavobacteriaceae > Salegentibacter. The sequence goes on from CAVSGU010000008.1 coordinate 43,147, forward strand.
CCCGCAGCATCCTGGCGACGATACCTACGGCCAATCGCATCTTTTTCGTCATACTGAACTCTAAAATCCCATTTTAATTCTTCTATAATTTCATGGGCAAGCTCTGGCAAACCATCTTTTTTAACTAACGGAAGAACCGCAGCTTTAGTTGGTGCAAGAACAGCCGGTAGTTTTAGAACCGTTCTGCTCGTGCCGCCTTCCAGCTCTTCTTCTTTTAATGAAGCTGAAAAAACCGCTAAAAACATTCTATCTAAACCAATAGAAGTTTCAATTACATAAGGCACATAATTTTCTTTCATTTCAGGGTCATAGAAACGCAATTTCTTCCCTGAATGTTCTTCGTGTGCTTTTAAATCGAAATCTGTTCTTGAGTGAATTCCTTCCAATTCTTTAAAACCGAATGGGAAATTAAATTCTATATCTGTAGCGGCATTAGCATAATGCGCCATTTTTTCGTGATCGTGGAAACGGTAGTTTTCTTCGCCCAAACCTAGAGAAGCATGCCAATTCTGGCGGGTTTCTTTCCAGTGCTCAAACCATTTTAATTCTTCGCCGGGACGCACAAAAAATTGCATCTCCATTTGCTCGAATTCCCGCTGGCGGAAGATAAATTGTCTCGCTACAATTTCATTTCTAAAAGCTTTTCCTATCTGTGCAATTCCAAAAGGAATCTTCATCCTTCCGGTTTTTTGCACGTTAGAAAAGTTTACAAAAATTCCCTGCGCAGTTTCAGGCCTTAAATATAAATCTGTGGCAGAATCGGCAGAAGCTCCAAGTTTAGTTCCAAACATTAGGTTGAATTGCTTAACATCTGTCCAGTTCTTAGAACCGCTTTCAGGACAGGCAATTTCCAACTCTTCAATTAATGCTTTTACATCGGCTAGATTTTCATCGGTAAGTGATTTGGCAAGGCGCTCAAGAATCTCTTTTTCTTCCTTTTTATAACGAATAACCCGTGGGTTGGTTGTTACAAACTCTTCTTCATTGAATTTGTCGCCAAAACGTTTTTTCGCCTTTGCAATTTCCTTCTGCGCTTTTTGATTGATCTTTTCAGCATAATCCTCAACCAACACATCGGCGCGATAACGCTTTTTAGAATCTTTATTATCAATTAAAGGATCATTAAACGCATCTACGTGGCCAGAAGCCTTCCAGGTGGTTGGGTGCATTAAGATTGCCGCATCTAAACCTACGATGTTCTGGTGCAGTTGCACCATACTTTTCCACCAGTAATCTTTGATGTTTTTCTTTAATTCGGCCCCATTTTGCCCGTAATCATAAACAGCACTAAGTCCGTCGTATATTTCACTCGATGCAAAAATATACCCATACTCTTTGGCATGGGATATTACATTTTTAAAAAAGTCTTCTTGTTTTGCCATAGCGCAAAAATAAAAAAACCGCCCTGATAAACAGCAGGGCGGCCTTTGAATTTTAGGTTTTAATCCGGAATATTCATCAATTCCAATACTTACCTTTGTAACGACAAAGTTTCACTAACATTTTTAATATTAAAAATGAAGTTCAACTAAGTCGGGATTAACCGCTTTAATTGCATTTTTACTTTATTTCAAGAATAATAGCGGTTAATTATCTTAAGTTAAAAGAGGCTGTTCCCAATAAAGTTGCATTTGCATAAACATATACTTTATAGGTGCCTTCAAGTAATTTATCTTCGTTGGTATTGGCCAGTAAACAAACATCAAGTTCGTTATTCTCGTAGTATACTTTTGAAGCTGCACTGTAAACCATTGCTCCACCTTCGTGTTCTACCACAATTTCGTCACCTACCAATTCATTTTCAGGATTATAAACCTGTACATACATATCTCTTTCTCCAGGACCGGCAAGGTCGTTAGCTGTAATGGTAAAGCAAGTTCGCACCTGGTCTATTCTTCGGGTACGATCGTTTTCTACTAATTTCCCGCTATTTCTTACAATCACTCCTTCTCCTCGTAAATTGGTGATTTTTAACTGGGCTGCACGATCTACCTTATTAGAAAGATCCTGATTTGTAGTTTGCAGAGAATCAGATATACGAGTACGTTCCTCTAAAACTACATTAGTACTGTCTAAAGTTTGGGACATCATTTGGTTTTGACGGTTCAAACTATCTACCACTCTAAACAAACGGTCTTTTTCAGCTTTCAGGTTTCCAATTTCACGACGATAGCGTGAGATCAATACCAGGTTAGCTTCATTATCTTCAACCGAATCTAATAGACGTTCAATTCTATTCCTTGCATCTACAAGGTTCTGATCCATAATTTGATTTTCCTCAATGGCTTCATCGTATTTCACGATCAAATCATTAAGCTCATCTTCTATTACCTCTTTTTCTTTGGTAAGGATCGCCTTATTTTCTTTCTCTTCGTTGTAGAATTTAATTGTATAAATACCCAGGGCCAGTAAGGCCACGGCCAAAACTCCCGTTAAGATCTTAAGCGCGGTGTTATTTTTCTTTTCGGTCATCATATAAATAAATTTTGTTTGTAAATTTAGGAGTTTATTAAGGCAAACTGCAAGGACTTAACAAATGTTTCACGATTTAGCAAACCTGTTCTATCCTAAAATCTGTAATTGTTGTGACAGCCCATTATTAAAGGCTGAACAAGTAATTTGTACTTCCTGTTTGCATCAACTCCCAACTACTAATTATCACTTTGATAACGAGAATACCACCAGGAAAGTATTCGATGCCCGCTTAAGCCTTGAAAATGCTACTTCTTTACTTTATTTCAAAAAGAAAGGAATGGTGCAAAACCTTATCCATAATCTCAAATACAAAAAGCAGGAAGAGGTTGGAATTTTTCTGGGAAACTGGCTTGGTGAAGAGTTAGCCTCACATCAAGGTTTTAAAGGTATAGATTGCGTAATTCCGGTTCCGCTTCATCGTAGGAAATTAAAGAAAAGAGGTTTTAACCAGGTAACAGAATTTGGAAAAGAACTCGCAAAAAAATTGGATGCTGAATTTATTGAGGACGTGCTGGTAAAGAAATCAACTTCCAGAACCCAAACATTTAAAAAGCGTGTAGGTAGATGGGGTAGTATTGACGCTACTTTTATGGTAGAAAATCCTGAAAAATTAGAAAATAAGCATCTTTTACTGGTAGACGATCTTGTCACTACCGGCGCAACCCTGGAAGCCTGCGGAAATAAACTTCTAAAAATTAAAAACACGAAATTAAGTATTGCCACAATGGCAATTACAGATTGATACCCGCGTTAAAACCTAAAATAATTGTTTCTTTGTCTTTAGATTTCATTTTTTAATTATGCTGAAACGAATTCCCGGAATTTTAATAGTTGCTGCGCTGGTTTTGCTGTGTGTACAATGTGCCAAAAAAGGAATGCCAGAAGGTGGCCCTGAAGATGAAGAACCGCCAAAATTTATTAGGGCAAATCCTGAAAATTACAACACGAATTTCGATGCAGATGAGATAAGGATCTTTTTCAACGAATACATAAAACTGGAAGATGCCCGGCAGCAAATAGTAATTTCCCCGCCAATAGAACCACGCCCCAGCATCATGCCAATGGGATCGGCGCGTAAAGATGTGCGCATACAAAACTTAGATTCGCTTCAGGAAAATACCACTTACACCATTAATTTTGGGAAAAGCATTGTAGATAATAACGAAGGCAATCCACTGCCCTATTTCAAATACGTATTCTCTACCGGAGATTACCTGGATTCCTTAAAAATTTCGGGAACTATTAAAGACGCTTACCTAAAAGCTCCTTCAGAATTTATTTCGATTTTTTTATATGAAGTAGATTCTACTTTTTCAGATTCATTAGTATATAAAGAAACGCCCAGATACATTACCTATACTTTAGACAGTACCGTGAATTTTGAGCTTGAAAACCTTAAAGAAGGTACTTACCAAATACTTGCTGTTGAAGACAAAAACGATAATTATAATTTCAACCCAAAGACCGAAAAAATAGGTTTTGTAAAAAACTATATCACGCTTCCCACAGATTCCACTTACGACATTACCATTTTTAAAGAGAAATTAGAGTTTGAAGCGGAACGTCCAAAATTATTAAAAGGAAATCAGATACTTTTTGGTTACGAAGGTTCCAAAGGTGTAGATAGCGTAGAAATTAACCTGCTAACTCCAAAACCGGAAGGCTTCCAGTCCAGAATTGTAAAAGATCGCAAAACCGATACGCTTTACTATTGGTATAATATAAGACCAGAAAACGACAGCCTTTCTTTTGAAGTGGTAAGCCCAAAGCGACGTGATACCTTATTTACAAAGATAGCCGAAGCTGAACGGGATTCCCTTCAAATTACTTCAGAACCCGCAGGATCTATAGAGTTTGAACAAAGTTATCGCTTACGAGCAAATACCCCAATTACCGATTTTGACCAGGACTTGATTAGCATAAGGGATGGAGATTCTACTTTAGTACCTTTTAATGCTGAAATGCGCAGTCTGGAGAACGAAATCGTAATTTCTTTCGATAAAGAAGAAAGCAGTAAATACCAGGTAATGACCTTGCCCGGCGCGGTAACCGATCTATTTGGGGACACCAACGATACGATTAGAAATACGCTTAACACTAAATCTTATGCAGATTATGGAAGTATTATTTTAACGCTCCAAAATGTTGACAGATTTCCAATTGTAGTACAACTTACTAACGAAAAAGGCGAAGTTCAACAAGAAAAATATTCAACCGGCGATAGTAATTTTCACTTCCGATTCTTGAAACCGGGAAAACACCTCATCAGGGTGATTTTTGATGAAAATGAAAATAGAAAATGGGATACCGGAGATTATCTTAAAAGAATACAACCAGAGGAAATCCAATATTACCGGGACACCATAGATGTAAGATCTAACTGGGATATGCCAGAGACTTTTACTTTAGACTAAATTCATCGCGATCCTGAAGAAATTTGAAATGACTTCGAGTTTCTTCCAATTGCTTTTTATCCAGGGCAATTTCCTTTACAAAAGGTTCTTCCCTATCCAACTCGGTTATGTTTTGGCCTAAACCGTCGTAGACTGCGGTATGCCCATTATATTCTGCTTTATTTCCATCTTTTCCGGTTCGGTTTACACCAATGCAGTAACTCATATTTTCTATAGCGCGGGCTTTTAAAAGTACATCCCAGGCAAAAACCCGTTTCTTTGGCCAATTGGCAACATAGATTAACAGATCATAATCTTCGGTATTCCTTGAAAAAACAGGGAATCTCAGGTCATAGCATACCAGCGGACAAATTTTCCATCCTTTATATTCAACAACCAATCTTTCTTTTCCGGCGGTATAGGTTTTATGTTCGTTGGCCAAAGTAAAAGTGTGGCGCTTATCATAGATTTTATAAGTTCCGTCAGGAAAAACAAAGAAAAGTCTGTTGTAATAATTATCATTTTCGGTAATGATCAGGCTTCCGGTTACCGCTGCATCTTTCAGTTTTGCAATTTCACGCATCCACTGTAAACTTAAACCATCGGTCTGTTCAGCCAGTCTTTCAGCATTCATGCTAAAACCTGTAGTGAACATTTCGGGCAGGATAATTAAGATCTACATCTTCAGAAAGTGCTTTGATCTCTTTTGAAAAAAGACTTCTATTTTCCTGCGGATCTTCCCACTTTAAATTTGCCTGTATTATCGCGGTATTTAGTTTTTGTGCCATACCCAAAATTACCAAATTTTAAATTTCTGCTGCTAAATCCTTGTTAAACAATTGTAGAAAACTCACATAATGGATAGTTTTAATATGTAAAATCATACAATATGAAAGTACAAACTTTATTGAAAAAAGATTCTTATTCCAAAGCTGCCGGTCGTGGATTACTGGCCGGAGTTATTGGCGGATTAGCAGGAACAGCGGTAAAAAGCCTGGTAGAACATTTTTTAACTGTTCGGGAAGTGGAGCAACGTTCAGCTCAAATTAAAATCGTAGATGAGCTTTCTACAAAAATCACCGGTTCTCCAATAAGTGTTGATAATGAAGAATTAGCCGAACAATTAGTGAATTTCCCAATTGGCGCCAGTGTTGGTGCGGCTTACGGTTTCGGCAAAAAGGACAATGAAAAATTAAATATTACAGACGGGATAATCTTAGGCGGTTCTACCTGGATCTCTACTCACGAAACTTCACTGCCCATGATGGGATTGGAGCCAAAACCTACAGATGTTCCTATGAGAATGCAATTTAACGAACTATTTGCCCACGTTCTTTTTGGAATTACTACCGAAGTGGTTCGCAGTACAGTTTTGCAAAGATTAAACGAGAGAGACTAATTTTCAAGGCTTTTCAGCATTCTTTTAATCCTATCTTCCAGTTTTTCTGAAGATAATTTTTCTCTTAATCGGTCTGTGATGATTGGAAAAGAAAACGGCGTTGGTTTTTCGCAGTTTTTCCAAATGATCTTTTGATGCTGAATGCGCTCTAAAGCCATTCTTAATCGACCTTCTTCCAACTGATGCTCAAAAGTTTCCCTGAAGGATTGCAAATACAATAAATTATCATCTTCATAATCTTTAAAAACGCTGAACAACAATTGTGAGCTACTTTGCAAATGCTTGCTTTTAATCAATTTATTCGGGTAACCGGTAAAAACCATTCCGGCAATTACTGCAATATCCCTGAATTTTCGCCTGGCCATTTCAGTAGCGTTTAAACTTTTATAAAGATCATCCATTAAGGAATTCTGCGGAAAAAAGATCGTTATCCAAAACTTGCTGCATATCAATTTCCTGGTCTGAGAGCAATTCAAACCCATAGTCGTTAAAGGCTATACTAAACGAAATTGGCGAAAGCAAACTGATGCGGTAAGCCAGTAAACTTCCCAAAGCCTCGTGTACAAAACGGCCTTCAAAAGGATAAAAGATCGCGTGATAACCTTCCCGGGTTTTAAAAGTTTCAATTAAAAACTCATCCTGCTTTGGGATAATCGATTCTTTTTGTTGCCGTTCCAGAATTGGCTGTAAAGCTTTTAATTCTTCTGATTTTTCCGAAGATCCTGCAGAAGTCGAAGCTGAGGCCGCATACATTTCTTCCCGAAGCAGTTCACTCATTTGCGCCGAAAAGGCCATTCTCCCGCCCATCCAACTAGGGACTTTAGAAGTTTTTTTCTTTGATTTTCGTAACTAAAACCTGCATACTTTTTATGCGCACCAATTCCAGGTTTCTTCCGGCAAAGGTGAATACATCACCGGGTGTAAGTTTGGAAATAAACCATTCTTCAATCGTGCCAATATAACCGCCTTTCAGGTATTTTACACTTAAAACTGCATCGCTCACAATCGTCCCAATTTGCAGGCGGTGGCGCATCGCAATTCCCCGGTTATTTACTTTAAAAAGACCGTTTTCTTCAATTTCAATCTTCTTGTATTCATCATAAGCCTGCAAACTCTGACTGCCTTTGGTAACGAAATTCAAGATCCATAACCATTCATCTTCAGTAATGCCCTGGAAACAAAACGTAGATTTAATTTCGGGCCAGATTTCCTTCGGAAAAAAACCATTAGAAACCGCTAAAGTTGTGAGGTATTGCACCAGAACATCAAAACTTAACAAATACGGAATTCTATCTTCCACGGCAGTCTTCTGTACCGCTTTTTGTAAAGCTGAAGCTTCAATAAGTTCTATAGCGTGCGTGGGTAAAAAATGAATTACACTTTCTTTTCCGGGTTGGTGACCGCTTCTTCCAGCTCGTTGTAAAAACCTGGCCACACCCTTTGGCCCGCCAATTTGAATAATGGTTTCCACAGGTGCAAAATCTACTCCCAAATCAAGGCTGGAAGTGCAAACCACGGCTTTTAAAGTTTCATTTCTAATGGCCTGTTCAACCCAAAGCCTGGTTTCTTTATTAATGCTACCGTGGTGCATCGCTACTTCCCCGGCAAACTCTGGATATTTATGCATTAATTTCTGAAACCAAAGTTCGCATTGCGAGCGAGTATTGGTAAAGAGCAAGGTGGTTCTGGAATTCTTTAATAATCGGCACTACTTCATCAATTAAATGTAACCCTAAATGTCCCCGCCAGGGAAACTTTTCCATTTTCTCTGGAATAATAGATTTCACGCTGATCTTCTTCTTCAAGTTCGCTCTTATCAATACCGAATTTTGAAAGGCTTCGGAATTTGGGCCGAGCAAAACTTCCCGCGCCTGTTCTAAATTCCCAATCGTTGCCGAAATTCCCCAAATTCGTAAATCTTTTGAAACTGTTTTTAAACGAGATAAAGCGAGTTCCATTTGCACGCCGCGCTTGGTGCCTAGTAATTCGTGCCACTCATCAACTACCACGGCATTTAGGTTTTTAAATGTTTTATCGTAGTTTTTTGAGGAAAGTAATAACTGTAAGCTTTCAGGCGTGGTAATAAGTAAATCGGGCATTGATTTTTTTTGCGCAGCACGAACTTTTTGTGGGGTATCTCCCGTGCGAATTCCTACGGTTAAACCACTCCCAATTTCATCAGCAAATCGTTGCGCCGACTGTTCAATTTCCACTGAAAGGGCACGAAGTGGTGTGATCCAAATTGCCTTTAAACCTTTTTTTTGCTTCGTTTTATAATCGGGATTTTTCTTTAAATAATCCAACACTATAGGCACCCAAAGTGCGTAAGTTTTTCCGCTACCCGTGGGTGCGTTTAAAAGTCCATTTTTTTTCTGCAAAAAAGCCGTCCAGGTTTGTTTCTGAAAAGCAAAAGGCTTCCACCCCTGGTTAGAAAACCAGGTCTCGGCAATTTCAGTAAGTTGACTTCTATTCATGTTTTAACCCTTCCGTCATTCCTTTGGAATGCCACCTTCCCTTACAAAGGGAAGGAACTATTTTCTTTTTACAATTACCAACCAGTGTTGTTCCCCTCCTTTTTAAGGAGGGGTGTCCGACAGGGCGGGGTGGTTCACTTTTTTAAAATTATCCTCAATCTCTTTCAAAACCGAAGGTAAAAAGTCAAAAACCATTCTATTTTCAAAGCGTATTACTTTAAATCCCCAATCCTCCAGTTTTTTATTTCGTTTTTCATCTTTTTCTTCAGCTAGTGGATTTTTATGAACCTCTCCATCTAATTCAATAATCAGTTGCTCTTCCGCGCAATAAAAATCCACTATAAAATTTTCTATACTATGTTGTCTTCTGAATTTTCTTCCCTTGAATTTTCTTCGTTGTAACTGTTTCCATAAAAATGCTTCAGCAGGAGTCAAGTTATTCCTTAATGCTTTTCGAAAGGGCCCTAAATATTTTCTGTTATGGCTTGGCTTTTTCATTGTTTTAGTTTTATCCTGTAACCCTTCCGTCTTATTCAGCTAACGCTGAATAATCCACCTTCCCTTAAAAAGGGAAGGAGCTTTTATTTTAATATTTCATCATCCGCCAAAGTTCCCCTTCTTTTTAAGGAGGGGTGCCCAATAGGGCGGGGTGGTTAATCCGGAATCAAATCCCGCAACTCACCCAACGTATTTGCTTCGTGTATATTTTTATCGGTGCGCCAGCGCAGCATTCTTGGAAAACGGGTTGCTACTCCGCTTTTATGGCGTTTGGACTCTGCTATTCCTTCAAAAGCAATTTCAAAAACGTGATGAGGTGTCACGCTTCTTACCGGCCCAAAACGCTCTAAAGTGTTTTTCTTGATCCACGCATCCAGTTTTCTAAATTCGGCATCGGTTAAACCGGAATAGGCTTTGGCAAAAGTCACCAGTTCCTTTTTATCGTCGTCCCACAACCCGAAAGTATAATCGGTAAATAAATTGCTTCGTCTTCCGTGACCGCGCATGGCATAAGTGAGCACGGCATCTACTGTAAGCGGATCTACCTTCCACTTCCACCAGTCGCCTTTTTTTCTTCCCACTAAATACGGCGAATCCAATCTTTTCAACATCAAGCCTTCCGATTTTTCCTCCCGGGCACGTTCGCGTTCTTCGGCAACTTCAGCCCAGTTTTTAAAAGAAATTCGTTCAGATAAATGCAAGGGAATTTCTTCTGAAGAAACCTCAGCATAAAGCTTCTCCAGAATTTTTCTTCTTTCAACAAACGGCTCGGTTCTAATATCTTCTCCTTTCCATTCTAAAACATCATAAGCTTTTAAAATTACCGGGGTTTTCTCCAGTAATTTTTTACTGATATTTTTTCTTCCAATTCGGGTTTGCAGATCTTTAAAGGTTCCGATTTTGCCATCTGGAAAAGGTAATATTTCACCATCTATTACCGTTCCGTTAGGAATTTTACCCACGAAATCTTCAAATTCGGGATATTTATCGGTGACCAGTTCTTCCCCGCGGCTCCAAACAAAAAGTTCATCATTTCGTACAATCACCTGGGAGCGAATGCCATCCCATTTATGCTCGGCACTCCAATTAGCTACATCTCCTAAGTCTTCAACTTCACCATCTATGGCGTAGGCCAGATAAAACGGATAAGGTTTTGACAAATAATCTTCTTCGTTTTCTTCTAAAATCAGTTTTTTAAAAGTGGTTTTTTCAGGCTTCCAATTACCCATCATTTTATAAGCAAGAATATCTTCGTCAATCTCGGTTGCTTTTGAAAGTGCACGCGTCATTAATTTTTGACTCACCCCAATTCGAAAACTTCCGGTGATGAGTTTGGTAAACACAAAACGCTCGTAATAATTAAGCTCCAGCCAGTTTTTATGTAAATAGTCCTTTTTTTCTGCTTCGGTTTTAGGTTTTAATTCCAGTATTTCCTGAAGAAATTGATTAAGGCTTTTTTCGGTATTTTCTTCGGCTGGCGGAATTACCAAAGCGATTGTTTCGGCTAGATCGCCCACAATGTGATAGGATTCTTCAAATAACCATAAAGGGATATTGGCCAATTCTGAAGCCCATTGGCGCATTAAAGTGGTGTTCACAGGTCTTGGTGGCCTGCGATGCGATAAAATAGCGATAGTCCAAACCTTATCTTTATCCTCAGCATTTTTAAAATAATGCGTTAAGGCCTCTACTTTTAAGGTCGTTTTGTTCGTGCTATCCAGGGTTTTTATAAGCTCTGCAAAGTCCTTCATTTTAGTTTAGTTTATTTACTTCTCGACTGCGCTCGAAGTGACAAAGCATTCAACTTTCTATTTCTTTTTTCGATTCTTCCTCTCCCATTTCCCCTTCGTATTGTGTTTCTTCGGTTCGGGCATCATATCCTAATTCTCTTAGATAGCGGGAGAAAATATCGGTATAACCGTGAGTGCAGATCACTTTTTCGGCCCCGGTAGCTTTTATAGATTTCAAAAGTCCCTGCCAGTCGCAATGATCAGACAAAACAAAGCCACGGTCTATGGCACGTCTTCTTCTGGCTCCCCGAAAAGTCATCCAGCCGCTGGCAGAAGCCGTAACATAAGGCACCATTTTTTTAATCCAGGGACTGCCGTGGGCGCTTGGCGGTGCTACTACAATATTTCCTTTAAATTCATCTTTTTTTGTATCTCTGGTAATTCTTGTGGTTTCGGGCATTTCAGATAAAGGGCGAATCACTTCCGTCATATTCTCAATCGCACCGTGGGTGTAAATTTTACCGATAGAAGTATCGAGATGTTTCAGCAAACGCTGTGCTTTTCCGAGGGAATATCCAAAGATCACAGAGGTTCTACCGTCTTCCTTATTTTGCTGCCACCAGTTATTGATTTCAGTAAAAACTTCGGCTTGTGGTTGCCATTTAAAAGCGGGCAATCCAAAAGTACATTCGGTGATAAATGTGTGGCATTTTACCGGTTCATATGGCACCGCTACCCCATCTTCTTCATCTTTATAATCGCCGGTAAAAACCCAAACTTCGCCTTTATGCTCTACTCTAATTTGAGAAGAACCAATAATATGCCCGGCGGGATGCAGAGAAAATTTCACGCCATTAATGCTAAAAGTTTCATTCCATTCTTTCCCGGAAACTTCAATTTCTCCCAGGCGATGCTTTATAATGGGAACATTGCTGTGATGGGTAATATATTTTTTATGTCCCCAGCGGGAATGATCTGCATGGCCGTGGGAAATAATGGCTTTATCTACCGGTTTCCAGGGATCCAGGTAAACATCTGCTGCTTCGCAGTAAATTCCTTTTTTATTAAAAGCGAGTAAAGGTGGTTTCATTTTTCTTAGGTACTTGAATTGAAATTACCCAAAAAGCCACGCTTAAAAAAAGGATTAAGAAAAGATTAGCGATTGATTAAAAGCTCAATATTTTAGAGTTTTTTTGATGAAAAATACTTTTAGCTTTGAGTATCTTTGTTGTATAAAATTTATTTAAATGTCATTTTCAGATTTATTTGGTTCGGGAGAACATCTTCGCAATATCAACCATTTCGCTTCTATTGTAAACCTTGCAAGTGTGGATGGCGAGATTAACGAAAAAGAGCGTGTACTTTTAGAGCGCTTTGCACGGAAGCTAGATATTAGTGAACAGGAATATAAGATGGTTATTAAAAACCCTGAGGAATTTCCAATTAGTGCATATAACAGTAGTGAAAAACGTCTGGAACGTCTTCACGATCTTTTCAAGATTATTTTTGCCGATAGTGAAATAGACCGCGAAGAAGAAACTCTTATTAAGCGTTATGCTATAGGTCTTGGTTTTTCAAATGAGAATGCCGAAAAAATAATTAAAAGATCTATACAGATCTTTAGCGGACAATTGAATTTTGAAGATTACCAATATCTATTAGATAAGTAAAACATATAGATTATTTGGGCTTGTGAAAGTCTGAAAAAAAACGTCAAGCTGAAATAACACCTAAACTTCGGGATTATTTCAGCTTGACGTTTTTATATAAACTTATCAGGTGGTTATGCTTTTCAACTATACTTCTGCATAAATTCTTCAGCCTTATCTACCATATTTTTACTTCCGCAGAAAAAAGGTGCACGCTCGTGTAATTCTTTAGGCTGAATGTCCATAATTCGATTAAAACCATCGGTAGCTTTACCTCCGGCCTGTTCTACGATAAACGCCATTGGATTACATTCGTACAATAACCTGAGTTTACCATTATTGGCTTTAGAACTTTTTGGATAGATAAAAATTCCGCCCTTGATCATATTCCTGTGAATATCTGAAACCATAGAACCAATATAGCGGGACGTATAAGGCCTATCATCTTTTTCTTCCTGGCAATACTTTATATATTTTTTTACGCCCTGGGGAAAATGCACATAGTTCCCCTCATTCATCGAGTAAATACTTCCATTTTCGGGAAATTTCATATCTGGATGCGATAAATACCAGGATCCTAACGCAGGATTTAAGGTGAACCCGTTCACGCCACAACCAGTGGTATAAACAAGCATGGTAGACGTTCCGTAAATAATATAACCGGCTGCTACCTGTTTATTTCCAGGTTGCAAAAAGTCTTCACTGGTTACCGGTGTCCCAATTGGAGTCACACGGCGATAAACAGAAAAAATAGTTCCTACAGATACATTTACATCAATATTAGAGCTGCCATCCAGCGGATCCATAAGGACTACGTATTTATTTTTGTTGTCATTATTTTTCCCTGAAATAGTAATAAAATCGTCGTTTTCTTCTGAAGCGATTCCGCAAACAATCTCCCGATTAATTAGGGTTTGAATAAAAGTTTCGTTGGCATAAACATCTAGTTTCTGCTGGTCTTCGCCCTGGATATTGGTATCGCCATGCAAGCCTAAAATATCTACTAAACCTGCTTTATTCACTTCGTGATTTACCACTTTAGCCGCCAGGCGCAAGGACCTAATTAAGCGGGAAAGTTCTCCCGAAGAATAAGGAAAAGCCTCCTGATTTTCTATAATGAATTCACCTAAAGTTTGATTTTTCTTAACCATTTTGAACCAATATCGTTATTTGCTTCAAAATTATTCATTTTTTTTAGTTACTAAAACGTTTTCGCTATAAAGTATTGAAAATTCACAAAAATTTAAATCAGTCAAAATCCTGGGCAGTTATTTCTAATATTTCCGGTAAATTTTTAGAATTATCTATATTGAAATTTCATTCTTTACTTTTGTAGATAAAGCAAATTAAAATGGAATTTAAAATTAGAAAAGCAAGACCGGAAGATATGCCGGCCGTTCTAGAACTTATACAGGAACTGGCAGAATTTGAAAAGGAACCCGATGCGGTAATTATTTCGGCAGAAGACCTTAAAAGAGATGGTTTTGGCACCAATCCAGCCTTTACCTGTTTTGTAGCCGAAGCAGCCGGAAAAATTGAAGGAATGGCGTTATGCTATTTTAGATATTCTACCTGGAAAGGAAAAACAGTTCATTTGGAAGACCTGGTAGTTAGAGAAAGTATGCGCGGCAAAGGATTGGGCAATGCACTTTACACGCGCGTAATAGAATTCGCTAAAGAACAGGGCGTAAAACGTACCGAATGGGTGGTTTTAGACTGGAATACCCACGCTCGTGACTTTTACAGCCGCAGTGGCGCTACCGTTTTTACCGACTGGTGTACCGTGCAGATGGAAGAGAACGCGATGGATAAATTTCTAGAAAAATCACGTTAATTATAAGCTAAGCCCGCTAAAATAGGCCCGGTTATTAAAATCTATTCCTATTTTTGTAGAAACACCAAACTTATGGAATACGTTGTACGTGAAGCTAAGCGGGAAGATATGCCCGCGGTTTTAGAACTTATAAAAGAACTTGCTGCTTATGAAAAAGCTGCCGACCAGGTTGAAATTCGAGTGAGCGACCTTGAGCACGAGGGTTTTGATGAAGGCAACTTTAAATGTTTTGTAGCCGAAGTAGATGGAAAGATTGAAGGAATGGCACTTGTTTATTTTAGGTTTTCTACCTGGAAAGGCCGCACCGTTCACCTGGAAGACCTTATTGTTAGAGAAAGTATGCGAGGCACAGGACTTGGTGGCGCACTCTACAAAAGAGTCGTAAAATATGGCCACGAAAATAGCGTTAGAAGAGTAGAATGGGTAGTTTCTGAAGGGAACAAAAATGCCCAGGAATTTTACGAAAATACCGGGGCAGATATCAAGAAAAACTGGTATACCGTACATATGGATGAAACCGGAATCCAGAAAAATATCGATTAAAATTTTATGAAGGTTTTTAAGTTTGGAGGCGCATCGGTGAAAGATGCTGCCGGGGTAAAAAATGTTCAAAATGTATTAGAGAAAACCGGGAACGGTCCCAAAGTGATTGTGATCTCGGCAATGGGTAAAACCACCAACGCGCTGGAAATTGTCATTAAAGATTATCTTTTTGAAAAAGAAATCCCTAAAAGCCTCGAGGCGGTTGAAGAAACCCATTTTGATATTTTAAACGAGCTTTTTGAAGATACTAAAGCGCTAGTTTTTGCAAAAGTTAATACACTTTTTACCGAGCTTAGAAATTTTCTTCAGCATAATAAATCTGAACAATACGATTTTGTTTACGACCAGGTAATTTGTTACGGTGAGCTGGTTTCTACCACTATTGTGAGTGAGTATTTGAATTCTCAAAATGTAAATACCAATTGGGTAGATGCGCGTGAATTTATAAAAACCGATAGTGTTTACCGGGATGCCGGTGTAAATTGGGAAGAAACCCAGGAAGCAATTCAGCGCAACCTGAATTTAAACCAAATAAACATCACCCAGGGTTTTATTGGCTCAGATCCCAATAACTTTACTACCACGCTTGGGAGAGAAGGTAGTGATTATACCGCGGCAATTTTCGCCTATTGTTTAAATGCTGAAAATGTAACTATCTGGAAAGATGTGCCCGGGGTTCTAAATGCCGATCCACGGGTTTTTAAAGATCCAGAATTACTTCAACATATTTCTTATGAAGAAGCTATAGAACTTGCCTTTTATGGAGCTTCGGTAATTCACCCAAAAACATTACAGCCTCTTCAACAAAAAGAAATTCCGCTATTTGTAAAACCATTTTTAAAACCGGAAAGTGAAGGCACTAAAGTGGGAAAAGGAGCATTAATTTTTCCTGAAATTCCCTGTTTCATTGTAAAGAACGACCTGGTTTTAATTTCGCTCTCTACCCTGGATTTTTCTTTTATGGTAGAAGAAAACATCAGTGAGATCTTTAGGCTTTTTCATCAGTATCAAATGAAAGTGGATTTAATTCAGAATTCTGCCATTAGTTTTTCGGTTTGTGTAGACAATAAATTCAACCAATTAGAGAAACTTATTCAACATTTAAAAGCAAGATTTAAAGTAAGTTTTGTTCCCGGAGTTTCACTGTTCACCATTAGGCATTTTAATGATGAAGCTATTGCCAGCCTTGAAAAAGACAAAGAAATTTTACTAAAACAGCTCACCCATAACACTCTACAAATTGTAACCCGCAATTAAAAAATTTTCTTATTGCAACTAATTAAACCAACCAAAGAATGGGAATTGTAAGTGCCAGAGAGGTCGCCAAAGTAATGAACCTTGAAAAATTGGGATTTTTAGGAACTTCTATGGGCTGGCTTATTTTAAGAACTACAAAACTCTCCCGGCTCAATAAAGAATACCAAAAACGCAAAAAACTCAACGGAATTGACTTTATAGATTCGATTTTAGAAGGCTTTGAAATCGATTTTGAAATTCCGGAGAAAGACCTGAAACGCATTCCGAAATCTGGAGCATTTATTACAATTTCCAATCATCCACTTGGCGGAATTGACGGAATGATCTTGATGAAATTATTACTCAATCAACGTCCGGATTATAAGGTTATCGCAAACTTTCTACTTCATCGCTTAGATCCACTGAGGCCTTATATTATGCCGGTAAATCCTTTTGAAGATCACAAAGAGGCAAAATCGAGCTTAGGCGGAATTAAGGAGGCTATCTCCCATTTAAAAGAAGGTCACGCATTGGGAATGTTCCCCGCGGGAGAAGTTTCTACTTATAAAGATCAAAAAATAATTGTAGACAAAGCCTGGGAACCGGCTGCAATGAAACTTATACAAAAAGCTAAAGTTCCCGTAGTCCCAATTTATTTTCACGCCAAAAACTCTACTTTTTTCTACCGCTTAGCTTCAATGAGCGATATTTTGCGCACTGCGAAACTACCCAGCGAAATGCTCACGCAAAAAAAGCGAAAAATTAAAGTGCGCATTGGCAATCCAATTAGCGTAGAAGACCAATTAGAACATCCTAATATAGAAGCTTTCACAGCATTTCTACGCCGAAAGACCTATATGCTGGCCAATGTTTTTGAAAAGAAGAATCTTTTTGATAAAATTCCAAAGACTTTAAAACTTCAGAAAAACCCTAAAAAGATCGCGGGGGAAACGGCTGAAATTTTAATGGAAACAGAGGTTGAGAACTGCCGAAAAATGGACAAACGTTTACTGTCCAGTAAAAATTATGAAGTATTTCTGGCTAAAAAAGAAGTGATTCCGCATATCGTTGCTGAACTGGGTAGATTACGCGAAATCACCTTTAGAGCAATTGGCGAAGGCACCAATAATGCTACCGATCTTGATAAATTTGACGATTATTATTATCACTTGTTTTTATGGGATAATGAGGCTAAAAAAGTAGCCGGCGCTTACCGAATGGGAATGGGAAATGAAATTTATGCCAGTCACGGGATTGACGGGTTTTACCTTCAGGAACTTTTCAAGTTTGAACCCGAACTTCATAAAATGATGAGCCAGTCCATAGAAATGGGCAGGGCCTTTATTGTTAAAGAGTATCAGCAAAAACCAATGCCGCTGTTTTTACTTTGGAAAGGCATTGTGCATTGTACTTTGCGTTTCCCCGAGCATAAATATCTTATTGGCGGCGTAAGTATCAGTAATAAATTTTCAAATTTCTCTAAGTCGTTAATGATCGAGTTTATGAAATCGCATTACTACGATCCTTATGTCGCACAGTATATTAAGCCGAAAAAAGAATTCAAAGTAAAACTAAAAGATGCCGATAAGGATATTGTTTTTGATGCCAGTAAAGCTGACCTAAACAAGTTCGATAAAATTATAGATGAAATTGAGCCTGAAAATATGCGGCTGCCGGTGTTGATCAAAAAATATATCAAACAAAATGCAAAAGTTGTGGCGTTCAATGTAGATCCGCTTTTCAATAATGCTGTAGACGGATTGATGTATATAAGAATCGCCGATTTGCCTGAAAGCACCGTAAAACCCGTGATGGAAGAGTTTCAGAAAGAACTGGAAGCGAAGTTCAATTTAAAGCATTAAGCTGTTAATTTCATGTTATTCTGAAGCATTCATTATGAAGGTTTTTAATTCATCCTTATCTTGAATTTGATAAAATTAAAGTTAGAAATGGAAAAGATACTAATAGCCGGTTCAACCGGACAAACAGGAAAAAGGGTTATTGAAATTTTAAATAATACCGAAAATTTTAAACCCGTTGCTATGATTCGTAAAGAGGAGCAGAAGCAAATCTTTGACGATATGGAGGTAGAAAGTGTAATGGCAGATCTTGAAGGCGAAATAGACCACGCTTTTAAAGGAATAGATCGTGTTATTTTTGCTGCCGGTTCTGGTGGTAGTACTGGCCCGGAAAAAACAACGGCAGTAGACCAGGAAGGCGCAAAAAAAATGGTAGATGCAGCTAAAAAGCATAACGTGAAGAAGTTTATTATGCTTAGCGCGATGGGAACCGATAAGCCAGAAGAAGGTGGCGATCTTGAGCATTATCTAAGAGCGAAAAAAGAAGCCGATGATTATCTTGTAGATAGTGGAATTGTTTACACTATTGTACAGCCAGGAAGGCTTACCGACGATATGGGGCTTGCTAAAGTAAAATTAGCACCAAAACTAAAAGAACGTGGTGAAATATCTCGTGATGATGTGGCATTTCTTTTAGTAATGTGTCTTGCCGATCCATTAGGAAAAAATATGGCATTCCAGGCGCTAGAAGGTCAGGAATCTATTAAATCTGCGCTTGTAGAATTAAGCCAGAATAATTAATAAATATTTTTAGATAGAACTTATTAAAATGCTGTTTGGTAGTTCCCAAATGATAGATCCTGAAACAAGTTCAGGATGACGTGGGAATGATCAAACAGCATTTTTTATTTTATAGATTGTCATTCACAAATTTCTCACACCAGTCTTTTATTTGGTTCCTGGTGCTTCTAAAAGCTTCCTGAATTTCTTCTTCTGAACCTTCTACTTTAGAGGGATCTGTAAAGTTATGATGTAACCTTACCGCTCTTTTTGAAGGAATAAACGGGCAATTTTCATTAGCGTGATCGCAAACGGTAATGATAAAATCAAAATCTATAGCAGCATATTCATCTACGTGGTTGCTGGTATGGCTAGAAATATCTATTCCATCCTGCTTCATAATGGCTACCGCTTTTGTATTTAAGCCGTGAGTTTCAATTCCGGCGCTATAAATATTAGCACGCGATTTGGCAAAATGCTCTAAATATCCTTGTGCCATCTGGCTTCTACAAGAATTTCCGGTACACAGTACAAGTACGTTTTTCATAAAAAATAAATTAACAGCAGCCACCGCCGGGCGCACATTCATTTACACTAAGCTCTTCCGGCTGGGCTACACCGCAGGCTTCTTTAGCTTTACAATCGGTTGGATTTATATCCAGGTTTATCAATAAATTTCCATTTTTAATTGCAAAACCGGTTACAAATAATTGTGCGGTATGAAAGTTAGCGTTACTGTATTCAAATTTCACCTCGGCATCCATATCGTAAGATTTCATTTGCCCTACTCTATCAAGAATTGCCAGGGCCTTGGAAACCTTCATGAATTCTGTTTTCCCAATTTCCTCCGGACTTTCCCAAAGTTGGATAAT
The DNA here is from genome assembly GCA_963727565.1 of uncultured Flavobacteriaceae bacterium. Classification (GTDB taxonomy): domain Bacteria; phylum Bacteroidota; class Bacteroidia; order Flavobacteriales; family Flavobacteriaceae; genus Salegentibacter. The sequence goes on from CAVSGU010000008.1 coordinate 62,829, forward strand.
GGTTTCGTTCCAGGCATCAGTTCCGGCTCCGCAATCTACCGAGTCGATTTTTAAATGTTTTACTTCGGTTATATGATAATTAGCTCCTACCAGCAGGTTAGGTGCATATTCAAAAAGTAATGGTTTTTCCTGGTGAGATTTGAGTAACTCGAATAATTCTGAAGTTTTCATAATTCTATATATTGATATATCGCAATATTACGATTAATATGATTTATAAAAAATTTATAGCCGATTTTTATTACTGAAAAATAAGTGTAGATAAAAATAACCCCTCCGCCTATCGGCACCTCCCCTTAAAAAAAGGGGAGGAACTCTAAAATTTTATAAAAAAGCCCTGTCATTAGGCTCCCAAAGTTCTATTTTATTTCCTTCCAGATCCATTATCCAACCGAATTTTCCCTCTTCTACTTTCTGGATTTCATCCATAACTTCAACTCCTTCTTCCTTTAAAGTTTCCAGCAATTCTTCAAGATCTTCTACGCGATAATTCATCATAAAATCCTTTTCTGAAGGTTTAAAATGCTCGGTGTCTTCTTTAAAAGGACTCCATTGCGTAGAACATTTATTTCCATTTTCGTCCAGCCACCAAAACGTGCATCCCCATTGATCTGTATTTAAACCCAGGTGCTTGCTGTACCATTCTTTTACCGCTTTCGGGTCTTTGGTTTTAAAGAAAACTCCGCCTATTCCTGTTACTCTTTTATTCATATTTTCTGAATTAATTTTTATGAAAATACGCTAATTCGGAATTGAAGATTGAAATTGAAATCAATGTAAAAATGATTTTTCAAAAATAATTAAATGTCATTACGAACCAAGTGAAGTAATCTTTGGTTTGATATCTCCAAATTGCAGATTGCTTCTCTCAATAAAAATCGGGATCACAATGACAAAAAACTTGCTGTTTTAAGGAATAAAAACTTTAAGGTATTAGATTCTGAAATAAATTCAGAATGACGTCACATCATAAAAAAACCTCACAGGTCATCGAGACCTGTGAGGTTTAAACTTTATTTTGGTCAAGGAAGAATTACTTCTCTTCTCCTTTCCCGAATTTATCTATAATTTTTCCGGCAATTACGCTCGCCAGTCTTTCGTGAGATTCTTTGGTCCAACCCGCAACGTGCGGACTTAAGATCACATTATTTAAGAACATAAGTTCACGCATAGCATCTGGAATTTGATTTTCTATACTTAACGAAACATTCTTTTTATTAGAAAAAAGACTTTCAAAGGACGCCTTTTCGTATTCCAGAACATCAAGCCCGGCGCCAAGTACACGACCATCTTTTAATGCGTCTACAAGATCTGCGGTTACCACATTTTTTCCGCGAGCGGTATTGATAAACCAAAATGGCTTTTTATAAGCATCAATAAATTCTTTGTTGATCATTTGATCGGTTTCAGGTGTCCAGGGAGTGTGCAAGCTCACTACATCGCATTTCTCTCTAAATTCCTCTAAAGATACCTGGCGTACGTGTTCATCGCCTACACCCTCTTTAATATCGTAGCAAATTACCTCAACATCAAATCCGCGAAGTTTTTTAGCAAAGGCTTTTCCCATATTTCCGTAACCTACAATTCCAACGGTTTTCCCGTCTAATTCAAGGCCCCTGTTTTCTTCACGGTGCCAAAGTCCGTCCCGAACTTCTCTATCGGCTTTATTCAATTTATTAAAAAGGGAAAGTAGCATTGCCAGGGTATGTTCCCCAACTGCATTTCGGTTTCCTTCGGGTGCAGAAAACAAAGTGATTCCGTGAGCTTCGGCATACTCCACGTCAATATTTTCAAGACCCGCTCCTACTCTTGCAATAAATTTTAAATTAGGAGCAGCATCAATAAACTCACGATCTATGGTATAGCGGCTTCTAATCACGATCCCATCGTACAAATGCTGATTCTCCAGCGTTTCTTCACGAGACTGGCTAAAACCCTCTATATTATGATGACCGGCATCGTCTAGTTGTTTAATTAAAGTTGGATGATTGGTATCTGAATGTAAAATAATCATTGCTCTAAATTGAGTTTTTATTTTTATAAAATAACGGCCGCCGGGAGAAAGCGTAAAAACAGGCTACTCCTCGTTAATTAAATTAGGTTTGAAAAATGAAATAATTATATGGAAATGATGGCGGTTTCATCTTTGTTTACTCACTAAGTGAGATTTTATAAGGCTGAATGAAAAATTTTCACATCAAGCTGTCCCGACGCTTCGGGATGTTTCAGCTTCTATAATGTTAGATCCTGAAACAAGTTCAGGATGACGGTTTGAACAGCCTAATTATGTTTTTTCAAATTAGTGTAACCTGTAAACTTCTTACAGGCATTTTAATTATTAACCGACAAAGTTAAAGAATGATTTCTGTAATGAGAAACCTGAGGGGTTTAACTTAAAAACCAAGCACCAATTTAGAAATATAGAAAAAGAGAAAAATTCCGAAGATATCATTACTCGTGGTGATAAATGGTCCCGTAGCAATAGCAGGGTCAATACCTTGTTTGTTTAAAATGATCGGTACAAAAGTTCCCACCAAAGCGGCAACGATAATTACCGAAAGTAAGGATGCAGCTATAGTTATGCTTACCAGTTGATCCTGACCAACAATTAGCCCAAATAAAATAACCAGGATCCCTAATGCAACCCCATTTATTAAACTAAGACCTACTTCCTTTATTAAACGCTGTAATAAGCTACCACGTAAATTATCATTCGCAAGTCCCTGAACAATTATGGCACTGGATTGTACTCCAACATTTCCCGCCATTGCGGCAATTAAAGGCGTGAAAAAGAATAAAATCGGGAATTGTTCGAGAGCCTCTTCAAAACCTTTCATAATATAAACACTGCCCAGGCCACCAAAAAGTCCCAGTACTAACCAGGGTAAGACGTGCTCGTGTTAATCTTAAAATGCTATCATCGGCCTCTACATTTTCAGAAATACCGGAAGCCATTTGGTAATCTTTTTCGGCTTCTTCTTTTATAAAATCAACAATATCATCAATAGTAATTCTTCCTACCAGGCGTCCCATTTCATCTACTACAGGAATAGCTTCCAGGTCATACTTTTGCATAATTCGGGCTACTTCATCACCTTCGGTATGCACATTTACAAAATCTACCTGCGGAATATATACATCGCTAATATTTGCGTGACTTGGCGCGGTAAGTAAATCTTTTAAGGAAAGACGCCCTTTTAATTTATTTTTACTGTCTACTACATAGATAGAATGTACCCGGGTCACATTTTCGGCTTGCTCACGCATCTCTGTCATACAACCGGTCACACTCCAGCTCTCTTGTACTTTCACCAGCTCTTTAGCCATAAGACCACCGGCTGAATCTTCATCATAACGAAGGAGCTCTACAATATTATCGGCGTGTTCCTCGTCTACGAGTTCTGCGATAACATTTTGCTGGCGTTCAGGAGAAAGTTCAGAAATGATATCGGCAGCATCATCGGTATCCATTTCTTCCAGCTCTTCGGCAATTTCTTTAGCCGAAAGGGTATCTAAAATACGCTCCCGAACTCCTTCTTCCAGCTCCATTAAAGCTTCGGCCGTTTTCTGGCTGTCTAAAAGTTTAACCACATAAGTGGCTTCTTCCAGAGAAAGTTCGGTTATAATTTCGGCAATATCAGCGTGGTGTACATCTTCAAGATGCAGCAACAATTCCTCGTTATTCTCTTCGGCAACAAGAAACTGTATTTTCTCAATTAATTCACTGCTGATTTGAAATTGCATAAGGCTGAATTTTAAGGGTCAAATCGATAAATTCCCGGAAACCTAGTTGTTCCGGGCGTTTGCCAAATATAATATCTTCCCTTAGATTATCGGGTAAATCGAAACTTTTTAAACTATTTCGCAAGGTCTTTCTGCGCTGCTGAAATGCTGTTTTTACGACTCTGAAAAACAGTTTTTCATCACAAGGCAGGCTAAAATCTTCCTTTCGGGTTAATCGCAATACGCCGCTATCTACTTTTGGCGGCGGATTAAATACTGAAGGCGGCACGGTAAATAAATACTCGGCTTCGTAAAAAGCCTGCACCAGTACCGAGAGGATTCCGTAGGTTTTATTGCCTTCTTTCTCACAAATTCGTTTAGCAACTTCCTTTTGAAACATTCCCGAAAACTCAGGAATTTGATGTTTTAGCTCTAAAACCTTAAAAACAATTTGGGTAGAAATATTATAAGGAAAATTGCCAATAACCGCAAAAGCTTCATCGCGAAAAACCGTTCCCAGGTCGTATTTTAGAAAATCGTATTGGTGAATTCTGTCTTCAAGTTGCGGATAATGCTCCTGAAGGTAAGTAACACTTTCGGTATCAATTTCAATTACGTGAACTTCAGCATCCTGTTTGAGGAGATATTTGGTTAAAACGCCCATTCCGGGGCCAATTTCCAAAACCTTATTATAGCCTTTATAGCTAAGCGTTTCAGCGATATCCTGCGCCACACTTTCATCGGTCAAAAAATGCTGGCCAAGGTGTTTTTTAGCTCTTACATCACCATCCTGTACCTGAGGTGTTTTACCTTTCTTTTTGTATTTCCCCATAAAATTATTGCTCGCTAATTACTTGCATTTCGGTTCTAAAAGCGACGAATTTACCTTCAAAAACTTTACTTTTTCCTCTCATTCTATCAGCATCCTCTTCGTAATATTTCTCTAATTCTGACTTACTTTCAGCTGTATATTGAACAGAATACGTGATGCCACCCATAGCTTCGGTGACCATTACACGCGTCATTAAAGCTTTTTTGAATTTCCCGGTATCCAACATTTCGGGAATATGTTCTTGTTTCATCCATTTTACCCACTCGTCGTGAATAGCTTCTTCTACATTTATGGTTACGTTGTATATGTACATGTTGATTTTTTAAGGTGTTTCTTCGTAATCTCCTCTAAGCGCGCGGTATTTTTTGCGGGCTTCCACAAAATAAATACTGTCGGCAAAGTTAAAGATTATTTGCTCGTAATATTCTTTAGCCTTTTCCGGGTTTTCCAGCTCATTTGAATATAATTCAGCTAAATAATAATGGGCGTTATCAGCCAGAATATCAGCATTAAAATTCTCAATAATTGTGAGATAATTATTCTCAGCTTTTTCCGGTTGCCCTGCTTCTTCATATAATTGAGCTTGCTTGAGCAAAGCTTCATCTTCTATTTTTTCTCCTTTATGAAGGTTTAAAATTTCTTCAAAAAGTTGAATTGCTTCTAAATTTTTCTCCTGAAAAGCCAGCAAATCGGCACGGGCATATTTTTTAAGTGCAGTTTGGGTGGTATCTTCTATAGAATTATCTTCAATAAGCAAACTCAACTCCATCGCGTCATTAGCGATAAGTTGCGAAGTAGAAGATTTTAAAATATCCAGCTGTTGTTTGGCCCATTTAAAATCTCCTTTGAAATAGCTGGTTTTAGCGACTTTAAAACGTGCATTTTGCGAAATTTGGTCGTTTTTCACCAAATTCTGAACCTGGGAATAATAAATAAGCGCTTCGTTAAATTTCTCCTGAAGCACTAAAATATCTGCAAGCGCTAGTTTAATCATCGCTTTATCAAAATCGCGATTAGCCTGCTCTGAGAGCTTTTTTAATAAGCCGATAGCTTCTTCCTCCTTATCCTGTTTAAAAGCCAGGAAATTGGCAAAATCTATTTGCAAAGCCAGGGTATTGAGGCCGGTTCCAAACTGCTCCAGCAATTCAGCATATCTTTTTTCTACTTCTACATATGTTTTTTCATCTTCATTTTTCAGCTGTATTTTTAATAAAAACTGATTTCCCTGCAACACCAGATTTTCTGACGGTGCTTCTTCTATTACATATTCAACAATTTCTGAAGCGGCTTCAAAATCTGAAGCTTCTCTGGCCATAACCGCAAGATTTAAAATGCTCTGCAAACTTTTATCACTTCTTCTATAAATAGCTTTCTCCTGCGAAAAGGCTTTCAAAAATTCCTCTTCCTGGGTAAAAAGCCAGCTGAGCATTTCGTTATAAAGCAACCTGGGATTTTTTTGCAGCTTAGTAAGCAGCAACCTTCTAAAAATTGTATTGGCTTCACTTGAAGCATCTGCTGAAATATACTTGCCGAATTCTCGATTCGCGATTGGGAAAAAGTCGGGATTCGCTTCTATAAGTTCCAGGTAATTCTCAAACATAAGTTCGGTTTTACCCTGCTCCCCGTAAATTCTTGCAAGTTGCATATTAAAGTTTAGCTCATTATTTAGCTGCATTGCCTTTTCGTAGGTTGCTGCAGCATTTTCAAGCAAACTGTATTTCTGAAAAGTTCTGGCTATGGAATAGGCGTAATTAGGACGAGCATCTACCGCGCTTAAGGCTTCTGCATAGAATTGCTCTGCTCTTTCGGTGTTTTGCTGAAGTTCATAATTATGCCCCAGCTCTATTAAAAGCGTTGGATTATTTGCTGAATTATTCAATTTCTGCCGAAGTAATTCTTCTGATTTTTTAAAATTCTCCAGTTGCTGATGACTTTGCACCACCCCGAAAAAATAGGAAGTATTCTGCGGATTTTCTTCTAATAATTCCTCGTAGGTTTTAAGCGCTTTCTCAAATTCTCCCTGGTCGAAAAAATTACGCGCCAACACCTCAGATTGCGCCATGGCACCTGAAATTGAGCAAATAAAAACAAGAAAAAATAAGACAGAGCGCATCCCGTAAATATAAGGATTTGCCGTGTGAATAATTATGTTTAGCCGTTTAATCTATAAGATCGAAACCGGTATAAGGCACCAAAACATCAGGAACTTTAATTCCGTCTTCGGTTTGATAGTTCTCCAGAATTCCTGCTAGAACACGCGGCAAGGCCAAAGCACTTCCGTTAAGTGTGTGCACCAATTCCTTTTTTCCTTCTTTATTCTTATAGCGAAGTTTAAGTCGGTTAGCCTGGAAAGTTTCAAAATTTGAAACCGAGCTAATCTCCAACCAACGATCTTGTGCGGTAGAAAACACCTCAAAATCGTAAGTAAGGGCAGAAGTAAAACCAAGATCACCGCCGCAAAGTCTTAAAATTCGGTAAGGTAATTTTAGATCGGCCAGAATATCTTTAATATGCTCCACCATATTATCTAAAGCCGCATAAGAATCTTCAGGTTTTTCAATTCTTACCAGTTCCACTTTATCAAATTGATGTAAACGATTAAGTCCGCGAACGTGGGCGCCATAAGAACCTGCTTCCCGTCTAAAACATGGAGTGTAGCCGGTACAGGCAATTGGAAAATCTTTATCGGTTAACAAACGGTCACGATACATATTCGTCATAGGCACCTCGGCGGTTGGAATCATATAAAGATCATCAGCCGTGATATGATACATTTGGCCTTCTTTATCCGGCAATTGTCCTGTTCCTAAGCCTGAAGCTTCGTTGATCATTAAGGGTAATTGATATTCGGTATAACCGGCATCAATGGCTTTATCTAAAAAGTAAGTAATTAAAGCTCTTTGCAAACGTGCGCCTTTCCCTTTATAAACAGGAAAACCGGCACCGGTAACTTTATTACCCAGTTCAAAATCTATAATATCGTATTTCTTGGCAAGTTCCCAGTGTGGAAGCGAACCTTCTGCAAGCACAGGTACATCACCCTCTTTAAAGATCTCTTCGTTATCATCTTCGGAAGTTCCTGCTGGCACAGATTCGTGAGGAACGTTAGGAATAGTATAAAGCAAAGTTTCCAGTTTTGCTACAGTTTCAGAAAGCTCTTCTGAAAGTGCTTTAGAATCTTCCTTTAAATTCCCGGTTTTTTCTTTGATGAGATTGGCTTTTTGATGTTCTCCATTTTTAAACATCATCCCAATTTCTTTGGAAAGCCTGTTGGATTCAGCTAAAATATCATCGAGTTTCACCTGGGTTGCCCGACGTTTTTCGTCTAACTGCAGAACTTCTTCAAGAATACTTTCGGCCTCAAAATTTCGTTTTTTGAGTGCATTAATGAATTCCTGTTTATTTTCCCTGATATTATTAACCTGTAACATAGCTTTCTTTTACTCGATAATCGAGAGTTATCCCGATAACTCTCGGGAGTTCCGTCCGAAGAATCGGAATGCCTCGAAATTATTAATTATTTCCTCGTAAAGCTTCGTAGACCTGCCCGAAGTGATTTACCTGATTTGAAGCTGCAAATGTAAGAAAAGCACTGAAGAATTCTAGTCTAATTTTGAAGGTAAAATCCAGTCGTGATGCTTAAAATGATGCCATTTTTCAGCGGCAAGATCTACTTTTGGATCAATAAACTGCTCATAAGGACGGCCGTTGATGCTTATTTTAGATTTCACAAACACCTGCACCTCTTTTCCTTTTTCGGCATAATCTTCCTTAAGATGCTGCGCAAACTGCCACATCATATCTGGCTTACTGGTTACAGATCGCATTTGCTTTCTAGTCAAATAGCGGGCTTTGTTCACGTGAATGGTATCGGTTGTTCCTTTTTCCACCACCTTAAAAGTGGTTTTTCCGGAACGGGAACGCAACATCATCCGCCAGCTTAGTCGGTGGCCTTCTTCTGTCCAAAGTACATTATCCTTAAAAAACCAGTGCCGAAGCGGTAAACCAATTTGGATAACAAACCAAAGCGTAAGAACCACAATTAGCGGTTTCTTATAGGAAGGAACTATAATTTCCTCTTTATCGTAATAAGGCTTTTTGTTCCGAAGAATGTATTTATTGATCTTTTCTGAAGGAAAAAAGAACAGGCAAAAAGCAAGGGACAAATAAGGAAAGATCCCAATATGGAAAATAAAACTATTAAAAAGATGAAAGAAAATGGCAAGGATAAAAGCCGGCATTCTTGTTCGTTTCCATAAAAGCGCAGGAATAATTAACAAATCGAAGATTAACCCGAAATACGTAATTATATACCTAACCCAGTTCTGCTGAAGTATTTCTCCCACCAGCCAGTAATCGGCTTTTCCACGCATAAGCATAGCCGGCAACGTACCATCTAACCAATCTGGATATAATTTTGCTACTGAGGCGTAAGTATATACAATCCATAATTGCAGAACAATTAAAAGCCAGACCCATTGCGGCATGGCAATTTTTCTAAAATCTGGTTTTTTCCAGGCGTCAATGGAGAGATAGCGATGTGCGGGCAGAAAAAACATAATTCCGCATAACAGCATCAGCAAATAATAATGATTGTTATAGGAAGATTTTTGCATCAGGTAAACCGATGCCCACATAACGGTATAACAAAAAATACTGAAACGATATTTAAAGCCCAGCATCACAAAAATGCCAAACAGTCCCATTATTCCGTAGTAAAATAACATTCCATTACCCGGAAGCGGTTGCAGGAATTCAAAACCGATAAAATTAAAAGTAAAGTCGGGCTCAATGAGTGCTCTGCGAATCCAACCCGTAAAAATTGCTCCAACAGCTTCAATAGTGATAAGCAGGCCAAAAATAATTCTAAAAGCAATAAGTGCCGAATTATCTACCTGCTTAAAAAGCCATTTATTGAGCATAATTATCTCTAATATACTGTTTAGAAAAGGCTTCGTCCTGTCGCATTGCGATCTTTAAAGCTTCTATAGAACTAAATTTTTTCTCTTCTCGAATTCTGGTGAGCATTTCTATTTTGAGCTCTCTATCGTAGAGATCTTCATCAAGATCAAAGAAATAGGTTTCTATGGTTTGTTCTTCTCCACCAACCGTTGGATTGGTTCCTATATTCATCATTCCAAAATGGGTTTTCCCATTAATATTGGAACGCACCACGTAAACCCCATTTTTAGGAATTAGTTTGTAGTCTTCTTTAATTTTTAAATTCGCGGTAGGATAATTGAATTCTTTCCCTAATCCGCGGCCTTTTACCACAGTTCCCTTTAAACTAAAAGGAGTTTGCAAATAGTTATTGGCCTGCTCTACCCGACCATCTAAAAGCGCATTTCTTATTTTGGTAGAACTCACCGCTACCTGGTCTACTTCCTGCTTGGTGATCTCTTCTACATCAAAACCATACTCTTCACCAAATTGCTTTAGAGTATTGATATCTGCTGTACGATTTCGGCCAAAACGATGGTCGTATCCAATAATCACTTTCTTAGCTTTTAAGCGATTTACTAAAATATCGCGCACAAATTCCTGTGCAGTAAGCCTTGAAAACTGTTGTGTAAATGGATGTACCACCAAATGATCTATCCCGGTTTCTTCCAGGATCTCGGTACGTTCCTCTATGGTATTTATAAGTTTTAGTCCGCTTTCCTTTTGCAGCACCATTCTTGGATGCGGGAAAAAAGTAAATATTACCGACTCAAGATTTTCAATCCTGGCAGCATCTACAAGACGTTTTATAATTTGTTGGTGACCGGCGTGTACCCCATCAAAAGTACCAATGGTAACTACCGTTTGCTTTTCACCTTTAAAAGCATTTGCTCCTTTATGTATCTTCAAGCTCAACTTATTTTCCGTTAAAAGAATTCATTGTGTTAGAAACGCCTGCGGTTCCAAAAGATTTTACCAATTCAGCCGATTTCTGAAATCGTTCGGGCAATTCCTTTTGCTCTTCTTCGCCCCATTCGCCCAGAACATAATCTACTTGCTGACCTTTAGAAAACTCATCGCTAATTCCGAATCTAAATCTATTATATTTAGTGGTATTTAGCGTGTTCTGAATGTCTTTTAAGCCATTATGTCCACCATCGCTACCTTTGGTTTTTAGCCGAATAGTACCGAATGCTAAATTAAGATCATCGGTAATCACCAATAAATTCTGCAATTCTATTTTTTCTTTCTGAAGCCAGTAATTCACAGCCTTTCCGCTTAAATTCATATAAGTTGAAGGCTTCAACATTATAAAGGTTCGGCCTTTAAACTTAAATGTAGCTATATCTCCTAATTTTTCTGTAGAAAAACTCACCTCTTCCTTTTCGGCTATGTAATCTAAGATTTTGAATCCAATATTGTGACGGGTGTTCTCATACTTAGGACCTGGATTTCCCAGCCCTACGATCAAAAATTTCTTCATGGGATCTTGTTCTTCTTCCTGGGGCTTTTTCTTACTGAGTATTTTTCCGAAGAAAGACAGCATAGCTTTAGTTTTGGTAAAGATAAAATTATTAGAATATCTAACTAAAAGTTTTTACTCGATAATCGAGACTAAATACTCCAGGGCTTGTCTGGAAAGTAAAATATTGTTTCGAATATATAGAGTCGGGAGCTGGCTTTAAGCTAGTTTACCACTGATAAATTCAAAAACCTTCGGAAATAAAAAAAGCACCCCAAATGGGATGCTTTTATGTTTTGTTGAAAAAAGAATAGATTAATTATCTTCTCCTTCTTTAACTGCAGCAACATCATCTGTTTCAGTAGATGGTACTTCGTCTGCTGGTACTTCATCTTCATCATCTTCGTCGTCCTCAAGGGCAACAATGTTACGTGAAGTTCTAACCTGACAAATTACTGTGTTATCTGGGTGCTGAATTTCGTAAGATTCATCTGCAACCGCAGTAACGTAAAGTTTTTGACCTATCTTAAGTTTAGATACGTTTGCAGTAATATAATCTGGCAATTCCTGAGCCAAACCTCTTACTTTTAATCTACGTAAGTTGTAACGTAATACACCACCATTCTTCACACCTCTGGCAACACCTTCGGTATGAATTGGAATTTCCATAGTGATTGGTTTATCATCACTAATTTGGTAGAAGTCTACGTGTAAGATAGCATCTGTAACCGGGTGGAATTGGATGTCCTGAAGAATAGCGTCAAACTTCTCGCTATCTCCAAACTTAATTTCCACAGTATGCACATCTGGGGTGTACACAAGGTTGTTAAACGAAATTTCTTCTGTTGCAAAGTGCAACGGCTTGGCATCTCCCCCGTATAATACGCAAGGAACCTGTCCAGCATTACGTAGGGCCTTCGTGGCTTTCTTTCCTACGCTTTCTCTTTTAGATCCGTTGATCGTAATTGATTTCATTGTTGAAAAATTTTAGGCTGCAAAAGTAGCGCTTTTTTCCTTTCTATAAAACCCTGAATCAAAATTCTTTAAAGGAAGCTTCTTAATAATGAAACTCCTTAAGAAACTGATTTGCAAGATGGTTTACATGATAAATTTAGAACTGATAGATTTATTTTTATGCACCCTGCTCATCACATCGGCAAAAAGATCGGCACAGCTTACCACTTTAATTTTAGGACTATCTTGTTTTAAAGGAATAGAATCGGTAACAATCAATTCCTGAAGTTTAGAATTTTCAATTCTCTCGTATGCCTCTCCAGAAAGTACAGGGTGTGTACAAATAGCACGTACACTTTTAGCGCCGCGCTCCATCATTACATCGGCAGCTTTAGTAAGTGTTCCGGCAGTATCTACCATATCATCTACCAATACCACATTTTTTCCTTCTACATTACCAATTAGTTCCATATGTGAAATCGTATTGGCTTTGGCTCTTTGTTTATAACAGATAACCACATCGCTTTCCAGGGCCTTAGAATAAGCATAAGCCCGTTTAGAACCACCCATATCTGGTGATGCGATGGTTAAATTATCAAGTCCTAATTTTCTTAAATGCGGAAGAAATATTGTAGAAGCAAATAAATGATCTACAGGTTTTTCAAAGAATCCCTGAATTTGATCGGCGTGCAAATCCATAGTAATAATCCTGGTTGCCCCGGCAGTTTCAAGAATACTTGCAATCATTTTAGCCGCGATTGGCACTCTAGGTTTATCCTTTCTATCCTGGCGCGCCCATCCAAAATACGGTAGTACGGCAGTAATATGCCTGGCTGATGCTCTTTTTGCAGCATCCAGCATTAATAGCATTTCCATTAAATGATCTGATCCCGGATGGGTAGATCCTATAATAAAAACTCGAGACCCGCGAACCGATTCTTCAAAAGAAGGCTGAAACTCCCCATCACTATAAGTAGAGGTGATTACGTTTCCTAATTTGGTGCCGTAAGCAGCCGCTATTTTTGTAGCTAAAGCCTTACTCTGCGTACAGGAAAAAATTTTTGCTTCGGTAGTTGCTTCTGACATTTTTGTGTTGTGTTTGAGTGTTTGTTGGGATTATGTTGTGTGGCCCCAAATTTATAAATTTATTTCTTTCTGAACAGGCTTTGAAAGAAGCTACTTCGTGTTAAAAAATAGGATTTTAGCATTAGCCTATTAAAGCGGGAAAAATTAAAGCAAATATCCGAGAAATTTAAAGTTGAAATATTCGGAAGCTATCCTGGATAAACCCGTATATGGTTTATTATCAGAAAAATATTAACTTTAAAAGAAAAATGGTTCAACAGCAATATGCTTTAATCTTAATACCTTTTATTATGAGCAGTTTACTCATTTTCGACTTTAGTGCTACAAATGACTGGTCGGGCTGGGAAGTAGAAAACGATGTGGTAATGGGAGGAAATTCTTCCAGCCAACTGGAGCGCAGTGCTGAAGGCAATGCTGTTTTTAAAGGTTCTGTTTCCCTGGAAAACAATGGAGGTTTTGCTTCATTGCAATATCATTTTCCTTCTAAAAACATCAAGGCTTACACTAAAGCATCTATTAAAATAAAAGGAGACGGAAAAGAATATCAGTTCAGGGTAAAATCTAATCTAAAAGATAGAGCTTCCTATATATACACTTTTAAAACTACCGGAGACTGGCAAACTGTAGAGATTCCACTAAATAAAATGACGCCAACCTTCAGAGGCCGAAAACTGGATATCCCTAACTTTTCGGCAGATGAGATTCAGGAAGTGCGGTTTTTAATTGGAAATAAAAGAGCTGAAGATTTCCGACTTATAATTGACAAGATCGAGTTAAAGTAAAATTTTCCCAAAGTTGAGAAATCGGCTTTTTTATTACTAACAATAAGCTCACAGACGCAGTTAAAAAGCTCAAAAAAATTCATTCCAGCCTTCACTTTAGCCCTTTGGAAAAAAAGTAGAAAAAACCGTGTGGAGAATGTAAATTTTTATAATTTTGCCGTCCACTTGCTCGAGTGGCGGAACTGGTAGACGCGCTGGATTCAAAATCCAGTAACTTCGGTTGTGCGGGTTCGATTCCCGCCTCGAGTACTTAAAACCCTGAAAATCAATTTGATTTTCAGGGTTTTTTTATTAAATATTTTCCCGAAAAACGAAACTTTTTACCTCCCTCACACACCCCTTCGTATTTAAATGTAATTTCTAAATTAAAAATCATCAATGGCCTGGATCACTCAGATCCGTAAATTTGAAGCAATTGAAAAAATTACTGTAACAAATACAAAAAATTCATACCAACAGATAATATCTATTTTTCATCAATCTAAAATAGCAATCTGATGCCCAAAAAAATCATCCTGTCGCTAATTTTTGTAGCCACAGTTTTACTGTCTTCCTGCCAAAAAGATGACAATGTTCCACAAACCGATTATTCCATAGAGTCTGATAATTATTTCCAGCTTATCAGCAGTTATCCTAACGGCTGGATTAAAGAGGCAAAACATGAAGACTCCCAAGGATATCCTGATGATGAGTTCGAATATTATGAGAACGGAAACTTAAAATCGGCCAAAATATATTCCAGTACATATCAGCATTATTTATATATGGAAGTGAGCCGCAGTGAGGACAATAAGCCGCTCTGGTCCAAGTATTACACCCGGGAAGGAGATCTTTGGTTTGAGACCGAATATGAGAATGGCCTGGCCTCACAGAAAAAAGTTTACAGCGAGAAAGGCACTTCAGTTTATAGTTATGAAAATGGCGACCTGGTTTCCGTAGATTTTACCAGGGCCGATAATAGTGGAACAAGCTCTACTGTTTTCGATAAAACTGCAGGAACCAGGACCGTTACGATTAAAAAAGACGGCGAGACCATTCTGGAAGAAGTATATCCTTACACCGAAAGTACAGGCGCCACAATACTCACAAACAACCAGGTTCCGCTAGCTACTCCCTTTTCTAATACTGAAGGGAACTATCGTCAGATAAATGAATCCTTCTCTACTAGCCCTATCTGGAAGCACGATGCAGATCCCATCGAAGAGGTAAATCCTTTTCGTTACTTTTTCGACCCTTTTCACGATCAATCAATCTTTGCTACTAAATTCGCAGTCAACACAGAACTGTACCAATCCATTATTGAACAGTATCCTGTCACCGAAGATGAAGTACTTGTTTTAAATCACAAATATAAAGAGGCTAAAAGTGGCTTCCTCCCTCCTTCTGAAGAGAGACGATCCCTCACTGAAGAAATGGAACAGGATCCTTCCCTTTTCGAATTGAAATACGGAAATGAATATGTAGAAGAAGTTTATTACGGAAAAATTATCTTTATGATAGGAGCCTTACGTAATATGCCTACGGGTGATAAAGCAGCTAAGGAAATTAAAAATTTAGCTCGTAAGAAAATGGGTTTCATCCTGGATGGGAAAGATCAGTTAACTGCCGAGGAACAGGAAATATTAGATAAAGTATGGTTTGAAGTAAAGTTTTTCTCTACCCTCAAATCTCATCGTAATGGAATTGTTTTAAATAACAATGACGACTTTAACGCGGTTATCCAGGAATATCAGGATTCAGAGTCTTCGATCATTCAACTGGAGTATGCAGCATTTGAACATATGTATTCAGAAAATTAAAAATACATAGTTACAAGTAGAAAAAGTCACCTATTTAAAAAGGTGACTTTTTTGTTTTAGCACAGTCTTTAAAGGTTTGTAAAGACCGTAATTATTGCGAATATTCGGTAAAGGTTTTCTCACAATCTCTTATCCAGCCTGTCGCTCCAGCGCTAAATAGTGAGTAGTATTATCAGTGATTAATGGAATCACACTAATCTCACATTTATAAGCGGTTTGGTCTTTTTTGTAGTTAATCAAAACTTCCGTAAAAGGCTCTTCACGTGAGAGTTTTTGCCTTATTCGCTCTAAAACTGCTTTATCGGTTTCTTTTCCCTGTAAAAAATGCGGGGTTTTATTTACAGCGAACCTACTACTATATCCAGTCATTTCGCTGAAACCTTCACTCACCCATTCTATCTTTGCTTCTTTGTTGGTGAGTACTAAGGCATCAAAAGTTTTATCTTTAAATACCGCATCAAGATCGTTTTTCCATTCAAACTTCTTCGCCAACTCCTTAAAGGAATTAATAGTATTCTGCTGCCTTAAAATCGCTAATTGTCTTGCATAATAATCGTTATAAATATCCCAACTACGAAGAGGCATCAGTTTGATTTCAGAAACCCTTATATCATCTTCAATTTCTCTGTACTCTTCCATACTTAGAGAGGAAAGATAAATATCCAGAGATTGCATGTTCATTAAATTCTTCTTCATAATTTTTTCTTTTATCAATAAACCGACTCCAATTCTGGAGTGGTTTAATTTTATTAAAAACAAAATCTGTCCGGCAGAGGGGCATTCAAAATTCACTTAACAAGCAAAACTAACCAAAATCACGTTCAACATCGTTTAAACCAACGTTAATGTTTGATTTTTCACTAAAAAAGTTAGACGTTACATAAAGAAAACAGGGTTGTTTTGCTGGCCTTCACTAATGAAAAAAGCATCCATTCATATTTAAAGTTCAGCATTAACATTACCCGGAGAGTCCTTAATTTAATCGTGAAATTTCCTTCAAAAATATCTCTTTAGCAGGGCAAAATTGGGCTCTCTAAAAGCCTTTGCAATTTTCTGAATAAGTTGTACTTTCGGGTTTTTCTAATAATTTTTTATATGTCTCAATTCTGGCTGTACTTTAGATTAGGTCTCGAACACGTTCTGGACTGGCAGGCTTACGACCATATTTTGTTTCTAATCGTTCTGGTTACAGCCTACACTTTTAGCAGCTGGAAACGAATTCTTTGGTTGGTGACTTTATTTACTATTGGCCATACCCTGGCCTTATTCCTTTCTGTTTACGGAATTGTTAAAGTAGATTCGGCCTGGGTAGAATTGCTCATTCCTATTACAATAATTCTTACAGCTTTGTATAATATAGTAACCGCCAGCAAAAAAGAACGTAACAAAAACCACAATCCCCTGTATTTTACTACCGTATTTTTCGGTTTAATACACGGTCTTGGGTTTTCTACCTATTTTAAGATGGTTGCAGCAAATACCGAAAGTAAATTTTTACCGCTTCTGGAATTTGCTTTAGGAATAGAAACCGCACAGGTTATTGTAGTAATTGCTGTAATTATTCTTGGTTTTATTGCTCAAAATATCTTTTCGGTTTCTAAAAGAGACTGGATATTAGTAAGTTCAGCAATAGTTATTGGTATTATTTTACCGATTCTTCAGGAAAATTTTCAGGCTATTTTTTAAATTAGGGAATTAATTTAAAAGACTTCGGAGTAAGCTCACGAAGCATTGTTATTGGAAAATATAATTTGATTTCGAGGCATCCCGATGCTTCGGGACGGAGTATTTAATCTCGATTATCGAGTAAAAAATCACATCTGCAAAGCCGGAAAATAGCGCTCATGGATAAGAAAAAACAATTAAAATACGATAAAGCTTATTTGAGAATTGCTCGAGAATGGAGTAAATTATCACAATGTAAAAGAAAGCAGGTTGGCGCAGTTATTGTGAAAGATAGAATGATAATTTCTGATGGTTTTAACGGCACCCCTACAGGTTTTGAAAATTATTGTGAAGATGACGAAGGCTACACTAAATGGTATGTGCTACACGCTGAAGCCAA
Source organism: uncultured Flavobacteriaceae bacterium (assembly GCA_963727565.1). Taxonomy (GTDB): domain Bacteria; phylum Bacteroidota; class Bacteroidia; order Flavobacteriales; family Flavobacteriaceae; genus Salegentibacter. Next base: position 80,473 of record CAVSGU010000008.1, read on the forward strand.
TGCTATTTTAAAGGTTGCAGGCTCTACCCAATCCTGTAATGGCGCCACGCTATATATCACGATGTCTCCCTGTAAGGAATGCAGTAAATTAATTCACCAGGCAGGAATAACCAGGCTGGTTTATCATATAGATTATAAAGATAATTCGGGACTCGAATTTCTTGAAAAAGCCGGAGTAGAACTTGAAATGATAAAGGATTTAGAAGATTGAATACCAGGCAAAAAATATTAATTCCCATTCTCCTCGCAACAGCTTGCGCCGCCGGCGTATTGCTGGGCGGAAAATTGGATTTTTCCTCTTCTGACACCCTATTTTCTTCAAATCCGAAAAAACAAAAACTCAACCGACTTATAGACTACATAGATTATGAGTATGTAGACGATGTGAATACCGATAGTATAGTAGATCTTACGGTAAATAGAATCCTGGAAAATCTCGATCCGCATTCGGTATACATTCCTAAAGAAGAATACGCAGGCGTAGTGGAGAATATGCAGGGTGATTTTGTAGGAATTGGGGTTAGCTTTTATAATGTAAACGATACTGTTGTGGTGATCCAGGCCCTGGAAGGCGGCCCAAGCGAAGAAATAGGAATTCGTGGCGGCGACCGGATTCTGTATGCCGATGGCACACCACTTTTCAACAATAATATTAGTAATGATTCTTTAACCAAACATCTTAAAGGAGAAGAAGATTCGCGGGTAACACTTAAGGTAAAAAGAAAGGGCATTAAAGACCTGCTAACTTTTAAGGTAAGAAGAGGTAGAGTTCCTTTAAAAAGTGTAGATGCCGCATATATGTTATCGCCAGATGTTGGCTATATTAAAGTGAACAGATTTTCTGAAACTACTTATAAAGAATTTGAAAAGGCATTGAAAGATCTCAAGGCAAAAGGCGCTAATCAAATCGCTTTAGACCTTAGGGACAATCCCGGCGGTTACCTTTCTGAAGCTATTAAAATTGTAGATGAATTCCTGGAGGATGAAAAACTGATTCTATACACCAAAAATAAAAGTGGCGCAGTAGAAGAAACTTTTTCAAGACGAAAAGGACTTTTAGAAAATGGAGATCTCTATGTGCTCATTAACGAAAATTCAGCTTCTGCCAGTGAAGTTGTAGCGGGCGCATTACAGGACAACGATCGCGGTACTATTGTAGGTCGTAGGTCTTATGGTAAAGGTCTTGTGCAACGAGAAATGGAATTAGGCGATGGCAGTGCAGTTAGGTTAACCATTGCCCGTTATTACACCCCTACAGGCCGTTCTATCCAAAAACCGTACGATAACGGGAACGAAAGCTATTTTAAAGATTATATGCGCCGTTACAAGAATGGCGAACTCAACAGTGCCGACAGTATAAATGTAGATGATTCCCTTAGGTACGAAACGCCCGAAGGAAAAGTAGTTTACGGCGGCGGCGGGATTATCCCTGATATCTTTATTCCACTTGATAGCGACAATGAAAGGAACAACATTAAACTCCTATTACACGGCGGTTATATGAGTCGGTTTATCTTTAATGTGCTGGAAGAAAATCGTAGTTTTTACAACAATGTTAAGCGCGAGAATTTTGAGAGTGAAGTGGTTATTTCAGATGAAATGGTGCGGGATTTTGTTCGTTTTGTGGCGAGTGCAAATATCAGGCTGAATGTAAATAGTCAAAAAACACTTTTAAAACAATATCTAAAAGCAGTGATCGCCCAGCAATTATACGGCACTACCGCTTTTGAGAAATTGGTCAATGAAAATGATCCAGCTATTGAAAAAGTGCTTGAATTATCGAAAAAAATTGAATAAATTGCATCCGTGAGTGCGTTTCATGAAAATCTTATAATATTTCTTACTATTTCCCCGCTATTTTTCTTCATTGTAGCGGTGAGCTTTAGATTATTGGATAATAGCGCACTACTTTTTTTACAGAAAGAAATCCTGGTTACTTCCTCTAATGTTTCAGTGAGTTGTATTAAAAGTCAGATTAAAATTACTGAGGATAAAGATTTTCGAAATAAATTAAAACTAGCCCTTCTTTACAGAAGATTACACCGCACCTGCCTAATTTTAATGATTTTCTCTGTACCCTTAATGGTAACGGGTTACTATATGTTATAGCACTTTATCGTGTACTTTGGTGTGTTCCCCGGTCCATAAACTCAGGATATCTGTGGCCACACTAGCGCCACTTCCGCAGGCAATAGCGAATTGACTTCGCCAACCGGCAAGACTACCGGCAACATAAATGCCCGGCTTCACCAAATGATCTTTATTTTTCAGCTGAATACGCTCTTTAGAAACTTTCGCTTTTTGATGCGGAATCACTTCGTTTTCTAATCCTTCTATTCTAAAAGGACTGTTATAACCGGTGGCTATTACTACAATTTCAGTTTCGTAGCTATTTTTATTGGTAACTACTCTGAAACCTTCGTCTAACTGAATGATCTCCTTAACTTTTTCTTTGTCTATTTGCTCGATCTCAGGATATTGCTCTTCTAAATGCAACACACCTTCTTCCAGGATTTGCTTCCCCGAAGTCCCCGGCACCACCCCCAACGCATTATTAAGAAGTGCAGAATTTAGGTGGGAAGCTTTTTGATGCATAATAATCCCTACATTCTTATTAGAAACTACCTTTTTCTGGATGGCGGAACCCAAAATAAGCGCGCAAGACATTCCGGCAGCGCCACCTCCAATAATAAGAACGTTGAATTTCATTTTAAGAATTATGCTTTTCGGCTATACTTCTTGAGGTTAATAAAATCCCCATAAGTATTATAAGACAAAGACCACCTACTATAACGAGCACAGCTGTGCCGCTATCGCCTTTTAAAAGCGCATCAAAATTCAAAACGGTTGCACTGTAGCCAATAATAACTAAGGCTAAAAAAATTACGGTATAAATAAATAACTTCATGTAAATAAACTCTGAATATTAGTGGCAAATAATTTCACGGCAATAGCAAGTAAAATCACACCAAATACTTTTCTAATTACGCTAATGCCCTGGCTTCCTAAAACCCTCTCAATTTTAGTTGAAGATTTTAATACCATATACACAAAGATAATATTGATTAGGATAGCCACAATAATATTTATCGCTTCATATTCTGCCTGTAGCGATACTAACGTAGTAAGTGTACCTGCCCCGGCAATTAATGGGAACGCCAGCGGAACAATAGAAGCGGTTTCAGGTTCATCGTCTTTGTATAGTGTAATTCCTAGAATCATTTCTAAAGCCAGGAAAAACAAGATAAATGCACCGGCTACCGCAAACGAATTCACATCTATCCCAATAAGATTTAAGATCTCCTTTCCTACAAATAGAAAAACGATCATAATGATCCCGGCGACTACCGAAGCCTTTTCACTTTGAATATGCCCAACCTTTTTACGCAGGTCTATAATAATTGGGATATTTCCAATAATATCAATAACCGCGAAGAGAATCATTCCGGCGGTAAAAATCTGTTTTGCGTTAAGTAATTCCCACATAACTCCCCTTTTAAAAAATTTTGCGCAAAAGTAATTTTTAAAAACAGAGTGTCAAGCAATTAGGAAGTAAAATTTTTATTAAAATTGAGCCAATTTTTTTTCAGTAAAAATGCTGATAAAACTATATTTGCCACATGTTTCAAATAGGAAAAACCATAGTTTCAGAAGAGATCTTAACCAAAGATTTTGTGTGTAACCTTTCAGCCTGTAAAGGTGCGTGCTGCGTAGACGGTGATGCCGGTGCCCCGGTAACGCCAGAAGAAAGGCAAATTCTAGACGATATCTATCCAAAAGTAAAACCTTATTTGCGCCAAAAAGGAATAGATGCTATAGAGAAACAAGGTACCTATATCACTACCGATCTTGATGAGATTGAAACCCCATTGATAGATGGAGCAGATTGTGCTTACGTAACTTTTGATGAAAAAGGCACCGCACTTTGCGCAATTGAAGAAGCTTACAACCAGGGAGAAATCGATTTTAAAAAACCTATCTCCTGTCACTTATACCCGGTTCGTATCCAGGAATATTCAGAATTTTCTGCAGTAAATTATCACAAATGGCAAATTTGTGACGATGCCTGTAGCCTGGGAGCAGAGCTTCAGGTGCCGGTTTATAAATTCACCAAAGATGCACTTATCAGGAAATTTGGCGAAGACTGGTATAACCAATTAGAAGAAGCCGCCAAAGAACTTTAAGTTTACCACCTAATTTCATATCATTGATTTTCAGGATAGTATTTTTAATATTCTGAAATATTTTGTATCTTAAAATTTCCAATTACTGCCCCAAAAACCGGAAAACCCCCAAGCCGGTAGCTAAAACACCTCCCTACATTTTTTAATTAATTCTGCCCCAACCTGTAATCTTAAGGTTACAGTTTATTTATAATCTAAAATTCGAAATTATGAAAAAGCTAATCTTGTTGGGATTCTCGCTTCTATTCTGCATTTCCACTATGGAGGCACAGTTTCTCAAGAAATTAAAGGAAAAAGTAGAGAAAAAGGTTGAATATGTGGTAACCGAAAATATTTCAAACAAAGCGGCGCAAGAAGCCGATAAATCCCTCAATAAAATGTGGGATACCAAGCTTAAAAACAGCCCGATTCCTATGGGCGCTAATAGAGTAGATATTAGTGAAGTGCCCCAGTCTTATGATTTTAATTGGGAATACCAGCTAAATATGGAAACAAAGGACGGGAATATAGATATGACGTATCTTCTAAAAGAAGACGCTGCTTATTTCGGGATGCGAATGCCTCAAGCCGAAGGTATGTTTATGGTTCTCGATATGAACAATAAGCTTAGTATAATGTATTTCACTTCAGGCGAAAATAATTTTATAACTGCCAGTAAGATAGATGATCTTATGAGTAGCGAAGAAGAAACCAATCCTTATCAGGACACAGAATTAAAGAAGATTGGTACTAAAAATATTCTGGGTTATGAATGCCAGGGTTACGAAGCCGAAACCGAAGAACACAAGTTCACTTTCTATCTTACGCAGGAGGCACCAATTAGTTTTGCCAATATGTATAGTGCCGAAAAAAGTAATATCCCAAAAGGCTGGAATGCCAACTGGCTGGAAGAAGGAGATGCCTTGATGATGGAAATGCAAATGGTAGATAAAAATAATGCTGACCGAAATGCGAATATGCGCTGTACCGGCCTGGAGAAAAAATCTTTCTCAATAAATAAGGATGACTATGCTTCTTTGGGTGCATCTAAGTAATAAATAAACATCATGGAAGACTCAAACACACATACAAACGAGGCTAAAAGCACGTTCGATCCAAAAACAATAGCCATTATTGCCTACTTAACCGTAATTGGCCTGGTAGTGGCTTTTATTTTAAACAACGAGAAAAAAGATGAATTTGCGGCCTTTCACATAAAACAATCTCTTGGATTGGTAATAATTAGCCTGGGACTTTTCATTATAGGGATGATTCCCGTTTTAGGCTGGATCTTAAGCTTCCTTGGATCAATATTCCTGTTGTATTTATGGATTGTAGGATTAATTAATGCCATTAACCATAAAACGAAATCGGTTCCAATCCTTGGGCATCAGTTTGAGAAGTGGTTCGCCAATATTTAAAGAAATGAAAACAATTAATATAATCTTAATCGTTTGTTTGCTTTTCGGGATCAATGTACAATCTCAAAACCTGATCGAAGCCCGATTAGAAAATTGGGAACACGGGGAAGCAGATTTGGGAGTAATTGACTTTATTACCGGAGAAGCCCAAAAATTTGGAAGTATTGATGAAGACGGGAACATACAAATTAAACTTGAGCCTAATTTTCTTCAAAAAATGAAAGATCAAATGGAGAAAGAACAGGAAAAGGCTCCAAAAGGCTGGAAGGCTACTCTTAAAAATGTTTCCGGCACCTTCGACTGTTTTTTAGACGATCTAACTTACACGAATGGGGAAGCCAATTTGAGCAGTCTGCCAAAACTGCTTGTTGTATATAGGGATAAAAAAGAAGTTTTAGGAGAGCTCATGGCTGCATCTAACCAGCCGGTTGCCAATTACTTTTTTTCTTATGGCGATTTAAATTGTAAAACCGGAAAGTATTTAGAATGGGCTTATTTAGACGAACCCGCTACGGTGGAAGGAACTTGCAGCACTACAAATTTCACCCAAATCCAGGATGAAAGTTTTGAGGCTACCAGGGATTATTCTTTAGATTTAAAAGAAGGCTGGAATCTTATAGAATACCAGATCACAGAAGTTTTTGAGGGAGCTGACGGGAAAGTACAACCAAAGACAACAAAAATTCAACGTATAGAAAATATTCCTTCAGATATAAACTGGTATTTCTTACAGGAATAACATTATTTCTTTTTTAGTCAACATCTTCTAATGTATCTAATGACTTATTTTGACACTTTCGACATTCATAATTCCCTAATATCGATAAACGGCAAAAAAATAGGTTCAATGCGCTAGTTTTGAAGTTTTTATGTTGAAAACTTTGTTGAAATTTTAAACTCCTAATATTAAATAAACAATAATATTTTTTGATATTTGTTATTGATTTTTTATTTAAACATCAATAATATCGTTTTTTATGAATAGACAGGAACCCAGACTTCGGGATAACAAGGATAGATTTGTAATATTTCCTGTAAAACACAACGATATTTGGGACGCTTATAAAGCCATTGAAGCTAATTTTTGGACTTCCGCCGACGTAAATATCAATAAAGATCTAGAGAATTGGAAGAACCTAAGCGAAGAAAAACGCTTATTCCTTTATAAGGTAATTGGGCTAATTCTTCATTCAGAACATAATTTGAATGGAAAAAGCACCAGTAAGCTTAGTGAGAATATCAAGCTTCCTGAAGCGAAATATTTTCTTGACTTACAGTCAGTGATGGAAAATACCCATACAGAAACTTATGGTATTTTTTTAAACTCCTTTTTAAATTCCACAGAACAAGATCAAATATTTAAAGAAATCGAAGCTTTCCCTGCTACTGCAGCAAGAGAAGAATGGATTAAAAAATGGACCAATAGCCCTTCTTTCGCCGAAAAATTAGTTGCGCTTGCTACCGCAAAGAGTATTTTTTCTTACAGTGGTTTTGCTGCTATTTTCTGGATTAAGAACTGTGGTTTAATGCCTGGGTTAAGCTATACTTACGAAATGATTTATCGCGATAAAGCGCTACACCGCGATTTTGCAACGCATTTATTTAGAGATCACCTACTGGAGAATATTTCAGATAAAAAAGTTCAGCAAATTATTGGTGAAGCCGTGGCTATAGAAAAACAAGTTATTTTTAATTTCCTTCCTTTAGAATTAATTGGCTTAACTGCAAAAGCTTTAAACGAATACCTGGATTATGAAAGTAACAGGCTGTTCACAGATCTGATGATGAATCGAAATATAGAAGAAGAAAGCTTGAATAAAGAAATCCTCCTGGAACAAAGAGCACAAAAACTTTCAAAAAATACAGACAAAAATTTTAATAAAATCAGTAAAAATACTGATTAGTAAACTACCTATAAGCAAGTTCAAGATGCATTCTTAGAAATATCATTTTTCATTTAGAGGCATCCCGATGCTTCGGGACGGAGCATTTAATCTCGATTATCGAGTAAAACTGAAACGAGCGCTATATTCCCCAATGTAGCGCAGTTTCAGTTTTTTATTGTCAATCCAGCTTAAATTCTTTCACTTTTATCTCTTCTCTGGAAAGTTTACTTTCAGCAAATAAGCATCAACTAGCTTATATTCTTAAGGCTTTTTCTATTTTTGAAGTGGAAATAATATTTCGGCACTAAATAGCATAAAATTATGATGAACTGGGAGCAACTCCTTTCTTTAAAACGTTTTGGAGACACAAATAAAAGACTGAGAAAAGAGCAAAACGAAACCCGTTTGGGTTTTGAAGTAGATTACGATCGTATTATTTTCTCTTCAGCTTTTAGAAGTTTACAGGACAAAACACAGGTGATCCCACTTTCTAAAACCGATTTTGTACATACCCGGTTAACACATAGTTTAGAAGTTTCTGTAGTAGGTAGATCTTTAGGCAGGCTCGCAGGACAAAAAATCCTGGAAAAGCATCCACAACTCGAAAAAACACACGCTTATAAAATGAATGATTTTGGTGCCATTGTAGCCGCTGCTGCACTTGCACACGATATTGGGAATCCGCCTTTTGGTCATTCCGGAGAAAAAGCAATTGGAGAATATTTTAGCCACGGAAACGGAAAACGCTTTAAAGACGAACTTTCGGCGAAAGAGTACCAGGATCTTGTGAAATTTGAAGGGAACGCCAATGGTTTTAAAATCCTAACGCAGAATAAACCTGGCATCTCTGGTGGGCTTCGGCTTTCTTACGCTACTTTGGGTGCTTTTATTAAGTATCCAAAGGAATCACTTCCGCATAAACCCACAACTAATATCGCCGATAAAAAATTCGGATTTTTCCAGACCGAAAAAGAGATCTTTGAGGAGGTAGCTGCAGAACTTGGTCTTCTAAAAACCGGAAAAAATGGAGATATAAGTTATTACAGGCACCCGTTAGCATTTTTAGTAGAAGCAGCTGATGATATTTGTTATACCATAATAGACTTTGAAGACGGGATAAACCTTGGACTTATAGATGAAGATTACGCGCTGGAGTATCTTATAAAACTGGTTAAAGACAATATAAACACCAGTAAATATAATAGCCTTACCAACACTGCCGATAGATTGAGCTATCTAAGAGCTTTAGCCATAAACACCCTTATAACCGAGGCGGTAGAGACTTTTCTGGAAAACGAAGATGCAATTCTGGCCGGTAATTTTCACCACGGCTTACTGGATAAAAGTAAGTATGAAGCTCAAATAGACGATATTATTAAAATTAGTATTGAGAAGATCTACCAAAGCGAAGAAGTGATAAGCAAAGAAATTGCAGGTTATAAAATGCTTTCACACCTATTAGATACTTATACTGAAGCTTTACTCCCGGAAGAGGATCAGCACGATTCTAATTTTAACCAATTAGTTTTAAAATCGGTTCCAAACCTGGCTGGTCTTCAGGAAAAGTCTAGTGTTTATACGCGTTTATTGGAGATCTGTTCCCATACCGCTTCATTAACCGATGGTTTTACCGTGGCTTCTTTTGAAAAATATAAAGGAATTAAATTATAAGAAACTATTCCTGGAAGAGTGCCTTTGAAGTACTTCACAAAAACTTTAAAATCTTGATAAGAGAATGCCGGCTTAGGCAGCCGGCATCTTTAAAATTCGTAGACGAGGCCCACGCCAAGCATTTGTTTAAACTGAACTCTGGGCCCGGTGGTTTCCAATTCCCCGTCCCCATTAGTATCTTCTTTAAATTTTACATCGTCATCATATCGCAAATGAGAACCAACATTGGCTTTTATAAAGTCGTTCACTTTTAAGTTTACGTTTAGCTGCCATTCCACATCAATATTTCCAAATTTGTTCAGGTAATCTGAATACAGACTCAACTGATTATCTAGCTCAACATTTTCAAAAACTTCCTTTGAAAAATCGCTGGTGACCAGGAATCCAAATTCCGTTCTCACTTTTTCTCCTTCTTTCACAATATTGCCAAGCGTATCCCGAACTGCGCCGGTAACACCAAACATCCCTTCATTAGCCAACCTTTGGTCTAAAACAAAAGTTGATTTTTGAGTCACAGGAGAAATATACACCTTAAGATCTTCTACAGGATCTGAATATTCACTACCAATACCCAGAAAGAGATAACCTGGCGCCATAAATTTAGAGATAGGACTATTGGTATCGGGATATTTATATCCGTTAGTAAATTGGGTATTAAAGTTAAATTTTGCGGAGTAAAACCAGTTAGAAATCGAATCTTTCCTATATCCAAAAGAAGAACTTAAACGCAATTCATCTTCAGTTTTTCTAAGCTCCTGGCCTTCCTGGGAGTTAATCCCGTAACGCACTATTGCTTTATTCCGCCAATTAAGATCATCCTTCTTATAATTTCTTTCCAGGTTACCATAAACCAATGCCGAAATTGAATTATTTCCCCCGGCATTCCAGTTAACAAAAGCTACCTCGCTAAGGTTTACCCCAACTTCGTTTTTCTCTGTCCAAAAAGTAACCACAACAGAGTCTACCTGGGTTTCAGGCGGCACTACTTTAATAGAATCTGAAGGTTTTATCGTATCGCTATAATTGTCAGGATAGTAATCTGAAATTGAATTTTTTGCGGTTGAATTTAAGTGAATTAAGCAAGCTAAAAGACATAAGACTTTGATTTTCATTAGTTAATTAAGATTTTTCGGAATTGCAAAATTAAAGATTTTGAACAAGAGAGACTATCTCTTCCTCAATATATTGAACGTTAATTTTTGCAATTTCTTGTAACTCATCTATATTTCCCTGTTCGATGAATTCATCTGGCAAGCCTAAATTTCTAATTTTCGCCTTATAATCGTGTTTTGCGGCAAATTCTAAAACCGCAGAACCAAAACCACCGGTCACTACACCATCTTCAATAGTGATAACCGTTTGATATTTCTTAAATACAGAATGCAAAACCTCTTCATCTAAAGGTTTTACAAAACGCATATCATAATGGCCTATTGTTTCATTTTCTACCTTTTCTATAGCTTTGGTTGCGTTTTGCACCATATTGCCAATACTTAACACAGCAATTCTATCCCCTTGCTGTAAGCAGCTGGCTTTTCCTATTTTTACTTTTTCAAAAGGGGTTTCCCACTGTTTTTGAACTCCTCTTCCCCGCGGGTATCTTATCGCCATAGGAAGCTTTAAATCTAGCTGAGCAGTATATAGCAAGTTTCTTAGTTCAGTTTCATTACTGGGTGCTGCAATTATAATATTTGGAATACATCTTAAATAGGCAATATCAAAAACGCCGTGGTGTGTGGCGCCGTCTTCTCCAACGAGTCCTGCCCTATCCAGGCAGAAAACAACAGGAAGTTTTTGCAGTGCCACATCGTGAATTACCTGATCGTAGGCGCGTTGCAAAAAAGTAGAGTAAATAGCACAAAAAACCACAAAGCCCTGGGTAGCCATCCCTGCCGAAAGCGTAACCGCATGTTGTTCGGCTATCCCCACATCAAATGCTCTTTCCGGAAATGCCTGCATCATAAATTTAAGCGAACTTCCCGTGGGCATTGCCGGAGTAATTCCTATAATTTTTTCGTTCTTTTTTGCTAATTCTACCAAAGTGAGACCAAAAACATCCTGGTATTTTAGAGGAAGTCCGGCGGTATCATAAGTTAAAAGTTCACCGGTATCGGGTTTAAATTTCCCGGGGGCGTGATATTTTACCTGGTCTTCTTCAGCCTTTTTTAACCCTTTCCCCTTAGTAGTAATTACGTGAAGGAATTTTGGACCTTCAATTTGCTTCATTTGTTCAAAAACTTCCAGCAATCCTGCAATATCGTGCCCATCTACCGGACCAAAATATTTAAAATTTAAAGCTTCAATAATATTGCTTTGCTTTGGCTTATAACCTACTCGTCGCTTTGGTTAGGTATTGTTTTAAAGCTCCAACGCTGGGGTCTATCCCAATAGCATTATCGTTAAGAACAACTAATAAATTAGCTTTGGTCACTCCCGCGTGATTTAATCCTTCAAAGGCCATTCCACTGGCAATAGAAGCATCTCCCACCACAGCGATATGATGTTTACTGAATTCTCCCTTTAAATTTGAAGCAATCGCCATTCCAAGCGCTGCAGAGATCGCGGTTGAGGAATGCCCTACCCCAAAAGTATCGTACTCACTTTCTTCCCGCTTCGGAAATCCGCTAATACCGTTAAGTCTTCTGTTGGTATGAAAATTTTCGCGTCTACCCGTTAATATCTTATGGCCGTAGGCCTGGTGCCCTACATCCCAAACCAGGAGGTCTTTAGGGGTATTGAAAGCATAATGCAAGGCAATAGTTAATTCTACCACCCCAAGGCTGGCACCAAGATGCCCTTCCTTAGTTGCTACAATATCTATAATAAACTGTCTCAGTTCGGCAGCCACCTCATTTAGCTTAGCCACCGGTACTTTTTTAAGATCTTCCGGGCTATTAATGCTATTTAAATATTCATAAGCCATAACTCACAAAGTTAAACTAATCTTATTTGAAAAATGAATAAGAATCCAGACAAGATTCTCCTTCAAAAAAAATATTGATTCGTCAAATTAGCTCCACTGGAAACTTCGTAGTTTATAACATTGATGCCTGGTAAAAACAAGTTTAGTTCGCATGCTCTCATCTAAAGCAAAGCCTAACAAAGAATTCTTAACATCTTGCTATCTAAAATTTTTAAAAAGAATTAGTTCAATTTATATTTCTGAAAAATCAGGGTTTTCAGTTAGTTATAGTTTGGTCTTTTCTCTTTCTTCTTGCAGCGAAGCTATCTTGGCTATTTATTCGTACAAATGCTGAATTCTTAAACCGATTTACCCTGCAAATTTTGCAATATTTGCTGATACTGGCTGTTTCCCGGGGCTATCTTCCTAAGTTGGCGAGCAGTTTGCAACGCATCCTCCCTCGCACCCGATTTTATTTCACCCAAAAATTTTATATAAAGAAACTCCTCATTGTCAGGTACGGTTTTCAGCGCATCTTCAATAATAATTAGGGAGGCTTCAAAACGAGAGGCTTCCTGTAACTTCAAAGCATAATTATAACAAGCGCGGAGATTTACCGGTTTGCTATCACAAGCTTTCCCCAAAAATTCTAAGGCTTTATCAGGTTGCCCGGTTTCATTATAGAGTAAACCCAGCATATAGTAGGTTTGCCCAAAGTTGGGTTCCTGTTCCGCTACTTTTAAATAAAGCTCTTCAGCTTCTTTACTTTGACCCTGGTTATAAAGAAGCAAAGCCAGGTTCATTCGGGCGATATTGTAATAATTATCAATTTCTATAGCCCTACGGTAGGCTTTTATGGCCAGCTCGGTGTTTCCTTTCGCCTGTTCATACAATGCGATTTGGGTTTGTCCTGAAGCAAAATCGGCATTCATTTCCAGATTTTCCAAGAACTCCTTTTCTGCTTTTACATATGCCTCGTCCTGGGGAGCTTGTAAATTATTAGTATTAAAATACCGCGCTGCCGAAATTCTTACAAGGCGTTTTTCATCATCGAGTAGATCGGCAATATAAGTGGACATATCCTCAAGCCCTAAATTATCAAATGCTCTAACTGCCTCATTTCGCACCAGTGTTGAAGAGTCGTGCAGCAGGTCCTGTATCAAATTTATTTCTCGCTGTTGTAACTGGCGATCTGCATAATAACGCAGTGCAGTAGCCCTTATAATATCGGGATACTTTTTATTTTCTAGAAGCTGCTCTAATGCAGTAAGATCGCCAAGTTGTCCTGGCAGTAAATGATCAGAAAAATGATCTTTTCTTAGCTTTCCATAGTTTTCTACCACAGCAGCGGCAGCCCATTCAGGGCTTTTATCGGTATGGCAAGTATTACAGGCATTTGGCGTTCCGTAATCTACAGTTTGGTCTGGACGGGGAATTCTAAAGCTATGATCTCTTCTATAATCGTTACCCATATAAGTTACTCCCGTCATGTGACAATTTATGCATTTTGAACCATCAGTACCGTTCTCATGAAAATGATGTTCTTCGCTGTCGTATTTTGGTAAATGGCAATTAAGGCAAAGGTCATTGCCGGTGCTTTTAAGTTTAGTAGAGTGCATATCATGGCAATCGGCGCAAGACACCCCATCCTGGTACATTTTGCTCTGCTTAAAGGAAGCATATACATAATCTTCATCCCTTATTTGACCATCTCTTTCATAAACCGGATAAGTAAGCAGCTCTGGGTCATAGTGATCCAGAAAAGTACCGTTATAGTCAAATACTTTGGTAAGTTGCGAGCGTCGGGAATGGCAGCGTGCACATTTATCTACCAATTCTACGGAAGTCATATCACTATGCATATAAAGTTTTGGTGGATTACCTTTCTGCAAACTATCTTCATAAAAAGCTATGTGTTCGCTCGCTGGGCCGTGACAGGCTTCGCAACTAACGTTTATTTCGCTAAAGGTGGTATTATAGGTTAAACTTTCTGTATCAAAATTCTTTTCCAGGTTTGTGGAATGGCAATCAGCACACATGGTGTTCCACCGCATCGAACCGCCAGACCAATGCATCCATTCTTCATGATGAATTTCCAACTCTGGCTGCAGATCAAACCATTTATTCTTTTCACTGTCCCAGGCAGTTAAAAGCGCCTGGTACTGCCCGCCTGGAAATTTAATTAGATACTGCTGTAATGGCTCTACACCAAAGGTGTAAGTTACCTCATAATCGTGATATTCTCCATCTGGCCCCTGGGTATTGACATGATATTCTCCGTTTTCTTTAAAAAAACGAGTCTTTATTCCTTTATTGGTAAATACCTGACCATCAAAGTCTCCCAAAACCGTAGTAGAATCAGCTATTTTCATCGCCAGATCGTGGTGTGAGCCTTCCCAGCTTTCATATTCCTGAGAGTGACAGGAGATACAAGACTGTGATCCAACAAAGGCTTGTTGTGAAGAAGGAATTTCAGTATAATTTTTATTTATTTCTTTTGTTTTATCCTTGCAGGAGATTAAAAAAATAGGCAAGCATATACAAAAACAGAAGCAGAGATAGCGGGAAGATCTTGAATTCATCAAATTATACAATAGATGGCAGCTCTTTTAAAGAGCGACAAAATGATTGATGAAGATAATAATTTTGGAGCAAAAAAATATTTGGTTTTAAGAATAAAATCAGCAAAAACATTGATATCTAAAAGTTTATATTTTGAGCTTAGAAATAACGTTCCAATATTTTCAATAATACTATTGAATTATTGCCTTCTGAACACTGAAAAAATTCCATTTTTTGGATTAAGTTTTTAATTTTTACCTTTCCGCAGAAATATTAATCTACAATGCTGCAGCCCTACAACGACGAATATTTTATGCGAAAAGCCCTGGAAGAAGCCGAAAAAGCTTTTGAAAGAGGTGAGATTCCTGTAGGCGTTGTTGTGGTGATCAACAATCAAATTATTGCGCGTGGCCATAATTTAACCGAAACCCTTAACGATGTTACCGCTCACGCTGAAATGCAGGCCATAACCGCTGCAGCCAGTTTTCTTGGCGGGAAATATCTAAAAGATTGCAGTATGTATGTTAGCCTGGAACCCTGCCAAATGTGTGCCGGCGCCTTATACTGGAGCCAGATCTCAAAACTTATTTTTGCCGCGGAAGACGAGCAACGCGGTTATCGTAAAACCGGGGTTAAACTTCATCCTAAAACCGAAGTGAAATCTGGTATTCTGGCAGAAGAAGCTTCCTCTTTATTGAAACGCTTTTTTATTCAAAGAAGAAATCTGAATTAATTGAATACTCCCTTAACGTTAAAGACTTGCTAATACCAAGTGTTATAATGCGTTAAAAGCTATTGCTAAACGGCATTTTTTTTCAAAAATTTGACATTCTATAAAAATAATTTTCGTTTTACGCATATATGGGAAATATTCATACACTTTTAAAACTTACATTTCTTTTCTTATTTTCAGGGATAACGGCAACTGCCCAGGTTACTCCCGGTAAAGAAGAACCTAAATCCCTGGAACATACTTTTTATGTTGCAGGAAATATTGGAAACGACCTTACCGGTGAAGGTCAGAAAGTACTAAAAGCTATTGTAGAAGCTTCTAAAAAAGATGAGGAAGCAACGCTTTTAGTGCCAGGGAATTTTCTTCCGCCCAGGGGATTTCCAAAAAATGAAGCCGAACGTGAAGCCCAGAAACAATTTTTACAAAAGAATCTGCTAAATGCGGTTCAGGAATTTAATGGAACCGTGGTTTTTACTCCAGGGCAAAATGAATGGACAAAACAAGGGCAGAACGCAATAGACGATCTGGAATCTTTTCTTCAGGATAACCAGTCTAACACAGAAGTTTGGCCAGATGATGGTTGCCCTATAGAAAGTGAAGAAATCTCCCCAGATGTAATTCTGGTAACTGTAGACACCCAATGGTATTTAGAAAACTGGGACGAACACCCAAATATGAATGCCAAATGTGATATAAAAACCAGGGAACGTTTTTTTGCAGAGTTTAAAGATGATATTAAAGATGCCCACGGTAAAACTATTGTGGTTTCTATGCAACACCCGGTAATGAGCAATTCAAAAAGATCTTTTACCGAAAAGATTGGCGGTTTTTCTCCACAGGATTATCAAAATGAAGAGCATAGATATTTGCGAGGCAGGTTAGAAACCCTGGCCAGCCAGTTTGATAATGTGGTTTTTGTTTCAGGGAAAGATCAAAATCTTCAATATTTAGAAGACGATGGTATTCCACAAATTATAAGCGGAAGCACCGGAAAACCTAAAAAACTAAGCATAAGGAAAGAGAATGAACACTTCGGAACTACTAAAAGTGGTTATGCGAAATTAAAACTCTATAAAAATAACCAAACCCTAGTTGAATTCTTCACCATAGAAAATAACGAAAATCCAATTTTCAGCAAAACAATTAAAAGCGACGAACCTAACTGGGATGAAATTGATTTTAAAACCAAAGAGGAAATTGGGGATACTATAAGTGCTTCTATTTATACCGAAGAAGAAACCGATAAATCGGGCTTGTATAAATCGCTTTTTGGAGATTTTTACAGGGATGTTTACAGTACAAAAATAAAAGCTCCTGTGCTATTTCTTGATACGTTAGACGGGAATCTAGAACCGCTAAAAGAAGGCGGTGGTATGCAATCGCGTTCCCTGCGATTTATTGCGGACGATAAAAACGAATTCACTATACGTGCACTTAAGAAAAGCGCTACCCGTTTTCTGCAATCTGCAGCTATAAAAGATCATTATATAAAAGATTATATAGAAAATACAGTGGCACAACGCTATGCTTTAGATCTCTTTACCACAGCGCATCCGTATGCTCGTTATTCTCTAAAACACATCAACGACTTACTTGAAATAAATGCCGGAAAACCACAAATATTCTATATCCCAAAGCAAAAAGCACTCGGCCTGAATAATGATGAATATGGGAATGAACTTTATATGCTTGAAGCTCACGTAGGTGATGAAAATAAAGAATTTGAAAAATTTGGTTCTCCAGAAGATATCATTAGTACACGTGATCTTTTAGCAGAATTAAAAGAGTCTAAAAATATACAGGCAGATGAAGATAAATTTATAAAAAACCGGTTGGTAGATATGCTAATTGGTGATTGGGACAGGCATTATGACCAATGGAGATGGGCCTTGCATACCCAAAGCGATGGCACCAAACTTTACAAACCTATCCCAAGGGATAGGGATTTTGCATTTCCTAATTACGATGGTTTTATTCCAGATTTAGTGAAACTGGGCTTACCAATTGTGAGAAAAATGGAAACCTATGATGATAATGTAGATAATGTAAAATGGTTTAACCTTTCCGGATATCCTTTAGACCAGCGATTGTTGAAAACTTCAGATTGGGAAGATTGGCAGGAGCAGGTGAACTTTATTCAATCTCAGCTTACCAACGAAGAAATAGAAACTGCTTTTGAAGCTTTACCCGAAGCAGTTCAGGATGAAACCATAGAAGATATTAAAGCACACCTTAAAGCCAGAAGAGATAATTTAGGCGACATTGCTCAACGATATTACAACTACCTCCAGGAATTCCAGATATTACCCGGAACCGAGGAAGATGATGTTTTTAATATTGTAAGAAAAGAAAACGGAATTACTGCTATAGAGATGATTAATGAAGATGGAAAAGAAGTCTTCAGTAAATCTTATAATTCTGAAGCTACCGATGAGATTTGGATCTACGGCCTTGATGGCGATGATACTTTTAAAGTTACCGGTGATGGAGAAAATCCGATTAGAATCAATGTTATTGGCGGGGAAGAAAATGACATTTACGATTTTGAAAATACCCGGAAAATTAAATTGTACGATCACAAAAGCAAGGAAAACACCATTACCAATCCAAAATCTAAAAAATGGTTGGTAGATGATTACGAGATCAATACATATGATCCTGACAAGCGCAAACAAAGTGAGAATAAAATTATGCCTCACATAGATTATAATGGTGATGAAGGACTTTCCCTTGGGCTAAAAGACACCTACACTACTTACGGGTTAACTAATAATCCGTTTAACACACAACATCGTTTTGATGCTTCCTATTATTTTGCCACAAATGGCTTTGAAGTAGGCTACAGTGGTGAGTTCGCACATATTTTTTATAATTGGAACCTGGGAATAGATGCCCGTTATACCAGCCCTAATTTTGCTTTAAACTACTTTGGTGAAGGCATAGAATCAGAAAATATGCGAGACACTTTTGGTCGTGATTATAACCGTGTAAGGATCGAGCAATGGGAGTTTGCACCATCACTTATCTGGCGAGGAAAATCTGGCGGAAGCTTTTACGTAAAGCCAATGATACAATCTAAGGAAGTATCTTATGACGAAGAACGTTTTATAGCCGATGCTTTTTCTGAAGACAACGATCTTTTTAATCAGCAACTTTATGCCGGTGGGGAATTAAACTACCATTATGAGAACAGGGATAATCCAGCATATCCTTCTCGCGGATTTGAAGCCGATATCACCACGGGTTACAAAACTAATATTGACGAATACAATAATGAATTTGCCTATATAAGTCCGTCTCTAGCCATAGATTATCCATTACACGAGAGCGGAATCGCTGTCCTGGCCACCAAAATAGGCGGAAAAGTTATTATCGGTGATAATTATGAATATTATGACGGTGCAGTACTGGGTGGGAATAAAAACCTAAGAGCCTACCGATGGGAACGTTTTAACGGGAAACAATCTTTCTACCATTCTACCGATCTTAGAGTTGGGCTAAGCCGATTTAAAACGAATTTCATTCCGTTGCAAATTGGAGTAAGTGCAGGTTTCGATTACGGTCGTGTTTGGGCTGAAGGTTCAAATTCAGAGCAATGGCGAAATAACTACGGTGGATCTATCTGGATTAATGGCTTTAGCGCTTTTACTGCAAACACAGGATATTATTATGGTGACGATGGGGGAAGATTAACCTTCACTTTCGGATTCAAATTTTAACCAAAAGCCGAAGAAGTTATTTCAACAAAATTTCACTTAAAAGAAAAAAGACAGGCAGAGCTGAAAAATTCAAGCTCTGCCTGTCCAAACAACCAAACATCATGTTCTTTTAAACAAATAACATTTGCGTTCCATCCTGATCGGCTCTATTATAAAAATCGCCAATAGTCAGTATTCCGTCCATGTCTTCTATAAGATCTTTTTCTTCCAGGTGAAACATATCAACCGCCAGTTTACAGCCCCATAATTTCACTCCTGAAGCCGAGAGAATTTCAAGAAACTCGTCTACCGGAGGCATATCAAGTTTTTCCATCTCCTTTTTCATCATTCTTGTAGCGATAGCTTCCATACCCGGCAAACCTCCCACCATAGTGGGGATATGCATAGCCGGATTACCAACTGTTGCAACATGAAGATTATTCAGCTTTTTCTTTTGTACGGCCTCCAGGCCGAAAAAAGTAAAGAATATTTCTGCTTCAATGCCTTCCATTCTCGCCCCGTTAGCCATAATAAAAGCCGCGTAAACATTTTCTATGGTAGCCTTCGATAAAATAAAGAGCATCTTTTTGACTTTTGTAGTACTCATCGTCGTAAGTTTTAGTGGTTAAATACAGCTTTTAGGTTTAGGTACACCGGCAATCTTGGTAGAGATCTTTAATGGTCCTCCCGGGAAAAGAGCATAAAACTCTTTTATATCAAGCACACCGCTTTTTTTAATTCCTCTTATAGATAAGGCTTTATCTGCTTTTACCTGTTCCTGAATCCAGCTGATAACTTCCCAATGGCGCGGAGTCATTTCAATTCCTTCCTCTTTGGCAATTTGCTCCCCCACTTCTTTATTCCATTGAGAGAAATCGGTTAAATATCCTTCCTGGTTTCTATCTACTTTTAATGTGTTTACTTGAGTTTCCATGATATTTGTTTTAAATTATTATTAAAGTTTTTTTCCTTTTGTACTCATATTTCGGCCAACGAATGGAATTGGAATTCCTTTTAAAAGCATATTCCAGTAAATCCATCGAAAAGCCAGTTTTCCCCAGTGATTAAAGACACTTTCTTTTAGCAGTTTTAAGGGACCTAATACCGAAAACGGGAAAGTTCCCTCTACAGGTTCCTGTTTATAGTTAAAGTCTATTAACAGGGCTTTATTATCACCGGTTTCAATAAAACAATTGGCGTGGCCGTCAAATTCCTCCTTAAGAGGCTTTCCATCTATATAAAGCAAGATGTTATCTGTAAGAGTTTCTGATTGAAAGTGGGCTACCGAGCCGGCTTTAGACGCAGGAACATCAGTAGCATCTCCAATCACAAAAACATTTTCGTGATCTTTAGACTGAAGTGTATGATGATCTGTAGGAACGAAGTTTAAGTCGTCTCCCATCCCAGAGCGTTCTATCACATCGTCACCCATATTGGTTGGAATGGTTACCAGGAGATCATATTCAACCTCTTTTCCGCCGTAATCAATAATTTTATTATTTTCATTATCAACACTCTCTATAGCGAAATCTATCTCAAGATTTATTTTCTTTTCTTCAAGCAAATATCCAAGTGTCTCAGCACTTTTCTCTTTGGTAAAGGCTCCTGAAAGCGGAGTTACATAGGTAAGTTCCACCTTATCACGCATTCCTTTTTCCTTGAAATATGAATCTGCTAAAAATGCGAACTCCAGTGGAGCTACGGGACATTTTATTGGCATTTCGGTGAGGTGAACCACCATTTTACCTCCCTGCCAATCTCTAAGCTTATTTCGTAGCGCCAAAGCACCTTCATAGGTATAGAAATCGAAAACATTTTTGTGCCAGTTTTCACCTTTCATACCTTCCACTTCTTCGGGGGCAATTTTAGAACCGGTAGCAATTATCAGAATATCATAACTAATAGTTTCATCTTCCAGTTTCACCTTATTTTCTTCTGGAAAAATTCTATCTATTTTCTTTTGAACATAATTTACTCCGTTAGGAATAAACTTTTTTCCTACTTTTTTAACCTGGTCTTCGGTGTATATATCGAAGGGCAGAAATAAAAATCCAGGCTGATAGTAATGCGTTTTATTTTGGTCTACGATGGTAATCTGCCACTGATCTTTTTTTAATTTGGACCGAAGCTGATTCGCCATCATTGTTCCTGCTGTTCCGGCTCCAAGTATGAGTAAATTTTTCATGGTGTACTGGTTTAATAACTTATTCAAAGATACCTACAGAACTGATTTCCAATTGCAACCAATGTTACACAGACCACTTTCACGTTTTTTGAACAGATTAAGATATTTTGTGATTAAATTTTAAGTAAAATTCATTTTAATGCAATTTCATTTAATTATTCTATGATTAAAATCCATATAAGTGAGTATATTATAATTTTTAAACAGAATTTTTAGATATGACGAAGATCAGTTTTACCGAATTTTTTTTGTAATTAAAGTTCGGACCGAACGATTAATAGGTAGAAACCAATAGAAGTTGAAAAACTTCGGTTGTTTTAATATTCGGTTTTATCAATTTTTTCTATAATCCAGTTATAAACAGGCTTCGCCATTTCCACAGTCACAGGAATCCAGTAATGGAAAATTTCCACAGTTTTGGGTATAAATTCCTGAAATAGTTCATATCTCACCAGAATGTCTTTAAAACCCTAAACCCTCTAATCCCTCGCACAGAGAGAGATCAATGAGAAAAGCACTCTTTATTCTACAGATATTCATTTTAGGTAAGGATATTGGTTTTAAGGAGATAAATAGATATAAAAAAATGTCTCCAGATATAAACCTTATTCATAACCTGTTGCAAGCGATAATGCTTATTCCGTTTTTGCACCTGTTAAATCAATATATTTTTAAAAAGATTAGTGAAAAGCACGATTTTTTCTCGGCAAACCTGATGAATAAATTGTTCTATTACCACTTAATCTTTGCCGGAATTTATTATACCTATGCATTCTTTAACCCTTCAGATTCTAAAAGGTATTTTAGAGTGCCGGGGAAAGAAGGCAAAACCTGGGACGGATTTTTAGAAACCGGTACTTCTTTTATAGATTTCATCTCCTATCCGTTTATTAATTTCTTCGGATTTAGCTACGAAATGATGATGCTGCTTTTTAGCTGGATCGGCTTTATGGGCTTTGTTTACGCCTATCTATTTTTTAAAGAAAATATCGCACTGAATATTAAGGTATTCAAAAAAATAGATTTCTTAGTACTAATACTTTTCCTACCCAATATGCACTTCTGGACGGCTTCTTTAGGGAAAGGCGCACCTATTTTTCTGGGATTAATGTTATTCGCTTATGCACTTAGAAAGCCTAAAAACAGGATCTTTAGCTTAAGTCTGGGATCACTCCTGGTTTTCGCTATTAGGCCACATATGTTCTTGTTACTGGCCGGTGCAGGAATGTTGAGTATATTTATTAATAAAAACCAGATAAGCTTAAAGCAAAAAGCCATTTTCGTAGGTGCAATCACTGGAGTTTTATTGCTTTTTCACAAGCAAATTCTTGAAGTAGTAAACCTTGGAAATTCCCAAAACCTAATCGCCGATTTTCTTTCTTTTACTGAAAACAGGGCGAAAGATTTAGATAATGCGACTTCAGGAGTACCAATGACTGATTATTCACTTATTGAAAAATTCTTTACATTCTGGTTTAGACCTCTATTTTTTGATGCACCGGGAATTCTTGGAGTGATCGTATCTATAGAGAATTTTATCTATTTGTTGTTATTCGGAAAGTTGTTTAAAAAGAGCTTCTTCGGATTTCTAAAAACAGCACCGGGACACGTGAAACTAAGCCTGATCTTGTTTTTCACCACCTCTTTCGCAATGACTTTTGTAATGTCTAATTTGGGAATAATTTTAAGACAGAAATCAATGATAATGTATTTCTTGTTTTTTGTGATCTATTATTTCCTGGCTTACGAAAAAGACACTGTGTTTAGATTAAAACAAGAGGTGACCGGAAGAAATACACTGGCAGAAGCTGCTTAATTTTTGATAAAATTGAAATTATTTCCAGAATTCATCTTCCCAAAGGCCGCATGAAATTTCTTTCTCGTGATGTTCCTGAATATACTGAAGTTCTTCGGTTGAAGCTACTTCCTGGATTTTATTAAAAAGCACCCGCTCCTCAAACCTAATATGGCCCTCCAGATCATTCTGAATCATTTCTAATGTAAGCGCTATTTCATTTTTCTGAAGAAATAATGAGGCAAGATGCTCGTGCTCTTCCAGTGCCTGTTTTACCAAATCATTTTCAGCACCCAAAACCGGAAAAACATATTTTTCTTCAATACTAAAATGCTCTTCTAACTGGTTTTCCCAAAACCAATCGGTATAATTTTTAATTCGCTGCGGTTCGATTCCTTTTTCAAAACCTTTTCTAATTTTCCAGCATAATAAAAGACCCTGGTGGTGCTCCCTGCTTAATGGCTGAATGGCTTTATGTCTTTTTATAGGTTTATTCTTTGGTGGTACCATAATGTGAAAAATTGATTCCTATATAAAATAGGAAATCTAAATCTGTTTTCTCGATAATCGAGATTAAATTATTCCTCTTATTGCCTATTATTATTTCCCAAAAGTAATTTATTGGAATTTTTAAATAATCAAACCAATAGCAATCCTGCTATATAAACAAGGCTTCCCACCAACATCATTACCAGCGTATAGGGCAGGATTTCCCGGGCTTTTAATTTGGTGATAGCAAGTAATGGCAACGCCCAGAAAGGTTGCAGCATATTCGTTATCTGGTCTCCATAGGCCAGTGCCATGACTGCTTTGTTAAGAGGCACTCCTAGCTTCAAAGCACTTTCTAAAATTATTGGCCCCTGCACCGCCCACTGACCGCCGCCACTGGGAACAAAAATATTTACCAGGCCTGCGCTAAAGAAGCTATAAACCGGCAAACTAACATCGGTTGCGATACTCACAAAAAACCCGGAAATATCACTCACCAAACCTGTTTCCCGCATTATGCCCATTATCCCAAAATACAACGGAAATTGGATTAAAATAGCCGCTGCTCCTCCAATGGCTTCTTCTAAAGCTTTTAAAAATGAGGCAAAAGACTCGTGTAATAAAATACACAAGCAAAGCATTAGAAAATTCAGCATATTAGGCGTAAGGTTTCCTGCGGAAATTTCATCAGAATAACTGGCAAAAAAAGCTGCTAGAAGAAGAAATCCAAAGATCAATCTTAGCGATTTTGAATGATCCAGTTTTTCGGCACCGGTGATCTTTGCGATATGATTTGTTTTTGTTTCAGCTTCAATTTTCACCGTTTTCGTTCCACTGATCCTGGAAAGAAAATACAGTGTAAGCGGAATTAACACTAATAAAGTTCCGAAAATCAATAAATTCCAGGAAGAAAAAATTGTACTTGTGGTAGGAAGACTATTGGGCAATTGTGAAAGAAACGCCGCATCTGCTCCCGGAAAGAGACTGGCTAAATGGCCGTCTTCAGCCGCTTTTAATGGGGCGCTACCGCTCATTCCGCCGTGCCAAACCATTAAACCTACATAACCGGCGGCCCCAATTAAGGGATAATTAATTTTGAAGCCTCTATTGGAAGCTGCTTCGGCAACTTTCCTCGCCATTATTGCTCCAAAGATCAATCCCAGTCCCCAGTTAAAAAATGCAACTAACATTGTTGAAACCGAAACGATAATTACTGCGCTCGCGTTTCCGGTCACTATTTTAGTTAACTGACTCGTTAGCCAGGAAACAGGTTTGCTTAGTACTAAGATGTGTCCCAAAACCAAAATGAGCATCATTTGCACCATAAAGACAATAAGTGCGGGATCCCACATCCCGGTTTGCCAGAAATCGAGGATTTGAATTGCAGAATTAGTATTGGTTTCTCCCGTAAAGAAGAACGCGACAAAAAGCGTAATTAACGTAAGTAGCACCGCTAAAGTAAAGGGCGCAGGGATAAGTTTTTTAAAGGTATTTTCTATGAAATTGCTAAGGTTCAAATTTTTAGATTTATACGTGCTGATCTACCAAAAATTGACTGTAATATTCGATTAATTTTCATACTAAAAATCCCATCCTAAAGTAGGGTTTGGATGGGTATTATCTATTAACACTGCTTAAAACTATAAATAATTTATTAATTTCTTATGAAATGCAGTTTCTAATTGAAAAGCTTTTGATTAGACAGCTATCAATAGAAAACCCCCGCCAAATTGACGAGGGTTTTATGATATAAAAGCAATTTCAGTATAAAATTACATTATACTTTTTTGATCTACAGTTTCTCTAAATCTTTTACTTCATCTTTACTGGCTTCCATAATGCTTATCGCATAACCTCCACCGGGAGCAGATTTTTGTGAAAGCTCAGACTTACTATTCACTCGATATTTTTTGATCTCATAAGCCTGCGGATTATCTTTATAATGCGCATCTTCAGCATCGGCATATACAGTAGCTATATAAGTTTTTCCTTTTTCAAGGAAATCGAATTCAATTTCTGAAGTTCTTGGCGTAAGTCCGTTTACATTACCTACAAACCAGTTATTTCCATCTTTTTCTTTTCGGGCAATCGTAATGTAATCTCCCGGCTCGGCTTCCAGGTAAACACTTTTTTCCCAATCTATCGCTACATCTTTTATAAACTGAAATGCATCCATAAACTGCTCGTAATGCTTAGGCAAATCGGCTGCCATTTGTAAAGGCGAATACATCGTTACATACAAAGCCAATTGATTTGCCAGCGTGCTGTTTACGTGAGAATTATTATCTGGATTTAGCTTACTGATATCCATTTCAAAAATTCCGGGAGTGTAATCCATTGGCCCGCCAATTAAACGCGTAAATGGTAAAACGGTCACGTGATTTGGTTTATTTCCGCCGAAGGCCTGATATTCAGTTCCACGAGCCGATTCGTTGGCGATAAGGTTTGGCCAGGTTCTGGCAATTCCGGTTGGTCTAACAGCTTCGTGCGCGTTGATCATAATCTCATATTCCGCAGCTTTTTCAAGCGCATATTGATAATGATTAACAATCCACTGGCTATAATGATTTTCACCTCGCGGAAGAATATCGCCTACATAACCGGTTTTAACCGCGTTGTAATTATTGGCTTTCATAAACTGGTAAGCCGTATCTAAATGCCTTTCGTAATTTCTAACCGAAGCCGAAGTTTCGTGGTGCATAATCATTTCCACGTCTTTGACTTTTGGCGTATTCCCTAATTTCATCTACATCAAAATCTGGATAAGGCGTTACAAAATCGAAGACATAATCTTTAGAATTTCCAAACCAATCTTCCCAGCCTACATTCCAGCCTTCAACCAGTAAGCCGTCAAAACCGTGTTCTGATGCAAAATCAATATATCTTTTTACGTTCTCGGTATTTGCAGCGTGGGTGCCATTAGGTTCAGCGGCTTCAAAATCGGTTTCACCAAGTTTTACTGCAGCAAATTCATCGGTATAATCCCAGGAGCTCATTCCCGTGATCATTTCCCACCAAACGCCCATATATTTCATTGGTTTGATCCAGGAAGTATCTTCAATCTTACTGGGTTCATTTAGGTTATAAGTGATTCTTGAAGAAAGAATATCTTTTGCCTCATCACTTACAATTATAGTTCTCCAGGGCGTTTTTCCGGGAGCGATCATATAGGCTTTATCCCCATTTACATCTGGTGTTAACCAGGATTCAAAAACCATAGTTTCGTCATCTAGATTTAAGTGCATTGCAGGATAATCCAGTAAAGCGGCTTCGTGTAAATTAATATACAGGCCGTCTTCGGTTTTAAGCATCAAAGAAGTTTGCACTCCTGTGGGTGAGAATGATTTTTGAGAAACATTGGCGGTTACCGCCTCTGCCATCAAGCCTCTTATTTCTGAAAGTTTACTTTCGGTATAATCGTATTCCTGGGTATCATAATCGCCGGCAATCCAAAAAGCGGTGTGATCTCCGGTCATGGCGAATTCAGTTTTTTCATCTGAAATCACGAAATGCCCAAGCTTGGAGTCCTGCGGAAATTCATATCTAAATCCGAGTCCGTCGTTGAATAAACGAAAGCGTAAAACCAATTTACGCTCTGAATCTTCCTGATCTAAATGAACTACAAGTTCATTATAATGATTTTCAATCTCACTTTCTTCACCCCAAACCGGTGTCCAGGTTTCGTTAAAAGTAGATTTTTCGGTGTTTTCTATGCTAAAGTTAGAGGTTAAAGGTTTCCCTTCTTTTAACTCTAAGCCAAGCTTACTTTTTTCAATAATAGTTTGTCCTTCAAACTCCAGGTTATAAACCGGAGTACCATCTTCCTGAAGAGAGAAGTTCATCTCCAGGTCTCCATTTGGAGATTCCA
Source organism: uncultured Flavobacteriaceae bacterium (assembly GCA_963727565.1). Lineage (GTDB taxonomy): Bacteria > Bacteroidota > Bacteroidia > Flavobacteriales > Flavobacteriaceae > Salegentibacter. The sequence goes on from CAVSGU010000008.1 coordinate 107,846, forward strand.
GGCTTTGTGCATGGATACTTCCAAAAACAGCCAGGCATAGCAGGCTTAATATTAATCTACTTTTCATAAAATCTACTTTTGTTTATGTGAGAATTCACAAAAGTAAGGTTTTATGTTTTTCAAGGAAATTAAAGGTTCTGAAACTATTCTTAAGAAGCCAACATTTTAAAAAGCTCTTCGTCAATCTTAGCATTTTGATTTTGCTGATATTTGTTCAGTAAATTAGCTATTAATTCACCTATCGCATCCTGGCGATCTTCAGATTTGTTCATAAACTGGATTTTTCCCCAGCCTCGAATATCGCAAACCATCATTCCCCTGGCATCCCAAATTGTTTGTTGCTTCGCATCATAATGCACAGGAAACTTTAAGGTTTCCAAAGCTAAATTGTTCTTTTCACTTAAATTCATAATCAATTTTTTTACAATTATTTTATGCAAAATTAGACGGAAACATCCTGGGATAGGTTATTTAAAAATTAAGCCTTAGCCTCTGGTTTTTAAGCGAATGTTAAGTTGAATTCAAATACTTTCTCATAATAAAAGCTTAGTATTTACTTGACCTTCATTTAACTTAAATAGAACTGAACTGATCTATTTTTGAAATATAAAACGGGTTAAGAAGGGGGCAATTCTGAAATGAAAGTCAATCCCCCTTTTTTTATGCGATAGTTTTTAATGTTTTTATATCAATCTATAAAATAATTCCATCTGCAATCATCAGTTTTCAAACTCTCATCAAGCACCTCTTTATCTCAAAGAATTTGTTAACTTTACTCTTTAGCCTATTCAAACGCTTTCCAATTTCCGAATTAAAAAAATCATCTTTGAGTAAGAAATTTATTTACAAAACCTGTGGAGTTATTGGTATTTTAGGCTGTGTAGCTGTTTTGGCGGCCGATCTTATTGGAATTGCATTGCATGAAGCACATAATCCCATAAAAAACACGATTAGCATGCTGGCCATAGGTAAATATGGATGGATCCAGGATTTGGGATTAGATATTTTGGCTATTGGTTTTTTTGCTCTTGCCATTGGACTTTATACCTGGAAAAGCTCCGGCACAAAATGGATTATAGGTCTTATTATACTTGTTCTTATAAGCGTAGATCTCATAATGATCGCTGAACATAACCAGTATGCCGGAAGACCTGGTGATAAAATACATCGCAAACTCGTTTATGCCCTGGCACTTCTTTTCCCCGCAGTTGTTCTTCTTAACAAGTTTCGATCTAAAATCATTAAAACCTTATCTGAAAAAATTCTCTTTCTGGATTGCTGGCTTATGGCTTGTTCTAGCACCTCTTTTTCCTTTAATACCAGATTACATAGATGGTGCCTACGAGCGACTGGTTTCTAGCTTAATAGTGATTTGGCTGGGTACAGTTTCTTATAATTTGATCTATTCTTATAGGAAGACTGAAAAAAGTTAATGCTGATAAATTCAATCTTTAATTATTAAGGAATATTTACTTTGAATACTTTTATTAAAACAAAATTACGACTTTTTATAATGCGTAGCTCCTCCGTAAAACAATTCGGCGCTTTCCATTATAGTTTCTGAAAGAGTAGGATGCGGATGAATAGTTAGCGATAAATCACTGGCTGTACTGCCCATTTCAATAGCCAAAGCGATCTCCGGAATTAAACTTCCCGCATTTTTTCCGGCTACGGCACCACCTAAAATCACTTCGGTTTCCTTATCTATTAAAAGTTTGGTCAGGCCTGTATTTTCCCCAATAGCAACAGCTCTTCCCGAAGCTGACCAGGGGAATTTTACAACTTTCACATTTTTATCTTTTTCTTTTGCCTCTTCTTCGGTGAGACCACACCAGGCCAATTCAGGATTAGTAAACACAATTGCCGGAATAACTTTAGGATCGTAAGCAGCTCCTTTTTTCCCTGCGATCACTTCTGCAGCGATTCTGCCTTCGTGACTTGCTTTATGCGCCAACATAGGTTCTCCGGTAATATCTCCTATCGCAAAAACATGCTCCAATTTTGTTCGGCGTTTATCATCTACTTCTAAGAATCCTTTTTCATCAGCCGAAATACCAAGTTTCTCGAGACCCAGATTTTGTGTATTTGGTTTTCTCCCAACAGCTACCAATACACAATCAAATTTTTTGCTCTGTTCTTCTTTCTTTCCTTTCAAAGAAACCTTCACCCCTTTTTTGGTGATCTTCACTTTTTCTACTTTAGTTTCAAAAAAGACATTTTTAAAGGGTTCATTATTCTCAAAAACCTTAACCAGATCTCGGTCTGTTCCCGGGTAAAAATCCCGATGTCATTTCAGCTATAGAAACTTTTGTGCCCAAAGCAGCATAAACGCTCCCAAGCTCGAGGCCAATATAACCGCCACCAACGACTAACATTTTTTTGGGTATTTCCTTAAGTTCCAGCGCATCGGTAGCGTCCCAAATTTTCTCATGGTCTATCTCCAGTTCGGGTAAGCCTACCGCAGAGGAACCGGTAGCAATGATCACTTTTTCAAAACTTAAACCCGAAGTTTTTCCTTTATTATCGGTCACTTCCAGTTCATTTTTGCCGGTAAATTTGGCCTTTCCCTGGATGTATTCAATATTCCTGGCTTTGCTTAATTGCCCTAAGCCTTCTGTAAGTTTTTTAACCACCTTCTCTTTCCAGCTTGCAACTTTTTTAATGTCAATTTTAGGCTCTTCAAATTTCATCCCCCATTTTGAGGCCTGCATAGCCTCTTCTTTGGTTTTTGCCAGGTGTAAAAGTGCTTTAGAAGGAATACAACCACGGTAAAGACAAACTCCCCCGGGATTAACTTCAGGATCAATAAGCGTTACTTTTATTCCGAGATCTGCTGCGTGAAAAGCTGCGGCGTAGCCTCCGGGACCGGCACCAATAATCACGAGTTCTTTTCTATCTTTTTTTGCCATTGTTTCTAAGATTTAGATTAGCCCAAAAGTGCTTCGTATGGATCTTCCAGTGCTTTTACCAGCCAATTCATAAAACCAGCTCCATCTGCGCCATCTATTAAGCGATGATCATAAGACAAGCTTAGTGGAAGTATACTGCGAGGTTCAAACTTACCATCTATATAAACCGGTTTGGTGGTTGCCCGGGAAATACCGAGAATCGCCACCTGCGGATGGTAGACTATTGGCGTAAAATTAGTGCCGCCAATACCGCCAAGGTTTGAGATAGAAAAATTACCTCCTTCCATATCTTCTTTAGATAGTTTTTGTTCCCGTGCTTTTTCAGCTATTTCTGAAATTTCTACCGAGAGATCTTTGATGCTTTTTTGATCTGCATTTTTAATCACCGGAACTAAAAGGCCGTCTTCTGTAGCCACCGCAATATTGATATTCACATATTTTTTAAGGATCATTTCTTCCTTATCCATATCTATACTTGCATTGAATGTTGGAAACTTATGCAAAGCTGTGGCAACAATCTTGGTAAGTATGGCTGTAAGCGTGAGTTTACCTCCGGCTTTTTCAACTTTCTCATTATGATCTTCTATATAAGTTTCAACTCCAGAAATATCGGCTTCTCCAAACTGAAACACATGTGGAATAGATTGCCAGGAAGCCAATACATTTTTGGCCGTGGTTTTTTTAATACTATTTAGCGGTTTAGTTTCTACCGCTCCCCACTTACTAAAATCGGGTAATTTAGCCTGGCCAGAACTGCTCTTTTTACTACCGCCTTCCTGGAATTCCTTGACATCTTTTTCAGTAATTCTTCCACTCTCGCCGCTACCACTTATTTCTTTTATATTCACGCCAAGTTCACGAGCTAATCGTCTTACTCCCGGAGAAGCATAGACTTCTTTTGAAGATGCTTCATCGGTATCTTTATCTTTTTTAGACTTAGTGTCTTTACTTTTTTTCTTCTCATCTCCGTCCTTTTCATCCTCATCCTCATCATCTTCTTCCTGCTCGTCATCTTTTTCTTTAGACTTGGATTTGTCTTTTTTATTTTCTTCAGAATCGGATTCTTCTTCGTCTTTTTCAGATTCTTCCTTTTTCTTTTTTGAAGTATCCTTTTCTTTATCTGTAGTTTTCTCCTCTTCTTTTTCTTCTGAATCGTCATCATCATCTTCCAGGATAATAATCACGTCGCCAACACTAACCTCATCACCTTCACTAACCTTTATTTCTTTAATTGTTCCTCCTGCAGTGGCTGGAATTTCGGCCGTAGCTTTATCGGTTTCTACTGAAATCACCGACTGATCTTCTTCAATTTTATCTCCTTCAGAAACCAGGATTTCAGAAATAACAGCGGTATCTACGCCTTCTGATATTTGCGGAACTTTTATTTCTTTTGCCATAATTATTTTTTTAAGCCGTTCGTGGATTAGTCTTTTGTGGATCTATTTTTAGTTTTTTAGCTGCTTTTTTCAATTCTTCCATGCTAATTTGATCTTGTTTAGCAAGGCCATATAAGGCCGCATAAGCAATATGTGAAGCATCAATCTCAAAGAAAGCACGCAGAGCTTCCCTATTGTCACTCCTGCCAAACCCATCGGCACCTAAGCTAATAAGCTCACCGGGGAAATAGGAAGCAAGGCTTTCGGGAAGGGCTTTTACAAAATCTGAAGCGGCTACAAAAGTGCCTTTTTCATCTTTCAATTGTCGCTCTATATAATTTTCATCTTTATTTACCTGGCCTTTTAGACGGTTAGTGCGTTCGGTATCAATAGCATTATCGTATAAAGTTTTATAGCTGGTAATGCTCCAAATATCGGCGCCCACATCAAATTTTTCCTCCAAAATTTCAGCAGCTTCCAGTACCTCTTTCATAATAGCACCGCTACCAAATAAATGCGCTTTCTTTTTCTTCTTACGAGATTTCGATTTTCTGAATTTATAAAGTCCGTTAATAATGGCTTCCCTATCCACATCTTCCGGCATTTCGGGCATAGGATAGGTATCGTTCCCAATGGTGATATAGTAGAACAAATCCTTTTTCTCTATATACATATTCTTAATTCCTTCTTCTACAATAACCGCCAGCTCATAGGCAAAAGCAGGATCGTAAGCTCTTAAATTAGGAAATGCCAGCGCGTATAAATGACTTTGCCCATCCTGGTGTTGCAAACCTTCCCCGGGAATACTGGTTCTCCCGGAAATACCGCCCATAAGAAAACCTTTTGCACCTGCATCTGCCGCAGCCCACATTAGATCGCCGGTTCTTTGAAAACCAAACATGGAATAGAAAAAGTAAAACGGAATGGTATTGATGCCGTGGGTTAAGTAAGTAGTTCCTGCGGCAATAAACTCGGCCATACAACCAGATTCGGTAATGCCTTCTTCCATTATAGCGCCATTTTTGGCTTCTTTATAATAGAGCAAACTATCTTCATCTACCGGATCATATTTTTGCCCGTGTGGAGCGTATATTCCGGCTTGTCTAAAAAGGGATTCCATTCCAAAAGTTCGGGATTCATCGGGAATAATTGGCACGATTAATTTTCCTAAATTTTTATCCTTCATCAATTTGCTAAGAATCTGCACCATGGCCATAGTGGTTGCCGCATCATCTTCGCCCGATCCTTTTAAAAAGCTTTCAAAGATTTTTACATCTGGAGCCTTTAATTTTGAGCTTCTGTCTTTTCGCTGCGGAATATAACCACCAAGCTCTTTTCGCTTTTCCTCCAGGTATTTTAACTCTTCACTATCTTTCTTCGGCTTTATAAATGGAATTTTTTCCAGGTCTTTATCTGAAACCGGCACCTTAAAAAAGTCTCTAAATTCTCCCAGCTGCTCTTTGTTGAATTTTTTGGTTTTATGCGAAACATTGCTGGCCTCACCGGCACTGCCCTGGCCATAACCTTTAACGGTTTGTGCCAAAACAATACTGGGTTTTTCCTTTGTTTCTAATGCTACTTTATAGGCATTGTATATTTTTTCTGAATCGTGGCCACCACGTTTAAAATTCCCCAATTCTTCATCAGAATAATCTTCAACTAACTTCTTTAGATCTTTATCACTTTCAAATAAATCTTTCCGCAGAAATTCTCCGTCACTATAAGCGTATTTTTGAAGCTGGCCATCGGTAAGTTCACCCAATTTTTTACGGAGTTTCCCGGTTTTATCCTTTTCTATAAGTTTATCCCATTCTTTACCCCAAAGCAATTTAATTACATTCCAGCCGGCACCTCTAAACAGGCCTTCCATTTCCTGGATAACTTTGCTGTTACCTCGCACCGGGCCGTCCAGACGCTGTAAATTACAATCTACCACAAAAATGAGATTGTCCAGTTTATCCCTTGATGCGATATTAATAGCTCCCCGGGCTTCTACCTCGTCCATCTCCCCATCGCCAATAAACGCCCAGACTTTACTATTGTCTTCGTCTATAAGTCCGCGGTTGTGCAGGTATTTATTAAATCTAGCCCGATAAATAGCCTGGATGGGACCCAAGCCCATTGAAACCGTTGGATTGCTCCAAAAATCGGGCATTAAATGTGGGTGCGGATAAGAAGTAAGGCCTTTTTCAGATTGTACTTCGTGGCGAAAATTTTCAAGGTTCTTTTTAGTTAAGCGCCCTTCCATATAAGCCCGGGCATAAATCCCGGGAGAAGCGTGACCCTGGAAATATATCTGATCCTGTACATCATTTTCAATCTTAAAGAAATGATGAAAACCTACTTCCCAAAGCTGCGCAATAGAGGCGTATGTAGAAATATGCCCTCCAATTCCTTCATCAGCTTTATTGGCTTTTACCACCATGGCCATGGCGTTCCACCTAATATAAGCCAGGATCTTTTCTTCCAGTTCTAAATCGCCGGGATAATCCTCCTCTTTGTTATGTGAAATAGTATTGTGATAGGGTGTGGTTAGCGTCTCAGGAAGCGCTACATCATGTTTTTTGGCTTCTTCCTGTAAGATGTTCAGTAATTCCTCTGCCCTTTTAGTAGATTTATTTTCAATGATCCAGGTTAGTGAATCTATCCATTCCTGATTTTCCTGTTGCGTGCTGTCTTTCTTACTATTGGCCATAAGTCATATTATTAATTTCAAAAGAGGTAGTGAAGCCTTGATGGGTAATTAAAAAAGGAAGATAAACTCAAGAAAAATTTATCTTCCTCTTTCTATAATTTCTATTTAAACGAAACTATTTATTTACGGTAAATGAGACTTTTGCGTTTACCGCATAGGTCGTTATTTGATTATTATCTACGTTGGCGTGCATTTCTTTAACATAAATAGATTTTATGTTACTTACAGATTTGCTTGCTTCTTTAAGTGCATTTTTAACTGCATCATCAAAACTTGTTTCTGAAGAGGCGATTACCTCAATTACTTTTACAATACTCATAATTTTAATTTTTGGTTAGTGTTTATCTTCAATTTAAAAAATAACAGGTTTAACTTCAATTGATTAACATAAGATTATAGGCAGATGTTAAAGAATTAAAAGAATAGAAGTGGCAAAGCACCAGGCAGCGAAAAATTCAAAAAAAAATGCTGCCTGATAACAGACAGCATTTAGTATTCTCTACAATTTTTTAATTCAGCTATTTATCTGAATCGTCCTCATCTTCTATTTCCTTCTCCCATTCTGAAGCTATCACCTCTTCTTTTTTAATAAGGTTCCCGGAAGTTGTTATTTTGAAATGATCATTTTCTGAAACTTCTAAATTCCAGATAATATTTTCAGCCTCCGGAAATTCTGCATCGCCATTCATTTGCTCTTCAAACAATCTTTTAACGATATTCCTGTCTGATAGGCCATCATTCAACAACCTCAACACCGATTTTTTACTTAGCTTAGAATCGGCAGCTTCATTTACCGGAGTAATAGAACAATTAATAATTGTGGCACTAGAACTCGGAAACTTGCCATTAAATGCTTTAAAAAGTAATTGATTTACGTGGAATAAAGGAGCTTGCAATTCCATTTCCGGATATTCCTCACAAACCGTATCTATCAACATATCGTTGGAAATCTGTTCAATTTGTCCTTCAGATAATTGCTCTCCCAGCTTATACTCCAACACTAATTGTGCAGCTTCAGAAGGCTCAAAATCTGATATAGCCATAAATAATAGCTCTCTTAAATTTTCAGGATCAGAATCTTCAGCATCGGGAAAATCGAATTTTTTCAGTAATTGAATGTAATCCTCCTTCGTCCAATACTCCCTTATCTCATCTACATTACTTACTTGCTCTATGCTTATTTTATATTTCATCTTAATATTTTATTCAGTTGTTAAACAGCATTATACCGTCTTTAGCATGATAATCATTTTCTACAACTTAATAGATGAAATTCCAGACTTTTAATAAACTTTATTTCGTAAAAATATGATGCTGTGTCGCCGTAAAATAGTCACAGAAAACCTGGTTTAGAGGCTGATCGTTTCTGCTTGCTTTTATTCCCAGATAAGGGAATATTTCAATCATATTCTTTGAAATACTTTTTACTGAATTTGAAGCCGAAGAATGGACTTCTGCCATATATTCTGAATTAATCCCTTTGTTTAAATTGATCCTGCTCTCAATTTCTTTTGCGTACTCCGCAACTTTTAGATTGGAAATGGAGAGAACTTCTTCTAAAGAATTCAGATTTTTATCGGGCTTAAGTTCGCGAGCTGCGGCCAGGTAATGTTCTGCCATACCAATATAATTCACCCAAAGCGTAAGATCGGCAAATACCGAAAACGGAATTTTAAAGATATCCTGAGGCTGATGAAATTCATTATAGATAAAACTGAAGCGCTGAGGAACTAAAACATTTTCCACTTTAAAAGAATGGGTACTTGAAGCTTTTAACCCCATACTATTCCAATCTTCGATGATCTCTACCTCTTCCCGGGGAAGCACAAACGAAAGTATTTTGGGCGACCCATCTTTGTTTTTTAATGGTTTACCATTTTCCTGGATTTCAGCATTCAATGTAAAATGCGTTAAATAATTTGCGCCTGTAGCATAACGCCAGGTTCCGGAAATTTTATAATCATCACCAATTTTTTCAGCTGTTCCCAAAAACGCCACCGCTTCCTCCTAAAATCGTAGTTTTTGAATCTTGAAAAATCTCCTTCGCGGCTGCTGGTTGCAGGTTTCCTATAAAATAGTTGGCGCCACTACATAAAGTTACCGTCCAACCCAGGCTGCCATCAATCCTGGCCAGTTCCTGAAGTTTGGAAAGCCCTTCAGAAAATGATAATTCCAGTCCGCCATAATTTTTGGGCACCCATATATTCCAAAGGTTTTCTCTCTGGATCCAGCTTAAAACTTTTTCAGGAAAAAGGCTTTTCCCAAAACATAATTTTTTCAGCTCTTGTTGCATCTGCTCTTCTACCATTACATAAAATTTAGATATTGAATTATCTGTTTTAATACTCCCAGATAAAATTTATTGGGCAGGAGCCAGTTCCCTATTATGATTTTTAACAATTTTTCGCCATTTAAAATATCCGGAAGTTCCTACTATAAACAGGAAGATCGTCAAACCGGCGTATATGTATAATTCTTTATAAATAAGTAAAGGAATGGAAATGGCATTGCTGATATTTAGAAAGATCCAGTTCTCCATTTTTCTTTTGGCCATAAGCCACATCCCGGCCCAGGCGAAAGCGCTCACCCCGGCATCCCAAAGAGGAACATCAGAATTGGTATGGAATCGGAGCCAGTAACTCATTCCTGTGAAACAAACCAAAACAATTCCGAGGGCTTTTAAGTGCTCTAATTTACTGGAATATGAAATTGGGGTTTCTTCTTTCTCCTTCCCAAATTTCCAGAAAAACCACCCGTAAATACTCATCACCAGGTAATACAGGTTTAAAATGATATCGGCATATAGTTTCGACTGGTAAAGTACCCAGAGGCTTATAAGAATGGCAACGATCCCAAATAGATAATTATCGATATTATTTTTTCTTGCCAGTAAAACCTGAACCACTCCAAAAGTAGTTCCGATAGCTTGTAACCAGGTAAGTTGTGTAAAGAAATCCTCTATCATTGCGTTCAAATTTTACAATGAAATGAGGTGATGAAGTAGCTAAAAGTTGCAGAAATACAACCTCAACTTAGAAAATCCCTACGCCGGCATTATCCGGATCAGGTTCAGAGTAAATTACATCGAGGCGAAGCCCAAAAACATTTTTAGAAAATGAATCTTGATTCGAGTAAAAACTCCCGGGTATCATCTCAGCCTGCCTAATGGCAAGCACCCCATTTCAAGCACAAAGCTATGATTTATTTATGAAGATGTTGAAATTTCTTGAGGGTTTTGATAAATGCAGAAAAAGTAGCCTCGCCAGGAATCGAACCTGGATCTAAAGTTTAGGAAACTTCTATTCTATCCGTTGAACTACGAGGCCAAAATGTAAAAACCTTTTATTCTGGATCTAAAGTCAGGACCCCGACACTTCGGGGCTATTCTATCCGTCAAAAAAGGCCAATATTGAAAACTTACCTTAAAAACCCGAAGCTTCGGGACTATTCTATCCGTTGAACTACGAGGCCTTGTAAGCGCAACAAAAATAATAATGTTTTCAGAAATTCATCATATTATAACTTAAAACTTCAGTCAGTTTCCCGGCTTTTATTAACTTTAATTCGATTGTTTATTTTCAAAATAAAATTTTATGAAAGTCTTTTTTCTAAGCCTGCTTACCGGTCTCATTTTTTTTGCTGCTACCTGTGACAGGGAAAAAACACAAGAACAAATGCAACTTACCGGAACCATAGAAAGCCAGGGAATTACTTCTTATCAATATGGCACCCACGTTTTAAATTCAGAAGAGGATTTTTATGCTTTAAAAAGTGAAAAATTGAATCTGGACGAATTTGTAGGCAAAGAAGTCAAAGTTTCCGGATCAAAAATAGAAGGTTATCCCGTAGATGGTGGCCCCGATTATATTCTGGTTACAGAAGTGAAAGAGCAGTAGACTACTGTGTCTTCCCAGAAGATTATAAACTATTGTAGAAATTATTTCAGTAGAGTTTCGCTATCTTTAACTTTTAATCAGAAACCTGCGTTATGAAGCAATTTTTACTCTTTAGCGTTTTACTATTTATCTCAACTTTAAATAGTAAAGCCCAAAATTCTGAAATTAGCGGAGACGCTTTTGCACATACCTATTCTATTGTAGCCCGGGATGCTAAAACCGGCGAGATGGCGGTGGGCGTTCAAAGTCATTGGTTTTCGGTTGGGCCTCTGGTAGCCTGGGGAAAATCTGGAGTTGGCGTGGTTGCCACCCAATCTTTTGTAAATCCTGCTTTTGGCCCCGAAGGCCTTAAACTTTTAAACCAAGGCTACACCCCGGAAGAAGCTATAGAAACACTTATTAATAACGATGAAGGGCGCGCCTTTCGGCAATTAGCCATTCTTGGAAAATCTGGGAAAAATGCAGCTTATACCGGCGAAAATTGTGTAGCTGAAGCCCTGCATATTACCGGAGATAATTTTTCGGTTCAGGCCAATATGATGCTTAATGATCAAGTAGTTCCTGAAATGGCAAAAGCCTTTACCGAAAATGTAAATCTGCCTCTGGCCGAAAGAGTCGTAGCCGTTTTAAAAGCTGCTCAAAAAGCAGGTGGAGATATCCGCGGAAAACAATCGGCAGCTTTAATCGTGGTTGGTCCCGATAAAGTTGAAGAAGTATGGAAGGATAAGAAAATAGACCTGAGAGTAGATGACCACGAAAATCCTATAGAAGAACTGGACAGACTGCTTGAAACCGCAAGAGCTTACGAATTTATGAACCGTGGCGATTTGGCCATGGAAGAAGGAAATGTAGAAGAAGCTCTGGAGCAATACGGCACTGCCGAAAGTATGTTCCCGGAAAACCTGGAAATGCGTTTCTGGAAAGCGGTGGCTCTTGCCAATAGTGATCGTTTACAAGAAGCGAAACAAATTTTTGATAGAATTTTTGATGAAGACGAAAACTGGAGAACAATGCTGAAGCGTTTACCAAAAGCCGGACTTATAGATGTGACCGAAGAGGAACTAGAAATGCTCACCAGAGAATCTTCTGAGAATTAGTACCTTTAAAACTTAAAATATTACTGTTATGAAAATCACTATAAATAAAATTTTTCTCGGAATTGCAGTTTTAGGACTTACTGCTTTTACTTCGTGTAAAGAAGAAGAAAAAACTCCTGAAACTACGCCAAATACTGAAATGACAGGAAACACGGCAGGTAGCGAAGAAACTCCAGATGTGAATCCTCCACATGGGCAACCCGGTCACCGTTGCGATATGCCGGTTGGCGCTTCTTTAACTGAAGCGAACAGTACTGACACCCAACAGGAAATGACCTCTTCTCCTATCAGGATAAGACAGGACAAGCCTACTAAAAATCCTCCACACGGTGAGCCTTATCACGATTGCAGCATTCCTGTAGGAGGGGATTTGAAGGGTTAAATCTCTAAGATTTCTATAAATTAAAACGTCATTACGAACGGAGTGAAGTAATCTGCCATTAATCTACAGATTGCTTCGTCCCTCGCAATGACGTTTTTTAAGTTCGTCAAGCTGAACTTGTTTCAGCTTCTAACTTGTTTTTAAAGTTAAAAACAAGTTAGATCCTGAAACAATCGCTTCAGGACAGCTGACGTATAAGAGAAAAAATCAAACAACTTTTTATTAATTCGCCCTTAATCCAATCCGCCTTTTCTCTCAGCATCTCTTGGTTCAGGCCAGGTCATTTGTTCGCCTGTTCTTCTGTTAATTGGTAAAACAGCCCTTTCTCTTGAAGTAGTTTCAGGATCTTCGCTCGCCATATAGGTCATAATTGCGGTTAAGATCACATTACTGCGTACATCATCAAAAACAATTTTATCATAGGTATCTAAATTGGTATGCCAGGTATAGTCCCAGTAAGACCAGTTTAAAGATCTTAACATAAATGCAGGCGCTCCGGCTGCCACAAAAGAAGCATGATCAGTTCCTCCGCTGGAAGGAGTTCCGGGGAAAGAAGTTTCAATCTCACTCTTTATTTCCTGTGGAACAGGTTCTAACCATCTTCCTATATAATCATAGGCGTGCAAAAAACCCTGTCCGCTAATATTTTTCACTCTTCCGGTTCCGTTATCCTGGTTAAATAAGGCCTGAACATTAGCTACAATTTCAGGGTTATCCTTTACAAAAGCACGAGAACCATTAAGTCCCTGCTCTTCACTACCCCAATGCCCGGCAATAATAGTTCGTTTAGGGTTTGGATAGAGTTTCTTAAGGATTCGCATAGTTTCCATCATAACCATAGTTCCTGTAGCATTATCGGTTGCGCCAGTTCCACCATCCCAGGAATCAAAATGCGCAGAAAGAATAACATATTCCTCAGGCTTTTCGCTACCTTCAATTCTGGCTATGGTATTAAAAGTCGGTACTTCACCCAGATCTTTAGATTGGGCAACAACTTTTATTTCTGGAGCGTTATTATTTTCGGCTAAACGATAAAGCAAACCGTAATCTTCCAAAGCTAGGTCTAGAGTGGGAATATCATTAGTATACGCACCAAAAACCTTATTCGCACCGAATCCGTGAGACCAGTTAGAAGTTACAATACCTGCTGCACCGGCTTCTTCTAAAGCTTTTGGCAGTTCACGATAACCATATCCCGTATTTTGAATTCGGTTTCTCCAAAGAGAATCGGTTTCCTTTATGCTTTCCTGCATATTCTTCCAGGATTTTTCAGTAGCCCATTCTTCCCAGTTATATGGAGGTCTTCCGGTAGGTTCGTTTACCGATATCATCACGAATTTTCCTTTAACCGAAGAAAGCATTTCGGCAAACGCAGTAGAATCTGCAGCTTCAGGTAAAATCACTACCTCGGCAGTCACTCCTTTTTTTCCTGTAGAAGGGCTCCAGGCCAATTGCCGCCCACTTAAGGTTCTCACTCTTGGTTCTACAAGATCTATATGGGTAATTCCTCGCTCCCAGCCTCGCCAGGTTCCATATTCCTGATTTTCTGCTGAAATCCCCCAGCTATCATATTTTTTTACCGCCCAGTCGTGTGCGTTTTTCATTTGCGGGGTTCCCACCAATCGTGGCCCTACCACATCTACCATTTCGTGGGCAAGTTCTTCTAATTTTGAATTTTCATTGGCTTCCTTTACAATTTTGTCTACCATTTCTTCTTGCGCCTGCACCTGTAATGCACCGGCCACAAGGAATAAACTAAAAAGTGAACGTAAGTTTTTCTTCATTCTATTTTGATTAATATGTTAAGAATTGAGCCTAAAGATATCATTTATATTTTTTCAACTTCAGGCGAATACTTTACTGTTTTTAGCATTTTAACTATATTGGCTGTGCTTTTAAAAATTAAAACGACAATTCCTTAAATCGATGAAAAAACATCTACCCAATCCCCTCAAATTTAAATTTCACTTTCTCTTTTTAACATTAATAGGTTTCAGTTTTATCGGCATCTCGCAAACAAGCGAGCTTTCCGTAGAAAAAATTATGCAGGATCCTAATTGGATGGGCACCTTCCCTTCTAATGTAAAATGGAGTGCAGATAGTGAAACCATCTATTTTGACTATAATCCCGAGAAAAATACTGAAGATTCGCTTTATAAGATTGACTTGAGCAATACTTCAAAAATAAGCAAGGTAAGCCTTGAAGAAGAACGAAAGCTAATTTCCAGGTACGGCGATTTCAATAAAGACAGAAGTAAAAAGGTCTATAGTGAAAATGGAAATTTGATGATTTACGAGCTAAAATCTGGTGAAACTACCCAGCTATTAGATCTTTCTGAAAGTATCTCGAATGCCCAATTTATGGCAGATGAAAATAAAATCAGCTTTACCCTGGGCGAAAACGCTTTTATCTATAATAGAAAAGCAGGCAGCATTAAACAGCTTACTAATATTAAAAGCGGTAAAGCAAAAGAAGATAAAGAAGACAAAATTTCGGAAAAAGATGCCTGGGTAAGGGACGAAAATCTGGAACTTCTGGAAGTTGTGAATCAGCGAAAAACCGAAGAGGAAAATGAAGAAGCTTATCGTGAAGCTACAGCGGAAGAGGAGAACTTTTACATTTTACCTGGAAGACCGTAATCTTAGCAGTTTACAGGTTTCTCCAAACGCAAAATTCGCAACTTTTAAACTCATTACCCGCGAAGGTGGAGAAAACACCAACGTTCCAGATTATGTAGATGAGTCGGGTTACACCGTAAACCTGCCTGCCCGCAGTAAAGTTGGCGAAAATGAAACTAAAGTTGAACTTGCTATTTACAACTTTGAAAAAGACACGGTTTATAAAATAAAGACAAATGAATTACCCGGAATTACTGATCTTCCAGATTACGTAAAAGATTATCCGGATAAAGAATGGGAAGAAACCGAAAGAGAAGTAGTTCCCACTACCGTTTATTTTTCAGAAAATGGGGAACACGCCGTGGTTAACATTCGTTCTAAAGACAATAAAGATCGCTGGATCGCTAAAATTAACCTGGAAACCGGCGAGTTAAATACTTTAGACCGCCAGCGAGACGAAGCCTGGATTGCCGGGCCGGGAATTGGCTATACTTTTTACGGTGGTGAAGACATGGGTTGGTTGCCAGATAATAAACATATTTACTTTCAAAGTGAGGAAACAGGATACTCTCATCTTTACCTTTTAGATGTTTCTTCTGGCAATAAAAAAGCACTAACTCAAGGCGATTTTGAAGTTTTTGACCCGGAACTTTCCAACAATAAAAAACATTGGTTCTTAACGACTTCAGAAGTTGGACCCGGCGAACGTCATTTTTATAAAATGCCGGTTATGGGTGGTAAGATGGAAAAACTGACTCAAATGGAAGGCAACAATGATGTTTACCTTTCTCCCGATGAAAAAAACATGGCCATTTTACATTCCTATAGCAATAAACCCTGGGAATTATATTTAAAGAAAACGAAAGCAAATGCGGAAGCCAAACAACTAACAGAAGGACAATCTGAAGCATTTAGCAACTACGAATGGAGAGAACCTGAATTAATAGAATTTGAAGCGGAAGATGGTGCTATGGTTCCCGCCAGGTTATACAAACCGGAAGCAGATGTAAAAAACAATGCTGCGGTAGTTTTTGTGCACGGTGCAGGTTACCTGCAAAACGCGCACAAATGGTGGAGCAGTTATTTTAGAGAATATATGTTCCATAATTTACTAACCGATCTTGGTTACACCGTAATCGATATCGATTACCGCGGAAGTGCAGGTTATGGTCGCGATTGGAGAACAGGAATCTACCGCCATATGGGAGGCAAAGACCTTTCTGACCAGGTTGACGGCGTGGAATATTTAATAGAAAATCATGGAATAAACCCTGAAAAAGTAGGGATTTATGGTGGAAGTTATGGTGGTTTTATCACTTTAATGGGAATGTTTACCGAACCTGAAACTTTTAAAGCCGGTGCTGCATTAAGATCGGTAACCGATTGGGCTCATTATAATCACGGCTACACTTCTAATATTTTAAATGAACCGGCAGCAGACCCTATTGCTTACAGAAGATCTTCTCCCATTTATTTTGCTGAAGGCCTGGAAGGTGATTTATTGATCGCCCACGGAATGGTAGATGTAAATGTTCATTTTCAGGATGTAGTTAGACTTTCTCAACGTTTAATCGAATTAGGCAAAGAAGACTGGGAAATGGCAATTTATCCCGTAGAAGATCACGGTTTTGTAGAACCCAGCAGTTGGACCGATGAATACAGAAGAATTCTTGAATTGTTCAACGAAAGCCTTTTAGACTAATGGATATTGAATTTGTAAGAAACCAATTTCCGGCGCTGGAAAGGGAATTCACTTTTATGGATAATGCCGGCGGTTCACAAACTTTAAAGAAAGTAGCAGAACGCATCAGCGGGTATTTATTACATCATAATGTTCAGTTGGGTGCTTCGTATAAAGTTTCCCGGGAAGCCGGGGAAAAACTCACCTACGCCACCAAACAGGTAAGTAAATATATAAATGCGGGCAGACCAGAAGAAGTGGTGATTGGCCCCTCTTCTTCTATGCTTTTACGAATTTTAAGTATTTGTATTAGCAAACAATGGCAGGAAGGCGACGAGGTAATTGTTACCAATACAGATCACGAGGCAAATGTTTCTCCCTGGACAGATTTAAAGGAAAAAGGAATAAAAGTAAAAGTCTGGAAGGCAAATCCGGAAAGCCTGGAATTGGAAATAAGCGACCTCAACAAATTGCTGACCAAGCGTACTAAGTTGGTAGCCGTAACCCACGCTTCTAATATTTTAGGAAGTATAAATCCTATTAAAGAAATTGCAAAAACCGTTCATAAAGCTGGCGCGCTTATTTGTGTAGATGGTGTTGCTTATGCACCTCATAGACGTGTAGATGTTAGAAAACTGGATGTAGATTTTTATGTATTTAGCTGGTATAAAACCTATGGCCCGCATTTAGCGGTGATGTACGGAAAGTACAATCAGTTGTACAAAATGGATGGTATAAACCATTATTTTTTCACGAAAAAAGATGTTCCCTATAAGTTTCAGCCCGGAAATCTCAACTTTGAACTCACTTATAGTTTACTGGGAATTACAGAATATTTTGACCAGTTATTCAAGCACGAATTTCCCCGAGAGAAAAAGGTCGATTTTCAGCAAAAAATGGATAAGATCTTTGAACACATAGGGCGCCACGAAGAGCGAATTAGCAAACCCCTAATTAATTATTTAGCTGAACATCCAGACATTAAAATTATTGGTAAAGAGACTGCCGATAGGGAGAAAAGGGTACCCACAATTTCATTCGTACACAGTAAGATGAAAAGTGATGAAATTGTTGAACGAGTAGATGATTATCGTATCGGGATTCGGTTTGGAGATTTTTACGCCAAAAAACTAATTGAAGACGCCGGTTTAAAAGAAAAGAACGGCGTGGTAAGAGTTAGCCTGGTGCACTATAACTCCCTGGATGAAGTAAAAAGATTGATTTGGGTTTTAAAGAAAGTGATTTAGTGTCTTTTTAAGGTTTCGTCATTGCGAGGAACGAAGCAATCTGTCAATTTCTGTTAATCAGGTTTGAGATTACTTCTCCCGCTAAAAACCGGGATCGTAATGACGATTCTAATTGAATTTTTAAATATTCAAGGCTTTTAAATTTTCTCTCAAAAAACCAAATTACCCTAAAGCTTGCTTCAGGTCGTTTATTAGATCTTCTTCATCTTCAATTCCTACACTTAACCTAATAAGAGAATCTACCACTCCGGTTTTTTCTCTTTCTTCTTTCGGGATAGAAGCATGGGTCATACTTGCAGGATGTCCGGCCAGAGATTCTACGCCGCCAAGCGATTCTGCCAAAGTAAATACTTTTAGTTTTTCTACAATTTTGGTAGCACTTTCCAGGGTGTTTTCTTTAGTGGTAAAAGAGATCATTCCGCCAAAACCTTTCATTTGTTTTTTCGCGATATCGTGGTTGGGATGATCTTCAAATCCGGGCCAGTATACCTTTCCTACTTTTGGGTGTGATTTTAAAAATTTCGCCACTGTTTCTCCATTTTCACAGTGACGCTGAATTCTAAGATGCAGCGTTTTTATTCCGCGTAAAACCAAAAAGCTATCCTGCGGTCCGCAAATAGCACCGCTCGCTTTTTGAATAAAATAAAGTTTTTCAGCTAAGTCTTCATCTTTCACCACCAGGCTACCCATTACCACATCACTATGGCCGCCTAAATATTTTGTAGCGCTGTGCATTACAATATCGGCTCCCAGGTCTAAAGGTTGTTGTAAATAAGGGGTAGCAAAGGTGTTATCTACCGCCAGCAACAAATCGTTTGCTTTCGCGATTTTAGAAACCGCTTCAATATCAATAATATTCATCATCGGGTTGGTTGGCGTTTCTACCCAAAGCAGTTTAGTATTTTCGTTGATGTATTTCTCAATATTACTAGCTTCACCCATCCCGATAAAGTGGAATTTAATCCCCATCTTTTCAAAAATGGAAGTAAACAACCGATAAGAACCGCCGTAAAGATCGTTCGTGGTAATAATTTCATCCCCGGGTTTAAAAAGCTTTAAAACAGCATCTATAGCCGCAAGACCAGAACCAAATGCAATACCAAATTTACCATTCTCAATACTCGCCAAAGACTTCTCGAGGGCGGTTCTTGTAGGATTTGCACTTCGC
The DNA here is from genome assembly GCA_963727565.1 of uncultured Flavobacteriaceae bacterium. Lineage (GTDB taxonomy): Bacteria > Bacteroidota > Bacteroidia > Flavobacteriales > Flavobacteriaceae > Salegentibacter. The sequence continues at coordinate 126,916 of CAVSGU010000008.1, forward strand.
GAATATTCAAATCCTTTGTGGCCACCAGGCGTACTTTGAGAATAGGTAGTGGTTTGATAGATTGGCGGCATTACAGAACCGTATGCCGGATCTATATTTTCCTGGCCTCCATGTATGGTTTTGGTATTAAATTTCATAAGTCTTCGGTTTATAGCAAATGTAGCAGGCTCATTGTGTTTAAGCAAAATAGGTTTATCTTTATTCAAGTATTTAACAGCCTTTTATATGTATCAAAAATTAGTTCCTATTATAGCGATTTTTCTCTTATTCATCTCCTGTCGCGATGAAAAAACTGATTCTGGGGTAAACCAGGTTAAGGGTGATACCGAAGCTTTAAGCTTTTACGACGAAGGTCTCTTACCTAAAGATTTTGAAGCTTGTAAGAATGCAAAATGCCCTAAAATTAGGGTGAATTATTTACAGTTTAGGGAAGATCGTGAAGCTGCTCGGGCTATGAATCAATACAATGAAAAAATCCTTACTAAAATATTCAATAATACTGAAGAAGACACCAATGCCGAGAATATAAAAGCGGCGGTAGAAGAATTTATTGATGATTACCAGAGTTTTAAAAATGATTTCCCAAATTCTGAAGCCGGTTACGAAATTGAAATTTCTCAATCGGTTTTAAGTCAGACTAAAGATTTACTGGTATTGGAGACCGATTTCTACATTTTCACCGGCGGTGCACACGGTTACGGTGCTAAACGTTTTGCTAATTTTGATGTTGCTTCAGGCGAATTGCTAGGAAAAGACGATTTATTTTCAGACCTCGAGGCTTTTAAGGATTTTGCCGAAAAAGAATTCAGAAAAAAATATAAAATTCCTGAAGGAGAAAACATCAATGCTAAAGGATTTTTCTTTGAAAATGATAAATTTGCGCTTCCGGAAAATATAGCCGTTACCAAAAATCGGGTGATTCTGGTCTATAATCGCTATGAAGCTGCCAGTTATGCAGAAGGAGAATTGAAATTATCTATTCCGAAGAACAAAGTAGCACAATGGCTTATTTACTAAACTAAACCACGATGAAAAAAGTTTACCACCTCTCTAGCTGCAACACCTGCCAAAAGATTTTAAAGGAACTGGATTTGCCAGATTCTTTTAAGACTCAGGATATCAAAGAGGAAGAAATCACCAAAGAGCAACTGGAAGAGATGGAAGCGCTTGCAGGAAGTTATGAAGCTTTATTTAGCCGAAGGGCACGCCTCTATCGCGAAAGGGAACTGAATAAAAAAGAGCTTTCTGAAGCTGATTATAAAGAGCTCATTCTGGATCATTATACGTTTCTAAAAAGACCGGTGATTATCAATAATGATGAAATTTTTATAGGAAATTCTAAGAAAACCGTTGCGGCGGCCAAAGCAGCCGTGCATGGATAACAAACGTATTTGGGCCATCTTCGCAGCCATTGGCGCAAGTGCGATCTACGGACTCAACCACACGATTGCCAAGGGCGTGATGCCTACTTATATTGAACCTTTTGGATTTATATTTTTAAGGGTTTTTGGCGCAGCTATCCTGTTTTGGGGAATTAGCTGGCTGGGACCCAAAGAAAAGATCGCTACTTCTGACTGGCCAAGAATTTTAGGCTGTGCGGTTTTTGGAATGGCAATTAATATGCTGTTTTTCTTTAAAGGCCTAAGCCTCTCTACCCCTATTAACAGTTCGGTAATTGTAACGCTTTCACCGGTTATGGTGCTCATCCTGGCTTCTATTCTAATAAAGGAGCGCATAACTTTACTCAAAACCCTTGGAATTATTGTTGGTTTAGCGGGTGCTTTGGTGTTGGTGCTTTTTAGTACCGATAGTACCGGCAATGCCCCAAACATTCCTTTAGGAAATGTACTCTTTATAGTAAACGCTTTTAGCTACGGACTTTACCTCATTTTGGTAAAACCACTTACCAAAAAATATCACGCGCTTACTTTAATGAAATGGTTATTTTTTATAGGAGTTCTTATCAATTTCCCTATCACCATTGGTGAATTCACCGAGGTAAACTGGACAAGTTTGCCATTTGATGCTATTTGGAAAATGGCTTTTGTGGTAGCAGGAACCACCTTTTCTACTTATTTACTTAATATTTATGCTTTAAAACAACTTTCGGCCTCCACCATAAGTGTATTTATTTATCTCCAACCGCTAATCGCGATTACTTATGCGATTTTGACCGGCGCCGATGAGCTTAATATGGTAAAAGCAGTAGCGGCAATTTTGGTATTCGTAGGCGTTTATATGGTGACGAAAAAGAAAACCGAAGTTAGAGCGTAGATTTAATCTTCCAGTTTTTCCGCTAGTTTATACAGGTAATTTTTATTGGCTTTTATTGCTGAAAGTGGCGCTGTAAAAGTGCTAACCCTGCCTATCGCCGGAAAACTTATTTTCCCTTTCGCTATTGAATTTGCAAGGAATATTTGCAGATAATTATAAGTAAGAATAAATTGCTGTAATAGATTAGTTTCTTTTCTATGGAAACCCAGTTTTTCTGCAGTCCTGTCGTTAAGAATATAACTTGTGCCTTCCAGGGTTATTTTTTCTGCCTCTTTTTCACTGAAGGATTCACTAAGCTTTACTAGTCCTAAGATATATTGACTTAGAATAAATCTTATACGCTGCTTTCCCTTCCAATTTCTATCAATCATATAATAGTAATCAAACAAAGTTCCCCCGTGAATTATGATCCTTCCATTTTTCTCTTTTTCAGTGATAAAAAGTGGAGTGTAATAGATCAGGTTTCCTTTTTTTCTACCTTGAGGCATATCTATAAAAGGTGCCAGGACCGTAAGGATTATTGGAGCTATAAAAAGTGGCAAATAATACCATTCAAGAAATAAAGCGATGAGTACAAAAGCCAGAAATACCAAAAAAGCAATCCCGGAAAATCTAAGGATCTCCCGGGTTTGTTCTTTTTCTGATTTTATGTAAAAACTATGTTTTTTGATATGGAAATTTAAGTATTTCTAAAGAAGGAAGTATTAAAATCCTATTTTTTCCGGCTCTAAATGTTGTGGTTTTTTTCCAAACTTTCGGGTATCTTCTCTGGTTAGAATTTTAAAATCATCGGTATGGCTCAAGCTGTCCAAATTATCATGCAGGGCTTTTGGAAGCTTTGTGAGTTTTCTTTCTTTTAGATCTATCCACGCACCCATCATCTCACAGCTGGCAAAATTTTGACCATTTTCATCATAAAAATTATGCAAAAATTCAAAGTACATCCCGTCTTCGGCAAGGCCTTTCAACTGTAAGGTTACTTTTATAGGTTTCCCGGCAAAAACTTCTTTAAAATAATAGATATGCTCATAAAAAACCACCGGCCCAATATTCTCTTTTGCTAGATCTTCCTGTCCAAAACCGTTTTCCATTAAAAAAGCCATCCTGGTATGGCTCATAAAATTCACATAAGCCGTATTCGCCAAATGTCTGTTTGCATCTATATCACTCCAGCGTATTTCAAATTCTTTGGTATACATTTTCTTCTTATTTTTTAATAAAACTAAGCATAAATATTATGCATGCATAATTATTTCAAAATTTTAAGAGACCAAATGAAGGTTTAACGCGGTCTTTGGAAGCAAATTTGTTCAAAGCCAATTTGTAACAGATTTAATATCTCGCAGAATTATCAACAAGATTATTCACTTAGCATAATACTGCTTAACTTTGCCCGCTATGCCTATACTCAAAACCGAATATAAAGCTCCCGGGATTTTTAAAAATCATCACGTATCCAGCATTTATGCTGCCACGTTGCGAAAAGTAGACTTTAGTTTTCACACTACAGATCGCATAGAATTAAGCGATGGCGATTTTTTAGATTTAGAACGTGGTTTTTATTCTCCTAAAAACGATAAAATCATTATCCTGCTTCACGGTCTTGCGGGAAATGCAAACCGTCCTTATATGTTGGGAATGGCAAAACAATTTCAGCATACACGGCTGGGATGTGGCTTCAATGAATTTTAGAAGTTGCAGCGGAGAAATGAACCGGCTTTATCGCAGTTACCACGGCGGTGCTACCGAAGATCTACAAGCGGTAATTAAACATTTGCAGCAGGAAAATCAGTATAAAGAAATCGGTTTGATTGGTTTCAGTCTTGGAGGGAATTTACTACTAAAATATTTAGGCGAGCAAAAAGATATTCCATCAGAAATTAAATCGGCAGTGGCTATTTCTACGCCCTGCGATCTTGGTGCCTCCCTGGAAGAACTTAACAAAACACATAACTTTCTATATTCGAAACGCTTTTTAAAAAATCTAAAAAAGGAATTACAGCTTAGGCAAACCCATTTTCCTGAAAAAATTAGCAAAGAAGAAATCACACAGTGCAATTCACTGCTGGCCATAGATGAACTATATACCAGCAAAGCACACGGATTTAAAAATGCTTCAGATTATTATAAAAAATGCAGCTGTATAGGTTTTCTACCAAATATCACTATTCCCACGCTTCTGTTAAATGCGAAAAATGATTCTTTTCTTTCCCCGAATTCTTACCCGACGGAGGTAGCAAAAAATTCGGAATTTCTTCATTTAGAAACTCCTAAACACGGTGGGCACGTAGGTTATATTCAGCATAATAAAGCCTATTATCACGAAGAAAGAGCCCTGGAATTTATCACTCAGGTTAAACCAGCGTAAGCCCGTGGCAAAAGGCAAATTTCAAAATCAATAACTTCAGAATCTGCAAAATACCCTTTTCCCGGCTTTGCCCTGCTATAGAATTGATTATCTTTGCACAAGCTTAAAAATCACTCATGATTCAGTCAATGACAGGTTTTGGGAAAAGCATAACGCAGCTCCCATCCAAAAAAGTAACCGTTGAAATCAAGTCGCTAAACAGCAAAAATCTTGATGTAAACGCCCGAATTCCTTCGCAGTACCGCGAAAAAGAACTTCAGCTAAGAAATACAATTTCAAAATCACTTACTCGCGGAAAAGTAGACTTTTCCCTTTATGTAGAGGTGACCGGCGAAGAAACTACGGCTTCTGTAAACCGGGGTGTGGTTAAAAATTATATGCAACAATTAAAAAGTATTGTTGACGGCGATGAGACCGAATTGCTGAAAATGGCGGTAAGAATGCCTGATGCTGTTACCACCGAACGTGAAGAAATAGACGAATCTGAATTTAAAGCGATTGAAGACGCGGTGATTGAAGCTCTGGAAGAGATCAATCAATTTAGAAAAGACGAGGGCGAAGCTTTAGAGAAAGACCTGAAACTTAGAGTGAGTAATATTGATGATTTGTTACAGGAAGTTTTGAGAATTGATCCAGAAAGGGTTGATGCTGTAAAAGAACGTCTAAGAAAAGGAATTGCCGATCTTAAGGAGAATGTAGATGAAAACCGTTTTGAACAGGAATTGGTTTACTACATTGAAAAATTTGACATTACCGAAGAAAAAGTAAGGTTAGAAAACCACCTTGCTTATTTTAACGAAAGCATAAATTCACCGGATTCTAACGGTAGAAAACTTGGTTTTATTTCCCAGGAAATGGGCCGTGAGATCAACACGATTGGAAGCAAATCTAACTACGCCCCTATGCAACAATTGGTGGTGCAAATGAAAGATGAGCTTGAAAAAATTAAAGAACAACTTTTAAACGTACTCTAAATGAGCGATGGTAAACTTATCGTCTTCTCGGCACCTTCAGGATCGGGAAAAACCACGATAGTCCAACATTTGTTGAAACATAAAGAGCTAAACCTAGAATTTTCTACCTCGGCTACCTCGCGTGCTCCAAGAGGCGAAGAAAAAGACGGACAGCATTATTACTTTCTATCTTTAGAGGACTTTAAAAAGAAGATTAAAAACGACGAATTCCTGGAATGGGAAGAAGTATATCGCGATAATTTTTACGGCACCTTAAAAAGCGAAGTAGAACGCATTTGGGCCAATGGAAAAAACGTGATTTTTGATATTGATGTAGTTGGCGGATTGGATATAAAAAACATCTATCCAGAAAAAACCCTCGCGGTTTTTGTAAAGCCACCAAGTATTGAAGAGTTAAAAATAAGACTGAAAAAGCGTAAAACCGAAACCGATGATAAAATAAGCATGCGTGTAGCTAAAGCCTCTATTGAATTGGCTACGGCACCGCAATTTGACTTTATTATAGAAAATCATCATTTAGGCACCGCGCTTAAGGAGGCCTACGATCTTGTTGCAAGTTATGTAGGCGTAAAAAATGAAGATAAGGATGAATAGGAAAGTAGGTTTATTTTTTGGGACCTTCAATCCTATTCATATTGGTCACCTTATTATTGCCAACCACATGGCCGAATTTTCAGATTTAGATGAGGTTTGGCTAGTGGTCACACCCCACAATCCGCATAAAAAGAAAAATACGCTTTTAGAAAATCATCACCGCCTGGAGATGGTTTATAAAGCCTGCGAAGGTTATGAGCATTTAAAGCCTTCTAATGTAGAATTTAGCCTGCCACAGCCCAATTATACCAGTACTACTTTGGTGCATCTTCAGGAGAAATATCCCACCAATGAGTTTTGCCCAATTATGGGAGAAGACAACCTGAAAACTTTCCATAAATGGAAGAATTACGAGGTGATCTTAGAAAACCATGAAATTTATGTGTATCCCAGAATTTCTGGCGGAAAGGTTGAAAATGAATTTAAAGATCATCCTAAAATTAAACGGGTAGCAGCACCGGTGGTAGAGATTTCATCTACATTCATTAGAAAATCTGTAAAGGAGGGGAAATTCATTAAACCCATGTTACCCGATTCGGTTTGGGATTATATTAAACTGATGAATTTCTTTAAATAGTCTTTGAAGCTTTAAAAAACAAAAGACTGTTTAAAAATCTCATTTTAGCTGTTCGGGTTAGCTGATTGAACCTACTTTTTTCATTGTGGAACTACAAGCTATAGGACGTCGACTGCCCTCAATGTAACAACCTCAAAAACTTTAAACAGTCTTTAATCTTTATTTCTGCTCCAGGCGTGGAATTCGTAAAACCTGCCCGGGATATATCTTATTAGGATCTTTAAGCATTGGCTTATTGGCCTCAAAGATCAGCGTATATTTATTAGCATCACCGTAATGTTCTTTTGCTATTTTACTTAAATTTTCGCCTCGTTCTACGGTGTGAAAACTAGCTTCTGGCGCTTCAATTTTTACAGCTAACCTGTCGTCTACCTTCGCGATACCTTCAGAATTACCGATTACAAGCACTATTTTTTCACGAATAGCCTGGGAATCGGCCAGTCCATAAACTGTAGCGGTATTTCCTTCAATATTAATTACAGGATTTTCTACAGTCAAATCAAGGCCTTTTATAGTTTCCAGAAGTTTCTCTGCCGCTTTCGCATTCTCCTTTCTTACTATTTCCTTTTTAGCTTCTGTTATTTCTATATGTTCTTCTTCTTTTTCTTTTTCCTTTCCAAAGATTTTCTCTCCGGAATCTTTTATAAATGAAAATATCCCCATAAGTCTGATTACTAAGTTAGTAAAAAGGAAAGTACGAAAGAATATTTGTGTTCCGCATATATGAAATCCTAAATTTTTGTTAGATTTTTCTTACGTACAGGAATAGAAAAACAAAAACCGCAAACCACAATTGAATTGTGAGTTTGCGGTTTTCAAACTAAATAACCAACCAAAAAAACTAAGAAAATCCGTCTTCTATTAAAAGAAGGACTCGTCGTCTATAAGACAACGCTCAAAAACCTTTAGAATTGCCGCAGACATAATTTATATATGTTAAATTTTTATCGGTATTTCTTAGATATTCTGCAAGAAATATGTTTATAAGCCCTGTCTCTTTAGATATACTTAGAAATTTGTTTATTTTTGAATTACAGAAAACCAACCTATGGATAAATCTCCAAAGTTTGCCGTGATTGGCGGAGGTAGCTGGGCTACCGCAATTGTAAAGATGCTGAGTGAAAATGTAGATACCATTTATTGGTATATGCGTAGTAATTATGCCATTGAGCATATTAAAAAACAGGAACACAACCCAAATTATCTTAGCTCGGTAGAGTTTGATATCAACCAGTTAGAACTGAGCAGTGATATTAATAAAACAGTAGCCGCAGCAGACTTCCTTATTTTCGCTATCCCATCGGCTTTTGTAAAGAGAGAATTAGATGCTTTAACGGTTTCCCTGGAGGATAAGATCATATTTTCGGCCATTAAAGGAATTGTTCCTGAAAGCAGCCTTATTGTAGGGGAACATTTTGAAGAATATCATCACGTGCCGGCCGATAATATTGGGGTGATCACAGGGCCTTGCCACGCCGAAGAAGTAGCACTGGAAAGGCTTTCTTACCTTACCATTGCCTGTACCGATGAGAAGAAGGCGAAGATCCTGGCTGATAATCTAAGCAGCGAATACATTAAGTGCAAATTAAGCGATGATGTAACCGGAACCGAATATGCAGCAATGCTGAAGAATATCTACGCCATTGCCGCCGGCATTGCGCACGGATTGGGTTATGGAGACAATTTCCAGAGTGTGTTGATGAGTAACGCCATAAAAGAAATGAAACGCTTTATTAAGAAAGTACATAGTATGAAGCGTAACATAAACGATTCTGCTTACCTGGGAGATCTTCTGGTAACCGGATATTCTGTATTTAGCCGAAACCGTATGTTCGGGAATATGATTGGGAAAGGCTACACCGTAAAGAGCGCCCAAATGGAAATGAGCATGATTGCCGAAGGTTATTACGCTACCGAAAGTGCTTATAAAATAAATAAAGATAAAGGCGCTAAAACGCCTATAATTAACGCGGTATATGGGATTCTTTATGAAGGAAAAAACCCTAAAAAAGTAATTAAGAAACTGGCAGAGAAGCTTAATTAAGCCTGTTATTCTGCTAAAACTCCTTTATTCGGGATAATAGGAATTTCACGTAAAGCCTTTTCGTTTACGCTATTTTTTCTGAATAAATATTTCTTTTCAAACATTTTACCGTCAGCAAAAAAAGTAACCTGAAACTGGTTATTCAGGGCGAGAACTTCTTCCTGAATAAATTCAATTTTAGCGAAAGATTTGGAGGGAAGCTTTTCCAGCTTATGGCGTATAACAGAGGTTTCTTTCTTATTATCGTAGCCTTTGCTTACAATTAAAGCCATCTCAATAGCTTCGTCCCTATCGTTTATAAGATAAGCATTCCACTCATCTACTTTAAAAGACTCGTTATAGACCTTCACGGCCGCCACATAAACGTTTTCTACTTCAGGTATGTCAATATCTTTCTTCACTAATCTTCGATCTTATTTTTAGCCCATTTAAACAATCCCCATAAGATAAGTGCGGCAATGCCCAGTAAAATAGCACCCAGTGCTAATTCAATTATTTCTACTGCAACTAAAATAATAATAACCGCAAGGGCTAGAATACCAAAAATGATCAATCCGGTTTTTTTCATAATTATAATTATTTATCGTTCCAGTTTTTTGCAGGAATCGTTTAGAATGAGGATTTAAACTGCTCCAGAAATCTAATATCGTTTTCATAGAACATTCTAATATCGCCAATTTGATAAAGCAACATCGCGATACGTTCTATTCCCATCCCAAAGGCAAAGCCTGAATATTCGGTAGGATCTATATTACAATTTCTAAGCACATTTGGGTCTACCATTCCGCAGCCCATAATCTCTAGCCAACCGGTTCCCTTGGTAATTCGGTAATCGGTTTCGGTTTCCAGACCCCAGTAAATATCTACCTCAGCACTTGGCTCGGTAAATGGAAAATAAGAAGGTCTTAATCGAATCTTAGATTTTCCGAAGAGTTGTTTTGTAAAATAAAGCAGGGTTTGTTTTAGATCGGCAAAACTTACGTTCTTATCAATATAAAGTCCTTCCACCTGATGAAAAATACAGTGGGAACGTGAAGAAATCGCTTCGTTTCTAAAAACCCGTCCCGGAGAAATTGTTCTAATTGGCGGTTTGTTATTTTCCATATATCGCACCTGTACCGAAGAGGTATGGGTACGCAATAAAATATCTGGATCTGTCTGAATAAAAAAGGTATCCTGCATATCTCGCGCCGGGTGATATTCCGGAAGGTTAAGCGCGGTAAAGTTATGCCAGTCATCTTCCATTTCAGGTCCTTCAGAAACATTGAAACCAATGTTAGAAAAGATCTCTATAATCTGGTTTTTAACGATAGAAATAGGATGTCTTGAGCCAATTTCAATAGGTTCTCCCGGTCTTGAAAGATCACCGTAAACTCCTTTTTCTTCCTGTTTGCTTTCCAGGTTTTCTTTTAAGTCAGCAACTTTAGCTTCAGAGGCCTTTTTAAGCGAGTTCACCGCCTGGCCAAATTCCTTTTTTTGCTCGTTAGGTACTTCTTTAAAAGAAGCAAAGAAATCGTTTAAAATCCCCTTTTTTCCCAGGTATTTAATTCTGAAGGCTTCTACTTCTTTAGCCGATTCGGTTTTAAAAGCTTCTACTTCAGCTATATGTTGCTTAATTTTATCTATCATGAGATCCTTTTCTTTTCAGAAGGGCAAATTTAGTAAAAATGTAGTTTTAGGCAGCACGTGGCGCCTTTAATCTATGTACTCGTTATTGATAAAATAATTTACGATGGCTTCCTTCATTAAAACCGATTGCTCACCGGCTTTAAGCGTAGGTAATTGCTCTAAAATCTTATAATGTGGCCAACCATCTTCATCAAAATAATCAAATTCATAGTAACCGTATGGTTCCAGCAAACGGCAAATAGCAATATGCATTAGATCTATTTTATGATCTTTTTTAAATTTTCTGTGAGGCTGCCCTAATTCCTGAACGCCAATTACATAAATTATCGCATCCAGATCCATTGATTCTCCATCGGCAAACTGGTTAGAAAGCTTTTTTTGCAAACCATCCCATCTACCTTTCAAATTTTCGTCTCGTGTCATGCCCGCAAAGATAATATCTTCCTTTTTGAATTTACCCCCTAGAGAGACTTAAAATATTCAACCAGCTTCTTCGTAAAACCGCAGTTCTATTCACTTTAATCTACCCGAAGCTTGCCACGGGTATTTTACTATATTTGAAAAATGAATACAGTAGACATCGTCCTGGCCTTAATTCTGCTTTATGGGCTCGTTAGAGGATTTTTTAGAGGGCTTTTGGCCGAGATCGCTTCCCTGGTTGGTATTGTAGCCGGAATTTACGGCGCTATCCATTTCTCTTATATTTTAAGCGATTTCTTTTCTGAAAATATGAATTGGGATTCGGAATATGTAAACCTAATCGCATTTGCCATCACGTTTGTTCTTATTGTTTTTCTAATCTCGCTGGCCGGAAAGATCTTAACTAAAATGGCCGGTTTTGCAGCGCTAGGTATTGTAAATAAACTACTAGGCGCCGGTTTTGGATTATTAAAAATGGCTTTTATAGCCAGTGTAGTAATCATGTTTTTTGCAGCTACCAATGAGGAAATAGAACTGGTTAGCAAAGAGAAACTTGAAGACTCTAAACTTTACGCTCCGGTTAAAGTTATTGCGCCGGCAGTGCTTCCTTCAATCTTGAGAGAAGCCAGGGAAAGAGACCTGCTGGATGATGAAAGTGAACTTTTTGAAAATAAAAAAGAGGAAGTCTAACCTGTAGACCTCCTCTTTGTAAAATTAGCTTTTAGCTTACAGGTTTAAAGCGGAACGTCCAAACCAAAATATCTCCTAAAGCTATCAGGATTTGTAACTTCTCCTTTACCGGAAACCAGTTTAATAGTAATATCCTTACGTTTTGCTTTTACAGCAAATTCATCTAGAATTTCTAAAACATCATAATCCAGCACCTTGGTTTTCCTAACGTCAATTAATACGGTAGAACCATCAGGTATATCGTTTAATTCTCTTAAAATCGCACCTTTGTTCAAGAAAGAAAGCTCCTCTGCAAGCGTAATTTTATAGTTACCATCATTATTTTCGTAACCTTCTTTATGCAAGAAGTGAGAGTTTTTATAGCTATTAATTAAAATAACACCTATACCAACTGCCAGACCAAGTCCAATTCCCATTAGAAGGTCTAAAAATACCACCCCAAGAATAGTAATTATAAAAGGAAGAAATTGTCCTTTTCCTAATTTGAACATTTGCTTGAATAAAGCCGGTTTAGCCAACTTGTAACCTACCAGCAGAAGAACTGCGGCAAGTACGGCTAAAGGAATCATATTCAATACAGTTGGAATAGCAATAATGGAGAAAAGGATAAGAAAACCGTGTAAAATGGCAGACATTTTTGTTCTACCACCAGATTGAGCATTGGTAGAACTCCTTACAATTACCTGAGTAACCGGCAAACCACCAATAAGTCCGGAAATCATATTACCAGCTCCCTGTGCATATAGCTCACGGTTGGTGTTGGTTGTTCTTTTTAACGGGTCAATTTTATCTATAGCTTCAACACTTAATAAAGTTTCCAAACTGGCAACAATAGCAATCGTTACTGCAACAACCCATACTTGAGAATTAGTGATCTCAGCAAAGTTAGGCATAGAAAATTGTCCAAAGAAAGAGGCGGCACTATCTGGCACCGGTACGGTTACTAATTGAAAATCCTGGATTCCAAAAGCTGGACCATCTACTACAATATAGTAAACTACCCCCATAGCAACGGCTACTAGAGGTCCCGGAACAATGCTAAATATTTTACTCTTTTTAGTAAGAACTTTTTCCCATAATAGTAAGATTGCCAGGGCAACAAGAGTGATTAATATACTACCATAATGAAGGTTATCAGCAATTTTACTTAACGCAGAACCAATTCCTCCATCAATAGAAAAAATTTCTAGATCACTGGAAAAGCCCAGGACGTTTGGAATTTGTGAAATTGCAATGGTAATACCTATACCGGCGAGCATACCTTTAATTACCGAGGAAGGGAAATAATACCCAATAATCCCGGCTTTTAAAGCTCCCATTACTATTTGAAGAAGTCCGGCTATTACCACAGCAACCAAAAATATTTCATAGCTGCCAAGTGATTGAATGGCGCCTAAAACAATTACTGCAAGGCCGGCCGCGGGACCACTTACCCCAAGTTGAGAATTTGAAATACTACCTACTACGATACCTCCAACCATACCGGCAATTAAACCGGCAAATAATGGAGCTCCACTGGCAAGTGCAATTCCTAAACACAACGGAATGGCTACAAAAAATACTACAATACTTGCCGGGAAATCTTTATTAAGATGTTTAAACATATAAAACGCTTTATTAAGTGGAGATCAATTTCTTCAGGAATTTTATATACCCGAAGTTGATTTTAAACGAATTTGGATTGATCTCTGTAATCTAATTTTTAAATAATCGAATAGAATTTTTGACACACAAAGACATAAATGTCAGGGTGAGTTCTCTGCAAAATGTTGCAGAAAGCTTAGAAAAATTCAGTAAAAGTTAAATTAGATTAAGCGCTTTTGGGCGGTGGGCAAATAACATCCAGAAATACTATTGGGTAGCTTTCTGTGTAAATGTCTTCGGTATGCGTATGATCCTGTAGATACTGTATGCTGGCGTAATTAGAATGATGTTCCTCCAGATTAAATTCCAGATTGATCTCATTTTTCGAAGAACTTTCTTCTTCATTTACGTTAAATGCAAAAGAAACATCTACAGAATTATCAATATAGGCTACAATACTTGGCGTTGCTATAAACGCCATAAATACGAAGGTTAGTATGTAGGCCAATCTTTTCATAGCGGCAAAAATACTAAGAAATGCTTCTAATTAAAAAGAAAAACTCATACTTTAATGTTAAACTAATATCAATAATTCTTATAGTCGCTTCAAATTATTATTTTCTATCCATCCCTGTGTACCGTTTGGAAGCTCTATTTTCACCCATTCCTGGTAATCTTCCAGCACCCTTGTTTTAGTACCGGCGTGAAGACTAAATGCAGCCTCTCCCCTTTGTGATGGCTCGTTTTTTACCGGAGCTTCTTCAGCAAAAATTATAGCAAATTGATTATTAAACTGAATTTCCTGTTGCTGAAATGCGAAAAACACTGAAATACCACCTAATAGAAAAACAAATATTGCCACTCCAAAGAAGATGCGCTTTTGTAAAGAATTTCGGCTGAAATAATAAAGTAGAAATAAAACAACAAAAGTTATTGATAAGGCGATAGCAAGGTAAGCCCAGGTATTATAGGAAAAAGTAGAAATAAAACTATTAATCCTCTTCTGAAAACCGGTTTCTTCGTTTACCGGAATATCATCAATAGTCATACTTCGTGCAAATTCTATGTTGTTTTGCACATCTTCATCGGTAGGATCTAACTGAAGCGCTTTCTCAAAATAGTAAATGCTGGGGGCTACATTATTTAATTTGTAATGTGCATTCCCAAGGTTATAATAAACCGCCACCGAAGTCTCCCCGTTCTCAAGGATCTTTTCATATTTGGTTATGGCAGTTTCAAAATCGTCGTTTGCATACGCATCATTAGCTTCTTCAAAAAGCTCTGGGTTTTGAGCCTGCGCCAAAGACGATAAAAATAGGAGTAATATAAATACCTGTTTTTTCATATTACAAATCTTTGTCAAGTTTGGAAATTACTTTCACTGCCTTATCGTAATCTTCATGCTGTGCAGTATTTGATGCCGGGGTGTAGCGGGCAAATTCGCAACTCTTTAATACCTCGATAAATTCGGTTGAAGTTTCATCAGCAACATTTTTTTCTTTTAATATTTCTGAAATCCTTTCCTTACTCATTTCGGCAGTTTGGATATGCAATTTGGCCTTCAAATAATTATGCATTGCCCGTTCCAGCGACTCGTAAAAGCTTTGCTGGTCACCAAGGTTTTTCTTCGCTTCAGAAAGGTATTTTCGTGCCAGTTTATCGGCTTTCTTTCTCCTGTTTCCGGTAACATCAGCCGCTTTAGCCTCTCTCCTTTTTCCGAATAAAATAAATAACGGAATTGCGGCAAAAGGTAAAAACAAAGAACCCCAAAAAGTCCAGGATCTAAAAAATGCCTGCTGATCTAAAGGTTTTAAATTGGTATTTGTTTTAATAAACCTGAATTGCTCTGAAGGAAGGTTAACAGATTGCCTGTTATTACCTGCAACAACATTTCCTCCAGTGGCTGGACCTTCTTCCACATCTATCACAATTTCTTGGGAAGAAAGGCTTTTATAGGTTTCGCTCTGAGGATCAAAATAAGAGAAATTAAGCGGTTTAATTGGATATTGGCCCTTACGTGTTGGCACAATAGTATAACTGTCTATAATACTTCCCTGTTTCCCGTTAAGCGTTGTGGTAACGTTCTCTATTCTTTCAGGACTGTACATTTCTAAAGAAGATGGTACTTCTAAAGCCGGTAACTCAAATAAATTTAAATTTCCGTTTCCTCTAATTTCCACTTTAGCTTCCAAAGATTCTGAAGCTTTCAGCTTCTCTTTGGTGGTACTCACATCCATACTAAATTTCCCAACCGCACCGGTAAATCCTGCCGGTTTCCCATCGGGCAAAGGTTTTACATCTATGGTCCTGGTGCCGGCAGCAACTGTTTTATTTATGGTTTTGTAAATTCTACTACCAAAAATATCTCTTCTGTCACTGGGCACATCTACCGAAACCGACAAAGTAAGCGGTTCCAGTTCCAGTTCTCCCGTTTTTTGCGGATAAAGCACTGCTTTTTTAAGTACTACATAACGATAAGGCTCTCCCTGGTATTCCCCATTTTCCGGTCTTAATTCTCTTATTTCGATATTTTGACTCCAGAAATCTGAAAATTTAGGACTGTCTACTTCCCGGAAATTACTAACGCTAATTCGCGGACTCACATATAGCTTATACACTACCGTAATACCTTCGTTTAAATAAGGGGTCGCATCAGAAACCTCTGCCACCAAATGCAGATTATCTGAAGCTATTAATTCTGAATCATCGCCGTCGGTAGGTTTTTCTACTGCGGCAGTAACTTCAACATCTACCGGTGTAGTTTTATAGATCTTATCGTCTACGGTTATTTCTGCCTGGGCAATGGTTTTCCTACCTCGTGAATTTGGTTGCAGGTAATACGAATAGGTTTTGGAATACGTACGGTCGCCATTAATCCAACGGTTACTCACCGCCTGGTTAGGGCCGCCCACTACGGTAAACCCATCAAAAGAAGGTGGACGAAAATTATCGCCGTCCTGGTTCATTTCAAAATCTACCCTAAGGCGTTCGTTCACCCCAAGTTTATCCTTGCTCACTTTGGCCTCGAACCTCACCTGGGCCTGTAAACTAAGGCCGGTAAAAAATAAAATGCTAAGTATTAAAAATTTCAACTTCATCTATAAAATCCCTTTCTTTAAGATAAGTATGATTTTGGAAAGAAATGTATCAAAAATTTTACCAATCTTTTTCAGATTTCACTTTGGCACCTTTTTGTTTTTCTGCATTTATTTTATCCTGCACTTTTCTTTCTTCGTTATTCATAGCCTCTAGCAAACTCTGTATTTGCTCTGGAGACAACTGTCCTTGCGTTGGTTGCGGCTGGCCCTGTTGTGGTTGTTTTTCCTTTTCTTCCTGGTCACCCTGGCCATCTGGCTGCTCTTTCTCATCCTGATCGCCTTCCTTTTCTTCCTGATCTTTCTCTTGCTGATCCTGATCTCCTTCATTCTCCCCTTCTCCACTTTGATCTTGTTGATCCTGGTTCTCTTTATTTTCCTGGTCCTGATTTTGATCCTGATTCTCCTGATCTTT
Organism: uncultured Flavobacteriaceae bacterium; assembly: GCA_963727565.1. Taxonomy (GTDB): domain Bacteria; phylum Bacteroidota; class Bacteroidia; order Flavobacteriales; family Flavobacteriaceae; genus Salegentibacter. The sequence continues at coordinate 143,580 of CAVSGU010000008.1, forward strand.
GTTTTCCTGATCCTGATTTTCATTATCGCCACCATCCTGGTTCTGATCTTGCTGTTGTTCTTCCAGCATTTTCTTGGCTAGCGCCAGGTTGTAACGGGTCTCATCATCGGTAGGGTTATTCCTTAAAGCATCTTTATAAGCGTCTACGGCTTCCTGATACTTTTTTTGCTTCATATAAGCATTCCCAAGATTATGATTGGCCTGGTGTTTTGCCTCTTTAGTATCGGCAACCTCAGCAGCCTGCTTAAAACGTTGTGCGGCTTGCGGCGTATTTTCTCGGGTGTAATACATATTTCCCATATTATACCGCGCAGCACTACTCTCTGGATCTTTAGCAATCGCTTTTCTATAAGCGGCTTCTGCTTCCGGGAAATTATTATCTCCCATCGCTTCATCGGCTTCCTGCATAAGTTGCAGTGCTTCTTTCTGGGCCTTTTCTCTTTCCTTATCATTTTGTTGCTGAGCACCAACTTGAAATGAAAACAACAAGCCGAAAATTACAAATAAACCACCTCGAAGAAAGCTCATTAAGCATTCCGAAAAAAAGGAATATTTGAATTTCGAGGCAAGCCCCGAAGCATTTAAAGCTCGATTATCGAGTAATATGTTTGCTGAAAAACCTCTCATTCTATCACTCCTCTGTTTTTCTTTTTTCGTTGAATAAATTAAGTTTTCTTATCCAGCCGGTTTTTCGTTCCAGCATAAATACGTCTAGCAACAGCAATAAAATTGCCAAACCAACAAACCACTGAAACTGCGATTTATAATCGGCAAATTGTTTGGCTTCAAATTCTGTTTTTTCAATGGTAAGCAACTCTTCCTGTACTTTCTCGGTGACTTCTGCGGTTACACTTCCATCAATATACTCGCCATTAGCTTCTTCAGCAATTTCCTGGAGTATTGCAGGATCCAGTTTGGTAATAACCGTTTCTCCCTGGTTGTCTTTCTTATAATTCTGAATTACCCCATTTCTTTTTATAGGAATTGGTCCGCCTTTGGTTGTTCCTACTCCAATAGTATAAATCCTAATCCCGGCATCAGCAGCCTGCCTGGCCATGTCTTCAATGTTTCCACCGTGATCTTCGCCATCACTAAGTATAAACATCACCCGATTGGTTTGCTGGTTATCGTCAAAAAAGCCGGTTGCAAGGTCTATGGCGTCTCCAATTGCCGTTCCCTGTGAGGAAATCATATCGGTATTCAAACTCTCCAGGAACATTTCTGCCGAGCCGTAATCTGTGGTAATTGGTAACTGCGGAAAAGCACTGCCGGCATAGGCGATGATCCCAACACGGTCACTTCCTAAATTGCCAATAATTTGCCGAACCAATTGCTTCGATTTTTCCAAACGATTTGGCGCAATATCTTCGGCCTCCATACTTTTAGAAACATCTACAGCAAAAACAATATCTACCCCTTCACGCTTTACGGTTTCTAATTGCGATCCTATTTTAGGATTTACAAGGCCTAAAACCAAACCAGCCAGAGCAAATACAATAAATAATACCTTTAAAAATGGTTTGAATGAAGACCTGTTTGGTGATAAATAACCTAGAAGTTCTGGCTTAGCAAATTTAGAACGGGCACGTTTTTGCCATATCCTAAAAACAAGATACAGAAGAAGTACCGCCGGAATAAGCAGTAAAAGCCATAAGTATATTTTCTCTTCTAAGATCATTAAACTTCCTTTCAGATTTTAAATAAAGCCTTTAAATACAGTATATCTTAAGACCACTTCAAAAAGCAGTAAGCCAAGTGCCAATAACACATAAGGTCTAAACTTTTCGGTATAATTATAATATCTGAATTCTTCAATTTCAGATTTTTCGAGGCTGTCTATTTCTTCATAGATCTCCTCCAGTTTTTCGTTATTGGTAGCCCTAAAATATTCCCCGCCGGTATCTGCGGCAATTTGCTGTAATAGCGCTTCGTCAATTTCTACTTTTTGCACGCCATATTGAAATCTTCCGTTAGGCAAAATTCCTACGGGAGTTAATGCATTACCATTACTTCCAACCCCAATAGTATAGGTTTTAATCCCGAATTCCACTGCAAGTTCGCTGGCAATTTTAGGATCTATAAACCCTGAATTATTCACCCCGTCGGTCAATAAAATAATCACCTTGCTTTTGGCATCACTATCTTTTAACCTGTTCACAGAAGTTGCCAAACCTGAACCAATTGCCGTACCATTTTGCAGAACGTCACTGTACTCAATTTCTTCAATGGCTCTTAAAGCAATACTTTTATCGCTGGTAATTGGAGTTTTAGTGAAACTCTCACCGGCAAAAAGCACCAGGCCAATTCTATCGTTTGGGCGATTTTCAATAAATTCTGCGCCAACTTCTTTTACAGATTCGAGTCGGTTTGGCTCAAAATCACGAGCCAGCATACTTGCTGAAACATCTATAGCCATCACGATATCTATCCCTCGAATATTACTGCTTTGGGTAGTAACATCTACCGTTCTTGGCCTGGCCATAGCGGTAATTAACAGCGCCAAAGCCAGTAAGCGCAGCACAAAAAGCACGGGTTTTAATTTTGAAAGCAGCGATTGCTTTACTTTAAAACCTTTAACGCTAGACATTTTAAGCTCCGGGGTTTGCTGCTTACGTTTCCAGAAATACCAGGCCGTTGCCGGCAAAAGCAGCAATAACAGCCAGAAAAACTCCGGATTTTCGAATGTATAATTAGCAAACATTAATTAGCCTGATTTTTTAATTGAACCGAACTCTCTATACGTTGGGAAATCTCTTCGGCATATTCATCATCTTCATTAAACACTACCATAATTTGCTGGAAACCGCCGTTCGCACCAAAATTCAGAATTGCATATTCCTTTTTAATTGGTCCGCCGGTTAACGGATTTTCAAGATCAAAAGTTCCAAAAACCTTTATTCCTTCAGTATTATTTATAGTAGAAAAATCTTCCTGTTTCATTATGATATTTCGGGCGCCCTGGGCTTCCAAAGACTCATAAATACCATCTACTGCTTTTTGCAAATCAAAATCACCTTGCGGATTTACCGGACCGGTGATCAACAAAGTATATAAATTCCCTTCCAGGGTTCCCGCGTCAAAAGTCTCGCTACCCAACAACATTTCCTGGAGTTCGTCATCACGATCTACCGTTTTTCTTACCAGAACTTCGGGCGTAGTGATGGTCACTTGTGGCGTACCATATTCACTTCTAATCCAATCGCCTTCCAGCAATTCTTTGGTTTCATTCCCTAAAACTGAATCCTGTACATAATCAAAGCCTTTTGTATTTACCAGAATGGTAATAACTATAATGGCTAAGACCACAATCCCACCAAGTATGGCGATAATCTTATTTCTTCTTTTTTTCTTTAATTTTTCCTTTCGGTAATTTTCATCCTGCATCAATTCCTCCTCTGTCGGTTCGGGAACCACCTGCCTAATGTCTTTTATAAGATGCTCTACTTTGGTACGATCGCTTTTTGCAGTGATCACATCTGGTCTTGAATTGGCAAATTTGGCCAAATCGGCACGTTTTAATAACTGCTGAAGATTATCTATAGATTTATCCTTCAAGCTTAATTCGCCAGCTTGTTTTCTTAATTCCAGGTATGCGATAAGTTCTGAAGTGGTGCTTTCCAGCGCCCTGTCGTAAATCTTTCTATCAAGGTATTTTCTAACACTAAAAGTTAGCTGAGAATAATACTCTTTAATCTCCCTATTTGGTAGTAAAGAAGAATTATCTAATTGCTTTAGTTCAAGCATAGCCTGCTCATAAGGCGGCAATTCCTGTTCTTCTTCTTTCTTTTTCTTCTTTTTTCTGAAGAAATAAAAGGCAATCGCAAGAACAACCAATGCAGCAAGCAGCCACCAAACCCAGTTTGGCACCTCAAAGGGTTTTGGCACATCTACCGCCGGTTTTATAGGATACATTTTCTGGCGAGTAGTATCTACTTTTACATCGGCCACCTCAACTCTAAAAGAATCGGTTAAATATTCCCGGTTTTGTATTATAATTTTCTGCTGCGGAATAGTATAAGAACCGGAATCAAATTGGGTAAGCGAGTATTTCTTTAAAAGTTTAAACCGATCTTCAACCGTGGTGGTATCAGCTCCTAAAGACTCCACCATTTCCATAGGATCAAAAGTTTGTCCTTCCGGGAAAACCACCAAATTGGTAGAATCGGTCTCCACTTCAATGCTATAAATAACCTGTTCTCCAATTTTGATCGAAGTAGAATCTATTTCGGCATTTACTTTTGGTTGCTGGGCAAAAGACTGAAAAGATAACAACAGAAAAAGCAGCAAACTTGCCGCTTTGGAAATAGTAATTGTTGTTAAAGACTTATTTTTCATTCTTCTTAACCTCTTCTTTTAAAATAACCCAGTAATTTTTTTACGTAGCTTTCATCTACGCGATTATTGATAACGCCGGCTCCACTTAGGGTGAAACTTTCATTAAAATAAGCCGCACGGCCGCGATAATATTCAGCGTAATTTTTTCTAACCGATTTTGAACCGGTGTTTACAGTGACAAATTCTCCGGTTTCCTCATCCAACATTTGTACCAATCCTAAATTTGGAATTTCCTCCTCAGCGGGATCAAAAACTCTAATGCCGGTAACATCATGTTTGTTACCTGCAATTTTTAAAGTTTGCTGGTATTCATCGTCCATAAAATCTGAAAGCATAAAGACGATCGCCTTTTTCTTCATCACGTTAGAAAGGTATTTTATGGCTGCCGCGATATCGGTTTTCTTAGATTGCGGCTTAAATTCTATTAATTCCCTGATAATTCGCAAGCACGTGATAGCGTCCTTTTTTAGGCGGAATATAAAGCTCTATTTTATCTGAAAAAAGCATCAGCCCAATCTTATCGTTGTTTTGGGTCGCCGAAAAAGCCAAAGTTGCTGCAATTTCGGTAATCACATCTTTTTTTAGCTGATCTTTTGTTCCGAAGAATTCTGAACCCGAAACATCTACCATAAGCATCATGGTAAGTTCGCGTTCTTCTTCAAAAACCTTTACAAAAGGTTCGCTGTAACGCGCGGTAACGTTCCAGTCTATATTTCTAACATCGTCTCCAAACTGGTATTGCCTAACTTCACTAAAAGTCATTCCGCGGCCTTTAAAAGTAGAATGATACTCCCCGCCAAAAACGTGATCGCTCAAACGCCGGGTTTTTATTTCAATCTTTCTTACTTTTTTTAAAAGCTCTTTAGTATCCATTAGGAAACGATTGTGTTTTTACACAAATTATTGGGAAATGCGAAAATTAAGGGAAAATTAATAGCTTAAGGCACCTCTATCTCGTTCACTATTTTGTGTACAATATCTTCTGAAGTCACATTCTCTGCTTCGGCTTCGTAGGTAATTCCAATTCTATGGCGAAGTACATCTAAAACCACTGCCCTAACATCTTCCGGGATTACATATCCGCGGCGTTTTATAAAAGCATAGCATTTTGAAGCCCGCGCAAGGTTAATACTTCCCCTTGGCGAAGCACCAAAACTAATTAGTGGTTTGAGATCTTTTAAATTATATTTTTCAGGATTACGGGTAGCAAAAATAATATCAAGGATATATTTTTCAATCTTCTCATCCATATAAACTTCCCTGGCCACTTGCTGGGCACGCAAAATTTGCTCAACGCTTACCACCGGATTTACCTTTGGAAATTCCCCCTTTAAATTAGCACGCATAATTAACTGCTCGTCGTTAATTTCGGGATAATCTATTACGGTTTTCAGCATAAAACGGTCTACCTGTGCTTCAGGCAAAGGATACGTTCCTTCCTGCTCTACCGGGTTTTGAGTAGCCATTACCAAAAACGGCTTATCTAAAATAAAAGTTTCTTCCCCAATGGTTACCTGCTTTTCCTGCATAGCTTCCAGCAAAGCCGATTGTACTTTTGCCGGGGCACGGTTAATCTCATCTGCAAGTACGAAATTTGCAAAAATGGGTCCTTTTTTAATGCTGAAATCATTCAGCTTCATATTATAGATAAGTGTTCCAACAACATCTGCCGGTAAAAGATCTGGCGTAAACTGGATCCTGCTAAAACTACCGTGAACTGCCTGGGAAAGTGTATTAATAGCCAGGGTTTTTGCCAAACCGGGAACACCCTCAAGCAAAATATGACCCTGCCCTAATAGCCCAATAAGCAAACGCTCCATCATATGCTTTTGTCCTACTATTACCTTATTTACTTCGGCGTTTAGTAAATCTACAAAAGCACTTTCCCTCTCAATTTTCTCGTTTAAACTTGCAATATCTACAGAGGCGTTATTATCTATCATTTTATAAGTATTAAAGACCTTAAATTCGTGGCCGCAAATTGGAAAATTATTAGCGTATAGGCTGTTAATGTATGGTTAAAAAACAAAAAAGCGGCCTTTTACAGCCGCTCTTTTTTTATATGGGAAATATTTTAATTATTCCAAATAAATTGTTTCAAGATCTACGGCAGCATCTTCTTCTACCTCAATGTTATCTTCAGTTTTTACTTCCAAACCGGCTGTAGCCTCTGGAGTAACAGTTACCTGGTAAGTCCCTGCCGGAACACCATGTAAAACAAAATTTCCAGATTCATCGGTATAAGCAGAAATGGTATGACTCGCATTTTGTGCTTTCACCAAACTTTGAAAATCTGTTGGATGCACTTTTCCCATAATAGAACCTGTATTGGCCATAGCCGACATTCTAATAACCGGTTTTAAAATATAGCCTGCATTACCGGTAATCACCACAGATTCGTCTACATCAAAGTCCAAAAGATATTCATAATGCTCTCCTGCCTCAAGTTCCTGTTGTACATTTAGTTTTAAGCCAGATTGTTGAGCACTTGGCGTAGCAAGGGCGATTTCCTCTCCAGCAATGTCAACTACATTATCAGGGCCTAACACCAATCTTATTTGATCAAGATAACCTGCAGGAATTTCTGCATCTACCAATAATTGAGAAACTCCGCCGGTTAATTGTAACAGGTCATAACGGCCGGTTTCAACATTAGCAAGGCTTTCCCACTCAGCCTCTTCTTCTCCAACGGCGGCTTCGGTTTTAATCATCACATCCTGTACATCTACCCAAACGTGATCATAATCACCGGGAGCATCTGTCATTCTCACGGTTAATTGGGCATTACCCTCTGCAACGTTATTTTCATCGTCATCACTACAACTTGTAAATCCAAAAGCGATTACTGTGGCAAGCAGTAAGCTCTTTAACTTTAGGTGCTTCATCGTTCTTTTCATAAATAGGTTTATTAATTGTTTAGACAGGAAAACGCAGCATAGCCGATTAAATTTTATGAAAGACCCCAGATTAACTAAATTTAACAAGACTTTAAATTGCATATGTAAGCCTAAGCTACTTACTTGTAGATACTTTAGTATTTAGAAAAATAAATTATGAAAACTGCATTAATTACAGGAGCAACCAGTGGAATAGGGAAAGCTACGGCGAGTGCCTTCGCCAGGGAAGGGATTAATCTTATTCTCTGCGGAAGAAGAGAAGAGCGATTAGCTGAATTAAAAAAAGAATTATCAAAAAGAGTGGCGGTGTATACGCTTTGTTTTGATGTTCGGGATAAGGAAGTGGTTGTTGAAAAGATCAATAGCCTTCCTGAGAAATTTCAAAAAATAGATATTCTTATCAATAATGCCGGAAATGCGCACGGTTTGAACCCAATCCAGGATGGAAATATAGACGACTGGGATGCGATGCTGGATATTAACGTAAAAGGCCTGCTATATGTTAGCAAAGCGATTTTTCCGAAAATGATAAGTCAGGGAACCGGGCATATTATTAATATTGGTTCTACCGCCGGGAAAGAAGTTTACCCCAACGGCAATGTTTATTGCGCCAGCAAATATGCAGTAGACGCCTTAAACCAGGCCATGCGAATAGACCTTAACAAACACGGAATTCGAGTTGGTGCCGTGAACCCCGGACTTACCCAAACCGAATTCAGCGAGGTAAGATTTAAAGGAGATACAGAAAAAGCTAAAAGTGTTTATGAAGGTTTTCAAGCTTTACGCCCGGAAGATATCGCTGATATAATCAGGTTTGTGGTCACCAGACCTTATCACGTAAATATTGCAGATTTAGTGGTGATGCCAACCGCGCAGGCGAATAGCACTACGGTGAATAAAAATTAAGAAGAGATTTCCGTCTTCACGGAAATGACAAAGTTAATATGATCAACAAACGGCTTTTAATAAAAAACCTGCTCGCTCATAACGACGAGAACAGCTTTTACGACAAAAAGCTGAAGCTCAATATTGGCGAAAGAGAAGGGAAAGCTAAGTTTTTAAAGCACGTTTGCGCACTTTCTAATTCCAATCCTGAAAACAATTCTTATATAGTAATTGGAGTCCAGGACGAAGATAACAGAATTGTAGGCACCGACTTTTTTGACGACAGTAAAATTCAAAACCTGGTGAATGCTTATTTGAGCAATCCGCCATTAATTTCTTATGAAAATATCCCTTTTCCGCATTTGCCGGGAAACCTGGTGGTGGGTTTGGTGAGTATTAGGCCGAATCACGGGAAAATATGTTCGCTTAAAAAGAATATCTGGAAATATTATGGAGGTTCGGTTTTTCTTAGGGATGGCAGTATTAGTATGCCTAAGGTTTTTGGTGTGGAGATCACCGATGTGAATTCAGAAATAGTGAATTCTATAGAAAAACACTCGCATAATAATATTGAATTGACGCTGGATGGTGTGTTCGATTTTCTTCAGAAAAGAAAAGATTATAACGCCACTTATAAAGTTTTTAAAGAATACTTTGTGGTTTGCTGGGCCGGGAAAAAGATTCAGGCAAAACACGAAACTTTTTATTCCAGGGTAGATATAGAGCTTATAAATGAACAGGTAAAATTGTTTTATTCAGATTTAGACCAGGTGAGCATTAGCCTGACCGATGAAGAGTTCAAAATTCTGGAATACGTTCAATTGGGATTACACGATAAATACCAGTTTTACCCGTTGGAGGAAGTCACCATCAGTTTTAAAGATAGCGTGAGTTACGATATTGAAAGCAAGTTGTTATTTGAGCCACCGGAATTCGACAAAAAAACGCTTTATCATATTTACAACATAAACAGCAAGCTTGTAGAAAGGCTTAAAAAAAGGCTTCCGTTAGATAAACAACAAAAAAAAGACCTAAAAAATTTGCCTTCAACTTATTTACTTTGCTATTTAAATAACTTTGAACAGGCAATAGACAAACTGGAAGAAGCAAAACCGTATTTAAAAGAATACAGCCAGGAAGTTTATAATTATTACAAAGAAAGTATGCGAATTTTAAGAAAAGTAAAATACAATTAATATGGGCCGAAGCATTGCTATTGGAGACATTCACGGCGGATTAAAAGCTTTAATACAGCTCCTTGAAAAAATAGAGGTAACCCCTGAAGATGAACTTATTTTCCTGGGAGATTATGTAGATGGTTGGAGCGACTCAGCCAATGTGGTTTCATACCTAATAGATCTCGCCAAACAAAATACCTGTATTTTTCTACGAGGAAATCATGACGATCTCACCCATCGTTGGTTGGCCACCGGGGAGCTTAATGAAAAATGGCTGGAACATGGCGGGCAATCCAGTATTGACGCCTATAGAAATTTTTCTTCGGAAGAAATAGAATCGCATATCGAGTTTTATAACCAGATGCTAAATTACTATGTAGATAAAAAGAACAGGCTTTTTGTACACGCCGGATTTACAAGCCAACACGGCCCAGAGCAGGAATATCACGAAACCGGTTTTTATTGGGATAGAACTTTATGGGAAATGGCGCTTTCTTTAGATAAAAATATTGAGCCCGGCGACACAAATTACCCAAAACGCCTTCAAATTTTTGATGAAATTTTTATTGGGCATACACCGGTAACCCGAATTAATGAAGAAGCCCCCGTAAAACGCGCCAATATATGGAATGTAGATACCGGGGCAGCATTTATGGGAAAATTATCGGCTTTAGAGGTAAATACAAAGGAAATTTGGCAAAGTGAGCCTGTATTTAAACTCTACCCCGAAGAAGAAGGTAGAAATTAAGACGATTTTACCACAAAACGCATTTTCTCTTTATATCTTTGTAATTCAGGGATTTTGACTTTTATTTATATAGAAAATTCCCAATTAGAATATTTTTAGCACAATTCTTACTTAAGAGTTGATTAATATCCGCAGATTTTTTAGATTTCTGCTTCAAAACAAACTAAAATGGCCCTCGACAATATTAGATTAGAAGTGATGAATACCGTTGAAAAACAGGTAGACGGTTTCATTAAAGAATACCTTATTCCCGTAGAAGAAATCTGGCAACCAACAGATCTTCTTCCAAACTTACAGGGAGAAAATTATATGGACGAAATCACCCAAATTAGGGAAGAAGCCAAAGAGCTTGAATACGATTTTTGGGTAGTTTTAGTTGCAGATATGGTTACTGAGGAAGCCCTGCCAACCTACGAATCCTGGCTTATGGATATGGAAGGTGTGGAGCAACACGGTAAAAGCCGCGGCGAGGAAAACGCCTGGTCTAAATGGGTTCGCCACTGGACGGGAGAAGAAAACCGCCACGGAGATACACTTAACAAATATCTTTACTTATCTGGGAGAGTAAATATGCGCGAGATTGAAAAAACTACGCAATATTTAATCAACGATGGTTTTGATATTGGTACCGGTCGTGATCCTTATAAGAACTTTGTATATACCAGTTTTCAGGAATTAGCTACTAATATTTCACACAAGCGTGTAGGGCAATTAGCTAAGAAAAAAGGAAACAAAATGCTTGGGAAGATGTGTAATATCATCGCCGGCGACGAGATGAGACATTATATGGCTTATCGCGAATTCGTGAAAACTATTTTTGAACACGATCCTAGCGAAATGATGCTGGCTTTTCACGATATGATGAAGAAAAAAATTGTAATGCCGGCCCAATTCTTACGTGAAAGCGGACAGGGAATTGCTGAAGCTTTTGAAAATTTCTCAAATGCAGCACAGCGTCTTGGCGTTTACACCACCTACGATTATATAGAAATCCTGGAGAAACTTAATGGCTACTGGGAAATAGACAAAATGCGCTCTTTAACAGATGAGGCCGAAAAAGCAAGGGATTATTTAATGAAATTACCAGACAGAATGCGAAGAATTGCAGGAAGAATGGCTATCCCGGAAGATCAACACACCTTTAAATGGGTTGAGGCTAACGGAAGACTATAATTTCTGGAAAAATTTATAAAATAAGAGGCTGTCTGAAAAGTCAAAATCGTCATCCTGAATTTATTTCAGGATCTAATATGTTGATAATTAAATAACAAGTTAGAAGCTGAAACGAGTTCAGCTTGACGAGTACAAACTTTTCAAACAGCCTCTTTTTATTGAGCTATTATAATTAGTGATCAATAGAGCTTAAGCAGCATTTCTCTTCCAGACCTTATAAGAGATCAGGTCTTTTTCAATTAGGTTAAGACAAAAAGCAATTACAGCCGCATCGTCTAAATATCCAACTATCGGAATAAAATCTGGGATTAGATCTATTGGCGAAAGCACATATAGTAATGCTCCTCCAATAGCCGCAACCACGTTAAAAGGAACTTCCCTATAATTTCCATTTGCATAATCTCTTAGCAAATTAAAAAGTAGTTGTGCATCGTCTACATAACGCTGCAGCTTTCCTTTATTTTCAAATTTAGACTTTATCTCTTCTTCATCTTCCAGCACATTATGCACGTCTTCCTCTTCAAAATCTTCCTGGCGCTTTTTATGCTCTTTCTTAATTGTTTCGTTATCGATTTTACTCATTGTCTATTTTTTTGATGACCACAAAATATAAAATTATTATTGAAGGTCTAATTAGGGAAATGCTAAAATCTGAGAAAAAACAAACCTCACAGATTTTTAATGCTGTGAGGTTTTGGTTATATAATTCCAATCAGGCTTACTCCGTCATTCTGTCCCGAAGCTTCGGGATTATTTCAGAATCTAAAGTTATTTTTATTTACATATTAGACCCTGAAACGAGTTCAGGGTGACGATAATTATAATAGCCTTTAAATACTACAAATCAAATTTGATTCCCTGCGCCAACGGCAGTTCAGTGGTATAATTAATAGTATTTGTTTGTCTGCGCATATAGATCTTCCAGGCATCAGACCCAGATTCTCTTCCGCCTCCGGTTTCTTTTTCACCACCAAAAGCACCGCCAATTTCGGCACCTGAAGTTCCAATATTCACGTTTGCAATCCCGCAATCTGAACCTTCTACCGAAAGAAAACGTTCGGCTTCCCTTAAGTTGTTGGTCATTATTGCTGAAGAAAGTCCCTGCACTACCCCATTTTGTAATTCCAGGGCGTTAGAAACATCTCCTGAATATTTCATAATATAAAGTACCGGTGCAAAAGTTTCGTGCTGTACGATCTTAAATTCATTTTTTGCTTCGGCAATAGCTGGTTTTACGTAGCATCCGCTTTCGTAGCCTTCGCCTTCCAAAACGCCACCTTCAACTAAGATCTTACCGCCTTCTTCCACTACTTTATCTAAAGCGCTTTGATAATTTTTTACCGCATCTTTATCGATAAGCGGCCCCACGTGATTATTTTCATCTAATGGGTTTCCAATACGCAATTGCTTATAAGCTTTTACAATCGCATCTTTTACTTTATCATAAATAGATTCGTGAATAATTAATCTTCGGGTAGAAGTACAACGCTGTCCGCAAGTTCCCACAGCTCCAAACACAGCACCGATTACCGTATTTTTAATATCGGCATCTGGGGTTACGATTATGGCGTTATTTCCTCCTAATTCAAGAAGCGATTTTCCTAACCTTGCGGCAACGGCCTGGGCAACTATTTTTCCCATTCTAATAGAACCGGTAGCCGAAATTAACGGCACTCGTTTATCGTTGGTCATCATTTCACCCACTTTATAATCGCCGGTGATCAATGAAGAAATTCCTGCCGGAACATTGTTTTCAGCAAAAACTCTAGCGGCAATATTTTGACAGGCCACAGAAGTTAAGGGAGTCTTCTCTGATCCTTTCCAAACGCAAGCATCACCACAAACCCACGCCAAAGCCGTATTCCACGACCAAACCGCAACCGGAAAGTTAAATGCTGAGATAATTCCAACTACTCCAAGCGGATGGTATTGCTCGTACATTCTATGCCCGGGGCGTTCAGAATGCATGGTTAACCCGTGTAACTGGCGGGAAAGACCCACTGCGAAATCGCAGATATCTATCATTTCCTGAACTTCGCCCAAACCTTCCTGGTAAGATTTTCCCATTTCGTAGGAAACCAATTTCCCCAAAGGTTCTTTTAATCTTCTTAATTCATCATTGAACTGTCGAACCACTTCACCTCGTTGAGGTGCCGGCCAGGTGCGCCATTCTTTAAAACCTGCAGTGGCAGTAGTAATTACTTTTTCGTAATCTTCTTTGGTGGTCGCTTTTACTTTTCCAATTAAAGCGCCGTCTACAGGAGAATAAGATTCAATTACTTCACCACTACTAAAAAAATCTTTTCCGGTAGAAGTTCCATTATTGGTTTCCTGCAAACCAAGATCCTTTAAAGCTTGTTTAATTCCGAATTTCTCTGCTATTTCACTCATTAATTTGTAAATTTTATCTGTTCTTTTGTGTGTTTCCTGCTAAAATACTAAATTTTTAACGCTAATCTGTCCCGGCAACATAACGTTCGTCTACCGGCATCACTTCCCCGCAATTATCGCAGGTTCGCAAGTCTTTGCTTCCGTAGAAATGCTTAAAATGTTTTAGAAAATCTTTCTCAATATCGGTTAAGGGAAAATAGACTTCATACAATTTATGGTTACAATTATCGCAAAACCATAAAAGTCCATCTTTGGCATCAATTTGTACTCGTTTTCGTTCTACCACGAGACCAATAGAACCTTCTTTTCTCACCGGCGAATGTGGTACTTTTCCGGGATGCAAGTACATATCTCCCGGGCCCAATTGCATCGTCTTTTTCTCCCCATCTTCCTGGATATGCACTTCTATTTCACCTTCTAACTGGTAAAAAAGCTCTTCTGTCTCGTTATAATGGTAATCTTTGCGGGCGTTGGGCCCGGCCACTACCATCACAATATAATCTTCAGATTCTTTATAAAGATTTCGGTTACCAACCGGCGGCTTAAGCGATTCGCGGTTTTGCTCAACCCATTTATTAAGGTTAAAAGGTTTATTTACTGCCATGATTTCAAAATTATATTGCTTAAAATTACAACTTAAAGCTCGAAAAAAAGGACGATTTTCTTATCTTTTTGGGCGCCTTAACGGGCTATTCGCTGCAATTCCTCGTCGCCTGCTGGCGCCTGCGGGATTTACGCTGCTATCCCTGGCGCAAGCTCAATAATTTATACAAATGCTTATCTTCGGCTGAAAATCACACCATTTATGAAAAAAATATTCCTTTTATTCAGTTTATCACTCTTTTTAGCCTGTAATACTTCTGCTGAAAAAGAAACCCAAACAAATCAAACCACCAAAACCGAAAAAGATCAGGATTCCGTAGAAAACTTCGGCATTGTAATTCACGGCGGCGCGGGTACTATTTTAAAGGAAAATATGAGCGATTCCCTTGAACAAGCCTATAAAGCGAAACTGGAAGAAGCCATAAGAACGGGGCACGAAATTCTCGCCAATGGCGGAACTGCAATTGAAGCTGTGCAGCGAACTATAAATATCATGGAGAATTCACCACTTTTCAACGCCGGGAAAGGAGCTGTTTTTACCAACGAAGGTAAAAATGAGCTGGATGCTTCGATAATGGATGGGCAAACTTTAAATGCCGGTGCAGTATCTGGAGTAACTACCGTGAAAAACCCAATAAATCTAGCCTGGGAAGTGATGGAAAATTCAGAGCACGTAATGCTTTCAGGAAAAGGAGCTGAGCAATTTGCTGAAGAACGAAATTTGGAAATTGTAGACCCTGAATATTTCTATACCGAAAACCGATTTAAAAGTTTAGAACGCTTAAAGGAAAGAGATTCAGAAAAAACAGAGCTGGATCACGATGGGAAGACTGCATTTGTAGATCCGTTTATTAAAGATTCTAAATTTGGTACGGTTGGTTGTGCCGCGTTAGACAAAAATGGAAACCTGGCCGCAGGAACCTCAACCGGCGGAATGACCAATAAAAAATGGGGCCGCATTGGCGATGCTCCAATAATTGGCGCCGGAACTTATGCAAATAATAAAACCGCAGCGATATCTGCAACCGGCTGGGGAGAGTTTTTTATTCGTGGAGTGGTAGCTTATGATATTTCAGCATTAATGGAATATAAAGAAATGAGTCTTGCCGAAGCTGCAAAAGAAGTGATCCAGAATAAAAACCCGGAACTTGGCGGTAGTGGCGGGATCATCGCAATAGATCACCAGGGAAATGTTTCTATGGAATTTAATACCGCAGGAATGTACCGCGCAAAAATGAATAAGAATGGCGACCTGGAAATAGGAATTTATAACAACTAGGTATATACCAACATATTAGATTATGAAACCCAACTTTTTAGTTGGGTTTTTCTTTTAACGGAAATTTAAAGGTTGTTAGTTCGGGAGATTCAGAACTAAGCCTACTTTTGCACGTTCTTATAAAATGCAAAAAAATGAAAAACAGGGCTTACTTCCTCCTATTAATAATTTTCACTTTCAGTATCGGTGAAGCTAATTCTCAAAGATTATCCCGCGAAAAAATAAATGATACTATAGAAAAAATGCCCGTGTTTTCTATACACAAGGATAATTATTTTATAAGCGGTATTTCAACAGATGAAGAGATCTCATCAGAAACCGCAGATGCAAAATATCAAATTAGCTTTAAAGCTTTACTTACCCGCAATACCTTACCGTTTGATACGCATTTGTTTCTCACCTACACTCAAAAGGCATTTTGGAATATTTATAAATTCTCAAGTCCCTTTCAGGAGATTAATTTTCAACCTGGTCTTGCTCTAGGGAAACCTATTTACAACCGTAACGATCATTTAGCCGGGATGGCATATTTGCAACTGGAACATGAGTCTAACGGGCGAGACAGTATATATTCCAGAAGCTGGAATAGAATTTCCCTGAGCTACCACACCGCTATAAACGAAAAATTTCTGGTTAGTGTTAAAGGCTGGTTCCCTTTCAGGTACAAAAAGGATAACCCAGATTTGATTGAGTATGTTGGCTATGGTAAGTTAAACCTCACCTACAACATTATACCTAATGAATTCCTTGTAGATGTGATGTTGATGAAAGGCACTAAAGATTGGAATGGTACATTGAGAACACGCTTAATGTATAAACCTTTTAATTCTTCTAATATTTATTTAATGCTGGAATGGTTTAAAGGAAATTCTGAAAGTCTTCTCAATTATGAAGAAAATCGGAGTATGGTTCGTGCCGGATTTGTGCTAAAATCTGATGAACTAAATTTCCTGAAATCCCTACCGGACGCGCTTTAACAAATATTTAAAGTTAATCAGTTCGGTTTATTCGGAACCAAACATTAATTTCACAGCTTCAAAAGAAAAGAATGAATAAATCAGACTTAGAAAAAGAAAAAACCCGCCTTATTGAAAAACTGGGCGTTCAGTTTGAAAAAGAATATCAATTAGCGCCAGTGGCCGCAAGGATCTTTGCCACTGCCATAGTTACAGGAAAAAAAGGAATCACTTTCGATCAATTAGTGAAGGATTTAAATGCGGGGAAAAGTACCGTATCCTGCCATTTAGAACACTTACAGGCAACCAACAGAATAGAGTATTATACCAAAACTGGAGACCGTAAACGCTATTTTGTAGTAAAGCCAGATCTTATGGAAAAATACATTGATGAGATGACGGCCAAATGGGAAGCTCAAAGATGCATTCATAAAGAAGTGCTTCAATATAAAATACAGAGTAACGAAGTGAACAGGGAAGATCCTCCTTTTGACCTGGAGTTTCAAAAAAGCCTGCTAGACTTTCTGGATGAAGCAACTGCAGCAGTTAATAAATTAAAGAAGAACATCGACAACCAATAATTCATAGTAAAAGCAATGAGAAAGATAATCTATTTTAGTCTACTTATAAGCGCAGCAGTTTTCACTTCGTGCTCAGACAGCAAAAAGGGACAGCCAGCCCAACAGGCCCAGGGTCCACAACCTTTCCCGGTAATAGATGTACCTACCAGGACGGTTACCGGTTACACTTCATACCCAACCAGCATTGAGGGTGTTGTAAATAGTGAAGTGAGAGCAAAAGTTTCTGGCTATGTTACCGATGTTTTGGTTGATGCAGGTGAAAAAGTAAAGAAAGGACAGCTACTCTTTAAGCTTGAAACCGAATCTTTATCTGGTGATGCTGAAGCTGCAAAAGCAAATGTAAATGCAGCCCGCGTGGAAGTTGAAAAACTAAAACCCCTGGTTGAAAAAGATATCATTAGCGAAGTTCAATTAGAAACCGCGAAAGCGCAGCTTTCACAGGCAGAGGCAAATTACAACAGTATTGCAGCCAGTATTGGCTACGCTAACATCAAAAGCCCGGTAGACGGTTATGTAGGAGACATTAATTTTAGAAACGGCGCTTTGGTTTCTCCCGGCGATCCCACTCCCCTTACCACGGTTTCCCAAACCGATGAGGTTTACGCTTTCTTTTCTATGAATGAGAAAGACTTCCTAAGCTTTATGAATAGTACCGAGGCTAATACTATGGAAGAAAAAATAAAAAATCTTCCTGAAATTAATTTGATTCTGGCCAACGGAAATGAATATGAAAAGAAAGGAACTATAGAAACAATTTCAGGGGAAATAAATCAGCAGACCGGTACCGTAACCTTTCGGGCTAAATTTGATAATCGCCAGGGTTTGCTTAGAAATGGAAGTAGCGGTACAGTTAAAATACCTAATGTATACGAAGATGCATTAATAGTTCCTACCCTTTCCACTTTTGAACAACAGGGAAAAACTTTTGTTTACAAAGTAAAAGCAGATTCAAGCCTGGTTGCTTCTTCTCTAAATATTATTGCAGAAATAGATAAGGTTTATGTAGTGAATGAAGGCATAGAAAAAGGAACTACTATTCTGGCTAAAGGAGCTAGCAAAGTAAAACCGGGTACCAAAATACAACCTCAGCCTATCGCCTTAGATAGTATTGTAAATTCCTTCAACACAGTTTTTAAATAAAAAGCTATGCTAAAAACCTTTATAGAACGTCCTGTATTATCTACAGTAATATCTATTATCATTGTGATTTTAGGTGTTTTAGGACTATCAGAATTACCGGTAACTCAATATCCAGATATTGCGCCACCTACGGTGCAGGTTAATGCATCTTATCCCGGGGCTAATGCAGAAACTATACTTGAAAGTGTAGTGGTGCCTATTGAAGAGCAAATTAACGGGGTGGAAGGAATGACTTACCTTACCTCCAGCGCCAGTAATAATGGTAGCGCCAGTATAACAGTTTTCTTTGAACAGGGCTACGACCCAGATATTGCCGCGGTAAACGTTCAAAACCGGGTTTCCAGGGCTAATGCGGTGTTACCCGATGAAGTTATTCGGGCCGGTGTAACGACCACAAAAAGACAAAACTCGGCTTTATTATATGCCGGTTTATACTCTACCAATCCAGATTACGACGATACATTTATTCAGAATTATTTGAATATTAATGTAAAACCAGAACTACAGCGAATTAACGGTGTGGGTGAGGTTAATGTATTTGGAGGAAAAGACTACGCAATGCGAGTTTGGCTAGATCCAGCTAAAATGGCGAACTACGGTTTGGTGCCAAGGGATGTAACCTCTGCCATTGGGGAACAAAGTTTAGAAGCAGCTGCGGGTGCTTTAGGTCAAAACGCAGGAGAGTCTTTTGAATATGTATTGAAATATAAAGGCCGTTATAAAACTGCTGAAGAATATGAAAATATTATTATTTCTGCCCAGGATAACGGTCAGTTTTTAAGAGTAAAAGATGTGGGTACTGTAGAACTGGATGCCTTCTCCTACTCTTCACTTTCCAGGTCTAAAGGACATCCGGCTATTAGTTTTGGTGTTTTTCAAACTCCGGGTTCAAATGCCCAGGAAGTTATTGAAGAAATCTATGTAAAACTGGACGATCTAAAAGAAGATTTTCCGGAAGGCGTAGATTATATTATTAACTATGACACCAACAAATTCTTAACCGCATCTATAGGAAAAGTAAAAACCACTTTAATTGAAGCATTCTTGCTGGTTTTCTTAGTGGTATTTGTATTTCTTCAGGATTTTAGATCTACTTTAATCCCTGCGATTGCTGTTCCTGTTTCAATTATCGGAACATTCTTCTTTCTTGGGGTTTTAGGATATTCAGTTAACCTGCTTACTTTATTCGCGCTGGTTCTCGCCATTGGTATTGTGGTAGATGATGCTATTGTAGTTGTTGAAGCCGTCCATGCCAAGCTGGAAGATGGTGCAGAAAGTGCCAAAAAAGCTTCAGTTTCAGCAATGAGTGAGATTGCTGGTGCTATTGTTTCCATTACCCTGGTAATGGCAGCGGTTTTTATTCCTATTACTTTTATACAGGGACCATCTGGAGTATTTTATGAGCAATTTGGTGTGACGCTTATTGTTGCGATATTAATTTCAGCAGTAAACGCGCTAACCTTAAGTCCCGCCCTATGTGCACTATTCTTAAAACCACATTCTGAAGAACATAAAAAGAAAAACTTTTTACAAAGGT
The DNA here is from genome assembly GCA_963727565.1 of uncultured Flavobacteriaceae bacterium. Taxonomy (GTDB): domain Bacteria; phylum Bacteroidota; class Bacteroidia; order Flavobacteriales; family Flavobacteriaceae; genus Salegentibacter. The sequence continues at coordinate 163,283 of CAVSGU010000008.1, forward strand.
TTTATAGTGCTTTTAATGCAGGGTTTAAAGCTACAACAAGAAAATATACAAGCTCATTAGGCTTTTTAGTAAAACACAAATGGATTACTTTTCTAATCCTGGCGCTTGCTGCGGCAGGTATCTTTTGGGCAGATAGCTCTATTCCTAAAGGTTTTGTCCCTACCGAAGACCGGGGAGTAATTTTCGTTAATGCCGAGCTTCCTCCTGGTTCTTCTTTGGACCGCTCCTATGAGGTTTCTCAAACGCTTTACGATCAGATGGAAAGCGTTGAAGGAGTACGTACCGCTACAGTTATTGCCGGGCGTAACTTTTTCTCTGGCGCAGGTAGTTCTAATGCTATGGGCTTTATTATTCTGGAAGACTGGGGAGACAGGGAAACAGAAGCAACTTCGGTAGAAGGAATTATCGCTCAGCTTAATAAAAAGGCTGCCGCTATCAATGACGCTCAGATCATTTATTTCACTCCGCCCAGTGTTCCCGGGTTTGGTAGTGCAGATGGTTTTGAGATGCAATTGGTAGACAGAGCATCTGGTGAGCTAAAAGCTTTAGACGAAACAGCTACCCAGTTTGTAGGAAATCTAATGCAGCGACCTGAGATCGCCTTTGCCTCTAATCCTTTTAGCACAAACTATCCGCAATTACAAATGGATATTGATGTGCCCAAAGCCAAAGAAGCCGGAGTAAGCATTAGTGATATTTTAAGTACCCTACAGGGTTATATTGGAGGTATTTATACCGCTAACTTTAGCCGATTTGGAAAACAATATCGTGTTTTTGTGCAGGCTCTGCCCGAAGATCGTGTAGATAAGGAAAGCCTTAATAGCATGTTCCTTAAAACTCCAAGCGGGGAAATGGCACCGGTTTCACAATTCGTCACTTTAGAGCGAATCTATGGTCCACAAACCGTAACCCGTTTTAACCTGTTTAATGCGGTAACACTTACCGGTTCTTCGGCTCCGGGTTATAGCTCGGGAGATGCAATTACCGCCATTCAGCAAACTGCAGAACAGAGTTTACCTAACGAATATGACGTGGCTTTCTCCGGACTTACCCGGGAAGAAATCGCTTCTTCAGGCCAGGCGGGAATAATATTCCTCTTAAGTATTGTATTTGTTTACTTTTTACTGGCAGCACAATACGAAAGTTACCTCTTACCATTTTCGGTAATACTCTCTTTACCTATTGGAGTTGCAGGAGCATATTTCACAACCTGGATGGCAGGTTTACAGAACAATATCTACTTCCAGATAGCACTAATAATGTTGATTGGCTTACTGGCTAAAAATGCCATTCTTATTGTAGAGTTTGCCATACAGCGGCGTAGGGAAGGAATGCCTTTAACCGAGGCTGCAATAGACGGAGCGCGCGTTAGATTGCGACCTATTTTAATGACTTCTTTCGCATTTATTTTAGGACTAACTCCTTTGGTACTTGCTACAGGAGTAGGAGCCGAAGGTAACAGGTCTATTGGTACAGGAGCTGCCGGCGGATTGCTAATTGGAACGGTTGTAGGTGTTTTTGTAATTCCTATTCTTTATATCATATTCCAATGGTTACAAGAAAAAATTTCGGGCGCTCCTGAAGCAGCTCAAACAGAAAAGAAATCAATTTCTGAAAAAGCATAATGATGAGAAGAAACAGTATATATAAATTTTTGCTTGCGGGTGCCGTACCATTTTTACTGGTTTCCTGCTTTGCCGCTAAAGAATACGAACGTCCTGAACTGGAAGAAATTTCAGAAGAACTCTATAGAACAGATAATCTTCCGCAGGATTCCCTGAGTATGGCGGTGATTTCCTGGAAAGAAATTTTTACCGATCCTATTCTGAAAAATCATATTGAAGAAGGGCTGGAGAATAATATTGATATTCGAATTGCCATACAGCAAATGCTGGCAGCAGAAGCTTACGTAAAACAGGGGAAAGCAAGCTATTTTCCTACTTTAAATGCGGGGCCGTCTGTGAGCCATCAAATCTTATCTCCAAATAGTCAGTTCGGGTCTTTCTTTGATGGAAGTATTACCCAATACGATGTAACCGGAAATCTTTCCTGGGAAGCCGATATCTGGGGAAAAATAAGAAGTAACGATCGTGCTTTTACCGCGGCTTACTTACAGAGTGAAGCGGCTCACAAAGCGGTGAAAACTCAGCTTATTGCCAATATTGCCAGTAATTACTACCAATTGCTTAGCCTGGATGAACAACTTAGAATTGCTGAACAAACTCTTGAAAACAGGGAAAGCAGTTTGGAAACTACCGAAGCTTTAAAAACAGCCGGAAATGTTACCGAAGTTGGGGTACAACAAACCAAAGCCCAGTTGCATACGGCCGAAGCCTTAGTGGTACAGCTTAAAAATCAAATTCGTTTACTCGAAAATTCTTTTTCTATTCTCTTGGGCGAAGGTCCGCAGGAAATAGAAAGAACCGAGCTTTCTAAGCAGAATATTATCACACCACTTAATACCGGTGTGCCTTCTCAACTACTTAGAAACCGGCCAGATGTGATCGCCGCAGAGTACGGACTTATAAATGCTTTTGAGCTTACTAATGCTGCAAGGGCAAATTTCTATCCTTCTCTTACACTAACCGCGTCGGGAGGTTTCCAAAGTTTGGAATTAGATAAATTATTAAATGCAAACTCTCTCTTTGCTAATTTAGGTGCATCTTTATTGCAACCAATAATTAACAAAAGGCAAATAAGAACGCAGTATGAAGTTTCACAGGCGCAACAGCAACAAGCCTTGCTAAACTTTAAACAAGCGATTCTGGTAGCCGGTAGGGAAGTTTCTGATGCCCTTTCTAACTATAAAGCAAGTACAGAACGTAAGAATATTCTGGAAAACGAATATGAAGCCTATAATAAAGCTTCAGATTTTTCTGAAGAATTGCTTAATAATGGACTAGTAAACTACCTGGAAGTTTTAACTGCCAGGGAGAATGCACTAAACTCAAGGCTTAATTTGATTAGTGCTGAATACAATAAATTGAATTCCATCGTAAACCTATATAAAGCCCTTGGTGGAGGCTGGCAATAATTTTTGTTGAATTTGTTTTATTAATTGTTGAAGAGGCAGCCACGGAATTTTATTTCGTGGCTGTTTTTTGTTGGAAGAGCAATTTATTTTCGACTAAAGCAGGAAATTCAGTAACTTTAAGAAAGCTTAATTTAATTATTATGAAAAGCAATTTTAGCGAAATTATAAAAGATGAAAAAGCCGTTTTAGTAGACTTTCATGCCGATTGGTGTGGGCCTTGTAAAACACTGGCTCCAATTTTAAAAGAGGTAAAAGCTGAGTTAGGCGACGCGGTGAAGATCGTAAAGATAGATGTAGATAAAAACCAGGAGCTGGCAGGAAAATACCAGGTGCGTGGTGTGCCTACAATGATTTTATTTAAAAACGGACAACAACTTTGGAGACAATCTGGAGTTTTGCAAAAGGCAGAAATTATTCAAGTGATCAATTCTAAATCATAAGTAAAAAACTTCGGAACATTTAATCTCGATTATCGAGTAAAGAAGTTCGTCATTGCGAGGCCGGATCTGTGGCAATCTATTGAATTATAAGATCTATTTCAGAAAATATTATCTTGCTGAAAACAGATTGCTTCAACCAGAAACGGGTTCGCAATGATGTATTATAATTAGCATTTCACCTTCTATAGTTTATCAAGATCTGGCACTTTTAAATCTTCAATTGGCCATCCTGCAAGCTCAGCACCGGCCTGGTAAGCACTTTCCATAAAATCCAGTAAAGCCGCTCTGGGATTTTCTTCTTCTTTAAGATTAGCATAAGTTAGAATAGCCATGGGGCTGCCGTTATTCATTTCCCAACTTGCAGATTTAGGTTGAAGTTCTTGCTCTTCCAAACCTTCAGGATTGGGAAAAGTATAGGAATAAAATGCAGGCTCCTGCACTTTGTCATCACCCGGCCAAAAACCAAAGCTTATACATTCGTGAGTATAAGCATCTTTATCTGAAAGTCTGGCCTCAGCAGGCATTTTTGGAGCTTTTTTGCCTGAAAACCTGGTGACAGCAAGATCCATAGAATGCCAGTATAAATGCACCGGACAGGTTTTTCCGTAAAACCTCCCGCTAAATTCTTTAAAAACTCCGTCTGTCCATAACAGGGTTTTCCAAAGTTTTTCAGCATAAGATTTATCGTATTGATGAATTTCAGAAATGTCTGAAAATTTCTTATCAATGCCCAGATCAAAAGGCTTATCTACAATATTTACGTCTATTTTCAGCGTTTTTAGAATCGTAAAAACTTGCTTATAAAAATCGGAAACGCTTAAACCATTTTCTAGCTTTACAAGCTCAAAATCACCTTCGCTTGTTGCTATTTCCAGTTGATGTTTAATAAAATTAAAATCTATAGAAAAACTGCTAAACCCATTGTTATAAGGAATAGCACCCGTGGTAAAGCCCTGTTGATTGAGGTAATGAGTTATATACCACCAGTGATTTTTTCTAGGCGAAAGCTTCAACCTGATCTTTCCCACAACCTGCAGAAAAAGGTGAAGTGTGAGTTTCTCTTTTTCGAAACCTACATATCTTAAATCGGGAAGTGAGACTTTTTTCATAATTACTGAATTAAAAATTAGGCAAGCACTTCCTGAAATTCAGGCGTTTTTTCTATTACGCTTTTAGCAAAAGGACATAGCGGAATCACTTTTAGTTTATTTTCTTTTGCAAAATCTACGGTTGCTTTTACCATCTTTTTTCCAACGCCTTTGCCTTTAAATTCAGGATCAACTTCAGTATGATCTATTATAAATTTACTCTTCCCGGCCCAGGTATATTCAATCTTTCCAGCTTGTGTTTCATCTTCTAAAACTTGAAAAAATCCTTTGGTTACCTCATCAATTTGCTCAATCTTCATAATTCAAATATTTAAAATTTCTGTTTGCTTAGCTCTAGTTCAGTTTTCCTCCTTTTGCGGTCCACCAGGGATTAACTTCAACTTCCAGTCTACCGGCTTTTACCATAGGATCCTGCCTGGCCAAACTATCGGCTTCTTCCAGAGTTGCGGTATTATAAACCGCAATTCCACGAATATCACCGTCGCCACCAAAGGGTCCAATTAAACTGGCATAACCTTCTTCAGCCATCCTGCTTAAATAGGCCAGGTGTTCCTTCTGCAAGCGCGCAGCCTCAGTAGAATCCTGACTTCTATTTGCACCACTCTTTAGAAAAACCATATAATATTGTTGCATTAAATAAGTGGTGTCGCCATCTTTATATCTAAAAGTTTGATAGCCCTTTTCCTTTAGATCATTTTCTACCGAATCTATATTGATTTTAGGTTTTTCTACCGCAACTTTTTCGGGACCCGGGATGCCTCGTTCCTGCTCGGGAATATCTTTACAGGAAATTAATAATAGAGGAAAAGCGAGTATATAAATTAGTTTCTTCATTCTTTAGAGTTACCAGTTTTTAAAGGGGTTTTTGCTTAATTGTGAATTATAATATTTTATTTCCCCGGTTACTTCTGTTCCGAGCCACTGGGGCTTTTCAAAGGTATCGGTTTCTTTATTGAGTTCTATTTCTGCAACCTTTAAGCCTTCGTTCTCACCATAAAATTCGTCAATTTCAAACACAAAATCTCCTGCTTTTACCAAATACCGGGTTTTCTCTATAATTCCCGGTTCACAAAGTTCAAATAGCGCTTCTGCTTCTTTTACATCAATTTCCTTTTCCCACTCAAAACGGGATAATCCGTTTTTAGAAGATTTCCCTTTAATGGTTATAAAAGCTTTATCACCGGTAATCCTTAAACGAACAGTTCGCTCTGGATCGGTATTTAAAAATCCTTGTTTTATACTGAAATTCTTAAAAGCCTCTTTTTTAAAATCCTCTGAAACTACAAGGAATTTTCGTTCAATTTCCTGCATCTAGTTATTATGTGCTATGTTTTTAATTTCGTCTGAAGGGATTCTTTGCACGTCCAACTCGGGTGAATTGGCAATGGCTACCATTGCTTTGGCAATACTTTCAGCTGAAATAGATTTATATTTTCTTAAAGTTCCAAGGAAAAAAGGATTGATGAAATTCAGCATTATTTTTCCTACTTTTTCAAAACTCCTACTTTCTTTCCGCTCGCCGGTAATAAGGGAAGGTTGTAGAATATAAGTATGTTTAATTTCCTGCTCTAAAACTTCCTGTTCCATCTTCCCCTTGGTACGGTTATAAAACACGCGGCTCTTAGGATTGGCACCTAGCGCAGAAACCACAAGAAAAGTTTCTATATTATTTTCTTTACACAGTTTCGCGGCAGCAATTGGGATCCCGCGATCTATCTTGGTATAGGTTTCGTGATCTGGAGTTTTGCTTTTAGTAGTACCTACGCAACAAAAAACCTCATCTGCAGTAAACTTATCTTTGTGCTCTTCCAGTTTAAAAAGATCAATTAAATGTTCCTCGATCTTAGGATCTTCCATTTTCACCGAATTTCTTGAGAAGAGTTTGATCTTTTCATACCTATCGTCTTCCAGTAATTGCTGAAGTAACATCCCACCGGTAAGGCCGGTAGCTCCTAAAATTATAGCTGTCTTTGGCATTATCTTTTATTTTTTTGATCGGTTAATAATTGTTTGTGTAACAATATTAGCTTTCAGTAAAGAATATAAACAAAATAACCCGCCCCACTATGAACCGTAACTAAATTTTAAGAAAGCTTACCTAAGTTAGGGTTTACAAGGCTTTGGAGTTGACCTCATATTAATCCTTAACATACAAGAATTCGCCATACAGTTAGTTTTTAAAAAGAGATTCCGGCCTGCGCCGGGATTAGTGAAACTATTCAATTTGCCTGCGCCTTTGTCTTGGCAAATTGAAGTTTCACTAACTTTGTAAAGTGAATCAAGAACTTCCACTTCGCAAAATCATTCATATAGATATGGATGCGTTCTATGCCTCGGTAGAGCAACTGGACAATCCCGAATTACGCGGTAAGGCCATTGCTGTGGGAGGAAGTTCAGAAAGAGGTGTTGTTAGTGCTGCAAGCTACGAAGCGCGTAAATACGGCGTAAAAAGCGCTATGAGCAGCGTGATTGCCAAACGCAATTGCCCGCATCTAATATTTGTAAAAACCCGTTTTGACCGTTACCGTGAAATCTCGCAACGCATAAGGGAAATATTTCATGAATATACCGACCTGGTGGAACCGCTTTCTTTAGATGAAGCTTACCTGGACGTTACCGAAAATAAAAAGGGAAATCCCAGTGCAAGTCTTATTGCGAAAGAAATACGAGAGAAAATTAAAGAAAAAACTGGTTTAAATGCTTCGGCAGGGATTTCTATCAACAAATTTATTGCAAAAATTGCCAGTGATTTTAATAAGCCTAACGGACAAAAAACGGTAAATCCTGAAGAAGTTGAAGAGTTTTTAGAGGTTTTGGATATCCGAAAATTTCACGGCGTGGGAAAAGTGACTGCGGAAAAAATGTATATGCTGGGTATTTTTACCGGAAAAGATCTAAAAACCAAAAGCCTGGATTATCTAACCGAAAAATTCGGTAAAAGTGGTGCCCATTATTTTAATGTGGTTCGCGGTATTCATCTTAGTGAAGTAAAACCAAACCGAATACGAAAATCCCTGGGTGCCGAACGCACTTTTAATGAAAATATCTCTTCGGAAATTTTTATGCTGGAAAGACTGGAAAACATCGCCGAAGAAATAGAACGCCGACTTAAAAAAAGCAAGGTTGCCGGGAAAACTATTACCCTGAAGATAAAGTACAGCGATTTTACTTTACAAACCCGCAGCAAAACCGTTTCGTTCTATATTTCCAGCAAAGAATTGATCCTGGAAAATGCCAGGGAATTATTATACCAGGAAAAAATGAAAGATTCGGTTCGACTTTTGGGAATTTCGCTTTCAAACTTAAATACCGATAAAAGCGAAAAGAAACCAAAAGAGGAAAAGGAAATTGAAGTACAGTTGAAGTTTGAATTTTAAAGTAGAAACTTTTTATTTTTAGATCCCCGATAAAGAATCGGGGCAGGCTCTGAAACAAGTTCAGGATGACGTGAGAAAGTTTTTAAAATAAAAAAGCCACGAATTCACTAATTGTGTATTCGTGGCTTACTCTTTATAAGGATATAACTTATTCTATTTCAGAAACTCTTAAAGTATTTACCATACCTTTTTCACCAATTGGCATTGCTGCAAGGTTAATGGCAAAATCTCCGGTTTCAACGAATTTTTTCTCTTTTGCAATTCGGTTAATATCATCAATAGTTTCATCGGTACTTACAAACCTGTCGTAATGAAAGGCTTTCACACCCCAAAGCAAACTAAGCTGCGATAAGATTCTATTATTTGAAGTAAATACCAAAATATGCGCTTCCGGTCTCCAGGCTGAGATCTGGAATGCGGTGTACCCACTATTGGTTAAAGTACAAATAGCTTTGGCTTTAATTTCATTAGCCATATGCGCCGCGTGATAACAAACTGCTTTCGTAATGTAGCGTTTGGTGCGAACGTGTGGCGGATCGTGAGGAACTTTAATCAACGGCGAGTTCTCTACACTTTCTAAAATCTGAGCCATTTTTTGAATAACCTGAACCGGGTACTGCCCTACTGAAGTTTCTCCACTAAGCATCACCGCATCGGCACCATCCATAACAGAGTTTGCCACATCATTAACCTCTGCCCTGGTTGGGGTAAGGCTTGTGATCATGGTTTCCATCATTTGGGTAGCGATAATTACCGGAATTCTGGCTTTTTTAGCCGTAAGAACCAATTTCTTCTGAATAAGTGGAACTTCCTGAGCAGGAATTTCTACTCCTAAATCTCCACGTGCCACCATTAAACCATCACAGTAAGCCACGATCTTATCGATGTTGGCCACACCTTCCGGCTTTTCAATTTTGGCTATGATCGGAATTTTATATTCGCTGTGCTTCTTAATTAAATCCTGAAGTTCTTTTAAATCTTCGGCGTGACGCACAAAAGAAAGAGCCATCCAGTCTACCTGCATCTCACAAGCAAAAATCGCATCTTTCACATCCTTTTCAGTTAAAGCAGGAAGTGAAATATTGGTATTTGGAAGGTTTACACCTTTCTTAGATTTTAAAGGTCCACCCTGAATTACGCGGGTTTTAACTTCATCTTTTTTATTAGAACTTACTACCTCAAAAATAAGTTTTCCATCATCTAAAAGAATACGCTCTCCCGCAGATACATCTTGCGGAAAAGTTTCGTAATTCATATAAACGCGTTCTGCAGTTCCTTTAAATTCCTTTCCGGTAGCAAAAACGATCTCGTCACCTTCGGCAACAACCACTTCATCTTTCATCACTCCTACACGAAGCTTTGGGCCTTGTAAATCTCCCAGAATTGCGGCATTATAGCCTTTTTCCTTATTCAGGTCTCTAATCATTTGGATGCGTTCTTTTACATCGTCATAATTAGCGTGGGAAAAGTTTACTCTAAAAACGTTTACCCCGGCCTGGAGCATTTTATCTAAAGTTTCTTTGGAACTAGTTGCCGGTCCTAGGGTTGCAACTATTTTAGTCTTCTTATTTGTTGGCATTATTCAAAAATTAAATTTTGTTTGGATTTTAATAAATCTGTATCAATTTTATAAACTGCTCTAACCTGCGGTATCTGGCTTATGGCGTTAACGAGCAAATTGAGGTCTTTTTGATTAAGTTCCTCATCTATCTTAAGAAAGAAATCAACCTTTTTATATTCAGGTACCAGGTTTACCTGTAAGGGTCTAACTTCTTCTTCTTCAAATAAAGAACCCGCACTTAATATTTTTTTGGATTCTCCTTTAAATTTATTGGCTACCAGGTGATAAGATCTGAAAATTTTCAGGTCTTTAAAGGAATAATGAGCGTAGTAAGCTTTTACCGATTTATGGTTGAAATCTAAATCCCTACGTTCTCTTTTTAATTGAAGTTTAAGATACTTATTTAGCAAATAAGCCATCTTATATTCTTCTAAATCACCATAAAGCGCTATGAGCCCGAATTCATCTTCCTCAACATCTTCCAGCAGCGTTTTATGCAATTGCATAGCTTTCAATTTAAGGTTAAAGATAAGATAAGATTGAGAAAAATGAAGCTTTATACCCTCAAAAGTTCATATTTATCTACGAAAACGTTATAGCTTGCGCTAATTTCACAATTTTACGTGATTTTATTTTGAAGTGCGTAATAAGCTCTTTTTGCAGTTTTTTCTTCAGCTTTCTTTTTTGAGGTAGCTCTTGCCTTTGCCACAACTTTATCATCTAACCGCAATTTCACAGCGAAATGTTTTACTTCATCATTCCCGGTGTCTTCATACACCTCAAAGTCAAATTCTTTCTTCTCTTTCTGGCACCATTCAATAAAAAGGCTCTTGTAACTTATTACCCGCCCTTCTAATTGCTCTATATCTACGTAAGGTTCAATTACCCTCTCGTGAATAAAACGTTTACAGTATTTGTAACCTCTGTCCAGATAAATCGCGCCTATTAAAGCTTCAAATAAATTCCCGTGTATGTTGGAACCAAACTGATCTTTTGGAATATTGGTTTGCACGTGATCTATAAGTTTAAGATCCTTGCCCAGTTCATTTAAATGCTTTCGGCTAACCACTTTAGATCGCATCTTGGTAAGATAACCTTCATTTCCTCCGGGAACCGCTTTAAAAAGATGGGAAGCGATAACTGCACTAAGCATAGCATCGCCTAAGAATTCCAGGCGCTCAAAACTTATAGCATTTCCCTTTTCATCTTTAATATTAAGAGAACGATGGGTAAATGCTTTTTGGTAGTGAAGCAGGTTTTTAGGCTTAAAGCCCAGTATTTTGTATAAAACAGAAAAAAAATTCCCGCCTTTACCAGAACGGGAATTTAATATATTTCGAATAACGCCCATATTACATTTGGTTATTCATCGTACTTTTTAAATAATACACAGGCATTATGCCCTCCAAATCCAAAAGTGTTACTCATAACAACTTTCACATCACGTTTTTGAGCCTTATTTAAAGTAAGATTCAACTCAGGATCAATGTTTTCATCCTTGTGTTCGTGATTAATGGTAGGTGGTACAATACCATGCTGCATAGATAGAATTGCTGAAATTGCTTCTACCGCACCGGCAGCACCAAGCAAGTGCCCGGTCATAGACTTTGTTGAATTGATATTTATGGTTTTGGCGTGTTCACCAAAAACCTTGCTTATCGCTTTCAACTCGGCTACATCACCTAATGGTGTAGAAGTTCCGTGCGTGTTAATGGCGTCTACATCTTCGGGCTTCATTTCTGCATTCCTAAGACAATTTTCCATAACCGCAACAACTCCATTTCCTTCAGGGTGAGGCGCCGTCATGTGGTAAGCATCAGAAGATAAACCTCCTCCAAGAACTTCAGCATAAATTTTGGCTCCCCTGGCTTTTGCGTGCTCGTATTCTTCAAGAATAAGTGCTCCACTACCTTCTCCTAACACAAAACCATCTCGCGTAGCATCAAATGGTCTTGAAGCTGTTTGAGGATTCTCGTTTTGTGTAGATAAGGCATGCATGGCATTAAAGCCACCCATCCCAGCCATAGTTACCGCTGCTTCTGAACCTCCGGAAACAATAATATCACTATGCCCCAGCCTAATATTATTTAGCGCATCTATCATGGCATTAGCCGCAGATGCACAAGCTGAAACAGTAGTGTAATTTGCTCCCATAAACCCGTGACGAATAGAGATATTACCCGGGGCAATATCAGCAATCATCTTAGGGATAAAGAAGGGGTTAAACCTTGGTGTACCATCGCCTTTAGCGAAGTTTAGCACTTCATTCTGAAAAGTTTCCAATCCGCCAATTCCGGCCCCCCATATTACACCAACCCGATACTTATCTACGGTATCCAGATTGATGCCGGAATCTTTTATGGCTTCATCTGAAGCTACAATGGCATATTGGGCAAACCTGTCCAGCCTTCTTACTTCCTTGCGGTCAAAGAAGTCCAGCGGGTCAAAATTTTTGAGTTCACAAGCGAATTTGGTTTTGAATTTTTCAGTATCGAAATAGGTAATAGGTGCACCACCACTTTTTCCGGCTACCAAAGCCTCCCAATATTCTTCAATATTGTTACCAATGGGGGTTAGGGCTCCCAAGCCCGTTACTACAACTCGCTTTAACTCCATATGGTCTATACTCTTTTTATTTTTTTGCGTCTTCAATATAAGAAATTGCCTGACCTACTGTGGCAATGTTCTCAGCCTGGTCATCAGGAATCTGGATGTCGAATTCTTTTTCGAATTCCATGATCAATTCCACAGTGTCCAATGAATCAGCACCCAGGTCGTTTGTGAAGCTCGCTTCGTTAACTACCTCGTTCTCGTCAACACCTAACTTGTCAACGATAATCGCTTTTACTCTTGATGCAATGTCTGACATAATACTTTTATTTAAATTTTGATTAGGTGGCAAAAATAAAAAACTTTATTTTAAAACCGATTTTTACTTTAAAAATGTGCTCGTAATTTACATAAATTTCGTTGAAAGGACTTAATTTTACATTCTAATAATTGTTAACAAGCTTATTTTGAGCACTCCAGCACATATTGATCAAAAAAAAATAGTTGTCTTTGCTTCCGGTTCCGGAACCAATGCTGAAAATATCATTAAATTTTTTCAAAAATCACCCAATGCCAGTGTTGTAGCGGTTTTCTCGAACAAAAGATCGGCAAAAGTGCTAAAAAGAGCTCACGATCTAAATGTTAAAGCCCTTCATTTTGATAAGGATGCACTCTATAATAGTTACGATGTTCTGCATATTTTAGAGGATATAAATCCAGATTTAATTGTTTTAGCCGGATTTATGTGGATTTTCCCCGAAGACATTTTAAAAAAATTCCCGGGTAAGATTGTAAATATTCATCCGGCCCTACTTCCAAAATATGGAGGCAAAGGAATGTACGGTATGAGAGTGCACGAAACCATTATTCAGAATAAAGAAAAGGAAAGCGGGATCAGCATTCATTTTGTAAATGAAAATTATGATGAAGGCGAAATAATCTTTCAGGCAAAAACAAATATTTCAGAAGAAGACACGCCGGAAACGTCTCGCAGAAAAAATTCATACGCTGGAATACAAACATTTCCCAGAAATCATTCAGCAATTGCTTCAAAAGAAATCCCAATAGTGCAAACAGCCCAGGTACACATTTATACCGATGGCGCCGCGAGAGGAAATCCCGGCCCCGGCGGTTACGGCATTGTGATGGAATGGGTAGGCAAATCCTATCGTAAAGAATTCGCAAAAGGTTTTAAACATACTACTAATAACCGGATGGAGTTGCTGGCGGTAATTGAAGCGCTAAAAAAGTTAAAAAAGCCAGGTGTCTCCGCTATTGTTTTTACCGATTCAAAATATGTTGCTGATGCAGTAAACAAAAAGTGGGTCTTCGGCTGGGAAAAGAAAAATTTTAAAGACCGAAAGAATGCCGATCTCTGGATAGAGTTTTTAAAGGAAATTAGGAAACATCATGTAAGCTTTAGATGGATAAAGGGACATAATGACCATCCGCAAAACGAACGCTGCGACGCTTTAGCGGTGGCTGCCTCAAAAGAAAAAAGGCTATTAATAGACGAAGGTTTTCAGCAAAGTTAGATCCAACTTCCTATTAAATTAAACTCTCTGGAAGCAACCAAGAGTATTTTTGTAAAATAAATCTTGATTTCGAGGAAAGACTTACAACATTTAAATCTCGATTATCGAGTAATTTTGATTGAGCCCTTGAAAAACAAACTGTATATTTGCAGCACATTTTTTAAACCAAATTATGAGTAAATTACTGATTGTAGGCACTGTAGCCTTTGATGCTATTGAAACCCCATTCGGGAAAACAGATAAAATTCTTGGAGGTGCAGGAACCTATATTGGGCTTTCGGCCTCGCAGTTTAATGTAGATAGCGCAGTGGTATCTGTTGTAGGAGACGATTTTCCTCAGGAATACCTTGACCTACTTACCAAAAACAATATAAATATAGAGGGAATTGAAGTGGTTCCCGGCGGAAAAACCTTCTTTTGGAGTGGCCGCTACCATAACGACCTTAACTCGAGAGATACTTTAGACACGCAGCTAAATGTATTAGCCGATTTTAAGCCAGTAGTACCAAATGAATATAAAGACGCTGAAATTGTGATGTTGGGGAACCTGCATCCTTTGGTTCAACTTAGCGTTTTAGAACAGCTTGAATCTCCAAAACTGGCCATTCTTGATACCATGAACTTCTGGATGGATAATGCCCTGGAAGATTTAATGAAAGTGATTAGCAAAGTAGATGTGATCACTATTAATGATGAAGAGGCTCGACAACTTTCTGGCGAATACTCTTTGGCAAAAGCCGCCAAAAAGATCGCAACTATGGGTCCTAAATATGTGGTGATTAAAAAAGGTGAACACGGCGCATTACTATTCCACGAAGAGCAGGTATTCTTTGCACCCGCCCTTCCACTAGAAGAAGTTTTTGACCCAACCGGGGCCGGAGATACTTTTGCAGGAGGTTTTGCAGGATATATTGCAAAAACCGGAGACATAAGCTTTGAGAATATGAAAAACGCCATTATTTATGGTTCCAATCTCGCCTCCTTCTGCGTTGAGAAATTTGGCACCGAGAGGATGGTAGAACTTTCAGGCGAGGAAGTTGATTCGCGCCTCGAAGAGTTTAAGAAATTAACTCAGTTTGAAATAGCATTAACCTAAACCTATGCCCTGAATTTTCAGGGCATTTTTTATATAAAACAGGATTGAAATCCTTTTATTATGAGTGACGCCTTAAAACACGAATGTGGGATTGCCCAAATACGATTGTTAAAACCCCTGGAATACTATAAAGAAAAATATGGTACTGCCTTTTACGGGATTAACAAGATGTATTTAATGATGGAAAAACAGCATAACCGCGGCCAGGATGGTGCCGGTTTTGCCAACATTAAATTAAATACTGCCCCTGGAGATCGTTATATAAGCCGAATTAGATCTAATGCGGCACAACCAATTCAGGATATTTTTGAACAGATCAATGGGAGAATTAACGACGAAATTAAAGCTAACCCTGAATATGCTGATAATGTTGATCTGCAAAAAAAGAACCTTCCCTATGTAGGTGAAGTTTATCTTGGGCACGTTCGCTACGGGACTTTTGGTAAGAATAGTATAGAAAGTGTACACCCGTTTCTAAGACAGAATAACTGGATGCACCGTAACCTGATTGTGGCGGGGAATTTTAATATGACCAATGTAAACCAGCTTTTTAATAGTTTGGTGGAATTAGGGCAACATCCAAAAGAAAAGGCCGATACCGTTACGGTAATGGAAAAAATTGGCCATTTCCTGGATTCTGAAGTAGAAAAGCTTTACAGGAAGTTAAAGAAAAAAGGTTTTAGTAAAGTACAGGCTTCGCCTATAATTGCTGAAAAATTAAACGTCGCAAAAATTCTTAGAAAATCATCTAAAAGCTGGGATGGCGGCTATGCTATGGCAGGATTGTTAGGTCACGGAGATTCATTTGTTTTACGTGATCCTGCAGGAATTCGTCCCGCGTATTATTACAAAGACGACGAGGTGGTTGTAGTGGCATCAGAAAGGCCGGTAATTCAAACTGCTTTTAATGTAGACTTTAATGATGTTCACGAATTACCGCCGGGACACGCTATTATTACCAAAAAAAGCGGAGAAGTAAATATTAAAGAAATCCTTGAGCCTTTAGAGCGAAAAGCCTGTTCTTTTGAACGTATTTATTTTTCCCGCGGAAGCGATGCCGAGATCTATAAAGAACGTAAAATGCTTGGGCGTTTATTGATGCCTGAAGTATTAAAATCTATAAATCACGACACGATCAATACGGTATTCTCTTTTATCCCGAATACTGCGGAAACAAGTTTCTACGGAATGGTAGAAGCCGCACAGGATGAATTAAACAAGCAGAAGAACGATGCAATTCTAGCTGAAAAAGATACTTTAACCGATGCGCGACTTCAGGAAATACTTGCTCACAGGTTACGCACCGAAAAAATTGCGATCAAAGACGTAAAGCTTAGAACTTTTATTACTGAAGATAGCAGCCGGGACGATCTTGTTGCCCACGTTTATGATGTGACCTACGGGGTGGTTAAACCAGAAGACAGCCTGGTAATTATAGATGATAGTATTGTTAGGGGAACCACTTTAAAGAAAAGCATCATAAAAATGATGGACAGGTTAAACCCCCGGCAAATTGTAGTGGTTTCTTCGGCGCCCCAAATTCGTTATCCAGATTGTTACGGTATAGATATGGCGCGCCTGGAAGGTCTTGTTGCTTTTAGAGCAGCCCTGGAGCTTCTAAAGGATAATAATCAATATGATATTGTAGAAAAGGTTTACGAGAAGTGTAAACTACAGGTAGATCTTGCCGATGAAGAAGTGAAGAATTTCGTTAAGGAAATCTACGAACCTTTTACCGATGAGCAGATCTCAGATAAAATTTCAGAATTACTTTGCGATACTGATGTAAAGGCAGATGTGAAGGTGATATACCAAACGGTAGATAATTTGCATAAAGCCTGCCCTAAAAACCTGGGTGACTGGTATTTTACGGGTAACTATCCAACCAATGGAGGTAATCGCGTGGTGAATAGAGCTTTTATTAATTTCTACGAAGGAAACGAAGGAAGAGCCTATTAAGTGCATTTAAACAAATTTTTCTGCCTTTCATCTAAAATGATTTTTAGCAGGACTAAGTTTATATACTTTAGCAGAACCATAAACATAAGTAGGTTAAGTTCATGGTAGATTTGGGGCAAAAAAAGGTGGATCTAACGATCTGCCTTTTTTTATTTTTATCCGAATCTGAAACTCTGCAAAAGAAAAATTATTCAGGCCAATTATAAGTAACTTCGGAGCTACTTCACGAAGTATCATTAATTGGAAAATATAATTTGATTTCGAGGCATCTCGATTCTTCGGGACTGAGGATTTAATCTCGATTATCGAGTAAAATCAAAATTATCTTACATTATTTTTTGATTTTCAATACTTTAACAAATAAATATGCCTTTGGTCTAAAAAAGTTGCGATCAAGCTTTATTCATTATACTTTAGAGTCACCATAACATAAGTAGGTTAAGTTCATGGTAGATTTGGGGCAAAGAAAGGCGGATCTAACGATCTGCCTTTTTTTATGACTTCACACAAACGCTCCTCTTTTTCCGAAGAACAATCCGAAAATTTTCTTCAGCTACAAAAACTCATAGTAAACAAAGACCATTTTCTTACATTAATTTTTGACTTTCAATGCTTTAACAAGTATTTATGCCTTTAATCTAAAAAAGTTGCGAGCAAGCTTTATTCAGTATACTTTAGAGTCACCATAACATAAGTAGGTTAAGTTCATGGTAGATTTGGGGCAAAGAAAGGTGGATCTAACGATCCGCCTTTTTTTATGACTTTAACACAAACACTCTTCTTATTTCCGCAGAACATATCTGAAAATTTTCTCCAGCTACAAAAACTCACGTAAAAAAGCACTTTTCTTACATTATTTTTTGATTTTCAATGCTTTAACAAATAATTATGCCTTTGGTCTAAAAAAGTTGCGATCAAGCTTTATTCAGTATACTTTAGAGTCACCATAACATAAGTAGGTTAAGTTCATGGTAGATTTGGGGCAAAGAAAGGTGGATCTAACGATCCGCCTTTTTTTATTTTAAACATTCTGACAAAAAAAAGACCGCTCTATGGCGGTCTTTTTAATTTATTTAGAAATAACTAATTATTACTTCTGCTTGGCATATCTGCTTCCTACTTCTTTCCAGTCAATTACATTAAAGAATGCATCAATATAGTCTGGACGACGGTTTTGGTAGTTCAGGTAGTATGCGTGCTCCCAAACATCAATTCCTAAAATAGGAGTTCCTCCACAGCCAATTCCTGGCATTAATGGATTATCCTGATTTGCAGTAGAGCAAATTTCTACTTTTCCACCTTCGTGAACACAAAGCCACGCCCATCCAGAACCAAACTGTCCTGCGGCTGCTTTAGAAAATTCATCTTTAAAAGCTTCAAAAGAACCAAAGGCGTTATCCATTGCTTTCGCAAGATCACCTTCTGGTTTTCCGCCACCATCTGGAGACATGATTTCCCAGAATAATCTGTGGTTATAAAATCCACCACCGTTATTTCTTACAGCGGTATTAGATTTATCAAGATTTTCAAGGATATTCTCTATAGTCTTTCCTTCAAGGTCGGTGCCTTCAATTGCAGCGTTTAATTTCTTAGTATAACCTGCGTGATGCTTACCGTGGTGAATTTCCATGGTTTTCGCATCTATATGTGGTTCTAATGCATCAAAAGCATATTTTAACTTTGGTAACTCAAAAGCCATTTGTATATATTTTTTTAGTGATTAGTATTAAATTCACTCAAATTTAGGTATTAAGCTATTTAATAAAAACATTTTAGTGTTATAAAATACTTAAAAGCCTATACAGAACACCAAACATTTTTATTTTACCTTTAAAATTCATAATCTCCTTAAAATATAAGCGTTTTTGACTAACAATTTTACCATTTACAATGCTTCCGCAGGATCGGGGAAAACTTTTACCCTGGTTAAAGAATATTTGCTTCTGTTATTTAAAAGCGAAAAAAACGATGCTTATAAAAACATTTTAGCAATTACGTTTACCAATAAGGCGGTAGACGAAATGAAGTCCAGGATTATAAGCAGTTTGAGAGGTTTTACTGCTGAAAAAACTTCGGCTAAAAACAATCCGCTTTTTAAAATTATTGCTGAAGAAACCAATTTACCTGAAGCAGAGCTTAAAACAAAAGCCGCAAAGATCCTAAAAAGCATTATCCACAATTATGCGGCTTTTGAAGTTTCTACTATAGATGGATTTACCCACAGGGTTCTTAGAACTTTTGCCAAAGACCTGGGATTACCGGTAAATTTTGAGATTGCTCTAAATACGCGGCAAATTCTAATGGAAGCCGTAGATAGGCTTATTAGTAAAGCCGGCACAGATAAAGATCTCACTAAAGTACTTGTTGCCTTTGCCATAAGTAAAACCGATGATGATAAAAGCTGGGATATTGCAAAAGATCTTTTTGAAATTTCTGAATTACTTATTGGCGAAAACCACCAGGAAGCATTAAAGAAGCTCAAGGGAAAAACCACTGAAGATTTCCGGAAATTTAAGGAGAAGATAAGTTCAGAAATTAAAAAGACTGAAGCTATAATTGCGGAAACCAGTACTGAATTTTTTGATCTTGTTGAAAGTAATAATATTGAAGAAAAAGACTTTAGCGGCGGATACGTTTATAAACATTTTGTGAAGCTAAGAGATCAAAAGTCTATAGACGGATTTGAAAAAGCCTGGATGCTAAAGCTGGAAAGCGCTCCACTTTACACAAAATCAAATAAAAATCAGGCGGTAAAGGATGCGCTGGACAGTATTCAATCTTTAATAGTTAGCCTTTTTGAAATTTCGAAAAGAGCCTACCTAAACCTTGATTTTCTTGAGGCAATTAGAAAAAACCTCACCCAACTTTCACTGCTTAACGCGATAAACCAGGAAGTGGAACTTATCAAAAAGGAGCGTAACCTAATTCTAATTTCAGAATTCAATCCAAAAATTAGCGCCCAGGTTAAAGATCAGCCCGCGCCATTTATTTACGAGAGGCTCGGCGAACGTTACCAGAATTATTTTATTGATGAGTTTCAGGATACCTCGCAGATGCAGTGGGAAAACTTAATTCCGCTAATAGACAATAAACTTTCTTCTGAAAATCCAGAAGATCCGGCAAGTGCTATGCTGGTAGGTGACGCCAAACAGTCTATTTACAGGTGGCGCGGCGGAAAAGCGGAACAATTTATAGACCTGTGTCTGGAAACCAATCCTTTTAGTATTGAAAAACGGGTAGAAAACCTGCCAAATAATTACCGCAGCGGAAGCCAGATTGTAAACTTCAACAATAGTTTATTCAATTATGCAGCGGGCACTTTACAACATCCCTCCTATTCCAGTTTATTTCAGGAAAGCAATCAAAATCCGCAGGCTGGTGACTTTGGCTATGTAAATATCGATTTTATTGAAGCTGAAAATGCCGACTGAAGAACATGAGATTTATCCTGAGAAAATCCTGGAAATTATTCAAAACCTGGATCAGAAAAAGTTCAAAAAAGGAGATATCTGCATTTTAACCCGTAAAAAGAAGGAAGGTGTCACTATCGCAAATTATTTAAGCGAACATAATATTCCGGTAGTTTCTTCAGAAACATTACTCGTGGCCAATTCGCCGGAAGTAAATTTTATCGCTCATTTACTGGAATTTTCAATAAATCCTAAAGACAATAATTTAAAACTTGAACTATTTGATTTCCTGGCCGAGTTTCTAGAAATAGAAAACCGCTATCCTATTATTTCAACGAATTTAAAGAAAGACGGCAAGGCCTTTTTCCACTGGTTAAAAGATTATAATATTGATTTTGACCTTGATCAAATAAGGCAACTTTCAGTTTACGAAGCCGCAGAATATATTATTCGAAGTTTTTCTTTGGTAGAAACTTCTAATGCTTATGTGCAGTTTTTCCTGGATTTTATCTTTGAAAGCACTCAAAAAGCCACTGCCGGCATAGCCGATTTTATAGATCTATGGAAGCAAGAAATAGAAAATCTAAGTATCGTAGTTCCCAAAGCTGAAGATGCGGTTCAAATAATGACCATTCATAAATCTAAAGGCCTGGAATTTCCGGTGGTGATCTATCCTTATGCGAATTCCGATTCCAAAAGCACGCGTATGGATTCACTTTGGTTACCAATGGAGCCGCCATTAGATGAAATTCCTATGAATTACCTGAGTGCATCAGATAAAATGCTGAATTGGGGCCCAAAGGCTTCAGATATTTATTCCGAGTTAATTCATCAAAAAGAACTTGACACTTTAAATGTACTTTATGTAGCCTGCACCCGTGCTTCGCAACAGTTGTATTTGCTGAGCAAAAAAGAAATAGATGCAAAAGGAAATGAAAAAGCTTATAAAACTTCAGGCTTGCTGATTGGCTTTTTAAAAGAAATTGGAAGATGGGATTCTAATATCAATACTTACGAATTTGGTGAAATTGGAAGCCCGGAAATTTCAGAAGAAAATCATTCAGAAAATATTATTTCTGAAAAGTTCTATTCTTCAGCAACGCAAAATAAAGCGGTGAATATCGTTACTAAATCGGGAATGCTATGGGATAGCAAACAGGAAGAAGCGATAGAAAAAGGAGAAATTCTGCACGAATTATTGGCGCAAATAAATTATAAAGACCAGGTAAAACCTGTGGTTGCTCAAGCTATAAACGACGGGATCATCACCAAAGATTCCGCAGAAAAAATAGAAACTTTACTTCTTGAAATTACCAATCATCCACAGCTTTCAGCATTTTACGCCGAAGAAGCAAAAAATTATAATGAACGCGATATTTTAACTCCCGAAGGTAAAAGATTAAGGCCAGACCGCATTAATTTTTCGGGAAACACGGTGAATATTATAGATTATAAAACCGGAAAATTTGATACCGCTCACGAAACACAAATTAATACTTATGCTACGGTTTTAGAAGACATGGGATTCAGCATAGGAAGCAAAAACCTTGTTTATACAAATAAAGCGCTTAAAGTGCGCCTTGTTTAAAAGAAATGTAAGTTTGTAAAAAATAGAATTATGTACGGATCAATAAAACAACATTTAGAAAAAGAGCTGGAACAGATTAAAGACGACGGCCTTTTCAAAAAAGAACGAATAATTACCGGTCCACAGGATGCGGTGATCAAAATTTCTACCGGGCAGGAAGTGATTAACTTTTGTGCCAATAATTATTTAGGATTATCCTCCCACCCCGAAGTTATAAAAGCCGCAAAAGATACTATGGACACCCATGGTTTTGGAATGTCTAGTGTTAGATTTATTTGCGGAACCCAGGATATTCATAAAGAACTGGAGCAAAAAATAGCCGATTTCTACGGAACAGAAGACACCATTCTTTATGCTGCTTGTTTTGATGCGAATGGTGGAATTTTTGAACCGCTTTTAACCAAAGAAGATGCAATAATTTCAGATTCGTTAAACCACGCTTCTATTATTGATGGGGTACGCTTATGTAAAGCGGCAAGATACCGTTACCAAAATGGCGATATGGCCGATTTGGAAAAACAACTTAAAGACGCCAACGAAAAAGGAGCAAGATTTAAGCTTATTGTAACCGATGGTGTTTTCTCAATGGACGGGCTTGTAGCTCCGCTAGATGAAATTTGCGATTTAGCCGATAAATATGACGCAATGGTAATGATAGACGAATGCCACGCTACCGGCTTTATTGGAGAAAAAGGAATTGGTACCCTGGAAGAAAAAGGAGTGATGGACAGAGTGGATATTATTACAGGAACTCTGGGAAAAGCACTTGGTGGTGCTATGGGTGGTTACACAACGGCTAAAAAAGAAATTATAGAGTTATTAAGACAGCGTTCAAGACCATATTTGTTCTCTAATTCGCTAGCGCCTTCTATTGTAGGAGCTTCTATAAAGGTCTTTGATATGTTAGAGAATGACAGCAGTTTGCGTGAAAAACTAAAGAGCAACACTAAATATTTTAAACAGGGAATTAAAGATGCCGGTTTTGATATTATAGATGGAGAGTCAGCAATAGTTCCCGTAATGCTATATGATGCCAAATTATCTCAAAAAATGGCAGACAGGTTACTGGAAGAAGGTATTTATGTAATTGGGTTCTTTTATCCGGTGGTTCCTAAAGAGAAAGCAAGAATTAGAGTACAGCTCTCTGCAGCTCACGAACAGGAACATTTAGATAAGGCTATTGAAGCATTTACAAGGGTTGGCAAAGAATTAGGAGTAATTTAAAACCAGGACGTTAAATTGGTGTTGGCATATTAAAAATTCACTAAAAATAAAGCTTTACAATTCTTAAAAAGCCCTCAAAAACGAGACTATTCAAGGGTTTATTAAGAAAACTTTATTATTTTATGCTTTGCCAATAAGCATTAACAGTCTACTTTTGTTAACAATTAACACTTAAAACTAAACTATTGAATATGAAACATCTTAGCAAAATTTTATTCGCTACAATGTTGGTTCTGGGCATCACTTCTATGAATGCGCAGGATGCTAACAATCCCTGGGCTATTGGGGTTCAAACCAATGCGGTAGATTTCTATCCAACCGGTGAGGATGCTCCATTAGGCGGAACTTTTGATGAGTACTTTAACACTGGAGATCACTGGAATATCCTGCCTTCTGTATCAAGATTAACAGTAGGTCGTTATATTGGCAGTGGTTTTGTATTTGAACTTGCTGGTTCCATAAACCAGATAGAGCAGTATGGCGATATGGGAGTTCCTCAAATGGCATACTACGCTATAGACGGTTCTTTTAATTACAGCTTAAGAGCTTTACTTAATGACGGATGGATTGATCCTGTTGTTGGTATTGGTGGTGGTTACACCAGCATTGCTGATAATGGTGACGCTCCAATCTCAGACCTTAATGCAGCAACACTTAACGGTAAAGTAGGATTAAACTTCTGGTTTAGCGACAATATTGCTTTAACATTAGAATCTAACTATAAGCATGTTTTTGATGTTGATGGTGCAACACACTTTCAACACGCCGGTGGTGTAAAATTCATGTTTGGAGGAACTGACTCTGATGGTGACGGAATCTACGATAAAGATGATGAATGTCCAGAAACTCCTGGTTTACCAGAATTTAACGGATGTCCAGATTCTGACGGAGATGGAATCCAAGACCGTATGGATAACTGTCCAGACGAAGCTGGTTTAGCTGAATTTGACGGATGTCCTGATACTGATGGTGACGGAGTTCCAGATCCAGAAGATGAATGTCCAGAAGAAGCTGGTTCTGTGGAAATGAATGGATGTCCTGATGCTGACGGCGACGGAGTTGCTGATAACGAAGACGAATGTCCAAACGAAGCAGGTCCTGCTGAAAATGATGGTTGTCCTTACGAAGATATGGATGATGACGGTGTTTTAGACAAGGATGATGATTGTCCTGAAGTAGCCGGAACTGCAGCCAACAATGGTTGTCCAGAACCAGACGTAGAAGTTATCTCTGAATTGAATGAATATTCTCAAACTGTATTGTTCGACTTGAACAAAGCTACTATTAGAGATGATTCTGAAGAGGCTTTAAAGTCTATCGCAGAAATTATGAACGAATACCCTAACACTATCTTCCATATTGAAGGTCACACAGATAGCACTGGTAGCGCTGACTATAACGAGAAACTTTCTCGTGAGCGTGCTCAATCAGTTGAACTGTGGTTAGAAGAAAATGGTGTACCAAGCAGCAGATTAACTTCTGAAGGTTATGGTGAAGAAAGACCAATTGCTACTAACAATACTGCAGCTGGAAGACAAGATAACCGTAGAGTAGAAATTTCTTTAGATAAGAATAAAGAAGTTAAAGAATCTGATTCTTCTATGGAGTAATTAATCTTGTAATTAGTTAGATAATTATTAAATATAAACGCCTCGGTTTCCGGGGCGTTTTTTTATTTTTATGCTATGGTATCTTTTATTTCAGGAGTTCTTAAGGAACTTATTTCTTCCGAAGAAAATATTTCAGAAACAATCTTTATTCTTCCCAGTAAAAGGGCCGGAAGCTTTTTACTTAAAGAGCTTTCAGCATTAGGAGCACATCATATTTTCGCTCCAAAAGTTTACAGTATTGAAGAATTTACCGAAGTTATTTCTGAAGCAAAAACTGTAGATAATACCATAACTTTATTTGAATTTTATAAGGTTTATAAAGCAATTACTCCTGAAGAGGCACAGGAAGATTTTGAAACTTTTACTGCCTGGGCGCAAAGCCTAATTCACGATTTTAATGAAATTGATCGCTACTTAATAGACTACAAAAAGTTCTTTAATTACCTGGCCGATATTCAGGACTTAAAACACTGGTCCATTCAGGAGCCCAAAACAGAGCTCATTAATAATTATTTAGCCTTTTGGAAAAGTCTGCCGGCTTATTACGAAGGTTTAAAAAAGGAGTTACTTAACAACAATACCGGTTACCAGGGTTTAATTTATCGCCTGGCTTCAGAAAATATTGCAGCCTATGCTCAAAAACATCGCGCTAAACACGTTTTCATAGGTTTTAACGCATTAAATGCCGCAGAACAGCAAATTGTTCAGCATTTGCTTGAAAATGATATAGCCGAGATCTATTGGGATCTGGACGAGGTTTTTGTAAAAGATCGTCAGCACGATGCATCCCTTTTTATAAATCAGTATTTAAAAGACTGGCCGGTATACGAAAAAAAGAAAGCAAAACTCAATGTAAACGAGTATCATAAATCTAAAAATATTCAAATTACCGGGATTCCTAAAAACGTTGGCCAGGCTAAATATTTAGGGGAATTACTGGCTAATTTAGATGAAGAAACATTACAGGAAACTGCAGTGGTGCTGGGAGAAGAAGATCTCTTATTACCGGTTTTAAACAGTTTGCCACCCAATGTACAGGATTTGAATATCACCATGGGATTTCCGCTGAAAAACGCCCCCATTGCTTCACTCTTTGATAGGTTGTTTCAAATTCATCAAAATACCGGTTCCGCCTATTATTATAAAGATGTGATTTCGGTAATTAATCACCCCGCTTTAAACGAAATACTAAAGGAGGAAACCGAGGTTTTTATCGAAAAAATTCAGTCAGAGAACACGGTAAACCTATCTTCCGAAGAAATTATAAGTTCATTTTCTAATGAAGCAAAACCTTTAATAAAAGCTTGTTTTAGAAGTTGGGATAACTCGCCTAAAAAAGCATTAGAGGCTTTTCAGGAAATTATAAACCAGGTTAAAATTCATTTAAAAAGCAGTGAGAATAAGCTTGGGCTGGAGTTTTTATATCACTTTCATGTATTATTTAACAAACTGGAAAACCTCAACGAAGCTTATCCGCATTTAAAAAGTATTAAGTCGCTTTACCAGTTTTATAAAGAAATAATGAGCACCCAAAGCCTGGATTTCCAGGGAAGGCCGTTTAAAGGTTTACAGCTTATGGGAATGCTGGAGTCGCGTGCCTTAGATTTTAAAAATATCATTATTTGCTCGGTTAACGAAGGCGTTTTACCTTCAGGAAAATCGGGTAGTTCTTTTATTCCTTTCGATCTGAAACAAAACTACAAACTGCCCACTTACAAAGAAAAAGATGCGGTTTACACCTATCACTTTTACAGGCTTTTGCAACGCGCCCAAAATGTACATTTGCTTTACAATACAGAAACCGACGGGTTAAATTCCGGAGAAAAAAGTAGGTTTCTTACTCAACTGGAAATTGAGAAACAACCGGCGCATCAGCTTACGCATGCTATGGTGAGTCCAAAAGTTCCGGCAATTAAAAATGAACTTCGGGAAGTTAAAAAAACCCCCGAAATTATGGAGAAATTAAAGTCGCTCGCTGCTTACGGTTTCTCCCCTTCTGCTTTAACTTCATACATCAGAAATCCGCTAGATTTTTACAGGCAGTACGTTCTAGGGGTTCGTGATAGCGAAGAAGTGGAGGAAACAGTAGCTTATAATACCCTGGGGACGGTAGTACACGATAGCCTTGAGAATTTCTACAAACCGCTGGAGAATAAACTGCTCACTGCAGAAGATATTAAAGCTTTTAAAGCAAAGATCGAAGAAGAGATCACGCTTCAGTTTAAAAAATCTTATATGAACGGGCCGGTAAACCAGGGTAAAAACCTGCTGATTTATGAAGTGGCCAAGCGCTATCTCCGTAACTTTTTAAACCTGGAACTAGACCGACTTAAAACCGAAGAAGTTAAAATCTTGAAAATTGAGGAAAATTTAAAATCTGAAATTAAGATAGAGAAGCTTGATTTTCCGATATTTATGCGTGGAAAAGTGGATCGGGTAGAAAATACTAACGGTATCACCAGAATTATTGACTATAAAACGGGAAAGGTAACCCAGGACAAAATTGAAATTGTAGATTGGGCAGATCTCGCTTCAGATTACGATAAATACAGCAAAAGTTTCCAGGTATTGGCGTACACGAAAATGATGCAAGATCAAAATTCGCTGGATTTTCCCGTGGAAGCAGGAATAATTTCATTTAAAAATTTAAAAAGCGGGTTCCTGAAATTCGGAAAAAAAGATAAACCAAGAACAAGAAATAAAGAAACAGCTATAAACAAGGAAATTCTTGAAGCATTCGAAGTAGAATTAAAAAAACTAATAACCGAAATTTGCGATCCTGAAATTCCTTTTACAGAAAAAGAAATATAAAAAAACCTATGGAAATTACTAAAAGAACCAATCTCCAGATTGATGGAAAGCATAATAAACCAATCTTAATTGATTTAATTTTTAAGGACGACAAAAAGCCAAAACCAGTCGTGATTTTTTGCCACGGATATAAAGGTTTTAAAGATTGGGGCGCCTGGGATAAAATGGGAGAATTTTATGCAGAAAAAGGTTATTTCTTTGCAAAATTTAATTTCTCTCACAATGGAACTTCTCCAGAAAACCCAACCGAATTTTTAAATATTGAAGCTTTTGGCGATAATAACTACGTTAAAGAGCTAGACGATCTACAAACCGTTATAGACTGGGTTCTAACACCCGATTTTGACCAGGCACAACAAATAGATGCGAAGAGTATTAACCTAATTGGCCATTCCCGTGGTGGTGGTATTGCCGTTATAAAAGCTGCTGAAGAAGAAAGGATCGATAAACTTATCACTCTTGCCGCGGTAAGTGATTTTGCTTCTCGTTTTCCGAAAGAAAAAGAACTGGAAGCCTGGGAGAAAAAAGGCGTACAATACATAAAAAACACCCGTACCGGGCAGCAATTACCGCATCATTACCAATTCTACAAGAATTTTAGAGAAAACAGGGAACGTTTAAATATTCAAAAATCGGCTAAAAAGCTGGATATCCCTCACTTTATTGCTCACGGAAGTAACGACACCACAGTTTCTATAGCTGATGCCGGAAATTTATTTGAATGGAGTGCGATCTCGAAATTACTTTTAGTTGAAAATGCAGATCACGTTTTTGGTATTTCGCACCCCTGGAATAAAGATGAATTAACTAAGGAATTTCAGCACGTGTTGAATAGAACCTCAGAGTTTCTTGCAGCCAGCGTTCAGGATCTAAAAGACGAATACATAGATAACGACGAAGCTGATTCTTAAGTTTTTTAAAAGTATATTTTCACTAAAAACGGTCTTGAATTAATTTTTAAGACCGTTTTTTATTTTAAATAAATCGTCATTCTGAATTTAGTTCAGAATCTAATATTTTGATAATCTAAACATGTTAGAAGCTGAAACAAGTTCAGCTTGACGAAAACCTTTTTTAGACAGCGTGTTATTTTTTCAAAATGAAAAAGTTCGGAAATAAAAAAACCACCGTGAAAAACGGTGGTTTGTGGAGAATATCGCCCCGAAGCGTCGGGGGAACCGATGCCTGTTCCGAATTAACTTCGGAAACCTTCCCGATCTTGCATCGGGACGCACTAGCCAGCTTTCAATATTTTGAAAATGAAAAAGTTCGGAAACAAAAAAACCACCGCGAAAAACGGTGGTTTTGTGGAGAATATCGCCCCGAAGCGTCGGGGGAACCGATGCCTTCCCGATCTTGCATCGGGACGCACTAGCCAGCTCTCAATATTTTGAAAATGAAAAAGTTCGGAAACAAAAAAACCACCGCGAAAAACGGTGGTTTTGTGGAGAATATCGGAGTCGAACC
Organism: uncultured Flavobacteriaceae bacterium; assembly: GCA_963727565.1. Taxonomy (GTDB): domain Bacteria; phylum Bacteroidota; class Bacteroidia; order Flavobacteriales; family Flavobacteriaceae; genus Salegentibacter. Next base: position 192,054 of record CAVSGU010000008.1, read on the forward strand.
GATGACCTTTTGGCTGCCAGCCAAACGCTCTAGCCAGCTGAGCTAATCCCCCAATTGGAAGGCAAATGTAATAATTTTCTGTAAATTCCAACAGATAACTTTTATTTATTATTGTTGATTAAAAAATGATTAGAAAAGCTAACCTAAACGATCTCAGGGAGATCAAGAAACTAACCGAAGCCTGTGCAAAAGCGCTTCAGCAGCAAAATATCTTTCAATGGAATGAACATTATCCTTCCCTGGAAAAACTTCAAAACGATATTGAGAAGCAAGAATTATATGTTTTTGAGGAAGAGAATATTATTATCGCCATTATAGTCCTTACTCCTAATATGGATGAAGTGTATCGCAATATAAAATGGCTTAGCAAAACCGGACAACAATTTATATGTTCATAGGCTGGCCACACACCCAGAATTCTGGGGAAAGGGATACGCCAGGAAAATGATGGATTTTGCTGAAGAATTCGCTAAAAACAAGAATTTCATCTCCATAAGGTTAGATACTTTTAGTAAAAATACACGCAATCAAAAATTCTATGAAGCCCGTGGATACACCAAACTTGGTGATGTCTATTTTCCGCATAAAAATGAACATCCTTTTCATTGCTACGAAAAACTTTTAGCAACTTCTTTAAACGAAAACTGAGAAAAACCTTTAAGAAATTAGTCTTGCGATGAGGCTTTACAATAAAGCATTCTATATTTGCTGCTGAAAATAACCGCTGTTGGAATCTTCTGTTAGTTTTAAAAATATAAACCGAATTGCCATTCCCGCAATTATCGCCGGGATTGCCGAGCCGTTGATCTCTCTTACAGATATCGCGGTAATTGGAAATGTAGAAAAAAACTCGGTTGAAGCACTTGCCGCAGCAGGAATCGTGGGATCTTTTCTTTCAGCGATTATTTGGATCGTAGCTCAAACAAAAACCGCTATTTCTGCCATTGTTTCCCAGCATTTGGGCGCAAACCGAATTCACGCGGTAAAAACGCTTATTCCACAGGCCATATATTTCAATTTTGCTTTTAGCCTGGTGATCTATGCTACTACCGCCTTTTTCGCCGAATCAATCTTTAGCGCATATAACGCCGAAGGTTTGATCTTACAATATTCTGAAGATTATTATCAAATCCGCGCTTTGGGCTATCCGTTAACTTTAGTGACTTTTGCCATATTTGGCGTTTTCCGCGGACTTCAAAACACGCTTTGGGCAATGAAATGTAGTCTTGCCGGTGCCGCGGTGAATGTAGGATTGGATTTTCTGCTGGTTTATGGAATCGACGGACTTTATTCCTGCAATGCATCTTAAAGGCGCTGCTTATGCCAGTCTTGCTGCACAAGGGACAATGCTGGTGATGGCACTATGGTTTTTCTTTAAAAAAACGCCTTTTCACTTAAAACTGAGTTTGAATATAAATCCGCGTTTAAAAGGCCTTTTACTTATGGCCGCCAACCTTTTTGTAAGAACGGCAGCCTTAAATTTCGCCATTTACCTGGCCAATGCCTACGCCACTGATTACGGGAAAAACTATATCGCCGCTCAAAGTATTTTGATGAACATCTGGCTTTTCTTTAGCTTTTTTATAGATGGATATGCGAACGCAGGAAACGCGATTGGCGGGAAATTACTCGGCGCCAGGGATTACAGAAATTTATGGGAACTCAGTAAAAAAATAAGCAAATACGCGGTCTTGATCGCCTTTATGTTAATGGCAATCTGCGGACTGTTCTACAATCAAATTGGGTTGGTTTTTAATAAAGATGTGGCCGTCCTGGCTATATTCTCATCGGTTTTTTGGATCGTATTATTAATGCAACCGGTAAATGCCATCGCTTTTATGTTCGACGGAATCTTTAAAGGTTTGGGCGAGGCAAAGTATCTGCGTAATTTATTGCTGGTAGCCACATTTTTGGGCTTCACTCCTGCCCTTTTAATTTCAGATTATTACGGTTTAAAACTCTACGGAATCTGGATCGCGTTTTTTGTCTGGATGCTTATTCGCAGCGCCGGTTTGGTCATTAAATTCAGAAGAAAATATTTACAGAAAGAAGTTTGATTCAGTGGACAGCATACACTCTTCACCCTTTACCCATCACTTTTCACTATATAAAAAAAGCAAACTCTAAATTTTAATCCAAAACTGGCAATATCAGCCTTAAACTTTCTAAATTTGGGTATTCAGCTAACTGAAAAATCAAATTTATGTCTACCACACGTGAAAACGGAAGTTTATATACCAATATTGAAAACGGAATCGCCCACTTAGAATTTGGCCATCCTGCCAGTAATTCTTTCCCTTCAGAGTTATTAGATCGACTTGAGAAAGAGTTTCAGAAATTATCTGAAGACGACAGCGTAAAAGTGATTTTATTAAAATCTGAAGGAGAAAAAGCCTTTTGTGCCGGAGCCTCATTTGACGAACTTGTAGCAATTGAAACCATGCAGGCCGGGAAAATTATTCTTTTCGGGTTTTGCAAAAGTTTTAAATGCGATGCGAAACTGTAAAAAACTCATCGTTGGCCGAATCCAGGGAAAAACCGTTGGCGGCGGTGTGGGACTGGTTGCTGCTTGCGATTATGCCATGGCTACTGATGCTGCTGCAGTAAAACTTTCAGAAATTAGTATAGGTATTGGCCCGTTTGTAATTGCTCCCGCCGTAGAGCGCAAAATTGGCGTTGGCGCACTTGGGGAGTTGAGTCTCGCTGCCCACGAATGGAAAAACGCTTATTGGGCCAAGGATAAAGGCTTATATGCCCGTGTATTTGAAAGTCTAAAAGAGCTTGATAAAGAGGTAATGATTTTTACCGAAAAACTGGCTTCTTATAATCCCGAAGCACTTTACGAAATGAAGAAAATGCTGTGGAAAAATACAGATCACTGGGATAAATTACTGGCTGAAAGAGCTGCAATTTCGGGAGAATTAGTGCTTTCAGATTTTACCAAAAATGCTTTAGCTAAATATAAAAAATAAAAATATGCGCTTACTTTACTTGAACACCAACGGCGGCCAAATTCAAGATCTGGGGGTTTCTATCGGTTCGGCTATCGCCGATAATTTCTTGATATTACTTTTTAGTTCCCTTTTAATTTTAGCACCGCTAATGTTTTTTCATCGCAGAAGGATCAGAAATAAAAAACTTCATTCTAAAAATGGTTAAAAACCACAGCAGAGGAAATTAGCATCATTATAACATAATCCTTAATGAGAAAAGTGTAATTTCCATTCTAGAAACAAGCTTATGAGTTTACCACAGGAACATTTACCAAAAGACCGGGATGCAACCAGCGAACAGGAATGGGGTTTTACCATTTGGGAATTTATCGCCGACAACTGGCTCTACCTGATGGGTATTTTACTCATTCTTGCTATTTTTCTTTATGCTCGCTATAGCTGGAGAAGAAGGCAGCAAAAAAGCCGCATGAACTAATGGGAGAAGATACCTGGGAATTTCTAAGTTTTTTAAGCGGAATGGGATTCTGGCTAATTTTAGCGCTGGTTTTAATTGTTGTGGTACTTTATAAAAAATTCAAAAAATAACCTGCCCTGGGCTAATTCCTGGCTAGATAGAAAAAGCCTTTCTTTATTTCGAGAAAAATTTAGGAGAAGTTAATCTCGATTATCGAGTTTTTAACCAACCCGTAATACTTAGCCTTGCAGTTTTTACCGGTTTTACTTCGTGTTCCAGCACCTGACTTTCAAAAATTACAACACGACCGGGCATTGGATAAATAGCTTTTGAAACCTCAACCCCATTTTCTTCGGAATAAATAACCAATTCCCCTCCATTTTCCGGCTTCCAGTCTTCTTCGTTTAAATAACAAACCATAGAAAGTTTTCTTCTGCCGTCATTCTGAAAAGTGTCCAGATGTCGCTGATAAAAAGTACCTTCAGGATACAGCGCGTAATGGAATTCTTTAGTTAAAATTCCCAGGAAACAGGTTTTATTAAGATAAGCTACTAACGAATTGATTTTGTTGAAAAACAGGTTTTCAGCCTTTCCTGCTTCAGCTTCGTTAAGCCATAAAATAAAGTCTCCCCGAATAGATTTCGCAACAATTTCATTGGTTTTATTGCCAATCGCCGCCTTTTTGAATTGCGCTTCTTCAAATTTCGATTTTAAAGAATTTCGAAGCATAGCAACTTCTTCAGCATTAAAAAAATCGTCTACAATACAGTATTGATTTTCAACTAAATCGGTAATAATATTTTCGTAAAAAGGATTTTCTATAAAATCCAGTTGTTCAAAAAGTTCGGGAGCAGTTTCTGTTATCATTTTTCATTAAAAAAACGGGCAAATATACAACAGAAACATAATTGCAGGGCCAAAAAAATATAACGCTAAAAAACCCTTAACTTTGCCAAAAATAACGCGAAATGAGCAAGATTAGAATTACCAAACAGTTCTCTTTTGAAACTGGCCACGCCCTTTATGGCTACGATGGAAAATGCCGAAATGTACACGGGCACAGCTATAAGCTTAGTGTTTGTGTGATTGGGGAACCTATTACCGATAAAGATAATGTGAAGTTTGGGATGGTAATAGATTTTGGAGATTTGAAAAAGATCGTAAAATCTGAAATTGTAGATAAGTTTGACCACGCCACGGTTTTTAATAAAAACACGCCTCACGTAGAGCTTGCTGAAGAATTAAAAAATCGAGGACATCACGTTATCCTGGTAGAATACCAACCCACCAGCGAAAATATGGTAGTAGATTTTGCTGAAAAGATACAGAAACATTTACCCGATCATATAAAACTACACTCGCTGAAACTCCAGGAAACTGAATCCAGTTTTGCGGAATGGTTTGCAAGCGATCAATAAGCTCCCCAACCCCCGAAGGGGGAGTAAGCAAAAGCACCTTCCCTTTAAAGGGAAGGTGGATTAATCTTCGAGAGAAGATTAAGACGGAAGGGTTAAAATCTCAGGTTTTCCAAACCTATAAGCTCTTTTTCTAAAATATTTATATTTACAGCTTAGAATTATCATAAATGACTATTCCCGAAGGCAAAAAAGTTTATTTCTCCAGCGATAATCACCTTGGTGCACCTACTCAAGAAGAAAGCAGGCCAAGGGAAGTGAGATTTGTAAAATGGCTGGATGAAATTAAAGAAGACGCTGCCGCTATTTTTCTCCTCGGTGATCTTTTTGACTTTTGGTTTGAGTATAAACATGCCGTGCCTAAAGGTTTTGTAAGGGTTTTAGGGAAACTGGCAGAAATTAAAGATAGCGGAATCCCGATTTATTTTTTTGTAGGGAATCACGATTTGTGGATGGAAAGTTATTTTGAAGACGAACTTAATATCCCGGTATTTCGTAAGCCTAAAGAATTTGAATTCAATAATAAAACCTTTCTTGTTGGCCATGGCGACGGACTAGGCCCCGGCGACCACGGTTATAAACGAATGAAAAAGGTGTTTACCAATCCATTTTCAAAATGGCTTTATCGCTGGTTACATCCAGATTTAGGTATTCCGCTTGCGCAGTATTTTTCAGTAAAAAACAAAGCGATTTCGGGAGACCAGGAGCAAAAATTTTTAGGAGAAGAAAAGGAATGGCTTATTCAATATTGCAGGCGAAAATTAGAAGAAAAGCATTACGATTATTTTCTTTTTGGCCACCGTCATTTACCCCTGGAAATCGACCTAAACGGAAAATCTACCTATATCAACACCGGAGATTGGATAGACTTTTACACCTATGCGGTTTTTGATGGGGAAGAGACTGTTTTGAAGAAATTAAATAATTGAAAAAAGCTTATTTTTTATAATGGTAGCGACAGGCAGCTATCATTAGCTGGTCTTTTTCAAATTTATAAACCAGTCGATGTTCAGAAGTAATGCGCCTGGACCAATAGCCTTGTAAATCTCCTTTTAATGCTTCAGGTTTACCAATTCCTTCCTGCGGAGTACGAAGACAAGTTTTTATTAATGTATTAATTCGTTTAAGAATCTTTTTATCTGCATTTTGCCAATATAAATAGTCATCCCAGGCAGTTAAGGACCAAACCAGTCTCATTATTCTATTATATCTTTTTGAATAACTGAACCTGATTCCAATTCCTTGATAGATTTCAATAAGATATCCCTGTTATTACCACTAAGCAAATAAGTAGTTTCCTTAAGTGAATTGTATTCATCTAGCGAAATTAAAACAAGATCCTTTCCGTTTTTTCGCTTAATAATAACATCGCTTACATCATTAATAACCTTATCAAACCAATACTTAAGGTTTGAGCGGAAATTACTATAATTTACTGTTTCCATGTTACAAAAATACACAGGAGTACTTAAATAAGTACTTTTAATTTGTAGTTTAACACTAATTTTAATTGTTGAATTGTCTGGTTTTTACAAAACCTATTCGCTGATATCTTTTAATTTTAATTGGATAGAAACATTTCCGTTCCACTCATTTTCATCTAAAGAATACACCGCTTTAAAAGTTTTCTTTTCTGAAATTGTTTCGAATTTCTCTCCCAGTCCAAAACCGATCATATCAAACATGCCGGATTTTCCTTGCTGTACAACCTTACACTTAAGATGTGCTTCATCTGCACCTACACATTTCCCATAACCGGTATCGGTAAGGTTTTGTGTCATAAAAACCGGACTCATATTCCCGGGTCCAAAAGGAGCAAATTGCTTTAGAATTCTAAAGAATTTCGGAGTAATTTCATCCAGATCAATTTCGGCATCTACAGCAATTTCTGGAGTTAGCAGCCGCCTATCTATAGTTTCAGAAACCACCGACTCGAATTTCGCTTTAAAGTTTTCATATTCCGAAGCTTCTAAAGTCAATCCTGCCGCATATTTATGTCCGCCAAACTGCTCAATATGTTCTTTACAGGCTTCCAAAGCATTATAAACATCAAACCCCTTCACCGAGCGAGCTGAAGCCGCCAGTTTCTCACCGCTTTTCGTAAAAACCAGCGTTGGGCGGTAATAGGTTTCGGTTAAACGCGATGCCACAATGCCAATCACGCCTTTATGCCAGCCCTCGTGATAAACCACGGTACTATAGCGTTCCTGTTCCTGTAGCTCTTCAATTTGATCTAATGCTTCAACCGTTATCGCTTTATCGGTAGTTTTTCTTTCGGCGTTAAAATTCTCTATTTCCCCAGCGAACTCCATAGCGGTTGCTTCGTCTTCTTCGGTAAGTAAATTCACAGCGTGCAAACCGTGCTTCATTCTTCCGGCTGCGTTTATACGCGGTGCAATAATAAAAACTACATCAGTTATCGTGAGTTTATCCTTTTTAACCTGTGCCAGAATTGCTTTAAAACCAGTTCGAGGGGCCACATTGATCACATTTAAACCGTGATAGGCAAGAATTCTGTTTTCACCGGTAATGGGTACGATATCGGCTCCAATGGCAGTAGCCACAAGATCAAGATAAGGCAGTAAAACTTCGGGCGTCCCTCCTCTTTTAGTGTTTATAGCCTGGATCAATTTAAAACCAACCCCGCAACCACAAAGTTCTTTATATGGATATTCACAATCTTCCCGCTTGGGATCCAGCACTGCAACGGCTTCAGGAATAGTTTCTCCCGGCCGGTGGTGATCACAGATAATAAAATCGATTCCTTTTTCGGCTGCATAAGCCACTTTATCTATGGCTTTTATTCCACAATCCAGGGCAATAATCAGCGAGATCTCGTTATCTGCTGCAAAATCAATTCCCTGGTAAGAAATGCCGTAACCTTCAGTATACCTGTCGGGAATATAGGTCGCGATATTTGGAGTAAGGGTTTTTAAGTAAGAAGACATCAAAGCCACACTGGTGGTCCCGTCTACATCATAATCGCCATAAACCATAATATTTTCTTCGGAAGCAATTGCCTGCTGAATTCGGTTTACAGCCACATCCATATCTTTCATCAGGTATGGATCGTGCAGCTCTTCCAGACTGGGCCTGAAGAACTTTTTGGCGGCTTCAAAAGTCATTATTCCGCGCTGCGCCAAGAGTGTTGCCACAGGCGTTTCCACCCCTAATTCTTCGGCAAGTTTATCAACAACTAAAGAATCGGGTTTAGGTTTTAAAGTCCAGCGCATCGTAAGTTTTTTTCAAAAATACGTATAGTATTTCAATACCAATAAGGGGGAATTCACTAAAACAGATTAATAGAAATTTTTCAGCAATTAATAATAATCCCTAATTTCACGCTTTAGGATTTACAGAAAAAATATGATCAAAATTATACAAGGCCAGCTCGTAGATATTGAAAACAGGAAGATTTTTCCTGCGGAAATTAGCATCGAAAACGGAAAGATTACAAAGATTGAAGAAAAACAGCACGAAGTAAAAAGCTTTTTGCTTCCCGGCTTTATAGATGCGCATATACACATAGAAAGTTCTATGTTGGTGCCTACCGAGTTTGCCCGTTTAGCTGCGATTCACGGTACGGTGGCAACGGTTTCAGATCCTCACGAGATTGCCAATGTTTTAGGGAAAGAAGGCGTTAAGTTTATGATTGAAAACGGAAAGAAAAGTCCGTTGAAATTTAACTTTGGTGCGCCTTCCTGTGTGCCGGCTACCAATTTTGAAACTTCGGGAGCGGTTATTAATGCTGAAGATATTAAAGATCTATTAGCGCTTCCTGAAATAAAATATCTCGCGGAAATGATGAATTATCCCGGCGTGATTTTCAAAGATGAAGAAGTGATGAAGAAAATTGCCTGGGCTAAACATTTTAACAAACCTACCGATGGCCATGCACCCGGATTGCGAGGGGAAGATGCTAAAAAATATGCTGAAGCAGGTATTTCTACAGACCACGAATGCTATACCGCTGAAGAAGCCGAGGAAAAGCTTGGCCTGGGTATGAAGATACTTATTCGCGAAGGTAGCGCCGCTAAAAATTTTGAAGCGCTTATAGATCTGCTTCCTGAACATTATAAAAATATGATGTTTTGCTCAGACGATAAACATCCAGACGACCTGGTTTTAGGTCATATTAACCAGCTTTGTGCAAGGGCGGTTGCTAAAGGTATAGATGTTTTTAAGGTTCTGGAAGTCGCTTGTATTAATCCAATAAATCACTATAATTTAGAAGTCGGACAATTAAAAGTAGGCGATCCCGCCGATTTTATTTCGGTAAAAGATCTGACCAACTTTGAAGTTTTACAAACTTATATTGATGGAGAACTGGTTGCTGAAAATGGTAAATCTCACATCAAATCTTCTCCATTTGAAAAGCCGAATAATTTTCATACTTCATCAAAAAATCCGGAAGATTTTAAAGTAAAAGCAGCCGGTAATACTATTAAAGTTATTGAAGCGCTGGATGGAGAACTTATTACTAATGAAATTCAGCAGAAAGCTTTAGAAAAGGACGGGAAACCTAGTTTCTGATATTGAAAATGATATTTTAAAAATCACGGTTGTTAACCGGTATGAGGACAAAGCTCCTGCGGTCGCATTTATAAAGAATTTCGGCTTGAAAAAAGGAGCGATTGCCAGCTCGGTAGCGCACGATTCGCATAATATTATCGCTGTTGGAACATCAGACGAAGAGATTTGTAACGCGGTAAACCTCATCATTAAGCATAAAGGAGGAATTTGTAGCGTGAACGGAAATGATGAAAAAGTGCTTCCACTGCCAATTGCCGGAATTATTAGCGATAAAGATGGTTGGGAAACCGGTAGATTATACGAGGAAATAGATAAAATGGCCAAAGATTTAGGCAGCACCTTAAAAGCTCCTTTTATGACCCTTTCTTTTATGGCGCTCTTAGTAATTCCCGATCTAAAACTTTCGGATAAAGGTTTATTCAGCGGAAAAAAGTTTGATTTTGTTGATTTGGCAGATAGTAATTAAACAAAACGTTAGCCAATCAACCTATAATTTTATGAATCCTGGTTTGTAATTTGGGTACCACCTCTTCCTCGAACCAGGGATTTTTACTTCGCCAAAAACGGTTCACCGGCGAAGGATGCGGTAAACACCAATAATCAGGTAAAAAATCCTGGTAAGAACTTACTTTTTCAGTAAGATTTAATTTCCCGGGCAGGTAATAATTTGCTGCGTAAGCTCCAATTAAAATAGTGAGTTCAACATTATTTAATTCTGAAAGAATAGTATCGTGCCACATCGGTGCACATTCTTTTCGGGTGGCGCATCGCCGGTTTTGGCTTTCCCCGGATAGCAAAATCCCATAGGAAGAATCGCGAAATTATTGGGATTATAAAAAGTACTTTCGTCTACTCCCAGCCATTCCCTAAGCTTTTTTCCGCTTTGATCATTCCAGGCGATCCCAGATTCGTGGACTATTCTTCCCGGCGCCTGACTTATTAAAACAATTTTAGATTTCTTAGTGGCTTCTACAATAGGCTTAGCTCCAAGCGGCAGATGCTTTTCACAAAATTTGCAGGCCCTGGCTTCTTTTAGCAATTGCTGCATTAAGATTTTCCTTTTACTACAATTACAATTTCACCTTTAGGCGGTTTATTGGTGTAATGCTGAAGAACCTCAGCTGCCGTTCCGCGAATTGTTTCTTCGTGTAGTTTGGTAATTTCCCGGGAAACCGAAACCGGCCTGTCTTCGCCAAAATATTCTGAAAAATGTTTTAGGGTTTTTAGCAATTTATGAGGTGATTCATAAAAAATCATGGTTCGGGTTTCTTCCGACAAGTAAATTCAAGCGCGTTTGCCGGCCTTTTTTTACCGGTAAAAAACCTTCAAAAATAAATTTATCGTTTGGGAAACCACTATTTACCAGCGCCGGAACAAAAGCTGTAGCGCCCGGAAGACAATCTACTTCTATGCCTGCTTCAACACAAGCGCGTGTTAATAAAAACCCGGGATCTGAAATTGCGGGAGTTCCGGCATCACTTATCAGCGCTATATTTTCGCCGCTTTTAATCCGTTCAACTATGTGATCTACTGTTTTATGTTCATTATGCATATGGTGACTTTGCATATGCGTACCAATGTCAAAATGCTTTAAGAGTTTTCCGCTATTACGGGTGTCTTCGGCAAGAATTGTATCTACTTCTTTTAGCACTTTTACCGCCCTAAAAGTCATGTCGTCCAAATTTCCTATTGGCGTTGGAACCAGGAATAATTTTCCCATTAAAGCGAATTTAATTACTGAATTTATTCTCTATTTTGGCCATAAACCGCTCTTCGTAATCCTCTTTTCCCTCCCAGTGATTATAATCTGGCTTCACCACCAACTGGATGAATTTTTGAGCTTCATCTAAAGAACTAAAAGTATTTAACTGGGAAAGTACACGGTTATAATCTGAAGAATTTCCGTCGAAAAGATTTTTTATAAATGAAAGTCGTTCGTTAAGACCAATATTAATTCCTTTCTTCAACCTGTCATTTACAGACTTTGGTCTTTGGTCTTTTTGCCGATTATTCAAGGGTTCAAAATCGGGAAGATTATCATAATCTACCCCAATATTTCTAAAATCATTTTTGGGAGCTTCGGTTTTTGGCTTTGGTGGCTCTTCTTCCATTTGAAGAGATTGCTGTTGTGCCGGCGGTGCCTGTGGTTTAGGATTTGCCTGTTCTATAAGCTCATCTACGCGCTCAGATTCCGCAGGCATTTGCGCAACAATATCTTTTATTTTTTCGGTATTGGGTTCGGTAATTGCATCGGCATCTTCCCGGTATTCGGTACCATCTGGGGCGTAATCGTCACGTTCGTGCTGTACCGGTGCTTTAGCCTGAACTTTCTTCTCAATCTTAGGAGTTGGTGTGGCTTCAGGAGCTTCAAATGCCTCAAGATTTTTTTCGGTGAAATTCAATATAGAAAGTTGCTCATATAAGGTTGCCGCTTTTAATTTAAGCGCTTTGGTATCTAGATTTTCTTTTTCAGAAATTATTTCTTCGGCAAGTTTTACTAACTCTTTTTTAAGTCTGTTTTTCATTTTTCAGCAATATTTATGAACCCACTTTTTATTTAAAGTCTCTCTCAAGTTTCAATATAACACTTACAAAAAAAGTGCCTTAATCTGGTTTAATAACTTTAGTGGTTACCAACCGGTAATGGCTTGTATTTTTAATAAATTTGTTCCACCTTTATCAAAAAGGGCAAGTTCCCATTTCGATTTGAAAATTACAAAATGTTTCTCGAAAATACAGTAAATCACGAAGAGCAATTTGGCTGGATTGAAGTTATTTGCGGCAGTATGTTCTCTGGCAAGACCGAAGAACTAATTCGCCGTTTAAAAAGAGCCCAGTTCGCCAAACAAACCGTAGAAATCTTTAAACCCGCCATAGACACGCGCTATGACGAGGAAATGGTGGTTTCTCATGATTCCAATGAAATTAGGTCTACTCCCGTCCCTTCGGCGTCCAATATCAGGATTCTTGCCGATGGTTGTGATGTGGTAGGAATAGACGAAGCCCAGTTTTTTGATGATGAAATTGTAACGGTTTGCAACGATCTCGCAAATAGAGGAATTCGGGTAATTGTGGCCGGATTGGATATGGATTTTAAAGGAAATCCTTTTGGTCCTATGCCCTATCTTATGGCTACTGCAGAATATGTGACCAAAGTTCACGCAGTTTGCACCCGCACCGGAAACCTGGCACAATTTAGCTATAGAAAAGCGATTAATGACGATCTGGTTTTTCTAGGGGAAAACGAAGAATACGAACCTTTAAGCCGTGGTGCATATTACAAAGCTATGCTTAGGGAAAGGGTTAAGAAATTAGATGTGAAAGATGCCGAAGAATTGCAACCTAACCTAAAGAAAAAGAATGCCTAAAGCCGAAGAAACCGTTCTGGAAATAGACCTTAACGCCTTAGCTCATAATTTTAAAACCATAAAATCGCAGTTAAAACCCGGCGTTAAATTTATGTCGGTTATTAAAGCTTATGCCTACGGAAATGATTCTGTAGCAATGGCTCATAAATTAGAAGAACTGGGCACCGATTATTTTGCGGTTGCTTATACCGAAGAAGGCATTAGACTTCGGGAAGCGGGAATTAGCAAACCTATTTTAATACTGCACCCACAACCCGTAAATTATCCTGAAATAATTGAACATTGCCTGGAGCCTAATTTATACAGTGCAAGAACGCTTCAGCTTTTTATAGAGCTCGCTGAAAAGCAAAAACAGAAAGATTATCCGGTGCATCTAAAATTTAATACGGGAATGAACCGTCTTGGCTTTACTGAAGCCAATTATCATCATATTCCGGAGAAATTAAAGAAAACGAAATCGGTAAAAATAGCTTCGGCCTTTTCCCATTTAGCAGCCAGCGAAGATTGGAAAGAGCGAGAATTTACCCTTTCTCAAATTTATAAATTCAAAGATCTGGCGGGTAAACTTTTGGATGATATTGGTTACGAACCGCTTTTGCATCTTTGTAATACTTCAGCGATTTTTAATTATCCTTCTGCCACTTTTTCTATGGTAAGAAGCGGGCTGGGACTTTACGGTTTTGCCAATGACGATAATCTCAACAAAAAACTAAAACCTGTTGGTACTTTTAAATCGGTTATTTCTCAAATTCAAAATTTAGAAGAAGGAGATACGGTAGGTTATGGCCGTGCTTTTAAAGCCGAAAAAACTACCAGAATAGCTACACTTCCTGTTGGCCATGCCGATGGTATAAAACGTATTTACGGCCACGGAAAAGCCGGGGTTTTTATTAATGGCGAATACGCTCCTATTGTTGGTAATGTTTGTATGGATATTATTATGATAAACGTCACCCACATTGACTGTAAGGAAGGTGATGAAGTAATAATTTTTGGCGGTCCTCAAAATGTGCCCGAATTTTCAGCCAAAGGAGGAACCGTTTCTTATGAGCTTATTACCGGTATTTCCCAAAGAGTAAAACGTATAATTATTCAGTAATTAAATGAATTTTTCTAGCCAATTATTGTGTAATTTGGTTAGTTACTAATCCAATCAGAATTTATCATGAGTTTTATCCAAGATTTTAAAAAGTTTATGCTCAAGGGTGATATTATAGCCCTTGCTACTGCGGTGGTGATAGGTGCCGCTTTTAACAAAATCATCGCTTCTGTAGTGGCCGATGTTATTATGCCTATTATTGGTTTAATTACCGGAGGAACAGATTTTTCACAGAAATTTATCTGCTTTAGACGGAGTTTCCTACGAAACATTAGAAGCTGCAAAAGAAGCTGAAGCCGCTGTAATTACCTACGGAAATTTAATAGATACTATTATCCATTTTATAATCGTTGCATTTTTTATATTTTTGGTATTACGGGCTTACGAAAAGACGAAGAAAGAAAAAGAAGCCCCAAAATTGGTGGAGCCAAAAGGCCCAACCCAGGAAGATTTGCTTACCCAAATTAGGGATGAGCTAAAAAAACAGAACAGTACGACTTAAAATTGTTAAAGATACGAGCACCGCTATACTGCTCATTTTAAATAAATCGTAATTTAATTAAACCCCACAGGAAACTGTGGGGTCTTTTTTTAACGAAAAACACGAATTAGTTTAAAAACAATAATTCTTTTCAATTTTAAGGGCTGAGACTATGTAAGTTAAGTTGGGGATAATAAATTTGCGGCTGATTAAATTAACAGGTTCAAAAGCTGTAAATAAAATTTGAAAAAAGCGTAATAGATTCCCGTCTTAACGGGAATGACAAAAATTGAGTTATGAGAATAGCAGTAGTAGGCGCTACCGGAATGGTAGGCGAGATAATGTTAAAAGTTTTAGCCGAAAGGAATTTTCCGGTTACGGAATTATACCTGGTTGCTTCAGAAAGGTCAGTTGGGAAAAAGATCAATTTTAAAGGAAAAGACTATGAAGTAATTGGCTTGCAAACGGCGGTAGATCTTAAACCGGATATTGCGCTATTTTCAGCCGGCGGAGAAACTTCTTTGGAATGGGCTCCAAAATTTGCCGAAAATGGAACAACGGTAGTAGATAATTCTTCGGCCTGGAGAATGGATGAAACTAAAAAACTGGTGATTCCGGAGATTAATGCTTCTGAGTTAACCAAAGAAGACAAGATCATTGCCAATCCTAACTGTTCTACCATCCAGTTGTTGATGGCTTTAAAACCGCTGCACGATGCTTTCAAAATTAAGCGTGTTATCGTTTCTACTTACCAGTCTATTACCGGTACCGGCGTAAAAGCGGTGGAGCAATTGGAAAATGAATATAAAGGTGAAAAAGGCGAAATGGCCTATCCTTATCCTATTCATAAAAATGCACTTCCGCATTGCGATGTGTTCCAGGAAAACGGGTACACCAAAGAAGAGATGAAACTTACCAAAGAAACCAAAAAGATTCTTGGAGATGAATCGGTATTGGTGAGTGCTACCGCGATTAGAATTCCCGTGGTTGGTGGTCATTCAGAGTCTGTGAATATCGAATTTGAAAATGAATTTGATGAAGCTGAAGTAAGAAAAATTTTAAGTCAGTTTCCAGGAGTAACCGTGCAGGACAATCCTGATACCAACACTTACCCTATGCCTATTTATGCTGAAGGAAAAGACGATGTTTTTGTTGGCAGGATTCGCCGGGATTATTCCCAACCTAAAAGTTTAAATATGTGGGTAGTTGCCGATAATCTTAGGAAAGGCGCAGCTACCAATACCATCCAAATTGCCGAATACCTTATTAAAAATAAATTAGTCTAAACGGTAGCAAACAAAAAACTAACTAATGCCTGTATAATTGTAACTTACAGGCATTTTTTAGTACTAACTGTTTGTATCAAAACATAATTTATGAAAAAAACATTACCCGGAATTTTTGCACTCGCCGTCCTGGCTTCCTGCAACGATTCTAAATCAGAAAAAGAAATCAGTTTGAATTATCCTGAAACCAAAAAAGTAGATACGGTTACCGATTATTTTGGAACCAAAGTAAAAGATCCATACCGATGGCTGGAAGACGATCGTAGCGAAGAAACCGAAGATTGGGTAAAAGCCCAAAACGAGGTTACTTTCGATTATCTAAACAGTATTCCTTATAAAAAAGAGCTTGAAGAAAGACTTTCAGAAATATGGAATTACGAAAAAATAAGCGCCCCTTTTGAAGAAGGCGATTACACCTATTTCTACAAAAACGATGGTTTACAAAATCAATACGTGGTTTATAGAAAAAAAGGTGCAGATGGGGAAACAGAAGTTTTCCTGGATCCTAATAAATTCAGTGAAGACGGGACTACTTCCCTTGCCGGCTTAAGTTTCTCTAAAGATGGCAGCAAAGCCGCTTATGCTATTTCTGAAGGTGGTAGCGATTGGAGAAAAATAATCATTATAGATGCCGAAAATAAAGAACGTGTAGAAGATACTATTCAGAATGTAAAATTCAGTGGAATTTCCTGGAAAGGCAACGACGGTTTTTACTATTCCAGCTACGAAAAACCTGAAGGTAGCGAGCTTTCGGCAAAAACAGATCAGCATAGGTTATTTTACCATAAACTGGGAACTCCACAGAGCGAAGACAAAGTGATTTTTGGAGATTCTGAAGAGCAAAAACACCGTTATGTTAGCGGAAGCGTTTCAGAAGACAATCGATTTTTATTTATTTCTGCAAGGAATTCAACTTCTGGAGGGAAACTTTTTATGATGGATCTTTCCAAAGAAAATCCTGAACTGGTTACTATTTTAGACCACGAAAACACCGATAGCTACGTAATTACCAACGAAGACAGCAAATTGTTTATCGTTACCAATATGGACGCGCCAAATCGTAAGGTTGTGACTGTAGATGCTGCAAATCCTTCTCCTGAAAACTGGGAAGATTTTATTCCTGAAACCGAAAACGTATTAAGCCCTTCTACCGGTGGCGGCTATTTCTTTGCCGAATATATGGTAGACGCGGTTTCTGAAGTAAAACAATACGATTATGAAGGAGAGTTAGTTCGTGAAGTTGAACTTCCGGGAATTGGTTCTGCAGGCGGATTTGGTGCTAAAAAGGAAAAAGAAGAATTGTATTATTCTTTCACAAATTATGTGACTCCGGGTACTATTTACAAATACAATATTGAAGAAGGAACTTCTGAGGTTTATAACAAACCAAACATAAAATTCAATCCAGACGATTACGAAAGCAAGCAGGTTTTTTACACCTCAAAAGACGGGACAAAGGTTCCTATGATCATTACCCACAAAAAAGGCATTGAGCTTAACGGTAAGAACCCAACGATGCTTTATGGTTATGGAGGATTCAATGTTAGTTTAACGCCTTCTTTTAGCACCGCAAATGCGATTTGGATGGAACAAGGCGGAGTTTATGCCGTTCCAAACTTAAGAGGTGGTGGTGAATATGGAAAAGAATGGCATGATGCCGGTATAAAACTTAAAAAACAAAACGTTTTTGATGATTTTATCGCTGCTGCGGAATACCTAATTGAAGAGAATTATACCTCTAGCGATTACCTGGCTATTCGTGGTGGTTCTAACGGCGGACTTTTAGTTGGAGCAACTATGACCCAGCGTCCAGACCTTATGAAAGTAGCATTACCGGCCGTTGGCGTAATGGATATGCTGCGTTACCACACTTTCACTGCCGGTGCAGGTTGGGCGTACGATTATGGAACTTCCCAGGATAGCAAAGAGATGTTTGAATATCTTTACAACTATTCTCCTGTTCACAACATTGAAAAAGGAACTGAATATCCTGCTACTTTGGTTACCACAGGAGATCACGATGATCGTGTGGTACCTGCGCATTCGTTTAAATTCGCTGCTGAATTGCAGGAAAAACACGCAGGGGAAGAACCTGTTTTAATCAGGATTGAAACCAAAGCCGGTCACGGTGCAGGGAAACCTACGAAAATGATTATTGAAGAATATGCCGATATATTTGGGTTTACCCTTTATAATATGGGCTTTGATGTACTTCCAAATAAAACTAAAGAAGAAGTAAAAGGATAGTTTAATTCTTTCAAATTCAAACCTCACAGGTTTTAAATCTGTGAGGTTTTTTTATTTTTAATCTGAAAGTAATTAAATTAGAGTTTAGGGTTCACAATTAATAATCACAAGTTGTCCCGAAGCTTCGGGATGTTTCAGCTTCTAGTATGTTAATCGTTAGATCCTGAAATAAATTCAGGATGACGTGATAGGAACTTTTTTAATTCCCAGCTTTAAGTAAGATTTGGTTAATTCTAAAACAAAACCTCATCAATTTTCTTTAAAACACTTTCAGGAGGAATGCTGCGAATAGCATTCTCATAAGCTTCAGGATATTTATTTCCGTAAACAGAAGTTGGTATTTTTGGATATTGAGTAAGATCAGGGAGTAAACTGTGACTTTCTGGTTGATTAAAAGGCGCAAAACCCGCATAAGGATGTGTAACACCCCAAAGTGTAATTACCGGGGTTCCAAACATCGCAGCCATATGGCCATTTCCGCTATCCATAGAAAGCATAGCGTCAAGATTAGCAATAAGCGCAAGTTCTTCGGCTAAAGTCAGTTTTCCGGCAATGCTAATCGTGTTTTTAAACTTTTTTGACCAATTTTCTAATTGTTTAGTTTCCTCTTCCCCACCGCCAAACAATAAAACCTTGATTTTTGGATTTTCGCTTAATTCCTCTAAAACTTCTTCCATTAGATCTGCCGGATAAGCTTTAGAATTATGCTGCGCAAAAGGGGCAACTCCCAGCCATTTTTTAGGTTCGGTGCCTACCAGGTCTCTTATTTTTTCTGAAAGCTTTTCTTTCTTCGGAAATTGATGCGTGCTAAGATCAAGAGGATAACCTAAAGCTTCAAACACATCGGCATAGCGTTGTATTGTAGGTTTTAATTGTTTAAAAATCTTATTATTTTCACGGGTAAGCGCTTTCTTTTCATTCCGGCCTTTATCGATTTGCTTTACCGGAATTCCAAACATATAAAACACCGATTTCAGCACATTACTGCGTAAAACATCGTGAAGATCGGCTACTTTATCAATACCAATATCGCGAAGATCTTTCGCCAGACGACAAAGTCCAACCACGCCACTATGTACTCCTTTAATATCGGCTTTATAAACCGAAACGCCGGGAATTCCTTTAAACATGGGTTCAAAAAAACCACGGGTTAAAACTGTAATTTTTAAATTAGGATACGTGGCCGTTAACACCCGCAGAACGGGAACGGTCATCGCCACATCGCCCATAGCCGATAATCTAATCACCAAAATATGCGAAGCTCCCTCTGCCTGCGGCATCTCCCCCATTGGGGAAGAAGTATTTTGCATAACGGGAGATTGCTTCTTCATTTCGAATAATTTTAAAGCTTTATTTTTTTCTTAGTACAGGATTCAATTCATCGTCATTGTACATTTTCATTTGCCTGTACACTTTCATATATTTTTTTCCGGCAGCAATATCTTCCAACAATTGGTTTATCGCGGTAGAAAGATCTACACGTTGCTCCAACAAAACATCAAGCTTGGCTTTACACTTCATCTGGTGCTCTTGCGAGGCATCTTCCCGGTTAGCTTCCTCGTGCATATGGTAGATCTTTAAAGCTAAAATAGAAAGCCTGTCTATTGCCCAGGCAGGACTTTCTGAATTAATTGTAGCATCAGACTTTGGCTCTACATTTTTGAATTTTTCCAGAAAATAACTGTCAATATATTCCACCGTGTCGGTACGATCCTGGTTAGAAGCATCTATCTGGCGTTTTAGTGTCAGTGCATCAACCGGATCAATATGCTTATCCCGAATTATATCCTCGTAATGCCACTGTACAGTGTCAATCCAGCATTTTCTATACAATAAATGCTCAATTAGTTCATTTTCGCTATCGTAAGGATTTTCAAACGGCTGTTCTACCGTATCTTTTTCGTGGTATTTTTCTATTACTTCCTGAAAAATCTTATTTGCTTTATCTGAAAACATAAATTATTTTTTTTCTAAAATGTGTAGATATTCTGTAGTGTTATTAGCCGTATGGTTTCGGTTTTCGGTTCTATCTGCTTTAAATCGCTTATAATTTCTAGTGACCAAATCGTAATTTCCAAAACGGCTCATTACTTTCTTTATTTCTTCGGAAGGCATTAGACCCTCGTTATTATAGCTGAAAAATATATACCTGAAACGGGCATTTTCTACCAGATCCCGAAAAGATTTTTCAACCTCTCTCCTTCTGCAATAATTAGAACGATAATAATCCCGAAGCCCGGTTTTACCTCTAGGTGCAAAGGTATCATATTTTGCGATGGTATTTAAAATATGGTAGTTCGCGCCATATTGACGCGCATTGTAAGGCGGATCTAAATACAGAATATCTCCTTCTATTTCTTTAATTAATTGATTTGCATCTTTTTGAAACACCTTATGAGAATGCGTTGTTAATTCAAATTTTGCCGGTTGCAATTTTAATTCTCTTTGTGCCGTAGGTTTTACCTTCTTCAAAAAAGCAGCATAAACCGAAGCGGTATTCGCTACTTTATCGGCACTTTCCAGCAAAGAAGCCAGGAGGAAAAAATACTGGTTTTCCCCTATTTTTTTATTCAATTTCCAATTATCTATTTGCTGCCGAATTGCATCAATTCTCTTTCCGTTTGCTTCAGAAAAATAGAGTCTGCCAGCCTTGCCATTTTCGCTGTATTCTTCAAAAACAAACCCGGTTTTACCTTGAAGCTTATTCAATTTTTCCAGTAACTCTTCGGTTTCCAGGTGCTGATGATTTTCGATATAATTTTTCAGCAAAACATAACTATAAAATTCAACATCGTTAGCGATCACAGATTTTACTGAAGTTTTAAAATTGCGACCCACACTGCCGGTTCCGGCAAAGAGATCACAAAATACCATCTGGGAAAGATCTTCAGAAACCACTTCTGATACGGTAGATTTAATAAAATCTCCAAGCCTATGTTTAGAACCTATATAATTCATTTTATCGCTCAAATCACATCAGTCAATGTGGTTTTGCTTTGCTGAAATTGGAATTCTTTTAATTGTGAAGTTTCAAAAGTAGCAACATATTTTTTCAATCACCTGAAGGTAAATACTTTTAAAAAATCAATGGAATACTCAATGGCATTAAGATAAGCAATGCCAGTAAAACTTCCCGGAAAACCTTATCGCTTTTTTGATCAAAATAAATAGAGGTCACAATACTAAGCGGCACGAAAAAGAAAATAAGCTCACTCCCATCTTTAGTTGGCGCAAAAATAGCTACGGCTACAGCGGTTAATAAACTGAGCAAAACCAGGTTTAAGGAAGGTTTCATAGACACACTTGCTTTATTCACCACGGCAAAAAACTGCACCAGAGACCAAAGGCTAAGGGCCAAAATTATACTTACAGGAATAAGAATTTCGGGGTTTTGATAATTTGAATAATCGAAATAATTCCACTGAAACCACTCTGAAAATGTATAAAACTGATCGTAGGTAATAATGTGAAAACTTTGAGTTAGCGCCGCAACCGCTAAAACGGCAATTGGTGGAATTAACCAGTTTTTAGGTTTTGGCAAATAATATAAAATGCCGGCATAAACTACCACTAAAAATAAAATAGACCAGAAATAAAAAAGTGACGCGATACAGATCCAAAAGGTGGCGTCAAAAATTTTCTTTTGAGTAACTTTTTTAGTTTGCAAACTAATAACTCTTCTCAATGCAAATAGCACGCATAAATTCGCGAAAATAGCCTGGTGGTTTCTTAAAAGAGCAAAAAAGGAAGCCGAAAAAATTACAAAAAATAAGATCTTATAAGCGCTACGCTGGGTAAGTTCATTCTTTTTAGCAATGAAATTTAGCACAAAAACGCTAAGGATAAGGCATAGTAAAACTACCAGCTTCTCTAAAAAATTAAAGATCTCAAATTCCAGAAACCACGCTTTGAAATTGGCGATTATAAAAAATATGATCAAAAAAATACTGATCGCTACGCCGTTTACCGGTTTTGATTTGCCAAAAAAGCTTGTTAGCATTGTGGTTTTTTATATTTTTGTATTCTTAAATATAACAAAGTTAGTTATTGAACGTCTTTAGAGGCACTTTAATATAGCTTTGAAAAACTTGAACTTAAATTCATTAAAAATGTTAAGAGATATATTTGAAGGTATTGCCTACTTATTTGAAGAGATACTTTTCTATCCTTTAGATTTATTAAGAGATCTAGAATTAGAATCCTGGTGGGCTGCAAATGCCTTAAATTTTATTTTTATCCTTGTTGGGCTAGCTGCTTTTGCTTATTGGATGAAGCAACTTAAGCATTACAACGACATTAGCGATGATGATCGTGATCCAACAGCACACTCTTTTTTAGGATAAATCAAAACCAAGATCTTTTCTATAATACATCTTATCAAAATGTAGTTTCTCTGCATTTTGATAAGATTTTTTTAGTGCCTCTTTGTAATCTTTCCCAAAAGAAGTCACCGCAATCACCCGGCCACCACTGGTCACAATTTTACCACCTTCATTTTTAGTACCTGCGTGAAATACAATTGAACCCTCTACCTTATCAAACCCGGTAATTTCTTTAGATTTCTCATAAGCTTCAGGATAACCTCCAGATACCAACATAACCGTTGCGGCTGTACGCTCATCAAGCTCTAAGCTAGCTTCGTTTAATTTTCCTTCGGAAACTTTTTCGAAAATGTCTACAAGATCAGATTTTATACGCGGCAGCACCACTTCCGTTTCCGGATCTCCCATTCTTACATTGTATTCTATCACGTAAGGCTCGTTCTCCACTTTTATAAGGCCGATGAAGATGAAGCCTTTATAATCAATATTTTCTTCCTGAAGTCCGTTTACTGTAGGTTTTACAATTCGTTCTTCAATTTTCCCCATCAATTCATCATCTACAAAAGGAACTGGAGAGATCGCACCCATTCCGCCGGTATTTAATCCGGTGTCGCCTTCACCAATTCTTTTATAATCTTTGGCGGTTGGCAAGATTTTATAATTTTTCCCGTCTGTAAGTACAAAAACGCTTAATTCAATGCCGTCTAAAAATTCCTCGATCACCACTTTTGCGCTTGCTGCACCAAATTTCTTTTCGGCCAGCATATTTTGAAGTTCCTGTTTTGCTTCATCCAGATCGTTTAAGATCAAAACTCCTTTTCCGGCTGCAAGTCCATCGGCTTTTAAAACATAAGGCGGTTTTAAGGTTTCCAGGAATTTTTTCCCGGCTTCCAGGCTTTTTTCGGTAAAACTCTCATAAGCCGCGGTAGGAATTTTATGCATTGCCATAAACTCTTTAGCGCGTTCTTTACTACCTTCTAAAAGCGCACCTCGTTTTGACGGGCCAATAACTTTAACTTGCTTTAAAGCCTCATCTTCTGCAAAGAAATCGGTAATGCCTTCCACTAAAGGATCTTCAGGACCTACTACTAGCATTTCGATTTTTTCTTTCAGCACAAACGCTTTAATCTTCTCAAAATCGGTCACTTTAAGATCAATATTTTCAGCTATTTCAGCGGTTCCTGCGTTACCCGGAGCTACAAAAAGTTGAGAACATTTTGGGCTCTGTGCCAGTTTATAAGCAAATGTATGTTCGCGTCCGCCGGCGCCAAGAATTAAAATTTTCATCCTGAAGTGATTTTAGTTATGGCATCAAAAATAATTGTTTGTAAATTGAAGCACCAATAAATTGTGATAAAAAAGCTTTTTTGCCCTTGGACTGGTTTAAACTTTCGCTACAGCTTAATAAATTCCCTATAAACCGGGCACAAAAAGCATTGGAGCAAATTCAGGAAATCCCGGAAGATCAATACGAAACTTACCTTCTAGAAAAACAAAAGGAAATTGTTGAATATCATCTAAAGAACAATCAGTTTTATAAGGATTTCTTCGGAAAATCTAATTTTACTACCTGGAGCGAAGTGCCTGTAATGACTAAACCCGATTTACAGCAAAAACTGGAAAACCGACTTAGTAAAGGCTTTACAAAATCTACCGCTTATATTGGAAAAACCTCCGGTAGCAGTGGTACACCGTTTATTTTCGCTAAAGATAAATTTGCACACGCCTTAAGTTGGGCTGGATTCCATGACCGATATCAATGGTTCGGTATTGACCTCAACAAATCATTACAGGCGAGGTTTTACGGGATCCCATTAGATTTCTACGGAAATATCCAGGAAAGAATTAAAGACCGAATTAGCTTACGCCGCAGGTTTCCCATTTTTGATCTTAGCGAAGAAAAAATGGAAAAATTTCTGAAGCGTTTTCAAAGATCAGACTTCAGCTATATTAATGGATACACCAGTGCTGTATTGCTTTTTGCTAAATTTCTGGCTAGTAAAAATCTTATTCTGAAAGAAGTTTGCCCCAATCTAAAACTTTGCATAGTTACTTCAGAACGCTTATTTAAGAAGGACAAAGAACTAATGCAAACCGTATTTGGTGTGCCTGTAGTCAACGAATATGGTGCCAGTGAAGTGGGACTTATTGCTTTTGAAAACCCTAAAAATGAATGGATAATTAATTCTGAAGATCTCTTTGTAGAGATTCTGGATAAAAATAACAAAGCCGTTCCTTATGGAACCGAAGGACGTATTGTGATTACTTCGCTTTACAATAAAGCCCACCCTATGATTCGCTACGATATTGGCGATAGCGGCATACTTTCTAGTAAAAGCACTGCAAAAAGACCAATTTTAGAAAAATTGATTGGTCGTACCAATGATATCGCTAAACTCCCTGAAGGAAAAGTTGTACCCGGACTTACTTTCTATTATGTTACAAAAAGCATAATCGAAGACACAGGCAGCATTAAAGAATTTATCGTTAATCAAAATGCACCCGATTCTTTTAAAATTGAATATGTGAGCAAGGAGGATTTTTCTAAAAATCAGCAACAAAAAATATTACAGGCCATTGAGACCTATGTGGGAAAAAACCTGAAAGTAACTTTTGAAAGAAAAGATACGCTTAAAAGAAGTAAAAGCGGAAAGTTGAAACAATTCACTTCAGATTTGTAATTTTTTTATCGCCACGAATTCACGAATATTTTCTGAAAAATTGCTTTGCTGAAGAAAGTGATGGATAAGCCGAAACTTAGATCCCCGATCAAAATCGGGGCAGGCTCTGAAATAATCCCGAAGCTTCGGGACAGGATGACATAAATCAATTCGAAATCTTCTTTACTTGCTTCTTTTTTACTAAAAAATGTTCCTTTAAAAATACAAGCATATAACCGGTACTTTTGATGAAGTTGAATCCTAAAATTTTATAGTAGATATTGAAATTATGTTTCAGCATTTCAAGCTTATTCCTGGAAATAGATCCTTTTCTCACCCGGTATTTCGCTAAACATTGTTGAATACCTATCGCCGGACCTCCCTTTTTAACGGCTTCCAGCCAAAGCGCCCAATCCTGTCTTTTCCTGATTTCGGGAGCATAGATCTTACCTAGCTTTTTAACGCTGTAAATTCCGGTAAGGTTGCCCAGGTAATTTGATTTTAGCAGTTTTTGATAAGTTAAAGTTGGTAGCGCTTCAATTATTTCATTTCTGGAATTTCCGTTTTCATCTATTTGTAAATAGCTAGAGAAACAAACTGAAGCATCTTGCTCCTGCATTGTTTCAAGCTGGATTTGCAGCTTTTTAGGCTTCCATTGGTCATCTGCATCCAAAAAAGCTATAAAATCGCCCTGCGCTGCTTTAATTCCTTTATTCCGACTTATGCCTGTTCCGGAGTTCTTTTGATTTTGAAGTATTTTAATTCGGAAATCTTGCTTTGCCAGTTTTTCAGCTTTAGAAAAAGTAGCATCAGTGGAGGCATCATCAATAATGAACAATTCCCAATTGGAATAAGTTTGAGCAATCACCGATTCCACGGCGGCTTCAATAAAATCTTCCGCATTAAAAGCGGGCATAATTACTGAAACCAAAGGATTATCCATAATTCGATTTAACGTCTTATATGCCCTGAAAAATCTTTATGCTCACTTTTTTCCAGTTCTTCCGCACTCAGGCTTTTAAAATAATTATAAGTGATTTTCATTCCTTCACTTCGGGAAACTTTTGGTTCCCAACCTAAAATCTCTTTTGCTCTACTAATATCGGGCTGTCTTTTAAGAGGATCGTCTGCAGGAAGTTCTTTGTAAACGATTTCCTGATTGGTACCGGTAAGTTTCAGGATTTCTTCAGCAAAATCTTTAATGGTAATTTCATCTGGATTCCCAATATTCACAGGATCGGAATAATCGCTTAGCAACAACCTATAAATTCCTTCAACCTGATCGTCTACATAACAAAAAGAACGCGTTTGTAAACCATCACCAAAGATAGTGAGATCTTCCCCACGCAACGCCTGACCAATAAATGCTGGAATTACACGGCCATCGTTTAAACGCATTCTGGGACCGTAAGTATTAAAAATCCTGGCAATCCTGGTTTCCAAACCGTGAAAACGGTGATAAGCCATGGTGATAGATTCCTGAAAACGCTTGGCTTCATCGTAAACTCCTCGCGGCCCTATGGTATTTACATTTCCGTAATATTCTTCATTTTGCGGATGAACCTGAGGGTCTCCATAAACTTCAGAAGTGGAAGCGATAAGGATTCTGGCATTTTTCTCTTTGGCCAAACCAAGACAATGCAAAGTTCCAACAGAACCAACTTTTAAGGTTTGAATCGGAATTTTTAGATAATCTATAGGGCTGGCAGGAGAGGCAAAATGGAGAATGTAATCTAACTCGCCGGGAACGTGAACAAATTTGGTGATATCGTGATGAAAAAATTCAAAATTATCCAGCTTAAAAAGATGTTCTATATTCTTAAGATCCCCGGTAATAAGGTTGTCCATGCCAATAACATCATAACCTTCTTTAATAAACCTGTCGCATAAATGCGAGCCTAAAAAGCCTGCGGCACCGGTTATAAGTATTCTTTTTGCCATGGATCTTAATTTAATTTTAAAATTAATGAAATTCTAGCAGAATTAAGCTTTTATCAATTTTTCGAGACTCACTTTCCAGTTAAGGACCGGTTTTGAAAATTGCTTGTTGAATTTTGCTTTTATCCAACACGCTATATTCAGGTCTTGCGGCAATGGTCTTAAAATTATTGCTTTTATTTAAAACTATTTCTTCTGAATTTCCCGTAAATTCTAAAATCGCTTTTGCAAAATCGTACCAGGTAGCTTCGCCCAGATTGCTGAAATGATATAAACCAAAATCTCTTATTTTCTGAAGACGATAATTTCCAAAACAAATTCTAGCGAGATCGTTAGCATTTGTTGGTGTTCCGGTTTGAGAGGTAGTAATGTTAAGTTCCGCTTTTTCTTCTATTTTTCTAAGTATGGTCTTATAAAAATTATGACCGAATTCTGAATACAGCCACGAAGTCCTAAAAATAAAATGCTCTTTCAAAACCTCAGCGATTAGCTGTTCTCCCTTTAATTTTGAAGCGCCATATACATTTATAGGATTTGTCTTATCGGTTTCTTTATAAGGTTTTTCAGCTTTCCCGTCGAAAACATAATCGGTTGAAAAATGAACTAAAATTGCTTGATTTTCATTACAAACCTCAGCCAGGTTTTTAGCTCCTGTTGCGTTAATTTTGAAAGGCATTTTCTTCTTCAGATTCGGCTTTTTCAACATTGGTATAAGCTGCGCAATTAATTACCCAATCAAATTTTATTTCAGAAAACAGTTTTTCCAGTTTCGGTTTATCAGTGATATCTGCTTCCGAAGAAGATTTAAAAACGAAATTGAATTCAGCATAATTCCCCGAAATCTTTTTAAAACAAGCTCCTAATTGGCCCGATTGGCACCGGTAACGAGAACATTTTTCATTTAAAAACCTCTTTTAAGCGCGGTTGTTTTAAATCTTTATCTGAAATAATCATTTCTTCCTCCGGAAACTCCCAATCTATTGCCAGGTCTGGATCGTTATAAATAATGCCGGCTTCAGAACCGGGATAATAATATTCGTCACATTTATAAGCAAAAACCGAGGTTTCAGAAAGCGTTACAAAGCCGTGACCAAATCCTTTGGGAATATAGAGCTGGTATAAATTCTCGTGATCAAGAATAATTTTAAAACTCTGCTTAAAAGTTGGCGATTCTGGTCTTAAGTCTACCACCACGTCCAATACTTTTCCATAAATAGCACGTACCAGTTTGGTTTGGCCAAATTCCCCGGTTTGGTAATGCAAACCACGCAAAACCCCCTTTTTGGAAATAGATTGATTATCCTGAACAAACTCTTTCTCTATCCCGGTTAATTCTATAAACTTCTTCTTGTGATAGCTCTCCAGAAAAAGGCCGCGTTTATCCCGAAAAATATCGGGTTTTATGATAAAACAGTCTTTTAAAGGCGATTCTTCAACTTTCATAAATTAAGATTTAAAGATTTGTTCCAGGATCTTTTCGGTAATTAAATAAGTAGGTTTTACACCCGTGGTTCCTAAACCTCCGGAAGCTAATGTACTACCGGTTTCTAAAGGATTATCTGAAGCGTAATAAGCATATCTCACCTTTACATCGCTATTGATACTACCTCTTAATTTTGAAGCGGCCTGGATGGCTTTTTGGTAATGCGCACCTTCCATCTCCAGTCCACTCACATTCCAGGTAGAGTCATGGAAGAATTTAAGAATATCGCGGTTTTGAAGCGAAGTTCCCAAAACGGTGATCATCGCACCATCTACTACAGCTATATCGCTCTCTTCAAGATCGGCACGACTAAGTTCATTTTTAAAAGGATAGTTATCTGCAGTTCCTTCAAATAAATGGGCAGAAGGAATCATAATATCGCCTTTTCCTCCTTCAAGAATCCCGGCTTTTCCCATAATGGAAATAGATTCTACATTCATCTTAATCTCGTTGCCTTCAAAATTATAGGGTTTTAGCAGCTCATCCATGGTTTCATAAGCCTGCTCTCCAAAAGCGTAATCCATCACGATAATAACCGGTGCCTCTTCTTCGGTTTTAATATCCCAGGAGCCGTATTTACCGTTTAATTTGGCGGTATCAAAGATTTGCACATCAATGTTGGTTCCACTTTTATCTTCTAAAAAGGTCATCCCGTTGTCTAAAGCAGATTTCATGACTTTGCTTCGTAGATCGCCGTTTGTGCTATTACTAAGCGCTTCATAAATTTCCAGCGGCTTTTTCTTTTTGAGTTCGGTTTTTAAGGCTGAAGGCGTATAAAGCGTGTTCATTACACTATGCATATTCGCACTAATAATGTGCAACGGGCGGTGCATTAAATTCTCTTTAATGAGATGTTGCTTAATATTATCGGCCCAAATCTCGCCGTGAATATGATGCCCTAAACGCTCTCGCAATACCGGACTAAAAGTTATAATTCTTTTATCGTTATTTACCGTCTCTGCAATTGCCAGCTTCCCTAACCAATAAATTATATTTAAGAAACGCTCCGGGTTTCCCGGTAATGAGAATTTTGGATAGATATCCTGAACCTCATAGAATGTTCGGCCTAAAATATTTGCGGTGTGAGTTAAAGCGATTTCGCGTTGTGCCTGGTCTAAAGGTTCTTCCTGTAAAACAGCTTTTTCCAATTTTTGCCAATCTCTGGTAACGCTACCTTCTTCATCTATAATTACACGACGCATTATTTTATGAGATTCTACGAACAGAAAAGTAAGGTGTGTAAGAATATCATAGATCTCAGAGCGGCCACGGGTTATTTCAATATTCATTTGCTCATCGTCTATCCTGTAGCAGTTACGGCGACGTTTAGGCGGAACAATGGGCTTAAAATGCGAATTACCATAACCTTCATCACTGGTAAGGTTTATAAACCTGCATTCTTCAATTCCTTTTGGTAAACGATCTATCACGTAAAGCAATCCGCTTAATTCGGCTTTATCATCTGCAATAGAGCCATAAATTTCAGGACGAAGAATAAGTAAAGATTCCCTTAGCGTTTCCCCGGAAACTCCCATAGGTTTATAAAAACCACGATTAAAAAGGTGACGCATGGTAATATACATACGTTCTATGGCGTGGGTACTTTCCTGGGCGCGGGTGCGGCCTAGTAATTTTAGATTTATCATTTCTTGTTATGCTTTTATTATTTTTTCCAGAACTTCGGCAATTTTACGATCGTTGGCCAGGCGTGGCAGTTTGTTTTGCCCGCCCAATTTTCCAATAGATTTCATATACTGCTGAAAACCGTTTTCCGGAACTTTTGATATTTTTAATGGTTGAAGAATCTTCCCTTCAATGAGATCAAAATAGTAAGAATTTTGCTGTTGAAGACTTTTATCTAAAGTTTTACTGAATTTCGCTAAATCTTCGGGCTCTTTTTCAAATTCTATAAACCATTCGTGATAGGGTAATTCTTCATTTTCTAGGAGTAATTTGAGGTGCTACCGTAAACTCGCTAATTCTCGCCTTGGTTGCTGCAGTAGCTTCCTGCATCGCTTCTTCTACTTCTTTAGCAATCACGTGTTCTCCAAAAGCCGAGATAAAATGCTTAATCCTTCCTGAAACCATTACCCGGTAAGGACTGGTGCTTGTAAATTGTACCGTATCACCAATATTGTAAGCCCAAAGGCCGGCATTTGAAGAAACCAGCATCACGTAATTCACACCCATTTCTACTTCGCCAATGGTAAGCCTTTTAGGATTTTCATCAAAAAACTCATCAGCTTTTATAAACTCGTAGAACATTCCTGAATCAAGTTGCAGTAACATTCCTTTTTCAGTTTGTTTATCCTGAAATGCGAAAAATCCTTCTGAAGCAGGATATAATTCTATGCTATCTACTTTTCGACCAATAAGGTTTTCAAATTTAGAGCGGTAAGGTTCGTAATTTACACCTCCGTAAATAAACAGATCAAAATTTGGGAAAAGCTCCCCCACTTTCTTACCGGTTTTTTGCTGAAGTCTTTCAAAATACATTTGTACCCAGGAAGGAATACCGCTAATTACGCTCATATCCTCGTTTCGGGTTTCTTCTACGATGGCATCAACTTTAGTCTCCCAATCGTCAATACAATTGGTTTCCCAGCTGGGCATTCTATTTTTCTGAAGATAGGAAGGCACGTAATGCGCCACGATCCCTGATAAACGACCTAGTTTTACTCCGTTTTTCTCTTCCATCTCGGGACTTCCCTGGAGAAAGATCATTTTTCCGTCTACAAACTTCGCATTTCCGGTTTCGGCGATATAACATAAAATCGCATTCCTGGCCGCATTAATATGCGAAGGCATAGAATCTTTGGTAAGCGGAATATACTTGGCACCACTGGTTGTTCCAGAGGTTTTGGCGTAATATAAAGGTTTTCCCGGCCACAATACATCTTCTTCGCCGGCTACCATTTTATCTACATAAAAACGCAATTCTTCGTAATCCCGAATCGGTACTTTTTTAGAGAAATCGGCATAAGTTTTAATGTTCTTAAAATCGTGATCCTTTCCAAATTTTGTGTCTTTGGCCTTCTCAATTAGTTCGTGAAACACTTTTTCCTGTGTGGCTTCAGGTTTTGAAGCCCATTTATCTATTTTTTTGCGAATATTTTTAGCAAAAATCTTTGCTCCAAACGACTTTAAAGACATAAGTTTTTTTGAAATTAAATGGTATACTTCTACTTCAGCAATACCTTTAGCGATGCAAAGGTCGTGATTTATTAATCAAAATCAATATAATCTGTAGGGTCTACGGGCACGGCTTCATTCCAAAGTTCAAAATGCAAATGTGGGCCGGTAGTATATTCTCCGGTAGAACCGGCAGTAGCAATAACTTCTCCCCTTCTCACATTTTCGCCCTGTTCTTTAGACAGGGAGGCGTTGTGCTTGTATACAGATAACAAACCATATTCGTGCTTAATAATAATCACGTAACCGGTTTCTGTAGTCCATTCTGAAAAAATTACACGGCCATCTGCTACCGATTTAACCGGGGTGTTTTTGGCAACCACAATATCTACAGCATAATGCTTTTCTTTAGCGTCATAGCCTTCTGAAATTGATCCTTTAACCGGTGGAAATAAGGAAAAATCTATATTATCTGTAGCAGAAGGCAATACGTTATATTTATCTTCCTGGGCAACTTCTTCCCGTAAGAGGGAATCGGCACGAGAGGGTTCAATAGCTTCAATTTCCTGTCCCATAATAGGATTTTCTATAAGGGAATCTCGGTGTAAACTGGAAGTATCGGCTTTGCCTGTAAGTACATCTTTTATAGAACTTAAATATTGATTATTGAGTTTTAGAACCTGCTGCAGGGAATCTGACTGGTAAGCTAATTGAGAAGCCTGTTGTTTTAATTGAGCAGAAGAATAACCCGGAATATATTCTTTAAGCGGAGTAAAAGCGATAATATATGTAGTGGCGGCAATAAGAATTATAGCACTCAAAGTAATAGTAACAAAAACATTGAGTCGCGTTAATTTAAAAGAGAGTTTTTCCTCAAAAGTATCTTCATTTAAAACCACCATGCGGTATTTATGAAGTAACTTCCTGGTTATTTTTTTTCTGTCTTTTTGATTTTTAGCCATAATTCACTTACAAATATAATTTAAAATTTGAGGTCACTTAATGTAGTTCATAAACATACTCCCAATTTTGAGCCATCCCGCTGTCAGGAAGAAATGAATTTATCGATAAGGTCCTTTATATTTGAATAACCGAAGTCAAGTATAACTTAAATTTAAGCTATATTAACGTTGAAATTGCTTTATTCTTGTTAAGTTTGTAATATTAAAATCATATATTATGAACGCATTTATTTTACCATTAGCCATTGGTGCCCCACAAATAATATTAATTGTTGTGGTAATTTTGCTTCTATTTGGAGGTCGAAAAATTCCTGAATTGATGAGAGGATTAGGTAGTGGAATTAAAGAATTTAAAGACGCTTCTAAAGACGAAGACGGCGAAAAGAAAGTTCCATCTGATGATAAGAATTTTTCTAACGAGAAGAAATAGACAAATACCTACCTTATAAAAAAAGCCCGAACTTTTAAGTTTGGGCTTTTTTATTTGTTGTAAGATAAATACTATTCAATATCGGCCGATTGCAGGATAGCATCTAATTCAAAAATATTATCCCGTTTTCCTCTAGATGGTGAGAAAACAAAGCCTTCAACCACGATAAAACGGTTATTTTCTTCATCTTTAATCGCGTAATTAATAAATGGTCCAGCCATAAATGCTCCTTTTACCTCCCAGGTTCCACGAGTTTCATAAGCGAATTTTCCATCAATTTCAGTTTCAAAAAGATAAGGAGCGTAAGCTTCTTCTGTGATCATATGAGTTCCTTTAGTAGGGCCGGGAATATGGGCTTTTCCAATTGAATCACGCATTTTTATAATATTACCAATGGTATTGGTATCAGCCTCAATTTGATTAATTGGGACTTCGTAAATAAGGATTTCCATATTTCCTTTTGGAATCTCTTTTCTTATCCACACAAAATCTTCTTCTACCAGGGCGTATCTGTAAGCAGATGGAAAATCAAGTGATAAACCGAACTTTTCTTCCAGCTTACCATCCTTTTTAAGCGACTTTCGCATTCGGCGTTGCTTCTCCTTCATTTCAGTCTCCTTAAAGGCTGAAACCAATTTTTCTGAACTTTCATTAATCACATGAACAAGTTCTTCCTCGCTTTCACCAGAGATAATCACCCCAGTTTGCGGGCGGGCATAAAGATCTTTAACGATCCTGGCACCGGCTTCATCACCTTCCTGTACAGAGATAAATGAACGGTTTCTTCGCACAAAACCACTAAATGTTTCCGGAGGAATTTGGCTTAAAGAGAACATTGGCTCTTCCTGAGGAAGACCTTCTACCGTGGCGGCAAAATTATCTCTTATGGCTTCACCAACTTTACCTTCCCAAAGCTCATTTTCAATGATTAAGGTAATTTGATTAATATTTCCTGAAGAATCTGAAAGGATACGTTCTTCTGCTTTATCTCCATTTTCATTACAAGAGACTAGAAAAACTAAACTGAATAGAAGAAATAATGTTTTTTTCATTGTTTTTAGTTTGGTTTGAAATGATTAGCCCTTAGAAAGTTTAAGTTTCATACCGGGTTTAAGGCTGTTAGCGCCCATATCATTCCAAGACCTCAAATTCTGTACCGTAACTCCCGGAAACTTCCGAGAAATGCTCCAAAGTGAATCTCCTTTCTTCACCGTATAGGTTTTTGCACTGTTTTTCTGGCTATTTTCAGCAGCAGCATTTTGAGAGCTTACACCGGGTTTTCGTGGGTAAATAGTAAGATACTGGCCAATTCTAATATTATTGCCTCTAAGATTATTCCAACGTCTAATACTGCTCACTCCTACCCCGTATTTTTCTGCAATTTTTCCTAAATAATCGCCACTTTTTACGCGATACCTAACTTTATCTTCTGCTTTTACAAATTCAGGGAAAGCTTTTGCTTTCTTTTTAATATCCTCTTCGGCGAAATTATAGATTGCAGCCTCGTTACTCACAAAAGCGCCACTAACGGTTGTGGGAAGCCTTATCATATAATTTTCATCCTCTATAAAAGGAATAACATCTAATTTATAACTCGGGTTCAAAAACTGAAGCATCTCTTCTTCTACCCCGGTAACTTCAGAAATCTGCTCGAAAGTGATCAACTTCTTTACTTTGATCGTATCGGTTTCAAAAAAAGCAATTTCGGGAGCTTGTGGCTGGAAATTATGTTCATCGGCATATTCAAAAAGATATAGTGTTGCCAGGAATGCCGGAACATAACCAGCGGTTTCCCTTGGTAAAAATCGTCTTAATTCCCAGTAATTATTGGAACCGCCACTTCTGCGAATAGCTTTTGAAACATTCCCCGGACCAGAGTTATAAGAAGCCAACACTAAATCCCAGTCTTCAAACGAACGATATAGGTTTGCAAGGTATTTTGCGGCGGCTTCAGTAGACATTTGCGGATCCATACGCTCATCTACATAACTGCTTACATCAAGACCGTGGGCCTTACCTGTTCTATACATAAACTGCCAAAGTCCGGTAGCGCCCACCCAGGATTTTGCTCTTGGGTTTAAAGCCGATTCTACAATGGCCAGGTATTTAATTTCCAATGGAATATCATACCTATCCAATTGCTGTTCAAACATTGGAAAATAATATTCGCTTAACGCCATAAGGCGCTCCATAGCTTTCTTATTTCGTTTTAAGTAGGAATTTATCACACTTTCCAGTACCGGATGGTATTGGACGTTAAAAGGCGTACGGGCATTTAATTTAGCAAGCCTGGCCTTTAAAGTATCGGTGGGAAGTTCTTTATTAACCTCGTCTTCATAATCCTGTTCCCTGATGCTTTTATACATCGTATCAAAAAGATCTGAATTGGTAAGCTGCGCTCTCCAAACAGAATCAATTTCGGCTGCACGAGGCAGATCTTCCAGCGATACCGAAGAAGAATCCCTAATCACAGCCGAAATTGGTAATTTATCCCTGAATTCAGGGTCTGGATGAGCAAGAATAATTTCACTGCTATCTACCTTTTGGAAGATTTGTACTCTAAAATTAGCTTTCTCTACCTGCTTTCCCTTAGTTTCTTTCTGTGCATGCAAGCTAATTCCAAAAAGGAATACAAGAGATAAAATTATATGCTTAACCATAATATTCAAGATTTTAAAAAGAACGTAAAATCGTAATTTTTAGTACGTCTATTTCCCTATCGCCTGGATACCTGGCAGGGATTTTCCTTCTAACATTTCTAGCATAGCTCCACCACCGGTAGAAACATAGCTTACTTTATCTTCAAAACCGAATTTTTTAACTGCCGCAACAGAGTCTCCACCGCCAACTAGAGAGAATGCTCCGTTTTTAGTTGCTTCAGCAATTGAGTTTCCTAAAGCTACGGTACCTTTTGAAAATTTATCCATTTCAAAAACTCCAAGTGGACCATTCCAAAGGATAATTTTTGATTTTTTTATTACAGCATCAAAGTTCTTGATACTTTCAGGACCTGCATCAAGTCCCATCCAACCATCAGGAATTTCATTGATCTTGCTAACATCTGTGGTAGCCTGTTCAGAAAAACTATCGGCAATAATAGAATCTACCGGAAGATGAACCTGTACGTTCTTAGCTTCAGCCTTTTTAAGAATATCTAAAGCCAATTCCTGCTTATCTTTTTCTACAAGAGAAGTTCCTATTTTTCCGCCTTTGGCAAGAATAAAGGTATAGGCCATTCCACCTCCAATAATCAAGTGATCTACTTTATCAAGAATATTCTCAATTACGGTAATTTTAGAAGAAACTTTAGCACCTCCCAGAACGGCGGTTACCGGTTTTTCTTTACTGTGAAGTACTTTATCCAGGTTCTTGATCTCTTTTTCTAATAAATATCCAAAGCATTTATCGTCAAAATACTTAGCTACAATTGTAGTTGACGCGTGGGCACGGTGAGCGGTACCAAAAGCATCGTTCACATATATATCACCAAGTTTAGAAAGCTTTTTTGCAAAATCTTCGTCCCCGGCTTTTTCTTCCTTATGAAATCTAAGATTTTCGAGTAATAATATTTCGCCAGATTTTAAATTATCGGCAGCAGTTTGAACTTCCTCTCCAACACAGTCGTCCACAAATTTTGGCTCTACTCCAATAACTTCGGCAACCTTTTTCACAATATTTTTTAAAGAGTATTTTTCTTCATGACCATCTGGTCTTCCTAAGTGAGACATTAGCACTACGCTTCCACCATCTTCCAATACCTTTAGAATTGTTGGTTTTGCAGCTTCAATCCTGTTAGCATCAGTTACATTTAGATCCTTGTCTAACGGAACATTAAAATCTACTCTTATTAAGGCCTGCTTATCTTTAAAATTAAAATCGTTTAAAGTCTTCATTTTCATTTCTTTTTTAAAACCTAAAAATCTGGTTTGGTTGATTAACATTAAGCACAATCGACTTTCATTCAGCTTGTGCTATTTACAAATATAAATTTTTCCGAAGACATTAAAGTGTATATAAATTTTATATTTGCTTATGCTTTTTGAAGAAATAATAGGTTTACAGCATTTAAAGAAACATCTTACTACCACTGCAGATAATGGCCGTGTTCCACACGCGCAGTTATTTGTAGGAAAAAGTGGTAGTGGTACTTTGCCTCTGGCCATTGCTTACGCGCAATACATACTTTGTAAAAATAAGGAAGGTGAAAACAATTCTGGAAACAGCAATTGTAATGAGCGATTTAAGAAATTGGCGCATCCCGATCTTCATTTTGCATTTCCCGTTGCTGCCAATCAAAAAATAAAAAAACATCCTGTTTCCTCTCACTTTTTAGAAGAATGGCGGGAATTTGTAAAAACCAATCCCTACGGAAGTTTATTTGAATGGTACCAAAAACTTGGAATTGAAAATAAACAAGGTCAAATTGGTGTAGATGAAGCCCAGGAAGTGGTTAAATCCCTTTCCTTAAAAGCTTATGAAGGCGGATTTAAAATAATGATCATTTGGATGGCCGAAAAGATGAATACCGCGGCTGCCAATAAATTGTTGAAATTAATAGAAGAACCACCAAACAATACCCTTTTTCTTCTAGTGACCGAAGATGAAGAACAAATTATACAAACCATACGGTCTCGTTGCCAGAAACTACATTTCCCTCCTT
Source organism: uncultured Flavobacteriaceae bacterium (assembly GCA_963727565.1). GTDB lineage: Bacteria > Bacteroidota > Bacteroidia > Flavobacteriales > Flavobacteriaceae > Salegentibacter. Next base: position 229,478 of record CAVSGU010000008.1, read on the forward strand.
TACCGGAAGATGAAATTGCCGCATTTTTAGAAAAAAATGAAAATTGTAGTAAACCTGAGGCTTTAAAAATTGCCCACCAGGCCAATGGTAGTTATACCCGCGCTTTACATTTATTACAAAAAGATAGCGGAGATCAGCAATTTGAAACCTGGTTTATCAATTGGGTGCGTAGTGCATTTAAAGCTAAAGGAAATCGATCTACGGTTCTTGAACTTATTGCCTGGAGCGAAGAAATTGCAGGAATGGGCAGGGAATCTCAAAAGAGCTTTTTATTGTATTGCATAGACTTTTTCCGCCAGGCCCTAATGCTAAATTATAAAGCCGAAAAACTGGTCTATCTTGAACCGGCAACGCCTGGATTTAAACTGGAGAAATTTGCGCCCTTTGTTCACGGAAATAATATTAAAGATATTATTGAAGCTCTTGAAGAAGCCATTTATCATATTGAAAGAAACGGAAATGCAAAAATTATACTCACCGATCTTTCTATAAGACTAACCCGATATTTACATAAAAAAGCCGCTTAAAATTATGGAGAACCTTTACGCGAATATTACCGAACTTCTTATTCTTTTATTTATTCTAATTACATTTTTGCAATCTGGGATAGATAAAGCTGCAGACTGGAAAGGAAATACCGGTTGGTTAAAAGAGCATTTTTCAGGAACATTTCTTGCCGGGCAGGTGCCGCTTATGGTGGGAATAATAATGATAATTGAAATCATTACAGGTTTTGCCACTATCCTGGGAATAATATGGCTAATCGCTTATAATGATCCTACAATAGCGCTTTACTCTTGCATCCTGGCTGCTATCACCCTTTTAATGTTATTATTCGGACAAAGAATTGCTAAAGATTACGCCGGTGCTTTTACATTAACCGGTTACTTTATCGTAGTGATCTTTGGAGTTTACTTAATGTCTTAAAATAGAAAGAGGTCTGAGAAGTTTTCTAAACTCGTCATCCTGAATTTATTTCAGGATCTAGGTTAAAATTAACTTAGAAGCTGAAACAAGTTCAGCTTGACGAAAAGAATTACTTCTCAGACCTCTTTTAAAAACTCAGAACTTAAGTCTAGTTCTTATTATAAGTCTCATTCAAATTATCAAGGATTTCCTGGGTTAGATCTTTCCCATCTTTCGCATACATAATATTGGCAGACTCGTTAGAACCAAAAATGTAGGTGTAGCCATTCTCTTCACCGTAATCTGCTACATAATCCTTAACTTTATCTACAATAGAATCTATAACAGCATCGCTCTGCTCTCTAAGGCGACTACCTTGCATTTGCTGTTGCTGTTGGATTCTTTGCTGCTTCTGCATTAATTCCTGCTCTTTTTCCTGGCGTTGCGCCTGAGACATAGAATTCATTTCCTGTTGGTAAGCCTGAACTTCCTGCTGAAATCCTCTGGCAATAGAATCTAATTGTCTTTTTACCGAATCTGATTTAGAAGTAAAGTCAGCTTCAACATCTTTCATTTCTTTGTACTCCTGGATAAGTTTTGTGGTATCTACATAAGCCGTTTTTTCCTGGTCGCAGGAAGTAAGCAAAACAGCAACTACCAAAATCATTAAAAGTTTTTTCATCATTAATTGAATTTGTTTGCCGCAAATGTATGAAAGTTAAATTTTCGATTTAAATCAAAACTGACTTATGAAGTATATATAAGAAATTCTTATGTATAAATTTATAATGATAAATTTAATAGATGAAAAATGAATTAAATAGCTTAGAAATAAGCTTGTTTCTCAAAATAAACCTGATTGTATATTATCTTAAAGCTAAAACAGGCTTAAATGAGCTTAAAATACGTTTTTTAGCATTTCTGAAAGAAATAGACAAGAGAAGAATACTCTGAAGTGCTTTGTGCTTTTAAATTTGATTCCAGGCCAGTTTTAAAAGCTTTTACCATATTTGATTTTCCGGTTTTGTTTTTTTCTGAAAGTAAACTCACATAGAAGGAATCAAAAACAAGAGGTTTGGTTTTAAGCTTTTCAAAATTATGCTTTTTGAATAACTCGGTAATTCCAGTTTGAGAAAAATGCCAAAGATGTCTAGGCACATCGTAAGCCGCCCAAAATTCTTTGTAATATTCGGCATCAAAACTTTTAAAATTCGGAACCGCGATAACCGCTACCCCATTTGGTTTTAATAAGCGATACAATTCTTTTACCTGAAAATCGAAATTTGGAACGTGCTCTAAAACGTGCCACATAGAAATTACATCAAAAGAATTGTCATCAAAGTAAGATAATTCTTGCTGAAGCTCAATCCCTTTTTCAGCAGCTAATTTTCTTGCCTGTGCATTTGGTTCAATGCCTTCAACATTCCATTTCTTTCTTTTGGCAGTTTGTAAAAAATCTCCGGTTCCGGCACCGATATCTAATAAGTGATTTCCTTTAGAAACTTTATTGATCCACTTCAATTTTTGCAGCAGCATAAAATTCTTAACAGCCTGGTAAATTTTATCGGTTAGACTTTTACTGGAATCTGTATGAGAAATATAATTTTCACTTTCGTAGTAAGCCGAAAGATTTTCGGGTTTTGGAATCGTTTCTAAGATTTCAAAATCACTTCTCTTTTGTAATTGAAATTCCTCGCCAGAAACTAAATGATCTTTACAGGTTAAATGAAAATTTTTATCGCTCATTAAAAGAATTTTTGATCGGGATTATTCACGGTAAAGTTTCTAAATTCTTTACGCATTTCAGTTAATTCTTCGAGTAATGGTTTTTGAAAAATAGAACTTTCTGCTAAGTGATCTACTCCGGTTTTATCGGTTACTGTAATACCAACAAAAAACTTTAGATCGCTCTCTCTACTTTCAACGCCACCTCCAAAAAAGAGTCCGGTGAGATCCATATACTCTTCCCTATCGGAATAATCAAAAACGGTGACAATAAATTCGTGATCTGATCCCTTTAAAAAACTGGTTTTAAAATTCATTAAATCATCTTCACTATCTAAGGCAAAATAATTCCTAAACCAATCTCTTGTTTTTTGAACCTTAATGGGACTACTAAATTTAAAAGAAGTATAATCAGATTTATCTTCAGGGGAATTTAATTCTGAAGTCTTAATTTCCTTTACGGAATGCGTAGTAATTATGCAGGATTGAAAAATCAAAAAAGTGAAGAGCAATAAGAAGCTCTTATTCCCTAAACTCGTTTTTAAATAATGAAAAATATGATTGATCTTTAATAGTTTTTTCAAGTTAATCCTGTTTGATTTATCTCAACAAAGTACTCCAAAAATTAAATTGTTCCACGTGGAACTTTTAAAATTATCTTCCCATATAAACCAATAAAACGGAAATATCATTAGGGCTAACACCGCTTATTCTTGATGCCTGTGAAATTGATGTTGGTTGAATTTTATTTAGTTTTTCCCGTGCCTCAAAAGACATAGATTTGATCTTAGAATAATCAAAACTATTCGGAATTTTTACATCTTCCAGCCTGTTCAATTTATCAGCATTGTTCTTTTCCTTTTCAATATATCCAGAATATTTTACCTGGATTTCGGTCTGTTCCAAAATCTCGGTATTCAAATTATTCTCCTGAATATATTCCTCTACTCCGGGGAAATTTCGAACATCATCCATCGTAATATTTGGACGGGAAAATATTTTAAAGATCTTATCACTTTGTTTCATTGGAGAGGAATTATTCTCTTCCAAAATAGGATTTGCATCCTCGTGAGAAACACTTTTATTCTTAAGGAAATTTACAAAACCAGAAGACTTTTCTTTCTTCTCTTCCATTTTTCGCATACGTTCTTCAGAAGCCAAACCTAATTTATAAGAACGTTCGGTCAATCTAAAATCGGCATTATCCTGTCGCAATAAGGTTCTGTATTCAGCACGGGAAGTAAACATTCTATAAGGCTCTTCTGTACCCTTTGTAATAAGATCGTCTATAAGAACACCTATATAAGCTTCGTTTCTCTTAATGATAAATTCTTCCTTTTCCTGAACTTTTAGAGCAGCATTTATTCCTGCCATTAATCCCTGGCAAGCGGCTTCTTCGTATCCTGTAGTTCCATTAATTTGACCGGCGAAATATAGCCCCTCAACCAACTTGGTTTCCAAAGTATGTTTCAACTGTGTAGGTGGAAAATAATCGTATTCTATCGCATAACCAGGTCTAAAAAATTTCACATTTTCAAATCCGGCAACAGATTTTAAAGCTTTAAATTGAACATCTTCGGGAAGCGAAGTAGAAAAGCCATTTACATAAACTTCTACCGTATTCCATCCCTCAGGTTCAACAAAAAGTTGATGCCTATCCTTATCTGCAAACCTGTTTATTTTATCTTCAATACTTGGGCAATATCTAGGTCCAATACTTTGAATACGTCCATTAAACATTGGCGATCTTTCAAAGCCATCTTTAAGAATTTCGTGCACCTCTGGAGAGGTGTAAGTCATATAACAAGATCGCTGTTTTTTTAATGGTTGGGTTTCATCTAAAAAAGAAAATTTAGAAGGAACATCATCCCCGGGCTGCTCTATCATTTTAGAATAATCTAAAGATCTACCATCAACTCTTGGAGGTGTCCCGGTTTTCATTCTACCAGATTCAAAACCTACATCAACAAGATCTTTTGTGATTCCGGTTGCGGCTCTTTCTCCTGCTCTACCGCCTCCAAAATTCTTATCGCCAATATGAATTAATCCATTTAAAAAAGTACCGTTGGTTAGCACCACAGATTTAGCTCGAATTTCCAAACCTAAAGAAGTTCTTACACCTTTAAGTTCGTTGCCTTCTAAAATCAAACCGGCAACCATTTCCTGATAAAAATCTAGATTAGGTGTTTGCTCCAATCTAAGTCGCCAATGCTCAGCAAACATCATTCTGTCGCTTTGCACTCTAGGACTCCACATTGCAGGTCCTTTAGATTTATTAAGCATTTTAAATTGAATGGCACTCGTGTCACTAACCAATCCGCTGTAACCTCCCATCGCATCAATCTCACGCAAAATTTGTCCTTTTGCAATCCCGCCCATAGCAGGATTACAACTCATTTGCGCAATATTCTGCAGGTTCATCGTCACCAACAAGGTTTTAGAACCCATATTTGCGGCTGCGGCTGCGGCTTCACTTCCAGCGTGACCGGCACCTACTACAATAACATCATATTCACTTTCGAACATAAAAATTCTTCTTTCTAAATTTATTGTTCCACGTGGAACAATGCAATCTTTTCGTCTTCCTTCTGTCGCATTAAAGCGGCTTCACTTTCAGTCTTATCTCCATATCCACATAAATGCAAAATCCCGTGGATTATAACCCTTTTAAGTTCTTCAGAAAAATCAACATTGTACTCTTTCGCATTTTCGGTTACTCGATCTGTACTAATAAAAATATCACCGTTCAATTCGTCTCCTTCAGAATTATCAAAAGAGATAATATCGGTATAAGTATCGTGTTCCAAAAATTTGAGATTAATCTTATACAAATAATGATCGTCGCAAAAAATATAATTAATCTCTCCAAGTTGTTTCTCTTCTGAAGAGATTACTTTTCTAATCCAGGTGTCAAAAGATTTTTCTTCCTGAAACTCGAAATCATTTTCCGAATAAAAATTAATTATCTGTTCGCTCAAAATAGGTTTTTACTTTCTGTTTATAAATTTCGCGCAAAGGTAAGCTTTGTCTATTTAAAATTTCTATAGAATTAAAATATTCTTTAGCCTTAATACTTTGATCTTTAGCGTGGTTATCAAACTGCTGAAGATTGGTTTCAGACTCTCGCTTATTATTTTCTCCCTGTTGCAAACGCGCGTCTTCATATTCCATCAATTCGTGTTCCAATTGCTGCAATTTCTGAAGGTTTTCAGGATCAAAACCTTTGTCCAAAAGTTGTTCCTCTGCATCCTTCATTTGCTCTTCAATTTGCTTTCCCTGTTGCGATCCCTCTTTTTCATTTAATTCCTGTAAGCTTTGCCGCAGTTCCTGCTGAGCCTTATAAATCTCAAACAAGCCTTCCATCTCCCCTTCTCCCATTCCTTCCCCAGGTTTCTTTCCTTCATTCTGCTTTCCTTTTTGCTGTTTTCCCTGCTCCTGAAATTCTTTATTAATTTCCTGCTGCTTCTTAATAATATCCTGAAGCTGAAATTCTGAATTTTCACCCTGCCCTTTTCCTAATTGCGGATTCGCCTGTTGTTGCATCATCGACAGAATTTCACTCAGCATATAAGCCAAATCATTTGCGCCGGTTACTACATATTGTTGGCTCGCGGTTCCCTGTGGTAATTGATTCTCGGCAAGCCGCTCAAGAGATTTATCGATATCAAATTCAATATCGGTTAAGCTTTTGGTAATGTTTTCGGTGATCATAGGATTACTAAGCGCAAGGGAATATAAACTATCATCAATATGCCTAAAGTTTTCCCTAAGATCGTTTTGTCTTCTAAGCCTGGCCGCGTATCCAGGATTATTGATATCTATTTTACTGAAATCTTCCAGTAGCTCCTCCTGCTGAAATGAAAATGTGACCAAATTATCTAATATTTGTCGAAGCGTTTCAATATCAGCCTTTAGTTCTTCTCCACTTTGCTGCATAGAACGCTGCTGCATTTTTTGGCTCATTTCCTTCATTTGCTGCCCAGCATTCTTCTGTTTTTCTTTTGCCTTTTCCCTGTCTCCTTTATCTAAATTCTCCTCTGCATCATTCAATTCTTTTTCTATACTTTCTTCATCAACTTCGTCACGAGGTAAATCTGTTGGCTTTTGTAAATCGTTATTATCCTCTTCCAATTGATCCATTTCTTGCTGAAATTCTTCAAATTCTTCCGAAATTTTCTTTTGCTCCTCTAAAGATTCAGTATCAGAATTTTCTGACAATTGATTTTGTCTTTCAGAAAGTTTATCCAAATCTCTCGCCAATTTTTGAAGTTTTTCCTCTACATAATATCGTTTGGTTAATTCTAAAAGCTGCTCTAAGTTTCTTTCTTCACTTTGATTTCTTTTAGAAAGCTCTTCCAGTTTTTCTCCCAACTCTTCCCGATTGATCTTATCGGCTATTTCTTGCAATTCTTCCAATAGTGCTTCATTCTCCTGAAGGCGCTTTTCATTTCTATCCAAACGATTTTTGAGTTCATCTTTTTCAGGAGAATCTGAATTTAATTCCTGCTCATTTTCTTCAAAACTATTTTTAAGTTTTTCAGAATAATTACGCATCATTTCAGATTGCTGTTTTTGGCGTTGAATAAAGTTTTGAAGCTTTTTACGCTGATTATAATCCAGGTTTTCATTTTCCTTTTGCAGGCGGTTAAGTTCATTTAATTCTTCTTCTGAAGATTTAATGTCTTTTAAACTTTCACTCAAATTATTTATAGACTCACCTTGTTGTCTTAACTTCTCCTCCTCTATCTCCTCGCTTGTTTTCTTTCTAAAACTAAAGGTTGAAGTTTTTGTATTTTTACTTCCATTCACCGCATCATTATCCCAAAGCTGAAAATAGAAATTGTAGGTTTCTCCGGGTTCTAAATCCAAATTTCCGGGGAATGTGTAATGAAAATCATCAAAAGCGGCTTTAGAGATCGAAATCTCTTCTTTCTTAAGGCTATCTTCTTTATTTTCAATATAATAAACCAGATTCAACCTATTTAAACCATAATCGTCAGAAAGTTTTCCATAGAAATATTGTGTAGTATTATCTGTACTATCCAGCTTCTGTTGAATTTCAATTACCGGATATTCATCCTTGATCACGTTTATAGAATAATCTAAAGCCTCAAAGTTTTTAATAGCCCTATTTGAAGTGCTAACACTATAATCCAAACGGGAATAAACCGCCTGGGAATATTGGAAATCTGAGTTTTCAGCAGGAAGTTTTATTAAAGAATCTTCAGTCGTAAAATTGAGAATTTCGGTATTTCGGGTATTAAAATTCCAGGTGATTTTTGTGCCTTCCGGTACATTTACATTTCCTGAACCACTTAAACTATCGTTAAGCTTTCCTATGTAATTGGGATAGTCAAACTTCATTTTAAAATCTAAAAGTTTGGGTACTTTTAGGGTTTCAAGGGTATATTCTTTAGAATTTATGCCGTTGGCACTCAATCTAAAATTCACATTATTCTGAAGCCTTTTAAAAGTATATTCAAAACTTCCCGGGGCAACTTGTTTTAAAAAATAGGTTTGTCCGTTATAAGTAATTTCAGGCTTTTCGGGAGTGATATTTCCTTCTGTTCTTACCAGGATTTTATATTCAGAATTCTCCCTGGCTTTCAAAGAATCGTTTAAAATTATAAACCTGAATGGCGCGGGTGCTTCAAATTCGGTATTATATTTTGCGAGTCTATCTAATGGCGAAGCAATCAACTTAATATTTCCGGTTACTAAAAGTCCTAAAATCAATACTACTGGAAATAAGGCGTATTTTAAGTATTTCCGGTTCTCCTTATAATCTACAGCGCGGGTAAATGGAACTTTATTTAGTTCGGTCGACTTTTGTTCAATCCCGGCTAATAATAATTCAGATTGTTGCGAATCTTTTTTAAGCTGAAGAATATTCAGCAATTTATCGTTTACTTCAGGAAAATGTGCGCCGATAATTCTTGAAGCTTCTTCATCATTTATTCCGCTAGAAAATTTAAAGAGTTTCGCCAACGGGATTATAATAAAGTATCCCAAAAGCATCACCTCTACTCCAACAAAAATCCAGAATAAAAATGTTCTTGCTGAAGGTTCTAACCACAGAAAATGTTCTATCGCCAAAACGCTTAGGAAATAAAGCAAGCCAATGGCCAGAAATAAGATAATTCCTTTCAGCAATTTATTCAGGTAAAACTTCCTGATAAAGGCCGCCAGCTTTCTTTTTATTTGATTGTAATTTTCCATAATTGAAGCTTAAAAATACAACAATTTTGGTGGAGTGATTTCCGTAGTATTGATGCGACTCTCATTAGGTTTCGTTTAATAAGGTTGTATCTTTGTGGCTAAAAACAAAACTAGATATGTCTGCTAAAGTTCGCGTGCGTTTTGCGCCAAGTCCAACCGGCCCTTTGCATATTGGCGGGGTAAGAACAGCTTTATATAATTATTTATTTGCCAAAAAACACAAGGGAGATTTTGTGTTGCGTATAGAAGATACCGATCAAAACCGATACGTTGAAGGTGCCGAAGATTATATTGTTGAATCCCTTAATTGGTGCGGAATTCCTTTTGATGAAGGTCCCGGAAAAGAAGGTGATTACGGCCCTTACCGCCAGAGTGAACGCAAAGATATTTATAGAAAATATGCTGAAGAACTTATCAAAACCGATAATGCCTATTACGCTTTTGATACAGCTGAAGAATTAGACGCACATAGAAAAGACCACGAGGAGAAAGGCAAAACCTTTATCTACAACTGGCATAATAGAATGAAATTGCAGAATTCCCTTGCGCTTTCTGAAGACGAGGTTAGAGAAAAATTAGATGCCGATGAGAATTACGTGATCAGGTTTAAATCACCTGAAGACGAAAATCTTCACATAAAAGATGAAATTCGTGGTGAAATGGAAATTGACACCAGCACTTTAGACGATAAGGTTTTGTTTAAAAGTGATGGGATGCCAACTTACCACCTGGCAAATATTGTAGACGATCATTTAATGGAAATCTCCCACGTTATACGTGGTGAAGAGTGGTTGCCTTCGCTGGCGCTTCATTTTATGTTATACAGAGCTTTTGGATGGGACGCTCCTAAATTTGCCCATTTACCGCTTATTCTGAAGCCCCAGGGAAAAGGAAAATTAAGCAAGAGAGATGGAGATAAATTAGGTTTTCCCGTATTCCCGCTGGAATGGAAAGATCCTAAATCCGGAGAAATTTCTGCAGGTTATAGAGAAGATGGATATTTCCCTGAAGCCGTTACCAATATGCTGGCCTTTTTAGGTTGGAATCCCGGTACTGAGCAGGAATTCTTTAAACTGAACGAACTGGTAGAAGCTTTTGAAATAGATCGTGTTCATAAAGGCGGAGCTAAATTTGATCCCGAAAAAACCAAGTGGTTTCAGCAACATTATATGCACGAGGCAGATGAAAAAGTAATCGCTGAAAAGCTGGAAAAAATAATTGAGGAAAAAGAAATTAAAGTTTCTTCAGACTACGTTTTAAAGGTAGTTACCTTGATGAAAGAACGCGCTGTTTTCGTAAACGATATTTGGGATCAGGGTTATTTCTTCTTCCTCGCTCCTACTTCTTACGATCCTAAAAATGCTAAAAAAGCATGGAAGGATGATACAGCCGATCTAATGCAGGAATTAATTCAGGTTTTACAAAAACAGGAAGATTTTAAAGCAGAAGCCGTTCAGGCCGAAGTAAAAGCCTGGATCCAGCAAAAAGAAGTTGGTTTTGGAAAAGTGATGCAGCCTTTTAGATTAGCCTTAGTTGGTGCTATGCAAGGTCCAGACCTTTACGAAATCGCTGAAATGATTGGAAAAGAAGAAACCATTTCCCGTTTGGAAAAAGCGATAAAAACGCTGGGATAACAATTTAGAACAAAATAGGCTGTTTGACACGTCATTGCGAATGAGGTACGAGTGAAGCAATCTTTTCAGTTGAAGAGATTGCTTCACCCGATAAAAATCGGGTTCGCAATGACGATAACAGCCTATTTTTTGTTCTTACCTTCTACCGCATAGCTAAGTAAACTACTTCAGAGCAAGCTCAAGCAGCAATATTTTTGGAAAATATAATTTGATTTCGAGTAAAGCCTCGGAGCATTTAATCTCGATTATCGAGCAAAGTTTCACTATCTTGGTGAACAATCAATTCATAAACTTCAAATATGCTTAGCTACGTCTTCATCCCCATCATTATTATTTTATTTCTGGTGATTCTTTTCAGCGGAATTTTCACTGTGCGCCAACAAAAAGCGGCGATTCTTGAACGTTTTGGAAAATTTAAAAGCATTAAAAATTCCGGCCTTCATTTAAAGATTCCTATAATAGATCAAATTGCCGGTAGAATCAATTTAAAAGTACAACAGCTGGATGTTCTGGTAGAAACCAAAACCAAGGATAACGTGTTTGTTAAGCTGAAAATATCGGTGCAATTCCAGGTAATTAGAACTAATATTTACGACGCTTTCTATAAACTTGAAAGTCCGTCAGACCAGATCACTTCTTATGTTTTTGATGTAGTGCGGGCTGAAGTTCCAAAAATGATTCTGGATGATGTTTTTGAACGAAAAGACGATATCGCCATTGCCGTTAATAGAGAACTTAATCAATCTATGCAGGATTATGGTTATGACATCATTAAAACGCTTGTAACAGACATTGACCCTGATGAGCAGGTAAAACATGCTATGAACAGAATAAACTCGGCAGAACGCGAGAAAGTGGCTGCAGAGTACGAAGGAGAAGCCGAAAGAATACGAATTGTTGCAAAAGCTCGTGCTGAAGCCGAAAGTAAGCGTTTACAGGGACAGGGAATTGCCGATCAAAGAAGGGAAATTGCCCGCGGACTGGAAGAAAGCGTAGATGTTTTGAATAATGTAGGGATAAACTCCCAGGAAGCTTCGGCTTTAATTGTGGTGACGCAACATTATGACACTTTACAAGCCATTGGTGAAGAAACCAACAGTAATCTTATTTTATTGCCGAATTCGCCCCAGGCCGGCAGCGATATGCTAAATAATATGGTGGCTTCTTTTACGGCTTCTAACCAGATTGGAGAAGCTATGCGTAAGAAAAACGAAGAAATTGAACAGGAGAAAAAGAATCAGGATGATTCGAGAAGGAAATAATTAAAACCTCTTCTTGTGTAAATAAAAAAAGGTTTGAAGGTTTATTTTCTATCTGCGTCAACCTAAACTAACTTGTTTCAGAGCCTGCTCCGAAATTTGTTCGGAGTTCTAAAATGTTAGATTCTGAAATAAATTCAGAATGACGTTTGATTCAAAAACAAACTTTCAAACCCTTATAATATATCTATAAGAAGTCTTTTAGCCTTTTACTTTAGCAGTTACCTTTCTTAAACCGGTAAGCTTTGTTACAGCTTTAAGGATAAAGGCTTTCTGTAAAATTGATCCTACCATACTTCCGGCAAGAGATAATGGCGATAAAGCGCTTTTTGTACGCTCTACATTTAATTTTATCTCTTCCTGGTCTATTTTAGTTTGAAGTTTCAGGATTTTTAGATCCCTATCTATTTCTTTAAATGAACTGTATTCCTTCATAGCGATTAGTCGTTAAAAAATTTTCTTGAAACTTTTACCAAAAGTAATTTTTCAATCGGTTTTTTTCCGAAAATAAGAACAAGGAGGAATAGTAAAAAATAGAATCCACCAACAATAAAGTAACCAGAAGACGGTGTACCTATAGCCTCGCTAATAACAATAGCCAGGGCTACAGAGACCAATATTAAAGCAAAAATGAAAAATATACCCAACAATAAACCCTGAACGAGACCAATGGCCCCCTTCATAGCAGATTTAAAGAATTGGAGTTTATAATATTCGGTATTGCTGTGAGCGAATGCCTTTAAATTATAATTTAACTCATCAATACTCCTGGATAATTTTTCAAATGCCATAAAAATGTTTCTATACTACTGCTTTGTTAGGTTTACCTTTGTCTCCGCTATCGCCTTCTTTTTGTAGTTTGGCGTTCTGCTTTCTAAGCTCTTCCAATTTCGTTTCCATTGCAGTAAGAATATCATCTGCCTTGTGGCTGGCTGAAGAAAGTGTTTCTTCTAAACGTGTTTCAAAATCTACACGAGCTTGCTTAGCTTTTTCAGTTAAATTAGAAGAAGTTTCAGTGTATTTTTTATTCAATTTATCCTGAGCCTTTTTAGACTCATCTTTTAATTTTTTACGGGTTTTTTCACCGCTATCTGGAGCATATAATAAACCTACTCCTGCTCCAATTGCAGCTCCGGTAATTAATGCTAATAGTGTACTTCCTGTATTTGCCATAATAGTTTTTATTAGTTAAGTTATTACTAAATCCAAATATACAAGATGGATTAAGTGTATGCTGTTAATAACCGGTTAATATGTTAAAATGCTTTACTAAAATATTCTTAAAAAGCCACTTAACCAAATGAAGAACAGCTTATTTCTTCTTTGCCCAGGAATCCCTTAGTGTTACCGTGCGATTAAATATAGGTTGTCCCTCTTTAGATTCTTTATCTACACAGAAATATCCTATACGTTGAAACTGAAATTTATCCTGAATTCCAGCAGATTTTAAACTTGGTTCAACATATCCTGTAATCACTTCTAAAGACTCTGGGTTTACAAATTCCATATAGTCCTTTTCCTTATCACCATCTGGATTTTCAACACTAAATAAGGCGGTCATAAAGCCTTATTTCAGTCTCTAAAGCGTGTTTTGCTGAAACCCAGTGCAAGGTTCCTTTTACTTTTCTCATAGATTCTTCGGTGCCGCTTCCACTTTTACTTTTAGGATCGTAAGTACAATGGATCTCGGTTATATTTCCTTCGGAATCTTTTACTACTTCCTCGCCTTTTATAATATAAGCGTTCTTTAAGCGTACTTCTTTCCCAAGCGTTAACCTGAAAAATTTTCTATTTGCACTTTCTTTAAAATCTTCTTTTTCTATATAAAGTTCTCTTGAAAATGGAATTTCTCTACTTCCAGCTGATTCATCTTCAGGGTTATTTTCTGCTTCTAACCACTCTTCTTTTCCTTCTTCATAATTGGTAATCACCAATTTTACAGGATCTAAAACGCCCATAACTCTTGGAGCTGTTTTATTAAGATCTTCCCGGGCGCAAAATTCTAAATGCGCAACGTCTATCATATTCTCCCGTTTTCCAACCCCAATAGAATCGGCAAACTTCCTAATAGCGTTAGGAGTATAACCTCTTCGTCTAAGACCCGAAATTGTGGGCATTCTTGGATCGTCCCAGGAATTAACCACGCCTTTCTCCACCAGCTGCATCAGTTTACGTTTACTAACTACAGTATGGCTAAGGTTTCTACGGGCAAACTCTCTTTGTTTAGGCTTTAATTCACCTTCTTTACTTACTCTTTCAACGAACCAATTATATAATTCGCGGTGTGGTAAAAATTCCAGGGTACAAAAAGAGTGAGAAATACTTTCAATAAAATCACTTTCTCCGTGAGCCCAATCGTACATTGGGTAAATCTTCCAGTTATCTTTGGTACGGTGGTGACTCTTGTGTAAACAGCGATACATAACAGGATCTCGCATAAGCATATTTGGAGATTCCATATTTATTTTTGCTCTCAAAACGTGCCCACGTTCAGGAGTTTCCCCGTTTTTCATTTTCTCAAATAGGTCCAGGTTTTCTTCTACAGAACGTTTTCTATATGGGCTTTCCTTTCCGGGTTCGGTAGGAGTTCCCTTTTGCATAGCTATTTCTTCTGAAGTTTGGCTATCTACATAAGCATCTCCATTCTTAATCATTTCCACGGCCCAGTCGTACAACTGCTGAAAATAATCTGAAGCATAACATTCCTTTTCCCATTTAAAGCCAAGCCATAAAACGTCTTCTTTAATGGCATCTACAAATTCCTGCTCTTCTTTTATAGGATTTGTATCGTCAAATCTAAGGTTTACAGGTGCATTGTACTTTTCTCCCAAACCAAAATTGAGACAAATAGAAGAGGCGTGCCCAATATGCAAGATATCCATTAGGTTCTGGTGGGAACCTGAATTTTAATTCTTCCCTTTTGTGGGTATTTTGAAGGTCTTCTTCTATAATTTGCTCAATAAAATTGAGTGGTCTTTTTTCTTCAGCCATAATTTAATATATCAAGAACCTCCAGGAATAGAAGGTTAAAATCAGACAATTATTTATAAATTCGAATATTTTGGATTATTCCCCATTTTACAGGAATAAAGCGCAAAGTTACCAAAAATTAGATCGCATAGCCCAAGCTTTCCAAAACAAGAAATAATATATTTATCTTTCATAATATATTAGCTAAAAATCTATTATGCCAGAAGTTCTTTTAATTATACTTTACTCTGCTTTTTCAGGAATTACCGTATTTTTTGGTGGATTATTATCTTATTTCTTCGGAAAAGAATTTAGCGGAAATAAACACAAAAAGGAAATTAATCATTTTGTAATTGCCTTTGGTGGCGGTATTATTCTTGCCGCACTTGCCCTGGTTTTAATTCCGAAGGGCATAGAAGAATTGGAGCTTTTACCGTTAATATTGTGTTTCGCTGCAGGAACATTGATTTTCTTCTTTTTGGATAAGAAAATAGAAAAATCGGGCAGTAAATATTCACAGCTTATAGCGATGTTACTGGATTTTATTCCTGAAGCACTTGCGCTGGGAGCTATTTTTGCCACCGATAGAAAAACCGGAATTCTACTGGCTGTTTTTATCGGACTCCAAAATCTACCGGAATCTTTTAATTCTTACCAGGATCTTACCGCAAATACATTTAAACCAAAAAAAGCACTTAGCATCCTGTTTTTATTAAGTTTTATGGGCATAATTGGTGCTACTACCGGCTTCTATTTGCTTAGTGATCTGCCCCAGGTAACCGCAGGAATTATGACTTTTGCCAGTGGTGGAATTTTATACCTTATTTTCCAGGATATTGCACCCAGTGTAAAGCTGAAAAAGACCTGGCTACCGGCATTAGGGGCAAACCTGGGATTTTTAATAGGAATTATTGGCGATAAACTTATTCATTAATAAATTGAAATAAAGCACCTGCAAACCTATCTTTGTAAACTATCCTGGAGTAAGTTTCCAAGATATTACAGAACATACAAATCTCGATTATCGAGTAAAAAAACAATCTTTTGGGAAGTATAAAATTAAAAAATATCAAGGTTTTTGCCTATCACGGTTGTCTTGATGAAGAAGGAAAAATAGGAAGCGATTATCGTGTAAACCTTAAAGTTAAAGGCGATCTATCTCACTCTGCCAAAACAGATGCGCTGGCAGATACCATAGATTATGTACATCTAAACAAAATTGTAAAGGAAGAGATGGCCATTAGATCTAAACTTCTGGAAACTGTGGCCGAACGTATCCTAAAACGGGTTTTAGATGAAATAATCCTGGTACAAAAGGCAAAGGTTGAAGTATCTAAGATTAATCCGCCTATTGGTGGAAACGTGGCTATGGTTAGTGTTATTAGAAGTAAATCACGCTAAAACTTAAAATCATAAATTGCTGTAAGTCTTTTATTTTTTAAAGCTAAATTTTTTATTACATTTGCCAACCCCAAAATAGGGCATCGTGGCCGAGTGGCTAGGCAGAGGTCTGCAAAACCTTGTACAGCGGTTCGAATCCGCTCGATGCCTCAAAAAGCTCCTTTTTTAAAGGGGCTTTTTTTATGCATTTAAATCAGATTCATTTTTAGATCAATATTTTGGGTACAGCGGTGCTCCCGAAGCCTCGGGACGCTCGATGCCTCAAAAAGCTCCTTTTTTAAGGGGCTTTTTTTATGCTAAAGTTTCAGGAACCCCATATAACTTTAATACTTTTAAATTTTTGCTTAATTCTTAATGGTATCGTTTGGAGTGATCGTTTCAATTTGATCTTTAATACCGTTCACCTGGTTAGGAAAGAGTCCCTGGAAAATTAGCATTCCGCCAAAAACAATGAGCATTATACTTATCCCCTTTTTCATAAGATAGATTCGGTTTGGGGTAAGTTTTCTGTTCAATTTTTTGGCGAGTAGAATTTTAAAAACATCTAAAACGAGGTAAGTTCCTAAAACACTTCCGAAGAAAACCATTATTCTATCCTGTTCCATATCCAGTTTTGGGCCGAAAACAATAATTAATCCCAGCCAGAAACCCAGCACGCCAATATTGATAAAATTCAGTAGAAAACCTTTTACCGCTAATCCAAAATAATCGCTTTTACTGAGCTTTCTTATCTCCGGGGTGTCATCGTCCTGCCTAAGTACTTTTTTGGTCTGTACAAAGCTCATAACACCGTATGTAGCCAGAATCATTCCTCCAAAAAGGAACAAAGCTGGATCGTCTTTAATACGGGAAAGTAATTTTGTGGTACTTAAATAAGCAATAAAAAGAAATATAATATCTGCCAGGATTACTCCAAGATCGAAAGCAAAAGCGGCTCTAAATCCTTTAATAGCAGCGGTTTCCAGTAGTACAAAGAAAACCGGACCTAATAAAAAAGCTAAAAAAAGACCTAGTGGTAGGGCTGCTAATACATCCTGAAACATACAATTGTATTATTTTACAAATGTAGACTTTTAGTTTTTTCTAATTACTTTGCCGCCAAACAAGGTGTTTTGGTCTAAGGTTTTAGGATTGCCATAAACATTTACGGTGCCCCCGGCTCTAACCTTTGCTTCTACCCTACCATTAGCAGTAATATCGGCTACTCCGCCAGCTTTAATGCTAATTGTGGTGTTGGTAGATTTTAGATTTTTAGCGAAAAACTTTCCGCCGGTATTGATACTTACTTCCTGATCTTCGGTTTTTCCTTCTACTTCTATTTCGGCGCCAGTATTAGAATCTACATAAAGATTACTAAGATTTACATCAGCAAAAATATCGGCTCCTTCAGAAGCATTTAAATGCAGAGATTCCTGCTTAAGTTTAGAATCTACCTTAATAGAAGCATTTTGGCGGGCATCAATTTTATCAATTTTTATAAACTGAATAGTGATCTGAGTATTATCATTATCAAGAATTTCATCAATGCTCATTCTCACTTTTAAAATTCCATTATCGATCTTAAATTTTACATCGGTTCTATTTTTACCGGTAACTATAGCTTTATTTTGCTTGGCCTCCTTTAAAATTACATCTAAACCATTATAAACCTTAATTTCATTAAATTCACCCAGATCCTGGGTTAATTCCTGAGCGCTAAGCATTCCCACACTCATTAAAAACAGTGCAAAAAAATATTTTTTCATCTCTAATTGATTTAAAAAGTTCTTAATCTTCCTTTTTACCAATCAAGGTAAAATCTAAGTGTCTTTTCACTAAATCGGCATTTTTCACTTTTACAATTACTTCGTCTCCAAGTTGATAAACCTTTTTAGTTTTTCTACCTACAATTGCATAATTATCGGCATCAAAATCATAATGATCACCTTTAATATCTCGCAGGCGAATCATTCCTTCACATTTATTCTCTACTATTTCTACAAATATTCCGAAATCTGTTACCCCGGAAATCACCCCAATAAATTCTTTATCCTGGTGATCTTGCATAAATTTCACCTGCATGTATTTAATAGAATCTCTTTCGGCACTAGAGGAAAGACCTTCCATTTCACTACTGTGGTGACATTTTTCTTCGTATTCATCTTCTTTGGCAGAAGGCTGACCGTCCAGATAACGCTGCAGTAATCTATGCACCATAACATCTGGATATCTTCTAATTGGCGAAGTAAAATGTGAGTAATAATCGAAAGCTAAACCATAATGGCCAATATTTTCGGTGCCATAATAAGCTTTACTCATAGTTCTAATGGCAAGCGTATCTACTAAATTCTGTTCTTTTTTTCCCTGAACATCCTGAAGCAATTGATTTAAAGATGAAGATACCGTTTTCCTGTTTTTAAGGTTTAAACCGTGTCCAAACCTGGAAACAAGACTGTTTAAAGAAACCAGTTTTTCTTCATCAGGTTCATCGTGACAACGATAAATAAAGGTTTTCTTTTCATCTCTTTTTCCTATGAATTCAGCCACTTTTCGGTTAGCCAAAAGCATAAATTCTTCAATAAGTTTATTGGCATCTTTGGCTGTTTTAAAGTACACACCAACCGGTTCGTTTTCTTCATCTAATTGAAATTTAACTTCAACTTTATCAAAAGAAATTGCACCCTGACGCATTCTGGTAGAACGCATCTTTTTAGCCATTGAATTCATAGTTAAAACAGCATCAACAATTTCATCTTTAGCTGTATAAGCTTTATCCTGGATAGAAATCTCTTCAGGAATATCTCCTTTTTCGGTTTCAATTATTTGTTGCGCTTCTTCGTATGCAAATCTAGCGTCAGAATAAGTAACGGTTCTCCCGAACCACTCATTCACCACTTTTGTATTCTTATCGATTTCAAAAACCGCAGAAAAAGTATATTTTTCTTCATTAGGCCTTAAAGAACAGGCGTTGTTAGAAAGAACTTCCGGTAACATTGGTACTACACGATCTACTAAATAAACCGAAGTTGCACGTTCGTAAGCCTCGTCGTCCAGCACTGTACCGGGTTGCAAATAATGCGAAACATCGGCAATATGAATCCCGACTTCCACATTTCCGTTTTCCAGTTTTTGAAAACTTAAAGCATCATCAAAATCCTTCGCATCTGCAGGATCTATGGTAAAAGTCAAAACATCGCGCATATCGCGACGTTTTTTAATTTCTTCGGGCTGAATTGAAGTATCTATCTGGTTGGCAAAATCTTCTATTTCCTGCGGAAATTCATGCGGCAAACCGTATTGTGCCAGGATAGAATGAATCTCGGTATGATGTTCACCCGGTGTACCAAGAACCTGTATAATTTTACCAAAAGGAGAATCGGCTTTTTCCGGCCACTCTTCTAATTCAACAACTACTTTATCGCCATCTTTTGCTTCTCCCATTTTGTTCTTCTGAACAAAAATATCGGTATACATTTTTGGATCTCCAATAACCACAAAACCAAAATCCTTCTGCATATCAAGAACCCCAACAAATTCGGTTCTTTTTCTATTTAAAATTTTAGTTACTTCTCCTTCAGATTTTTTATTCCGCTTACGGTTGTAAATATAAATTTCTACTTCGTCTCCATTAAACGCGGTATTTAGATCTCTTGGTGAGATAAAAACATCGTCTTCTAATTCGTCTACCATCGCATAAGCATAACCTTTGGTGGTCATATCTATCACTGCGCGGTAATAATCGTTGCTTTTAACTATTTTAAATTTTCCACGGCCCTCTTCTTCAATTTGCTTTTTTGCAGCTAACTGGGCTAATTTTTTAATAATATTATTTCTACTATTAGCATCATTAACGCCAAGCTTAGCGGCAATTTGCTTATGATTAAAGGTTTTACCCGCGTCCTTTCTAAGGATATCTAAAATACTTTTGGAAAGATTACCCTGGTGTTGGGATTTATTTTTATTCTTTTTACTCATTTCAATATTTAAAGTATAAAATTACGGCTTCTGCATTACATGAAGCCTATTTGCGATTAAAGTTTTGTTAAGCGCCCTGAAAATTATCCGCTTATAAAATATTTTCACATTTACTTAACATTATTTTATCCCTGGGGGAAAACCCTTCTTTTTTGTCTCTCAGCAATTAAGAAAACATCTAATTCTTAATTTTTTCTTAATTTTAATTTAAGGTTCATAGAATCCTTTATTTCCATCTTTGTAAGACTTGATAATCTGAGTACTATGGATAAAGCTAAAAAAATATCGCTTCTTTTTTTTCTTATTTTCCTTTTTGGATTAATAGGTTTTATCGCATCTATAAACTCTTCTTTAAATAAGAAAAGCCAGGTAAATGTAAAATCTGCGCAGTTATATATGGATCACACGCTAAGTTATTCAGAAGAAACCATTTATTATTTAAATTAACTTAAACTACTGTTTTTCAGTATATTAATTTACTTTTTCTTTTTATTTAAACATCTATAATCCCGAATTTATTCATTCCCAGACTTTTAGTTTTTTTAGAATTCTAATTTAAAAATCTAAACCTCAAATTTCAATTTTAGAAGATATCAGTCAATGTTATTAACACTATATATAATTATCTTTTTTTCTTCTTTTTATAAAAATTAAAACTGATGGTTATTATAGCTTGTTAACTTGTAGAACAATTTTTTTAAGCTTTTCTTGGTTTTTAAGTTAGCTTAGTTTGATAACAACTTATTAACATACTTCTAAAGTTCTAAAAGACTGGAAATCTTAGTATTTTAATATTTACTTAACAAAAGTTGATAACCGAATCTTAATATCTAATCGGGATAATTAGAAAATAATTTAGTGTTCACAACCTGTTTTTATATGCTGATAACTTCTCTAAAAATAACAGACTTATAATTTGATTTACTCGCAGATATTTTGCTATTGAAATTTAAATCCAATACCGCAAATAAGTTTCTCAGTTTCTCATCAATGCTTATCCACAATGCTATGTCAATACTAAAGCCTTGATTTATAAGCTTATTTAAAAAGTAATTAACAATTGAAAATAGCAATGTTACTAAGTGGTTTTTTTACCTTTGCTGCAGCTAAAACCTTAATTATGAAAATTGCAATAGGAAACGATCACGCCGGTACCGGATACAAGAAAAAAGTTGTTGATTACCTGAAAAACAAGGGTATAGAAGTTATTAACTATGGTACTAACAGTGATGATAGTGTAGATTATCCAGATTTTGTGCATCCCGTAGCCAATGATGTTGAAAACCAAAAGGTAGATTTTGGAATTATCATTTGTGGTAGTGGGAATGGTGCAAATATGACCGCTAATAAACACCAGGGTGTACGTTCTGCTTTATGCTGGACGGGTGAGATCACTAAACTTGCCAGAGAACACAACAATGCTAATGTATTGAGTATTCCTGCTCGTTTTGTTTCAGAACACCAGGCAGTAGATATGGTTAAAATTTTTCTTGAAACTTCTTTTGAAGGTGGAAGACATCAAAAACGAGTAGATAAGATTCCGGTTGAAAATTAGACATATTATTATTATGTATAAAAAAGACTGTTTAAAACTGTTTAGACAGTCTTTTCTTTTATTATTTCTGAACAAAATATTCATTAGAAAAATATGGAAATCCTTATTAAAAATTTCAATGAACTTAGTCTTGAAGAGCTTTACCAGGTATTACAACTTCGGTCTGAAGTTTTTGTAGTAGAACAGGACTGTGTTTACCAGGATATAGATGGTAAAGATCAAAATGCATTACACATTTTAGGTGTTAAGGATGGAAAAGTAATTGCCTACACTCGTTGTTTTGATAAAGGATTCTATTTTGACGAAGCCGCTATTGGGCGGGTTGTGGTGAAAGAATCTGAACGTAAAAATGCTTATGGCCACCTTATTCTAAAAGCTTCTGTAGAAGCTATTAAAGAGCGTTTTAAAACCGATAATATCAAACTTTCTGCTCAACAATATTTAACCGATTTCTACGAAAGCCATGGCTTTATGCAAATAGGCGAAGGCTATCTAGAAGATGGAATTCCGCATATTGCGATGGTTAAATAAGAAGTCGATACAATGTATTGAATTTTACTTCCGAAGCATTTAAAAGCGTTTAAAATGCAGGATATACTACCTTAAAATTTCTGAATAACGCTGGCTATCGTTTAAAATAGATTTAGCCTCTAAGATTTCAGGATTGTTTTCAACGTAGTATTCATACAAGCCTTCTTTATAGAAATAGCGCTTAATAATCTCATCGGTTAAAATGCTTACTATTTCGTGTTTTTTCTCGTCTAATTCTTTCTTCTTCTGAGCTTCAATTTCAGTGGAAATACTTTTATAATGACCTAAAATATCCTGTTCATAACCTTCTTTTGAAGCAATGGCAAGCAGTTCTTCAAGTTCCTGTTCTGTAGCGGTTTTATAGTCGAAATTAGAGGTTTTCAAGAAGGATTTGAAATTGTTGAAATCTGCATCGGTGAACTCGAATGATTCAGGATCTTTCAAGTCATTTTTATAATAATATTCAGTAGCAAAATTAAAAATAGCATTTTGCGCTAGCAGCGCATTGGTAATATTACTGTATTCTGAGGTTTCCAGTTTAACATCGGGAGAAATTCCGCCGCCATCAAAAACGCTACGTCCATTTTGGGTTTTAAACTCTTTATAATCTTCTACAGCTCTTTTTATCGCTTTCCCATCTTTATCTCTTTCGGCATAATTTAAAGCCTGTATACATCTTCCGCTAGGCGTATAATAACGGGAAATAGTAATCTTAAGCTGAGTGCCATAAGCGAGCTCTTTTGGTCGCTGTACAAGGCCTTTTCCAAAGCTTCTGGCACCTACAACCACTCCTCTATCCAGATCTTGAATAGCACCAGCTACAATTTCGCTGGCAGAAGCACTACGTCCGTTGACTAAAACCACCAACGGAATTTGCGTATCTATAGGTTCTTTTTGGGTTTGGTAAGCTTTGTTATATTTTTCTATAACCGATTTTGTGGTAGTGATCAATTCGCCTTTTGGTAGGAAAATATTACTCACGTTTATAGCTTCAGTTAATAAACCACCGGGATTTCCTCTAAGATCCAGAATAATTTTCTCTGCCCCCTGGTTTTTTAGATCTTTTAAAGCCCTTATTGTTTCTGAAGAAGCTTTGGCGTTAAAGCGAGAAAGCACTATATACCCGGTTTTTTCGTCTAAAAGTTCATAAAATGGAACTGCTTTTAATTGAATAGCACTCCTTGTAAGTTGGGTTGATTTTATTTCTCCCTGGCGTTTATATTTTAAGTTGATCTGGGAATCTGGGGAGCCATTTAGTAATTCTCCAACATCATCGGTATAATCGGCTACTTTTATTCCTTCAACTTCAATAATTTCGTCCCCGGCCTTTAATCCGGCTTTATCGGCGGGATAATTTTTATAAGGTTCCATAATAAGCAAAGTATTATCAATCACCTGCACGGTAGCACCAATGCCGCTGTATTCCCCGGAATTATTGATTCTTGCGGCTTCTACATCCTGTTCGTTCCAGTAATTGGTATAAGGATCTAAATCTGCCAGCATTGCTTTAATAGCGGTATCCATTAAAGCGGCAGGATTGGTTTCTTCAACATAGTTCATGTTGATTTCCTTAAAAAGCGTGGTAAAGATTTCAATTTGTTTGGCGATCTCAAAGAAATCAGATTTAAAGCCAAAACTGCTGAATATTAACGTGGCACCCAGACAAATTACCGCAATTTTTTTTGTGAGTTTCTTTTTCATTTTTCAATCTTTTTAAGCCGATTAATGGAAATTAGCGAGTCTTATTTTCCTCTTCAATAAGCCTTTCTATAAGCTTGATCATGGTTTTATTTAATTCCTGAAGACTAATTTCGTCCCTGGAAATATAAATAAACATCAGGGCGTGAGGTTTTGGTAAATTACTGGTTACAAGATACTTATTTTTTCTGAAAGCTTCCCGCATCAAACGTTTAATACGGTTGCGGCCAACAGCAGTTTTTACCAGTTTTTTAGGAACAGAAACTCCGGTTTTAAAATGCTTGATTTCAGGATTGGTAATGGGAAGATAGATGAGTTTTAGCGGATATTTTTTAACCGATTTTCCTTCCTGAAATAATATATCTATGAGCTTTTTGCTCTTTAATTTTTCGTCTTTTCCAAAACTTTCATCCATAGTTCAAAAGTAAGCATAGTTTTAAGTTCTCTATAAGGAAAACAAAATTTAGACAAGAATAAAAGTGTGTAAGCAGGATGCATTATTATACGTCAACCTGAACTTGTTTCAGGTTCTAACAGGCTTAGATTCTGAAATAAATTCAGAATGACGATTGGAAAACTGATATAAAAAAAAACCTCACAGGTATAAAACTGTGAGGTCTAAATATTGAACTTTAAATGTTGAAAAACTACTCCTGTCCTTCTTCTTCTGAAGGTTCTTCGGCAGTATAAAGATTGTTATCTCTTTTTACATCTGCCATTAGTTGAGATTCGTCTATTTCTATACTTTCTATCTCGCTAAGTGGTTTATCTATGTTTAACTCGTAAGTTGGATAGGCCCAGGCCCAATCTTTTGCTACGGTCCAGTTCTCGTGTTCTGCCGGCTTTTCCCAACGCATCATTTGCAATGGAATATAGATCATTTCTTCTTCCCCATTGCTGTAACGCACGGTGATATCTATAGGCATTGGCATTAGGTTGTGGCGCTCTAAAGTTACTTTAGTTGAATTTTCATCTGCTTCGGTAACTTCTTTAATACCATAATCAATAGAAGCGGTAGTACGTGTCCAGTCGTTTAAATACCAGTCTAATTCTGCTCCAGAAACTTTTTCAGCAATTCTAATAAAGTCGTTTGGCGTAGGATGTTTAAATTTCCATTCATCATAATAACGCTTTAAAGTTTTATCAAGATTATCTTTCCCGATAACATATCCTAATTGTGCTAAAAATACAGCTCCTTTAGAATAAGCAGCAGCTCCATAAGCAGCATTTAAATTATAACGATCTGCCTGAGTGGTTTGTGGTTGCTCAACGCCAGAGTTTGCCAATTGAGTATATCCGCGGTAAGATCCGGTATGAGGGTTTTCAGCATAAGTTTCCATCACCTGGTTCATTGCAGCGCTGGAAATATAGCTGGTAAAACCTTCGTCCATCCATTCGTGTTTACTTTCGTTAGTGGCCATTAAGTGCTGAAACCAGGCGTGAGCCAATTCGTGTGCAGTAACACCCACAAGACTTCCAAAGTTACGTTCTCCTGTGATTAAGGTTAGCATGGCATATTCCATACCGCCATCACCACCTTGTGCCACGGTATATTGATCCCATGGATATGGGCCAATATTTTCATTGAAAAACAACAATAAATCTTCGGTTTTTTCCTGAAGATTTTTCCAGTTCTCCTTTATCTCATCATTGTCTTTATAGAAAAAGTGAAGTACGGTTCCGTCTTCAGCAGTTCTTTTATCGTGAATATATTCAGGATCTGCAGCCCAGGTAAAATCGTGCACTTTTGGTGCTACAAAATGCCAGGTATGTGTATCGCCTTCAGCCTGTACTTCTTCATCAGAATAACCATGTCCAATTTCCTCTGGATTTTGAAGGTATCCTGAAGCGGCAACGGTATAATCTTTATCAATGGTAAGTTTTACGTCAAAATCGCCCCAAACCCCGTGAAATTCACGGCCAATATAAGGCGCTGCGTGCCATCCTTCAAAATCATATTCTGCCATTTTAGGAAACCACTGGCTCATAGAAAGTGCTACATCTTCTGAGCTGTTTCTTCCAGATCGGCGAATTTGTTCTGGCACCTGGCCTTCAAATTCCATATTAAAAGTGGCTTTTTCGCCCGGTAAAATAGGCTCCTCTAGCTCAACTTCCAATACAGTACCAACTTCTTCATAAGTAAGTTCGTTTCCGTTTTGATCCAGGCTAGATACTCTTAAATATCCCTGTTCTTCTTCGGTTAATTTAGAAATACGGTCTCCTACTCTCCTATCCGGGTCTTTTATGGTTAAGGAACGTACGTCCATTTCACTTCCCGGTTGAAAAGCATTAAAATACAAATGGTAAAAAACACGGTCTAAAGTATCAGGTGAATTGTTGGTATATACCAATTCCTGGGAACCGGTATATTGAAAATTTTCAACATTCATATCTACCTCCATCTTGTAGTCTACGTGCTGTTGCCAGTAGCTGGTGTTGTTTTGGGCACTGGCCAGGGAGGTTGCAACAAGGGCCAGACTTAATAATAATTTCTTCATTTAATTGTGGTTTTTATGATCAAAATATTACTCGATAATCGAGATTTAAATGCTCCGTCCCGAAGCATCGGGATGCCTCGAAATTAAAATATTTTTTCCTATTTATGCCTCGTGGCTTGCACAGAGGTAGTTTACTTGAATTCTATTTGGTTTGTGAGGCTAAAATAAGCGCATTGTAAAGATTTACCATTTTACCCGATGTAGATAATTCTTTAAAATCCTGTGTATTGTTTCTATCGCCGCCTACAATTACATCGGCATTGGTGGTTAAACCGCTATCCATAATTACCTGTTTAACCTGTGCGGCGCTTAATTTTGGATAAAAAGAACGAATAATTGCAGCTACTCCTGCAACTGCCGGTGAGGCCATTGAGGTTCCCTGCAGGTATTCATATTCGTTATTTGGTGTGGTAGACCAGATCTTAGTTCCGGGAGCAAAAACATCAACATTTGTTTTTCCGTAGTTAGAGAAATCGGCTACTAATTGCGAACCATAATCATAATTAAGAGCACCAACAGTTAGAAAATTATCAGAAATTTCTTGTGGAGCCTCAGGATTTTGATCGTTAGGATATACGGTATTTTCATCTAAATTAAGACCTTCATTTCCTCCGGCATTTACAATTAGCACATCGTTCTTTTCAGCATATTTAATAGCTTCTGTAACCCATTCCGGGTTTGGAGAAAAATACTTCCCGAAGCTGGTATTGATCACTTTTGCGCCATTATCTACAGCATAACGAATAGCCAGGGCAATATCTTTATCGTATTCGTCTCCATCTGGCACAGCGCGTAAAACCATAATTTCAGCATTATTTGCTACACCATTTATGCCCATGTTATTATTTCTTTCAGCAGCGATAATTCCGGCTACGTGGGTACCGTGTTTAAGATCTTCTTTATCTTCAGATGGTCCCATCACATTGGCGTTTCCGTAATCGGTATCGGTAATATCATAAGGATCGTCACCTACGGGTGCGCGTCCATCCAACTCCAGGTTAAAATGAGTGTCCAGCCTGTTTGCATAATATTCTATGCCTTCATCCAGTTCCTCAAGCGCTTCAGGAATATTTTCATTTACGTTATTCTGAATTTGCTGAAGCATTCCTTTGTATTGTGCCATCTGGCCCGAAGCTTCCATCTTATTAAGCTCTTCTTTGGTATAATCTTCTTTACCAAGTTGTGAAGAAACAGCCTGGTGCGCAGCTACCAGTTGCTTTTTGATCTGCTCATACTGGTTTCTATTCTGAACGGTTTCCTCGTATTCTTTTTCGTATTCTTCTTTTGCTTCCTGGTAATATATAAATTCAGCACGATCTGCAGTGCTTATAGAACTTGCGGTTTTTCCTTCATATTTAGGCTTTAAGCGCTTATAAATACGGGTATACTCTAAATTTTCTTCTACTGCATCGCCAAGGAAATTCCAGCCGTGCATATCATCTATATAACCATTGTTATCGTCGTCTTTTCCGTTACCGGGAATTTCATCTGAATTGGTCCAGATAACGCCGTCAAGGTCTTCATGTTCAATATCAACGCCACTATCTATCACGGCAACAATAGTTTTTTGACCTTTATTGTTTTTAATTATTTCTGAATATGCTTTCTCAACGCTCATTCCCGGAATGGTATCGGTCATAAGATCGGCACCGCCCCAACCTTTTAACTGGGTTTCAGAGAGATCTGTAATTTTAAGCGGAATAGAATCTATGTTGGCTATTGGCGTAGAAACTATTTTTGGAGAGCCACTTCCGCAGGAAGCTAATATAAGTGCGCTTCCCATAACTAGCGCGGGTTTTAAAAAAGGTATCTTCATTATTTTTATTAATTATTTTTGAAAAATTATTTACTCGATAATCGAGATTTAATGCTCCGAGGCTTAATGCCTCGTGAGATTTGAGGTAGTTTACTTAATTTATTTTTTAATTGAAAAGTTCGTTAAAAGTAAAGGTTTTGTCTAACCTAACCCCTTTTTCGGTGTTTTTTAAGGTGATAATTTCGTTGTGGGCATCGTGCTCCAGGAACAAATAATAACCTTCATCTGCCGCTTTTTTTAAGAATTTTTCTTTTTCAGTTAAAGTAAGCAACGGCCTGGTATCAAAACCCATTACATAGGGTAAAGGAATATGGCCGGCGGTTGGCAGTAAATCTGCCATAAACACAAGGGTTTTATCTTTATACTGAATATGCGGAATCATTTGTTTATCGGTATGTCCATCTACAAACAATACGCCAAAATCAAATTCTTTAGCCTGAGTGTAAATTTCGTTCTCTTTACGATCTAGAAAATGAAGTTTCCCGCTTTCTTCCATAGGCAGGATATTTTCAGGAAGAAACGAAGCTTTTTCCCGGGCGTTAGGTTCTGTAGCCCACTTCCAGTGATCTTTATTGCTCCAAAATTTAGCATTTTTAAAAGCCGGTTCATACCCGGTTCTATCTTTATTCCATTGTATAGCGCCACCCACGTGGTCAAAATGCAGGTGGGTTAGAAAAATATCGGTAATATCATCTCGGTGAAATCCGTGTTTTTCCAGCGATTTATCTATAGAATGTTCGCCCCAGGGATAATAAAATCCGAAGAATTTTTCGCTTTGCTTGTCGCCCATTCCGGTGTCTACAAGCGTAAGTTTATCTCCATCTTCAATTAAAAGGCAGCGAGCCGCCATATCTATCATATTATTAGAATCGGCAGGGTTAGTTCTGTTCCAAAGGCTTTTAGGAACCACGCCGAACATTGCGCCGCCATCCAGTTTAAAATTTCCTGATTCTATGGGATATAATTTCATAAGATTCAATTTAGTTTCTGCAAATTACTAAAAGCAAAAAACATGCACTGCTAAAATTCTGTTAGCAGGCATGTTTTAAAACTTAAACTGTAAAAAGTTTCTATTCCAGGTAAATTACTTTTTCCCCTTCGGCTATGGTATCGTTGTAATGGAATGGTCTTATAATTCCTTCAGTATTAATTATAAAAAACGGTAAAATTGAATTTTTATCTCCTTTATGCTCTTTTACCCATTCCCGGGTGGAGATCTCTTCTTTAATAGTCAGTGTATTTTCTTTAAAATCTCCATTACTAATCTTAGAGGCCCAGGGTTCTAATTCGGTTTTATTGGCGAAAAGCGAAGTAGCATTAATTTTATCGAGCATATTTACATCTGCCCCGGTCTCACTGGGCGATACCAATACAATTTTGTTAGGTATATAGAAAGCGTCTTCGGCAAGTTGGGCAGCCAGGAAGTTAATTTCACTGTTTCCGGTAAGCCCGATAAAAGTGCCTTTTTCGATGGCTTTTGCATCTTCCATGGTTTCTTCCTTTAAAATATTCCCATACATGCTGTTGAAACCTTGTTTATTAGCTTCTGCAACCATTTCGCGGTTAGCATCTATAATTACCACCTCATTTTTATCCTGAAGTTTTTTTGCCATATATAAACCAAGCGGATTAGCACCTAAAATAATATAGCCACTCCTGGACTCCTGGTGCACCAATTCGTTTCTTTTTCTTAGCCAGTTTGTGGTCCAGGTTAAAAGTAATGGAACCGTTAATGTGGTGAAAATGGCCATAAAAACCAGGATAGAAAAGATCTCATTAGTGATTATACCCATTTGCAGACCAATACCCGCAATAATAATTTCTACCGCGCCACGTCCATTCATTCCGGTTCCTACGGCGATACCTTCACGCCAGCCATAACCACTTGGAAGATAGAACAAGGCCGTACCAAAAATTTTCCCTACCATCGCCACCAATGTGACTACGATAAGCATCACCAGATCTGTTTGAAATACATCCAGGGTTACATTAAATCCTGCGGAAACAAAGAAAATAGGCGCTAAAAATCCGATAGAAATATCGTGGAATATATTGTTTATATCTTTAGAAATTTGACGATTAAAAACGCCATCCCTAATAAATAATCCTGCCATAAAAGCTCCTAAAATGCTATGCAAACCGGCTACTTCAGCTAATTCTGAAAAGCCCAGCACGATAATAAGAATTAAAGTGAAATGAAGCGTGCGGCTGTTAATTTTAGACTTCATTAAAAACCTACCCAATAGCGGCAAAAGATAAATTCCTGCCAGGGCGGTAAAAACAAAAAATAGGATGGCTTTTCCGGCAACCCAGGCTAAACCAAGAGTATCAATACTTCCGGCATCTACATAACTTATAATTCCTGCGAAAATAACCAGCGCAAGGGTATCAGAAATAAGGGCACCGGCCATAAGAACATAGGCTATTCTGGTATTGAGCAACTTTAGATCTACTAAAATCCTGCTTTTGGTGGCGAGAGAGGTTACAGCTACGGCTATAGCGACAAAAATTGCGGCCATTTGCGTTCCTCCAAAATAAATTATCGTGTAATAGCCCAGTGCAAATGGAACTATAAAACCACCAATAGCGGCTAAAAGTCCCGGCCAGGAAGCTTTCCCAAGATCTCGAAAGTTGATCTCCATTCCTATGTAAACCATAAGCAGGATGATGCCAACTTCAGCCAGCACATTAATCATTTCTGAAGTTTCAAGGAATCCAAGTAGCGCAGGACCAAGTAAAATTCCTATGATTAATTCTCCCAGGATGGCCGGATAGCCCAATCTTTTGGCGGCCGATCCTCCTAACCAGGCACTGGTTAAGATGATTAACAAATTAAGGATGTTCAATTCTTCCATAATTAATAATTTGGCTAATTAAACTACAAAATATTACTAATTTCAGAATATATATGTAAATAGATAAAATAAATACAGTTTAGAATAAAAATTTCTTTTTTTATTTCAAAATAACTGAATTCCTTATATACTTGCGGTTAAATCAAGGTATTTTTGTAAATAGCAATTTATAGCTAAAATGACGTACGCATGTTAGAACTGGCAAGTTTGATAATATTGGGGATCCTGGCCCAATGGTTGGCCTGGAAAATTAAAACTCCCGCAATTTTACCACTTATATTAATAGGGCTTTTAGTTGGACCTATTTCAACATTAATTAGTGAAGATGGAACTAAATGGGTAGAACCTATTTGGAATGGCTCTGAAGGTTTATTTCCGGGTGAAAGCCTTTTCTACTTTG
The DNA here is from genome assembly GCA_963727565.1 of uncultured Flavobacteriaceae bacterium. Classification (GTDB taxonomy): domain Bacteria; phylum Bacteroidota; class Bacteroidia; order Flavobacteriales; family Flavobacteriaceae; genus Salegentibacter. The sequence continues at coordinate 260,899 of CAVSGU010000008.1, forward strand.
TATCACTGGCAATTTCGGTAATTCTTTTTGAAGGTGGTTTAACCCTTAGAAAAGGGGAAGTTGGTAATATTGGCCCTGTAATTTTAAAATTAATAAGTGTTGGTACTATCGTCACTTTTCTGGGAGCCGGTCTTGCAGCGCATTTTATTTTTGACCTTACCTGGCAGATTTCCTTTTTATTTTCAGCATTAATTATCGTAACCGGGCCCACGGTTATTACGCCAATTCTGCGGAATATTCCTTTAAAGACTCACGTTTCTTCTATTCTTAAATGGGAAGGAATCCTTATAGATCCTATTGGGGCACTTATTTCGGTATTGATGTTTGAGTTTATTAGGGTAGAAGGCGGCCAGGATTTTACGCAAACTGCACTAATTGAATTCGGTAAGATCTTACTTTTTGGATTTACCTTCGGATTTACTTTCGCTCATTTATTGGCTTTTCTGATTAAAAAGCAAATAATTCCGCACTATTTACTGAATGTTTTCACCCTTGCAACCGTACTTGGTGTTTTTGTTATGGCAGACATGTTTGCCCACGAAAGCGGACTTTTAGCCGTGGTAATTATGGGAATGGTAATGGGGAATAAAGACCTGCCTAACATTAAGGAATTACTGTATTTTAAAGAGTCACTTAGTGTTTTATTGATTTCCATCCTGTTTATATTATTGGCGGCCAATATTGAAGTTGAAGAACTTTTATTAGTGTTTAACTGGAATTCGCTTATTCTTTTTGGAATTGTTGCTTTACTGGTAAGACCAATTGGGGTTATCTTAAGTTCACTCGGTTCTGGCTTAAAGGTTAATGAAGTAGCTTTTATAAGCTGGGTTGGACCTCGAGGTATTGTTGCTGCGGGTATTGCTTCGCTATTTGGCTTGCGTTTGGCCCGGGAAGGTATTGAAGGTGCCGAATATATTACACCACTTGTATTTATGATCGTGCTTTGCTCGGTTTTACTAAATGCCGCTACAGCCAGGGTTTTTGCCCGGTTGGTAGGTGTATTTATTAAAGATTCTCAAGGAATTTTAATCATTGGCGCTTCTTCAATTTCAAGATTAATAGGAAAATACTTACACGATAATAAGCGTCATGTTGTGCTTTTAGATAACAATTCTGATAATGTAAAAAAGGCCCGAAAACTGGGAATTGATGCCATTGAAGGAAGTGTTTATGCAGATGATTTGATGAATAATATTGAACTGAATGATATTGGTTACCTGATGGCGATGACCGGAAATAGCGATATTAACAAAACCGCCATTTCAAAGTTTAAAAAGCAATTTGGTGAAAATGGTTCATTCAGGGTTATTACTGCAGATGAAATGAATAATCCGGAGAAAAACCCAACTGAAGGCTTATTCTCTCATACCGATGATTATATAAAACTTACTGACGTTTCCAGAAAATACCCTAAGATCCACGAGATTACGCTTAATAGCAAAGAACACTATGAAGGTCTTATAGAGATTTCAAAAACCGATACCGATATTATCCCGCTTTTTGTGAAAAGTAAGGATGGAGATTTAATTATAATTCCTTCGCACAGTTCTGAAGTTGAAATTGAAGAGGATTACCAACTGGTTTATCTTGGGAAGAAAATTCAACGGGAAGAAAAAGCCGAAGAAGATTATGATGAAACCATAGATGAAGAGGAGGCAGAACAGGAAATAAAAGAGAAAAAAGAGCAGGAGCAGGAAGAAGATAATTAATCTTCGTGCTCCATTTCTGCTACTAATTCGTCGGTGATTTCCATATTGTGGTATACATTCTGGACATCATCGTCGTCCTCAAATTTATCTACCAGGTTTAGTATTTTTTTGGCATCTTCTACCGGTAATTCTACGGTATTTAATGGAATACGTTGAACTTCAGAAGATTTAACTTCAATTTCCAGTTCTTCTAATTTTGTAGACATTAGTCCAAAATCAGTAAAATCGGTATAAATGGTGATAAAGTCTTCTTCTTTCTCAATTTTTGAGGCTCCACCTTCAATAAGTTCCAATTCAAACTCTTCGATATCCATTTCTATCTTTTCCCTTTCTATGGTAAAAACTCCTTTTTTATCGAAAAGAAACTCCAGGGAACCATTTGTGCCTAAATTTCCGCCGTTCTTAGAAAAGGTAGAGCGAACTGATGCTACAGTTCTATTTGTGTTATCGGTAGTACATTCAATAAAGAAAGCTATTCCGTTAGGTCCATAACCTTCAAAAGTCACCAGTTCATAATTATCAGCATCAGCTCCACTGGCCTTCTTTATAGCGCGTTCTATGGTGTCTTTGGGCATATTCACACCCTTGGCATTAGAAATTGCATTACGTAGCGTAGGATTGGTTTCAGGATCTGCGCCGCCACCTTCTTTTACCGCAACGCTAATCTCTTTGATTGCTCGGGTAAACTGCTTTGCACGTTTTTTATCCTGCGCACCTTTTCGGTGTTTGATATTTGCCCATTTACTATGTCCGGCCATTTTTTTAGTCTTTAGTCATTAGGCGGTTAGAAATTAAGAAAAAGCTACCCCGTAATTTAATTCACCACAAATTTAAAAAATGAACTACAAGATTAAGAAATGATGATTTTTGAAAACTGTTTATCCAATGAAAGATATTTATATATTTCAGATAAATGGAAATGGAAAAATTTAATTTTGCAACGGAACTTAAGGCTTTATCAAAAGTCTTTGATTTTGATTGATAGGATTTATGCGGATAAACCAACAGAATTTCCAAAAGAAGAAGTTTATGGAATAACTTCCCAATTTCGAAGAGCTGCCATTTCTATAGCCCTTAGCTATTGCAGATTTAAAGCTCAGGTAAGTTCAAACCCTGAATTTCGCCGTTACCTTCAAATTTCTTTAAATTCAGTTAAAGAATTGTCGTTTGCGTAGAGATTGTACAGCGTCATAAAATATCTTCAACTAGAAGAATTATAATTTCATTATAGAATTTTAAGATCTTACTAGAAGCTATCTAAAATGAGTCACCTCTTTAATGAAATATCTGACCAGGAATAAATTCTAACGTCTAAAGACTAAAGTCTACCGACTAATTTTCTAATCATTCAACTTAAGTACCGCCATAAATGCTTCCTGTGGAATTTCAACATTTCCTACCTGGCGCATACGCTTTTTACCTTTTTTCTGTTTTTCCAGCAGTTTTCTTTTACGTGAAATATCACCACCATAACATTTGGCGGTAACATCTTTTCTAAGTGCTTTTACGGTTTCACGCGCAATAATTTTAGCACCAATAGCCGCCTGTATTGGAATATCAAATTGTTGCCTTGGAATTAATTCTTTCAGCTTTTCGCACATTTTCTTTCCAATATCGTAAGCGTTGTCTACGTGGAGTAGGGCAGAAAGGGCATCTACAATATTCCCGTTAAGTAAAACATCTACTTTAACCAGTTTAGATTCGCGCATTCCTATAGGTGAATAATCGAAAGAAGCGTAACCTCTGGAAACGGTTTTTAACCTGTCGTAAAAGTCGAAAACAATTTCTGCTAAAGGCATATCAAAACTTAGCTCAACCCTTTCAGGAGTTAAATATACCTGGTTGGTGATTTCCCCTCTTTTTTCTATACAAAGTGACATTACATTCCCAACATAATCGGCTTTAGTAATGATGGTAGCTTTAATAAAAGGTTCTTCTACCCGGTTTAAAGAAGAAGGTTCCGGTAAATCTGAAGGGTTATTAACCAAAATCAGATCATCTGGATTTTTATTGGTGAAGGCATTATAAGATACGTTAGGTACGGTAGTAATTACCGTCATATCAAATTCACGTTCCAATCGCTCCTGAATAATTTCCAGGTGAAGCATTCCTAAAAATCCACAACGGAAACCAAAACCTAATGCAGCAGAACTTTCCGGTAAAAATACCAGGGAAGCGTCATTAAGCTGAAGTTTCTCCATAGAACTTCTTAGTTCTTCATAATCTTCTGTATCTACTGGATAAATACCGGCGAAAACCATAGGCTTTACATCCTCAAAACCAGCTACAGCTTCAGTAGTAGGATTTTTAGCATCGGTAATAGTATCCCCAACTTTTACTTCGCGGGCATCTTTAATTCCTGTGATAAGGTAACCAACATCACCCGTTTTTATTTCCTTACGTGGGAATTGCTTTAAACGTAAAGTTCCTACTTCATCAGCGAAATAATTTTTCTGGGTAGCTACGAATTTAATATTCTGGCCTTTTTTAATCGATCCGTTAATAACTCTAAAATAGGTTTCTACACCTCTAAAAGGATTGTAAACCGAATCAAAAATAAGTGCTCTTAAAGGAGCATCTACTTTTCCGCTTGGTGCCGGAACTCTGGTTATTATCGCTTTCAGAATTTCTTCTATTCCCAGTCCTGTTTTTGCACTTGCAGGAATAATATCTTCATATTCACATCCCAGAAGATCTACAATATCATCGCTTACAACTTCTGGATTTGCACTTGGTAAATCTACCTTGTTAAGCACCGGAATTATCTCAAGGTCGTTCTCCAGGGCTAAATAAAGGTTAGAAATGGTTTGTGCCTGGATACTTTGAGCGGCATCCACTACCAATAAAGCACCTTCACAAGCCGCGATAGAACGGGAAACTTCATAAGAAAAATCAACGTGTCCCGGTGTGTCAATTAGGTTTAAAACATACTTTTCACCTTCATATTCATAATCCATCTGTATGGCGTGACTTTTAATGGTAATGCCACGTTCGCGTTCCAAATCCATACTGTCCAGGAGTTGTTCCTGTTTTTCACGATCTGTTACCGAACCTGTAAAGTCTAGTAAACGATCTGCCAGGGTACTTTTTCCGTGGTCAATATGGGCGATTATACAGAAGTTTCTTATATGTTTCATTAGGTAATTTTAATTATTGAATTCCATCAAAAAACCTCGGGGGCAAGCCCGAGAAATATGAATTGGAAGTCTCTTTTTCAAATCGAGGCAAGCCTCGGCGTATTTAATCTCGATTATCGAGTAAAAGGTAATCAACAAATTTAAGTTTACAAATATAGTTTATTTCATAGTCCTAAAAAGAAAGATAGAATATAAGAATTGGAAGAAATTCTAATCTCTAAGTATTGCTCTCTGGAAAATCATTTAAATAAAAAAATGACTTATCTTTTAGTTATTTATAAAAAAACTTACCTAAGTATACGTTGGTTATGAAAAAGTTTCCTTTTTTTGTAAGGAACATTTTTGTTATAATTTTCTAAAAAGGCATTAAGTTTAACCAGAATTAAATATTAACTATACTTAAGATATACATTTATGGCTGCTGAAACCGCAACTAATCAGAACAACACCAGTAGATCTATTGTTATTATAGGCGTGTTATTTTTCATCTTCGGCTTTGTAACCTGGCTAAATTCTGTACTTATACCATTCTTAAAAACTGCCAGCCAGTTAAATAACTTTGAATCTTATTTAGTAGCCTTTGCTTCTTATATTTCATATTTCGTAATGGCTATCCCTTCAGCCTGGGTATTAAAAAGAACCGGTTTTAAAAACGGAATGTCACTTGGCCTGGTAGTAATGGCGATAGGTGCTTTAATTTTTATACCGGCTGCGATGTCCAGAACTTACGCGATGTTTCTTATTTGGTTTGTTTGTTCAGGGAACCGGTTTGGCTTTGCTACAATCGGCAGCTAATCCCTATATCACTATTCTTGGGCCTATTGAAAGTGCCGCCAAGCGAATTAGTATAATGGGTATTTGTAATAAGGTAGCCGGTGCTTTAGCTCCTATTATTTTTGGTGCCATTTTGCTGAAAAATATGGATGCGATTGAAGCCAGATTGGAAGGTATGGGTGCCGCCGCAAAGGCAGCCGAGTTAGATGAACTTGCTTCCCTGGTAATCACTCCATATATTATAATGGCCGTTATTTTGGTAGGTCTTTCAGTGCTAATTTATTATTCTGCTTTGCCCGAAATTGAAACCGATGGTGAAGATGAAACCCTTGCTGCAGCTAATAAAAGTAAAACCAGCGCGCTCCAGTTTCCAAATTTACTATTAGGAACCCTCGCTATGTTTTTATATGTTGGGGTAGAGGTAATTGCCGGAGATACGGTAATTAGTTACGCCCGTGATGGGCAGGATATTGCTACAGATGTTGCTAAATATTTTACCACATACACCCTCATTGCCATGATTGTGGGGTATTTAATTGGTACGGTAACTATTCCAAAATATATAAGTCAGCAAAAGGCATTACAGATTTCAGGTATTTTGGGAATTATACTGGGGCTTTGCGCAATTTTTACCGATGGTTATATTTCAGTGCTTTGTATTTCGCTTTTAGGTTTAGCAAATGCTTTGGTGTTCCCTGCAATTTGGCCTTTAGCGCTTAATGGATTGGGTAGATTTACTAAAATAGGTTCTTCATTTCTAATTATGGCGCTGGCCGGTGGAGCTATTTTACCACTTATCTACGGATATTTAGCCGATACTTTCGATCCCCAATCTGCTTACTGGATAGTAATTCCAAGTTATTTGTATATCTGGTTTTTCGCAGCAAAAGGACACAAAATAAAATAAAGATTTTAGGATGAATAGTTTAAGTTTCAAGTTAGGTTTAGTTTTAGTGTTTTTTCAACTGGGTTTATCCGCACAAGAACCCGAAGTTGAAAAACCAGCAATCATACCGCAGCCAGCAGAAATTGAGTGGAAAGACGAGTTCTTTACACTACAGGAAAGAACAGTGGTTTGTTTTAATTCCGGTGCAGAAGCATCGGCTGCCTGGCTGCAGCGATTGCTGAGTAATACCTATACACAAAGCTATGAGATGCGGGGAGAAAATTGTAACGGTTTTAACCTTAATATTAATCCAGAACTGGAAGAAACTCTTGGTAAAGAAGGTTACAATTTAGATATTACTGCAAGTACCGTTAGTTTAGAAGCGGCAACAGAAGCCGGATTATTTTATGCTATCCAAACCTTGCGACAAATGTTTCCGGCGGAAATTGAAAATGAAAAGATTTCCGAAGAAATAAAATTTCCCCAGGTATCTATAACCGATAGTCCAAGATTTGAATGGCGCGGGTCTATGCTTGATATTGCCCGTAGTTTTTTTGGACCAGATTATATTAAAAAGCATTTAGACCGAATGGCTTTTTACAAATTAAACAGACTTCATTTACACCTAACCGATGACCAGGGTTGGCGTATAGAAATAAAACAAAAACCTAAATTAACCGAATTAGGAAGTAAAGGTGCCGTTAAAGGCGGTAGATCTGGATATTTAACCCAGGAAGAATATAAGGAGATTCAGGAATATGCTGCGGCAAGAAATATTGTAATTGTTCCCGAAATTGATATGCCGGGACATATTTATTCAGCTTTAATGGCTTACCCAGAATTAAATTGTGAGGATTTTAGCAATATAGAACCCAGGATGGCGACTCCACCAGAGTTATTCCACGAATACAAAGTAGGATGGAGTAAACTATGTCTCGATAAGCCTGAAATTTATGATTTTGTAGCCACAGTTTTGGGTGAAATGGCAGAGATCACTACCGGAGATTATTTACATATTGGGGGTGATGAGATTGAAGATGAACGCTACAAGGAATTTGTGGTAAAAGCCGATTCTATTGTTCAAAATCTTGGTAAAACAACTGTAGGTTGGGAAGAAGTAACCCAGGCAGCAGTAGACAGTACTTTTATTAGTCAGCGTTGGAATGGGAAAACCAAAAGTGTAGTGAATACGCCTATAATAGAATCTATTTGTTCTAGTTTTTATTATGATCATGCCAACGTACCGGGACAGGAAATGACCAATAATTGGTGCAAGGAAGATGGAGTTTCTTTAAAAGACGCTTATACCTTTAAGGTAAAAAACCCGAATACAATAGGGGTAGAGGCTCCGGTTTGGACCGAGATGGTACTTTCTAACGAAGCTGCAGATGACAGGTTCTGGCCAAGAACAATAGCCATGGCAGAAGTTGGTTGGACTAAAGAGGAGAAAAAAGATTATAAGAACTTTATAAAACGCCTGGGAGAACAGGGTTTAAGACTTGATCTTATGGATGTAAATTATTTTAGAAGCCCAGAAGTAAATTGGAATAGCGACCCTAAGAAGGGGATTTTTTCAGAATTTATGCCTAAATCCAAGTGTTAAATTATTTTAGATATTTTATTTAAAACATTTCTCCTCGAGTTATAGATCGAGGTATATTATAATTAAATTAAAAATGGAGAACAATAATCCCGATACCGAAAAGACTTCAAATTATAATGATTTAGAGAAAATGAGTACTTCAGACCTTTTAATAATATAAACAAGGAAGATAGAACCGTTCCAGAAAGTGTAGAAAAAGAAATTCCAGCAATTGAAAAATTGGTGGATGAGATAGTTTCCAAAATGGAGCGGGTGGGAGGATTATTTTATATTGGTGCTGGAACTAGTGGAAGACTAGGGGTTTTAGATGCTTCCGAGTGTCCTCCTACTTTTGGGGTATCAGATCAAATGGTTATCGGTTTAATTGCCGGTGGTGATACTGCGATTAGAAATGCGGTAGAAAATGCCGAAGATGATACCGACCAGGCCTGGAAAGATCTTCAGGAATATCAAATTTCAGAAAAAGATGTTTTGGTAGGAATTGCTGCATCCGGAACTACTCCATACGTAATTGGCGGAATTAAAGAAGCCAGAAAAAAAGGAATATATTAACTGGGTGCGTAACCTGTAGTTCGGGTAGTCCCTTGGTGAAGCCAGCGAGTTTCCAATAGAAGTAATCACCGGGCCTGAATTTGTAACCGGTAGCACCAGAATGAAAGCCGGAACCGCTCAAAAACTGGTTTTAAATATGATTTCAACCAGTGTAATGATAAAATTGGGTAGGGTTAAAGGCAATAAAATGGTAGATATGCAGCTTTCCAACAAAAAATTGGTAGGTCGTGGTACCCGAATGATCATGGAGGAATTAGGTGTTGAAGAAAAAGAGGCCGCTCACTTGCTCCAACAACATGGAAGCGTACGAAAGGCTGTGCTGGCTTATCGCAAAGCCTAATTTATTAGTTTTCTCAATTAAGGATAGAATCTACCGTTAATTACCCAAAGCTTAATTTATGAAAAGAACATTTCTTTCCCTTCTTGCTGTCCTCTTGTTTTTTTACTCCTGTAAAACAACCCAGGAAGTACAGCAAAACCAGAATCACCGGTGACCCCAGAACCTGAAGAGGTAGTTGAGGTAATTCCTGAAGAAATTGAAGCGCCTGAAACTCCATCTAAAGAGGAGGTGAAATGGGATCCCAACACACCAAAAAACATTGAAGAATTCCGTGCAGCCTGGATCGCTACAGTTGCCAATATAACTGGCCTAGCAAACGCGGTCTTTCTACTTCAGCACAACAGCAAGAAGCGCTGGAGCTCTTGGTTATGAAGAAGTAGTTGAAGAAATTCCTAAAGAAATTGATATTCCTGAAAAAACTCCAGAAAGAAGAAGTAGTATGGGATCCAAATACTCCAAAAAATATTGAAGAATTCCGGGCAGCCTGGGTGGCAACCGTTGCCAACATAAACTGGCCCAGCAAACCCGGTCTTTCAACTTCAGCACAACAGCAAGAAGCGCTGGAACTTTTAGATTTTTTAGAAGAACACAATTTTAATGCGGTAATTCTTCAGGTTAGACCTCAGGCAGATGCACTCTATAATAGTGAAATAGAGCCGTGGTCTTATTATCTCACCGGAGAACAGGGAAAAGCTCCCGATCCTTTTTACGATCCGCTTAAATTTTGGGTAAATGCTGCTCATGAACGCGGTTTAGAGTTACATGTTTGGTTAAATCCTTATCGTGCTCATCATACAACCGGGAAAGAAATCAGCGAAAAATCAGTGATTAAAACCAATCCAGATCTAGTGGTAGAATTGGAAAATGGAATGTGGTGGATGGATCCGGCTCAAAAAGGAACACAAGATCGTTCTTCGGCAGTAGTGATGGATATTGTAAAGCGCTATGATGTTGACGGTATTCATTTTGACGACTATTTTTATCCTTACGATTCTTATAATAACGGTAAAGACTTTCCCGATGATATAAGCTGGAGAGCCTACCAGGCTGCTGGGGGTGAACTTTCCCGTGGCGATTGGCGTAGAGAAAGCGTAAATGTTTTTATCAAAAGAATTTATGAGGAAATTAAAGCAGAAAAACCCCATGTGAAATTCGGATTAAGTCCGTTTGGGATTTGGCGCCCGGGTTATCCTGAATCTGTTCAGGGGTATGACCAGTATGATAAATTATATGCCGATGCTAAACTATGGTTAAACGAAGGTTGGATAGATTATTATACCCCGCAATTGTACTGGAAAATAAGTCAGATTGGGCAGAGTTTTCCGGAATTATTAGGCTGGTGGCAAAGTGAAAACACCAAACAACGCCACTTATGGCCGGGAATGAATGTTGGCGGTGAAGGAGACGAAATGCATATTACCGAAGTGATCAATCAAATTATGATTACCCGCGGAATGCTTCCGCAAAGTAAAGGTGCAGTGCATTGGAGTATTGGTCCACTTTTAAAAAATAAGGAATTGGCAAAAGCGATAAAAGAAGGACCTTACAGAAAGAAAACCCTGGTTCCGCCAAGTCCCTGGTTAGATAACACCCCACCGGAAATTCCAAATGTTACGGTGAATGAAAACCTTGATAAGATTGAAATGACCTGGGGAGTTGAAAATGATGAAGATATTCACAAATGGGTGCTATACTTTAAATACGAAACCGGAAACTGGGATTATAAAATTTTAAATTCCGAAAAAAGAAGTCAGGATTTGCAGAAAGAAGTAGGAGAGAAGAAAACTAAACTTCAAAAAATTGGAATTACCTCGGTAGATCGTACCGGGAATCAGAGTGAGTTTATAGAAATTAAAGTAAATTAATTCGGGGCAAGCCCACGATGTAAAAAATGAAAAGTATTTTAGATTTCGAGGCATGCCCCGGAACAATAAATCTCGATTATCGAGTAAATTAATCATATATGAGCCCTATTCTCGTTTTTGGTGTAATAGCCGGATACTTCCTTTTATTACTGGCTATTAGTCATTTTACCTCAAAACAAGCCGATAACAATACCTTTTTTACCGCAAACAGGCAATCTCCCTGGTTCCTGGTAGCCTATGGGATGGTTGGCGCAACCCTTTCTGGCGTTACTTTTATTTCGGTTCCCGGGGAAGTTGGTAACTCCAACTGGACCTATTTGCAATTTGTGATGGGGAATATGGTGGGATATGCGGTGATTGCGCTTGTTTTAATTCCGTTGTTCTATAAATTGAAATTAATTTCTATTTATGAATATTTAAAAGATCGCTTCGGGCAAAACTCCTATTATGCAGGGGCTTCGTTTTTCCTTATTTCCCAAACAATAGGTGCTTCTTTTCGATTATTTTTAGCGGCTTTAGTCTTGCAAATCGCCTTTTTTGATGCTTTTGGAATTCCGTTTTGGGTTACGGTAATGATCACCATTGCTTTAATCTGGTTATATACGTTTCGTGGAGGGATTAAAACCATTGTTTGGACAGATACCCTGCAAACCACTTTCTTATTGTTAGCGGTGGTGATCAGTATTTTTATGATCGTAGACCATATGGGACTTGAATTTACCGATGTATTCGCAACCGTGGCCAACAGTGAAAAATCAACAATTTTTGACTGGAATTGGCGCTCTAATAATGCGTTTTTCAAGAGTTTTCTGGCGGGAATCTTTATTACCATTGCCATGAACGGGCTTGACCAAAACGTAATGCAGAAAAATTTAACCTGTAAAAGTAAAGGTGAAGCACAAAAGAATATTTTTTGGTTTTCTATCGTGTTTTTCTTTTCTACCGTGCTTTTTTTAGCTCTGGGAGTTTTGCTTATACAAATACGCGATGGATCAGGGAATTGCCATTCCTGAAAGAACAGATGATCTTTATCCATTACTGGCATTAAATCACTTTGGAATTCTCGCCGGTGTTGTTTTCCTCTTAGGAATTACCGCCGCCGCATTTTCCAGTGCAGATTCGGCATTAACAGCACTTACCACTTCGTTTTGTGTTGATATTTTAGATATTCAGAAAAAGGAAAAAAATCAGAAAAAGACCAGGTTATTGGTTCATATTGGGTTTACCATTTTAATGTTCATTGTAATTATAGTCTTTAATTCGCTAAATGATAGCAGCGTGGTAAGCGCCGTATTTAAAGTTGCCGGCTTTACCTATGGCCCACTTCTGGGTCTATTCGCTTATGGTTTGTTGAGTAAAAATCCGGTTAGGGATAAATGGGTACCCGTGGTATGCATTTTATCACCGGTAATTTCAGTAATTTTAGATTTCAATTCTGAAGCCTGGCTAAATGGCTATCAGTTTGGTTTTGAAATTTTGTTAGTTAACGCCGCAATTACCATGTTAGGCCTTTTCGCCCTTTACAGAGCTAAAACCGATGAGGTTTCTATTGACTAAAATTCTAAGAAAATGGAGCTAAAATTTCATCCGTATAACCTGGAACTAAAAAACACCTTTACCATAAGTCATGGTTCCAGAGATGTTCAGCCAACTTTAATCGTTTCCTTAAGCGACCGTGGGTTTACCGGTTATGGAGAAGCCACGGCAACTTCCTATTACGGAGTTACGATTAAAAAAATGCAGGCCGATATTCTTAAGATTGAAGACTTAATTGCTGAAAATATCCTGCTGGAACCTGAAGAACTATGGGAATTAACTTATCCGCATTTAAAAGAGAATCCATTTGCGTTATGTGCACTGGATATGGCGATGCATGATCTCCACGGAAAAAGAAATCGGCAACCGCTTTATCAATTATGGGGGCTGGATTTAAAGAATATTCCGCTTACCAACTATACTATCGGGATAGATTCCGTAGAAAAGATGGTTCAGAAAATTAAAGAATTTCCGTGGCCACTTTACAAAATAAAACTGGGTACTCAGGATGATGTAGCTATTGTTAGAGAACTGCGGAAACATACAAATTCAATTTTCCGGGTAGATGCTAACGCCGCCTGGACGGTAGATCAGGCTATTGAAAATGCCAAAGCTTTAAAAGAATTAAATGTGGAGTTCCTGGAGCAACCTTTAAAAGCCAATGATTGGGAGGGAATGGAAAGACTTTATAAAGAATCGGTTTTGCCACTTATTGCCGATGAAAGTTGTATTGAAGAAAGCGATGTTGAAAAGTGCGCAGGCTATTTTCACGGAATAAACATTAAGCTTACCAAATGCGGCGGAATAACGCCCGGGAAAAGAATGATTTTAAAAGGAAAATCACTTGGATTAAAAGTAATGGTGGGTTGTATGACCGAATCTACGGTGGGAATTTCAGCCATTGCACAATTATTGCCGCTCTTGGATTATGTAGATATGGACGGCGGACTTTTAATTAAAAATGATATCGCCGATGGCGTAAAAGTCTATGACGAAAAAGTACATTTCCCTAAAAGAAACGGCACCGGGGTTGAATTATATGAAAATTAAAAGCAGGCCACGAATTCACTAATTTTGAATTTGTAATTATTTATTACGTCATCCTGTCCCGAAGCTTCGGGATTGTTTCAGCCTCTATGCTGTTGAAAAAAGTAAAAATCATTCTTGAATTTGTGGCGAAAACAAGAAACTAAAATTGAAATAATGAATTTAATAAAACCCTATTTACCCTTTTTACTAACGCTTTTCTTGTTCGCTTCCTGCGAGGAGAAAGAAGAAAAAAAAGAGGAGAATCCGCTTCAAAACCAAATAACAGAAGTAGAAGAAACCTACGCGCCAGATGGCCGGGTAGCCCTCTTTGAAGTTACAGCTGAAAAAAACGGAGAAACTTATATTCTTAAAGGAGAATCTAATGATCCTGAAGCGGTAAATTCATTAAAAGAAAAGCTAGAAATCAGAAAATATCAAGTTTACCGATAGCATTCAGGTACTTCCAGATACTGAAGCTTTGGAAGATAAGATTCGTGGTGTTGTGAAAATTTCAGTGGCAAACCTAAGAGATGAGCCAAAACATTCGGCACAATTGGTAACTCAGGCAACCCTGGGAATGCCGCTTAAAGTTTATAAAAAAGAAGGGAGTTGGTATTATGTTCAAACGCCGGAGGGTTATTTGGCCTGGGTAGATTACGGTGGAATTGAAAATATGACGGAAGAAGAATTTTCTGCCTGGAAATCTCAGGATAAATTAATTTTTACCGAGCCAACGGGTAATTCTTATTCCGAAGCAAATTCAGACTCTCAAACAGTTTCAGATCTTGTTGCCGGGAACGTTTTAGAGCTTATAAGCGAACAAAATAGTTTTTATAAGGTAGAATACCCAAATGGGAAAGAAGCCTTTGTAGAGAGAGCCTATGCACAGCCATATAAAGAATGGGTGTCATCCCTGGAACAAAACAAAGAAGACCTGGTAGCCACGGCGCATAAATTAATGGGATTACCTTATTTATGGGGCGGTACTTCTCCTAAAGGAGTAGATTGCAGTGGTTACACCAAAACCGTTTATTTTTTAAACGGAATGGTAATTCCGCGGGATGCTTCCCAGCAAATTCATACCGGTGATGTTGTTGACACCGATAAGAACTTTGAAAATCTTGAAAAAGGTGACTTGCTTTTCTTTGGAAAACCGGCAACCGATTCTACTTCAGAACGCGTAATTCACGTAGGAATGTGGATTGGTGATAACAAGTTTATTCATTCTATGGGCGAGGTACACATTAGTAATTTTGATACCGAAGCCGAAGATTTTGATGAGTACAACTACAATCGTTACTTACGAACCAAGCGAATTTTAAACAAAGAAGATAAAGGCTTAATATACCTTAAAAACACCGATCTTTTTACTACTTCTGAAGTTGAAGAAGTGAAGATGTAAAGTTTTTGGATTTATGATAGAAAACCTCCAGTTATAAAAAGCTGGAGGTTTTTTTGTGCTATTCTTCAACCTTTTCGAATATGTAATAACCGCCACCTTTATCCCAGCTGCAGAAAATTATAGAATTCCCGTTTTTTGAAACTCCTATGCCACGAGGCTCTGCACCATTAACCTCAGGTAATTCTAAAGTCCACATTTGCTGTTTTTCTTCATTTCTATAGTGAATACTCGAAGGCGAAATTCCGCTGGAACGTACAGCGGCATATATGGCATTATCAACAACCTGTATTCCACTAGAGCCGGCAGAAATGCTGGTAATATCCTTTTCCTTAGTGTAATCTTTAGCATTTTCGCTGCTATAAACCTGGATCTTAGGGCTGCCGGGATCGGGGAAAAAGAGTGTTTTGCCATCCTGAGTCATAGCAAAAGTTCGCGATAGATTTCTATCTTTTAGCTCAAGAATTCTTAGCAGTTTAAAAGTTTCTCCGTACTGTTTTAATACATAGTTAGGGTCTTCCCCAAAAAGGGACATCGCATATATCTCCCCATTTTTGGCTGCGCGTGGTGCTGTAATTGCTCTTGCTTCTTTAGGTGCTTCCCAAACAGCAAGCCCTTTGCCGGTTTTCGCATCAATTTTAATTAACCTGCGGTTAATGCCCGCTAAAATATTTCCGTCTAAATCTACTCCAATGCCGTTTACAGGATTTAGATTATAGACTTCGCCATTTATCTCTACTGAAGTTAGGGGTGAAAAATCTGTTTCTTTATTATTTGAATCTTGAATAATTAATCCGCGATTATACTCGGCCAGCCAGAGTTTGCCCTCTCGATCCCATTCGGCTCCATAGCCTGCACCAGACTCAGTTATTTTTCCTTTAAAAGCATATTTCGGAGCAGGTATTTGTGCAAGATCGTCTAAGGCTTCATTAGTTTTCATCAAATTTAAAACGGTAGGTGCAGAGTAGGAAAAATTGCTACCGTCACTTGCCAGCACACGATGGTACAAGCTTACCTGTTCACCAATTTCAGAATCTCCCAGTAATGCATACCATTGTTTTTCTGTCATTTTCAAACTGGTTTCCCTACCTGTTTTTTTCTGAAGAATTATTTCTGAAAAATCTCTTTTTAGGTGAAAGCTGATAGATATAACTTACAAAATCACCGTCTTTATCTACTGCCTGGCTCCACTTCATCTCATATAGTGCCTCAATATCACGTATACCATAGGTGTTTTTAGAATGATGAGAAGTGATTTTAGCAGGTTCTGGTGCTTTATTTTGAACCGGTAATAATTGGGCTCTTAAATTTCCTTTTTCGGTATCTATTTGAATATAGATACCACCAAAATTAAGATAGCTCTTAATTTCTTCAGTAAGTTTTAGTTCAGAAGAAAAGTTACCACTTCCGGGCGAAGATGCTTTGAACTTCACTTCTTTCAGCAATTCGCCTTTTTCGGTATGCCTTCCCATATAGATACCTATGGGTTTTTTATCAGAAAAATTTGAAGTTATATTGAAATAACTTCCTGAAATTTTAAGCTTATCTTTTTCAATTTTAGCCTTCAACCTGAGCTATGCCGGCAATATCTTGTATCTTTAGAATTAAAAGAAGATAGGAATGCTTTAAATTTTTGACTTTCCGGGATATCCCTACGCAACATATAGCCGTTTACACCTATCATTGCAGAAGGTAAAGTCTTTTCTTCAAATAAACTCATTTCTGCGGCTTTGTCTTTCTTTATATCATAAGTACTATAAACAATAGAATCTTTTGAATTAAAAATATCCATAATCGTTATAGTATTTACAGGCTTTTGGCTCTTGTGTTAACCACGAACGAGGTCCGGAACCGGCAGCACCCGTATTTAAGAATTCCAGTTTCCCCCTTTTTCCCGGGTAATAGGCGTGCTGGTGCCCGCTTATATAGGTCTTTACCTTATATTTTTCAAGAAGGTGCTGGAGTTCTTTAGCATTTTCCAGTACATTACCTTTTGAATCTCTTTCCTGGGCTACGCTATAAAGTGGCATATGGCCTATAACAAATCTATGGGTAGCTTTTTTAGCTTCTGGAGTTTGAAATTGTTCCTCCAGCCATTCCAGGTTTTCTTCGGTAATCTTTGAAGAAGAAGCCTCCCAGGAAACAAAAAAGTTATTTTTCGCTATAAACGAATAGTAGTTCGGAAAATTAGAATTATCTATAAAATGCAAGTCCTGTTTTATCAATATTTTCTTTCCAGAAGTTTTTAGCAAACTTATGTTCTACGGGATAGCTTCCTGGGGCCGTCATGATTACCCAGGGTAAAAGCAAAAGGAATTTTTTCTTTATGAAGGGGTTCTATAATATGTTCTTTAAAGCCATTCCACATCTCTTGAAGTTGGGCTGTTTCAGAAACTCCCATTCCCGCTACCATATCGCCACCACAAATCACTAAATCTGGTTGCCAAATCTTCGGAATTCTATTTATTATGCTATCTACCTGCCATTCGTAATTGGCAGCGCCCAATCCGGAATTTAAATCTGAAATTACAGCGATACGTAAATCTCCGCGTTTGGGTAGTACGGGAGAACCTTTTTTAGCGACTAATCTTATAGCATCTGTATATAAATTTTCCTTTAGTAGCTCCAATAATCTCCAGGGTATCTCTGGGGCCAATTTCAAAATTTCCCAATACATTCCATTTTCCTAAATTATCGAGGGATTTTTGATTTATGGCTAAGGGTGTCACTTTTCCCTTCGCTATGTAGAATATAATTTACACGTTCAGAATTATTTTGAGTGTTTACGGTGAACCAGGAGGCTAGTTGATAATTATTTCGCTCAATACCTTCAAAAGTATAAAATGCTTTGTTTATTTTGTTTGAAGTGGCTACCCGGGAAGCGCTCTCGCCATAATAATTAACCTGGTTCGAGCTGTTCCAAATTCCTGTTTCAGAGTAATTCCTGTCTTCGGTATCAAAGATGATTGGTTTTGGGACGTTGCGGCACCTGGGTTTCAGCGATTACTAAAGCTCCCGGCATTTTTTCTTAAACTATTCCGGTTGCCCCCGGTAATATCTGCAGGAATATTTACCACCTCGTTGGCAGCAACCATAGCCGAAGATCCACCACCATCTAGATTTACTGCCTCTTTAGCACCAACATCTAACATTAATTGTGCTAATTCGCCTAAACTTACTCCTGCACTGGCTTCCTGCCGCCCATCTACCACCATCATAATTAGGGTATTTTTGTCTTTATAACCAATAGCACTTCGCGGATGGCGGGCTAAATGACTTCCCTTAAACCCTTCTTCTTTATCGGTTAAATTTATTTTTCCGTTTTTCAATAAAATCGGTCCGCCACCAACTGCCTGGCTTACATCCCAATTTTCTGAAGCAGAATGAATATCTGGCGATGCCAATTTCATTGGAATATCATTTTTTCCCGAATTCACCCAGGCGATTTCCGGTTCTCCGTTTTTCATTCCAAACGCACCCCTGGAAATTTCGCCGTTCGGTCCCTGCGCAATAACTTCTCCATCCTGGATAATAGTGCTTACCGAAGAATTTGAGGCAAAATATCCGCCGTTTATAGCCAAAATTCCGTTTCCTCTGTTATAAGTTTCTTTAGTAGTTTCCCTAATGGTATTACTACCAATAGAACGTAATTTTAGATTTTCGTCACTTAAGTCTACGATAGCATACATTGCTCTTACGGGCTTATTATCGGGTAAAGTGCCATAAGCTTCAAAGATCTCTATAGATGCAGGTAGATTAATGTTTAGATCTTTTCTTGGCTGCCAGTTGAGGTTTATTTCCTGGGCTTGCAGGGGTACAAAAAGTAAAAGACCTAAAATGATGATGATTAATTTAGGTGCTTTCATAACAATATAATTTAGGAGGTTATCTTAATTGAGGTAATTTTTGATATAGGTTGTTACCGGGACAACTGGTCTCGGCCTGGTCTTTATGGCCGCTAATTGCGTTACGGGAAATATCATACTCACGGGAAATATAGGAGATAAGTTTTTTTAAACTTTCCCATTGTTGAGGTAGCACTTTTTCGTTGTTAAAATCGCCTTCTACTACAATTAGTACGTGACCTTCAAGGTTGTAATTGGTATTGGAGTCGCCCTGGAAGTTTATATTCCTTCCTTCAGCAATTTTACCATTGGTTGCGATATAAAAATGGTAAGGAACGTCTGCCCAGGCTTTTTTAATGCTCCCATCGGCCATTGGAGAATCTTTTTGGGAGAAATTTTGCAATGCCTGCAGTTTCTTTTCTATAGAAAGCTCCGGCTTTTGCGGCATCCCTGTGTGGTGAATGGTAATAAATTCCGGTTTATGCAACTTCATTTCCATAACCGGTTTTTGGGCATTCCAATCTTTTCTTTGAATAATAGCTAATTCATTTTTAGAATTTTGTTGAGCAAAAAGTGAAAAGCTACTGAAAAACACAAAAAGCAAAATAAACTTACCTATATGACTCATAAGATTGCCTTATTTAATTTTTAAATCGTTTTATTTCTGAAAAAGAGGTGCTTACAAATACTTCTTATGTAGCTGGTAAAGCACTTTTAGATCGTGCTTACCAAAAGGCTTATCTAAATCTTCTTGTATAAAATGAAGTTTAAATGCGCTTTTAGCAGCCTCCAGGTCTGAAGTGTTAAAGCCTATAATTTTAAGGGCATTTTCAACATTGAAATCGGCGGGAATTACTTCAGGGAAAACCAATTTATCTATAAATGGAATTCGGGTATTAAGCCGGCTGTTGAGGTGAATCGCCAAAGGATTCGGTTTAAAAAATTCGGCTTCCAGTTTTAAATTTTCTACTTCAGCTTCATCATACCATAACCCAAAACCTTCTTCGGCAAGGCGTTTCCAGGGGAAATTTGCATTGGGATCTACTTTTCTTGATGGTGCAATATCAGAATGGCCTATAAAATTTTCGGCGGGAATATTGTATTTTTCTTTAATTTCGCTTAGTAATTCTACTAGGCTAATAATCTGTAAATTCGGTAAATTCTTCTTTACCATTATTATCAATTTCAATCCCTAGAGAAGAGGAATTTAAATCGGTATTATTGCCCCATTTGCCAACACCACCGTGCCAGGCCCTAAGGTAATCGTTAAGCATATGGTAGATTTCGCCATTTTTAGCGATCACGTAATGCGAACTTACCTGTGTTCTGGGCAGGGTAAAAGTATTTAAGGTTTGCCCTACAGAATCTTGCGCAGTGTGATGTATAACCACATAATTTGGCTTGCGCATATTAAAATTAGTAGTTCCTACCCAGTATTCACCATAATTGAGTGCGGATTCGTTTTGGTTTTCCCGGGTAGGGAACTGCTGTAACTGTTTGCTATAATTTTTTACCTGCTTTTTATAGACCCTATTGGTTTTAGCATAAGGGTTAGAACTACAGGAAGTAATTATACTTCCTATTAAAAGAATTATATAAAGCGGGTAAAGACTTCTCATTATTAATCAAATTTCCATTTTACGAAAGCTTCCATAGCTTCATAGTTTGCCAGTCCCAAAGAGTGGTAGCTCTCTGCGGTTTCGCGGTTTCTTTCTTCTGCACGTACCCAAAATTCCCTTTCATCATCACCGGGAAATACAGGTCTGTCTTTTTGTGACTGATGCTGATAAATAGCATGTCTTTTACGCTGAACCTCCATAGGGGAAAGCGGTACGGCCATTTCTATTTCATGAACATCAAATTCCTGCCATGCGCCGCGGTACATCCATAGCCAGCAGTCTTTAGTCCAGGATTCGGTTTTTCTAAGTCTTTTCATAGCTTCCAGGATTATTCGGAAACATACGATATGGGTACCGTGAGGATCGGCAAAATCACCTGCAGCAAAAACCTGGTGAGGTTTTACTTCTTTTAATAATTCCATGGTAAGTTCAACATCTTTATCGGTTACCGGGCTTTTTACACGCTTTCCGGTTTCGTAGAATGGCAAAGCCATAAAATGGATGTTCTTATCTTTCAATCCGGCGTAACGAGCTCCTGCAATTGCTTCAGATTTTCTAATAAAAGCTTTTACATCTCTTATTTCATCCAGATCTATATCGTTTGGTTCTTTTTTCTCAATAAAAGCCCGCATTTTCTCATAAGTAGCTTCTAGGCTTTCGGTGTCTTCTCCTGTACTTTTCTTAAAATCTATGGCAAATTCAACATATCGTAGAACATCTGTATCCCAAACGGCCGTGTTTCCCGAAGTTTGGTAAGCCACGTGAACATCGTGTCCCTGGTCTACAAGCCTAATAAAGGTTCCTCCCATAGAGATAACATCATCATCTGGGTGTGGGGAGAAAATAATAGAACGTTTTTTTGCAGGGCTTTTGCGCTCTGGGCGTTGAGAATCGTCGGCATTGGGTTTTCCTCCTGGCCAACCGGTTATACTGTGCTGTAACTGGTTAAAGACATCTATATTAATATCGTAGGCAGGACCTTGCTCGGTGGCAAGTTGGGCCATTCCGTTATTGTTATAGTCTTCATCGGTAAGCTTAAGGATAGATTTTCCTACTTCGGAAGAAAGCCAGATTACCGCTTTTTTAATCAGCGCTTTATCCCAGGTGCAATCTTTTACTAACCAGGGTGTATCAAACCTTGTTAATTCTGAAGCAGCATCTTCATCTAAAATAAATTCAACATTATCTGAAAGTTGAAGATAAGTGGCCGGTACATTTCCGGACATTTCTCCTTCCACGGCTTTTTTAATGATAGGAGCTTTTTTCTTACTCCAGGCCATTAAAATAATTTCGCGTGCTTTAAAAATGGTCCCAATTCCCATGGTTATGGCTTTGGTAGGCACATTTTCTTTACCACCAAAGTCTCTGGATGCATCACGGCGGGTTAGATCGTCTAAAGTAACCAGTCGCGTTCCTGAATTTGGAGCAGATCCCGGTTCGTTAAAACCAATATGACCGGTTCTACCAATTCCAAGTAACTGGAGGTCTAATCCACCAACAGCGCCAATTTTGTTTTCGTAAGCAAGGCAATAATCAGTAATTTCTTCTTTGGCAAGCGTACCGTCTGGAATATGAATATTATCTCTTTTTATATCTATATGATTAAAAAGATTTTCATCCATAAACTTTACATAACTCTGCTTGGCATCTGGTAGCATTGGGTAATACTCATCCAGGTTAAAAGTGATCACGTTTTTAAAACTCAATCCTTCTTCCTTATGCAATCTAATTAGTTCTTCATATACTTCTACAGGAGTTGCTCCCGTAGCAAGGCCTAGCACTGCATTTTCGTGATTGTCCTGCTTTCGGCGAATTAGATCTGCAATTCGTTTAGCTACCTTTTTGGAAGCAATATGTTCATCTTCATAAACTTTTACCGGTAGTTTTTCAAAACGTGTTTCTTCTAAAAGATTTAATCTTGCCATAATTTTTAGCTGATTATTGATTTTATTATTTAGCTGATATGCGATTTCACCAGGCTCACCTGGTCTTTAAAAATATCGTCCATTACTGCAATAGTGCCACCATATAAGCTGGAATTCGCCCCAAGGGTAGAAAGTTCTATTTGGGTACGCTCCTTAAGTTGCATCATGCAGTAGGTATTCATAGATTGCTGAATTGGGGTGGTGATAAACTGTTTTGCTTCAGCTATTTTTCCTTCTAAAATCACCAATTCAGGGTTAAATATTTGGATTAGAATGGCGATGCCTTTTCCGAGTTTAATTCCTATTTCAGAAAGCACGTTTATCGCAAATTGATCTCCGCGATTGGCGGCATCTATAATAGTTTCTGGCTCCAGTTTTTCTAATTCTTCTTTTTTAAGATTATTTAGAACCGAAGTTTGCCCGGCTTTTAAACCTTCTTTGGTTTTTCTAACCAGGGCAAGTCCCGAAGCTTCTGTTTCCAGGCAACCGCGTTTTCCGCAGTGGCAAAGCAATCCATCTTCGGTCATGGGAATATGCCCAAATTCACCGGCAAATCCAGATTCCCCCGAGTGCATTCTTCCGCCCATAATAATGCCCAGGCCAATACCCCAATCCATAGAGATTACCAGGACGTTGTTTTTATTTTTGGCAGTACCAAATCGGAATTCGGCTAAACAGGCACTTTTGGCATCATTTAAAATGGCCACCGGTTTTTTAAATTTTTTCTCGAACTTTAATTTTAGCGATTCTGGTTCCTGTTCACTTAAATAATAGGTGAAGTTTTTACCGGCTTCGGCCGAAACCAACCCAGGCATACTAATACCTACACCCATAACCTGGTCTAGCTTGATCTTTGCTTCTTTAAGCAATTCCTGGCTCCATTCATATAAAATATCTACAATATTAGAATCTGAAGAAATCTCTGATGGCCACGATTTTTCGTGAAGTATGGTGTGATTATTATCAATAATTGCCAGCTTAATCCTAAAGCGCTCTATATGAATGCTCACCACGAAAAATGAATTTTCAATCAGTCCGTAAAGATCGGGTTTCCTGCCTCCTTCAGATT
This sequence comes from uncultured Flavobacteriaceae bacterium, assembly GCA_963727565.1. Lineage (GTDB taxonomy): Bacteria > Bacteroidota > Bacteroidia > Flavobacteriales > Flavobacteriaceae > Salegentibacter. Next base: position 284,187 of record CAVSGU010000008.1, read on the forward strand.
TCCCCCGGCCCTTTTTTATGACTATGCCTTCTTCAATAAGTTGATTTAAAAGCGCCATGGAAGTGGGTAAGCTTACATTAAAACGTTGGCAAACTTCAGCGTTTGAAGTTTCTCCATTCAAAAATAGATGCTTGATGATCTTTAATTTCTGAAGGAATTTTTTTCGCTCTACATTATTAATTTTAGAGAGTTTCTTTTCATCTATAAAAAAGTCATGTAGATCTGTAGGCATAGTGTGAGTTGTCATAATTTAAATTAAAAGCATTAACAGTTAAATTTAAGCTTTTAAAAAAATGAATTTATTTTGAATTTAAAAGTATATAAAAAAATTATTTTCAGAAATACTTTTTCTATTTTTTTATAAAAGATTGATTATTTAATCGAAATTTATATTTTTATGGAATAATTAGGAAGTCGAATTTTAATATCCAGCTACCAAAATTTAGGATTGCTCTAAACTAAGATGACTGAAGCCACCAAATTATTTAAGGAAGCAAAATCGCTAAAAAATGAGCGATATCTTGCGTTGGATGTATTGCGCGGACTTACCGTAGCCTTAATGATATTGGTAAATACACCGGGAAGCTGGTCGCATATTTATGCGCCGTTTAAACACGCTCCCTGGGATGGTTTTACCCCAACCGATTGGGTTTTTCCTTCTTTCTTATTTGTAATTGGCAACGCTATGAGCTTTAGCCTACGCAAATATGAAAGCATTTCTGAAAGCGTATTTTTAAAAAAGGTATTTAAACGGGCGGCACTTATTTTTCTTATCGGATTGTTTTTGAGCGCGTTTCCGTTTGTATTTAGACAGGAAGGGGAACTGGTTTTTAAGAATTTAGCGAATATGCGAATTATGGGTGTTTTGCAGCGCATTGCTCTTTGCTATCTTTTTGCCTCGCTAATTCTTCATTATTTAAAACTGAAAAAATCTATCATTTTTGGAAGCCTAATTTTACTTGGCTACTGGGCAATTATGTGGTTTTTTGGCGATCAGCCTAATCCGCTTTCTTTAGAGCATAATGCCGCCCTAAAGTTTGATCAACTAATATTTAACGATGCTAATCTTTATAAAGGTTATGGTCTTCCGTTTGATCCTGAAGGTTTATTAAGTACACTTCCCGCAATTGTAAATGTAATTGCAGGCTATGTTGCTGGCGTTTTTATTCAAAGATCAGGGAATAATATTTCTACGGTAATCAAGTTAAGTATTTATGGAGTCCTGTTACTGGTTGTAGCGCAAATTTGGGATATTTGGTTTCCTATAAATAAACCTATCTGGAGCAGTTCTTATGTTTTATATAGCACGGGCTGGACGCTTTTGGTGCTTTCCGCACTAATTTTGATTATTGAAATTTTTAATTTTAAGAAATGGACCACTTTCTTCGAGGCTTTTGGAAAGAACCCTTTATTTGTTTTTGTAATGTCTGGCCTCGTAGTAATGCTTATGAACATAATTTATGTTAACGGGCAGGCCTTAAAATCCTGGCTTTATGAAAACTTATATCTTAGCTGGCTAAACAATTATAACGCCTCGCTGCTGTTTGCCATTTCTTATATGCTGCTTATGTGGCTGCTTGGTTACTGGTTACACAAAAAACGTATCTATATTAAAGTATAAATTCAATTGCTGAATAATGAGAAATAAAATATCACGCTTATTCATTTTTTTAATGGCCTTTTTCGGGCTTACACTTCAGGCTCAGGAAAAGGTTAAGAAATCGCCGGAATTTCTTCAGTATACCAACAGTAAATGGGTAGACTCTATAATGCATGAGCTTACACCAAAAGAGCGAATTGCTCAGCTTATTATGGTGGCGGCTTATTCTAACCGGGATAATGAACATAAAGAAGAAATTCTAAAACTGATTAACGAACAAAAAATTGGCGGATTAATATTTTTCCAGGGTGATCCTGAAACACAATTAAAGTTGATGAACGATTACCAGTCGGCTTCTGAAGTTCCATTATTAGGAGCGATTGATGCCGAATGGGGACTGGGAATGCGATTGGATAATACCATTAGTTATCCTTATCAAATGGCGCTGGGTGCAATTCGGGACGATAGTTTAGTGTACGATTTAGGACAGGAAGTGGCCCGCCAAATAAAGCGTACGGGGCTTCATCTTAATTTCGCACCTGTAGTAGATGTAAATAACAATCCGAACAATCCGGTGATTAATTACCGCTCTTTTGGGGAAAATAAAGAAAATGTTTCCGCAAAAGGAATCGCCTATATGCGTGGAATGCAGGATGCGAATCTGCTAACCACAGCAAAACATTTTCCCGGCCACGGTGATACCGATACCGATTCTCATTACGCGCTTCCGCAGATAAACCATCCTTTTGAAAGATTGGATTCCTTAGAAATGTACCCGTTTAAAGAGCTTATAGACGCCGGAATTGGTGGTGTAATGGTAGCGCATTTAAATATTCCCGCACTGGATTCTACCGGAGTGCCTTCCACCTTATCAAAATCTATCATCACCGGGATTTTAAAAGATAGTTTAGGTTTTGAAGGTTTAATCGTGACCGATGCGATGAATATGAAAGGCGTAACCAAAGGAAACGAACCCGGCATTGTAGATAAAGACGCCATTTTAGCGGGTAACGATCTCTTAGAGTTTACAGAAGATGTTCCAAAAGCTATTGAGGAAGTAAGCAAAGCAATTAAGCAAGGATTAATTTCACAAAAACAAGTAGATGAACGAGTAAGAAAAATCCTGGCGGTAAAACAATGGGTTGGTTTGAATCAATTTAAAGCGCAAAGCCCTAAAAATATACTGAAAGAGATCAATACTGCTGATGCGAAATTCTTAAACAGGAAACTGGTAGAAGCCTCGCTTACCGTACTAAAAAATGAAAATAGCATTTTGCCAATAAGGAAGCTGGATACTTTAAAAATAGCCTCGATTTCCTTTGGAGCTTCCAAGCAAACCGAATTTCAGAAAACCTTAAACCTATATACCGAAGTAAAAAACTTCCAGTTAAAAGCTGATGCGAAAGCTTCAGACATAGCGAAGATCAAAGAAAAACTTTCAGCATACAATCTTGTAATTGGTGGGATTCACGACGATAGCCGTTTTCCGAGAAATACGATGAAATTCTCTAAACCCGTACAGGATTTTATAGCAGAACTTGCCGAAAAAGAACATACGATTTTCAGCTATTTTAAAAATCCGTATTCCATAAATAAACTGGATAAAATTGAAAATGCAGCCGGTTTAATTTTAACCTACCAGGATAGTGAAACTACGCAAGACCTTGCCGCACAACTTATTTTTGGTGGAGTAGGAGCAAACGGAAGACTTCCGGTGAGTATTGGTGAGAAATTCAAGTCGGGAGACGGGATGGATGTAAAAGGAAAAATTAGATTTAAATATACCCTGCCCGAAGACGCCGGGATGAATTCTGAAAAACTTTTTGGCGGTGTGGATTCCTTAATGCAGGAAGCTATTAAAAAAAAAGCGACGCCGGGAGGGCAAATTCTAGTCGCTAAAGATGGAAAAATAGTCTTACATAAAGCTTACGGTTACCATGAATACAGCGATACCATAAAAGTTAAGAAAACCGATTTGTATGATCTGGCTTCGGTAACAAAAATTTCTTCGGCTTTACCGGCTTTAATGAAGTTGCACGACGAAGGTAAGTTTAAGCTTGATGCCGGGATAGACGACTACTTACCGTACTTCAAAAACTCGAATAAAGCGGGAGTTCCTTTTCGGCAAATTCTAACGCACCAGGCAAGGTTTAAACCCTGGATTCCATATTGGAAAAATACACTTCGCAAAAACGGAAGCTACAAATGGTTTACGTTTAAAAAGGATTCTTCCAGGCGCTTTCCTGTAAAAGTAAGTGGAGATCTATGGTTACATCGCAATTACCAAAAGAAGATGTTTAAAGCCATCAAGAAATCTGAGCTGGAAGACGAAGCGAAATATAAATATTCGGGCCTGGTTTTTTACTTGTTACCTTCTATTGTAGAAGAGATTTCCGGGGAAGATTTCAGAAAATATATCAATGAAAATTTTTACGATAAACTTGGTGCTACAACTCTAGGTTATAATCCGCTGGAACGCTTTGAAAAAAGCCGAATTGTACCTACAGAACACGATTATTTATTCCGAAAAAAACCCATTCACGGGATGGTACACGATGAAGGAGCGATTATGATGGGCGGAGTTTCGGCTAATGCCGGGCTTTTTTCTAATGCTAACGACCTGGCAAAACTGATGCAAATGTACCTGAATATGGGAGAATACGCCGGCGAGCGCTATATTGAAGAAGAGACCTTAAAAGAATGGAGTACCGCGCAGTTTCCCGACAATGACAATCGTAGGGGAATAGGATTTGATAAACCCTCTTTAGAATATGAAGGTGAAAGCAGTAACACGGCAAAAGACGCGAGCAAGGCTAGTTTTGGCCATACGGGTTTTACCGGAATTTACGCCTGGGTAGATCCTGAAGAAGATTTGCTCTACCTGTTTCTTTCTAACCGCGTTTTGCCTTCACGAGAAAACACAAGACTATACCAATTAAATACAAGGACAAATATTCAGCAGGTTTTATATGATGCTATAGAATAAAAAAAGATAAATTTTTAGCAGTTTTATTAATTATTATTCTGAATAAGCGAATAGATTCCCTAAAAATTTTACAGCTTATATTGGAAAGTATATATTTGTTTGATTTTTCCATAAAAACCATTCAAAATATATGACCAGAAATTACCCCCCGATTCTTATTACCCTACTATTTCTATTTACTAATTCTTTATTTGCACAACATACTATAAAAGGAAAATTGGTTACCGAAACCAATAATCCAGTGGCATTTGCCAATGTTATTTTATTAGATGCACAGGATTCCACTTCAGTTTATAAGGGTACAATTTCAGAGGATAGCGGTGAGTTTTTGCTGGAAGAAATTGCTTCTAATGAGTATCTTTTAAAAGTGAGTTTTGTGGGATACGAAGAATATCTTCAGCAAATTTCGGTCAATTCAGATAAAAAAATAAGAAAGATCACCTTAAAGGAAGGCGCTTCAAATTTAGAGGAAGTAACCATTAATGCCCGTAAGCCAAAAATTACCCGTAGCATAGACCGCATTACTTTTGATGTCGAAAATTCTACGCTTTCCAGTGGTAGCAGTTGGGATATTTTGCGGCAAACACCCGGGGTAATTATGAGCCAGGGGCAACTGCAGGTTCGAAATTCTAACGTAACGGTTTATATTAACGATCGTAAAGTGCAGCTTACCGAGAGTGAACTGCAAACCCTTTTACAAAGTTATTCCGCAGAAAATATTAAATCTATTGAAGTGATCACCAATCCGCCGGCACGATACGAAGCCGAAGGTGGCGCCATTTTAAATATTAATACCACTTCAGCCATTTCTCCCGGTTATAAGGGAAGTGTTGAGGGTGCCTATACACAGGGAATTGTTCCAAAATACCGCATAGGAACCAGTCATTACTGGAAAGGCGATAAATTAAATGTATTTGCCAATTATAGTTTTACCCCAAGAAAGGAAATAAAACGAGACGACAGCTATATTAATTTTAGTCCAAATGAAGAATTTGGTCAAAGATGGGAAAGCGATTTTGAAAGAGTTACCCGCTCGCAAGCACATAATGCGAATGTGATTTTGGATTATGATTTTGATGAAAAGAACAAGCTAAGCTTTTCTTCTAATCTCCTATTCTCACCCGATAAGACTTTTGATAATTCGGTGCGAACCGATATTACTGCACAGGGAAATACACCTTTTTCAAATTTTATGACCGATAGCGATGTAACTACCGATGATAGTAATGTTGCATTAGACCTTAGTTATACTCATAGTTTCGAAAACGGAGGGAATATCTCTGCCGGAGCGCATTATACCAAATTTGACCAGGAACGTGAACAAAGTGTTGAGACCGATTATTTTTCAGGAAATGGTGAACTTGTAAATAACATCGCCTTTAATACCGAGGCAATTCAGGATATCAACATTTTTACGGCGCAAATAGATCTTAGCACAAGCCTTGGGAAAATGGCCTTTGAAAGCGGACTTAAATTATCCAGCATAGATTCAGAAAGCGGGATCGATTTCTTTGATGCTGAAAGCCTGGAAGATCTTTATGATAATCTTTCAGATGAATTTCATTATGATGAAAAGGTTTATGCTGCTTATGCCAGCGCTTCCAGAGATTGGGAAAAATGGAGTGCAAAGCTGGGATTAAGAGGAGAGTATACAGATCTATTGGGATTGTCTTTTTCAACCGATCAGTTGAATAGCCAGGAATATTTTGAATTATTTCCTACCGCTTATTTACAATACCGCGCTTCAGATAATCATAGTTTTACGCTGGATTATAGCCGAAGAATTGAACGCCCACGTTATGAAAGCTTGAATCCGTTTAGATATTTTCTGAATGAAAACGATTTTAACGCCGGAAACCCGAATTTACGTGCGGCAATTAGCAATAATATCAATCTGAATTATACGCTTTTAGGGCAGTATTTTTTCGATGTGTATTATCGTGATAATGGAAGATCACCGGCGAGTCTGGCCTTCCAGGATAATCAAAATCTAACTATAAGAAGGATGCAGGCCAATTTACTGGAAAGTAAAAGTTACGGACTTGACATTTTGCACGGTCGATCAATTACCGGCTGGTGGTATGCACAATTATATGCTTCACTTTTTCACGAAGAGAATACCTTTTTAGCGGTAGAAAGCAATAATGCTGAGGTTACCAATGAGATTGATGCCGTTTTTGGTCAATTTTATAATTCATTTACCCTTTCAAAAGACGGAACTTTCTCAGGAAATTTAAGTTTTACCTACGTTTCAGATTATATTTCGGGTTCTTATAATTTTGATCCGTTTTCAACTTTAAGCCTTGGATTCAGAAAAACACTTTGGAATAATCGCGCAGAACTAAGCCTGAACATCAACGATATCTTTAACGATACAAATACCAGGTTGACTTCGCAATATCTAAACCAGGATAATTCATATTTCGCGCAGGAAGAAATGCGTTATGTGCAGGTAGGATTTAAATATAACTTCGGAAACTTTAGACTGGAAGACAACCAACGCAGCATAGACGCCGCCGAAAGGGATAGGTTGTAAAGCCCCGGATATGCTTTATTCCGTCAAGCTGAACTTGTTTCAGCTTCTAAGCCTATACTAAAATTATATCTTGTTAGATCCTGAAATATCCCGAGGCTTCGGGACAGGATGACGATTTATAGAAAAGCCGACTTAAATTCCCCCTTTGGGGGTTAGGGGGCTTTTTCGTACTTTTGCACTCCAAAATAAACCGAAGTGGCAAAAATAGGAAATATAGATGTAGGAGACTTCCCGTTGCTTTTAGCACCGATGGAAGATGTGAGTGACCCGCCATTCCGTGCGCTTTGCAAAGAGCATGGCGCAGATGTGGTATATACCGAATTTATCTCTTCAGAAGGGCTTATTCGCGATGCGGCGAAAAGTACCATGAAACTTGATATTTACGAGAAAGAACGCCCGGTAGGCATTCAGATTTTTGGAGCCAACCTGGAATCTATGCTGCAATCGGTAGAGATTGTAGAGAAATCTGGCCCCGATATTATTGATATTAATTTTGGATGCCCCGTTAAAAAAGTGGTTTCTAAAGGTGCCGGTGCCGGTATTCTAAAAGATATAGATCTAATGGTTTCGCTTACCGAAGCCATGGTAAAACATACCAATTTACCGGTAACCGTAAAAACCCGTTTGGGTTGGGATAACGATTCTATTAAAATCGTTGAGGTTGCCGAAAGACTTCAGGATGTTGGCTGTAAGGCCATTTCTATTCACGGGAGAACTCGTGTTCAAATGTATAAAGGCGAAGCCAATTGGGCGCCAATTGCCGAGGTAAAGAATAATTCACGAATGCATATTCCGGTTTTTGGAAACGGCGATGTTGATACGCCCGAAAGAGCGGTAGAAATGCGTGATAAATTCGGACTTGACGGTGCGATGATTGGTCGTGCCAGTATTGGTTATCCCTGGTTTTTTAGAGAAGTAAAACATTACTTTGAAACCGGTGAGCATTTACCGCCTCCAACAATGATGGAGCGTTTAGACGCTGCAAGACGTCACCTGCAAATGGCGATTGACTGGAAAGGGGAGAGGTTAGGTGTTTTTGAAACCCGAAGACATTATACCAATTATTTTAAAGGAATTCCCCACTTCAAAGAATACCGAATGAAAATGGTAACCAGCGACGATGCTGTAGATGTCTTTGCTGCATTTGATGAGGTAGAAAGAGATTTTCTAGATTTTCAGTTTGCTTAGAGTGCTTTTAAGTTAGCCACGAATTCACGAATATTCCTTTGAAAAATATAAAAAGCTCCTCCCCTTATTTTCAAGGGGAGGTGGCCGATAGGCCGGAGGGGTTTTTTTCAGGATTTTTCTTGCTGATAATTTGTTGAGGTTCAACCACCCCTTTTCTTCAGCTACGCTGAATTCATTCCCCTCCTTGGGAAGGAGGGAAGCCGTTATCTCCGTCATCCTGTCCCGAAGCTTCGGGATTATTTCAGAGCCTGCTCCGAAATTTATTCGGAGATCTAATTATTTAACAAATATGAATTCCGATTTTATTTACACGTTTTTGAAAACAAATAAAAAGCTCCTCCCCTTATTTTCAAGGGGAGGTGGCCGATAGGTCGGAGGGGTTTTTTTCAGGATTTTTCTTGCTGATAATTTGTTGAGGTTCAACCACCCCTTTCTTCAGCTACGCTGAATTCATTCCCCTCCTTTCAAAGGAGGGGAGCGTTTACGTAAAAAAATTCGTGTATTCGTGGCCGGCTAAAATACCGGAGGGGTTTAAACCGCTTTTAAAGCTTTTCTACTACTTCCAGCCGCGATAAAAGAAGCGATAAGCCCAAGAATTCCTATTGTAAAGATTACAATAAAGATATTTTCTAAGGTGATAGCTACTGGATAGGGCAGGCTTGGCGTGATCATTACCAGGTCAAATTGCAGTTGCAAATAGACTAATACAATTGCTGCCGATAGCCCTATGGCGCCTCCAATAATCGTCATTAACATTCCCTGGGTAAAGAAAATTCGTTTGATCTGGCTTTCAGAAGCACCAAGGTTGAACAGGGTTTTGATATTCTCTCGTTTATCCAGGATCACCATAATTATAGAACCGGCTACATTAAAGAGAGCAATGATAAGCACCAGGGTGAAAATAAGGTAAACCGCGAGATTTTCGGTATTGAGCATTTTATAGAGCATCTCGTTAAGTTGCGCGCGGTTCTTTACTATAATTTCATCACCAAAAAGTGCTTTAATTTCCTCAGTTACAACATCGGCATCAGCATCTGGAGTTATTTTAATTTCTACGCCAGAAAAAGTATTTTCATCTAATTCCAGAAGATTTCGCGCAAAATCAAGGTTAGAGAATACGTATTTATCGTCCAGTTCTTCATTTACGCTGTAAATTCCGCTAACAATTACTTTTTCCTGGTTAAAAGCCTGCCCGGGGTTTAAACCGGTTATCTGACCTTTTCCCGGTCGCGGCACCATTACATTTAGTAAATTCTGGTAATTAAAAATACTTAGTCCCAGTTTTCTGGAAATGGTATTCCCAACCACCACCTGCGCTTCGCTATTGGTTAACCAGGAACCGGCAATCGCACTGTCTATTTGGGTAACCTGCTGGTAATTTTTGTCTACGCCTTTTATAAACGCAGTATGATTCTTATTGCGGTAATCCAGGAAAATACGTTCTTCAATAATTCGGCTAAAGCTTGAAATTCCTTCAATTTCAGCTAATTCTCCGGCCTTTTTTTCTGGAAACTGGAAAGTTTTTCCGCTTGACGGCAATATTTTTAAATCGGGATCAAATTTATTGGAAAAAGAAAGGCTAAAATCCTTGAGTCCGGCGAAACCTGAGAGTACTATAAATAAAGAAAAAGCCCCTGCAAAAACGCCAATGGCCGCAATAATGGTAATGATATTAATGGCATTATTGCTGCTTTTGCTAAAAAGATAGCGCCTGGCGATGTAGAAGGGGAATTTCAAATTAAGATTTTTTCCGGCGCTCCAGTAAGTCGGGATCGGTTATTGGATTTTCTTCTCCTTTAATAGATTTTTCTATACCTTCTATATAATCAAGAGAATCGTCCAGGTAATAATTGATTTCCGGCATTTTTCGCAACTGGTTTTTAGTGCGCTGTGCCATTTCGTGTTTTATCTTAGACTTCCCAAGGTTTATTTCCTCTATAACTTCCTGCGCGTGTTTCTGCGGAAAAATACTGATATAAGCCTTCGCGATAGAAAGATCTGTAGTTACTTTTACTTTAGAGACCGAAATAATCACTCCTGTTCTCCCGGCATCTTTAAGGTTCTTTTGCAGGATATCGGCTAGATCGCGCTGCAAAACTCCTCCTATTTTCTTTTGTCTGTTTGTCTCTTCCATAAGGCAAAAATACTATAATAAATTGGTATACTCCTAAATGTAAAAAACTATGCGTACAAGTCTTAATTTTGAATTATACCATTCTTAAATATTTGACTTGTTCATTTTTTCCATTGATGAAAAAAAAACGAACCAAAAAAATCTAGGCTTACGAATCTTTATCTAAATTTTATGCTCGTTTCCTAAATTTTAGGAACTCGCCAATTAAGCTGCTGCTTACATGAAAATTTATGTTGGCTCAAACAGCCTAAAATTTTGCGGAAACTTCACTTCAAATTTCACGATAAATTTTCGATAGGCCAAAATGAACTTATTCAAAAGCAACCTAAGGATTAAATAACCGAACCTATTGGAGTAAAGATTGTTGGGGTTTCTTTTTAAATTTATAGAAGTTTACCGATTTTGAATATATGAAATTAGAAGTTTAACTTGCTGCATCTACTTAAAAAATGAAAAATGAAGAAAATTGAACATATTGGAATTGCCGTAAAAGATCTTGAAGCTGCAAATGCTACCTATAACGCGGTTTTGGGAAGTGAACAGTATAAAACCGAAACGGTAGAAAGTGAAGGCGTGAGTACGTCTTTCTTTAAAATTGGAGAGAGTAAAATTGAATTACTTGCCGCTACAAATCCTGAAAGTCCTATCGCAAAGTTTATTGAAAAACGCGGCGAGGGGATTCATCATATAGCTTTTGCGGTAGATGATATTAAAGCTGAAATTGCCCGACTGGAAAAAGAAGGTTTTAAGCTGATAAATACCGAACCTAAAGAGGGCGCCGATAATAAGCTGGTGGCTTTTATGCATCCTAAAAGTTCCCACGGGGTTTTGGTAGAATTATGCCAGGAAAAAAGCCCCTCCCCAGCCCTCCCCAAAGGAGAGGGAGCGAGAAATTAAGAAATTGCATTTCACCTTGCAGGAGTTAAAAATATATCATAATATTGCACTCCTAAAATTCGGGTATTGTTGAAATACTTGAATTGGTCCTATAGCTCAGCTGGTTAGAGCACTTGACTCATAATCAAGGGGTCCCTGGTTCGAGCCCAGGTGGGACCACCAATAAAATCAAGCCTTACAGAGATGTAAGGCTTTTTTGTTTCTTCTTGGGTACAACATATGTACAACATTCTTGCACCTTTTTATCTATTAAACATTTTATGAGATCGAGCTGTTCTATTTTACAAAGACTTGTACAGTTTTAATTTAAGTTCTTCGCTGTATTCATACTCGTAAATTGTTGAAGTAACTAGATGAATTAAAGGCTCTTTATCATATATCGTTCTTGTGGTCTAAGCCATAAATCTCTAAAAAGCTAATACAATCAATAGACTCCCTAAATTCAATGTTTTATCTATTGATATTTTAGTATAGAGTTGTATAAAATTAGCTTTATATTTTTCATTTATATAACGACCATTTTTCTAATTTTTCTAAAACGGAGGATTTATAACTCCTGCTTATAGGAATGGCTTTCCCGTTAACTTCTAAGTACTCATTGGTATAGGACTCTAAAGCCGCAAGTGATACGATAAAGGAACGATGTGTTCTAATAAACTTTGATTCAGGAAGCTCCTTTTCGATGTTGCTAATGGTTTCTCTTATAACCACGGGATTGGTTGGGGTATAAATTTTTAAGTAATCACTCAAACTTTCTATATAAGAGATTTCATTAAGGTTGATCCTGATCATTTTACGGTCTGCTCGCACAAATATAAAATCCTTTATCTCCTTTTTTTCTTCATCCTTTTGTTGCTCTTCTTTATTGAAATGAATTTTATGAAAGGAACTGATTGCCCTTAAAAGTCTTTCAAAAGAAATGGGCTTCAAAAGATAATCCACGGCTTGCAAATCGAACCCATCTATGGCATATTCACGATATGCGGTAGTAAATATAATTTTGATATCAGTATTGATTGAACGTGCAAAGGACAAACCTGAAATTTCCGGCATATTGATATCCAAAAAAATTAGATCCACCTTATGTTCATTAATTAAACTAAAAGCTTCACCGGCACTTCCACAAGTGCCGATTATCTTTACACTATTTATTTTAGATAAATGAGCCTCTATAACCTCTCTTGCTACGGGCTCATCGTCAACTATAATACAGGATATTTTTTTAGACATGCTGGAGAGCTTTAGTATGCGTTAAAAAGAGTTGCACTTCAAAAGAATTGCCGTTTTTCTTTATTGAAAGAGAATGATGATCTGGGTACAATAATTCCAATCGTTTTTCTAGGTTTGTTAATCCTATTCCATTTTGTGAACCTTGGTTTTCTATACTCTTAACCGAATTTTTTATAGTAAACCTTATACTATCTTCATCTAGTTTTAGATGAATATCTATACTCAGTTTTCCATCAATAAGTTGTCCGTGCTTGAAGCTATTCTCCACGAGAGGAATAAATAGCATAGGTGCAATACTAATATCTTTCATATTTTCAGGAAGATCGAGGGCAACTAATAAGTTACTGCGATACCTCATTTTTTCCAGGCTTAAATAATCCTTTATGTGTTCTATTTCACTGATAAGGCTTACCATTGGCTTATCTGCCTGGTATAATAAATAATCAAGCAGGTTTGAAAGCTTCAGGATCATATCGGGTGTTTCTTCAGACTTTTTTAATGCGTGCCCATAAAGGGTATTAAGTGTATTAAAGAGGAAATGAGGATGAACCTGCAATTTAAGGTAATTCAACTCTTGTTCTTTAAGCTTCAACTGTGCTTCCAGAATCTTATTCTCTAATGACTTGTTTTTTGCAATAGCTGCATAATTCTGTTTGAGCAGGGTAAATGAGCTCACCAGCAATACAACTAAATATACCAGTAACATCATTGATAAAAGACTTCGGCTAAGAGGTGGCATTTCGCTGTAATTCATATTCAATACAAAGACGAGTCCGTAGAAGATAGAAAGTACAATGGCAAAAGCAGATAAAACCAGCGTGTAAAAGCTATAAAGAGTAAAAAGTAAATACCTTTTTTTAAGCAAAAAATTAGGAATGAGATAGTAAATTATGGTGTAGGTAGTAATGATCGTTACCGGTAGGAGAAATACCGAAAAAGAACCGGAATAAAAGAGATCTTCATTGGGAGGACCCAAAAAGTAGGAAAAAAAAAGTAGCACAAGAATCCAAAAAATACTGTGCAACAGAATTTTCCTCAATAAGAAATATGCAAATCGGTTAAGCTTCATAACCAGTACAATATCCAAATTATTTTAGTGAAATTTACTTAATTGCGATGAATAACATCTTTTTAGCTGCTTTTAACTGCTATAGTTTAATTTTAACCATAATGAGAACAAATTCTGCTAAAACCAGATAAGAATTAGCTGCTCATCGCCTTTTAAATCGAAAGCCGAGAAAAGACTGTAGATTTGAATAATCACAATTTAAAAATTGAATTATGACATTTGCACTACAAGAAAGAGCACAAAGGGGGTTATTGGAAGTTCTTGCTGCCAGGTTTGAAGAGGGCGGATTTTTTATAATGATGCTTATCCTGATCGTTGGAATTATAGGTTTAATTCTTCTGGTGAGAGGAATCTATTTGGTTCGAAAAAGAAACCCGAAAATAGAGAAAACTATTATCCTTATAAACTCTCTGGGACTTTTTGCATTGGTGCTGGGGGTCTTTGGACAGTTAATTCAACTAATCAATACCCTGGATTATCTCAGTTCCTTTGAAGGAACAACCCCCCGGGATTTCGCCGATGGTTTAAAAACAACGATGCTACCGACTTTATTCGGAGCTTTTATCTTTCTCTTTACTCGATTTTCCACCATTTTACTCCATTGGATAAAACCCTTCCAGGAAAAAGAGGCTAAACCTGGCTTTTCCAATAAATCTAATTCATCTATCACTTCTAAATAAGATATACTATGAAAAAATTAGTCTTAACCATTACTTCTTGGTTTATCCGGATACCTCTTAAATGCTCAGGAAAACCATCGTGCCGTAACATTAGATAGCTTATTTGATATTGTTAACTCAAAAGAGAAAGGAATGGGAAGTGTTTCCATTTTCTCAAACGGAAAAGAGTTCTATCAGCGATCCATCGGTTATTCAGATGTAGAAAACAATGTGGAAGCAAATGCAACTACAAAGTATAGAATTGGTTCTATTACTAAAACTTTTACAGCGGTCGTTATTATGCTGCTTATTGAAGAAGATAAGCTGAAATTAGATAGTTATTTGAGTGATTTTTTCCCCGAGGTACCTAACTCAGAAAAAATAACTTTAGAACATTTATTGCGACACGAAAGTGGAATTTTTAATGTGACAGATGATAAAGATTTCACTACCTGGATGAAAAAACCACAAACCCGGGAAGCGATGCTAAAACGAATAATTAAAAATGGAACCCTATTTGAACCCGGCGATGAAACTCGCTATTCCAATTCAAACTATTTGTTGCTTTCCTATATAGCTGAAATTATTGAGAAAAAAGATTATGCTGCAATAGTAGAGGATAGAATTATTGATAAGCTTGGTCTAAAAAATACATTCTACGGAAAAGAAATTAATACTGAAGACAACCAGGCCAGATCATATGTAAAAACTGCAGGTGCCTGGGAGGTAACCCCGGAGACAGATATGAGTGTGCCAATGGGAGCCGGAGGCCTTGTTTCTACACCCGAAGATCTAAATATTTTTTATTACAATTTATTTGAGGGAAATCTTGTTTCAAAAGCTTCGCTTGAATCTATGAAAACTACAAATGAAGGAACTGGTTTAGGGTTAATGAAGTTAACCTTTAATGATTTTGAAGTCTATGGCCACGGCGGTGGTATAGATGGGTTTTCATCTATTGCAGTCCATTTGCCAGAAGAAAAAATAACAGCATCATATATTGCGAATGCCTCAGATTATCCACTTAATAGTATTTTTATTGAAGCAATAAAAATCACCCTTGGTTTACCATATCAAATTCCTGATTTCGCTCCGCCTAAGGCACTTGATCCTGAATTACTTGAACAATATACGGGAAACTATGGTAGCCCCGAATTTCCCATTGATGTTGCAATTTTTCATAAGGAAGGTATATTATATGCACAGGGAACTGGTCAACCCCCGGTTCCACTGGATGTCGCAGGAGAAGACATTTTTAAAGCCGATCAGATCATGCTTAAACTTACATTCATCCCTGCAGAAAATAAAATGATGTTGGAACAGGGCGGAAAGGTAAATGAACTTAAAAGAAAGTAGTTTTATTAGAAGTGGGTTTCTATTTATGAAATAGGCTTCATACAGTATGGCAGTATCCAGCACTTTTAGATAAGCTTTGGTGGTTTTAATATCCTGATGACCTAGAGATTCACTTATGATATCTGTTCCCGCTCCTTTTTATTTTAAGCAGTTGTCGAAGCTATGCCTGGCGACATAACTCGTAAGGGGTTTATCAATTCCGGCAAGACTCGCTAATTCCTTTAGATCTTATTGAATTTTTTCAGAGTTTTTCTTTTCCTGTCGTTTAATTGAGTAGGAGTGAGGTTTTCACTACGGGTTATTGGAAATATGTACGCTATTTTATTTTTGCGGTAATAATCAAGAATATTTTTTAACGGTGGCCTAATCTTGATGATGAAATTCCCTTTCGTTTTGGCTCTGGTGTAATGAATTCTATCGCCGGAAACATTTTCCCACCTGAGTTTCATCATATATGCGAAATTCATTCCCCTCGAAAAAGTCCGTGCAAAATTCTGAAACACGCTTAGCAGAATTCCAAACCTGAGCATTTAAACTTTAGCGTTATTCTAACCCAGTAATTTCGTTTAATGGAAAGAATCAAAAAAATACCTTTTTAATGGTATTTCAGGTCTGCCATTCCCCTGCTATCTTTATAGTATCAATTAATTTTGGTAATGGATTTTAGGTTCACTGGGAAGTTTAGGTAGGGCTTTACTTTCCGTAGTGTTAGATTTGGGGCAAAACAATATTGTGATTCTAATTCCCATTACTCGCAAAAATATTTGAAGCAAAAACCTTCAGGATTTTCCTGGAGGTTTTTTGATTTTCATATAAGTCTGGGTTTTCATTATTTAAGAGTTTCTTTTAGTCATTCTATAATTTCCTATATTTATTGCCCAACAGGTTTTTCATGGAAGAGGAATTCAAAAAGATCTCAGATTTCTGGAAAGAGAATTATTCTAACCGTGTGCGGGAGTATCGGCCTTTTGAAATCTCGGAAGAATTTAAAAAGTTTGCCTCGATCTTTGCCTTAGGAAATTCCTATTTATATATCGTAAATCTCCATAATTTTGAATTGGAATATATTTCAGATTCGGCAGAGGCTTTTGTGGGTAAGAGCGCAAGTGATATTGATGTTAAGGATCTATTGCGAACAGTGATTCCTGAAGAAATTGAATGTATTAACCTTAAAAGTAAGGTGATCAATGATTTTTATACCTCTTTTGTAGATAAAGAAAATGTCCTGGCCTATAAAAATATGTTTTCTTATAGGATGAAGGATCCAAACGGACAAATAAGAACGATGTTGTATCAGGCTTTTCCGTTAAGTGTTCTAGATAATGGAACGCCTGAACATGTTGTTTGTATTCAAACAGATGTTTCCCATCTTAAAATGAGCAGCACAAACGATGTTTCTTTTATTCATATGAATGCTGGGAAATGTTATTTTAATGTTGAGATTTCTAAAGGAACATTTGATCCTAAAAGAAGTGATGATGGTGATTTTTCAAATAGCTTAACCGAAAGGGAAAAGCAAATAGTGATTAGGTTTGCTAAAGGATTAAATGCAGAACAGATTGCAGAAGAGCTTAATGTTTCTCCCCATACCGTTAAGACGCATAGAAGAAATGTATTGCAAAAGAGCGGTTGCAGAAATACCACTGAATTGGTGGCAAAATGTCTTTCCAACGGAATTATTTCTCCTAGCCTTAATTAAAACCTTTCATTCTAATTTGTAGAAAAGGCTGGTAAATATGATCCTTTACCTCAAATTCTTTTATAACTGCATTTAAACGTACGAAGTTGTTGTAAACTCCATAGTAGTGTAAAAGTCTGTGTAGCGTTCTGAAACAGCGCTTAAAAAAGCCCATTTATTTCCATCTGCAGCTTGTTTAGAATCATTCTTATTTATTTGTTAAATAATATAGGAATAGCCAAATATGCGCTATTTTTATGTTTAATAAAATATATAAAAAACTAAACAAAATGAGAAAATTTTGTTTCCTCATATTATTCAGTTGCTGCTATTTCCCTCAAGCCATTGCTCAGGGTCCAGACGAAGATCAACTTGGTGCCTGGTATATGTATTTTTGGAACACAAACTTTGGAGAATCTAATTGGGGCCTGCAAGGTGATTATCAATATCGCGACTGGCGCGGATTAGGAGACAGGGAACAATTATTACTAAGAACAGGTGTTACGTATACTCCTAAGGAATCTGGTGTTAAATTTACGTTGGGCTATGCAAATATAACCACAGGGCAGTATGGAACCGATATTGATGCCCCGGTTTCAGAAAACAGGATCTACCAGGAAGCATTGTTTGGACAAACATTATGGAAAAGGCTTTTACTTACCCATAGGTTAAGATATGAACAAAGATGGGTGGAAACCCAGGATTTTAGAACACGATATCGTTACAACCTTTTTGTGAACATTCCATTTAAAGGAACCACGCTAGAAAAAGGAACTCCTTACTTTGCCTTTTATAACGAGATATTTATTAACGGAGAACGAAATATTGGAGATGGGCGCGAGGTACAATTTTTTGACCGGAACAGGACCTATCTGGGTCTTGGTTATGCCTTAAACAATAAATTGAGAATGCAGCTGGGGTGGATGGAGCAAACCACGGTAAATTGGCAGAAAGGACAATTACAGATCAGTCTGCATCAAACTTTCTAGTATTAACTTTTAAATATTCATAAAATGAAAAAGCTAAGCTTACCATTGTTGATGTTACTGGCAGCATTTGTTTTAACTTCCTGCCAGGATGAAAAAAAGGCTGAAACTGCCGAAGAACAAACCCAGGATGAAAGGGTAGAAGAAGGAGTGGTAGAGAGTATTCTTACCGCTGAAGAGCAGGCCGATATGACGCCGCAGGAAATTATAGGAAGGCTGAAAAAAGGGAACGAGAATTTTGTAAATAACAATCTTACCCGGCGTGATCATTCGGCGCAACGTAGAAGCGCAATGATTGGTCAGTATCCAAAAGCGATAGTACTTTCTTGTGTAGACAGCCGTGTACCGGTAGAAGATGTTTTCGACCTGGGAATTGGTGATATTTTTGTAGCCAGGGTAGCAGGGAATATCGAAAACGCAGATATTGTTGGCTCTATGGAATTCGCCACTGCAGTAGCGGGTTCAAAAGTAGTGATCGTGATGGGCCATACGGCTTGTGGTGCAGTAAAATCTGCCATAGACCAGGTAGATGCAAAATCGATGAACATGAATTCCCTGGCCGATCTGCTAGACGAGATCGAACCTGCCGTGGAAGAAACCGAGCTTGATGGGGAGCGTAATTCTAAGAATACAGAGTTTACTAATAATGTAATAAAAACCAATGCGATGCGTACCGTAGAGAATATTCGTGAAGCCTCTCCTACCCTTGCCAAAATGGAAGATGAAGGCAAGATCATGATCGTTTCAGCAGTTTATGACATGGAAAGCGGAGTTGTAGATTTTCATAAAAACTAATCTTTTTCTGAAACAGAAATATTCTAAAACACTTAAATTAGAAATAACAGAAGAGAGCCATCTTTTAGATTGGATCTCTTCTGCTATTTTTTTGAAGAAAATACTTATAAAAATCTGCCGATCTTCAATTGATAGTTAAGTTTATGCTATATAAGAATCTCCCGAAAAGCTATACTTCAATGTTGTTTTCCTGAAATAAGGTAGGAGACAACTGCCGCTGCTTTCTTCGTGTAAGATATTTTCTTAAGACTCCTCCCGAGACTTTGTTTACATCAAATTCAATAACAAAAGCGTCTTTATCTACCTTTTTTAAAACCCGGTAAACCTTTTTTGTATCGATCCTGTTTACCACGGTATGGATGATCTCAAGATTTTGCTTTTCGCCCTGGCTCCCATAACCCTTAGTGCCCTGGTAGATAGTCATTCCCTGTCCAATGTCCTTTATTAGCGCCTTTTGCATTTCTCTGGATTTCGAGGTTACTATCATAAGGCCTACATAATCCTCAAAACCTTCCAGAATAAGATCAATAGTTTTTGCCGTAATAATATAGGTGAGTACAGAATACATTGCAACTTCCAGCGAGAATAAAAAACCGGCCAGAAGGAAAAGCACCACGTTGAACCAAAAAATTATCAGGCCAATGGATATTCCTGTTCGTTCGTTAACGAATATTCCAAGAATTTCCGATCCGTCCAGCACCGATCCATTTTTGATAGCGATCCCGATTCCTGCTCCTAAGAATAGCCCTCCAAAAATGGAGATAAGTAGTTTATCGTCTGTAATGGGCTGAAAATTTTCAAAATGAATGACAAGGGATAATATCAGGACTGAAATGAGCGACCTTATCACGATTCTTTTGGAAACCGTAAACCAACCAATGGCAAAAAAAGGAATACTAATAATCGGAAGAATTATAGAGATTTCGAACCCGGTAATTTTATTCAATAAGATCGAGATCCCGGTTACCCCGCCATCTAGAAAACCATTTGGAAGGAGAAAGGCTTTAAGGCCTATACTTGCCAGGACTATAGCAATGGCCAGTTGAAAAAATTCCCAGAAAATTATTGGTTTTATTTTCATAGAAGTATCAATCCTTAATTGCCATTCTTGGTCATCTTTAGCTTATCAATTTCTTTTAAAACCTCGTTAGCTTCGTACATCTTGTCATCACCAGGACCGCTTAAATAATTCATTTAAAGATATGATAAATAGTTTTTTACAGGATCGGTAGGTGTGATATTTTTCAGTTTAAGCTTTTATTCATCGTATAGCAGAGTTTATCCCTCAGTAGACAGGAGTTAAAAAAGGATTTTTTCAAAAGCAATTCATTTCCACAGGAATTAAATCCGTATTTTCAAACTTAGATTCACCTGCTTTATATTATCATCCAAGAATTATGAAGTACTCAATGGAGTTAAAAAAGTTTCTTAAGAGCTACGAAGAGTATAAGTTAAATATTCTGAATCCTACTTTCGAGGAGTTGAATATTATCCTGAAAACCTGGGAGCAACCGGAATACTGGAAGAAATACACTCCGGGTAACGGGGTGGCTGCACCAAGGCCTGTTAGGATTATTATGACGCGTATTAAAGACTCAGATAAAGTGGTGGATAAGATCTATCGGAAATCCAATAAGTTCAAGGATGGACTTTCCCTGGAGAGTATCAGGAGCATGCACGATACCATTGGCGTGCGGGTTATCGTGTATTTCACCTCCCAGTTACCCTTAATAGATAAGGAGATTCGCAGTTCTGGCCTATTTGATATACCTCAGGATTATAAGCCTGAAGCCTATATGAATACCGATACGCTCAACAGGCTGGGATTATCCCATCTGGAAAGTGGTTTAAAGGAGAGCGGCTATTCATCGATACATTATACGCTTCGATTAAAATCGAGCTCATTAGAGAAAGAAAAAAGGCCCTTCTTTGAAATTCAGGTTCGTACCCTTGCCCAGGAACTTTGGTGTGAACTTGAACACGTTCTTTGCTATAAACCCGAACATAGGCCAAGTCTATCTGCTAAAAATCGTTTGCAGATCCTGAGTAGAGAGGTAGGAGTTATAGACGAGCATTTTAATCTTTTATATGAAGATTTGATTCATAATCAGCAACTTGCTGCTTACAAAGATTCAAACATTCTTAATTTTGAGAATGCGCCAAAGGTTTTGAAAGAAATAGGAATAGACTGTACTTTAACCGATCTAAACCCAATATTAAAAATATTATTTAGTCGAAATATTAGATCGATTGGTGATTTGATGAAATTAGCTATTCCCCGAAGATTGGTCACTATAAGAAATACCTATGTTTCCAGCCTGGGTCATGCTCCCAGCAATGTTGAATTAATTTCTACGCTGGCCACTCTCAAAGGTGCAAGATCAAAAGATATTGAAATGAAAAGAATAAAATCATTCATAAAATACAAAGCTTAACCAGCGTACTTTACTCGATAATCGATATTAAATACTCCGAGGCTTTCCTGATAATAGGTTCCTGATTTGGCGATAGCAAAACACTACGCAAAATATGATTTGAATCAGCATAGCACGTTTTAGCACTTCATTAATTTTTTCATTATTGCTCGATTAGTTAATTTAATTTTTTAATTAAAATTTGATGAAAATGAGCCAAAAAACTACTGCTATCTCCTTTGATAAGGTTTGGAGAGATATGGAATTCCTAACCAACTGCTTCCGGCAGGTGTTGAAAGAACTTGGACAAGATGAACTGGTGGATCTACTTTCGCTGGATGGCTCTAAAAACAAGATGCCTGATGATATAAAATTAGAGAAAAAACAGGTTCAGGTATTGAGTATGTACATGCAGCTTATGAATTTGGTGGAGGAGAATGCTGCCGTACAATACCGCAGGAAACTTGTAAATAATAATGGAATGCAGGCAATAAGAGGTTCCTGGAGCGAAACCTTTGAAAGATGGAAATCCCAGGGGCTTTCCCAGGAACAAATGCAGGAAATTATACAGAAAATAAGCGTAACTCCGGTGCTTACCGCCCATCCTACGGAGGCTAAGAGGATATCTATCCTGGAATTACACCGTGAGATCTATCTTAAACTTACCAAGCTGGAGAATAGCGCCTATTCCTCTGCAGAAAGAAAGCTTCTCGCCGACGATATTATGACGCTACTGGAAAGATGGTGGAGAACCGGGGAGATCTACCTGGAAAAACCAACAGTAGAAAAAGAACGGAATAACGTGGTACACTACTTAAGTAAGGTTTTTCCGAAGGCGCTTAAAAAAACCGATATTCAACTTAAGCAAAGCTGGGATGAAATGGGTTTTGATCCTGATAAGCTAGTCTATCCAAGGCTACAGTTCGGTTCCTGGGTGGCCGGAGACCGGGACGGGCATCCATATGTTACTTCCGCAATTACTGAAAGTACCCTTAAGGAACAAAGAAATAAAGCCCTGGAGCTAATCAATAACGAGCTAAACGAGCTCGTTTCACATCTTAGCTTTTCAAAAAAACGAAACCCTGTACCAGATATTTTAAATAAGGCCATAGATAAAAAACTAGAGCTTTTAGGGGGTGCGGGAAAAGAAGCTGCGGAAAGAAACCCATATGAACCATGGCGACAGTTTCTTGCGTTAATGCTGGTGCAATTAACTAATACGATGAAGGAGGAAAACTCCCAGAAACGGGAAATTTATAAAAGTCCGGAAGACCTCCTGGAAGATTTGCTGGTTTTGAAGTCCTCTTTACTCGAAATTGGTGCTAAAAGAATCGTGGAGGATGTTATTTTTCCAACGGAAAGATTGCTGCAAAGTTTTGGATTTCATTTAGCTCGTCTTGATATAAGGCAGAACAGCGAATTCCATGACAAGGCAATGGAGCAAATTTTAAAAGCTACCTATCCAGATCTACCTGAATACAGAACCTGGAATGAGGAGCGAAAGATCGAGTTTTTAACCGAAGAATTAAAAACCGATCGGCCGTTTGGGATTGCAGGTAAATCTTTTGGACCGGAAGCAGATAAAGTACTGGATTGCTACCGGGTGGTAAGAAATCATTCAGAAAAATACGGTCCGCAGGGAATAGGTTCTTTTATAATAAGCATGACCCGCGGTTTAAGCGATCTCCTTCTAGTGTATGTACTTATGAGGGAAGCCGGACTCGACTCTAATACTTTCCAGGTAGTGCCTTTATTCGAAACCATTGATGACTTGCTGGTTTCTAATAAAGTGATGGATAATTTCTTAAAGCACCCTTCCTACAAAAAAAGTAAAGATGGAGTACAGGAGGTGATGCTGGGTTATAGTGACAGTAATAAAGATGGAGGTATAATTGCCAGTAGATGGCATATTTATCAGGCAGAAGAAGCACTTACCAAAACAGCTGAAGAAAACAATGTACGTTTTAAATTCTTCCATGGAATTGGAGGAACTATAAGCAGGGGCGGTGGTAAATATCACCGTTTTCTTGAAAGTATGCCGCCCGGAAGTCTAAGCGGGGAAATGAAATTAACGGTACAGGGAGAAACTATTTCCCAGCAGTTCGCAAACCGACTTACAGCCAGTTATAATCTCGAGATGTTACTTTCCGGTACTGCCTTGCAAACAGGTTACAGTAGTTTTCCGCAACGCACAACTACTTACCCAGTGTCAGCTTTGAAGAAACTCGCTCAGTACTCCCAGGAGAAGTACCAGGATTTAATACAACACCCTTCCTTCCTGGAATTTTATGGAGAGGCAACGCCTATTGATGTCTTAGAATTAAGTAAAATAGGATCTCGCCCTGCACGTCGTACCGGTACAAGAAGCCTGGGAGATCTACGCGCTATTCCGTGGGTTTTCAGCTGGAACCAATCCCGATTTAATATTACAGGTTGGTTTGGTATTGGTTATGCATTACAAAGACTCAAGAAAGATGATAAGGAAAGCTATACGAAGCTCAGCGAATTTGCCGATCAATGGCCTTTGCTTCGCTATATTCTTATCCAGGTGGAGACCAATCTAATGAATGCCTCACCCGCTATTATGAGCCTTTATGCCGATTTGGTTAAGAAAGAAAATGTAAGAGAGGAACTCAAAGAGATTATTAAAACCGAACATTCTGAGAGTCTGGACCAGATAGATGCTATGTTTGATACAACCAGGGAAGAACGCCGACAAAGTCTGTTGGACAATCTTAGCCGAAGAGAAAATGCGTTAATGGCCCTGCACCATTTACAAATTAAAAACCTTGAGCTATGGAGAAACAGCAAGGATCGTAATGAGGGTGAACAGGTAACTCTATTACTGGAAATAACCACCGCCCTTGCCAGCGGACTTAAAAACACAGGTTAAAGACAGCGTCTTTTATAGATTGCCAGCAAATAAACCTGGTAATCTATAAAAGCTATTTTTTAAAGAGGATTTTGGCCCGGTTATATTCATAGTTCATTCTTGCGATTGTGAGCACAGAAATATTTTCCGGGCATTCTACCTGGCAGGCTTCAGTATTGCTGCAATGACCAAAGTTTTCCTGTTCCATTTGATCTACCATGGCAATTGTCCTTGAAGAGGTTTCTTTTTCACCCTGAGGCAATCGCGCCATATGGGTGATCTTAGCCCCGGTGAACAAAGCCGCACTGGAATTTTTACAACTTGCTACGCAGGCCCCGCAGCCAATGCAGGCTGCAGCGTCAAAAGCGCTTTCTGCTTCCTCATACGTAACAGGGATACTATTAGCTTCAGGCGCCTGGCCAGTATCTACTGAAACATATCCGCCAGATGCGATAATATGGTCCAGGGATGAACGATCAACTTTTAGATCCCGTACCACGGGAAAAGCTTTTGCTTTAAAAGGTTCTACATAAATAGTGTCCCCGTCTTTAAATTCTCGCATATGCAACTGGCAGGTGGTAGTGTTCTTGAGTGGACCGTGGGCTATTCCATTAATCATTACTCCACATTGTCCACAAATACCTTCCCTACAGTCATGATCAAACTCTATAGCACGATTTCCCTGCTTTACTAGCTTATTATTCAGCATATCTAACATTTCCAGGAAAGACATATCCCTGGTCACATCCTCCAAAACATAATCACAAAATTTGCCTTTGTCTTGTTTATTTTTTTGTCTCCAAATCTTTAAAATTATCTTCATCCCGATATTTTTTAATTCAATGCTTTTTTAAAAATTTTCTCCCCCAATTATCTGTACTGCTCTTGCGTATTTCTCCCTATTTGTAGCTTCTTATAGTTGGAGCCACTGTCTCAAAGATTAATGGTTCTTTTTTGAGATTAGGAGCAGAGATATTTCCGGTCCATTCCCAGGCTGCGGAATAACTGAAATTTTCATCATCTCTTTTTGCCTCGCCTTCTCCTGTCTGGTGTTCTGCTCTAAAGTGAGCGCCACAGGATTCTTCCCTGTCAAGGGCATCTATACACATAAGCTCAGCCAGTTCCATATAATCTGCAACCCTTCCAGCTTTTTCCAGTTCGCTATTAACCTCTTTTGCATCTCCCGGCACCATAAGGTCTTCTTCAAACTCTTTTCTTATTCTCCGTATATTTTGAATTGCTTCCTCCAGGCCTTTTTTGGTACGTAGCAAGCCACATTTGTCATATAATTCCCTGCCGATAATCTTGTGAAAATCTTCTGCCGTTCGTTTTCCTTTGCAACTTAAAAATCTTTCCATCTGCCTGTTTACTTCTTGCTCTGCTTCTTCAAAGGCGGGATGATCTATTTGAGGTTTTTGACATTCTCACTCTCATCTGCCAAATAATTCTGTAGCGTATAAGGCAGCACAAAATATCCATCCACACAGGCCTGTAGTAGGGAATTGGCTCCCAGTCTATTTGCGCCGTGATCTGAAAAATTAGCTTCTCCTATGGCAAAAAGCCCCGGAATTGAAGTCATAAGTTCATAATCTACCCATAAACCTCCCATGGAGAAATGGGCTGCCGGGGAAATTTTCATCGGTTCTTTGTAAGCATCAGTCCCGGTAATTTTCCTGTACATAGTGAATAAGTTCCCATACCTTTCTTTAATAACATCTTTCCCGTATTCTTTAATAGCTTTGGAGAAATCGAGGTAGACCGCATTTTTTAAAGGACCCACTCCTTTTCCCAGGTCGATTTGTTCTTTTGCTGCTCTTGACGCTATATCCCTTGGTGCAAGGTTTCCGAACGATGGATATTTTCGCTCCAGATAATAATCCCTGTCTTCTTCTGGGATTTCTCCGGGAGGGCGCGTTTCGGTTTTGGAATTAGGAACCCATATTCTGCCATCATTACGAAGGGATTCACTCATTAAAGTTAATTTGGATTGATATTCCCCACTTTGTGGCAGGCAGGTAGGGTGAATTTGAGTCCAACTGGGATTGGCCATATATGCCCCTTTTTTATGAGCCCGCCATATGGCCGAAGCATTGCAGCCCATGGCAAGCGTAGAGAGGTAATATATCTTCCCAAATCCGCCGGTTGCAAGTACTACAGTATGTGCAGCGTATCGTTCAATTTCTCCAGTGTCCAGGTTACGGGCAATTATTCCGCGAGCCTTGCCATCAATTAGTACAAGGTCCAGCATTTCATGACGGGTATAAAGCTTTACCTTTCCTTTATTTTGCTGCCTTAGTAGCGCCTGGTATGAACCCAGTAGTAATTGCTGCCCGGTTTGTCCCCGTGCATAAAAAGTCCTGGATACCTGCACCCCGCCAAAAGAACGGTTCCTTAGATATCCTCCATATTCTCTTCCAAACGGAACACCCTGGGCTACTGCCTGGTCTATAAGGCTTGCGGAACATTCGGCCAAACGGTAGGTGTTCGCTTCCCGGGATCTAAAATCCCCTCCTTTAATAGTGTCGTAAAACATTCGGTATACATTGTCACCGTCATTTTTGTAATTCTTAGCAGCATTTACTCCGCCTTGTGCGGCTACAGAATGTGCCCTTCTTGCTGAATCCTGAAAACAAAAGCTTTTTATGTTGTACCCCATTTCTGCCAGGGAAGCGGCGGCAGAAGCACCTGCCAGGCCGGTACCTACTACGATCACCTCAAACTTTTTTCTATTATTCGGGCTTACTAATTTTGCTGAAGCTTTGTAATTACTCCATTTCTCAGCCAGCGGACCTGCCGGCACTTTAGTGTTCGTTATTTTAGTCATGCCTGGTGATTTATATAAATGAAAACCGGAATTATAATATAACCTATGGTAATTACAACCGCGAAAATAATTCCCAATACCTTGATCATTGAATTATAAGCCGGATGATATAAGCCTATGGTTCTGTGAGCGCTAAACACCCCATGGAGTAAATGGTAGCCCAGAGCAACTATAGCTATTACGTAAAGAATTACATACCATAATTGTTCAAAAGAAACTACTACCAAAGTGTAGAGATCTTTGTTGCCATTCTCATCTAATGGCAGCTCGCCGAACTTATACCTGTACCAATAATCTTTAAAATGAATCACTAAAAAAACAAAGATGATTATTCCTAATGCCATCATGTGCCGGGAATACCAGGTGCTTGCCCTTCCTCTCCTGTCTCTAGAGTATGAAACTCCATTGGCCCTTTTTCGCTTCACTGCCAGGTATATAGCATCTGCAGTGTGCAGAATTATACAGGCATAGAGAACAAAGGAAATGGCGATCACTATCGGGTTACCACCCAGAAGTTCACTATAGGAATTGTATTGCAGCTTTGCCTGTGCTTCGGGCAGGAGGAGTTGCAAATTTCCGGCAAGGTGGACGATTAAAAAGAATGACAGAAAAAGACCGGTTAAGGCCATAAGATTTTTTCGTGTAACTGAATTTTTAATAAACCAGATCATAGGTGGAAGGTTTTATTGTTTCTTAATCATTCTAGTAGGCAACCTGGAATTGTATTAACATTTTACTGGAATCGTATTGTGTGGTATCGGGTATGTTTAGTTCATAATCATTAATTACCCCTACCAGCGATAATTTAGCATCGTAATTTCCGGCAAACACCAAACTTAGCATAGGTACATAAGTTGTGATTTCATCATCCTCCACAGAGGTATTTCTGTCTAGATATTCGTGCCTGAAACTTAATTCCAGTGCCCGCAAACGCGGTGCACTAAGCCGATATCTCAGTCTATAAAGAAAATAAAAGCCTTCCATCATGTAATCGTCAAGCTTTGCAATGGGTTCTTCAGCGTTGCGGAAGGCCTCAAAATTAGTCCCTTTTTTGTACTCCGCATTAATATCAAGGTCAAACCTGTTTCCCAGTGGTTGCTGGAGCTGCCCGTCAATACCATAAGCACTGCCATTTTGCCCTTCATAACTGGCTCTGCCGCCGTTCAATGCAATTTTAAGTACCGGGACAGGCATGTATTCAAGGCGTAAAGTTATATTCTTAGAACTATCATCATCGCCCATTACATTTTTATTATTACCATTGTAAACTGTAAGGTAATAGGAAAAAATATTTGATTTAAGAGATCCAAAAGCAGCAGCTCCAATTTGGAAACTTTGCCACCCGTTTCTGCCAAACAGGGAATACTGCCTGGACCAGGCGTACGAATTATCAAGCTGGAATGGATGCAAATCTTCCAGTCCAAAAAATGGCCTGAATTGCCCAGCCCTTAATTTTAGATATGAATTATGGTAATAAGTTACGAAGGCATTTTCCAAGACTTTTCCCCTTATATTCTCTTTTTTGAAATCGGCTAAATTTACCAGAATGGAACTTGAGATCCTGTCATTAATAAAGAAGGTGGTGGATAAGCGGGCGTACTGCATTTCAAAAGAATTATTAACGAAATCCTCACTGGTGTAGTGCTGACCCTGAAAATCTACATCCTTGTTGAGCGAAGTAGTATACCTACCTACTACCAGTGCGTTTAATTTGAACTTTCTTTTATAGTACGAGTAATCATCGATCAGGCTGTCATTTTGCCCAAATCCATTCAAATTACCCAGAAACAAAAAAAAGATTATATAAAATACGGATATACTGTACTTGGAACAGCTTTTCATAAGCGGGAAACTAAGGTTAGTGAAACAAGAATATTTTTAGTAAAGGTATGTAACATGGGAAGCCCAAAAATTGATCGTAATCAGTTCTGGGAGCATTTTAATTTTAGAATTATTATCAATTTAGTTTAAGGATTCCAGACATAATTTTGCCTTATAAAATCCTTTTTAAAAATTTTTATCAACTATATCGTTTTCGCTGATAGCAAGGGCTTCAAGCACGTTTTTATCCTTGTATAAGCAGGTGAAATATGATTATCGTCATATTTTTAGGCTAAGGGTAAAAGTACCTTTAATCACTTTCTGGAACCCCGTTTTTTGCCTCAGGATTTTAAGGGAAGTAGAGTCTTTTTAATAACCGTTCAAAAACAACAATCATGAAAAATTTATTAATTCCATTCGACTTTTCTGATGTTTCTATGAATGCCCTGAATTACGCCATAGAATTTGCAGCTATGTGCGATAAAGCCACAGTTAATCTGCTATATATTTCCAAGTCAAAATTAGAAAAGGAAAAAGAAAATGAGCTGAAAAACAATTTTGAAGAATTGCTGGAAAAACATCAGGAACCTGGCGCACCCACTGTGAGCTATCATTTTCGCACCGGAAATTTTTCAGATGCTATAGTTGATGCTCATACATCTCTCGATATTGATCTTGTAATTATGGGTACAAGTGGTGCTGAGGAAGATGCCGAATCTCCAGTGACCAGAACTTCCAAATTGGTATTGGAAGCAGATTTGCCGGTGTTAGTGATACCTGTAAGCCATAAGTATTTTAAACTTGATAAGATATTGCTGGCTTTGGGAGAAGATGTTATGCACGATACTTCCACACTAAACTTGTTACTGGATGTTTCCAGTAGATCTAAAGCAGAGGTAGATGTACTTACGGTGAGCCGTAATCCAGATGGCGCAGGATATTCTGAAGCTGATGAAAAAAACGAGAACACACTGCAGTACTATCTTGAAATGTTTTATTCGCACCATAGCTTTTCAGAAAATGAAGATATCCTGCAAGGTATTGACGATTATATTAAAAAACACGACGTCGATCTATTGGCTATTATGCCTAAAACCCATTCCAGGACCAGTACACCTTCAAAGGGAAAATTAACAATGGAAGTAACACTAAAAAGTGAAATTCCTGTCCTGGTTTTGGATTAATCCTTTATAACGATGTACTTATTATTAGCTATTCTTGCGATTACCATAGCTCTTTTTGTTTGGGACAAATACCCTCCAGATGTTGTTGCCTTAATGTCTATGCTGGCTCTTTTTCTCTTTGGAATTCTGGATCTTTCTGAAACTCTTAGCGGGTTTAGCAATCCTACGGTAATTATGATTGCAGCTTTGTTTATTATTGGAGAAGGACTTTCCAGAACGGGGTGGACTGCGCTCGCCGGCAGAAAGTTTGTTAAGCTTGCAAAGAAAAGTAACAATAAGCTACTTATACTTATTACGTTGGGCTCCGGTTTGCTTTCAGGAGTAGTGAGTAACACCGGGGCTGTAGCCGCACTTATGCCAATGACGGTTTCTGCGGCCTGGACTGCGGGAACCATGCCATCTAAATTACTTATCCCAATGGCTTACGGCTCCAATACGGGCGGGCTACTTACATTAACAGGTACTCCCCCCAATATTATTGTGAGTGACACACTCATCCAGAATGGTATGGATGGGTTTTCGTTTTTTGAATTCAGCCTTATAGGTATACCTTTGCTTATAGTTACACTGTTGTATTTTAGGTACATAGGTCAAAAGCTTCTACCTGCCAGGGAGAGTAAAGACCGCCCTATAAATATTGATTCTGAAATGCATAAATGGATTGAGGATTATAGTATAGGGCATAATTTATACAGATTAAGGATTCGATCTATGTCTCCGCTTCTGAATACCAGAATTGCAGACTGGGATCTTGAAGAAAAATACGGTGTTTCTATTGTAAGACTTAGACGCAGGCATCCAAAACGTTTTAAAAGACAATCTAAATTCGTAGAAATCCCTTTGCAGGGCACTAAATTGCTTTATCACGATATTATAATCGTGAAAGGTAGCACTGAAGCTGTGGATAAGCTAATCCTCAATTTTAACCTTGTAATTATTCCCAACGATAAGGAGCTTAAGGAAGAGTTGATAAATCTCGAAGTAGGAATGGCCCAAATGGTAATTACTCCTAATTCCAGGCTTGTAGGACAAACTGTAGCAATGGGTACTTACCTGGAACAAACAGGCATACAATTATTGGGAGTCTCTCGCGCCAATAAACCTTTCATGGGAAATAAAATAAAGATACAGGCCGGTGATAGCTTTGTAGTACGTGGTTCCTGGAAAAATATAGACAACCTAAAAACCATTCATGAAAACCTTGTAATTGTTGGTAGTCCCGAAGCTATGAGTAAAGATGTTGATGTGCTTAGTTTTAGATCTTATATTGCCATGGGAGCCCTACTATTGCTTATACTGCTGCTGGTCTTTGATGTTATGCCGGGCTCTGTAGCAGCATTAATATGTGCAGGAATAGTGATGCTTACCGGTTGCGTACCTATTGCTAAAGCCTACAGCGGTATTAGCTGGACCAGTGTGGTGATGATTGCAGCAATGATCCCGATGGGGCTGGCTTTACAGAAAACCGGTTTGGCACAAATAGCAGCCAATGGTTTGGTAAACTCCCTGGGGGCTATTCACCCTACGGCTCTTCTTGCCGGTATATTTCTGGTGACCTCCCTTTTTAGTCAGGCCATCAGTAATTCGGCAACCGCTATACTAATGGCTCCTATTACCTTATATGCTTCCAGTAAACTGGGATTATCAGTAGAACCTTTTTTGATGGTGGTCGCCGTAAGTGCTTCTACCGCCTGTCTAACCCCCGTTGCAACACCAACTAATGCCATGGTGATGACAGCAGGTAATTATAAGTTTGTCGATTATTTTAGAGTTGGAGCTCCTCTTCTTTTATTGCTTTTCATTATTACTATTATTCTAGTGCCGGTAATATGGCCTTATTAATATGATTAAATGTAAAATTATGGAAACACTTGTCAAAAATTCCGATGCCAACCTATTGAAAAAATATGGGTTAGAAAACACTGTATCCAACTGGAACCTTTCTGGAAAAGAGTTACAGAGGATTACCGTAGAAAATAACTGGGGTGTAGAAACAGAAAATGGCACCTTAGCTGTTAATACCGGGAAATTTACAGGACGATCTCCGCAAGATCGCTTCCTGGTAAAAGACGATTACACTAGCGACAAGGTTTGGTGGGGTAAGGTTAATAAACCAATTTCTCCTGCTAATTTTGATCATCTTTATGATAGGGTTACGGCTTACCTTAGCGGGAAAGAAGTCTACGTTCATGACGGTTATGTTGGAGCTTACCCTGAATACCAGCTTAATGTACGAACTATTGCAGAGTATTCCTGGTCTGCTTTCTTTGTAAAGAATATGTTTCTTCGTCTCAATGAAGAAGAGTTAAAAGATTTTCAGGAAGATTGGCTAGTGATTTGCGCTCCCGGTTATGTGGAGCAGGAACCGGAGAGGTTTGGCCTAAGGCAGGGAAACTTTAGCATACTTAACTTCAGTAGAAAAATTGCCTTGATTGGAGGGTCGGCTTATACCGGTGAAATGAAAAAAGGGATTTTCTCGGCTCTTAATCTCATTTTGCCAATGGAGAAAAATGTTTTACCCATGCATTGTTCGGCTAACGTTGGAAAGAATGAGGATACTGCCATTTTCTTCGGTCTGTCCGGCACTGGAAAAACTACCCTCTCTGCAGATCCCGACCGCAAGCTTATTGGCGATGATGAACATGGCTGGACGGCTCAAAATATTATTTTTAATTTCGAAGGAGGGTGCTATGCCAAGGTTATAGATCTTACTGAAGAAAAGGAACCGGATATTTACAGGGCGATTAAACCTGGAGCTATGCTGGAAAACGTGGTTTTTAAGAAAAATAGCAGGGAAGTAGATTTTGAGGACAGTAGTATTACCCAGAATACCCGGGTAAGTTATCCCATAGATCATATTGAAAATATTCAGCAACCTTCTTATGCAGAAAATCCTACCAATATCTTTTTTCTTACCTGTGATGCGTTTGGTGTGCTACCTCCGGTTTCCAAGCTAACGCCCGGGCAGGCTGCTTATCATTTTATTTCGGGATACACGGCAAAGGTGGCTGGAACAGAAGCTGGAATTAGCGAGCCCGTTCCCTCTTTCTCTGCCTGTTTTGGAGAACCCTTTATGCCGTTGCACCCAACGGTGTACGGAGAAATGCTAAGTAAAAAGATGACTGAAGCAAATGTAAAGGTTTGGCTTATAAACACGGGCTGGAGCGGTGGCCCTTATGGAATAGGTTCCAGGATAAAACTCAAATATACCCGTGCGATGATCTCAGCGATCTTGGAAGGACAACTAGATAATGTGGATTTTAAAGTTCATCCAATTTTTGGTCTTCATATGCCTGTTGCGTGCCCCGGGGTTCCTACAGAAACGCTAGATCCTATAAACACCTGGGAAAATAAGGGAGCTTATATTCAAAAAGCAATTCAGCTAGCCCACTCATTCCATTTGAACTTTGAAAAATTTGCTGGACAGGCTTCTCAGCAGATTTTATCAGGAGGTCCACTCATTGATGAACACCATCATTTGGAAGAACATTTTTAATTAAATAGAAAAACTTATTTAATTAATAATTTTTTAAAGCTTTGGATGTCCTAATAGATATCCAAAGCTTTTTTGTTTGTTAATAAAGATAATGTATATGGCTTTTAAATCTTTTACCATATTTGGGTTTATTAATTCCTAATTTCGAAACCTTTTAATAATGAATTAAAAGACAAAAAAATCTTCTTAGCAAAAGCCCATATTATTTAGTAATTTCCGTTTTTTGCCAAACTATGCGTTTACTAGCCTTCTTCTTATTTTTTAGTTTCAGCCTGTTTGCGCAGGAATTACCGCCAATAACCAATTTCGATCCCGGTATTTATAACGCCGGCAATCAAAACTGGATGATCTCCCAGGCTCCTAATAATCATATTTATGTGGCTAATAATCTGGGATTGCTCAGCTTTAACGGGGAGCAATGGAATCTTCATAAAGTTCCTAACGCCAGTGCAGTTCGCTCGGTTTTGGCCCAGGAAGGTAGGATCTACACCGGTTCTTATATGGATTTTGGCTTTTGGGAACACAGTAAAAAAGGGGAACTAACCTACACCAGTCTTACTAATCTTTCTAAAGAGGAGATTCTGGATGGCGAGCAATTCTGGCATATTGCCGCGTTGGAAGAATATATTGTTTTTCAAAGTTTACGCAGACTGTATAGCTATAATAAAAAAACCGGGCAGTTAAGTACAATTACCGCCGGCGATATTATTTCGAATTTATTTAGGGTAGACAATAAGTTATACTACCAGGTAGCCGAAGATGGTTTATACGCTATAGATAATGGTGTAATAGAACGCGTAATTACCAATGCCGAAATTGAAGATAAACCCATTGTTGGACTTTTCCCTTTCGAGGAAAATAAAATGCTGGCTGTTACCCGAGATGACGGACTTTTTACCATAGAAGGAAATACCTGGAAGCCTTATCAATTTGAAAATTATCCTATAGAGGAAAGTATTTTTACCGCGCAATTGCTTGAGGATAAAACATTGGTGTTAGGCAGCATTGGTAACGGTTTACATGTTTATAACCTCGAAACTTCCTTGAACTACCAGTTGTTGCAACCGGTGATTAATAACAACACGGTTTTATCAATAATGGAAGATAAAGCAGGTAATATTTGGGGCGGCCTGGATAATGGGCTAGTGCTTATTAATCGCAAAAGTCCGTTTAGATTGTTTACAGATATCTACGGAAAAGTAGGTACGGTTTATTCCAGCTACCAGTTTCAGGATCATTTATATTTAGGTACTAACCAGGGCTTGTATGTGAGCAATGATACTTCTAAAGATTATGAACTTATTCCCGGCACCAGCGGGCAGGTTTGGAGTATTAATGAAATAAACGGAAAGTTATTCGCCGGTCATGATCGTGGGGTTTTCGCGATAGAAGGTAATACTGCTAATCATATTTTTGATGGTCAGGGTGTTTGGGAAATTAAGGAATTTAAGAACGGTTTGCTCCAGGGACATTACGATGGAATTAGTTTTTGGGAATATGGCAAGTTTGAAAACGATCCGGAGTATTTAGCTAATTTCGATCTTTCTTCACGTAACCTTGTAGTTGAAAACGATTCGGTAATCTGGGTGGGCCACGATCACAAAGGAATTTTTAAGCTGAAAATAGATAACGAGGTCAGGGAAGTAAAAAGTGAAGAAAATTATGATGTTTCCTATCAGGGCGGGATGGGCTTAAAAGTATTTCAGTTTAATGATTCTATATATTATTCTACTGAAGATGAAATTTATAAATATGATCCTTCCAAAAATAAATTCCTTCAGGAAAACAATTTAAACGCGCTTATAGAGGAATCTCGAATTACTGGAATTTCTGAAGTTTTGCCAGACAATACCTGGTGGAGCTTTGGCAGGGAGAACCTTGTCTATGTAACCCGGGATGCATTTCAGGATAGGTTAAGTGCAAAGTCGGTAGCAATTCCAATAGAATATAGAAGTATAGCTAAAGGATTTGAAAATATTTCTCTAATTGGTGAACGCGAGTATTTGGTAGGCTCCAATTTAGGATATACTATTTTTTCTACGCCTTTAGATCTTCCAGAGATGGAGAAACTCAGCATTAATAAGGTTTCTACGGCTAGTTTAGAAAATAATTTCGGCAGTCATGGATTACAACTTGAGGATCTAAAATTACCCAATGCTGAAAATAATATCAATTTTGAATTCAGTATTCCGGTTTATTCCAAACTCACCAAACCGGTGTACAGCTATAGAATTAAAGGTTTCAGTAAAGGTTGGAGTGATTGGCAAACCAATGGGAGTGCTACTTTTGAAAATATGCCATCTGGCGATTATGTTTTTGAAGTAAGAGGTAAATACAATAATAAAATTAGCGAGATCGCTTCCTATACTTTTAGAATTGCCCTGCCCTGGTATGCCACTACCACCGCTATAATTATTTACGTTCTGTTGTTTTTGCTGCTCATTTTTATCCTGCATAAAATTTATACAGGATACTTCCGAAAACAACGCAACAGATTAATGGAGCGTAACCGGAAGAAAATTGAAATTAAGCAGTTGGAATCCCAACAGGAGATAATCACGCTTCAAAATCAAAAATTAGAATCAGATATGGAATCTAAGAACCGGGAACTCGCCGCTTCTACGATGAACCTGATTAAAAAGAATGAGTTTTTAAATGAGCTGAAGAAAAAATTGACTTCAGCAAAAAATGAAGACGATATCCAAAAAGTTATTTCAGTAATTAATAAAAATATTGCTGAAAAAGATAACTGGAAATTATTCAAAGAGGCATTTGATAATGCCGATAAAGATTTCCTGCAATCGGTAAAAGAGGCACATCCAAACCTTACTTCCAACGATCTTAAACTTTGTGCCTATTTAAGGTTGAATTTATCTTCAAAAGAGATTGCTCCATTACTAAATATTTCGGTGCGAAGTGTCGAAATAAAACGATATCGTTTGCGTAAAAAGATGGATTTAGACCATGATCAGGGTTTAGTGGAGTACATCCTCAAGTTTTGAGCACTTAACATTTAACCATTTTACCACAACATCACCTCAACATTCCTGTTAAAAGCCCTAAAATCAATACTTCAAGTGATTTTTTTTGAAACTGCATAATCTTCGGTTTCAGAGCGCTATAATAACAAATTCGCAAATTTCTGTCCTTTAAATTTTCATGTTGAAGTATTGTAAAGGCGCTTTTTCTATGGCCTTAACAATTAATTAATAAATTGAATTCGAATTAAAATCTCAACAAATGAATAGAATACTTGTACTAATTTTGTTTTGTATTGGAACCTTTTCCTTGCAAGCACAAAACTTTTCGGTTTCGGGAACCGTAGATGAAGCAGACACCGGTCTTCCGCTCCCCGGAGTGAACATTATTTTAAAGAATACTACTAATGGTGTGGTAACCGATTTTGACGGTAATTATACCATTAATAATATTACCGCTGGAGATGTTCTGGTCTTTTCTTATGTAGGTTTTTTACCGCAGGAAATTACCGTAGGGGAAAATCAAACAGAAATTAATGTTAGTTTAAAAACAGATTCTGCTGCTTTAGAGGAAGTGGTGGTAATTGGTTATGGAACGCAGCAAAAGAAGGATATTACAGGAGCTGTTTCGGTAGTATCAAATGAAACCATTGAGCAGCTTAATCCTATTAAGGTAGAACAAGCCTTGCAGGGTACTGCAGCTGGGGTTAATGTAACACCATCTTCTGGTGCACCCGGTGCAGGTATTAATATTAATATTCGTGGTATTGCTTCCAACAGTGAAAATGGACCGCTTGTACTTATAGACGGTTACCAGGGGGATTTAAATACTATTAACCCTAACGATATAGAATCTATTTCTATTCTAAAGGATGCTCAGGCTGCTATATATGGTATTGCCGGTGCTAACGGGGTTGTTTTGGTAACTACTAAATCTGGTAAAAAGAATACCGCTCCTACTATTCAATATGATGCTTACGTAGGGGTTCAGGAAACTTCAAGAGAACTTCCTTTGCTAAATGCTACGGAATATGGCTTACTTTTAAATGAAAGCTATGCCAATAACGGGCAGGCTTTGCCATTTCCAAATGTTAGCGAATTAGGTAGAGGAACAGATTTCCAGAAAGAAGTTTTTGATACTTCTCCAATTATGAGTCATAACCTTACCTTAAATGGAGGTTCAGAAAAAGTGACTTACTCTTTTGGGGTTTCACATCTTGACCAGGAAGGTATTATTGGCGCTAAAAAATCTGATTTCCAGAGAAGCACCGCCAGGTTTAATATTGGGGTAGATATTTCAGATGCATTCACTTTTACTGCGAATTCTATTTATACCAGTATAGACAGAAGATCAATAAACGAGAACGGTTTAGGTTCAGTACTTTTTAACGCCCTAAACATTCCACCAACTTTTGGTGTAGATCAGGAAGATGTTAATGGAACCCTGGGGAACGAGATCATTAACCCGCTTTCACAAATTGAAAATACGTTTAATGATTATAACCTGAACAAATTCAATGGCTCGTTCAGTCTTGATTATATGCCGATAGATGAATTGACATTTACCTCAAGAATTGGGTATAGTCTTTCTAATTCTAAAGGAAAAGATTTCGCGCCAATTATAGACTATGGGCCAGGTAAGGTTTTCAATAATGTACGTAGTACGGTAAATCAAAACAGAATTAACGATAATTCTTATACGTATGACCTTTTTGGAACTTACGAAAACACTTTTGATGAGACACACCACCTAACAGGAACTGCCGGTATGACGGTAATTAGAAACTGGGGAGATGGTTTATATGCTACCGGTTATGATGTTCCTAACAATTCCTGGGATTTTGCAGATATAAGCTTAACCACAGGAACTAACGATGGTTTAAACAACAGTGCTTATAAATATGATATTAGAAAATTATCTTTCTTCGGAAGATTACAGTATGATTATCAAGGAAAATACCTTGTTTCAGGTATGCTTCGTAGAGATGCTTCTACCAGGTTTGGACCAGAAAATCGTGTAGGTTACTTCCCTTCTGCAACTGCAGGTTGGATTCTTTCAGAAGAAGATTTCTTAAGTAGATTCTAACGTTATTTCTTTCTTGAAATTAAGAGGTAGTTTTGGTATTCTTGGTAATGATGAAGCCGG
Organism: uncultured Flavobacteriaceae bacterium; assembly: GCA_963727565.1. Taxonomy (GTDB): domain Bacteria; phylum Bacteroidota; class Bacteroidia; order Flavobacteriales; family Flavobacteriaceae; genus Salegentibacter. Next base: position 323,036 of record CAVSGU010000008.1, read on the forward strand.
TGGCAGCCGAGTTTTACCGTTCTTTATTAAACGGTGAAGCTACTTATGTTTTAGACGGAAACTTAGTGAACGGTACTGCTTTAGGTAGAATTGCCAATCCTGCTTCAGGATGGGAAGAAGCCGAGAAAACTAACATTGGTATAGATCTAAGACTTTTAAATAATAGAATTGATATCTCTGCCGATGTGTTTAGAGAAGATCGTAAAGATCTATTGGTTTCCGGTATTCCTGTTTCAGGAATCTTTGGTGGCGGGGCACCGGGTTCTGGAGCGCCAACCATTAACGCGGGAACTACCCGAAATGAAGGTTTAGAATTTGCTATAAATTATAAAGAGAATTTTGGAGACGATATTCGAGTTGGAGTTGGTTATAACGCCACTTTCTTAAGAAACGAAGTAACCGAAGTGAATGGAACCGAGTTCCTTCCAGGCGGTCAATTTGGTGTGGGACAACCACAACCGGCACGTTTCCAGGAAGGTTTCCCAATTGGTTATTTCTACGGATATAAAACTGACGGGATCTTCCAAAATCAGGCAGAAGTAGATGCGCATCCTTCACAGGAGACTTTAGGTGCAGCAGCTTCTCCGGGAGATATTCGTTATGTAGACACAAATGGTGACGGAGTTATAAATGTAGATGACCGTACTAATATTGGTGATCCTATTCCTACCGCTACAATGGGTCTAAATCTTAATTTTAGTTATAAGAATTTTGATTTTACCGCTTATACCTACGCTTCTTTAGGAAACGATATGGTAAGAAATTACGAGCGTAATCAACCAAATGTAAACCGTCATGCTTACTATTTGGAAAGATGGACAGGGCCGGGAACCAGTAACGAAGTGCCACGTGTAACAACGGGTGCAACTTCTAATGTTGCTTTTTCAGATTTTTATGTGGAAGATGCTTCTTACGCCAGGATCCAGAATGTTCAAATAGGATACAGCCTGCCTGAAACATTTCTTGAAAAAACAGGAATTAACCGTTTAAGGATTTACACTTCGGTACAAAACCTTTACACATTTACCAATTACAAAGGTTTTGATCCTTCGGCCTCAACCGGGGAAGCCATTGGTGGTGGAATTGACTATGGTTTCTATCCAGTACCAAGAATTTTCCTTGCCGGATTAAACCTTAACTTTTAAAAAATTGCACAATGAAGAGATACAATAACATATTCAATAAGATGCTTCTGTTGCTCCTGTTGGCTTTTAGCTTTGGATGTACCGAAGATTATTTGGATGAAACTGAAGAATACACTATAGATTCAGAAAACTATTTTAATTCTGAAGAAGATTATTATAACGCGATGATTGGCGTTTATGATATCTTACAATCTACTTACGTAAATGTATTACTGGGCGAAATTGCTTCAGATAATACACTAAGTGGAGGTGAAAGCGCCAATGATGTTATAGGCTTTCAACAAGTAGATGAAATGACGCATACTCCTGTAAACGATAACCTGGACGATGTTTGGGATTGGAATTTTGCCGGGGTACAACGCGCAAACTACGTTTTGGAATTTCAGGACAAAACAGATTTTGAAGGTCGCGAAATGATTATTGCTGAGGTTCGCTTTTTAAGAGCTTATTTCACTTTTGAATTGGTAAAATGGTTTGGACCAATTCCAATAAAAGGAGATGAGCGTTTTGTGTTGGGAGACGAGAATTCTGTACCAAGAGCTTCTACTGAAGAAGTTTACGCACAAATTGAAAGCGATTTACAATTTGCTATAGAAAACCTTAATTATACCGCACCCGAAACTGGTCGCGCAACCAAAGGAGCTGCAATGGCTTTGCTTGGTAAAGCGCATTTGTATCAGGAAGAATTTGATGAAGCTGCAAATGTATTGACAGATTTGATCAATAATGGTCCTTACGCTTTAGCAGATTTTGATACACTTTTCTTACAGGAAGGTGAAAATAATGTAGAATCTGTTTTTGAAGTACAGTATACAGGTGAAGAAGGAGCAGGTTTTGGATGTTTACAATGTAGTGAAGGTAATGTAGCCGTAGGTTTCCAGGGAATAAGAAATTATTCAGGTCCTGTTTTTGAACCTGGTTTCAGTTTTAATGTTCCTACTCAGGAAGCTTACGATATGTTTACTGAAGATGATATAAGGAGAGAGCCTTCTATCTTGGATATTGAAGCCTGGGCAGAAGAAACTGGTGCAACTTATGCTGAAGGTTATAAGCATACCGGTTATTTTAACCGTAAATACCTTCCAAGAGAAAATGATAACGTAGGTGATGCTAACCTTACCCAGCCTAATAATTACCGTTCTATTCGTTATGCCGATGTTTTATTGATGGCTGCTGAAGCCTTGAACCGTGGGGGAATAGACGATAGTGAGGCTAGAACTTACCTTAATGAAGTTCGTGAGAGAGCAGGATTAGATGGCGTAGATGCTGCAGGAAATGCTCTTACCGAAATTATCTACGAAGAAAGAAGAAAAGAATTAGTAGGCGAAGGTCACCGTTTCTTTGATTTGGTAAGAACCGGTAGAGCCGCAGATAACATTGAAGGATTTACTGCAGGGAAAAACGAACTTTTCCCTATTCCGTTAGAAGAAATAGAATTTTCTCAGGGTAACTGGGAGCAAAATCCGGGATACTAAAACATTAGAATTATGAAAAGACATTATAAAATAATTTTTGCATTCCTTCTTGCTTTGCCATTTTTTGGCTGCGAGAGTGATGACGATGCCCTTGTAGATCTTGAGCAGGTACAGGCACCGGCAAATTTGGGTGCAACATTTCAAATAACTCAAGATAATTCCGGTTTGGTAGAGATTACACCAACCGGTGAAGGAGCTGCGGTGTATACCGTAGATTTCGGCGATGGTTCTACTCCTGCAGAAGGGATTAAAGTAGGAGACGCTGTAGAACATATTTATGCAGAAGGTGAATATGAAGTAGAGGTTACCGGGACTAATATTAATGGTAAAATGGCTTCAGGAATTCAGCCTTTAACCGTTTCTTTCCTTGCACCAGAGAATTTGGAAACTGAAATAGTAAAAGATGCCAATAATAATTATTTGGTAACTGTTTCAGCCAGCGCTACAAACGCTGCAATGTTCGAAGTTTATTTTGGGGAAAACGAAGATGAAGAGGCAACTCTTCTTATGCCGGGAGAAACTGTTTCTTATACTTACAGTAGTATAGGTACTTACAATGTTCGCGTAGTTGCCCTAAGTGGTGGTGCAGCGACCACTGAAGTTGAGCAGGAAATTACTATTACAGATCCGCTTTTCCTTCCTATAGATTTCGAATCAGAAACGCTTAATTATACTTTTAATAATTTTGGTGGAGGCGAAGGAGCAGGAGCACCGGTAATTGATAATCCAGATCCAGTCTGGTGTAAATACCAGTGCGAGAGTAGCTTCTTATACTAAACCTGCAGGTTCTGAAATATGGGCAGGAACAACTATAGGTCTTGATGAGCCTATAGATTTCTCTTCAGATAAGTATATTAGTGTAGATGTATGGTCTCCAGCTGCCGGAACTCCGGTTATTTTTAAGATAGAAAATCTTGATAATGCTGATCTTTTTGTGGAAAGTACAGTAGAAACTACAGTTAGTAATGCCTGGGAAACACTGACTTTTGATATGTCGGCGGTAGATACAACCATTGATTACGGTAGACTGGTATTATTCTTTAACTATGGAACTCCAGGAAGTGATGAGACGTATTATTTCGATAATATTCAAACTACCACTTTAGAGCCATTAAAACTTCCAATAGATTTTGAATCTGAGAACCTTACCTATGCGTGGGGCGGATTTGGCGGAGCAGGAGCAGGTGTAATAGATAACCCAGATATGTCTGGCTTAAACACCAGTGCTAAAGTTACCGAACTTTCTAAAGGAGATGGATCTGAAGGTTGGGCCGGTGTTTCTTTAAACCTTGACGAAGCTTTAAGTTTTGAGAACGGAACTACCGTTAAAATGAAAACCTGGTCTCCAGAAGCTGGAGTGCCAATTCTTTTAAAATTTGAAGATTCAGATTCAGCACCAGACAATAACGGAAACCCTTCAGTATTTGTTGAGGTAACTCAAAATACTACGGTTGCTAATCAATGGGAAGAACTTTCTTTCGATCTAAGCAGCTTTGACGCTTTTGATGAAAGTGTAGGTTACGACCGATTGATTGTATTCTATGACTTCAACAGCCCTGGCGAAGGCACTAGCTTTTACTTTGATGATGTTACTATTGGCGAGGTACAAACCGAATATATTTCACTTTTTAGTGATGTTGCCGATGATGTGGCGGTTGATACCTGGAGAACTAGCTGGTCTGTTTCAGACTATGAAGAAATAGAGTTTGACGGAAAATTGTCTAAACATTATTTCAACTTAGATTACGTTGGAATTGAAACAATCGCTAGTCCTGTAGATGCTTCAAATATGACACATTTCCATACCGAATTCTATACCGATAACGCTACTGTATTTAGAGTGAAGTTGGTGGATCTTGGTCCTGATGGTGTCTTCGGAGGAGGAGATGATTCCGAATCAGAAGTTGTTATAGAGAATCCTGCTCAGAACGAATGGGTAAGTTTGGATATTCCACTATCAGAATTTGAGAATCTTGATGGGATGACTAATATTGGACAGCTTATTTACTCTGGTTTACCTGCTGGAGGAGTTAATGTTTATGTGAACAACATTTATTTTCGTAATTAAAAAGCATAAAAATGAAAAATATATTTAAAACAAGTCTTGCGGTACTTTCGCTGGTTTTTTTCAGCGCCTGTTCCAACGACGATTATGATATAGGTGATATTACCACACCTTCTAACCTTAGTGTTACCGCTGAAGTGGTAGGGCAAACTGAAGAAATGCCTAATGGCGACGGTAGTGGAGCGGTAAGTTTTAGCGCCAGCGCCGATAATGCCATGACCTACAAGTTTATTTATGGCGATGGTTTTGAAGAGGTTTCTGCTTCTGGAGAAACCACCCATAGTTTTAACGAGAACGGTGTAAACGATTATACGGTAACAGTTGTGGCATCTGGTACTGGAGGAGCTTCCTCGAATATGACTACCACTGTAACTGTTTTTAGTAACTTTAACGATCCGGAAACTAAGGAATTACTTACCGGCGGAAGTTCAAAAACCTGGTATGTAGCTGCTTCGCAGCCGGCTCACCTTGGTGTAGGGCCAAGTGCTGGAGAAGGATTTACGGCTCCTATATATTATGCCGCTGCTCCTTTTGAGAAGGCCGGCGCAGATGTTAGTTCTTGTTTCTATACGGATGAAATGACGTTTAGCCTGAACGAAAATGATAATATAATTTACAATTACAATAACAATGGGCAAACCTTTGTAAATGTAGCTTACACCGGTGATTTTGGTGGAGATGGTTCTGAAGACCAGTGTCTTGATTTTAGTAATACTGGAGACTTTAGTGCTTCTCTATCTCCTTCAACTTCTGGATTGCCAGAAGATGCTACTACCGGTACGGTAATTAATATCGCTGGTGGTGGAACGATGAGCTACTATGTAGGTTCAAGTTCTTACGAAGTTCTTAATATTACACCAACAACAATGGATGTTAGGGTAATACCGGGTAACGATCCTGCTTTGGCGTGGTATTTAAAATTCACCACTTCCCAGGGCGGAGAAGAAGAAGAGGAAGAATTTGAGAGCCAGTTTAATACCGAGATCTGGTCAGATGAGTTTGAAGGTGATGCTCTTGACACCGATAACTGGAACTATGAAATCGGTAACGGAAGTAACGGTTGGGGTAATGGCGAATCTCAATACTATACAGATGAAGAAGACAACGTAAAAGTTGAAAATGGAAATCTAATTATTACAGCAAAAAGAGAAGCTGAGAGTGGTTTTGATTTTACTTCTGGAAGAATAACTACTAAAGATAAATTTGAATTTAATTTCGGTCGTGTAGAAGTTCGTGCAAAATTACCTGCAGGAGGAGGAACCTGGCCTGCAATATGGATGCTTGGCGCTGCATTTCCTGAAGAATCATGGCCCGGAGTTGGCGAAATAGATATTATGGAATTTGTTGGAAACAATCCTGATAGAATTTCTTCGGCCTTACACTTTCCAGGGAATTCAGGAGGAAATGCTGTAGTAGGTGACACAGAAATATCTGAGGCAACAACAGAATTTCATATATACGAAGTTGAATGGACCGCGGAAAAGATCACTTTCCTTATGGATGGTGTGCCGCACCTGGAGTTTGATAATAATGATTCAACTCCTTTTCAAGAAGACTTTTTCATCATACTAAATGTTGCTATGGGAGGTACTCTTGGTGGTAATATTGCTGATGATTTTCAAGAATCTTCTATGGAAGTGGATTACGTGAAAGTTTTCCAGGAATAATATTATTTTAAAAATCAGACTGCCTGATTACTATGTAATTTTACGGTTGAAGATAATTTGTTTGTAGGCCACAAACTGAATTACCACACACATAGTTCAGGCAGTTTTTTTATTCTCAAAAAAATGAAAAAACGTTATCTGTTAGGTGTTTTCCTGTTCAGCTGTTTTATAGCAAAAGGGCAGGATTCAACCATAAAAAGTTCGGTTAAAAATGTAGAAACCAAAGTAGATTCGGTTTTAGCATTAATGACCCTGGAAGAGAAAGTTGGACAGCTTGTTCAATACAACGGTAGCTGGGATCTTACCGGTCCTGCTTCTGCAATGAATAACAAACAAAAGGAAGAAAATCTTAAAGCGGGTAAAGTAGGCGCTATGCTAAATGTACTTTCGGTAGAAGCTACCAGGGAGGCACAAAAGCTGGTGATGGAAAATTCTCGTCTAAAGATTCCTTTAATGTTTGGTTATGATGTAATACACGGGTATACTACTATTTTCCCTGTGCCGCTGGCAGAGACAGCTAGCTGGGACCTGGAAGCTATGGAGAGAACAGCAGAAATTGCTGCAGTAGAATCTGCGGCTAACGGGGTTAACTGGACCTTCTCGCCTATGATAGATGTTTCTCGAGATGCGCGTTGGGGAAGAATTATGGAAGGATCTGGTGAAGATCCTTATCTAACCTCTAAAGTAGCGGTTGCCAAAGTAAAAGGTTATCAAAGTAACGATCTTGCTAATCCACGTAGTATAGCTGCTACGGCAAAGCATTTTGCTGGTTATGGTTTTGGTGAAGCCGGTAGAGATTATAATACCGTGCATATTGGAGAAAACGAACTTCACAACACCATTCTTCCGCCCTTTAAGGAAGCTGCCAAAGCAGGCGTTGCTACTTTTATGAATGCCTTTAATGATATAGATGGTACTCCAGCCACTGCACATAAAACCCTTCAACGGGATATTTTAAAAAAGGAATGGGATTGGGATGGTTTTGTAGTTTCAGACTGGGGTTCTATTCCAGAAATGATTGAACACGGCCTGGCCCGAGATAAAAAACATGCAGCTGAAATTGCTTTAAATGCAGGTAGCGACATGGATATGGAAGGCGGCGCTTACGAGTCTAGCCTGGTAAGCCTTGTAGAAGAAGGAAAAGTAAGTCAGGAATATATAGATGATGCGGTAAAGCGTGTTCTTCGTGTAAAATTTAAACTGGGACTATTTGATGATCCTTATTTATATTCTAATCCAGAACTTTTAGAGAATATCTCTTTTGAAGAGCATAAGAATGTAGCTCGAGATGTAGCTAAAAAATCTATTGTTCTGCTAAAGAATGAAAATGATCTGCTTCCAATTCAGGATTCGATTAAGAAGATCGCTGTTATTGGGCCATTAGCTGATGATAAAGATACACCTATTGGAAACTGGAGAGCACAGGGAGAGGCTAATTCGGCTGTTTCTTTACTGGAAGGTTTAAAAAACAATATGAATGAAGATGTAGAAATTAGCTATGCTAAAGGTGCAGATCTTGGTATGGGGGAAAGAAGTTTTTTAATGCCCTTAAAGATTAATGAAACCGATACATCTGGATTCCAGGAAGCTATTAATAAAGCTTCAGAAGCAGATTTGGTAATTATGGCACTTGGTGAAGATGCATTTCAAACCGGTGAAGGAAGAAGCCAGGTAGATGTTGGTTTAGCTGGCGTTCAGCAGGAATTACTTAAAGAAATTCGCAAAGTGAACAAGAATATTGTTTTGGTACTTATTAACGGGAGACCAATGGAGATCACGTACGCTTCAGAAAATATTCCGGCGATAGTGGAAGCCTGGCAATTAGGTTCAGAAAGCGGAAATGCGATTGCCGATGTTTTACTGGGAGATTACAATCCTTCAGGAAAACTTCCGGTTTCATTCCCTAGAGCTGTAGGTCAGGAACCTCTTTACTATAATCGAAAAAGTACAGGACGTCCTTCTAACCCTACCCACGTGACTTATTCTGGATATACCGATGAGCGAACAGATGCACTTTATCCTTTCGGATTTGGCCTTAGTTATACCTCTTTTGAATACGGGGATTTAACAATTTCTGAAGAAGAATTAACTCCTGGCAGCCCTATTGAAGTTAGCTTTAGTCTTAGCAATACCGGTGAAAAGGAAGGTAAAGAGATCGTTCAGTTATATATAAAAGACATAGTAGCGAGTACTACGCGCCCAATTAAAGAACTTAAAGGTTTTGAAGCCGTAAGCTTAGCTCCCGGAGAAACAAAGACCGTCACTTTTGAAATTAACGAAGAGATGCTTCAGTTTTATACTGCCAATGAAAAATGGGAGTCTGAGGCTGGTGAATTTGAAGTTATGGTTGGCGGAAATTCTCGGGATCTTCAAAAAGTTAAGTTCAGTTTAAAGAAATAAATATGAAGAAGAGAAGTATAATTTCAGGACTTTTCCTATTTGTAGGTCTCCAGCTTGCTGCACAGGAATTGATTTGGGAAGAAAATTTTGAAGGTGATTCCCTAAATATGGAGAACTGGAGCTACGAAACAGGTGACGGTTGTCCCGATCTTTGCGGCTGGGGAAACAATGAGCGCCAAATTTACAGCGAAGATTATGTAGCTGTAAAAGATGGGAATTTAGTAATTACCACCGATAAGGTTGGTGATGCTTATTACAGCGGAAAAGTGAACAGTAAAGATAAGTTCGAGTTTCAATATGGAACTGTTGAGGTTAGAGCTAAGTTGCCCGATGGGCACGGACTTTGGCCTGCAATCTGGATGCTAGGTAATAATATAAATGAAGTGGGTTGGCCTGCTTCGGGTGAAATTGATATTATGGAATTTGTAGGCAGAAAACCTGATACTATTCATAATGCGCTGCACACACCGGCAAGCCACGGCGATACAGAAAATATTGAGACCACGCGGATAGAAAATGTAACTTCAGATTTCCACGTTTTTAAAATGAACTGGACTGAAGATGCAATAACCTTCTACATAGATGATGAAAAAACCTATACCTTTTCACCATCAGAAAAGAATGAGGAAACTTATCCTTACAGGCATCCGTTCTATTTTTTACTGAATCTTGCAGTAGGCGGTAATTTTGGTGGCCCTGAAGTTGATGATTCTATTTTTCCGAAGCAGTTCTTAATAGATTATGTAAAGGTTTATAAATAAAAAAGGTCAATTACTGAATTTTTTGACTTACCCTGTAGACATTGGTTTGCAGGGTTTTTTATTGCTTTTGATAAGGCATTATGAGATGCTTTATAAAGCTATAGGTTTTCAGCAAAATCCTGCGCATTATCATTTTCAGCCTTTTCATTTTTAATATATTTGCCCCTCATAATGGCCCCTTATGAATATTACTAGTACTGAAGACATTAAGGAGATAAAAAGGCTTCAAACCTTACTCTCCTACAATATTTTAGACACTCCCTACGAAGAGGATTTTGATGAATTAGCACAGCTCATTGCGCTTATTTGCGATGTACCAATCGCTGTTATTTCTATGATAGATGATAAAAGGCAATGGTATAAAGCAAAGGTGGGTATAGATGGGAACGAAACGCCTAAAGAAGAGACATTCTGCCAATATACCGTGTTGCAGGATGAACTCATTGAAATATCTGATGCTTTGTTAGATGAACGCGTTAAGAATAATCCTCATGTAACTTCAGAAAATGGGATTCGGTTCTATGCCGGAATGCCATTAAAAGCCGAAAACGGTTCAAATATTGGGACGGTATGCGTGGTTGATGGTAAACCGAAAGAGCTAGACGACCGGCAAAAAAAAGCATTGAAATTGCTTACAAAGCAAGCTATGCACCTTATAGAGGTTAGGCAGAAAAATAAAAGCCTGGGAACCGAATTGAATAGTATCCTTGAAAAAAAAATAGAGCAGACCCAAAGGAAACTTGAGCTCAAGGAAATTGAGAATAAAGACCTGATGAAGGCTGTCAAAAATTCTAGTGGGGTCGTAGAATTTAATCCAGACGGTACAATAATTTCTATAAATAAGAATTTTGAAGAGATTTCAGGTTATTCTGAAAGTGAACTCTTAGGCAGTCATCACAAAATGCTGATTACCCCAAAAGATTATGCAGAAAGCGACCAATTATGGAAATCTTTAGGCCAGGGAATATTTAAAACCGGCCGGGTACGTAGAATAAATAAAGACGGATCAGAATTTTATTTACAGGCGAGTTATAATCCTATCCAGGATCTTGAGGGAAAAGTGATAAAAGTGGTTAAGATTTCCCAGGATATTACCAAAGAAATTGAGGCTGCCATATCACTGCAAAAAGCCAAAGAAATGGCTGAAAATCTCAATGAACAAAAAGACAATTTTATTGCCAATGTGAGTCACGAGATTAGAACGCCAATTCACGCCGTGCTTGGGTTTACCGATCTTTTATTAGAGAACGAAGACGATAAGCACAAAATTAATTACTTAAATGCAGTAAAAATTGCCGGTGATTCCCTGCTGTTTATTGTAAACGATATTCTGGATCTTTCAAAAATGGAAGCTGGGTTATTGCAAATAGATAAGGATGTTTTTAATGTTAGAGAGGTAGTTAGCAGGGTTTTTTCAATTTTACATCTTAAAGCACACCAAAAGAGAATTGAATTTGAACCCTTTGTTAGTCCAGATGTTCCAGAATTATTGATAGGTGATAAAAACAGGCTTTCCCAAATACTTATCAATCTTTTAGGGAACGCCATAAAATTCACTACAGAGGGAAGCGTAAGCCTGGAGGTGACTGTAATTAAGGATATTTCAGAAAAAACGGTATTGAATTTTAAAGTTTCAGACACCGGAATTGGAATTCCGCAAGATAAATTAGATACTGTTTTTCAACGTTTTTTACAGGCAGAAGAAACCACCTCGCAAAAGTATGGCGGTACCGGCCTGGGCCTTAATATCTCCAGGCAGCTTATAGAAAAACAGGAAGGGAGTATTGAAGTGAAGAGTGAACATGGAAAGGGAACCGATTTCATTTTTGATATTCCATTTGAAAAACCTTTAGAACAACTTGAAATTTCGCAAGCTGCGGCAGACGAGATTTCTCAGGATTATACGGGTAAAATACTGGTTTGTGAGGATAGTGAATTAAACCAACGTTTGGTAAGAGCTATTTTAAAGCGAAAAGGCTTAAAGGTAGATATTGCATCAAATGGCGAAAAGGCACTTTCGTTTTTAGAAGAAAATAGCTACGATCTTATTTTTATGGATGTACAAATGCCGGTTAAAAATGGTTATGAAACTACCAAAATTATTAGAGATCAATTGAAACTTTCCACGCCTATTGTTGCGTTAACAGCGAATTTTATGGCTGCTGAAAGGCAAAAATGTAAAGAGGTTGGAATGGACGATTATTTAGCAAAACCATTTCAAAAGAAGCAATTATTTGAAAAAGTTGAAAAGTGGGTTAATGTTTAAAATAATAGTGCAAAGCTTAAGTAAAATTAGGTAAACCAAATTGGAAAGAAATTCTGCTCAATACCAGCAAAATGTTAAGGTAAAGCGAATTTTTGTTATATTTATATAGTGTTGCCCCTACAAAACCATCTTGCCTGTTTTTACGTTAATATCCAACCAACCAAAATTTTTTGGGAGATAATATTATTGTGGTACATTACGCACGAATTATGAGGGTCAAAGTATAAAAATTTTATTGTTATAATGGCAATGTTGGCTATTATCTACTAGGTACATTACTAGCACAGGATCAGAGTCATAATCCTCCTGCAGCCCAAATAGCGTAGTTATGAGTGACGGTCCTGCACCTACCTCCCGGTCTTCCTATAGATTTTGGGATTTCGGCATTAATCGCTGCCGGTTTGGGATTGGGGATTCATCATATTAGAAACAGGAAGTAATTATTTTAATTCCTGAATTCGCTTTACGTATTTTCCTATTACATCAAATTCCAGGTTTATAACATCTCCTTCTTTAAAATACTTAAAGGTAGTATGCTCGTAGGTATAAGGAATTATAGCCACGCTAAATTCGTTCTTCTTTGAATTAACCACGGTAAGACTCACACCATTTACCGTAATAGATCCTTTTTCTATGGTGATATTCTGCAAAGCAGGATCATATTCAAAAGTGAATTCCCAACTCCCGTCTTTCTCCTTTACTTTTTTACAAACTAGCGGTTTGATCTACGTGTCCCTGTACAATATGACCATCAAGTCGGTCGCCAAGCTTCATTCCTCGTTCCAGGTTTACCGGTGAGCCTTCAGCTAAATCTTTTAAATTGGTTTTTTCCAGGGTTTCGGCTACTGCAGTAACGGTATACTCATTATCATTAATTGAAACCACCGTTAGACAAACGCCATTATGCGCTACACTCTGGTCTATTTTTAATTCAGGCGTCATTGCTGCTTTTATGCTGAAATGCATATTTCCACCTTCCGGCTTTATGCGGCTTACTTCTCCTACTTCTTCAATAATTCCGGTAAACATATCTTTGGATTATTCTTACATTTGTGATGTAAAAATAGAAATAAACAAGGGAAGTTTAATGAAATATCCAGGAACAAATTCAGATTTATACCTGGGTTAAGATTGGTAAAAGTCGTAGAATAACTAACCCAAATAATTTTAAGCAGATGAAGCACGCAGAAAAGGTGAAATTAGGAATTAGCATAGGAGATTTGAATGGAATTGGCAGTGAAATAGTGCTTAAAACCTTTGACGATTCCCGAATGCTGGATTTTTGTACACCGGTTATTTTTGCTTCTACCAAGGTGCTTACTTTTTTAAAGAAGCAATTTAATCTTTCTTTAAATTACCAGGGCATAGATGATGCCTCCAAGGCAATTGACGGAAAAATCAATGTGGTGAATGTCTGGAAAGAAGGTGTAAATATTAATTTTGGGGAAGAAGATCCAAAAATTGGTGAATATGCATTTAAATCTTTGCAGGCTGCTACAACTGCACTTAAGGCAGATGAAATAGATGTTTTGGTTACCGCACCAATTAATAAACATAGCATCCAGTCGGCAGATTTTAATTTTCCCGGGCATACCGATTATTTGGCAAAAGAACTGGAAGGCGAAAGCCTTATGTTTATGATTACCGATACCCTAAAAATAGGTTTGCTTACAGACCACGTGGCTCTAAAAGATATCGCAAATACCATCACTCCTGAACTAATTGAAAAGAAACTGAAGATTATTCAGGAAACTTTAAAACAGGATTTTAGAATCCAGAAACCTAAAATCGCTGTTTTAGGTATAAATCCTCATAGTGGAGATAATGGGGTGATTGGAAAAGAAGATGAAGAAATCTTAAAGCCAACGCTTCAGAAGTTACGCGATAAAGGCGACCTGGTTTTTGGCCCATTTTCAGCAGATAGTTTTTTCGGCTCAAAAAATTATGTGAATTTTGATGCAGTAGTGGCTTCTTACCACGACCAGGGCTTAATTCCGTTTAAAACCCTATCTTTTGGAAACGGAGTTAATTTTACCGCAGGATTAAGCAAGGTGAGAACTTCGCCAGATCACGGTACCGCTTTTGAGATAGCCGGCACTAATTCAGCAAATATTAACTCATTTAAAGAAGCTGTTTTTCGTGCTATAGAGATATATAAGTGCCGCGAAGAATATAAGGAGCTCACTAAAAATCCTTTAAAGAAACAGGGTAAAAAGTTATAAACAAAAATTTGTTTATAACAGCGCTCTAATTTATTAATTTTTATATATTTGCACCCGCCTAAGCAGAAGCTGCTCGGGCAAGAAACTGATGATGAGATGAGGAATTTAGCAGCGTATACGATCCCTTTTGTAGGGTTAAAGCTGGGAAAACACCAGTTTGAATACGATATTGATAATGAGTTCTTTGAGCATTTTGAGTACGACGATCTAAACAGTTCCAATGTAAAAATTGATTTGTTGTTGGAGAAAAAAACAACAATGATGGAGCTTACTTTTAAAGCATCCGGTTCTGTAAACGTAAATTGTGACATTACCAATGAGCCATACGACCAACCTATTGATGGAAGTTTGTTTTTGGTGATAAAATTTGGTGATGAGTTTAATGATGAAAATGAAGATTTACTAATTTTGCCGCACGGTGAATATGAGGTAAATATTCAGCAATATATTTACGAACTTATTGTGCTGTCTATACCATTAAAAAGGGTTCATCCCGGAGTAGAAGACGGAACTTTAGATTCAGAAGTACTTGATAAACTTGAGGAATTAAGTATTAATAATAACGAGAATAAAAATGATGAGGATGAAATAGATCCTCGCTGGGATAAATTAAAAAACTTATTAAACGATAAATAACAGCAAGCCATGGCACATCCAAAGAGAAAAATCTCTAAAACAAGAAGAGATAAAAGAAGGACACATTATAAAGCTTCGGTACCAAAAATAGCTACAGATCCTACAACAGGAGAAGCTCATTTATACCATAGAGCACACTGGCATGAAGGTAAATTATATTACCGAGGCCAGGTATTAATTGATAATACTGAAGAAATAGAAGCTTAATTTAACATAGAGCTTTAACTTTTATAAAAACTCTCACCTCGTGGGAGTTTTTTGTTTTAAGTTGAATAAGTGCTAAAAAGGCCTTAATTTGCACGCCCAGTCAAAGAAAAATTAGTACTTTTCTTTAGATATTTTTGCGTTTTTATAAGCGTAGAAGGGGTTTAAAAGTCAAATCTATGAATAAAATCACAGCAGCCATTACCGCTGTGGGCACCTATGTGCCCGACGATGTGTTGACCAACAAAATGTTGGAGAAGATGGTGGAGACCAATGACGAATGGATCTTCAGCAGAACCGGAATTAGAGAACGCCGAATACTTAAAGACCCTAGTAAAGGAACTTCATATTTAGGAATAGAAGCAGCCAAAAATCTAATAGAAAAATCTAATCTCGATCCAAAAGAGATAGATTTGGTGATTCTCGCTTCTGTAACTCCAGATCTACCCGTAGCCGCTACAGGTGTACATATTGCTACCCAAATTGGCGCTACCAATGCATTTGCATACGATCTTCAAGCTGCCTGTTCAGGATTTTTATATGCGATGTCTACAGCATCAGCCTATATAGAGTCTGGGCGCTATAAAAAAGTACTGGTAATTGGAGCCGATAAAATGTCTTCTATAATTGATTATACCGATAGAACTACTTGTATTATCTTTGGTGATGGTGCAGGTGCGGTACTTATGGAACCAAATGAAGAAGGTCTTGGCTTACAAGACGAGATTCTTAGAAGTGATTCTATAGGAAGGGAATCTCTAAAAATAGAAGCTGGTGGCTCTTTAATGCCTCCAACCGAAGAAACTGTAGCCAAGAAATTACATTATGTAAGGCAGGATGGTAAAACCGTTTTTAAATTTGCGGTTTCTAATATGTCTGGAGTAAGTGAACAAATTATGGAGCGCAATAAATTAGTGAATGATGATGTAGATTGGCTTGTTGCGCACCAGGCAAATAAAAGAATTGTGGGAGCAACGGCTCAGCGCATGGGACTTGATGATAAAAAAGTGCTTATGAATATTGAGCGCTACGGAAATACTACATCGGCTACTTTGCCTTTATTGCTTGGAGATTATGAAAAGCAATTCAAAAAAGGAGATAATTTAGTTTTTGCTTCATTTGGAGGCGGCTTCACCTGGGGAGCTACCTACTTGAAATGGGCATATAATTCTTAAAAAACCAACACCCTAATATTATGGATTTAAAAGAAATTCAGAATTTAATTAAGTTTGTGGCCAAGTCTGGTGCCAGCGAAGTAAAACTGGAGACTGGCGATGTAAAAATCACTATTAGAACAGGCTCAGACGAGAAAGAAACTATTGTTCAACAAGTGCCTATGGGTGGCCAAATGCCACAAATGCCTGCACAGCCGCAACCGCAGCAACAACAGCAAGCACCGGCTCCTTCACAGGAAAGTGCACAGCAGAACAGTGAGGATCAAAAATCGGCTGGTGAAGATAATTCAAATTATATCACGGTAAAATCTCCTATTATTGGAACTTTCTACCGCAAACCTTCTCCAGATAAACCAACATTCGTAGAAGTTGGTGACTCGGTTAAAGAAGGCGATGTACTTTGTGTTATTGAAGCTATGAAACTCTTTAATGAAATAGAGAGCGAAGTTTCAGGAAAAATCGTAAAAGTACTGGTAGACGATGCCTCTCCGGTAGAGTTCGATCAGCCTTTATTCTTAGTAGATCCATCATAAATTACTGCCC
Source organism: uncultured Flavobacteriaceae bacterium (assembly GCA_963727565.1). Taxonomy (GTDB): domain Bacteria; phylum Bacteroidota; class Bacteroidia; order Flavobacteriales; family Flavobacteriaceae; genus Salegentibacter. Next base: position 339,595 of record CAVSGU010000008.1, read on the forward strand.
ATTTAGCTTAAGGTACTTTTTCCTGGGCCAAAAAAACAATAGGTATGTTTAAAAAAATATTGATTGCAAACAGGGGCGAGATCGCTTTGCGCGTAATTCGCACCTGTAAAGAAATGGGAATTAGCACAGTTGCGGTTTATTCTACTGCAGATGCTGAAAGCCTTCACGTAAGGTTTGCTGATGAGGCCGTATGTATTGGTCCTCCACCAAGTAATTTATCTTATCTTAAGATCTCAAATATTATCGCTGCCGCGGAAATCACTAATGCCGATGCAATTCATCCCGGCTATGGTTTTCTTTCTGAAAATGCTAAATTTTCAAAGATTTGCGAAGAGCACGATATAAAATTCATCGGAGCTTCTTCTGAAATGATTGCGAAAATGGGAGATAAAGCGACGGCTAAAGCTACAATGAAAGCTGCCGGAGTTCCCTGCGTACCAGGATCAGAAGGGATTATAAAAGACTTCACCGAATGTAAAAAGCTAGCTTTAGAAGTTGGCTATCCGGTAATGCTTAAAGCTACTGCCGGTGGTGGTGGTAAAGGGATGCGTGCCGTATGGAAAGAGGAAGACCTCCAGGCTGCCTGGGATTCTGCCAGACAGGAATCTGCAGCAGCTTTTGATAATAACGATATGTATATGGAGAAGCTTATTGAAGAGCCTCGCCATATAGAAATACAGGTTGTTGGAGATAGTAGAGGTAAGGCCTGTCATCTTTCAGAAAGAGATTGCTCGGTACAACGCCGTCATCAAAAATTAACCGAAGAAACTCCTTCTCCTTTTATGACCGATAGTCTTCGGAAGAAAATGGGAGAGGCCGCAGTTAAGGCTGCAGAATACATTAAATATGAAGGTGCCGGTACAGTAGAATTTTTGGTAGATAAACACCGAAATTTCTACTTTATGGAGATGAATACGCGTATTCAGGTAGAGCACCCTATTACCGAGCAGGTGATAGATTACGATCTTATTAGAGAGCAAATTCTTGTAGCAGCAGGAGTGCCAATTTCCGGAAAAAATTATTTCCCACAATTACACTCTATAGAATGCCGAATTAATGCTGAAGATCCCTATAATAATTTTAGGCCTTCTCCCGGGAAGATCACTAATTTACACGCGCCAGGTGGTCACGGAGTAAGAATAGATACACACGTTTACAGCGGATATATTATTCCGCCAAACTACGATTCTATGATCGCTAAATTGATCACTACCGCCCAAACAAGGGAAGAAGCGATCAGCAAGATGAAACGCGCATTAGATGAGTTCGTGATAGAAGGTGTGAAAACTACCATTCCATTTCATAGACAACTTATGGATCACCCAGACTATGTTGAGGGGAATTATACCACTAAGTTTATGGAAGATTTTAAAATGAAACCACTCGAAGAAGATTAAGTTTCACCGTCATTCTGAACTTGTTTCAGAATCTAACATCTAGAATATTTAAACATAAGACCTCACAGATTTTCTAAACCTGTGAGGTCTTTTTTTATTTAAGCACTTTTCCTTCGTCACCCTGAATTTATTTCAGGGTCTAAGTTCTTGAAAACCTAAATGCGTTGAAAACTCAAAAAAGATCAAATACTAGCGATTAGAGTTTTTAGATCGCCTCATTTTTTATTTCGTATTTTCATTGAAAATTAACCAACTCCATGAACCTATCTTACTGGGAAACCAAAACCTGGTTTTCAAATATTGATTTTTGCATTGTCGGCAGCGGGATTACGGGTCTAAATTGTGCGCTAAACTTAAAAACACGTTTTCCAAAATCTAAGATCCTGGTTTTAGAACGTGGCACCTTACCAAACGGAGCAAGTACAAAAAATGCCGGTTTTGCCTGTTTTGGAAGTGTTTCTGAGATCCTGGATGATCTAAATTCCCATACAGAGGAAGAAGTGCTGCAACTTATTCAAAAGCGCTTAAAAGGCTTGAATTTGCTTCGGAAAAATCTGGGAGATCAAAATATTGGCTATAAGGAATATGGCGGTTACGAACTTTTTACAAAAGAAGATCAGCCACTTTTCGAAGATTGTAAAGCAAAGCTGACTGAACTCAATAAAATGCTGAAGCCGGTGTTTGGAGACGCTGTTTTTAGTATTCAAAAAGATAACTTCGGTTTTAGAAATATTCAGGAAAAACTCATTTTTAATCAATTTGAAGGACAATTAAATACCGGGAAAATGATGGAATCTCTGCTACATAAAGTGCAGAAGGCCGGCATCAAAATTCTTAATAATATTACCGTAGAAGAATTCATCGAGACCAAAAATTCTGTAAAGATCAAAACCGATAAATTAGAATTTTCAGCAAAGAAATTATTGATCGCTACTAATGGATTTTCAGAAAAATTGGGAATTGCTCAGGTAAAACCGGCACGCGCCCAGGTGTTGATCACCAAACCGATTAAAAACCTGGAGATCAAAGGCACATTTCATTTAGATAAGGGTTATTATTATTTCAGGAATATTGACGATCGCATTCTTTTTGGCGGTGGCAGAAACCTGGATTTTAAGACCGAAGAAACCACCGAAATCGCTCAAACCGAACTTATTCAGCAGAAACTGGAAGAATTGCTTAAAACCACCGTTTTACCGGAAACTTCCTTTGAAATTGATCAACGCTGGAGCGGAATTATGGGCGTTGGAAAACAGAAAAACCCCATAGTAAAACAAATTTCAGAAAACGTAGTTTGCGGAGTGCGATTAGGCGGAATGGGCGTTGCCATTGGCAGTTTAGTAGGAAAAGAACTTTCAGAATTGATAGCATGATCAAGAAAATATTCAAATTTATCCTGAAACTGATAAGTGTTTTAATCCTATTTTCCATTTTTATGGTTTTGCTATATAAATGGCTTCCGGTACCATTTACCCCTTTAATGGCTATTCGATATTTTGAAAATCCTGAAGAAGAAATTCAGCATTCGTGGGTGCCACGACAAGATATTTCCCGGCATTTGCAACTTAGTGTGATTGCCAGCGAAGATCAAAACTTTGTAAAACATAATGGTTTTGATTTTGAAGCTATAGAAAAGGCAATTGAGGATAATCAAAAAGGAAAGCGGGTGCGCGGTGCCAGCACAATTTCCCAGCAAACCGCAAAGAATGTGTTTTTATGGCCGGGGAGAAATTGGTTTAGAAAAGGCCTGGAAGTTTATTTCACATTTTTGATCGAAACTTTTTGGAGTAAAGAACGAATTTTAGAGGTTTACCTCAATAGTATTGAAATGGGCCGGGGAGTCTACGGCGCAGAAGCTGCTGCACAGCATTGGTTCAACAAATCGGCGGCGAATCTTTCTATTTACGAAGCCGCTGCTATTGCCGCTGTTTTACCGAATCCCAGAGAATACAGAGCAAATCCAGCCAGCAATTATATAAATCAACGAAAAAACTGGATTGTAAGGCAAATGCAGAATTATGGAAAATTTACTTTGGAATAAAAGCTCTATGAAGAAAATAGTTTTACTTGCACTTTTACTTTTTACGATAAGTTGGGCTTCTGCCCAGACCGAAAAATCAGCAGATAAAAAAGTCTCTGAAACATTTGAACAAAAATTTAATTCTGGGGATTTTAATGGAATTTTCGACTATGTTTTCCACCGAGATGAAAAATACTTTACCTCATAAGAAAGCAATCGAATTCTTTACTGATTTAAAAGAAGGAGTCAGGTAAAATAAGAAACCGGGAATTTAAAAATTATGTAAGAGGAACTTTTGCATCCTATAAAACTACATTTGAAAAAGGAATTTATTCATTAAATATTTCCACTAATAAGCAACTTGAAATTACTGGAATTTATATTGAACCTTTTCTAGAAAATAATGTTGCGGAATTAAAAAGAAACTCAACCAAATTAATTCTTCCTTTTAAAGGTAGATGGACTGTCGGTTGGGGTGGTGACACTGTAGATTTAAATTATCACGTTGAATATAAAGCACAGAAAAATGCTTTTGACTTTTTAATAAGAGATAATGAGGGTAAATCTTATAAAACTAACGGAAGAACCAACCAAGATTACTATGCCTTTGGAAAAGAAATAATAGCACCCTGTGATGCAGAAGTTGTTTTGGCAGTTGACGGGATTGAAGATAATAAGCCCGGGGAACTTAACCCTATTTATATTCCGGGTAATACCGTTATTTTAAAAACCGAAAATGGTGAATATTTATTTTTTTCACATTTCAAACAACATTCGGTTAACGTAAAAGAAGGAGCAAAAGGTGAAGAAAGGAGAAGTTTTAGGTCTTTGCGGGAATTCCGGCAACTCTTCAGAACCACATCTACATTTTCATATTCAAAATGTTAAGGATAGGAATAAAGCTACGGGCATAAAAAGTTATTTTTCTAATATTATCGTAGATGGTGAATTAAGAAATGATTACTCTCCAATTAAGGGTGAAATTATTCAGAATGAATCACAGGATTAAGTTGAAATCTGAGATCTAAAAACGTTTAAATGAATTCAATAAAAGAAAAACTTTATAAAGCTTGTGAGGCTTACGTGGAAGAACGTATAAAGCGTATTGAAGCTGCTATGGCCGGACTTGAAAGTGATCTGGAAAACGAAACCAAAAGCAGTGCTGGCGATAAATATGAAACCGGGCGGGAAATGATAAACCTGGAATGGAATAAACTGGCCGAACAGCTACAGCAATTTAAAAATCTTAGAAATACGCTTAATATTGCAAAAAGCAGAACTAACAACGGTTCCGCTCAATTGGGAACTGCGGTAAAGACCAATATGGCTAATTATTTTATCGCGATCCCGGCAGATCGTATTATTGTAGATGGCGATGAATATTTTGCCATTGGCGCCAATTCCCCTATCGCGCAACTATTGCTTCATAAAAAAGCCGGAGAAGAAATTACTTTCAACGGAAAAACAGCTAAAATTTTGGAAGTGTTTTAAATTAAAATGATAGCCACGAATTCACGAATATTCTACTCAAGAATGAATTCGCTCACTTGAAGAAGGAGGGTTGACATGAAATGCGTCATGCGAGCAGCTGAAGCAATCTGGCAACTGAAACTCTCATTCAAAAGATTACCGCGCTCCTGCGTCGCTCGTAATGACGATAGTAAAGAAGCAAAAGAGCTAAGGAAACAAGATCAAACTCTCATTCAAACGATTACCGCCGCTTCCCTTGAAATTAAGGGAACGACTTTGATTTATTTAGACGATAAGATTAGTATTTAGAAGAAATTAGATCTGAAACAAGTTCAGATAACGAAACAATAAAATTATTCGTGTATTCGTGGCGAAGATTAAACTACTTCAATCTGGATTCGATTAATTTCTCTGAAACTTTCAGCTTGATTTTTTTACCTTCTTTTAATTCCTGTGAATGATTAAAATACACAGTTTTTCCGTTCAAACTGGCTTCAATTAGCCAGGTTTCACCTTTAAACCAGGATTTTTTTACTGTTGCTTCTATTCCGGAAGTTTTGGAAAGCTTTATTTCTTCAGGGTAAAGAATTACTTTTTTTCGGCTGCTTTCATCTTCAGCCAGATCCTTTAGCATAAGTTCATTTACATCGCCAAAAAGGGAAGCCACATATTTATTTGGCGGATTTTGATATAATTCCGCCGGGGAATTTTCAGCATAGATTTTCGCATTTTTCAGTACAATTGTTTTATCGGCGAAAGAAAGTGCATCGGTACTATCGTGGGTGGCCACTATACAGGCGATATTGTGGTCTTTTAAGTAAGCAAAAAGTCTTCGGCGTAAATTATTTTTCCTGAAATGATCTATATGGCTAAAAGGCTCGTCCAGTAAAAGCAGTTCTGGTTGTTTGGCCAGCGCCCGTGCTAAAGCTACGCGCTGTTGTTGGCCGCCGCTTAAAAGTTTCGCTTTCTTATCGGCTAGCTCTGTCATTTCAACAACTTCCAGCAATTCTTTTATACGCTTCTTCTTTTTCTGTGGATATTGATTGCTGAGGTATTTCCCAATATTATCTGCTGCACTTAAAGGAAGCATGAGATCGAAATCCTGTGCCAGGTATTTAAAAGACGGCTCTCCCGGCACCAGGTTGAATTTTGGCCCTAATAATTCCTTTTCTCCCCAAAAAATCTCTCCATCGGTATGAAGTAAGCCGTAAATAAGTTTAAGCAATGTGCTTTTTCCGCAGCCACTTTCTCCAATTACCGAGAGATTTTCTCCTTTTTCAAGCTTAAAACTTATGTTTTTTAAAACCGGTTCTTCAGCATAGGCAAAGGAGACATTTTTGAGTTTCAGCATAAAATTGATTTGTTCTTAACAAGATAATCTTTTCAGCCTTTCTTGCCAAAGAAACTATACATCGTCGTAGTCTACTTTTAGTTTTGGAGTTAGCGGTTGTGCCTGGCAGGTAAGGATCAAGCCTTCTTCGATCTCTTCATCGGTTAAGATCTGATTTTTACGCATTTCGGCTTTTCCTTCTACGATCCTGGCAATGCAACTACTGCAAATCCCGCCCTGGCAGGAATATGGCACATCTAGATCGTGCTCTAAAGCGGCATCCAATACTGTTTCTTTGGTATCCATCGAGAAAGTAGTTTCCTCATCGTCTACCATAATGGTAAGCTCGGTTTGGCCTTCTACATTGGTTTCTATAGCTCCTGTGTCTTCAGAAGTAAAGAGTTCATAAAGAATTTTGTCTTCGGTAACCCCGTTTTCTTTTAAAACATCACTTACCTGGTTGATCATTTCCTCTGGCCCGCAAAGGTAGAAAGCATCAAAAGCATGTTCTTTAAATTTGTTTTTAACTACAAAATTTACCGTGCTGGTTTCAATTCTTCCAAAGTGAGAATTGTCTTCTCTGGTACGGCTGTATACGAATTCAATAAAAAGCCGATCAGGAAATTTGGCTTGCAGTTCAAGTAATTCCTTAAAGAAAATAGTTTCTTCAGGAGATTTATTTCCGTAAGTAAGCACAAACCTGCTTTTAGGCTCTTCGGCTAAGACCGTTTTTATGATAGAAAGCACTGGTGTAATTCCACTTCCCGCGGCAAAGGCTGCATAAGTCCTGGCTTCACCGGTAGGTTTAAGTATAAACTTGCCTTCGGGTGGGTGAACTTCTAAAATGTCTCCCGCATTAAGCTTATTATTTGCGATTACCGAGAATTTTCCGCCTTCTACCTCTTTTACGGTCACTTTAAATTCTCCCGAATTTGGTGCCGAACAAAGGGAATACGCACGTCTTAATTCTTCGTCGCCTAATTTTGTTTTTATCGTGATATATTGGCCAGCGTCAAACTTAAACTCTTCTTTTAAGTTTTCTGGAATATTAAAAGACAAGCTCACTGCCTGTGGGGTTTCCCTAATTACTTCTTTTATCTCTAATGGAAAAAACGTACTCATCAAAAAATTATTTTTGGCAAAAATACAAAGTATGTGAAATTAAAGAGTGTAACAAATGCCTAAATTTCTATACTTGTAAGGTAATCGATATTGGTAATATAGAGATGAACAATTATTTTAGTCTAAACACTCCTTAGTTTTTGGGTAGATGCCAGGGCGTTTTTAATCCCAATTACCGGGTAAATTATTAAATTATGTTTAAACGATTTTTATGGTTAGAGTGGAAATCTTTCTTCCGTTCTGCGAGTGTTGGGAAGAGTATTGGGTTAAAAGTCCTGCTAATTTTCCTGGCCTTATATTTTTCGATAGCTTTTCTTGCTTTGGGAATTGGACTCTATCCTTTATTGAAGGAATATTTTCCTGATCAGGATCCACTGCAGCTGGTAAATCGGTTTGTATTATTATGGCTGGTGTTTGAGCTTGGTTTTAGGTTTTTTATGCAAACCTTGCCGGTCCTGGACATAAAACCACTTTTAAATTTACCAATTCCCAGACGCAAAGCAGTGAATTTTGTTTTGAGCAAGTCTATGTACTCTTTCTTTAATTTCCTGCCGTTATTTATCATAATTCCCTTCGGAATTTTTTGCATTTACAAGGCCGAATATGGAACCTGGAATCTTTTAGGCTGGATGCTTGCTATGATTGCCATTACCCAATGTGTCAACTTTCTGAATTTTATTTTTAAAAAGAAATTTACCGATGATCTAAAGGCCTTAATTCCTGCTATTCTTACCGTGGTTGTGTTGGCGGCTCTGGAATATTTCAAGGTTTTTGAAATTAGTTTCTGGTTTGGGAAAATGTTAGATTTCCTGGTTTTAAACCCTTATTTGGTAATTATTCCTATAGTTCTGGCAGTAGTTCTATTTAAATGGAATCAACATAACCTGGAAAGTAAATTTTACCTGGATGCCGGTTTAAAGCAGAAACAAAAAGATGCCGATACAAAAGACTTTGGATGGACCAAAAAATTTGGAACTCTTGCCCCTTTTCTTCAGCAGGATCTAAAACTGATTTGGCGAAACAAAAGACCAAAAACCACAATTTATATGTCTTTTATTTTGCTGGGTTATGGCCTTTTTGTTTATCCTAGTGATATGTATTCACATTCAGCTTTTTATGTGTTTGTAGGTATTTTTATGACAGGTATCTTTATGATCAATTTTGGGCAGTTTATACCATCGTGGGATGCTTCATATTATTCTATGATAATGTCGCAAAACATTCCTATGAAAGATTACCTGTCTTCTAAAGCGCTATTGCTTAGCTTTAGCGTAATAATACTGGCTATTCTTACTACACCTTATATTTATTTCGGCTGGAATATTTTATTGATAAATATGGTAGCCGCTTTATATAATATTGGGGTGAATGTTCCTATTTTACTCTATTCGGGGTCTTTCAACAAAAAGAAAATAGACCTGGATAAAAGTCCGTTTATGAATTACCAGGGCACAGGAGCGGCACAATGGATTGTAGGGCTTCCGTTAATGTTTTTACCAATTTTAATATACTGGCTTTTAGACTTTTTTATAGGCTTTAAGGCGGCATTAATTGGTCTTTCAAGCTTAGGTATAATTGGCTTAGTTCTACGCCCGCAGTTAATGGAATACATTGCGGGAGTTTACCGGAAAAGAAAATATGCGATGATTAACGGCTTTAAACAAACCGGCGAATAAAATTTTATAATTATGATAACAGCTACGAATCTTAGTAAAATATACGGTGGAACAAAAGTTCTAAACATAGATCACCTGGATATTCCAACAGGAGAAAGTTTTGGCCTGGTTGGAAATAACGGGGCCGGAAAAACAACTTTTTTCAGCTTATTGCTGGATTTAATTAAACCAACTACAGGTAACATTTTTAATCACGAGATCACGGTAAGCCAAAGTGAAGACTGGAAACCTTTTACTGCTTCTTTTATAGATGAAAGTTTTCTTATTGGATATTTAACCCCGGAAGAATACTTCTATTTTGTTGGCGAATTACGCGGTGCCAACAAAGCTGATATCGATTCGTTTTTAGCCAATTTTGAAGATTTTTTCCACGGAGAAATTTTAGGCCGAAAAAAATATTTACGCGATCTCTCTAAAGGAAACCAGAAAAAAGTTGGCATTGTGGCGGCTTTAATAGGAAACCCAAAAGTGGTGATCTTAGATGAGCCTTTTGCCAATTTAGATCCTACCACTCAAATTCGCCTAAAAAAGATTATTAAAGAACTTACTGAAAACAGGGAAACTACGGTGCTAATTTCCAGCCACGATCTTATTCACGTGACCGAAGTTTGTGAGCGTATTGTGGTTTTAGATAAGGGCGAACCGGTAAAAGATATTAAAACCTCTGAAGCTACTTTAAGTGAATTAGAAAGCTATTTTTCGCGTGAAGTTGGCGCCACTCCGGTAGAAGAACTATAATGAATTGGTTTGCGTTTGCAAAAAGAAGCGTATTTTTGCACACTAAATAAGCTGATTTTTAGTTATAAAGCCATCGAGAAACGGTTAATTTTGAATATAATTACCAAACTTATTCTACTATTGCTCCTGGTGGGGAGCATCGCTGGCTGTTCACGCAAAAAGAACACCTTTGTAAACCGAAACTGGCACGCGGTTACTACAGAGTATAATACCCTCTATAACGGCAATCTTGGCCTGGAACAGGGAAAGGAAGAGCTTAACCAAAACTACGCCGATAATTACTGGGATATTCTACCCATTGAACGTATGCAAATTGATGAAAACATCGTTTTGCCCGATAGTGTTCGAAATCAGAATTTTGGTTATGCCGAAGAAAAAGCGGTAAAAGCGATTCAGCGTCACTCGATGCTGATAGAAGGGAAAGAAAGAAATCCGCAAATAGATGAAGCTTATTTATTGCTGGGAAAAGCCCGGTATTTCGATCAGCGTTTTATTCCCGCCCTGGAAGCTTTTAATTATATCCTAAGACGTTATCCTGCCAGTAACAATATTATTCACGCCCGGGTTTGGCGCGAAAAAACGCATATGCGGCTTGAAAATAATCGTCTTGCGATCAATAATCTTAAAAAAGTGCTGGATCTGGAGTATCTGGAAGAACAGGATATTGCCGATGCCAGTGCTACAATGGCCCAGGCTTATATCAATCTTCGGCATTTAGACAGTGCGGTGGTTCCGCTAAGTAATGCTGCAGAGTTTACCGGTAAAAATGAAGAAAAAGGTCGCTATTTTTATATACTGGGACAACTTTATAATCGCTTAGGGCAAACTGCAGCGGCTAATGCTGCTTTTGATGAGGTTATAGAGCTAAACAGGAAATCTCCCAGGATTTATATGATCAATGCCTACGTTCAAAAGGCACGTAATTTTGAACTGGGGCAGGGAAACAATTATGAATTGCGGGAAATGCTTCGGGAGCTGGAAGAAGACCGTGAGAACAGGCCGTTTTTAGATAAGATCTATTTTCAAATAGGAGAATATTATAATCGTTTAGATTCTACCGAAACTGCAGTAGATTATTATAAGAAATCTCTAAGAGAACCCGCCAGCGATGTTTATCTGCGCTCTATCAATTATGAAATTCTTGCGAATATAAATTTCGACCAAAGCAATTATGTATTGGCAAGTAAATATTTTGACAGTACCCTGGCAGAGATGGATCCTAAGCTTAGGGAATTTAGAACTATAAAGAAGAAAAGAGATAATTTAGAAGACGTTATAAAATATGAAGGCGTAGCTTATAAAAACGATAGCATCCTACGCTTAAGCCAAATGACGCCTGCGGCAAAATTAGATTATTTTAAAGATTATACTTCCGGTTTGCGTGCCCAGTTAGAAGCCGATGATGCTAAAGCTGTATTGCCTGCAACTCTGCCGGCAATAGCTTCAGGACAGCAAAATTCGGCGCGTACTTTTTATTTTTATAATGAAGCCAGAGTTCAACAGGGCAGGCAGGAATTTTTGAATCAATGGGGAGATCGGCCGCTAGCCGATAACTGGCGTTGGGCAGAAGTGAATTTTGAAAACGAAGATGCGGTAACAGAAGAACCCGGGCTTTCACAGCAGGTTTTAGATAACGATCCAAGGCTTGATCCTTATACTTATATAGATCAAATTCCGACCGATTTGGCGGTTTTAGATACCATAACCCGAGACAGGGATTTTGCGTATTATCAGCTGGGAATAATTTATAAAGAGAATTTCAGGGAATATAAAATGGCGCAGGATAGATTGGAAGCTGTTTTAGAGATGTCTTCAGATGAGCGCCTTATTTTGCCTTCTATGTATAATCTATATCAGATTTATCAAACCACAAATCAAAGTTTTAGGGCTGAAGAAATGAAGCAGGAAATTTTGGAGAATTACCCAGATTCCCGTTACGCTGCTTATATTTTAAACCCTGAAAGCATCCTGGAAGATGAGAATTCTCCTGAAGCAATTTACGCTGAACTTTATCGTGATTTCGAAGCGCAAAATTTCAAGGAGGTGATTGCAGAAACCAATAGATATAGTTCTGAATTTGCCGGGGATGCAATTGTTCCTAAACTGGAACTTTTAAAAGCCCAGGCCAGCGGAAGACTCTTAGGTTTAGAAGCTTATAAAAGCGCATTGAATCACGTGGCTTTGACTTATCCACAAACTCAGGAAGGAAAAAAAGCGCAGGAAATTTTAAATAAAACAATTCCGCAGTTAAGTGGTTTAGAATTTAATACCGATAGTCTTCAGCAAAATTATAAATTGCTTTATAAGTTTGATGTTTCAGAAGAGGAAGCGGCTTTAGCTTTAAAAGAAAAGATAGCGACAGCGATTTCAGAAATTAAGTACGATCATCTTTCGGTTTCCATAGATGTTTATGATCCGGAAGCGGTTTTTGTAATGGTGCACGGCCTTGAAGATCTTAACAGGGCGAAAGGTTTTGCAGAGTTACTTGAAATAAATGAAGATTATTTAGTTGAAAAAGAACCAATCGAGATTTCAACAGAAAATTATAGAATTGTACAAATTCAGAAGAATTTAGAGGAATACCCACAACCGATCAATTAAGATTTTTTCAGCTTAAATTATGAAAAACGATAACTTAAATAAATACCTGGGTTTTGTGAATATTGCTTTCCAGATGGGAATCATTATTGCCGGCGGTGTTTTATTAGGGATTTGGTTAGACGGGAAATTTCCGAATAAATATTCTGCATTTACAATTAGCTTATCACTTTTAGGGGTTTTTATAGCGCTCTATCAGGTTTATAGAAGTGTAATTAAAATGAGCGAAGAAGACGAAAAAAATGAAAAATGATCTACTGGCTTTCCTAAAACGATTGCTCCCTTTTACTTTATTGTTATGGTTAATTCAGTTTCTATTGCAGCGCTATGTTTTAGAAATGGAATTCTATTATAGCAGTTTTAGCATTTATCTATTCCATTTCCTGGCTACATTTCTTATATATTTATGCCTGGTTTTTGTTTATCGAAATTTTACCGAGAATACTGGTTTCGCGTTTATGGGATTAAGTTTATTTAAGATGGTGGCAGCGGTAATTTTTTTGCTTCCTTTAATCTTAAGCGAGATAAATGCAGTGTTTGCTAATATTCTTGCCTTTTTTATTCCTTACTTTTTGTATTTGATCTTTGAGACCCTGTACGCGGTGAAACTAATAAACAAAGCTTAAGATGCTGTTTGTCAGTTATAATAATAAAAATAACGCTTTTGCTAAAATTTTAGTTGGGGTGCTTTCAAATAAAAATTAAAAGTATACCTTTGCACCCGAATTTAGAGCCCATAATTTTAAGCAGAACAGGTACTATGATAGCACATAAATCTTTAAAGATTATAGTGACGTTTACACTAGCCTTAGCCTTACTTCCTTTTAACGCTTTTGCCAAGGACGATTCTCAGGCAGAAGAAAGCAAAGATGAATTTAATCCTACCGAGATGATTATGCACCACATTGGTGATTCTCACGGGTGGCATTTTTTTGGTGAAGGAGACAGTTCGTTTACTTTACCGCTTCCGGTAATTCTTTTTACTGAAGAAGGCGGTTTTGTTACTTTCATGTCTAGCGAATTTCACCACGATACCGAAGGGCATCACGTGGTAGAGAAAGATGGGATGCGTTTTGTAAATTATCACGAAGATATTTACAAATTAGACGCAGGTGCTGAAACTGTTGAGTTTGATGAAGAGCATAACGTTTTAAATGCCAGTAAACCCTGGGATTTTTCTATAACCAAGAACGTAGCTGCTATGTTCTTAACCGTTATTTTAATGTTGATCTTCTTCTTCGGTTTAGCCGGTCACCACAAAAAGAATAAAAAAGCTCCTGCTGGTTTCAATAATATTTTAGAGACTTTAGTGCTTTTTGTTCGCGATGAGATCGCAAAACCTCAAATTGGCGATAAGAAGTATATGAAGTTTATGCCGTTCTTATTAACAGTGTTCTTCTTTATCTGGATCACTAACCTTTTAGGTTTGTTGCCGGGTGCTGCAAACGTAACGGGTAATATTGCGGTTACCGTTTCTTTAGGTTTATTTACCCTTGCTTTAATATTGATAAACGGAAATAAAGAGTTTTGGAAGCATACCTTGTGGATGCCTGGAATTCCAACATTCGTAAAGCCAATTTTGATGGTAGTGGAGGTGATTGGTTTAGTGATCAAGCCGGTTGCACTTATGATTCGTTTATTTGCGAACATTACCGCGGGTCACATTATTATATTGAGTTTAATAGGATTGATATTTATACTGGAAAGTGCTGGAGTTGCCGGAATTTCGGTTCCTTTTGCCCTTTTTATCACAATACTGGAATTGTTAGTAGCATTCCTACAAGCGTTTATTTTTACAATGCTGTCTGCCCTGTTTATCGGGATGGCAGTTGCGGAACATGAACATCATTAATTTTAATTTTTAATTTTTATACTATGGAGTATTTACACATTGGACTTGCAGCTTTAGGAGCTGGATTAGCAGTTGTTGGAGCCGCTATTGGCGTTGGTAAAATTGGTGGTTCAGCAATGGACGCTATTGCCCGTCAACCGGAAGCTTCTGGAAAAATCCAGACTGCAATGATTATTGCTGCTGCACTTGTAGAGGGTGTTGCCCTTTTTGGAGTTGTAGCTGCGTTGCTAGGGGTGCTTACTACACCGGCTTAGTCCTAAGATTTCAAAAACCCATTCGTAACGGTTGGTTGCGAATGGGCTTTTTAAAAAATGATGTTAACAGGTATTATATAAATAAAGAATTATGGATTTAATTACTCCGGAAGTTGGTCTGATTTTTTGGCAAACCATCGTATTTTTAGTGCTGATGCTTATTCTTGCCAAATTCGCCTGGAAGCCAATTCTTGGTGCGGTAAGAACTCGCGAAGAGTCTATTAATGAAGCTCTTGCTTCTGCTGAAGATGCACGTAAAGAGATGCAAAATCTAAAGGCAGATAACGAAAAGTTGTTACAGGAAGCTCGTGCTGAAAGGGATGAGATTCTTAAGGAAGCACGTCAGTTAAAAGAAAAGATGATTTCTGAAGCTGAAGGTGATGCGCAGAAAAAAGCCGATAATATTGTAGCTAAGGCTAAAGAGAGCATAGAGATGGAGAAGCGTGCAGCTATGGCCGATATTAAAAATCAGGTAGCTACACTTTCTATAGAAATTGCTGAAAAAGTAATTGGAAAAGAATTGTCTACCGAGGAGAAGCAACATCAGATGATTGATAAGATGTTGAACGATGCTACCTTAAACTAAGAAGTAATGAAAGGAACCAGGGCAGCACAACGTTACGCTAAAGCAATTTTAGACTTGGCAAAAGAGAAAAATACTGCAGATATCGTTTTTACTGATATGCAACAGATTTCTCAAACTATCGCAAAAAGTGAAGATCTTTCGGCTATGCTTAAAAGTCCGGTTGTAAACTCAACGGTTAAAAAAGCCAGTTTAAAAGAGATTTTTAAAGATGCGGGAGAAATTACCCAGGGTGCTTTTGATGTGCTTGTTGAAAACGGAAGAATTAATATTCTTGATTTAGTAGCGAAAAATTATATTGTTCGTTACAATACATTAAACAAGTCTCAGGAGGCGATAGTAACTTCGGCTGTACCTTTAACACCAGAGCTGGAAGAAAGGATCTTGGCTAAGGTGAAGGAATTAACCGGAACCGGTGCGAAGATTAAAAATGTTGTCAATAAAGATATTATAGGAGGTTTTGTTTTAAGAGTTGGTGATCTGCAATATGATGCCAGCGTATCCCGAAACCTTAATAGGCTAAAAAGGGAGTTGAAAACAAACTCATATATTTCATCTATATAAATGCCCATAATGGGCTTGCAAAAAGTTAATAAAAACCGTCACGCAATTATCGTGGCATTTTATCTTAAATAATTATGGCAGAAGTAAATCCTGCTGAAGTATCAGCAATATTAAAGAAACAATTATCAGGTTTTGAAAGCGGAGCCTCTTTAGACGAGGTGGGAACTGTACTTACTGTTGGTGATGGTATCGCTAACGTTTACGGTTTGGCAAACGCACAATACGGGGAATTGGTTCAGTTTGAAAGCGGCCTTGAAGGAATGGTTTTAAACCTTGAGGAAGACAATGTAGGTATCGTATTACTAGGACCTTCTAAAGATATTAGAGAAGGATCTGTAGTAAAAAGAACCGAAAGAATTGCTTCTATCAACGTTGGTGAAGGAATTGTTGGTCGTGTAGTAGATACTTTAGGAAATCCTATAGATGGTAAAGGTGATATTGAAGGGGAAACTTTTCAGATGCCATTGGAGCGTAAGGCGCCTGGTGTAATTTACCGTCAGCCGGTAAGTGAACCAATGCAAACAGGAATCAAATCTATTGATGCGATGGTACCTGTTGGTAGAGGGCAGCGTGAGCTTGTGATTGGTGACCGTCAAACTGGTAAAACTACCGTTTGTATTGACACCATTCTTAACCAAAAAGAATTTTACGATGCAGGGGAACCTGTACACTGTATATATGTTGCAATTGGGCAAAAAGCTTCAACTGTAGCAGGTATTGCAAAAGTACTTGAAGATAAAGGTGCAATGGAATATACTACCATTGTAGCTGCAAACGCTTCAGATCCTGCTCCTATGCAGGTTTATGCTCCTTTTGCAGGTGCTGCTATTGGTGAGTACTTTAGAGATACTGGTCGTCCTGCTTTGATTATCTATGATGATCTTT
The DNA here is from genome assembly GCA_963727565.1 of uncultured Flavobacteriaceae bacterium. GTDB lineage: Bacteria > Bacteroidota > Bacteroidia > Flavobacteriales > Flavobacteriaceae > Salegentibacter. Next base: position 356,084 of record CAVSGU010000008.1, read on the forward strand.
CTAAGCAAGCCGTTGCATACCGTGAGGTATCTTTGCTTTTACGTCGCCCACCGGGACGTGAAGCTTACCCTGGGGATGTTTTCTTCTTGCACTCAAGATTATTAGAGCGTGCTGCAAAAGTTATTGATGATAACGATATTGCACAGAATATGAACGATCTTCCTGATTCTCTTAAAGGAAAAATAAAAGGAGGAGGTTCTTTAACCGCACTTCCAATTATTGAAACACAGGCAGGTGACGTTTCAGCATATATCCCAACCAACGTAATTTCTATTACCGATGGTCAGATTTTCCTAACTTCAGATTTATTTAACTCTGGGGTTCGTCCTGCAATTGATGTTGGTATTTCTGTATCTCGTGTAGGTGGTTCGGCGCAAATTAAGTCGATGAAGAAAGTTGCCGGTACTTTAAAATTAGACCAGGCACAATATCGTGAACTTGAAGCTTTTGCTAAGTTCGGTTCAGATCTTGATCCTACTACTTTAAGAGTTATTCAAAAAGGTAAGCGTAACGTAGAAATCCTTAAGCAGGCTGAAAACGATCCTTACCCGGTAGAAGACCAGATCGCAATTATTTATGCAGGTTCTAAGAACTTGCTAAAAGATGTGCCGGTAGAGAAAGTGAAGGAATTTGAAAAAGACTACCTGGAATATCTTAACGCTAAGCATAGAGATATGTTAGATACGCTAAAAGCCGGTAAATTAACCGATGAGGTTACAGATACTTTGGTTTCAGTAGCGAAAGAGCTTTCAGCTAAGTATAAGAAGTAAAAGAGGATTATTGTCATTCCCGCGCAAGCGGGAATCTCATAGAATTTTAAAGATTCCCTCCTACGAGGGAATGACATAAATAAACTTATGGCAAACTTAAAAGAATTACGTAGCAGGATTACTTCGGTATCATCAACGATGCAGATTACCAGCGCCATGAAAATGGTGTCGGCAGCAAAGTTGAGCAGGGCTCAGGATGCGATCACGCAAATGAGACCTTATTCGGAAAAATTAACTCAGCTGTTACAGGATTTAAGTGCAACCCTGGATGATGATACCAGTAGCAAATACGCCGAAGAACGCGAAGTGAAAAACGTGTTGATGGTAGCTATATCTTCTAATAAGGGCTTGGCGGGTGCTTTTAATACCAATATTGTAAAAGCCGTTAAGTATAAAGCTAAGAACGATTACGATTCTAAAAAGATAGATCTTTACACGCTTGGTAAAAAAGCCAACGATGTTCTTAAAAAGGACTACGAGATTTATAAGAATAATAATGCAATTTACGACGAACTTTCTTTTGAAAACGTATCGGAGATTGCCGAAGAATTAATGCAGTTGTTTTTAGATGAAAAGTACGACAAGATCGTATTGGTGTATAACCAGTTTAAGAATGCAGCTACTCAAATTGTACAGCACGAACAATTCTTGCCTATAGAACAATTTGAAACGGAAGAAGAAAAGCAACTCGATTACCTTTTTGAACCTTCAAAGATCGAAATTGTAAAAGAGCTTATTCCTAAATCTCTAAAAATGCAATTGTTTAAAGCATTAAGAGATTCTTTCGCTTCAGAACACGGCGCGCGTATGACGGCGATGCACAAAGCAACCGATAACGCAAAAGAACTTCGTGACGATCTTAAATTGTCTTACAACAAAGCGAGACAGGCTTCTATTACCAACGAGATCCTTGAGATTGTTGGTGGTGCTGAGGCATTGAATGGATAAAACCAAAAAATAATATTCCGGAAGTAATTCCGTTCTAAAAACCCGTAAGTTAACTACGGGTTTTTTATTTGGTATGCGTTTTGTTTTTGTACTTTTAAACAACAAACTTTCTATTATGAAGAAACTACTATTTTTATTCAGCAGTATATTCGCTTTAACCTTAATTACAGGCTGCGGCAGCAATAAGGAATTGCAGGAACGCGCTCCCGCACAGTTTCAGGATATTTATTATACACAGGGTGAAAATGGGTTAGATCTCCACATTCCTGTGGCGGTTATCCAGGATAATCGGGTAAGTATGGATAGTGTTTATTTTAGAGGAATGAAATCTCCATTGGTTCAGGATAAAGAACAAACCAATCTCTTTACTGCGAATTTCAGCACTGCAGGTGGAATGGATGTAATGAGTTCTGATCCCGCCGAAGAAAACAAAAATAGGGTACCACAAAAAACGGAAGAAATGCCGTTTGAGCTTGAAGACGATGAAGCTATTCTCGTGTTTTCTCAAAATGATAAAACCAAGTATTACAAGCTAACAGGAATAGAAGCGCAGAACTAAGCTTAAAATCTAATTTATCCTTCGGTTGGGTACCTTTAAAAAACTATTTCAGCAAACCTTTGTTTACGGCCTCGCCACGGTGTTGCCGCGTATGCTGAATGTTTTATTAATACCACTTTATACCCACGTTTTACCAAAAGCTGAATATGGCGAAGTTTCTATAATCTTCGCCTATTTTGTGTTTTTTAATGTCATCCTTGCTTATGGGATGGAAACCGCTTTTTTCAGGTTTTATAATAAAATGAAGAACAGTGGGGAAGTTCTAAGCACTTCCGGCTGGTCTATTGTAGCAACTTCTATAGTATTTTTTACAGCAGCTTTTTTAGCACAGGATTTTATTGCTGAAATGGCGAATATCCCGGTTAAATACATTCAACTGGTTATCTGGATTCTATTCCTGGACGCCCTGGTTATTATCCCATTCACGTGGTTACGTGCAGCTGAAAAACCTATGCGTTTTGCAGTAATTAAAATTATAAATGTTTGCATAAACCTGGGACTCAATATTTTCTTTTTACTGTTTTTAAAAGATTTGGCAGTAGAGAATTCAGTTTTTCAAAGCATTTATGTGCCAGAGTTTGAGATCAGCTATATCTTTATTTCCAATCTGGTGGCCAGCGGTGTTACGTTGTTAATGATGCTGCCTTTCTATTTCAAAATAGATTTCAGTTTTAATACCAGATTATGGAAATCTATGATGTCTTATGCTTTCCCAGTTCTAGTTGCCGGACTGGCCTTTTCTATAAATGAAGTATTTGATCGAATAATGCTGGATTATTTGCTCCCGCAGGATATAGCCAGGGACGAAATTGGTGCTTATGCTGCCTGTTATAAACTTGCCTTGTTTATGACACTTTTCGGAACTGCGTTTAGATTGGGGATAGAACCTTTTTTCTTTAGCCACGCTGAAAATAAAAATGCACCGGAAACCTATGCGATAATCACCAAGTATTTTGTGGTTTTTGGAAGCTTTATTCTTGTGGCCGTAATCGTTTTTATAGATATTTTAAAGCAACTTTTAATTCAGAATAGCTCTTACTGGGAGGCAATGCATATTGTTCCACTTATTCTGCTGGCAAACCTGTTCCTTGGGATATATCACAATCTCTCCGTTTGGTATAAGATTACAGACCGAACCCGTTTTGGCGGCTATATCTCTGTAGTGGGTGCATTATTTACCCTTGCGCTCAACATTATTTTAATTCCGTATATAAGTTACACCGGTTCTGCGATTGCAACTTTGGTAGCTTACGGTGTAATGATGCTGCTTTCTTATTTCTACGGAAGAAAATATTATCCTATTCCATATAACCTTAAAAAAATAGGCGGCTATTTAGTACTTTCCGTCTTATTTTCGGTATTTTCCTTTTATGTTTTCCGCGGAAATTATTTCGTAGGAATTAGCTTATTAATAGTCTTTCTCGGAACAGTATATGTTTCTGAAAGAAAACAACTTATTAAAATATTACAATCTTAACTATGCAAGTAAAGATCATCAATAAATCGGCACACAAACTGCCGCATTACGAAACTGAAGCTTCAGCAGGAATGGACCTTAGAGCCAATATTTCTGAGAGCTGTTACGTTAAAACCATTAGAAAGAACTATCGTTAAAACCGGACTTTTTATAGAGCTTCCGGTAGGTTACGAAGCCCAGGTGAGACCACGAAGTGGCCTGGCCGCCAAAAAGGGAATCACCGTATTAAACGCACCCGGCACCATAGATGCCGATTACCGTGGAGAAATAGGGGTGATTTTGGTGAACTTATCTAATGAAGAATTCACCATAGAAAATGGTGAGCGTGTTGCTCAAATGGTGATTGCTAAACACGAACATATTTCCTGGGAAGAAGTTGATACGCTGGAAGAAACCACTCGTGGCGCGGGTGGCTTTGGAAGCACAGGAAACAAATAAAAATATAATTTAACCGGTTAATACCGGTTGTGCGGAAAATTAATATGAATATCGATTTTCAAGGATTGAAGATCACAAAAACTAAATAAATGAAGATTATAGTTCCTATGGCGGGTCGTGGTTCACGACTTCGTCCTCATACGTTAACAGTACCAAAACCTTTAATTCCCGTAGCTGGAAAGCCAATCGTGCATCGCCTGGTAGAAGATATTGCAAAGGTTCTTGACCAACCTATAGACGAGATCGCTTTTATTTTGGGTGATCCGGCTTTTTTTGGAGATGATATCGTAGAAAGTTTAGAAGGCCTGGCAAAAAGCTTAAATGCAAAAGCTTCTATTTACCGTCAGGATCAACCTTTGGGAACCGGTCACGCTATTATGAGCGCGAAGGAATCACTTTCTGGCCCTGCAGTTGTAGCTTATGCTGACACCTTGATAAAAGCCGATTTTAAACTCGATAAAGATGCCGATGCGGTAATCTGGACTAAAAAAGTAGCTAATCCCGAAGCTTTTGGGGTGGTAAACCTTAACGAGAAGAACGAGATTATAGAATTGGTTGAAAAGCCAAAAGAATTCGTAAGTGACCAGGCAGTAATTGGTATTTACTATTTTAAAGATATTGCGGTTTTAAAAGAGAAGCTGGAAGAAGTGCTTGATGAAAACCTGATGCACGGCGGCGAATACCAGATTAATGATGGTATTAAGAAAATGATGGCCGAAGACAGGAGTCTTTAAAACCGGAACCGTAGATGAATGGATGGATTGCGGAAACAAAAATGTAACCGTTGAAACCAATGGCAGAATGCTGAATTTCCTTCACCAGGATGGTGAGAAATTGATCTCAGATTCTGTGAAGATCACTAATTCTGAAATCACCGAACCTTGTTATATTGGCGAAAATGTAGAGCTGGTAAATGCTAAAATTGGTCCTAATGTTTCAGTAGGCGACGGAACTAAAATTACTGATGCTGAAGTGAAGAATAGCTTAATTCAAACTTTTGCTGAAGTGAGAAATGCGAAACTGGATAACGCGATGATAGGTAATTTTGCGAAATTTGATGGCAACTTTACCCAAATTAGCATTGGCGATTATTCAACTTTAGAATAAGCTTATTTAAGAGGTTGTTTGAAGAATTTTTAAGATCGTCATCCTGAATTTATTTCAGAGCTTGCCCCGAATTTTTTCGGGGATCTAATTTATTGTTCGTCAAAACATGTTAGAAGCTGAAACCAGTTCAGCTTGACGAAACCCGATTTTTCAAACAACCTCTTTATTTCAATCTTTAGCCTGAAAATTATGAAAAAGTACTTCTTCATTATAGCTATGCTTTCAGGAGCCTTGTTTTCATTTCAGGTAAGTTTTGCCCAGGAAAAAGAAGTGGTGCTCGAAGATGTTAATCAGGACGATCTTGGAAATGTAACCGACGAATTTCAGGAGCAATTCTTTGAAGCCTTAAAACAAAAAGGCATTGAGAATTACGAAAAAGCCATACTTGCATTAGAAGAATGCCAAAGACTGGAACCTGATAATCCGGTGGTGTATTTTGAAATGGCCAGAAATTACAATGAATTAGAGAATTATGATAGGGCGATTGCAAATCTTGAAAAGGCCCATCAATTAGCGCCTAAAAGGGAAGATGTTCTAGATCAACTTTATAAAACCTATACGCGGGCAAAGCAATATGATAATGCTGTTGAAACCCTGTTGAAATTACTGAGTTTTGACGAAGATTATAAAGAAAAGCTTGCTAATATTTACCTGTTAAACCGCCAATTTGAAGAAGCGCTTCAAACTATAGATGAACTGGACGAGCAGGAAGGGCCCAGTACTTACCGAAACAAATTACGCCGGCAAATTTATGCCCGAACCGGCGACACCGCCGCACAAATAGAGAATCTGGAACAGGGAATTGCTAATAATCCTGAAAACGAACAGAATTATCTCAATCTCATTTATATCTACAGCGATATGGGAGATCACGAACAGGCTTATAATACCGCTTTACAATTGCTGGAAGCCAATCCGGGATCTACCTTAGTGCATCTGGCATTGTATAAATTTCATCTGGAAAGAGAAGAACCGGAGGAGGCTGTTAATTCAATGAAAATTGTTTTTGAAAGCGAAGAAATTGATGCCGAATCAAAATTTAAAGTGCTTAATGATTTTCTGATTTTTGTAGATAATAATCCCGAATATGAAGAAGATTTAATGCAGGTAAGCAAAATGCTTAGCGAGCGTGAAAATGCCCCAAAACTCTACAGCCAATTGGGTCAATATTATATGAAACGTGGTGAACTTGAAGACGCGTTAAGTTTCTTTATGGCCGGCCTGGCAGAAAATACTGACGATTTTCAGCTGGTAAAAAATACTATTTTTCTTCAATTAGAGTTAGAAAAGTATAAAGAGGCCCGGGATTTGAGTAAGGAAATGCTAGAGGTATTTCCGGCGCAGCCTGTTTTATTTTTATTGCAGGGAATTGCACTAAACCAATTGGAAGAGTATCGTGAAGCTATAGAAATACTTACATTTGGACTGGATTACTTGATTGATAACCCAAGAATGGAAATTGATTTTTACACGCAATTAAAAATGGCCCACAAGGAACTCGGAGAAGAAGAGAAATCGGCTGAATTTTCGCGTAAAGTCGAAGCTTTAATAAAAGAAATAGAATAGATGTATAGAAAGATTTTAGGAGTAGTGTTATTAAGCCTTTTTATTGTTTCCTGCGGAAGCCGGAAGGGAGTAAAAGGAATTGCTACTAAAAATGCTGAAGCCGCAAACATTATAGAAAGTCACTATAATTCTGAAACCAGCTTTACCACGCTTACCGGGAGGTTAAAAACGGTTTATCAAAACGAAGATCGTACGCAATCGGTTAATTTGAGTTTTAGAATGGAAAAAGATAAAGCGATTTGGATGAGTGCTTCGGTATTAGGATTTCCAGTTGCTAAAGCTTATATCACGCCTTCCAGGGTAAGTTATTACGAAAAGGTGAGTCAAACTTATTTTGATGGAGATTTTCGGCTGCTAAGTGATCTTTTAGGCACTCCTTTAGATTTTCAAAAACTTCAGAATTTACTCATAGGTCAGGCAATTTATGATCTTAGAGAAGAGGAGTTTGAATTTTCCCAAACCGCAAAAGGCTTTCAATTTATGCCTTCAAATGGTGGATTAATAAGAAAAATGTTTCTTTTGAATCCTAAAAACTTCAAAACCTCTGCCCAGCAGCTGGCACAAACAGAAGAAAATAAAAGTGTGACCGTAACTTATTCTGATTACCAGGAAGTGGAAGGAAAGATTTTTCCGGAAGAAATAAGTATTATTGCCAATGAGGCCGGAAGCAGCACGAAAATAGAACTTACTTACCGCTCACTGGAATTTGACAGGGGAGATCTAAGTTTCCCATTTGATATCCCATCAGGTTATGAAGAAATTAGTTTATAATGAAGATTAAGAAGTTTTCTGGATTATTATGCTGTTTTATATTCTTACTGCTTTCCGCGGGAAATTTGTCGGCTCAAACAACTCGAGAAAGCCTTGAGAAAAAACGTGTGGAACTTCGGAATGAGATCCGGAGAATAAATGAGCTAAGAAGTAGTAATAAACAAAAGGAGCGTTCGGTTTTAAGTCAGGTAGAAGACTTGGATCAACAAATAAGAAGTACAGAAAATTTAATAAAAGTAACCAACCAGCAAGCGAATCTTCTAACCAATCAAATAAGCGCGAATACCAATAAAATTTCCAGGCTTAGGGAAGAACTGGAACAGCTTAAGGAAGATTATGCCAGGATGATTGAGAAATCTTACAAAAGCAAATCTTCACAAAGCAGGATAATGTTCTCTATTATCTTCCGAGAACTTTTTGCAGGCTTATAAACGGCTGCAGTATATGAAACAGTATACCAATTATCGCAAGCAGCAAGGAGATGAAATTAAAGTGAGAACTGAAGAGCTGCAGGAACTCAATGCCGATTTAGCCGATCAAAAAGAAGCTAAGGATGCGCTTATTGCTGAAAACAGGCAAACCAGAACTCAACTGGAAAAGAACAAGAAAGCACAGCAGGATTTGATGCAGAATATTAGAAGTAAAGAAGGTGAATTCGCTGCGCAGATTAGGCAAAAACAACAGGAGATCAATAAAATAGACGCACAAATTGAGAAAATGATTCGTGAGTCTATTGCAAAATCTAACGAAGAAAGCGGCTCTACCGAAAGAAATGTTTATGAATTAACTCCCGCTGCAAAAGCCCTCGCAGCAGATTTTGTGAAAAATAAAGGCCGTTTGCCCTGGCCGGTGCGTTCTGGCGTGGTTACTTCCCGTTTTGGCAGGCAACCGCACCCGGTGGTGAAATCTATTAGCATAAATAACAACGGGGTAAATATCGATACCGATTCCGGCGGAAAAGCCCGCGCTGTTTTTAACGGTACCGTGAGTGAAGTTCAGGTGTTAAAAGGTGCTAATAAAGCGGTTATGGTGAGACACGGAGATTATATCACCATTTACGATAACCTTGAAAAAGTTTATGTAAAAAGAGGAGATGTGGTGAATACAGGGCAGGAACTTGGCGCTGTAGCTACCAGCCGCACTTCTGGAAAAACTACTTTGCACTTTTTGATCTATAAGAATATGCAGAAGATGGATCCGGCAGATTGGATTCTGGAAATGTAGCTTCCCCACGCAACCTTTATCGTTTTTTTGCATCTTACCAATAAGAATATTAAAATTTTGACTTATGAAAAAACTCCTGGGTGTTCTTAGTTTTTTAGTTTTAACTGCTTGCACTGAGCATAATGTTGGGGTTGTTGGTAATAAAAGGATGCAGATTTCCGGTAATATTGTGGATACTGGCAATAGGCCTTTAGAAAACATACACATAATTGCTTCGGGCTCTGAGAATTCGATTTTGGATGCAAGGCCTGAAGAACTTTTGGGTGAAGGTTTTGCCAATGCGGCCGGAGAGTTTTCTTTTGTGAGTTTAGATACCGATAATAGTTTTTACGGCGTAAGTATAAATCATCCAGATCACGAGAAATACAATGAAGCGTACGCTACTGTACATTTTTTAGATTCCATAGGGTCGAGAGGAAATGCTTTTAAATTTGTAGATGTAGAACTATATAAAACACAGCGATTTGAGCTGAAAATAGAAAATACTACTGCGAACAACGATACTTTGTTTTATGAGGTTTCGTTTCCAATCACCGAGAATTATCAAGGTTTTAATGGGAATTCACTTGACGAAAATTCTTTCCTGTTTCGATCTGAAATTGAAATCCGTAATCGTATGCTACCCGGGGAAGAAGAAATTATACTCGAAAGGAAAACTTTAGAGAACAGCACAATTCAGTTTAAATATAAATTTAGCGCTCAAGCCGTTTACGATACAATAAATGTTGAAATAACTCCTGAAAACCCGGTTTATGAATTCAGTTACTAGACTTTTATTTATCGCGCTTTTTTTTCCGTTGTTATTAAACGCACAGGACACTATTCCTGAACCACATCCAAATCAATATGTAGCTACAGATCCTGAAACCGTATTTTTTGTCGGGGAATTTTTTAGAGGTTATAGCGTAAATAATTCCAGCTGGGAGAATTATTCTCAGTTAGGTTTCGGCTTGGATTTTAACTGGTTTGTGCTTCCGTTTCTAACTATTGGTGGGGAATATAGTCTATATGACGGAGACTTAAAAGAGGGACGATCTAAGCAATACAGGTGCCATTAAAAAGAATTAATTCACATTATTTAGGACTTCATCTTGGTTATTATCACGCATTTAATAAAGAATGGAATATACATACCCTGGCCGGTTTTGGGGAGGTTAATAATGTAAACCGAGCCCCGGATTCTCGTTTTACCGAAGAGGGAAACAGTTTAATGTTACGAAGCGAGTTAGGCTATAGGTTGGATAAAACTGCGGCAATCTTTGTTAAAGCAACATTACGTTGGGACAGAATGGATATTGATACTCCGCCAGCCTTGGATAGCTATTTTAATAAACACACTTTATTAATGATTGGCTTTGGGGTGAGGCTTCATCTACAAAACCCGAATGGCTAACTCTCAAATAAAGCTTTGAGTTCTGTAGCTTCATTAGGCTTCATTTTTCCTGCAAGTACCAGGCTAAGTTGCTTTCTTCTTAAAGCTGCTTCGTAGCGCTCTTTTTCCAGCTCTGTTTCGGGATCTAAAGGAGGAACGGCAACAGGAGAACCCGTTTCGTCCACGGCTACAAATGTGTAGATGGCTTCATTAGCTTTAGAGCGGTTTCCGCTTTCGCGATCTTCCACCCAAACATCAATAAAGATCTCCATAGAAGATTTAAAAGCTCTGGAAACTGCAGCTTCTACAGTTACAACACTTCCCAAAGGAACAGCTTTATTAAACGCTACGTGGTTTACCGATGCGGTAACCACAATACGGCGACTGTGCCTTCTTGCAGCAATGCTGGCAGCACGATCCATTCTGGCGAGTAACTCACCACCAAATAAATTATTTAGGGGATTGGTTTCACTGGGTAAAACCAAGTCGGTTAAAGTAGTTCTGGATTCTTCTGGGTGTTTTGCCTGCATTTTGCCAATTTTTGGCAAAAATAAGGTGCTTTGGGCAATTTACAGCTTAAAGAACTATTAAAGTTCCTGTACTAATAGCCACGCAGCTTCATTAATGGATTTTACTTCACGCAACATATTTATGGCGTCTCGTCTTTTTTCGTGACTGGCATAAACTACCTGGTGTAATCCATACTTGTTCTCGCCAAGAAGATGTGCTTTAAAACCTTCTTTTCTAAGCTCAGCAACTTTGGTTTTCGCATTTTCTTCTACACGAAATGCGCCGGCTACAATATGATAGCTTCCGGTTTGTTTAGCTACGTTAAAAGTAACTGCCGGTAAAGGATTATCAATAACAAAAGTAGCCTGCTGAATTTGCTCCTGGAGCTGTTCCTGGGCCTGTTGTTGCTCGGCTATATTGTGTTTAGAAACCTGGCTGCTATAAATATTCAAGCCTGCAAAGCCCGAAATTCCCAATGCGATAAGACCTATAGCGGCATATTTAAGATAAGCAGGAGTTTTTCTTCTTCTTTCAGGAGTAAATAGTATAGGAGCTTTTTCTTCCAGCTCTTCCACTTGCTTTTTGTAAGTTTCGCGGCTAATTGCTGAAGTTTTAAAGCTATCCAGTCCAAAAGAATCGGTTAGATAATTTACGTGCTCAAAAGGTTCAAACTGAAGTTTTTCTTCCGAATAAAAGAAACGTCCAATATTTTCCAGCTCAACCTTACCATCCTCTTTAAAAGATTCTTCCAGTTTTTCTACAAATTCAGCAATCATATTTACTGAAGTAGTATAAGATACTTTTTGCGCTGCAGCAATATAGTTTGCCAAAAGCCCATCGTTCTTCCTTAATTGCGAATTAAAAGAAACCACTTTTTTGGGTGGATGGAAAGTTTGGGTGTCTTTGTCTATAAATGCCGGTTCTTTTTGGGATAAAAAAGCCCCAAAGCCTGGCAGAATTACGCATTCGTAACGATAAAGTAAATCCTGGATGTAGTTAGCTATCTTCATTGCCGCAAAAATAAGGGGTTATTTTATTCCTCCTAAAGTTACCCAAAGAAATTTTATTAACAAATCTTTTTTTCTGTAATTTTAATGAAAATCCAATTATGTCTTCTGAAGAATTACAGTATGTCCTGGCATTGCAACATATTCCAAATCTGGGAGATACACTTGCCAAGAAACTGATCAGGCATTTTGGATCGGCTAAAAATGTATTGCAGCAGAAAAAGCAGGATTTATTAAAAATTGATGGGATTGGTGCTTACCGTTTACGTGATTTTTTTGATGCTGCTCATCTCAAAGCCGCAGAGGAGGAGCTGAAATTCATTGAAAAGAATCAGATAAAAGTACTTTATTTTAAAGATCAGGATTATCCAGACAAGCTAAAGCACTGCATAGATGGCCCGGTGGTACTATTCCAAAGAGGAAATATCAACCTGAAAAACCAAAAAATTATTAGTGTGGTGGGTACGCGTAAGATCACGCAAAGCGGAGTGGCTTTTTGCGAAAAATTTATCGAAGAATTGAGTCCGTTAAACCCGGTAATCGTTTCTGGCTTCGCCTATGGAGTTGATATTACCGCGCAAAGGGCCGCAGTGGCCAATAACCTGCAGAATATAGGTTGCCTGGCGCACGGTTTAGATCAAATTTATCCAAAAGTGCATCAGAAATATGTAGCTTCAGTAGAAGAGAACGGTGGGTTTTTTACCGATTTCTGGAGTAGTGATGATTTTGACAGGAATAATTTTTTAAAACGAAACCGAATAATCGCAGGTCTAAGCGAAGCAACCGTTGTCATAGAAAGTGCCGAAAAAGGCGGCTCGCTGGTTACTGCAGATATTGCAAATTCTTATAACCGGGAAGTCTTTGCTGTACCCGGAAGGCCTTCAGATAAATTAAGTAAAGGCTGTAACGATCTCATAAAATCTCAAAAAGCGCATTTATTGAATTCCGCGGCAGACTTGGTTTATATGCTCAATTGGCAGCCGGAAGAATCGGCAAAACCGGTGCAAAAGCAATTGTTTATAGAGCTTGATGAGGAAGAAAATAATGTGTTGGATTTTCTGCAAAAGGAAGGGAAAGCCCAGTTAGATAGCATTGCGATAAACTGTAACTTTCCCTCTTATAAAACTGCGGGTATTTTAATTAATATGGAATTAAAAGGCGTGGTACGCCCATTACCCGGTAAATTATTTGAATTGATCTAGTAACCTACTTTTTTCCTTACTCTGTTTATAACCTCATTAGCTACATTTCTGGCTTTTTCGGCCCCAACTTCAAGAGCTTTGTCAAGCTCCTCCAGGTTATTCATATAATATTCATACTTTTTTCTAGGAGTTTCAAACTGCTCTAAAAGTACTTCGTATAAAGCCTGTTTAGCGTGCCCGTATCCAAAGCCACCGGCTTCATAATTCTTGCGCATTTCGGCGATTTGTGCTTCTGTAGCCACTAACTTGTAAAGTGCAAAAACATTACAGGTATCGGGGTTTTTCGGTTCTTCCAAAGGTGTGCTATCGGTGTCAATAGCCATAATTTGTTTCCTTAGTTTTTTATCGGTTACAAACAGGTTTATGGTATTGCCTTTAGATTTGCTCATTTTGGCGCCATCGGTTCCAGGAACGTACATGGTATTTTCCTGAACTTTCGCTTCAGGAATTACAAAAGCCTCACCCATTTTTGAATGAAAACGGGAAGCTACATCGCGAGTAATTTCCAAATGTTGAAGCTGGTCTTTTCCTACCGGTACAATTTCGGCATCGTAAAGTAAAATATCTGCTGCCATTAACATGGGATAGGTAAAAAGCCCTGCGTTTACATCTTCTAATCTATCTGATTTGTCTTTAAAAGAATGCGCTAAGGTTAAGCGTTGATACGGAAAAAAGCAACTTAAATACCAGGAAAGCTCTGCGGTTTGCGGAATATCACTTTGTCGGTAAAAAACGGTTTTTTCAATATCTATACCGCAAGCCAGCCAGGTTGCCGCCACAGAATAGGTGTTGTTTCTTAAAGTTTCGGCATCTTTTATTTGGGTTAGCGAATGCATATCTGCAATAAAAATAAAAGAATCGTTATTGGGTTTATTGGCCATTTCTATAGCCGGTAAAATTGCTCCCAATAAATTTCCCAAGTGTGGAGTTCCTGTACTTTGTACTCCTGTAAGAATTCTGGACATCTGCTTTTTTCGGTTTTCTGCAAAGGTAATTTTTTTACCGAATTCCCTCGGTTCAATTTAGTACTTTTGGCTTCTATGAACATCCTACGCACAATACTTACTATTTTATGGCGAATCTGGTTTTATATTCTACTTGTATTACCAATTTTAGTAATGTTTCCGGTACTTGTTGTGTTTTCTTCCGCAGAAAGACTTTATCCTAAATATTATGTTTGCGCCCGTATTTGGGCTAAGTGTATCTTATATGGAATGGGTTTTTATCCTGAAATTAAAAGGATGCAGCAACTTGACCCGAAGAAGAATTATATGTTAGTGGCCAATCATACTTCTATGATAGATATTATGATGATGCTGGTGATCATTAAACAACCATTTATTTTTGTAGGGAAAAGGGAACTTGCTAAAATTCCTGTTTTTGGATTTTTCTACCGAAAAACAAATATTACCGTAGATAGAAATTGCGCGAAAAGTAAGCAGGATGTTGTAACTGAAGCCCGCCGAAGATTAGATATGGGAGAAAGTATTTGCATTTTTCCTGAAGGCGGTGTGCCCAATGACAGGTCTTTGGTTTTAGATAGTTTTAAAGACGGAGCTTTTAGATTGGCTATAGCTCATCAAATTCCTATTGTTCCCATTACCTTTTACGATAATAAAAAGCGCTTTTCTTATAAATTCGTTTCCGGAGCGCCGGGGAAACTTCGCGTGAAAATTCATGAATTTATTACTACAAAAGGAATGCAACCTGCCGATAGAAAAAATTTAAGAAATAAAACGCGCCAGGTAATTTTTGAAGAGCTTACTAAAGATCTGGAGCAAAAAAATCCTTCAAAATAAAACTTCTGAAGGATTCTACTCCTTTCATAGGTGCTAAAAATTGAAACTTATTCCGGAATAAACGCCAAAATAGAATGGGCGTACTCCTGGAGCATCATCAAAAGTATCTAGTTGATATTTAAATATTGGTTCTAAATTCAACTGAAAACTATCGGTAAGTTTGTAATCTAATCCCACTCCAACATTGGTGCTAAAACTAACTTTATTAATATTGTTTGCTTCGCCAATTCTGGTGTTTTGATTATTGGTATTTACCTTTATACTATTTTCATCTAAAAACAGGCTGCTTCCGCCGGCAATTAGGTTAATACCAATTTTACGATCTACAAGATTATATTCAATTTCCAGCGGAACTTCAATAAACCCAAACTGTTGATTGATTTCGCCGGGTAAGGCCATATTGGTGCCAGAGAAATTACTTCCGTCGCTATTTCCGAGCTGACTGCCGGGAAGTCCCGATGGCGCGCTATCTAATTGCACATTATCTGACTCATAATTTATGGAACTAATACTATTAGGATTTACAGTGGCAGAAAACATAATATCTTCTACATCGTAACTCATAGATACTTTAGAAATCCCACTCCTAATCTTTATTTTATCTGAAATGGCATAGGCCAAATTCATTCCATAAGCCATACTAACCTGCGAGCTGGTGTTGTTGCCTGCAAATTGTGGTGCTATCGCGCTTCCTTTTCCAATATTATCATAAAAAACAGGAGCGGCAAAAGTGCTTAAACGCAGTTTCTTTTTGGCTGTTTCTGCAATAAGATCTTCTTCTTTTTCCAGGTTTTTATCTTTTTCAATCTGCGCCAATTGCTGGGCTACTTCCAGGCTGTCTTTAGTTGAAAATTGCTCTTCTATTTCAGTTTTATTCGCTTTCATTTTGAGCAATAGCTTCAGGTTCCTGCTGTTCGTTTTTTGAATTTGGATTGATGAAATCCTTATGTTGAATATTTTTTTCTTCGGAATTTTGATGATCTTCTCCCGCTATAGCTGAATTTTGCCCGCCTGACTCGCCCGTAATTTTGTTCGCATTATTTTCTTTTTCAGTTGAAGTGATTTGGGTTTTTTCGGATTCAGCATTTGTATTTTGAGAAGCTAAAGCTGAATTATTATTTGATGATGAGCTTTTTGAATCTTTAGATGTTGAATAAATTGTTTCATCCATATTGTTTTTCAATATTTCTGAAGCATTGGTAAACTGTTCGTTTTTATTGATTTCTGGTAAATTTATTTGAGGTTTTGCGCTTTCTTCTACTTCAAAAACAACTTGTGTCTCTGTAAAATTATTTTGGCTAAAGAAATAGCCGCCAAGAACCAGCGCTAAAACTGCGGCAACTCCGCCAAGTTTTATCCATAACGGAATGATAAAAGGCTTTTTTCGATCTTTCTCCTTCAGTTTTCCGGCAATATTATTCCATAACTCAGGACTTGGTTCGGGGGCAAAATCCCTAAACTTTTCCTGGTATAGCCGGTCTATGTTTTTTCTTTCTTTCATAGCGATTGCACCTTATTGTCGTTGAGGTGGTTTTCTATTTTAGACTTCAAAATATGCCTGGCACGGGCCAAATTAGATTTTGAACTTCCCACACTTATATTCAGCATTTCTGCGATCTCTTTATGTGAAAATCCGTCTAGTGCATAGAGGTTGAAAATTTGCCGGTAACGTTCTGGCAAATCCTGAATGCTTTCTAATAGAAAATCGGTTGTAATTTCTTCGTCATCAACTTCTATTTCCGGATCTTCCAGAAGGTTTTCATTAATGATCTCAAAATATTTCTCTTTTCGGTGCTTTTGTAGGGTGGTGTTTATGACAATACGTTTCATCCAGCCTTCAAAAGAACCTTTATCTTCATATTGGTTGATTTTATTGAAAATGGTAATGAAACCATCCTGCAAGTTGTCTTCAGCTTGCTGGTAGTTATTAGAATACTTAAGGCACAGGCCAAAAAGTTTACCGGAGTACAATCGGTAAAGCTTTTCCTGTGCCCTAATATCCTGGTTTTTACACTGATGTATGAGTTTTTCTAAACTCACTAACTTAGATTGTTATGCGTTAGTATTTTCTTCTGGTGTTGTTGGTTCTGGCTCTCCCACCGGAACATCAATAATTAAAAACTCCCCTTCGCCATTTTCATCTTCTCCCGTGAGTAATTTAAATTGGTAGTTATTGTAATCTTCACTACTAATTCTTAAATCTCTTATAGTACGACTATCAGTTAATTCTCCTTCTTCAGTACAGTCTGTAATATTCGCATCGTAGGAGGTTAATGCAGCGATTTCTATTACAAATGTAGAGTCGGTTTCCTCAGCTATGTACTGATTTACGCTAAAATTGGAAAATTCGTGACACGCATTGGGTAGCTCATAAGTTACCTCTAAATCATAACTTTCACCAATTTCAAAATATTCCGGTAAATCAGTACCGGTAATTTCTGCTATAGCGAAATTTAAATTTGGACCGTCATCATCTGTGTCGCAACTGTAAAGACTTAGGGCCAGGACCATTAACAAGGCAATTCTTTTCATTTCAAATTTATTATTTAGGTGTTATCTATTTCATAGA
This sequence comes from uncultured Flavobacteriaceae bacterium, assembly GCA_963727565.1. Classification (GTDB taxonomy): domain Bacteria; phylum Bacteroidota; class Bacteroidia; order Flavobacteriales; family Flavobacteriaceae; genus Salegentibacter. The sequence continues at coordinate 373,403 of CAVSGU010000008.1, forward strand.
TGCAGCTTTATTGAAATGGTTGCGTGGCGAAACAAAAAAATCCCTTTTTTTAAGGGATTTTTAAGACTTTGCTGTTATTTAACCTGGAACTTAAGCTTCTTTGGCGACTTTAATAGCATTCTTTATTTTTTCTTCCAGTTCTTCCATTAAATCTGGATTGTCTTTAAGCAGAATTTTTACCGCATCACGACCCTGACCTAATTTAGTGTCTTCGTAGCTAAACCAGGAACCGCTCTTTTTCACGATCTCATAATCTACACCAATATCTATAATTTCTCCAATTTTAGATATTCCTTCACCATACATAATGTCAAATTCAGCCATTTTAAATGGTGGGGCAACTTTGTTCTTCACCACTTTTACACGGGTTTTATTACCCATAACATTACTATTGCTATCTTTTATTTGGGTAGAACGTCTAATATCTAAACGTACCGAAGCATAGAATTTTAAGGCGTTACCACCGGTAGTAGTTTCTGGGTTTCCAAACATAACCCCAATCTTTTCCCTTAACTGGTTAATAAAGATTACGGTACAATTGGTTTTACTAATAGAAGAGGTAAGTTTTCTAAGGGCTTGAGACATTAAACGGGCGTGTAATCCCATTTTAGAATCTCCCATTTCACCTTCAATCTCACTTTTAGGGGTAAGCGCAGCAACCGAGTCTATCACAATAATATCTATTGCTCCAGACCGGATTAAATTATCGGCAATTTCCAGTGCCTGTTCTCCATTATCTGGTTGCGAAATAATAAGGTTCTCTATATCTACACCAAGTTTTTCTGCATAAAAACGGTCAAAAGCATGTTCTGCATCAATAAAGGCTGCAATGCCTCCTTTTTGCTGAGCTTCAGCTATTGCGTGTAAAGTTAAAGTTGTTTTACCCGAAGATTCAGGTCCATAAATTTCAATAACCCTTCCACGTGGATATCCTCCAACACCCATGGCTAAATCTAAACCTAAAGAACCGGTAGAAATGGCATCTATATCTACTACGGCCTGGTCACTCATCTTCATCACGGTACCCTTTCCGTAGGTTTTATCCATTTTATCCAGGGTAAGCTTTAAGGCTTTTAATTTTGCTTCTTTTTCTTTATCGTTGCTCATAATTTGAATAATCTATTTAGAGAGTTGCTAAATTACTATAAGTTTTCCTGCATCACAATTTTATATGAGCGGCTTTTGTATATTTACGTTATATGAAAGATTTAAAATGCTGAAACAATTTTGTTGAGGTTTTTTAATTTTTTGAACCAAATGCCTCGCTGTACTTGCAAAGAGGTAGTAAACCAAATAGAAATTTAAAAATTAACTCTGCCTATGAGATTTTTGAGAAAAAGTCTGGTTATGCCTGGTGGTTTTGATGCTTCAGCGATTATTTTGCTGAATGTGAGTTGCCGGGTAGATGGTGGCTAGAATTTTAAAATCTAATTTATGAAAGAAAGTAAAAAAGATTACAAACCGAATTAGCCACACAAAAAATGCCCTGGGAATTCAATTTTCAGGGCATTTTTTCTTCCGTGAAATTTAAACGTATCTTTGCAAAAAATTTCTTTAACCTTAACTAATTAGTATAGCATGCAACTGTACAATAAATTAAGCGCTAAAGAGAGGGAAACACTTATAGACGAAGCGGGAGAAGACCGTTTAACGCTCTCTTTTTATGCCTACGCCAAAATTGGCAATCCACATTTATTCAGAAATCATCTTTTTATCGCCTGGGACCAAATGGATGTGCTTGGCCGCATTTATGTTGCGCACGAGGGGATTAATGCCCAACTTTCTGTTCCGGCAAAACGATTTGAGGAATTTAAAAAGTTTATTGATAATATTTATTTTCTTGAAGGCGTGAGATTAAATATCGCTATTGAACACGACGCCAAGGCTTTTTTAAAGCTGAAGGTTAAAGTTCGTGATAAAATAGTAGCTGACGGACTTAACGATAGCACTTTTGATGTTACCAATAAAGGGGTGCACGTAGATGCTTTAAAATTCAACGACCTTATTAGCGATCCTAATACTGTATTGGTAGATATGCGTAACCATTATGAAAGTGAAATCGGTCATTTTCAGGGAGCTATTAAGCCAGATGTAGATACGTTTAGGGATTCTTTGCCAATTATAGAGAACGATCTAAAAGAGCATAAAGAAGATAAGAACCTGGTAATGTATTGCACCGGTGGTATTAGATGTGAAAAGGCCAGCGCATATTATAAGCATAAAGGCTTTAAGAATGTGTACCAGCTGGAAGGTGGAATTATTGAATATGCCCGCCAGGTTGAAAAGCAAAAACTGGAAAACAAGTTTATAGGTAAGAATTTTGTTTTTGATCATCGCCGTGCCGAGCAAATTTCAGAAGAAGTGATCGCAAATTGTCACCAGTGCGGAAAAGCTTGCGATACCCATGTAAATTGCGCTAATGAAGCCTGTCACTTACTGTTTATTCAGTGTGAAGAATGTGCCGAAAAAATGAATAATTGTTGTTCTACAGATTGTATGGAGATTGCTGCATTACCTTACGAAGAGCAAAAAGCCCTGAGAAAAGGAAAAGGAAATAGCAATAAAATATTCAAAAAAGGGCGTTCTGAGGTTTTAAAATATAAAAGTTAACACAGCGTTCTAAAAAGGGAGTGCCAATTAATATTGGTATATTTACCTTTTTAGAATCTCAATATAAACCCAAAAGTCTGCAAATTAGTTTGCAAGACTTACAACATATAAATATTTATGGCTTGTAGCAGTTGCTCAACCAAAGACGGTCAGCCAAAAGGATGTAAAAATAACGGAACCTGTGGTACAGATTCCTGTAATAAACTTTCTGTATTCGATTGGCTTTCAAATATGTCTATGCCTAACGGTATAGAACCTTTTAATTATGTAGAAGTTCGCTTTAAAAACGGAAGAAAACACTTTTTTAAAAATACCGAAAACCTTAGCCTTAGTATGGGAGATGTAGTAGCTGTAGAAGCTTCTCCCGGCCACGATGTGGGTATGGTAAGCCTTACCGGAGAATTGGTTAGGGTACAAATGAAGAAGAAAAAAGTAAAAACCGATAGCGAAGAAGTTTTAAAGATTTACCGAAAAGCCACCCAAAAGGATATTGATGTTTGGGAGGAAGTTCGCGGCAGGGAAGAAGCGATAAAGAAACGCGCCCGTGAAATTGCCATTCGCCTTAATCTTAGTATGAAGATTAGCGATATCGAGTTTCAGGGGGACGCTTCAAAAGCAACTTTTTATTATACAGCAGATGATCGCGTAGATTTCCGTCAGTTAATCAAGGAATTTGCACGAGAATTTAATACGCGTATAGAAATGCGCCAAATTGGTTTAAGGCAGGAAGCTGCCCGCCTTGGCGGAATTGGCTCTTGCGGGCGGGAACTTTGTTGTTCTACCTGGCTTACAGATTTTAGATCGGTAAGTACTTCGGCAGCGAGATATCAGCAATTATCTTTAAATCCGCAGAAATTAGCGGGACAATGCGGAAAGTTAAAATGTTGCCTCAACTACGAGCTGGATTCTTACCTGGAAGCTTTAAAAACATTTCCAAGAACCGATACTAAGCTTTTCACCAAAAAAGGAACTGCAGTTTGCCAGAAAATAGACATTTTTCAAGGCGTACTTTGGTATGCCTACGAGGGTGAATGGATGAACTGGCATAAATTAACCGCAGAGCAGGCGAATAAAATTATAGCTTCAAATCGTAAGAAAGAAGATGTTGGTAGCCTTGAAGAGTTTGAAGTTCAGCTTCAAATTGAAGAGAAACCAGATTTTAATAATGTGGTTGGGCAGGATAGCTTAACACGTTTTGATAAGCCTAAAGGTCAGCAAAAAAAGAACAAGTCAAAAAAACGAAGAAAACGTAAAGGAAAACCTTCTAAGAATGCGTAATGCCTGGGTATTTTTAATTTTTATTGGCGCCTTTGCCTTATTGACTTCCTGTGATAAAAAGCGGGTTTATGACGAATACAAACCCGTAACTGGCGGTTGGGACAAAGATTCTACCCTGGTTTTTAAATTGGGAAAGTTAGACTCGCTACAAAATTATAACCTGTTTATAAACGTTAGAAATAATAAAGATTATAATTACAGAAATTTATTTTTAATTACCGAGATGCGTTTTCCGCAGGGAAAAGTGATTACTGATACTCTGGAATATGAAATGGCAGCGCCAGATGGAACCTGGCTTGGTACAGGTTTTGGTGATGTAAAAGAAAGTAAGCTCTGGTATAAAGAAAATGTGAGTTTTACTGAACCCGGTGAATATAGGATTGCCATAAAACAGGCAATGCGTAAAAACGACCAGGTTGATGGAATAGAGAATTTAGAAGGAATTACCCACGTAGGTTTCAGGATAGAAAAAGACCTGCAATAATATTTTACATAAATGGCCGGAACAAAAAAGAAGCAGCAAAAGACCAAAACCAGTAAAAGGCCTTATATTATTGGATTTTGGACACTTTTTGGTATTGGATTATTAGCTGTAGTTTTAATTTTCCTAATGGCAGGCTGGGGCGCTTTTGGTAAGATGCCCGATTTTGAAGAGCTTGAAAACCCTGAAACCAATCTTGCTACCGAAATTTTCTCTTCAGATGGGGAGACTTTAGGAAAATACTATAGTGAAAACCGTACACCTATAAAATACGACGATCTTCCCGATCACCTTGTTGAAGCCCTTGTTGCTACTGAAGATGAACGTTTTTATAAACACGCCGGGATAGATGCAAAGGGAACAATTAGAGCCGCGGTTTACCTGGGAACAAGAGGTGGTGCGAGTACAATTACCCAGCAGCTTTCTAAATTATTATTTACAGATCAGGTATCCAATAATCCTTTTGCCAGGATCTTACAAAAGGTAAAGGAATGGATTATTGCCACCAGGTTAGAACGCCAGTACACTAAAGAGGAGATTATTACCATGTATTTTAATAAATACGATTTTGTGTACCAGGCAGTGGGAATTCGTTCAGCTTCAAAAATTTACTTCGGAAAAGAAGCTAAAGATCTTAATATAGAAGAATCGGCGGTATTGGTGGCGATGTTAAAAAACGCTGCTCTATACAATCCTGTGCGTAGGCCAGAACTGGTAAAACAGCGTCGTAACCAGGTTTTTGTTCAAATGCATAAAAATGGATATTTGTCTGAACAGGAAAAAAATTCCCTTCAGAAATTACCATTAAACCTCGATTTCTCTCCTGAAGGGCATGATGAAGGAATGGCGACCTATTTCCGTGTATACCTGCAAGGATTTATGAAAGATTGGATAGAAAAAAATCCAAAACCTGATGGTACTGAATACAGTCTTTACCGAGATGGGCTAAAAATTTATACCAGCATAGATTCTAAAATGCAACAGTATGCTGAAACTGCTGTAGAAAAGCATATTTCACATCTTCAGAAAGAATTTGACAGGCAAAATGAAAATAATAAAACCGCTCCGTTTCGGGATCTAGACCAGGGACAGATCAATAGTATTGTTAGAAGCGCAATGCAGCGTTCAGTAAGATGGCGGGAAATGGAAGATCAGGGGAAATCTGAAGAAGATATCCTGGCCTCGTTCGATAAAGAAACTGAAATGCGTGTTTTCTCCTGGGATGGCGTAAAAGACACCATTATGACGCCTAAGGATTCTATTTTCTATTACAAAGGATTTTTGCAGGCAGGCTTAATGTCTATGAGACCGCAAACCGGGGAAGTGAAAGCCTGGGTTGGGGGAACTAACTTTAAGCATTTTAAATACGATCACGTAAAACAAGGAAAACGACAGGTAGGTTCTACCTTCAAGCCATTTGTCTATGCCACTGCAATAGACCAGTTAAAGCTTTCTCCTTGTGATATGATGCCTAAAAACAGGTTCACTATAGAACAGGGAAAATACGGCAACACCAAAGACTGGTCTCCAGAGAATGCTAACGGAGAATATGATGGGATGATTAGTTTAAAGAATGCCCTGGCGCAGTCTGTAAATACAGTAACAGCCAGGCTAATTGATAAAACAGGCCCCGAACCGGTTATAGATCTAGTAAAAAAATTAGGAGTAGATACCGAAAACTTTTCAACTGGACCTGCGATTGCCTTAGGTACCGAAGATATGAGCCTTTTCGAAATGGTTTCTGCTTACAGCACTTTTGTAAACGAAGGTGTTTATGTGAAACCGGTGATTGTAAACCGAATTGAAGATAAAAACGGAACAGTTTTATATCAACACGTTCCGCAAACCCGCGATGTACTTAATAAGGAAGCTGCTTATGTAACGGTAAACCTTTTAGAAGGCGTTACTCAATACGGTTCAGGAGCTCGTTTACGCGGAACTTACGCTAAAGAATTTGATCATTACAAACGTGGGGTAACCGGTTATCCTTATGATTTTAAGAATCCTATTGCCGGTAAAACCGGAACCACGCAAAATCAAAGTGATGGTTGGTTTATGGGAATGGTTCCTAATTTAGTGACCGGCGTTTGGGTTGGTGCTGAAGATCGTGCTGTTCATTTTCCCGGTATCACTTATGGCCAGGGAGCCACTATGGCGCTACCAATTTGGGGAATGTATATGAAAGATCTTTATGCAGATGAAGAACTTGATGTTTCACAAGAAGCATTTCCAAGACCTGATAATCTTTCTATTGCGACAGACTGCGAGCAGTATAATCAGGAAAATGAATCTCAAACCGATAGTGTACCAGACGAACTTGATTTTTAAGCCCTCTAGAGGGTTTAATTCCTCCAGGCGAATCTCGTAATTTTAAAAAGTATATTCCGATTCATACCTCTTGGTCTTGCCTCGTAGTTTTTGATTATTTAGCAAAAATTCAGCTTTATTTTTCAGAAAAATATAATCTACAAGCCTAAAAGCATTGTAACAGCATTTTTATTTTCGTATTTTTCGGTAAAATTAAATACCGATGATTAGAAAAACTGTAGCGAATGTAGAGGATGCTTTGCAGGGCGTAGAAGATGGTATGACGTTTATGCTGGGAGGTTTTGGCCTTAGTGGTATTCCAGAAAATGCCATTTCAGAATTAGTTCGTCTTAATGTGAAGAATCTTACTTGCATTTCCAATAACGCCGGGGTAGATGACTTTGGCCTCGGACTTTTACTTCAAAAGAAACAAATAGATAAAATGGTTTCTTCCTATGTGGGAGAAAACGACGAGTTTGAACGCCAAATGCTTAGCGAAGAGCTGGACGTAGAGCTTATTCCGCAGGGAACATTAGCTGCGCGTTGCCAGGCTGCTCAACAGGGTTTTCCCGCTATATACACGCCTGCCGGTTACGGTACCGAGGTTTCCCAGTTTAAGGAAACCCGCGAATTTGATGGAAAAATGTATGTATTAGAAAAAGCTTTCAAAGCTGACTTTGCATTTGTAAAAGCCTGGAAAGGCGATAAAGCCGGAAACCTTATTTTTAAAGGAACTGCCCGTAATTTTAATCCGTTAATGTGCGGTGCCGCTAAAGTGACTGTTGTTGAGGTTGAAGAACTGGTAGAACCGGGAGAACTGGATCCAAACCAGATTCATATTCCGGGAATATTTGTACAACGCATTTTTGAAGGAAAAAATTACGAAAAGCGAATTGAGAAAAGAACAGTTCGAAAAGTGAGTTAAAGGTTAATGGTTAAAAGTGAATAGTTTGAGACTTACATCACGAAACTTATTCTTATTAGTTAGAATAAACATTCTATCTAATTATTAAACCATTTAACAAATAACCAATTAACGAATATTTAATAAACGATGATTTGAAGATTTGAAAATGTGGTAATTTGAGAATCATTCATTTTTCAATAGTGATTTTAGGGTCTTTTCGAATCTGGTTTTTTGAAAAAATATAGATTTCCGCCTTCGCGGAAATGACAAAATTAGAATTATGTTAGACAAAGAAGGAATAGCAAAACGTATTGCCAAAGAGGTGAAAGACGGGTATTATGTGAATTTGGGAATTGGAATTCCCACCCTCGTAGCCAATTTTGTACGCGATGATATAGAAGTAGAATTTCAGAGTGAAAACGGAATCCTGGGAATGGGACCTTTTCCATTGGAAGGAGAAGAAGACGCCGATCTTATTAATGCTGGAAAACAAACCATAACTGCACTTCCCGGTGCGAGTTTCTTTGATTCCGCAATGAGCTTCGGGATGATTCGCGGTCAGCACGTAGACCTTACTATTTTAGGAGCTATGGAAGTTGCTGAAAACGGTGATATCGCCAACTGGAAAATTCCGGGGAAAATGGTAAAAGGTATGGGCGGCGCCATGGATCTTGTAGCCAGTGCCGAAAATATTATCGTAGCGATGATGCATACCAACAAAGCAGGTGATTCTAAATTGCTTAAAAAATGTTCGCTGCCTTTAACCGGCGTGGCCTGTGTGACTAAAATTGTAACTAACCTTGCGGTTATTGAAGTTACTAAAGATGGTTTTAAATTGCTGGAAAGAGCTCCCGGAGTAAGTGTAGAAGAAATTCAAAAAGCTACTGAAGGAAAGTTACTTGTAGAAGGTGATATTCCTGAAATGCAGTTATAAAAAAATCCGGCAGTAACTTTAAATTACTGCCGGAAAATATTTCTATTTTAATTCATATTAAGTTAGTGAAGTAGATTCTGCTTCAAGATTAACTAAAAAGTCTATAGCTTCTCCTTGCGAAATAATTTTTCCACGGGTATTGGCCTGAGAAAAATAGTCGTACCAACCTACTTTCTTTAGATTTTCTTCTAAAGTCTCTACATTATCTAAAGAAGGCATTTTCCAAACTGTAACATAGCGATATTGGCTTCGGTAATGAGTGTGCTCGTCGTTTAGAGCCCAGCCAAGGTTTTCTACGCCATTATCTTTTAAACCGGTAATCCTATCTTGCATATTTCCCATCAGCTCTCTTCGTTTTTCTTTGGAGAGGTCTATCCATTTTCCGGTTACATTCCACATTTCAATGTATAAATACATAACTATAGGTTTTATTGGTTATAACTTAAAGTTAGTAATTAAATAATAGCTAATTCTTTAGCTTAGGTTAAAATGTCTTAACAGATGATAAAACTCATCTGCCGGAACGTGCTAATTTTATACACTAACCACTTCTGGAGCTTCCAATAGTTTTTCCTGGCGCAGTTTTAAAATAACCTGTGCTATGGCAAGTACATCTTTTTCGCAGTAACTAACAATGCGGTCCAGATCTTTATCGTTGTAGAAAACGTTTCTTACATCACTACCTGAAATATCATCTTTGGGAGAAGGAATTTTTAAAACGTTGGTCAATAATTTTAAAGAAGTAAAGTGTTTATAATCTCCAAATTTCCATAACTCCAAAGTATCCAAATGCGGCACTTCCCAGGGCTTTTTTCCAAACAGGTTTAGTTTTAGAGGCAGTGGAAGATTATGAATTAGCATTCTGCGTGCAATGAAGGGAAAATCGAATTCCTTCCCATTGTGTGCACAAAGTAAATGCTGAGGTTTTGAGAAATGTTCTTTTAATAATTCTGAAAACTGTTGAAGTAGAGTTCTTTCTTCATCTTTAAATGTGGTAAGCCTAAAAGTTCTGTCGCCATTTTTAAAGCTGAAAAAACCAACGGAGATACAAACAATCTTACCAAACTCTGCCCAAATTCCGGCACGGTCATAAAACTGTTCTGCAGTAAATTCGTCTTTACGTTGGTATTGGGTTTTCTCTTCCCAGAGTGACTTTTTTTCTTCAGAGAGGTCATTGAAATTTTCAAATTCTGGTACGGTTTCAATGTCGAGAAAGAGAATGTGCTCTAGCTTAATTGTTTGCAACATCATTTAGCATTTTATAAGTCTCATCAATATACTTATAGAAATCGGGCGCGTGCTCTTCGTCTTCGTCTTTTTTAATCAGGTTTTCCCCCAATCTCACGATAATTAGATCGTCTTCGGGAATAACGATAACATATTGACCGTGAATGCCACGCATATAGAAAATATCTTTGTCTTTATAATCGCTTAACCAAAAACCATATCCATATTGCGGACTATCTTCAAACCGTGGCTCAGTAGATTGCTCCACAAATTCAGGGCTCAGTAGCTGTTTACCATTCCATTGTCCTTTATTTTTATAAAGTTTCCCAAACCGTGCAAAATCCCTGGCGTTAGAAGCTATGCAACAATAGGCCTTCTCCATCCCGCTTTCTTCGCTGTCTAGTTGCCAAAGTGCATCGTGTTGCATATTCATTGGTTTCCATAAATTCTCACTTAAATATTCTGAAAGATTCTCTCCGGTGGCTTTTTCTATAACCATCCCAAGCAAAATTGTATTGCCACTAAGGTATTTAAAGCTCTCTCCGGGAGTTCCGGTTACTTCCAGGCGTAATACTAATTCACGAATGTTTTCATCGAAATAAGCCCTTGCAGTCATTCCAAAGGGATTGTAATAATTCTCATTCCAGTTTAGGCCAGAAGACATAGAAGCCAGATCTCCTACTTTTAAATCAGACTTAAACTGCGGGAAAAAATCAGAAACCGGTTGCTCCAGACTTTTGATATACCCATCTTTAATAGCGCTCCCCAGTAATGCCGTGACAATACTTTTGGCCATAGAAAACGAATTTGTTTTAGAGTCTGGGCCATATTCCTGGTAATATTTCTCAAACCAAATACTGTCATTTTTTATAATTAAAAAAGCAGCGGTTTCCAGCTCTTCGTTTAATTCGGCTAGATCTTGAGTTGAGGAAACAGAGTTATAATTTGAATGTTCCGGCCATTTATCGGTTTCGGTACCTGCCTCGATCAGCCTGTTTTCAAAATGCGGATAATCATCTATAAAAGCTGTATTGTGCCCTTGAAAATATGTGGCTTGAATTCCGCGGAAAATATAACCGAAATCAAAAATAATTAGAATAACGATGGCGATAGAAAGGACGAGTATTACCGAGCCAAGAATCTTTAAAAATCTAGTCATAAGGCTAAGGTTTTAGAACATTGATAGTTGTGAAGTATTGTTTTCGTGGTTTAAAAGCCATTGTTTTCGCTGCAATCCACCGGCATAACCGGTTAGCGAGCCGTCACTGCCAATTACGCGATGACAGGGAATTACCACCCAAAGCGGGTTTTTTCCATTGGCTGAAGCTACTGCCCGTATCGCTTTTTCATCACCTAATTTCCTGGAAAGTTCGAGGTAGCTACAGGTTTTTCCGAAAGGAATTTCGTTAAGTGCTTTCCAAACTTTTTGCTGAAAAGCAGTTCCTTGCGGATTTAATTTTAAACTGAATTCTTCCAGTTCTCCGTTAAAATAATCGTTTAATTGTTGAAACGCCGACTGAAGAAAATCGGGAATTTCTGTTGAAGTTGGAATTTTTTCATCCAGAATCTGAATGGCCGAAACTCCCTCTTCGTCTCCGCTAATTCTGGCTGTTCCCAGCGGAGTTTTCAGAAATATCTGATTTTGCGTCTTCGTTTTCTTCATTGTCTCTCCTTTGAATTAACCCAAGGCGTTTAGCTCTTTTTTCCCAGTTTTGGCGGGCCAGCATTTGCATATCTTCAATACTATCGCTCTCGTCCATTATTTCAAGCCCCAGTAAAGTTTCAATAATATCTTCCATGGTTACAAGGCCAACGGTATTTCCAAATTCGTCTACGATCATGGAAATATGCCCTCTTTTTTGAACAAAATTCTCAAAAAGTTCGGGGATTGGAGTGTCTTCAGCACTCATAAAAATATCTCTTTTTAGTGCGCTCAAAGGTTCAGCACCTTTATCGTCTATCATTTCCTCCAACACATCATCTTTCAGAATAAAACCGGTAACATTGTTGGTTTGGTTTTTATAAACAGGAATTCTGGAAAACTTAAGATTTTTATGAGTTCGGTGAAATTCTTCTATGCTGGTATCTTCATTTTCAATGATAGCCACAGAATACGGCGTCATCACATCTTTTGCCTTAACCGATTTAAATACCAGTAGGTTTTTAATAACCGTGGTTTCACTTTCGTCAAAAACGCCTTCTTCTTCGGCAGCATCGGTAATTGCAGCAAATTCTTCACGATTCATAGAAGAAACGTGAGCCGATTTCCCAATTAGTTTTGTGGTAAGCATCATCAGCCAAAGTATCCCGGTATACTTCAGTGGGAAGATCATTATTTTAAGGGTTTTTGCGGTAAAATTCCCCAGGGCTTGCCAGTATGTGGCGCCTATGGTTTTCGGAATAATTTCAGAAAGAACCAGAATAGCCACCGTCATAACTGCAGAAACTATCCCAACAGCATTTCCGCCATCGCCATAGATTTTTTCGGCCTGTACACCTACTAAAATTGCTCCCACGGTATGGGAAATGGTGTTTACCGTTAATATTGCAATTAATGGTTTGTCTATATCTTGTTTAAAATTTGCCAGGGTCTTGGCATATGCTTTTCCTTCCTTATTTTTTATTTTGATATAAGAAGGGGTTACGCTCAATAAAGCTGCTTCCAAAATTGAACACATAAAAGAAAAGAAAATGGAAAGAACAGCAAATAAAATTAGTAATCCCATATTGGTTTTTAGGCTTTTTTGAAATACTAATTTAAAGATAATTCCTGCAAACAAATGCAAAGAAATGATAAAACATAAAAAACAGCCCCGATAGATTAAAATCGGGGCTGGATAAGAGTTGCTGATTAAGCCTTAAGCTGAGAGTTTTGCGCTAATTATACGTTGCCACTTCTGGGCTGCTATTAACCTTTCTGATGCGTTATTATTCTCATTATCATCTTCATCATAAAAGATAATTTCAGTAGGTTTTTGGTTCTTATTATCTTCTGAAAGATCCAAACTAACACTTTTAATTAATTTCTGATTCTCCGGGAAAGGATGAGAATTTACTTTGCTATTCTTTATTTTATTGAGATCCAAAACCCGGTGTTGCATATTATTGGCAGGTTCTATAATGAGCAGCTTATTTGCTTTACTGTCTAAACCCAGCAATAAATTGGCAGAAATCTCAACGGTGTCAGTTGTTAAGTTATTTTCAGCACTTATTTTTTTAAGGTTCTTAAGCCTGTTTTTTTCTTTGTTGTTCTGTTGCCAAATCAGGTATAGTATTGGCAGCATAAACACGGCTAAAAGGCCAAGGCCAATTAGTGTAGATACGGTATCCATTTTTTATAATATTTAGGTGAATTTTAATTTGTTTGCTCTTTTTTTGAGCTAAGTATGAATTACGAAAAACCTTAAGTTCTTCGGAAATCAAGCAATTCACCAGAAAAAATGGAAAGGATATATTTGTTGAAGTATTAACTGCCTTTGGTCTAAACAGTTGAAAAATGATTTTTTCTCAATTGGAAGCAGTAATGGTTCTTTTGAAGTAAAAGTAGAAGTTGAATTCCCTGAAAAAACAGAAAAACTTTCTTCTGAAATGGTATTTTCAGAAGAGATAATTTCAGAAAATAGTACCGCCTGTTTATTTTGGTCGGCCTGAAGATAATCGTAATTACGGGAATCAAGATTATGAGCAGAAAAACCAGAAAAAGCGAAGCCCTGCCCTGAAAAGGACATAAACAATATGGCAAACAGCGCATATAAAGCTTTCAAATTTTTCTGGTTTTTCACCCTGTAAATGTATATAAAAACCTGATTGGTTATCGCTAAATTTTAGTTATAAAATTAGGAAATCAATTTCACCGCATCTTTAGCAAAATAGCTGGCAATCATAGAAGCGCCGGCTCTTTTTATGGCGGTTAATTGTTCTAAAACGACAGCATCGTGATCTAACCAACCTTTTTCGGCTGCAGCTTTAATCATCGCATATTCGCCGCTAACCTGGTAAACCGCCACCGGAACATCCACGGCATTTCTAATATCACGAACAATATCTAAATAGCACAAGCCCGGTTTTACCATCACAATATCGGCGCCTTCCTCAATATCCATAAGGGTTTCTTTAACGGCTTCTTCGCGGTTTGCAGGATCCATTTGGTAGGTTTTTTTATCTTTCGGAATATTTTCCGCATCAACAGGTGCAGAATCCAGTGCATCGCGGAATGGCCCATAAAATGCTGAAGCATATTTTGCGCTATAACTCATAATGCCGGTTTCGTGAAAACCTTCATCTTCCAGTAGACTGCGCATTTCAAAAATTCGGCCGTCCATCATATCGCTGGGAGCGAGAATATCGGCGCCTGCTTTAGCGTGAGAAAGTCCCATTTCAGCTAAAATAGCGGTAGTATCGTCATTGATCACTTTTCCATCGGCAATAACGCCATCGTGTCCATAAGCAGAATAAGGATCCAGGGCAACATCGGTCATGACCAACATTTCCGGAACTGCATTTTTTACTGTTTTAATAGCGCGTTGCATTAGTCCGTCAGCATTTAAAGCTTCCGTTCCGGCATTGTCTTTTAGATTTTCCGGAACTTTTACAAAAAGCAAAACCGATTTTATACCTAAACTCCAAAGCTCTTTAACTTCCTTTTCCAGCAAATCAAGGCTAAACCTAAAGTAATTAGGCATAGAAGCGATCTCTTCCTTTTTATTTTTTCCTTCAACCACAAAAAGTGGCGCGATAAAATCGTTTGGAGTTATTGCGGTTTCCCTAACTAAGCTTCTCATAGCTTCGTTGGTTCTTAATCTTCTATTTCTTCTTAGTGGATACATATTTTCAGTTTTACGGTTATAAGTAAAAGTCAGTTTTCATGTTTAAACCCAAGATCTTCGGGTTTTCCAAAACTTTCAATATTTTTTCTTCTTCGCTGCCGGGTTCTGGATGATGGTCGTAAACCCATTGCACATGAGGAGGTAAACTCATTAAAATACTTTCAATTCTTCCGTTGGTTTTTAAACCGAAAAGCGTGCCTTTATCGTGTACTAAATTGAATTCTACATAACGGCCACGTCTTATTTCCTGCCAATTTCGGTTTGCTTCAGAATATGATAACTTTTTACGTTTTTCAACAATAGGTACATAAGCTTCCAGGAAACTATCACCAACTTCGGTTACAAAATTGTACCAGTCTTCAATACTTTTTTCTTCGGAGGCTTTTAAATAATCAAAGAACAATCCTCCAATTCCACGGGCTTCATTTCGATGCGAATTCCAGAAATACTCATCACATTTTTTCTTGTATTCCGGGTAAAACTCCGGGGAATGTTTATCACAGGCTTCTTTTGAAACCTTATGAAAATGTTCGGCATCTTCTTCAAAAAGATAATAAGGCGTAAGATCCTGCCCGCCGCCAAACCACTGGTCTAAAACATTTCCGTTCTTTATCATACATTTCAAAATAGCGCCAATTAGCGTGAACTGTGGGCACCATTGGGTTTTTTGGATGAATCACCAAACTGAGTCCGCAGGCAAAAAAATCTACATCGCCAACTTTAAAATATTGTTGCATTGCCGGAGCTAAAGGTCCGTGTACTGCCGAAATATTTACGCCGCCTTTTTCAAAAACAGCACCGTTTTCTATAACCCGGGTTCTGCCACCACCACCTTCTTCTCGCTCCCAAAGGTCCTGTTGAAATTTGGCTGTACCGTCTATCTCTTCCAGTTTTTCACAAATGCGATCCTGTAAATCTTCTATATATTTATAAAATTCCGCTCTCATTTTCAATCTTCAATATAAACCAGTTTATCTTTCGTTTTTCCTATTTCTTCTACTTTGGAAACCTTAATTGCCACTTTCATTTTTTCCTGAAAAAGATGAATAATTTCTTCAGTTGGAATTTCATTTCCTTTAAATAAAGCCTGCCCAAACCGGTTATTGTGTAAATCCATGGTTTTGGCCAGTTTTTGGTTTGGAGAAAGTTTTTCGTGTAAACCAGTAAAATGGTCGCTCCAAATTCTGGCAGCTTCAACCGATCCGGAAATTTTAAAACATTTCTGGCAAATTAAATAATTCCATAGGGCGTGTCTAAAGGCATTTTCTTTTCCATTTTTGTGATGTTCCTTTTTATAAAGATCGTCACAAATTCTTATGGTTTTAATCGTTGCCCGGTAGGTTGGTAAAATATAGCGCGGTTTACTTATAAAAACTTTAGAGACTGCGAACAGTTCCTTAAAGTTCATATTTTTAATCCGCGCCCAGACTGCCACTAATTAGCTTTATATTCTTTTACCGCATCTACAAAAGCTTTTGCGTTTTCTACCGGAATATCGGGTAAAATACCGTGTCCCAGGTTTACGATATAGCTATCCTTTCCAAATTCATTGATCATTTGGGTTACCATTCTTTTGATCTCTGCTGGTGGGGAATATAATCTTGAAGGATCAAAATTACCCTGTAAGGTGATTTTACCGCCACTTAAGTAGCGTGCGTTCCTGGCGCTAAGCGTCCAGTCTACACCTAAAGCTGAAGCTCCCGAAT
Organism: uncultured Flavobacteriaceae bacterium; assembly: GCA_963727565.1. Classification (GTDB taxonomy): domain Bacteria; phylum Bacteroidota; class Bacteroidia; order Flavobacteriales; family Flavobacteriaceae; genus Salegentibacter. The sequence goes on from CAVSGU010000008.1 coordinate 389,679, forward strand.
TTGCCATTTCGTGAAGGGCAAACCAGCATCCTTTTCCGAAGGCGATAACCGGGATTTCATCTTTTAAAGCATCAATGATCTGCTGAATATATTTCCAGGAAAATTCCTGGTAATCTACAGGGCTTAACATCCCGCCCCAGGAATCAAAAATTTGTACCGCATCAACTCCGGCTGCAACTTTTGCTTTAAGGTAAGCGATAGTGGTATCGGTGATTTTTTGTAATAATTGGTGCGCAGCCACTGGATTAGTAAAGCAGAATTTCTTCGCTTTATCAAAGTTTTTAGAACCCTGTCCTTGCACGGCGTAGCATAGAATTGTCCACGGGGAACCGGCAAAACCAATTAGCGGAACTTCGTTATTTAATTCCTGTTTGGTCATTTTAATGGCGTCCATTACGTAACCTAAAGTTTCCTCGATATCTGGAACAATTACATTGTCTACATCTTTAGAGGTACGAATTGGATTTGGCAGCCATGGGCCAACACCGGGTTTCATTTCTACCTCGATATTCATCGCCTGTGGAATCACCAAAATGTCACTAAATAGAATTGCGGCATCAGTCCCTATTTGATGAATAGGCATTACGGTGATTTCTGTTGCTAATTCCGGGGTTCTACAGCGTGTGAAAAAGTCGTATTTTTCTTTAAGCTTCATAAAATCGGGAAGGTAACGGCCTGCCTGTCTCATCATCCAAACCGGTGGACGTTCTACCGTTTCTCCTTTTAAAGCTTTTAGAAATAGATCGTTTTTTATCATTTTTTAGAATATTTTACTCGATAATCGAGATTAAATGTTCCGAGGCTTGCCTCGAAATCAAATTATATTTTTCAATATTAAATGCTTCGTGAGCTTGCTCCGAAGTAGTTTACTACCTGCACAATCACATTTTCAATAGTTGGTTTGGTAGCAATTATTATGTTATTTGTATGTTTTTGGGCTTCTGCAGCCGTGGTATTTCCTATGCAAAAAGCGGTAGTGTCTTTCAACTGATTTTTAGCCGTAAAACTCTGCACCGCACTGGGGCTAAAAAATAAAATACCTTCAAATTCCTGCGGAAAGGACTGCGGATTCAAGCTTGTTTTATAAACTTCAATTTCGTTAAACTGGATATTTTCTTTTTGCAAAATCTCAGGAAGTTCATCTCTTCTTTTATTTCCGCAGAAAAAAGTAAATTCTTCAGCAGCATATTTTTTAGTAATAATTTCGGCTAAATCCTTGCCATAATCTGCTATTTCCTGAATATGGAATCCATTGTCACTTAAAAGTTCCGCGGTTTTTTCTCCAACACAAAAGCAATTTTTAAGTTGAACTTTTTCTAAAACCGCATTCACTGCATTTTTACTGGTGAAAATGGCGTTTTCAATTTTTTCTGAAGGAAGTTTAAAATTGGTAGTTTCGGTTACAATCGCATTATATTCTACCAGGCTTAATCCCGAATTTAGAAACAATTGTTTCTGGGAATTACTGAGTTTTTTGGTAGAGAGAATGCTCTTCATTCATAATTATTTAAATGAGAATCAGCCTTCGGTATTTATTTCAGCTTTAATTTGCTGCATCAATTTTGCACCGCCATTATTAAGAATTTCTTCAGCACAACGCCTTCCAAGATTCTCAATATCGTTTAGAGAAACTGTTTTTTCTACCCCAATTTTTTCTTTCCCATCCAGGCTAAATAATGCGCCTTTAAAGTAAACCAAATCTTTGTCTATAGTGGCTAAAGCACCAATTGGCGCGGTACAACCACCTTCTAAAACCTTTAAGAATTCGCGCTCAATATGCACGGTAATTTCAGATTCTCTATGGTTTAATAAAGCAAGTGCTTTGCGGGTAAATTCGTCTTCTTCCATGGCCACCACAAGCATTGCGCCTTGTGCCGGGGCAGGAATCATCCAATTAAGATCTGTGAAATTATCTGGTTTTAGAGCGATGCGTTCCAGGCCGGCAGCTGCGAAAATAGCTCCGTTCCAGTCGTTATCGTCTAATTTTTTCATTCGCGTATTTACGTTTCCACGTAAATCTACCACCTTGTGATTAGGGTGCTTATTAAGCCATTGTGCTTTTCTTCTAAGGCTTCCCGTAGCAATAGTGCCTTCACTTTCTAAGAAATCAAGGCCTTTATGGATAAGAATATCTTTAGTATTAGCTCGTTTTAAAACCGCAGCTTCAACAATGCCCTTAGGTAGTGCTGTAGGTACATCTTTCATAGAATGTACGGCGATATCAATATCGCCTTTAATCATAGCAACATCCAGGGTTTTGGTAAAAATCCCGGTAATGCCCATTTCGTAAAGTGGCTGGTCTAGATTAAGGTCTCCTGTGGATTTTACGGGAACTAGTTCGGTTTTATGGCCGGCCTTTTCCAATGCATTTTGCACTGTTTTTGCCTGCCAAAGCGCGAGTTCGCTATCCCTGGTGCCAATGCGAATTACTTTGTTCATTTGGCCTGTTCTTCTAGCTGAAATACTTTCTGGATTAGTTCCAGGCTTTCATCGGTAGTTTCGGAATCTCCTTTTAAATGATTAGCGAAATGCTTCATTATTTTTTGAATGATCCTGTCACTAACTATTTCAGCTTGTTCATCGTTGAAATCTGAAATTTTCTTGCGCTGAAAATCTAACTCGGCATCTTTCATACTTCTAAGCTTTTTCTTTAAAGCTTTTATGGTAGGAGCGAATTTTCGGGTTTCAAGCCATTTATTGAAATCGGTTTCCACCTCTTTAATAATTACTTCGGCTTCAGGAATAAATTGCTTTCTGCGTTCTAGATTCTCGTCTGTAATTTTTGAAAGCTGATCCAGGTGAACCAGTTTTACATTCAGTAAATGCGCTACATCTTCCGAAACATTCTTTGGGATAGAAAGATCTAAAACCAGTAGATCTTTATTAGAATAGATCAGTTCTTTAGAAATAGTAGGGTTTTGCGCCCCTGTAGCCACAATTAGGATATCGGTATTTCTTATTTCTGCCTGTAAATCGGCGTAATCTTTAACGATAAGATTGAATTTCCCTGCAATTTTTTCCGCTTTATCCTTGGTGCGGTTAATAAGGGTAATATGCTCGTTATGTGTATGTTTTATAAGGTTTTCGCAGGTATTTCTACCTATTTTTCCTGTTCCGAATAGTAAAATATTCTTATCAGAAACATTCGGTACATTTTGCAGAATGTATTGTACAGAGGCGAAAGAAACTGAAGTCGCACCTGTAGAAATTTCGGTTTCATTTTTAATGCGCTTACTAGCCTGGATTACTGCGTTTACTAATCTTTCTAAAAAGGCGTTGACAAGTCCAAGCTTTTTAGAACGGGTAAACGCAACTTTTAACTGACTAATAATTTCGAAATCCCCCAGAATCTGGCTATCCAGCCCGGTGCCAACCCTAAACATATGAGAAATAGCTTGTTTGTTCTTATGAACATAAGCTACTTTTTCAAACTCTTCTACGGTGCCGTGTGTATGTTCACAAAGCAATTTAATAAGTTGAAATGGGTGTTGCGCAAATCCGTAAATTTCGGTGCGGTTGCAGGTAGATGTTACCAAAATAGCTTCAATCCCTTCGGCACTAGCTTGCTGAAGTAAACGTTTCTTTGCTTCTTCGTCTAAGCTAAAATGTCCTCTTATCTCTGCATCAGCCTTTTTGTAGCTAAGGCCTATTGTGTAAAAATGTTTTCCGCTTGCGATGTGATAATCTTCCATGTACCTATTTAGGCTATTCGCTGGCAAAATTAAGCTAATGCTAAATCAAAAAGTAACGCTCAAAGTACTTTTTGTATCGCTTTCAGTTATTTTAGGTTTTTTATATCTTCAAAAAATGGTATTTGCTTACATTTGTAGTAGTGATAGTCGATTTGGAGGCAATAGTTTAGAATAATTCTAAATAGTCTAAAAATTAAAAATATGATTTTAGAAGATAAAAATAACGCTGAAGGATTTACGGAAGAATTAAAAGTTGAAGATGGTTTTTATCTTTTAAAGTTTCAAAACGAAACTTCTGATAATCAAAAAATTATTCGGGATATAGACAGTAGTTTTATCCAGTTTCACTTCAATTTAAAGGGAAACTGTAAGTTTCTGTTTAATAACAGCAATTACGAGCTTCCGCTTAATGAAGAAAGTTCATTATTACTTTATAATCCGCAGCAGGATCTTCCGCTTAATTTAGTTTTAGAACCAAATTCCTGGTTAATTTCCCTCGTGATTTCTATTAAAAAATTCCATTCACTGTTTTCACAGGAAGCCGGATATATCACTTTTTTAAGCGCCGATAATAAGGATAAAAAATACTATAAAGATGCTCCCATTTCGCCTTCTATGGCGATTGTGCTTAATCAGGTAATGAATTTTAATCTTACCCAAAGCATTAAAAATCTTTATTTAAAAGGTAAAGCTTATGAGCTGCTTAGTTTGTATTTTAATAGAACAGAAGATCCAGATGTAGAGCAATGCCCTTTTCTTAGTGACGAAGAAAATATTATTAAGATTAGAAAAGCTAAAGATATTGTGATCTCCCGAATGGCTGAGCCACCTTCGCTACAGGAATTATCTGATGAAATTGGATTAAGCCTTAAAAAGCTTAAAGAAGGTTTTAAGCAAATTTATGGCGATTCGGTTTACAGTTTTCTATTTGACTATAAAATGGAATTCGCAAGAAAACTTCTGGATAGTGGCGATTATAACGTAAACGAAGTTGGTTTGAAAGTGGGCTACAGTACTTCCAGTCATTTTATTGCGGCTTTTAAAAAGAAATTTGGTACTACGCCAAAGAAATATATCATGTCTTTAAATCCAAACGTTTAATTATGTCTAGATTAATGCTGACTTTTTTCCTTTCGCTTTTTCTTATTTCACAAAATTCCGGTTTTGCTCAGGAAGTTGAAGAGCAAGTCAAAAATGATAAAAATAAAGTGCTGGTTTTTTATAAAACCGAAGGCTTTTGGCATAAATCAATCCCTGCAGGAAGATCTTTTATTTCTGATCTTGGAGAAGATCACGGTTTTGAAGTTACTGCCACTAAAGATGCAGATGATTTTAATGAAAAGAACCTGGCGAAATTTGATCTCGTAATTTTTCTAAGCACTACCGGAAATGTATTAGATGAAAAAGAGCAGGATGCTTTCAAAACATATATAGAAAACGGTGGTAATTTCTTCGGAATTCACGCCGCAGCAGATACTGAATATGAATGGCCGTGGTTTGGCGAATTGGTGGGAGGTTATTTCGCTGGCCACCCAGAAATACAGGAAGCAGATATTCATGTAAATATGCCTGAACACCCGGCTGTTTCGCACCTGCCAAAGATTTGGACGCGAACAGATGAATGGTACAATTACAAAAATCTAAATCCTGAAATGCAGGTGTTGCTTTACCTTGATGAGAATTCTTACGAAGGCGGAACAAACGGAGAAGAGCATCCCATAGCCTGGTTTAGGGAAACCGGTTACGGCGGGGTTTCTATTTATACAGGCTTGGGTCACACCATTCAATCATATATAGAACCCGGTTTTAAAGAGCATATTTTACAAAGTATTTTGTATGCGTTAGACAAAACAAAAAACTAATTCCTCTATTAAGGCATAAAAAAGTGCAATAATATAAAGCTTTGTTACACTTTTAATAAGCTTATTTTTGATGTTGAAAAAGAAAAACTATGAGTAAAGGCGTACTATTGGTTAATTTGGGATCCCCAAAAAGCACCGACCCAAAAGATGTAAAAGAATACCTCGACGAATTTTTAATGGACGAACGTGTAATTGACGTTCCTTATTGGGCCAGGGTTCTTTTAGTACGAGGAATTGTACTAAATACAAGGCCTAAAAAGTCGGCTGCAGCTTACCAGAAGATCTGGTGGGATGAGGGTTCTCCACTAATTGTTTTATCAGAACGCCTTCAGGAAAAAATGGATACAAATACATCTGTGCCCATTGCTTTGGCGATGCGTTATGGAGAACCGAGTATAAAATCTGGGCTTCAGGAATTGCACGATAAAGGTGTAGACGAGGTTTTGCTTTTTCCATTATACCCTCAATTCGCGATGGCTACCACAGAAACTATTCTTGTTTTAGCCGAACAACTTAGAAAAGAACATTTTCCGAAAATGCAATTTACTACAGTGCCGCCATTTTATAATCATTCAGATTATATTAGGGTTTTAGCTGAAAGTATTGCTGAAAAATTAAAAGGAAAAGATTTTCAGCATTTATTGTTTTCTTATCACGGCGTACCGGAGCGACATATTAGAAAAAGCGATGTTACCAAATCTCATTGTAAAATAGATGGGAGTTGTTGCCAAACGCCTTCTGCAGCACATCAATTTTGTTATCGTCACCAGTGTTATGAAACCACACGCTTGGTTGCCGAATACTTAGAATTAAAAGAAAACTCATACAGTGTTTCTTTCCAATCTCGTTTAGGTTTTGATCCATGGTTGCAACCTTATACCGATAGAACCATAGAGCGTTTTGGAAAACAGGGAATGAAAAAACTTGCTATTGTAACTCCCGCGTTTGTTTCAGATTGTCTTGAAACTTTAGAGGAAATCGCTATGGAAGGAGAAGAGATTTTTCACGAAGTAGGAGGTGAAGAATTTACCGTGGTTCCTTGTTTAAACGATCGGGATGATTGGGTAAAGGTGCTTTCTCGCTGGGTAGATGAGTGGGCGCACCAAAAGCCCGTTGAAGCATAATGGCCTCGGCGAATTCTCAAAATCTTGGGAGAAAACCAATAGGTAAATTACTTGTACAGCAAGCGGCACCGGCTTCCATAGGAATCCTGGTAATGTCGCTGAATATATTAATCGATACCATTTTTGTAGGAAACTGGATAGGTTCTACCGCTATTGCAGCAATAAATGTAGTACTGCCGGTTTCATTCTTTATTGCTGCCTTGGGAATGGCCATTGGTATTGGTGGTTCGTCTATAATTAGCCGGGCACTTGGCGGTGATGACCGTAAAAAAGCTTTAAAGACCTTCGGAAACCAGATTAGTTTAACGCTAATTCTCACCATTACATTAGTTATTATTGGGCTTATGTTCGTGGATTCCCTTATTCCTGCTTTTGGGGGAAAAGGCGATATTTTTGAACCTGCAAAAGTTTATTATACCATAGTGCTTTACGGAGTGCCTTTCTTAGCGCTTTGCATGATGGGAAATACCGTGATTAGGGCAGAAGGGAAACCCAAATTTGCGATGATCGCCATGATAATTCCGTCTGTGGGGAATTTACTTCTGGACTATATCTTCATCAATCAAATGGGACTTGGCATGTGGGGTGCAGCCTGGGCTACTACCGCTTCTTATCTTTTTTGTTTTGCCTATGTTTTCTGGTTTTTCGTCTCTAAAAATTCGGAGCTTAAAATCAGTTTACCAGATTTCGGACTTAATAAATCTATACTTTCTGAAATTGGTTCCCTCGGTTTTGTCACTTTATCGCGGCAAGCGGTAGTTAGTATTATTTATTTACTAATGAATAATATTTTATTTGATCTTGGAGGGGAAGATTCAGTAGCGATATATGCGATTATTGGTAGAATGCTGATGTTTGCCCTTTTTCCTGTGCTGGGAGTTACGCAGGGTTTTTTGCCTATTGCCGGGTTTAATTATGGCGCTCAAAAATACCAGCGAGTTAAAGAAAGTATCAACACTGCTATTTTATATGCCTGTGGATTGGGGTTATTAGTTTTTGGTGGGATTATGTTTTTTGCTGAAGAAATTGTTGAAATCTTTACTCAAAACCCAAAGATTATTGCAGAAACTCCAGATGCCATGCGCTGGGTTTTTGCCGCTACTCCTATTGTAGCCATTCAACTAATTGGTGCAGCATATTTCCAGGCGGTTGGAAAAGCAATCCCGGCTTTATTGCTTACGCTGTCCCGGCAGGGATTCTTTTTTATTCCGTTAATTCTGATTTTACCGAATTACTACGGAGAAATTGGAGTTTGGATCTCGTTTCCTATCGCCGATTTACTTTCCACCCTGGTTACGGCGTATTTTCTGAATAGGGAAATCAGGCTTAAACTGAAGCCCGAAACCTCCCGATAATTTTTCCGAAGAAAAATCATAAATCGCTACCTTTGTTAGAAAGCTGGAAAACCATGGATAAAAATGCTTTAAAAATAGAACTGATGCAAAAGATCATTGCCTGTGAGGATGAGGATTTGCTTAGGGAAATTGAAGTTGTTGTTGCAAGAATGTAAAACTTGGAGCCAGTGAGCCAGGAGAAAGCTATGAAGTGGAAGGCCGAAAGAGCCAACTTTCTAATGAACAACTTGAAGAAATAGAAAGGCGTTGGAAAGCTTACAAAAGTGGCGAGGAGAAGGCAATTCCCTGGGAGGAGGCTAGAAAAGAAATTGAAAGAGAATATGGGTTTTAGCCTTAAGATAAACTCTTCGGCTCAACTTGATTTGAAAAGTGCGATCGATTGGTATGAATCTAAACAAATCGGTTTAGGCAAGCGTTTTTTAAATGATTTTGAAAACACATTAATCCGAATTCAATCTAATCCATATATCTTTCAGCTGGAAAATAATTATAGAAATGCCCTTTTAGATATTTTTCCTTACCTAGTGATTTTTGAAATAGACAGATCAAGAAATTATAATTCTTGCGTGTTTTCAATACCCATCAAAACCCAACCAAAAAACCATAATTTGTGATAGAATATTACAATTATATAAAAGCTTTACATCTTATTTTTGTGATCACCTGGTTCGCCGGGCTTTTTTATATTCCGCGCTTATTTATTTATCATATTGAAGCTACTCAAAAACCTGAACCTGAAAAGAGCATTCTTGCTACCCAGTTAAAACTAATGACCAAAAGGCTTTGGTATATTATCACCTGGCCTTCGGCTATTTTAGCGAGTTTGTTTGCTTTTTTATTATTGCATTTGGCCCCGGGATGGCTTTCGCAAGATTGGATGTTGGTGAAACTAGGATTTGTGGTTTTACTCTATGCTTATCATATAAAATCTCATCTCATTTTTAAAGAACTTCAAAATGATATTGTAAAATGGACCTCAAACCAAATGCGCCTTTGGAATGAAGGCTCTACCTTAATCCTTTTTTCTGTAATATTCTTAGTAATAGTAAGGGATGCTTTAAACTGGATCTACGGAGTTCTGGGTATTTTTTTACTAGCCGCAATGTTAATGTTGGGTATTAAAATGTATAAGCGAATTAGAACTAAAAACCCCGATGCTTAATTGGTGTGATAATTGATTAATTTGGGCTAATTATTATTTATGAAGCTTTCAAAACTTTCTTTAAGTACCCGCATTTTTATCTCCATGATCCTATTGGTGCTGGGAGCTTCTATTTTAATTGTGGGAATCACTGTTTATCAATATAAACTTGAAGCTGAAAATTATCACCGTGAACGCCTGGAAAGAAAAGAGCAGGCTATTACAGAAAATATTAAATTCATATTGGCCAGTACCACCTTCCTGGTAAATACTGAGAATATGGATATTATCTTAAGGGAGCGGGATAAAATTCACGAAGTGGCCCAGGTTCACGAGATGCAGATAAATATTTATGATCTGCAAGGTGAACTTTTAATAAAATCAGATCAATCATTTTTTAGAGATACCACAGATAATCAGTTAGACCGCCATATTTTGCGAAAATTGGAATTATCTGAAAACAAAAGGTATATAGAAAAGAACGAAATTAATGGGCAAAAGTTTCAGTCTTCCTATACTTACATCGTAGATGGGAAATTTAAGCCACTTGCGATTCTTTACCTTCCTTATGTACAGGATGATACTGTGCTAAACCGGGACCTTAATAATTTCCTCTTAAGAATGGGGGAAGTGTATTTGTTTATGCTGGTTCTGGCAATAATCCTGTCTTATTTTCTTTCAAAATATATCACCAAATCCTTAAAGATCATTTCAGATAAGATCACTGAAACCAGGCTGGATAAGCGTAACCAGAAAATAGATATCACTAATGCTTCCGAAGAGATCTACACGCTCGTCGCGGCTTATAATAGTATGATAGACGAGTTGGAAGAAAGTGCGGTTAAACTCGCTGCAAGTGAACGGGAACAGGCCTGGAGAGAGATGGCTAAACAGGTGGCGCACGAAATTAAAAACCCGTTAACCCCAATGCGTTTAAGTGTACAAAGTTTTGAACGCAATTTCGATAAGAACGATCCTGAAATTGAAGATAAAGTAGCCGAGTATTCTACTACGCTCATTAACCAAATAGATACCATGAGCTCTATTGCAGAGGCTTTTTCAAATTTTGCGAAAATGCCTGCTCAGCAAAATGAAATGCTAAATGTGCCAAAAATAGTAAAGCTGGCGCTGGATATTTTTAATGAAAATTATATTCAATTTAGCAGTGAAAAAGAAGAGATTCTGGCCAAATTTGACCGTACGCAACTTATTAGGGTGATTACCAATTTGGTGAAAAACGCGATACAGGCAATGGAAGGTCAGGAAAATCCGCGAATAATGGTAAGTATTCACGAAGAAGAAAAAAATGTTTGCGTGATCATTTCAGATAATGGAACGGGAATTTCCGAAGAAAATTTAGAGAAGGTATTTGAACCTAAATTTACTACCAAAAGCAGCGGAATGGGACTTGGGCTGGCTATGGTAAAGAATATTGTGGAAACCTATAATGGAAGTATTACCTTTACCTCTAAGCACGGAAAAGGGACTACTTTTAGAGTACGTTTTCCGAAGTAAAATAAGTAACGAACCAAAATTTTAAATATGGAATTCGAAAATATTTTAACCGAAAATAACGACGGAATTTTACAGATTATCATTAACCGTCCAAAGAAATTAAACGCCTTAAACAGGGATACTATCCAGGAACTTCACGAAGCTTTTTTAGATGCAAAAGACGATGAGGAAGTAAAAGTGGTGATCTTAACAGGAACCGGTGAAAAGGCTTTTGTTGCCGGTGCTGATATTAGTGAATTCTCCGATTTTTCTACGGAAGAAGGTCGGGAGCTGGCAGCCGATGGACAGGCGAAATTATTCGATTTTGTAGCCAACTTTCCAAAACCGGTGATTGCAGCGGTAAATGGCTTTGCACTTGGCGGCGGACTCGAATTGGCGATGGCTGCTCATTTTAGAGTAGCAAGCGATAATGCAAAAATGGGTCTTCCCGAAACTTCACTTGGGTTAATTCCCGGTTATGGCGGTACGCAGCGACTTCCGCAACTCGTTGGAAAAGGTCGTGCTATGGAGATGATCATGACCGCAGGTATGATAGATGCTAACCAGGCGCTTCAATATAATTTGGTGAATCACGTTTGTGAGCCGGAAGAATTAATAGAATTTACCGAAAAAATTGCTCAGAAGATTATGAAAAATTCTCTGGTTGCAATGAGTGCTGCAATTAGGGCGGTTAACGCAAATTACGAAGATGGCGTAAATGGTTTTGAAGTGGAAATAAGCGAATTTGGAAGTTCTTTTGGAACCGAAGATTTTAAAGAAGGAACTTCAGCCTTTTTAAATAAACGCAAAGCAGATTTTCCGGGGAAATAATATAAAAGCTTTGACATTCAGAATATATCTTTTGAATGTTAAAGCTTATTTTTTATTCTATTAATAGGATATATTCCATAAATTTGTAATATGTCCAATAATAATGAATTTATCTACGGAAGAGGTGCGCAATTAAATGTCTCTAACCGATTTGATGCGCACAATCACGAGTTTAGGGATGATTTTCTAAATCATTGCGCTACTGAAGGGGATGAGGTTCAAAACTCCAAAACCGTTTTAATAGATACTTTTCCTAAAAGTATTGTGAATAAGGTGACGAGCCCAGATGTGGGAATGGGTTTTTCTTTAAATCCTTATCAGGGTTGCGAACACGGTTGTATTTATTGCTATGCCAGGAATTCTCATGAATACTGGGGCTTTAGTGCCGGGCTTGATTTTGAACAGAAAATTCTTGTAAAAAGAAACGCAGTTCAATTGCTCGAAAAGAAGATCAGCGGTAAAAAATGGGAAGCTGCTCCTATAGTACTTTCCGGAAATACCGATTGTTACCAGCCTATTGAGAAGAAACTGAAAATTACCCGCCAACTACTGGAAACGTTTCTAAAGTATAAACATCCGGTAGGAATTATTACCAAGAATGCCCTGGTGCAAAGGGATATGGATATTTTACGAGAGCTGGCGGCAGATAATTTAGTACACGTAAACCTTTCGGTTACTTCGCTGGAAGAAAAAACCCGTAGGATTTTGGAGCCCAGAACCGCAAGTATTAAAAAACGCCTTGAAACCATAGAAAAACTTTCTATGGCTAACATTCCTGTTAGTGTGATGATGGCGCCTATAATTCCCGCCATCAATTCGCACGAAATTATGCCTTTGGTCAAAGAGGTTTCGGAAAGGGGCGCACTGGGCGTTGGCTATACCATTGTGCGTTTAAATGGTTCGATCGGTGCAATTTTTACCGATTGGATTAAAAAAACAATGCCAGATAGGGCCGATAAAGTTTTGAATCAAATTGAAAGTGTACACGGTGGGAGTCTCAATGATAGTCGCTTCGGAACGAGAATGAAAGGAGAAGGCGAGTTTGCGGATCAGGTAAAGCAACAATTTAAAATAGCCCGAGCTAAATATTTAAAAGGAAGAGAAAGACCATCGCTAAACTGCGATCTACATGAAGAATTCAAAGACGGACAAATGAAGCTGTTTTGAGAGACTTGTCGTTTTGCTAAATCCGGTTCAGACTTTGATCATAAATTTTATGATGAATTTATAAGCTTAAAGCTGAAATCATTAATATTTTAGAGACAGGAGATAACCGGAAACCGATCAACTCATAACTTAAAAGAACATGCCAGAACTACCAGAAGTTGCTTACCAGAAAAAATATGCTGATGCTACTATTTTACATAAGAAGATCATTAAAGTAGAAACCGGGGATAAAAAGATCTACCAGTCAGATAAAAGTGATTTTGAAGAAACGCTGGCAAACAATCAATTTACCGGGAGCGAACGCCTGGGGAAATACTTATTCCTGAATTTAGAAAAGAATGGCGGTTTGGTGGTGCATTTCGGAATGACGGGAAAACTGGAATATTATCAACACGATGAGGTGCCAAAATATGCGCAACTCACACTTACCTTCGAAGACCATTCCAGGGTTTCCTTTACCTGTCCGCGTAAATTTGGAAAGCTTTATTTAGCTAAAAGTTTAGCTGAATTTCAGAAAGAGAACGATCTGGGAGTTGATGCGCTTGCCCTTACAAAAGAACAGTTTTTCGAAATTTTAGATGGTAAAACCGGAACGATTAAAGGCTTGCTTATGAACCAAAAACTAATCGCTGGAATTGGGAATTTGTATGCCGATGAGGTGCTTTTTCAGTCCAAAATTCATCCAACAACCAAAGTTGATAAACTTTCGGAAAAAGAGAAGCAGGAGATTTTTAAAGAGATCGAAGAAGTTCTGGAAGTGGTAAAAGAAGCCAGGGTAGAAGGGAAGAAACTCCCAAAATCTTATCTAACTACGGCGCGCAAAAAAGACGCAGAATGTCCCAGGGAGAATGGTAAAATTGAACAAATTAAAGTTTCCGGGAGAACTACTTATTTTTGTCCTACCTGCCAGAAGGAGAAATCTTAGAATTTAAACTTTTCCGTTCCACTCCGCATAAAATTGCTCCAGGTAAAGTTCCATAAATTCATGGCGCTTTTGGGCGATCTCCTTTCCTGTTTCAGTATTCATTCGGTCTTTCAGTAAAAGCAACTTTTCATAAAAATGATTGATGGTTGGTGCAGTAGAAGCTTTGTATTCTTCTTTGCTCATATTCAGGTCTGGCTTAATTTCTGGATCGTAAAGGGCACGGGCTTTAAAGCCTCCATAATTAAAGGTTCGGGCAATTCCTATTGCACCCAGCGCATCTAATCTGTCGGCATCCTGAACTATTTCCAGTTCAATCGAATTAAATTCCTGCTGAATGTTCCCTCCTTTAAAAGATACATTTTCGATGATTTTTACCACGTGATCTATAACTTCAGCGTCAACCTGTTCTTTCTGAAGAAATTTTGATGCCACGTTGGGTCCAACACTTTCATCTCCATTGTGAAATTTTGAATCGGCGATATCGTGCAGCAGAGCGCCTAATTCCACGATAAAAAGATCAGCATTTTCATTTTTTGCAATCAGTTTCGCATTATTCCAAACCCGCTGAATATGAAACCAGTCGTGACCACCTTCAGCATTTTTAAGGGTTTCTTTTACGAAGGCTTCGGTGTTTTTTAATATCTGGGGTTTATTCATATTTAAAATCAAAGAATATTTTTGGAAGTGTCGCTTCGTCAAGCTGAACTCGTTTCAGCTTCTAAGATGTTATTACAATTTAAGATCTTAGATCTCCGAATAAATTTCGGAGCAGGCTCTGAAATAAATTCAGGATGACGTTTTAATATACCTACAGGCGGTTATTTTTTATATTTACTCGATAATCGAGATTAAATGCTCCGAGGCTTGCCTCGAAATCAAATTATATTTTCCAAGTATAATGCTTCGTGAGCTTGCTCGGAAGTTGTTTACTTTATATCTGCAATAATAGCTCTTTCAACTTTTGCTGCTAAACTTTCAGGATCGCCTGATGCTACAGGGATAGGCTCGTGAACTTTCACTTTAATATGAACTCCGGGTTCCATCGGGAAATTACCGTGTTTAAAAAGTTTCCAGGAATTATTTATGGTTATGGGAACTATTAAAGCTTCCGGCATTTGCTTAAAAAGTAGTTGCATTCCACTCACGGCAAATCTTTTTGGAGCGCCATCCCTGCTGCGAGTTCCTTCAGGAAAAATTACCGCAGAGCGATTGGTTTCATTAAGATATTGGGCGAATTTAGCCATTTTGGTAAGCGATTCCCGCTTATTCTTCCGGTCTATTAAAACCGAACCTCCGTGGCGTAAATTAAAAGAAATACTGGGGATTCCTTTTCCTAATTCTTTTTTACTTACAAATTTTGGATGGTGTTTGCGCAAATACCAGATTATTGGAGGAATATCATACATTCCCTGGTGGTTTGATACAAAAATGCAGGGTTTCTCGATAGGAATATCCTGGGGATTTTCAAAGGTAAACCGTGTTCCCAGAACATTTAGGCAACGCATTAAAAAGAAATTAAAAATATCTACACTTTTTTTATGAGCCTGGTATCCGCCAAGGTTTAAGCACAACCACTGGATAGGATGAAAAACCAGCAGATTTAAAAAAAAGAAAAAATAGAATAAAACCGTTAAGGGGTATGAAAGTATTTTTTTCATCACATAGATTATGCAGCTAAATTAAGTATTTAAGCCGAAAACCTACAAATACTAATGTGGGAAAGGGAAATAAAAAATGGCTGGTTGAAAAATTGTTTTAATCGTCATCCTGAACTTGTTTCAGGATCTAGTTTCAAATTAACTTAGAAGCTGAAACAATCCCGAGTTCAGCTTGACGTAATAAGACTTTTCAACCAGCCATTCAATAATTTATACTAGCTGCTGCTTAACAGAACTCGTTATAAGCTCCGGTAAGGTTTTCAGCAATCATTTCAGCCGGGCGGCCTTCAATGTGGTGACGCTCTAGCATATGTACTAATTCACCATCTTTAAAAAGTGCCATAGAAGGCGAAGATGGAGGAAAAGGTACCATTAAGCTACGAGCTTTATCTGTAGCTTCTTTGTCAACCCCTGCGAAAACAGTCACTAAATTATCTGGTTTTTTTGCATTCTGTAAAGAGATTCTGGCGCCTGGTCTTGCATTAGCGGCAGCACATCCACAAACCGAATTTACAACTACCAGGGTAGTTCCTTCTTTCTTCATTGCGTTCTCTACATCTTCTACAGTGTGTAATTCTTCAAAACCAATGCTGGTAAGGTCTTCACGCATAGGTTTTACTAAATCTGCTGGATACATATATTTTGTTTTTTTGTATTAAACTTTAGTAAGTAACAAAGATACCAAATTAACTTCAGCTGCCCATATTCCAATTAATTATGTGCGAATAGGTTAAATCGATGAACTTAATTAAATATTTGGTCGAAATCCACGACTCAAGCTAACAAAATTTTGGGCGAAGGCTTTGGGCTTTTAAATCTCATTTAATGAGTAAAATAGTATCTTTGCCGCTTATTTAAAATTTTCTTCATGTTTAAATGGATTGCCGCCGTAATTGGCTATATGTATTTCCGGTTTCCGGGAGCCATTTTAGGTTTTATAATAGGAACGCTTATAGATAACTGGACGCGCGGAAGTGGCGGTGCATTTAAACAAATGTTTGGGCAGCAGGAAGAGCAAAAAGTTTCTCCCGGCGATTTTGAACTTAACTTACTTTCGCTCTGTTCCCTGGTGATTAAAGCCGATGGCCAGGTTTCCCAGTCTGAAATGGATTATGTACGCTCCTATTTTGTGCAGGCCTATGGGAAAGAACGCGCCAATGCAACATTTAGAACGTTTAATGAACTAATTAAAAATCGTGAAATTTCAGCATCAAGAATTTCACAATATTTGGCTGCCAGAACAAAGTATCCTGCACGGCTGCAAATAATTCACTTTCTCTTCGGAATAGCGCAAGCCGATGGTCGCGTTAGTGAAGCTGAAGCTCGCGTAATCCAGGAAATTGCCGGCTATCTTAGAATTGGCCGAATGGATTTTGAAAGCTTAAAAGCCATGTTCTTTAAATCGGCCGATAATGCTTATAAAATCCTTGAAATTGAAAAATCGGCTACAGATGCTGAGGTTAAAAAAGCATACAGAAATATGGTTAAAAAATATCATCCCGATAAATTAGGCCATATGGACGAAGCTTATAGAAAAGGAGCTCGCGAAAAATTCAATAAAGTTCAGGAAGCCTACGACCAAATTCAAAAGGAACGCGGACTTTAGAAATTATATTTCAAATTCAGCATAAAATTTCTGCCGGGGCTACTCACGTTAAACGCTCTTAAAATTGACATATGGTCTACGTAGTTTTTATTTAAGGCGTTATAAACCGTAATTCCCGTTTCCAGCTGATCGTTTCCTAAATTAAATTTCTTACTTACTCCCAAATTAAGCAAAGTATAACCGGCTGTAGTTTCTTCGTTGAGACCGGCCCTGTTTTGGTCGCTTACCAATCTTAATTTTGAAAAAGCATAGAGCGATCTATCTTTTAAACCAAAATAGCCAACTTCCAGGTTAAAATTATCTGGTGGAATAAAACTTAAGTTTCTATCGTTTTTAAGATCTTCTGCCCTTACAATAGCTCCTGAAAATTTTGTTTCCAGGCGTTGTTGATCAAGCCAGGTGTGTTTTATCTCAAATTCAAATCCGTATAAGTTAGCATCGGTTTGGAGGTAAGACCAAACTTCCAGGTTTTCATCTGGCAAGGTTTCATCGGTAGCGGTGAAATAAATATAATTGTTTACCCGGCTACCAAATGCTGAAAAAGTACTTTCAAACCTGTTGTTTCGGTAAGTATAACTTAAATCTGCCTGTACACTTTGTTCCCTGCCAAATTGATCGTTTCCTTTTTCAAATCGGCTGGTGCCGGGATGTGGACCGTTAGAGAATAATTCAGCCAGATCTGGAGCTCTAAAACCGGTAGAGAAATTAAACTTTAGTTGATTTTTGGTGTTAAATTTTTTAGTGGCTCCAATAGAGCCGGTAAATCCGTTAAATGTTCTGGTAAGTTTTCGATTTTCAGGATTCCCGGGAAGAATAAAGTCGTCTGCAATCAATTCTTCCGAACTGGCATCAGCGGTAACATTTCTATAATCATAACGAAGAGCTCCCTGAAAAAACCAACTGTCAATATCTAAACTGGCCAGGTAGTAAATTCCGTTTTCAAAGATTTCGGCATCAGGAATTAGAAATTCCTGCGAATTTTTAATATTCTGGGTTTTTACAAAACTTCCCTGGGTTCCTAAGCTATGCTTTATTTTTCCGTTAGGGAAAGTTATTCTTGCATTGTAAAAGCTATGATTTTGCTGCAATCCAAGATCTACAAGATCAAAATCCTGCTCCACTTCCTTTCTATTATTTGAGTGATGTGAAAGGTGCAAAGAAGTTTCAAAATTCTCGTGTTGCGTGGTTTGGTTATAAGAAAGCAAATAATCTTTTACTTCCTGAAACGGCAATTGCATTTCCCTGTCGTTTCGGCTAGTGGCGAGGCTTTTTGAATCCTCCATTTCTTCATCCAGGATAATTCCTAAGTTCTGGTCGTTAAAGGAAAATGATAATTTATTCTGAAAGTTTTCTTTTTCAATTCCGGTGTGGAGCCTTAATGTCTTCGTATTGAATCGGCTGTTTCCAATTAATCTTCCATTCCCGTTTTTATAATCGGCGTGATTTTCATAAGCAAGATCGGTAGCTATAAAAATCCCATTTTCAAAAGATTTACCTAGAGAAGCATAGGTGCGAATTCCGTTAGAAACGCTATTAAAAGTAGTACCAATATTTCCGGAAAACTTAGTGGATTCTTTATAAAATTCGTCATCCTGGGTGAGTAGAACGCCGCCCAAAGCACCGGAACCGTATAAAACTGAAGCAGGACCTTTAATAACTTCTACTTTTTTAATGCCGAGGTCGTTAATTCCCAGGCCGTGATCTGCGCCCCACTGATGATTTTCCAGCTTATTTCCCTGGTAAATAGTAACCACCCTGGAGAACCCAAGCCCGCGGATAAAAGGTTTCACGATACCCTGGCCGAATTCTGCTCCATAAACACCAGGAACTTCCCGTAAACTACCCATCATCCCGTTAGGGTTTCCTTTGGTTTCAATGCCCTGCATATCTATGCTGGACACATTATAAGGCGTGCGGCGGGTAAGCCCGGTTTGTGTATCTACAATCAAAACCTCATTAAGTTCTTCAGAAGATTTCTCCAGTTGAACATTAAGCGTTTTGCTTTGCTCCTTGCATTTATAAGAATATTACGGCTAAACTTTTTAAAACCAATAGCGCTAATCTCAATACTATGATTCCCTGCCGGAATATTTTTCAATAGGAATTTACCGTCTTTATCGGCCGTAGTGCCAAGGTTGGAAGCTTTGATATAAACATTTGCAAAAGCCACAGTACTGCCTTCTGAAGTAATTTTTCCCGAAAGTTTTCCCTGCTGGGCAAACCCAGAAAAACTGATTAGTGTCAAAAATATTATTGCTAATGTTTTCATTTTCTTATTTTTGCCAAAACTATAAAATAAATTTAGATAAGTCTAAAAATAGGTTTTTAATTTTAAAAATGTATTTTTGGGAAATGCAAACTGCCTCGGAGTTAGCTAACGAGGTGCTATTGGTTTTAAATCTCGATTATCGAGCAAATTAGAAGTATGTTTAGTTTTTCAGAAGAAAATTATCTTAAAGCAATTTTTCATTTAGAAAGAAAATACCAGGCTGGTGTGAGCACCAACGCACTGGCGGAAGAAATGGATACCAAGGCTTCCTCGGTGACTGATATGATTAAAAAACTATCGGAAAAAGAACTGGTGATCTATAAGAAATACCAGGGCGTAAAACTGAGTGAATTAGGAGACAAGACTGCAATCCAGGTAATTAGAAAACACCGCTTGTGGGAATATTTTCTGGTAGAAAAGCTCAATTTTAATTGGGATGAAGTACACGATATAGCCGAACAACTGGAACATATTAAATCTGAAAAACTTACCCAGGAATTAGATAAATTTCTTGGTTTTCCTAAACGTGATCCTCACGGGGATCCTATTCCTGATGCTGAAGGAAACTTTAGTGTAGCTAATAAAATGCTGCTTTCTGAATTGGGAAAAGCAGAAAAGGGAATTTGTGTAGGCGTAAAAGATTCTTCATCGGAATTTTTAAGATTTTTAGATAAGAATAATATTTCGCTTGGGAAAGAAATTAAAGTGCAGGAAAAGGAAGCTTTTGATGGATCTATGCTAATTCTAATAGGAGAAAGAGAATTAAGAATTTCACAATTAATATCAAATAATCTATATATAAAAACGCAATAAATGGAAGATTTAATCGCTTATTTTGAGCAATTAGACCCGGTAATGGCCGCTTTACTGGCAACAATATTTACATGGTTACTTACCGCTGCAGGAGCTTCCCTGGTTTTTCTATTTAAACAGATGAATAGAAAGTTATTTGACGGAATGCTTGGGTTTACCGGCGGGGTTATGGTGGCTGCCAGTTTTTGGAGTTTACTGGCGCCGGGAATAGAAATGAGTCCGGGAGAAGGTTTTGAAAAAACAGTACCGCCGCTTGTTGGATTTGGACTGGGAGCACTTTTTCTATTCGGACTTGATAAAGTACTGCCTCACCTGCACGTAAACTTTAAAATGAGTGAGACTGAAGGAATTAAAACCCCCTGGCATAAATCTGTTCTACTTACCCTGGCTATTACTTTGCATAATATTCCCGAAGGTTTAGCCGTAGGTGTGCTTTTTGGAGCTGCGGGTGCAGGTCTGGAAGGCGCCAGTATTGGTGGTGCTGTGGCTCTTGCTATAGGAATTGGCTTACAAAACTTCCCTGAAGGTTTTGCGGTTGCAATGCCGCTTCGTGGGCAGGGAATGAGCCGTTGGAAAAGTTTTAATTTTGGTCAGCTTTCGGCTATTGTAGAGCCTTTTGCTGCGGTGCTTGGTGCCTGGGCGGTGATGACTTTTGAACCTATTTTGCCATATGCACTTTCTTTTGCTGCGGGTGCAATGATCTTTGTGGTGGTGGAAGAAGTTGTTCCGGAATCTCAAAAAGGGAATTTTACCGATATAGCAACTATGGGCTTTATTGTAGGTTTTATGGTGATGATGACCCTGGATGTTGGCTTAGGTTAAAATCTTTTGCAACATTTAAGTTGAGGTGTAGTCTTTATAATAAAGAACTATGCAAATAAACCCAAGAAATATGAAATTGACTTACACTAACAGCGTTTTTCACCTTTTAAAACCAGCTTTGTTGGTTCTCAGTCTTTTTCTTTTTGCTATTTCTGCTTCGGCGCAAGATGAGGCTCAAATTGAAACATATTTTGCAGAAACTAAGGTGGGGGAATCTTTCAATTTTAATGAAAGAACAATCCGATTTAAAGAAGTGTTGGTAGATTCAAGATGCCCTAGCGATGTAACCTGTGTGAGAGCCGGGGAGGCAAAAATTCTGGTAGAAATATTTAAAGGTGAAAAATCTTTAGGGAAAGAAATTATTAGCCTGGGAGCAAATGTGAATTCCTTTAAAACCAGCCTGGCTAAATTTTTTGAGGAAGAATTGGATATAGAATTCCTTTCGCTTTCCCCGTATCCAAAAACTTCAAGAAAGATAAAAGCTTCAGATTACCAGCTTAAGTTGAAAGTAACGGAGAGATTGGAAAATTAGTCACAACCACAACCTGAAACTCCGCAAGCTTTGGTCTTTTCAGATTTCTTTTTTAAGAATGCAGGTTTCCAGATAAATTTTGTCAGGATATATCCCAATGCGATCGCGAAGGTTATAAAAACGAGAATTTCTTGTATTAATTCCATAATATTTAAGTCGTTTTATAATATTTAACTTACACTTATTTCAATAATTGAAAAGCCGCTAATGCTACAAAGTAGGCGAATAAGGTCATTACCACCAACTGCAAAACAGGCCATTTCCAGGTATTGGTCTCTTTTTTGACAATAGCCAAAGTACTCATACATTGCATGGCAAATGCGTAGAACAGTAACAAGCTAACTCCGCTGGCGAAAGTGAATAGCGGGCCACCTAAAATTGGATTGATCTCCGCAGCCATTCGGTTTTTAATGGTTTCTTCTTCATCGCTACCTACACTATAGATTGTGGCCAAAGTTCCTACAAAAACTTCACGAGCAGCAAAAGAACTTATTATAGCAATTCCAATTTTCCAGTCATAACCCAAAGGCGCAACAACCGGCTCAATACCTCTTCCCATAATCCCGATATAGGAATTTTTTAATTTGAATGAAGCAATTTCTTCATCAAGCTCGTCTTCTGTGATATTGCTTTGTTCATCATATTGCTCGCTAACAATTTCACTGGCATTATTAAAATTATCTCCAGGTCCATAACTGGCTAAAACCCATAATATAATTGAAATTGCAAGGATTATTTTCCCGGCTCCAAACACGAAAGATTTGGTTTTTTCAACCACGTTGATGGCAATGTTTTTTCCCATTGGCATCTTGTAGTTGGGCATTTCAATAACAAAGTGGCTTCGGTTTTTAATTTTTAGAATTCCGTTTAAGATCCAGGCAGAACCAATGGCTACACCAAATCCTAAAAGATACAGCAGCATTAAGGTCAATCCCTGGAGGTTAAAACCCCATACGGCTCGATCTGGAATTACCAGCGCAATTATAATTAAGTAAACCGGTAATCGTGCTGAACAGGTGGTAAAGGGTACCACTAAAATGGTGATTAAACGCTCTTTCCAACTTTCAATATTCCTTGTGGCCATTACAGCAGGAATTGCACAGGCAGTTCCTGAAACCAATGGGTACCACGCTTTTTCCGCTAAGTCCGAATTTTCGCATAATTCGGTCCATTAAAAATACTACCCGACTCATATAGCCGGTTTCTTCCAGGATAGAAATAAAGAAAAACAGGAATGCGATTTGGGGTATAAAAATAACAATACCGCCAAGCCCGGGAATAATACCTTCAGCAATAAGATTGGTAAAAGCTCCGGCCGGCAAAGTAGTTTTTGTCCATTCGCTTAAAAAAGCAAAAGTTTCATCAATAAGATCCATTGGGTAGCTGGACCAGCTATAAATTGCCTGGAAAATCAATAACAGGATGCCAAAAAATATGGTATAACCCCAAACTTTGTGAGTTAGAATACGATCTAAACGAGAGCGCAGGTCTTTTGCAGAACTGGCATCAACTTTCATCGTTTCTTTTAAGACCCCGTTTATAAACTGGTATCTTAAAATGGTTTCTTTATGTTGAAGTTTCTTTAGCTCGGTATGAGATTTAGTATCAAAATGATCGGAATTTGTAATTTCTTTCCGATTGATATTACCAAAGTTTACATCTTGAGTAATTACCAGCCAAAGTTTATAAAGTGATTGCTTCGGAAATGCTTTCCGTAATCGATCAAAATATTCAGGAGCAATTACTGATGCATTTACGCAAGGCTCGTCTGAGATATGTCGGTAATTGATTATCGCTTCTTTGAGCTCATCAATCCCGGTATTTTTTCTGGCGCTTACTAAAACTACTTTAGTATTTAATCGTTCTTCCAGCAAATCTACATCCAGCGAAATCCCTTTTCGCTCCATCCTGTCGGCCATATTTATAACCAGGATAGTAGGAATTCCAAGATCTTTAATTTGGGTAAAAAGAAGTAAGTTTCGTTTAAGGTTTTCTACATCGCTAACTACAACAGCAACATCTGGATAATCTTTATCACTTTTATTCAGCAATAACTCTATTACCACATTTTCGTCTAAAGAAGAGGCATTAAGGCTGTAGGTTCCCGGAAGGTCTAAAATATGGGCTTTAAGGCCACGCGGAAGTTTACAAATTCCTTCTTTTTTTTCAACCGTGATGCCGGGATAATTACCCACTTTTTGATTAAGACCGGTGAGCTGATTAAATACAGAGGTCTTACCGGTGTTGGGATTTCCTATTAACGCAACATTTATTTGTTTAGCCATGTTAGCTTATAAGGTCAATTTCTATAAGTAAAGCGATCTCTCTTCTAATGGCCAGGTGGCTGCCGTTAATGTTTAAATACATAGGATCTCTAAAAGGAGCCATTTGTAACATTTCCACTTCATTGCCCGGCAAACAACCCATTTCGAGTAATTTTAGCGGAATATTTTCTTCTGAAAATTCCTTGATAATTCCGCGTTCACCACGTTTTAAGTCGGCCAGAGTTCGTTTCACTTTTTATTTAGATTGATTTTAAACAAGACAAAAGTAAGGTAAAATTTCAGCAGTAAAAAATTTCAATAGAAAAACTCCCTTTTAACGATATTCCCGTTTTAAAACCTTGATATCGTGCATTAGGTTTTCTATAGCTTCGGCATCGGTACCGTCATAAAAACCTCGAATTCGTTTTTCTTTATCTACAAGCACAAAATTCTCGGTATGAATCATATCGTAAGGTCCACCATCCCCATTACTTTTTGAAGCGAGGTAAGATTTTCGAGCCAGCTCATAAATATGTTTCTTATCACCCGTAACTAGATTCCATTTTTTATCCAGTACACCTTTTTCTTCGGCATAAGCTTTTAAAACCGGTACAGAATCGGTTTTTGGGAAAACAGTATGGGAAAGTAATAAGACTTCAGGATCGTCCTTAATTTTCTCCTGAATTTTCAGCATATGATCAGTCATTACCGGGCAAATGGTAAGGCAGGTGGTAAAAAAGAAATCGGCTACATAAATTTTATCCTTATAATAATCCTGGGTAATGGTATCGCCATTTTGGTTAATAAGTTCAAAATCTTTTACGGTATGGTATTTTCTAACATAACGCACCGTAGAATCTACAAGTTCGGCATTTACCATATCTGGTTGATAAACGGGTAGACTTTCTTCGGGCTTTAGAAGAGAATAAATACTATAAATAATAATTACTGAGAGTATAAACAGTACAATGGCAAATTTCTTAAGCCAGGTAAAAAGATTACGCATACTATTAATTTTACTCGATATTCGAGATTTTAATTTTTGAACTTAGTCTTCCTGAAATTATATTTCAGTAAAATTTTATGCAAAATTAAGTGCTAGCAATCAATTAGTCGCAGTTTAAAACCTAAAATTTCAGCTCACTAAAACAGGAGGGCTTTTAACTTTTGTAGGAGATTATAAAAGGTTACTTTTGTGCGATTTAAAATTTGAAGCATTACGCATGGATCCATTTATAGTTAAAGCCATACAGTTACTGTTAAGCTTGTCTTTATTAATAGTCTTACACGAACTGGGGCATTTTATTCCCGCCAAATTATTTAAAACCAGAGTAGAAAAATTCTTTTTGTTCTTCGACGTGAAATTCGCGCTTTTTAAGAAGAAGATCGGCGGAACAGAATATGGTATTGGATGGCTGCCTTTGGGTGGTTATGTGAAAATATCGGGAATGATAGATGAAAGTATGGATAAGGAGCAAATGGCAAAACCGCCAGAGCCCTGGGAATTTAGAAGTAAACCGGCGTGGCAACGACTTATTATTATGCTTGGTGGGGTTACGGTAAACCTGGTGCTTGGTTTCCTTATTTATATGATGATCATGTTTGTTTGGGGGAAAAACTATGTAGGTCCAGATGAAATGCCTAAAGGTTTTGCAATCGCCGAAGAATTTAAACAATACGGTTTTCAGGACGGTGACCGTGTTTTGCAATTAAACGGAGAAGATTTGCAGAATAGTACCGATGTAAATAGGTATTTGTTTATGCGAGATGTAAATAGCATCACTGTTTTACATCAAAATGGGGAAGAAGAGACTATTGAAGTTCCTGAAGATATTGGAGAGCAAATGTGGGAACAGGGAGTAATGTTACCTTTTATTCCTATTCAAAATCCGGTTATAGAGGAAGTTACCGCCGATAAGGCTGCAGAAATTGCTGGCCTGCAAAAAGGTGATAGTATTATTTCTGTAAACGAGCAGGAGATTGGTTACTGGCACGAGATAGGTGAAATTACCAAGGAAAATAAAGAAAAGGAAATGGAGTTGGTCTTTATGCGAGACAATGATATTAAAAGCATTATGATCACGCCAGATGAAGAAGGCATGCTAGGGTTTAGGATAAAATCTAACTATGAAATAAAGCAGCAAAAGTATGGTTTTGTAGAAAGTATAAAACAAGGTTTTGATTATGGTTACTGGACACTACACGATTATGTAGCGCAGTTTAAATATGTTTTTACACAAAAAGGAGCTACACAATTAGGCGGATTTGGAGCCATTGGCGGGATGTTTCCCGATACCTGGGATTGGAAAGGTTTCTGGCATACTACAGCGCTTATTTCTATAATCCTTGCCTTTATGAACATTCTACCTATCCCGGCTTTAGATGGTGGGCACGTGATGTTCCTGCTATATGAAATGGTAACCGGAAGAAAACCTAACGATAAATTTATGGAAATTGCCCAAATGGTTGGTTTTTTCATCTTAATTGCCCTGGTGCTTTATGCCAATGGAAATGATGTATATCGCTGGTTATTTGAATGATAGAATACCAATTGGATTTTATCAGAAAAAAACCTGAAAAAAATTCAATTTTTGTTTTGCGGTGATTTAAAATTTGGTTTATATTTGCAACCGCAAAAGAGCAAAACACTCCTCCTTAGCTCAGTTGGTTAGAGCATCTGACTGTTAATCAGAGGGTCCTTGGTTCGAGCCCAAGAGGGGGAGCAACTCGCGAAAAGCCTTACAGAAATGTAAGGCTTTTTTGTTTTATAGCTTTTCCTGAAAGATATCTGCTTTACAGTTCAACCAGGACAAATTCTTACTACTCCCAAATTGTGCACTTCTTCTAGACTGAAAATTTTTCAGTCTTATTTTTTCTTCATTAAATTTTCCTTCATTTGATTATTTCTTTAAAATAACGGTTTTAAGATGTAACTTTTTTAAATTTTTGATACTTATTGTTAAAATACAATTAATCATTCATTAAAAAACTTCATCACTTAAAATCCTCTTCGATTTTATCAAACCCAATCTATTATGAAAAAAATACTACTTGTAATTCTATTATCAACTTTAGGTTTTAACGCAATCGCTCAAGAAAACGAGAACGAGCAACTAGATAACTTTGGAAAGATTGAATTGGGCTTTCACGGATTGAGTTTTGGATATGAATTGCCTATTTCGAATAAATTTGTTTGGGAAAATGCTATCGGCGCTGGAATGGGAATGAGTGCAGAAGACAATAGTGCCAGCTATACCTTAGATGTTGTAAGACCTGTTCCTTTTTTTAAATCTAAACTTAAATTTGTTTATAATATTAATAAGCGAATTAAGAAGGAGAAAATTACTGTAAATAATTCTGGAAATTATGTTGCGCTGCAAACTAAATATTCATTCGGAAAAAGCGGTAGTTTCACATATAACCCTGCATTACTAACCGAAGTGCATTGGGGAATTCAAAGAAGCCTGGGCGGCAATTTCATATTTAACACGCATATTGGGCTTGGTTTTGTAAGTGATTTTGATACAAGTAGCACGGCTTTCTCTCCTACCTTTGGTCTGGCATTTGGATATCGCCTATTTTAATTTGTTTGAATTCTTGAGGTAGTTTTCGTAAATTCTGAATTATGAAAAAGACTATTCAGAATGTAGAAATTGAAGTTTCTAAAGGAGACATTGCCAATCAGCCTGAAATTGAAGCTGTGGTAAATGCAGCAAATGCTCAACTCACCACTGGCGGCGGCGTGGCGGGAGCAATTCATAGTGCTGCAGGACCGGGACTTTATGAAGAGTGTAAACCTCTTGCGCCTATCGCGCCCGGAGAAGCCGTTATTACCAGCGCTTATAAATTACCGAACAAATATGTGATTCATTGCCTGGGGCCGGTTTACGGGCGTGATAAACCGGCTGACAAACTTTTGGGAAATTGCTATAAAAATGCTTTGAAGTGTTCAGAAGAGAAACAGGTGAAGTCTGTGGCTTTTCCCGCTATTTCTACCGGAGTTTTTGGTTATCCTATACAAGAAGCGACCAGGATCAGTTTTAATACAATTTTAGCCGAAATCCCAAAGCTTAAACACCTGCAAAAGCTTAAATTTGTTTTGTTCAGTGAAGCAGATCTTAAGATTTACGAAGCGATGCTTGACGAAGTTTAAACTAACTAAAAGCTATGCTAAATTTTTCAGCTACTTATACCGACCAGTATCAACTGGCGATGGCGCAGGTATATTTTAAAAAAGGCCAAAAAGATTACACCGCAATATTTGATTATTATTTTAGAAAACTTCCTTTCAATGGTGGCTACGCCATTTTTGCCGGGCTTCAGGATCTATTGGAGATCATTGAAAATATAAAATTTAGCGATAAAGACCTGGAATACCTTAAAAAGCAGGATTTTGATGATGATTTCCTGGAATACCTTAAAGATTTTAAATTCCACGGAAATATTAATTCGGTTCAGGAAGGAGACGTGGTTTTTCCTACCCGGCCTGTTTTGCAGGTGGAAGCCAATATCATTGAAGCGCAAATAATTGAAACTATCTTACTGAATTTACTCAATTTTCAAACCTTAATTGCCACAAAAGCGAGTAGGATAAAATTGGTTTCTGGAGAGCGTACTTTGTTAGATTTTGGTTTACGAAGAGCACAGGGACCTGGAGGTTACTATGCTACCCGCGCGGCTATTGTTGGCGGTTTTAATGGGACAAGCAATGTAATTGCCGGTAGGGATTTTGATATTCCGGTTTCAGGAACTATGGCGCATTCCTTTATTCAAAGTTATGATGATGAAATCACCGCTTTTCGGGATTTTTCTGAAGGAAGGCCAAAAGATTGTGTGTTGCTAGTAGATACTTACGATACGCTTAAAAGCGGTGTTCCAAATGCGATTACAGTCGCAAAAGAGATGGAAGAGCGCGGCCAAAAATTAATGGCTATTAGGCTTGATAGTGGAGATTTAGCTTATCTCTCTAAACAATGCAGAAAAATGCTGGACGAGGCCGGACTCGATTATGTGAAAATTGCAGCTTCTAATCAATTGGAAGAAAATGTGATAAAAAGTTTGCTGGAACAAGGCGCCAGGATAGATGTTTTTGGTGTGGGGACCAACCTTGTTATTGGAAGTCCTGATGCCGCTTTAGACGGGGTTTATAAATTGGCTTATTCTCACGGGAAACCAAGAATTAAAATTTCTGAAAGCATAGTTAAGGTGACGCTTCCACATAAAAAACAAGTTTATCGTTTAAGGGATAGCTGATGGAAATTGCGTTGGAGCCGATCTAATAGCTCTTTTTGAAGAAAATGATATTGAAAATATGATACATCCCTTTGAACCTTATAAGCAGATGCGAATTGGGGAGTTGCAAAAAGAACCCTTACTTCAGCCAGTAATGGAAAATGGAGAAAATAAATTAGAGCATAAATCCCTTCAGGAAATTGCTGAATACAGCAAAAACAGGCTTGCAGAGCTTTCTATAGAATATAAACGATTCAATAATCCGCATATTTATAAGGTGGGGATTAGTGAAGCTTTAAAAGCAGAACGGGATAAATTAATAGCTTCTTACCAAAAATAAGATTTATGAAAACGCTAATTATTGTAGATCCACAAAACGATTTTATGCCCGGTGGTTCCCTTGCGGTTCCTAATGGAGATGAGATTATTCCGATAATAAACAAACTTCAGGAAAAATTTGATCTGGTGATCGCCTCCCAGGATTGGCATCCAGCAGGTCACGCCAGTTTTGCCAGTAGCCATAAAGGAAAAAGCGAGTTTGAAACCATTGAGCTAAATGGAATTGAACAAGTGATGTGGCCGGAACATTGCGTTCAAAATACCGAAGGCGCCGAATTTCATAAAGATCTGAAAACTGCTAAAATTGAAGCAATTTTTAGAAAAGGAACCAGTCTTGAAATTGACAGCTATAGTGCCTTTTATGATAACAAGCATTTAAAATCTACTGGCCTTTCTGGCTATTTAAAAGAGAAGAATGCAGAAGATCTTTATTTCTGCGGACTTGCAGCTGAAATCTGTGTTCATTTTACCGCCAAAGATGCAATTAAAGAAGGTTTTAAGGCTACAATAATAGAAGATGCTACACGCGCCCTAAACGCGGAAGATTTTGAAAAAGCAAAAGCAGAATTAAAAGATTTGGGAGGTAAGATTATTACTTCTTCAGCTATTGAAAATTGATGTAATAAACATAGCCTACGTTAAACCAAAAAATATAGTCATTAAACTTATTTTGAGGCGCATTAATGTTTAGTCCGTCAATCCAGTCGCTACCATAATATTGTCCGCGAGCTTCAATTAGTAGGTCGTGTCTAAAACCTAATCGGTAACGAACACCAAGCCCGCCAACTATAGAATAGGTGCTACCGCGTTCAAAATCCATTCCGCCAATAAAAGTTGGGAATACATTTTTGGGATTTTCCAATGAACCTAGGTCAGAATACGCATCAGCTTTATAAGACACGAAATGACCGCCTAAACTTATATAGGGAGAAAACATATACCCAGAATGCGTGAAATCCCGAATTCGAAAAGGATGGTATTCCAGGTGTATTCCGCCTTCAATAATCTCACTTTCCCCGTGCATTGCTCTAAGTAACTGCCCGCCAATAGTATTTTTCCTGGCCACAGGACCAAAATGTTCTAACTTGGAGTAGAAATAATCCAGCTCATTTCTAATTCTAAAGTGATTGGTGAAAAAAGAAGCCGCTTGGGAGTAGTGACAGTCGGTTTTGTAGGCAAAATTCATATAATGTGAAATCCCTATTCCGTAACCCGCATTGTTGAGGTTGTTTTTTACATTCCAGCGTTCCCCGTAATCTGTAAAAAAAGAAGCCGGCCCTGCTTTAACAGCAATTTCGTGGGCAATCCCAAATTGGGAATATCCCTTTACCTGGAAGAGTAATATAAAAACAATAAGAGGTAAAAATATCTTGTAATTGTGCATTACTTCAGACTTGGGCGAACAACAAATATATAAAAACTACTTTAACAAAAAATTATAGATTTCATTCTGTCTGTAAATTCTTAAAATGGAGACGTTAATATTATATGAAAAGATAAAAATTTGAGGTCATTTTTTATAGAACTCATATATTTGCAACGTAAAACACAGTTTTTTTTATAAACTATTTGTAGTATCACGCAATATGGAACAAAATATACAAGATTTCCTGGATAAAGTATCTCAAAGAAATCAAAACGAACCGGAATTCATGCAGGCAGTGCACGAAGTTTCTGAAACTATTATTCCTTTTATAGAAAAGAATAAAAAGTATCAGAACATGCAATTGCTGGAACGTATGGTAGAGCCAGAGCGAGTAATTATGTTTAGAGTGTCCTGGTTGGATGATGAAGGTAATATTCAAGTAAATCGCGGTTTTAGAATTCAAATGAATTCTGCAATAGGACCTTATAAAGGTGGATTGCGTTTTCACCCTTCTGTAAATCTAAGTATCCTTAAATTCCTTGCTTTTGAGCAGGTATTTAAAAACAGCCTTACTACTTTACCAATGGGTGGAGGAAAAGGTGGATCTGATTTTGATCCAAAAGGAAAATCTGATAACGAGGTAATGCGTTTCTGCCAGAGCTTTATGACAGAGCTTTACCGCCATATTGGCCCAGATACCGATGTTCCTGCTGGAGATATTGGAGTTGGTGCCCGTGAAGTTGGTTATATGTTTGGCCAGTACAAAAGATTGCAAAATGAATTCACAGGAATTTTAACCGGTAAGGGACTTTCTTACGGTGGTTCCCTTGTTCGTCCTGAAGCTACAGGTTACGGGAATGTGTATTTTGCTCAAAATATGCTAAGAACAAGAAATGAATCTTTTGAAGGAAAAACAGTGGTTGTTTCAGGTTCTGGAAACGTAGCACAATATGCTGCAGAGAAAGCACTGGAATTTGGAGCGAAGATCTTAACGATGAGTGATTCTGGAGGATATATTTATGATGAAGCCGGAATTGATGAAGAGAAGCTTCAGTTTATCATGGATCTTAAAAACGTAAGACGTGGTAGAATCAGCGAATATGTAGATAAATATTCTTCAGCTAAATATTTTGAAGGTGAAACGCCTTGGGGAGTAAAATGTGATGTGGCGCTTCCTTGTGCAACACAGAACGAACTTGAAGAAGCTGATGCTAAGAAATTAGTTGAGAATGGTTGTATGTGTGTTGGCGAAGGTGCTAATATGCCTTGTACTCCAGATGCCGTAGAGGTATTTAAAGAAGCAAAAATTCTTTTCTCTCCAGGTAAAGCTTCTAATGCTGGTGGTGTTGCCACTTCAGGATTAGAAATGAGCCAGAACTCTATGCGTTACAGCTGGACTTCAGAAGAAGTAGATAAGAAGTTACACGAAATCATGAATAATATTCACGACCGTTGTGTAGAATTCGGAAAAGAAGAAGATGGTTATATAGACTACGTAAAAGGAGCAAATATTGCCGGTTTCGTAAAAGTTGCCGATGCTATGCTTGCCCAGGGAGTAGTATAAATCCTAATCAATAAAATGATAAACTAAGGCCGCTTTTTTAGCGGCCTTTTTTAATTATCTTCGAAGAGAAGAAATTCCTTAAAAATGCTTGTTACCACTCCGGCAATTGTAATTAGTGCTTTAAAATATGGCGAGGCCGATTTGATTGTGAAAGCCTATACTTATAGCGACGGTTTAAAAACCTATATGCTAAAAGGAGTCTTGAAATCTAAAAAGGGCAAATTCAAGGCGTCACAATTCCAGTTGCTTACCCAGTTAGAGATCGTGGCGAATCATCGTAACCAGGGGAAGATGGAGTACCTTAAAGATGCGAAGGTGCTGCATACTTATACCAGTCTGCATACCAATATGGTGAAAGGAGCGATGCTAATGTTTCTGGCTGAAGTTTTAAAAAATGCAATTCGGGAAGAAGAAACCAATCCGCAATTGTTTAAGTATCTTGAAAACTCACTCATGTGGTTGGATCTGCACGATAAAATTGCCAATTTTCATCTTTTGTTCTTATTAAATTTAACCAGATATCTTGGTTTTTATCCCGATGCTGATGCTAAAGAGTTCACTTACTTTAATCTCTTAGAGGGCGTTTTTGAAATAAATAGCGTGAATAATTACTGCATAGATGGTCAAAACGTAGCGGTTTTAAGGCAGTTATTAGGCATAAATTTTGATAAGTTGAATGAGGTAAAATTGAATCAACAAAGTCGGGCAAATTTCCTCAATATGCTGCTTTTATATTACGAGTTGCACATTGAAGGATTTAAGAAACCAAAATCACTTGCCGTCCTCAACGAAATTTTTAGCTAAATGCGAAATTCAATAATAGGAGTAATTCTCCTTTTTTTTATGGTTAATAGTATCTACGCTCAGCAGATACAGGTTTTGAATGAAGAAAGTCACGAACCACTTGCCAGTGTGGCCTTATATAATGCTGAAAAATCTAAAAGTGTATTAACTAATTTTGATGGAGTAGCTAATATTTCAGTATTTGATAAAGATGAGGTTATTCATTTTAAACACGTGAACTTCACCGATAAAAGCCTTAGAAAATCCCAGATAATCCGGAATAAGAATAAAGTTTATCTAAAAAGCGATGGCAACGAGTTGGATCAGGTGGTTCTTTCGGTGGCTAAATTTGAAATGAATAAGGATGAAATTCCGCAGAAGATCGTCAGTTTTTCAGCAAATGATATTATTATGGCCAGCCCGCAAACTTCGGCCGATCTTCTTGGAAAGCAGCGGGCAGGTTTTTGTTCAGAAAAGTCAGTTAGGCGGGGGAAGTCCTATGATTCGTGGTTTTGCTACTAACAGGCTTTTAATTACCGTAGATGGAGTACGAATGAATACCGCGATTTTTAGAAGCGGAAATCTTCAAAATATCATCTCAATAGATCCGTTGGCGGTAGAAAATACCGAGGTAATTCTCGGCCCGGGATCGGTGGTGTATGGAAGTGATGCGATTGGCGGAGTGATGAATTTCTATACCTTAAAACCAAAATTTTCTTTTACTCATGAAACTTCGGTTTCCGGTAGCGCTTACTCTCGTTACGCTTCTGCAAATAATGAAAAAACGATACACGCCGATGTTAATATAGGTCTGGAGAATTGGGCATTTTTAAGCAGTGTTAGCTTTTCAGATTTCGATGATTTGAGAATGGGATCTCATGGACCTGATGAATATTTGCGAAACGAATATGCCGTGCGAAGAAATGGGGAAGATGTGATAGTTCCAAATGATAATCCACGGGTGCAAAAGCCAACCGGATATCAACAGATTAATTTATTGCAGAAAGTAAAATTTATGCCTCATAAAGATTGGGATCTAAATTTAGGACTTATCTATTCTACCACATCAGATTTTCCAAGATTTGACAGGCTTTACCGAAAGCGCGATGGTGATTTGCGTACAGCAGAATGGTATTATGGCCCTCAGGAATGGTTTATGGGGAATTTTAAGATCAATAAAAAAGGAGACGGAGCATTGTATGATAAAGCCCAGATGACAACTGCTTATCAATTTTTTGAAGAGAGTCGTCATAACCGGGATTTTGGCGAGGATTGGTTATACAACACCAAAGAAAATGTAGATGCGTATTCGGTTAATTTTGATTTTGAAAAGACCTTTGAGGAGAGCCGCTTATTTTATGGAGCCGAGTATGTTTTTAATAAAGTAAATTCTACAGGATTTGCAGAAAATATTTTAACTGAAGAAGAAAACATCACTGCATCACGATATCCAGATGGTTCCACCTGGCAATCCATTGCGGCTTACACCACCTATCAATGGAAAATTCAGGAAGATCTTTCTTTTCAATCTGGACTTCGGTACAATCATATTTTGGTAGACGCTGAATTTGATGAGAATTTATATGATTTTCCATTTAGTGAGGCCAATATTAATACCGGTGCTTTAACCGGTAGCGCGGGAATTAACTGGCAGCAAAATAGATTTATTGGGTGGCGATTAAATCTTTCTACAGCTTTTAGGGCCCCTAATATAGATGATGTGGGGAAAATTTTCGATTCTGAACCTGGAGCAGTGGTAGTGCCAAATCCAGATTTAAAACCGGAATATGCCTACAGCAGTGAGCTTGGTTTTGACTGGAAGCCTGCCGAAAATATCAGTTTTATCGCGACCGCATTTTATACGTATTTAAATGACGCGATGGTGCGCAGGGATTTCAACTTAAATGGAGAAACCGAAATAGATTACCAGGGAGAACTAAGCCGTGTGCAGGCGATTCAGAATACCGCGAAAGCCCACGTTTACGGTTTTGAAAGTGGGATAGAAATTGATTTTTCGGTTGCACTAAGATTAACTTCCCAAATTAGCATTACCGAAGGAAAGGAAGAGCAGGAAGATGGTTCTACCGCGGCATTACGCCACGCAGCTCCTATATTTGGGAATACCCATTTAATATGGCACAAAAAAAGACTGAAATTCGATCTTTTTGCTGAATATAATGGGCAATTCGATTATGAAGATCTCGCGCCTTCAGAACAGGGCAAAGCCTATTTATATGCTATAGATGATAACGGAAATCCTTATTCACCTTCCTGGTATAGCCTAAATTTAACAGGCCAATACGAACTCAGTAAAAACTTGCTGGCAACCGCTTCCTTAGAAAATATTACCGACCAACGTTACCGAACTTATTCCTCGGGAATCGCCGCTGCAGGTAGAAATTTAATTTTAGCGCTGAGGTATACTTTTTAATCCTTTTTCGTAATTCTTAAGGCTTTTAAAAATCTTTCAGGGTTTATTTAATATCAATTTCTTTTGGGTTAGCTTTTTCCGTTTTTCTAACCCGCTCTTTTCTTAAAATTGATTATTTTCGCGACTCATTGGAAATTTTGAAAAAATGAGCAATAAGTTCCCTGAATATAAAGGACTTGACTTACCAAAAGTAGCTGAGGAAATCTTAAGTTACTGGAAGGAGAACGATATTTTTGAAAAAAGCGTTTCTACACGGGAAGGCAAAGAACCGTTTGTGTTTTTTGAAGGGCCACCTTCTGCGAACGGGCTTCCGGGAATTCACCACGTAATGGCGCGAGCTATTAAGGATATTTTTTGTCGCTATAAAACCCAAAAAGGATACCAGGTAAAACGTAAAGCCGGTTGGGATACTCACGGTCTTCCGGTAGAACTTGGTGTAGAAAAAGAACTGGGGATTACCAAAGAAGATATTGGGACCAAAATTTCCGTAGAAAAATATAATGAAGCCTGTAAAAATGCGGTAATGCGTTACACCGATGTGTGGAACGACCTTACCGAAAAAATAGGCTATTGGGTAGATATGGAAGATCCATACGTTACCTATAAATCAAAATATATGGAGACAGTTTGGTGGCTGCTTTCCGAAATTTATAAAAAAGACCTTATTTATAAGGGTTACACCATCCAGCCGTATTCGCCAAAAGCAGGGACGGGACTTAGTTCTCACGAACTTAACCAACCCGGAACTTACCAGGATGTGACCGATACCACTGTTACGGCAATGTTTAAAATTACTGATGCTTCAGCAGCTTCAGTTGAAAAGGATCTGGAAGGCGCATTTTTAATCGCCTGGACCACGACCCCGTGGACTTTACCTTCTAACACTGCCTTAACCGTAGGGCCAAAAATCGAATATGTTTCAGTAAAAACTTATAATCAGTACACTTTTAAACCAATCACTATTTTGGTTGCGAAGGCACTGGCTAAGGCTCAATTTGATAAAAAGTTTACCGAAGTTGAAACCGAAGAGGAACTTAAAGCTTATACTGAAGGCGATAAAAAGATTCCATTTTTAATCGGAGAAACTTTCACAGGAAAAGATCTTGTTGGGATTAAATTTGAGCAGTTGTTGCCTTATGCATTACCTGCAGAAAATCCTGAAAATGCTTTCCGTGTAATTTCCGGAGATTTTGTGACTACAGAAGACGGTACCGGAATTGTGCATACTTCACCAACTTTTGGTGCAGACGATGCGCTGGTAGCTAAACAGGCTACACCTCAGGTTCCGCCATTATTGGTGAAAGATGAAAATGGAAACCTTGTTCCGTTGGTAGATCTTCAGGGGAAATTTAGACCAGAAATGGGCGAATTTGCCGGGAAGTATGTGAAGAACGAATATTATGACGAAGGGCAGGCGCCAGAGAAATCTGTAGACGTTGAACTTGCTATAAAACTAAAAGAAGAAAATCGTGCTTTTAAAGTAGAAAAATATGTTCACAGCTATCCAAATTGCTGGAGAACCGATAAACCTATTTTATACTATCCGCTGGATTCCTGGTTCATAAAAGTAACCGAATTCAAGGAGCGCATGCACGAATTGAATAAAGGCATTAACTGGAAACCAAAATCTACCGGTGAAGGCCGTTTTGGAAACTGGTTGGCCAATGCGAACGACTGGAATTTATCCAGAAGTCGTTATTGGGGAATTCCATTGCCAATTTGGAGAACCGAAGAAGGGAAAGAGGAAAAGCTTATCGGTTCTATTGCAGAATTGAAAGAAGAAATGGCGAAGTCGGTTAAAGCCGGCTTTATGGATAAAGATATTTTTGAAGGTTTTGAACCCGGAAATATGAGTGAAGAAAACTACGATCTGGTAGATCTTCACAAGAACGTGGTAGATGAAATCACGCTGGTTTCAGATTCTGGAAAACCAATGAAGCGCGAAGCCGATCTTATAGATGTTTGGTTCGATTCTGGTTCTATGCCTTACGCACAATGGCATTATCCATTTGAAAATAAGGAAAAGGTAGAAGAAGGAGATCGTCAGGCCGATTTCATAGCCGAAGGCGTTGACCAAACCAGAGGCTGGTTCTATACCCTGCACGCTATCGCTACGATGATCTTTGATGATGTGGCTTATAAAAACGTAGTTTCTAACGGACTTGTTTTAGATAAAAACGGACAGAAAATGTCTAAACGTCTTGGAAACGCGGTAGATCCTTTTGAGACACTTGCGGCTTACGGCCCAGATGCCACGCGTTGGTATATGATCTCTAACGCCAATCCATGGGATAATTTAAAATTTGATATTGAGGGAATAGCTGAGGTGCGCCGTAAATTTTTCGGTACACTTTACAATACGTATTCTTTCTTCACTTTATATGCGAATATTGATAATTTCACCTATAAAGAAGAGGATGTTCCTTTAGCTGAAAGACCCGAGATAGATCGTTGGATACTTTCAGAATTACATACTTTAATTGAGAAAGTAGATAAATTCTATGCCGATTATGAACCTACCAGGGCAACCCGTGCAATTTCAGAATTTGTTCAGGAAAACCTTAGTAACTGGTTTGTGCGTTTAAGCCGAAGAAGATTCTGGAAAGGCGATTATCAGCAAGATAAAATTTCGGCATATCAAACGCTTTATACCTGTTTAGTTGAAGTGGCCAAACTGGGTGCACCGGTGGCGCCGTTCTTTATGGATAGGCTTTACAAAGACTTAAACAAGAGTACACAAAAAGAAAACTTTGAATCGGTACATTTGGCTGAATTTTCAAAGTATGATGATAAGTTTGTTGATAAATCTTTAGAGCGAAAAATGGAGAAGGCTCAAACCATTTCTTCATTGGTTTTGTCGCTTAGAAAGAAGGAAATGATAAAAGTAAGACAACCGCTGCAAAGAGTAATGATTCCGGTGCTTGACGAACAGCAACGTGAAGAAATTCAGGCGGTTGAAGACTTGATAAAGTCTGAAGTAAATGTAAAAGAACTTCAGCTTATAGATGATGCTTCAGGATTGCTGGTTAAGCAAATAAAACCAAATTTTAAGGTTCTTGGCCCAAGATTTGGAAAGGATATGAAGCTGGTAGTCAATGAGATAAATAAATTAACTTCCGAAGACATTTCAAAGATAGAGAGAGAAGGCAATATTGCGATAAATCTTAACGGAGAAATGATTAAATTAGCTACTGAAGAAGTGGAAATTACTTCCCAGGATATTGAAGGCTGGTTAGTTGCAAGTAGTGGTAATATTACTGTAGCTTTAGACGTTAGTATCTCAGAAGAATTAAAAAAGGAAGGAATTGCCAGGGAATTGGTAAACAGAATACAGAATATGAGAAAAGATTCTGGCTTTGAAGTTACCGATACCATTGAAGTGACCCTACAAAGAGACGGTATTGTCGAGGATGCCGTTAACCAAAATATAACCTATATCAAGAATGAAACATTAACTGCAAGTCTCGAATTTGCGGAGGTGGTAACTGAAGGAGCCGAGGTGGCTTTTGACGATATTACCACTAGAATGTTTATTAAAAAACATTAGAATTATGGCAACTGAAGTAAAAGAACGGTATAGCGATGCCGAATTAGCTGAGTTTAAGGCCCTGATTAAAGGCAAAATCGCGAAGGCGCAGGAGCAATTAGAGATTTACCAGAATGCTTATAAAAATGATGGAAACAACGGTACAGATGATACCGCACCAACATTTAAGGCTTTTGAGGAAGGTAGTGAAACGATGAGTAAGGAAGCGAACTCTCAATTGGCTATTAGACAGGAAAAATTTATTCGTGACCTCAAAAATGCATTAAACCGTATTGAGAATAAAACCTACGGAATATGCCGTGTAACCGGAAAATTAATCGCAAAAGAGCGTTTAAAACTGGTACCGCACGCTACCTTAAGTATTGAAGCTAAAAATATGCAGAAATAATAGCTTTCTGGATTTTATGTATACCACGTCCCTTTGCTTATGCTTTGGGGCGTTTTTATTTGAATAATTAATAAATTTGCTTGCGATAAGCTGATTTTTAGCCGCGTAAAAACTAAATAATATAGTATTTTAGCGGCGTTCTTAAATTCCACAGAGTTCATGTCCTTAAAAAAAGCGAGTGTTATAATCGTTTTGGTGCTTTTAATAGACCAAATTTCAAAATTTTATATCAAAACAAATTTTTCGCTTGGCGAGGAAGTTCCGGTTTTTGATTGGTTCAGGATTTTATTTGTAGAGAATGAAGGCATGGCCTGGGGAACCAAGATCCCGGGCGAATACGGAAAACTTTTCCTAACGCTTTTTAGATTGGTGGCCATTGTTGGTATTGGTTACTGGTTGTGGGATTCTGTAAGAAAAAATGGTTCCCGAATTTTAATAACCGCAATAGCCTTAATCTTCGCAGGTGCTTTTGGTAATATTATAGACTCTGTTTTCTACGGGATTATCTTTAACGATAGTTATGGCCAGGTTGCGGAATTTATGCCGGCACAAGGCGGCTACGGCACCTTATTTCACGGTAAGGTGGTAGATATGCTTTACTTCCCGTTATGGCAAGGCAATTTACCCGAATGGATTCCTTTCTGGGGCGGAAATTATTTCACATTCTTTGAGCCGGTATTCAATATTGCCGATACCGCAATTAGCGCGGGCGTAATTTTACTGCTGCTTTTTAATAAGCGTGCTTTCCCAAAAGAAGAGGAAACTAAGGAAAATAATTAAGCGGCAGCGTTTCCGTTGCGGTCAAAGATCTTCTCGAATTTCTTCAATTCTATTGGTTTGATTAAATAATCTGTAACCAGGTTAAAAGATTTTGCACGTTCCAGATCTCTTGGATCTATAGAAGAGCTCACCACGTAAAGCGTGATCTTCTTTTCGAAGTTATTCTTTATCTTAATAAATTCATTTAGAAATTCCCAGCCATCCATAACCGGCATATTAATATCAAGAAAGATAATGTCGGGTAGTACGTCTTCGGTAGCGTTTTCCAGGATCAATTTAAAATGATCTAAAGCTTCTCTTCCGTTTTTAAAAATTAGAAGATTCTTTGAAAGTTTTTTGATTTCAATAATCTTCTTTACCAGGTTCACGTATATTTTGTCATCGTCAATAATACACGCCAATTCTACTTTTTGCCCCATGAGAATTAGTGTTTAGTTTTTAAAACTTAATCTTAAATGTAGTGCCTA
This sequence comes from uncultured Flavobacteriaceae bacterium, assembly GCA_963727565.1. Taxonomy (GTDB): domain Bacteria; phylum Bacteroidota; class Bacteroidia; order Flavobacteriales; family Flavobacteriaceae; genus Salegentibacter. The sequence continues at coordinate 430,131 of CAVSGU010000008.1, forward strand.
CATCTACAGTGCTGGTTACCGAGATTGAACCGCCAAGTGCCTCTACCTGGTTTTTTGTAATAAAAAGTCCAATTCCTCGCGAATCCAGGTTCTCATGAAAGGTTTTATACATCCCAAACATCTTGTCACCATATTGATCCAGGTCAATGCCCAACCCATTATCACTAACCTCCAAAAAAGGAGTTTCGTTCTTAATATAGGTCTGAATATAAATCACCGGTTTTCTACCAGGATGTTTATATTTTATAGCATTTGTGATTAAATTTAGTAAAATACTTTCAAGATACTCAGGTATATAGCTAATTTCTTTTAGGGCGTGAAATTCAGCTACGATTTTTGCATTTTCTCGATTTATTAAAGATGAAGTTGAAGCTATTACCCCACTTAAGGCTTTTTCAAAAGAAACAATTCGGCGTTCTTTGCGTAAAATGGATTGTTTATTTACGATCTCGTTTAACTGATTTATTGCTGAATCCAAATTTTCCGAAATATCGGTCACATTCGGGATTAATTCAATTTTATCTTTGTCGTTTTTAGCATCTTTAAGCAGTTCTACAATTAAACAAAGATTGCTGCTGTGGGAGCGTAAATTGTGTGAAACGATATGGGCAAAATTAAATAACCTGGAATTTTGAGTAGCAATAATATCCAGAGAATTCTGTAAATTCAGTTCGTTGACTTTCTGCTCATTAATATCCTGGAAGACACCGCGAATGCCTATGATCTCCTGTTCTTCGTTATAAACCGGTTTTCCGGTAGCACGCACCCAAAAATCTTTGTGATAAAGATTCCGCATTTTTAATTCTACTTTAAACGGAATTCCATATTTCTCGCATTTTTCAAAAGCCGAAATTACTGTTGGGTGTTCCTCTGGCGCGTAAAATTTAAAATGCTCTTCGTAGGGTGGCTGGTAATCCAGGGGGCAGTCTATGATCTTCTTTGTAACATTATCCCAATAAATATTTTTGTTTACCGTATCTATATACCAACCTCCGGTATTAGTCATTTGTGCAGTTTCGCGGTAATAGAAGAAATTTTCTTCAATAGTATACTGGTCGCGCTTGCTTTGATGAATATTTACAAATAGTAGTACAGCCGTTTCCCTGTTATTCTCTTTGTTTTTAAGGTTTCGGCATTCAAACCAGCGGTATTTCCCATTGTTAAGTTTGAGTTTAAGCTCAATGCTGAAAGCTTCATTTTCTTCGGTAAGTTTATCAAAATACACTCTGAAGTCGTAGCGATAGTCCTGATGCAAAATTTCTTTTAGGAAAAAATCAAAATGGGATTCAGAAAATTCGGGATTTCCAACGAGGGTATTGAAATGTTCTGACCAGGTTACCTCTTTATTCAGAAGATTAATCTTCCAGTAAGCGATATCAAAATCTTCAAGAATGCTGTTTAATTGAAGGTCGTTTAGCATTAAAGGGATGAAAGTTTTGTTAAAAATAACAGAATGCTTCCTAATTCCCTAATTTTTAAAGCTATATATTTTATTCGGCGTAACGCAATAATCCAGGGGAATGTCGCTGCTAAAAACCTCTTTAAATTCAGGCTCTGCTTCAAAAAATGAAAGCCCAATTTTTACCACATCGGCTTTGCATTCACTAAGAAAATTATCGTAAAAACCCTTACCATAACCAATGCGATGTCCCTGCTCGTCAAAGGCCAGAAGCGGTACAAAAACCACATCTATTTGTGCTGGAGCGATTGGAATACCGCCTTCAGGCTCAGGAATATTCCATCTATTTTTTCTAATAACGCTGCTATCGGTAAGTAAAAAATGTTCCAGTTTATGTTCCTTGATATTGGTTTTAGACAGCACTACATTCTTGTCCTTTCCCTGGAGAATATGTAAGATATTTTCGGTATCAATTTCTTTCTGTTCAGCAATACTTAGAAAGAGATGATAAAATTCTTTTTCCCAAACGGGTAATTGGAGTAATTGATTGGCAATTTCCAGGCTAAGCGCTTCTATTTTTTCTTCGGAAAGCTCTAAACGTAATGCTTTGTATTTTTTTCGTAATTCGGCTTTATTCATCTTTTGGTGGTGCTGAAATATGAAAAATGGCATCACCCTGGTACACAATAGGAGATTCGTTGATATTGATTACATAGCCTGAATTTACAGCCTTGATCTTATGTCTAAATTTGCCGTAAGGATCGGTAATAGTGCCAATATACTCACCCTTTTCTACGTGTTTTCCGCAGGGAATTTTTATATGTAAAAGCCCGCTATATTTGGCGCGCATCCAATTAGTATTTTCAATCACCACCGTTTCCCCAATAGCATCTGGATATTCAAATTTTGGGTTTAACATTTCCAGGAAGCTCAAAATTCGCATCACGCCTTCTACGCCGTGTTTGGCTACCTCTTTATTGCTATCCTGAGATTTTCCTCCTTCAAAAAGTAAAACCGGAATATCTTTTTTAGCACAGGTTTCGCGGTAAGATTTAGTGATGGTTTTAGAATGAATAGTAAATGGAGCGCTGAAAATTCGTGCGTATTTCAGGCTTTGTTCATCTCCACGTTTCACTCTAATTTGTGGCGCATTAAATCTACTGGCGCCACCGGTATGAAAATCAAGGCAAAAGTTAGCCAACGGTAAAATTTTCTTTACAAACTGAAATGCAAACCGACTGGCAAGAGAGCCGTGTTTAGTTCCCGGAAACATTCGGTTGAGATCACGACCATCGGGAAATTCCCGGCGTAAATTCAGAAATCCGAAAATATTAACCACGGGAATACAAATAATGGTTCCTTTTTGAGGCCTATTGATTCCTTTGGAGATAATTTGCCGAACAATTTCTACCCCGTTAATTTCATCGCCGTGAATTCCTGCAGTAATTAAAACTACAGGGCCGGGCCTTTTAGAGCGTTCAATAATCACCGGGACTTCTACCGAAGTAGTGGTGTAAAGTTTGGCCATATTAAAATTAATAGTGGCGCTTTTTCCCGGCTTTACCTTCTCTCCCAGGATTTCCAGAACATTGTCACTGGTTATTTTTGCCATAGACTAAATGTTCCGTTCTATATATCTTATTATGGATTTGGCAATATCTTTACCTGTCGCTTTTTCAATGCCTTCTAATCCCGGAGAAGAGTTTACTTCAAGAATTAATGGTCCACGAGCACTCTGTAGCATATCCACACCGGCAACACCAAGTCCCATTGCTTTAGTAGCTTTTACGGCCGCAATTTCTTCCTCATCGGTAAGTTCAAAAACTTCAGCAGTACCTCCGCGGTGAAGATTAGATCTAAACTCGCCTTCTTTACCCTGTCTTTTCATAGCGCCAACTACGTGGCCATCTACAACAAAGGCTCTAATATCCGCTCCTTTAGCTTCTTTAATAAATTCCTGAACAATTACACGAGCTTGTAAACCATTAAAAGCTTCAATTACAGATTCTGCTGCGTTATTTGTTTCGGCAAGAACTACTCCTACTCCCTGGGTTCCTTCTAATAACTTTATAACCAAAGGAGTTCCACCAACTTGTTTGATTACTCCAGAAACATCCCTGGAGTAATTGGTGAAAACAGTTTTTGGAAGTCCAATTTTGGCACGGGAAAGCACCTGTAGACTTCTTAATTTGTCACGGCTTCTTACCAGCGATTCAGATTCTGTAGTGGTAAATGCGCCCATCATCTCAAACTGTCGAACTACTGCAGTCCCGTAAAAAGTAACCGAAGCACCAATTCTTGGTATTATGGCATCAACCCCTTCTATGTAGCCGCCTTTATAATAAATATTGGGCTTGCGCTTTTCAATAACGATATCACATTTTAGGGGGTCTATAACTTCTACTTCGTGTTTGCGTTTGGTAGCTGCTTCTACAAGTCTTTTGGTAGAATAAAGATGGCTATTACGCGAAAGGATTTTTATTTTCATTTTTGTTTAAGATTGTAAGAAACGTCAGTTAATTCGGTGTCTACGATAAATTTTTTGGTAAGGAATTTTCGGCCAATTAATACCGGAAACCTCATTTCCTGTCGGGAGGACAAAGAAAGGGAAATTTTATAGACCTTATTAAAAATTTTGATAGTAGATATTACCTGATATCTTTTTTGAATTATACCGTTACTACTACGCACAAAAACGATATCATAATCGGTAAAAGTAAATTTTTTCCCATTGTATAGCGGATGCTCCTCGTCAAGAAAAGTGCATTCTAAAACTCCATCCTTTTCCACAATATTTTCACAGTGAATAGATGAAGTGTAAGCGCCGGTATCAATCTTAATAGCGATATCATCTAAATGCAAAGCGGGAAAGTCTGCTTTGTCAAAACGCCCAATTACTGTTTTCTCCATACCGCAAGGTAATAAAATACCCCTGCAATCATTTTATAGAAATTATAAAATTTAAAGCCTTTATGCCGGCAAATGAGCTTATTAACGGGATTTTCGAGTTTTCTTTAATATAAATTTAACATTTACAAGTCTCGGCAATTTTTAAAGCTACGCATAATAAATTCTACCTTTGGGGAGATGGAAACGCCAGCTTTAGAAGTACAATTAAAAACACTGCCCAATAGTCCCGGAGTCTATCAGTATTACGATAAGAACGGAAAGATACTGTATGTAGGCAAAGCCAAGAACTTAAAGAAACGGGTTACTTCCTACTTTACCAAGCGCCACGATAGTCATCGTATTGGTGTGATGGTGAAGAAGATTAAGGAGATAAAACACATTGTAGTAGAATCGGAAACCGATGCGCTGCTTTTAGAAAATAATCTTATCAAGAAGCATCAGCCGCGGTTTAACGTGATGCTTAAAGACGATAAAACCTATCCCTGGATTTGTATTAAAAATGAACGTTTCCCAAGGGTTTTTCCTACTCGAAAATTAATAAAAGACGGCAGCGAATATTATGGGCCTTTTACGAGTTTTAAAACCGTAAACACGCTATTGGAACTTATTAAAGGTCTATATAAACTTAGAACCTGTAATTATGATCTTTCCGAAGAAAAGATAAGAAACGGGAAATATAAAGTTTGCCTGGAATATCATTTAGGAAACTGTAAAGGCCCTTGTGAAGCAAAACAGCCTGAAGCAGAATACAACAGCAATATTGAGGCAATTCGGCAAATTGTAAAAGGGAATTTTAAAGATTCTTTGCAGCAATTTAGAGAGCAGATGAAACTGCACGCTGAAAATATGGAGTTTGAAGATGCGCAGCGTATTAAAAATAAAATAGATGTTCTGGAGAATTACCAGTCAAAATCTACGGTAGTTAATCCTAAAATCACCAATGTAGATGTGTTTTCAATAGTTTCAGATGAAGGTTATGGTTATGTGAATTTTCTTCAGCTTTCTCACGGCGCTATTATTAGGTCGCATACTATAGAAATGAAGAAAAAGCTGGATGAAACCGATGAGGAGCTTCTGGAATTGGCAATTACCGAAATTCGACAGCGCTTTAGTTCTAATTCAAAAGAAATATATGTTCCTTTTAAAGTTGATGCCGGGGAAGACGTAAGAGTTACCATCCCAAAACTTGGTGATAAAAAGAAGATCGTAGAATTATCGCAACGCAACGCCAAATATTACCGCCAGGAGCGTTTTAAGCAAATGAAAATTGTAGATCCAGACAGGCACGTGAAACGAATTATGGCTCAAATGAAAGAAGATCTTCGGCTTAATGTTGAGCCTCGCCATATAGAATGTTTTGATAATTCGAATATCCAGGGAACAAACCCGGTTGCCGCTTGTGTAGTTTTTAAAAATGGGAAACCAAGTAAGAAAGATTATCGTAAATTTAATATTAAGACCGTTGAAGGGCCAGATGATTTTGCATCTATGGAAGAGGTGGTTTTTAGACGCTACAAACGTTTGCTGAACGAAGGAGAAGACCTGCCTCAGTTAATTATTGTAGATGGTGGAAAAGGTCAGCTTTCTTCGGGAGTAAAAGCTTTGGAAGATTTAGGCTTACGCGGCAAAATAGCCATTATAGGTATCGCAAAACGTTTGGAAGAGATTTTTTATCCGGGTGATACAATTCCTCTTTATTTAGATAAGAAGTCGGAATCTTTAAAGATCATTCAGCAATTACGGAATGAAGCGCATAGGTTTGGGATTACATTTCATCGTAACAAAAGAAGTAAAAGTGCGTTAAATACAGAGCTGGAAGAAATTACCGGAATTGGTGAAAAAACCGTGGTAGAATTATTAAAACAATTTAGATCGGTAAAACGTATAAAGGAAGCTTCAGAAAAAGAGCTGGCTGAAGTTATTGGGGTTTCTAAGGCCGGTATAATTTACAATCATTATAAAACAAAGAATACACCGGAATAAGCTCACAAAATTATGGATAAATGAGAAAACTACTACTTTTGCTTCTTCTGTTTGCAGCCTTTCCGGGGATTTCCCAGGAGCAGGAAGATTTAAAAGTGGGGCTTGTTTTAAGTGGTGGTGGAGCAAAAGGCCTTGCGCATATTGGCGCCTTACAAGTTATTGAAGAAGCTGGGATTAGAATAGATTATATTGGCGGAAGCAGTATGGGGGCTATCATTGGCGGTCTATATGCTTCAGGTTATACCGCACACCAGTTAGATTCCATTTTTCACGAAACTAATTTTAATATTTTAATTCAGGATAATATTCCGCGTAGCGCAAAATCTTTTTACGAAAAAGAAGATGCCGAAAAATATGCGCTTAGTTTACCTTTTGATGATTTTAAAATAGGCTTGCCTTCGGGACTTTCCAGGGGGCAGAATATTTACAATTTAATGTCTCAACTCACTATGCATTTGGGGAATGTAGATGATTTTAGTGAATTGCCTATCCCGTTTTTTTGTGTAGCTGCAGATATTGAAACCGGGGAAGAAGTGATCTTAGATGAAGGTTCTTTTGCGCAGGCTGTTTCTGCAAGTGGTGCAATTCCTTCTATTTTTAGCCCAGTGAAACTTGACGGTAGATTACTAACCGATGGCGGGGTGGCGAATAATTATCCGGTGGAGGAGCTTAGAAAAAGAGGGGCCGAGGTAATTATTGGGGTAGACGTGCAGGATAGCCTGGTAGATAAAGAAGATTTGCGTAGCGTATTTGATATCCTTACTCAAATAAGCAATTTCCGCACAATTAGTGATATGAAGGAAAAGATCCCTAAAACCGATATCTATATCAATCCAGATATTAGTCCGTTTTCTGTTTTATCTTTCGAGAAAGGCGCAGCGATCATTGATTCGGGAAGGGTGGCTACATTGAAACGGAAGGACGAGCTTAAGAAGATAGCTGAAAGGCAAACTGGCAGCCGAGAAAAGGTAAAGATTTCTACCATAGATACGCTTCAAATTAGCACACTAACCCTGGAAGGCAACAATACCTACCCGCGTTCTTACATCATGGGTAAATTAAGACTGAATTATTTTACCGATTTTACGCTTCAGGATCTAAGTAGAGGAATTAACAACCTCTCTGCGTCCGGGAATTTCAACAGGATTAATTATCGCTTAATTCCCAATAATGATGACGGGCTTTATACGCTTGCCATGAAAATGGAAGAGAGTGAAAATAAAAGTTTCTTGCGTTTAGGCTTGCACTATGACGAACTTTATAACATTGGCGCTCTAATTAATTATACCCGCAAAAGTCTGCTTTTTTCAAACGATGTGGCTTCCCTGGATATAGTGGTTGGGGATCAATTCAGGTACAATTTCGACTATTATATAGATAAAGGTTTCTACTGGAGTATTGGGCTCAAATCCCGTTATAATAAATTTGAACACCCGGTTTCTTTTGATTTTGCTCGTGAAAATGCCGAGTTAGAAGATATTGGTATCAATAAAATAGATGTAGATTACCGCGATTTTACCAACCAGGTTTATGCCGAAACCTTATTTAGACAGGTTTTTTCTTTTGGGCTGGGAGCTGAGCATAAATACTTAAGAATTGCTTCAGAAACCTTAGGCGATCCCAACGCCGGAATTGATGAGAATACCCTTTTTGAGAACAGCCATTTCTATAGTGCTTTCGGGTATTTAAAATACGATTCTTACGATAATAAATACTTCCCGTCTCGCGGAGTTTATTTTGATGGCGATTTTCACGTTTACCTGTTTTCTTCAGATTACAATAATGATTTTGCTGAATTCTCTATAGCTAAAGGAACTTTGGGTTATGCTTTTTCTCCATTTAATAGGTTTTCTACCCGGATTTTGACTGAAGCCGGATTTAGAATAGGAAGCGACGGCGTTAATACGCTCGATTTTTTCCTTGGAGGATATGGGAATAATCTCATTAATAACTTTGTTCCGTTTTACGGATACGATTTTATAAGTCTCTCGGGAGATAGTTATATTAAAGGTCTTCTGGAGTTTGATTATGAGATTTTCAGAAAAAACCACGTGATTTTGGGAGCTAATATTGCCAATGTTGGGAATAAGTTATACTCATCTGGAGAGTGGTTTAGCCTGCCAGACTTTACAGGTTATGCTCTTGGTTATGGTATAGATACTTTTATGGGGCCATTGGAGTTAAAATACACCTATTCGCCCGAAATTAAAGCCAGCCAGTGGTTCTTTAGCCTGGGCTTTTGGTTTTAGTAAATCAGTAATTTTGATTCGCTCAGTTTTTGCTGGAAGGGTTTAGATATTCCTTTCCGGTTTTTAGAGATGTTTTAAGAATGTTTCCTTAAAAATTCCCGATATTTGTTTTAAGGTAAAATAACACCGAAAAAAATAACAAATTCTCAATATTCTTTTAGAAATTGGGGATTGAATTAAAAATATCAGATTATGCCTTTTTATCATAAACTCGGTAAAATTCCTCATAAACGCCATACGGTTTTTAAAAAGCCAGATGGCAGCCTTTATTACGAACAACTTTTTGGTACTATTGGTTTTGACGGGATGTCTTCTAATCTTTATCACGAACATCGCCCTACACAGGTAAAAGAAGTGAAAGGAAGCTATAGTGTAAAGCCGAAAATCGCTGCCGAAAACAATATAAAATCTTATCGTTTTAAAGGATTCCAGGTAAAGCCGAATCCAGATTATCTTGAAAGCCGAAAAGTGGTTTTAACCAACAGTGATGTAGATATCACCCTGGCTTCTCCTCAAGGTTCTACAGATGATTATTTCTATAAGAATTCAGATTCAGATGAATTGCTATTTATTCATAAAGGAACCGGGAAATTAAGAACCCACCTGGGAAATTTAGATTTTAAATACGGTGATTACTTATTAATTCCGCGGGGAACTATTTATAAAATAGATTTTGACGACGAAGATAATCGCTTGTTTATAGTAGAATCCAGAAGACCAATTTATACGCCAAAACGCTATAGAAACTGGTTTGGGCAATTGTTAGAGCATTCGCCGTTTTGCGAGCGCGATCTAAGACAGCCTTATGAGCTGGAAACCAATGATGAAAAAGGGGATTTTCTGATTAAAATAAAAAAGCAGGGCGAAATATTCGATATGGTCTACGCAACGCATCCTTTTGATGTGGTGGGTTATGACGGGTATAATTATCCTTATGCTTTTTCAATTCACGATTTTGAACCTATAACAGGTAGAATTCATCAACCACCACCGGTACACCAAACTTTTGAGACCGATGCTTTTGTGGTGTGCAGTTTTTGTCCGCGTAAATACGATTATCATCCAGAAAGTATTCCGGCACCATACAGCCACAGTAATATAGATAGTGATGAGGTGTTGTATTATGTAGATGGTGATTTTATGAGCAGGAACGATATTGAAGCCGGCCATATTTCTTTGCACCCGGCTGGAATTCCTCACGGGCCGCACCCGGGAGCTGTAGAACGCAGTATTGGTCAGGTAGAAACCGAAGAATTAGCGGTGATGGTAGATACATTTAAGCCGTTAATGCTTACAGAAGACGCGATGGAAATTGCCGATGAGACCTACTACAAATCCTGGTTGGATGAAAATCATTAAAACTTATAATTAAAAAATTAGCAATAAAAAATATTAAAATGAGTACTGATAATACATCACTAAAATTAGAAAAGGTTATGCAGGATGCTGAAGATTTTCTTCCTATCCTGGGTACCGATTTTGTTGAACTTTATGTAGGTAACGCCAAGCAGGCGGCATATTATTACCAGCACGCCTGGGGTTTCCAGCCTGTTGCATATGCAGGATTGGAAACCGGAAGAAAGGATAGTGTTTCTTACGTTTTGCAACAAGGCAAGATTAGAATTGTACTTACTTCCCCGCTTCAGCCGGAAGGTGATATTAATGCTCACATTAATAAGCACGGAGATGGTGTGAAAATGGTAGCGCTTTGGGTAGATGATGCGAGAAAGAGTTACGAAGAAACCACAAAGCGTGGTGCTAAATCTTATGTAGCGCCTTACGAAATGGAAGACGAACACGGGAAAGCAGTGATTTCGGGAATTCATACTTACGGGGAAACCATTCACCTGTTTGTGGAAAGAAAAGATTACGAAGGGCCATTTCTTCCCGGCTATAAAACTTATGCCACTAAAGTACAGGCAGAGGACACAGGTCTAAACTACATAGATCACATGGTTGGGAATGTAGGTTGGAACGAGATGAACAAATGGGTGGAATTCTATGGTAAAGTAATGGGCTTTGCACAAATGGTCTCCTTTGATGATAAAGATATCTCTACAGATTATACTGCTTTAATGAGTAAAGTAATGAGTAACGGGAATGGTAGAATTAAATTCCCGATCAATGAACCTGCTAAAGGAAAGAAAAAATCCCAGATAGAAGAATATATAGACTTTTATAATGGGGCCGGGGTGCAGCATATTGCACTGGCAACAGATAATATAATTGAAACGGTAACCCAGCTTAGAGATCGTGGCGTAGAATTTTTATACGTTCCAGATACCTATTATGATACTTTATTAGATAGAGTAGGAGAAATAGATGAAGATCTTGAGCCTTTAAAAGAGCTTGGTGTATTGGTAGATCGTGATGATGAAGGTTACTTGTTACAGATATTTACCAAGCCGGTTTTAGACCGTCCAACAATGTTCTTTGAGATTATTCAGCGAAAAGGAGCTCAATCTTTTGGAAAAGGTAACTTTAAAGCTCTTTTTGAAGCTATAGAAAGAGAACAAGACTTACGAGGGACTTTACAATAATCACAAAATAACTGAATTAACTTAAGCTTATGGTTAAAAAATTGTGTTACTGAAAATTATTGTGTTAAACTTAATTTTCTTGTTGCTATAACTCTATTAAATGTAGACTTTTGCGCTCGCATTTTTGGAGTGGTTACCAATAATGTAATTAATTTTTTTCATAATTTAAGTTTTAGTTGGTTAATAAGACAAAAACCCCTTCATTAATTTGACGGGGTTTTTTGTTTTAATACATTTGGAATAGAAATTGTAAATATCCTTATCCCAATCAATCTGAAAATCAGCATTTAAAAATTTGGTATGAAAAAAAGTTTATTTACAATATTCCTCTTTCTCCTAACCGGCTTCGCGCTTCAGGCGCAATCTCAAAAAGCATTTAGCGCTGGTGAATGGTTTAAATTCCGCATACATTACGGCCCTTTTAATGCAAGTTACGCAACTTTAGAAGTTGATGAAACCAGTATACAGGGTGAGCCTGTCTACCATATTAAAGGTAGAGGGAAATCTACCGGTTTGTTACATTGGTTTTTTAAAGTAGATGATAATTATCAAACCTATATTGATAAAGAAAATGGGAAACCCTATAAATTTATTCGAAAAATTGATGAAGGTGGCTATACCAAAGATCTTGAAATAGACTTTGATCACAGCGAGAATAAGGCATACGTTTTTGATAGAAAACACAACGAAAATCATACCTATACTACCAAGCCGAATGTTCACGATATGTTATCGGCATTTTATTATATTCGCAACAATATTAAAAACGACGAACTTCGCCCTGGAGATGAAATGCGTCTCAATCTCTTTATAGACGATGAGAATATGGATTTCAAACTGAGGTTTCTTGGCAGGGAAGTGATAAAAACCAAATTTGGTAAAGTTGCTACCTTAAAATTTAGGCCTTATGTAATGGCAGGCAGGGTTTTTAAAGAAAAAGAAAGTCTTACCTTTTGGGTGAGTGATGATGCCAATAGAATTCCTTTAAAAATTGAGGCGAATCTTGCGGTTGGCTCTCTCGATGCCGATTTAGATTCTTACAAAGGTTTGAAGCATCCGTTTAAAATAATTATGAATTAGTACATGGAAATAAAGCCGGAAATTGCAGAACGTATTTTTGCATTAGAGGAAAAGTTTAAAAACTCGGGCCAGGATCTGGCCTCCTATTTAGACGGACTTTTGCACGATAAGTATCTTACGTATTGGGATTATTTAAATATTGATACGTTGCTAAGTTTGCAAAAAACCCTGACGCATTTCCCAGATGAAAAGATCTTTATTTCCTATCATCAAATTAGTGAACTTTATTTTAAGCTCATTATTCATGAACAGAAGCAAATAATTGAAAAAGAAGCGCCTGATGCTGATTTTTTAATCGAAAAATACAATCGCTTAAATCGCTATTTTAGAATTCTTACCGATTCTTTTGATGTGATGATTAAAGGAATGGAAAGAGACCAGTTCCTTAAATTCAGGATGTCTTTATTACCTGCCAGCGGATTTCAATCGGCGCAGTTTAGAATGATAGAAATTTATGCTACGCCTTTAGAGAATTTGGTTTCCTATAAAATAAGAGATCAATTTTCGGAAAAGAATAGCCTGGAAGATTTGTACGAAAATATTTACTGGAAGAAAGGCGGAATTGATCTTGAAACCGGGGAGAAAACTTTAACGCTTAGGCAGTTTGAAAAGCGTTATACCGCACGTTTCCTGAGGATAGCTTCAGAGTATAAAGGGAAAACCCTTTTTCATAAATATAAAGAACTGCCAGATTCGGTTAAAAATAATAAGTTTTTGAAAGAAGCATTGCGTAATTTTGACGCCAATGTAAATGTAAACTGGCCCCTAATGCATATGGGTGCTGCTTACAGGTATTTAAATAAGGATAAAGAAACAATCGCGGCTACAGGTGGAACAAACTGGAAAGAATTTTTGCCGCCTTCATTCCAAAGAAATAGCTTTTTTCCTTATTTATGGAGTGAAGAAGAATTAGAGAATTGGGGCAAGGAATGGGTAAACCATATGTTTAATACAGAAAAAGAAAATTGCTAAAAATTGAAAAAATTAAGTTTCCTACTGGTATTGATGTTGGCTTTTACAGCCTGTGAAGATGATGCAAAAGAAACCGCGCTAAATACTGAAAAGGTAGAAAAAAAGGCGCCTAAACCTGTCAATAAAGAATTCGGATTTATCCTGGATGATTACGAAGTGGTTGATGGCGTTATAGAATCTGGAGATAGTTTTGGTTATCTGCTAGATCAGCACGGAGTAGATCGAGGGAAAATCTACGAAATTTCAGAAACAGTAAAAGATACATTTAACCCGGCAAGAATTACGGCCGGGAGAAAGTATATGATCCTAAAAGCAAAGGATTCAGCAAATACTCCGCAGTATTTTATTTATCAGAACGACAGGATAAATTATACCGTGGTTGGAATTGGCGATAGTATTAGTGCTTCCCGAAAAAAGAAACCGGTAACTGTGAGGAAGAGAGAAGTTTCTGGCGTGGTTAGTTCTTCGCTTTCAGAAGCTGTATCAGAGCAGGGTTTAAGTAATCTGTTGGTGTATGAACTTTCTGATATTTACCAATGGAGTATAGACTTTTTTAAACTTCAGAAAGGAGATCAGTTTAAAATGATCTATTCTGAAAAATATATAGATGATACTATTTTTGCAGGAATTGAAAATGTAGAAGCTGCAGTTTTTAAACACGGAGACCGACCTTTTTACGCTTTTGAGTATGAAGTAGATTCAATAACCGGGCAGCCTAGTTTTTACGATGAAGAAGCTAAAGCTTTGCAGAGCTTCTTTTTAAAAGCTCCGCTAAATTATAGCAGAATTTCTTCAAGATATACAAAAAGAAGATTTCATCCTGTTCAAAAACGATGGAAAGCCCACCTGGGAACAGATTACGCTGCTTCTCGAGGAACACCAATTGTAAGCACGGCTGACGGTACTGTTATCGCTTCCAGTTATACTTCCGGAAACGGGAATTATGTTAAAGTGAGGCATAACGATAAATATACCACGCAGTATTTGCATATGAGCAAGCGAAACGTTCGTAACGGTCAGCGTGTAAAGCAGGGTGACGTTATTGGTTTCGTAGGAAGCACCGGTTTAGCTACAGGGCCACACGTATGCTATCGTTTCTGGGTTCATGGCAGGCAGGTAGATCCTTATCGCCAAAACTTACCAACAGCAAAGCATATAGAGCCTGAGCATAAGGAAGAATATTTTGCAGCGATAGAAGGTTTAAAAACTGCGCTAGACGAAATTCCTTATAAGGAAATCTAAAAACAAAAACTAAGTCCCAAATATATTAGGTGTAATGGTCAAATTTCGGTCTAAGTATCGAAACGATTTGATTTGCGCTTAATTTTAGAAAAATATAAAGTATAGGCAACGCCAAAAATAAAAAATAGCATGAAAAATATTAATCCAACCCAAACAACAGCCTGGAAAAAATTAGAAAAGCATTTCAGCGATGTGCAACAATTGCAACTAAAAGAGCAATTTGAAAAAGATCCAGAGAGAGCTTCTAAATTTTCTATTGCCTGGGAGGATTTTTACCTGGATTACAGTAAAAACCGAATTACTGCTGATACCCGTGATTTGTTGCTGGAATTGGCAGAAGAATGTGATCTTAAATCTGCTATAAATTCCTATTTTAAAGGTGATGCGATTAACGCTACTGAAAATCGTGCGGTTTTACATACCGCTCTAAGAGCTTCTGCAGATGCTAAAATAGAGCTTGATGGAGAAAATGTAGTACCTGAAGTACAGGAAGTAAAAGAAAAGATCAGGAAATTTTCTGAAAAGATTATAAGTGGAGAAAAGAAAGGGATACACTGGGAAAGCTTTTACCGATGTTGTAAATATTGGAATTGGAGGTTCAGATCTGGGACCTGTAATGGTGACCGAGTCACTTACCTATTATCATAATCATTTAAAAGTTCATTATGTTTCTAATGTAGATGGTGATCACGTTCATGAAACCTTAAAAAATCTAAATCCTGAAACTACTTTATTTCTTGTAGTTTCAAAAACCTTTACCACTCAGGAAACCCTTTCTAATGCAACCACAATTAGAAACTGGTTTAGAAAATCTGCTCCTCAGGAAGCCGTAGCCGAACATTTTGCTGCTGTTTCCAGTAATTTAAAGAATGTAGAGGAGTTTGGAATCGCTATAGATAATGTATTCCCAATGTGGGATTGGGTTGGTGGCCGTTTTTCTTTATGGAGCGCTGTAGGACTTTCAATAAGTCTGGCAGTGGGTTACAATAACTTTGAAGCTTTATTGAAGGGAGCTCAAAAAATGGACGAACATTTTAAAACTTCAGATCTTCAGGAGAATATTCCGGTTCAACTTGCTTTGTTAAGTATTTGGTATAATAATTTTTATAAGGCTGAAAGTGAAGCGGTGATTCCTTATACGCAATATCTTCAAAAGCTTCCGTCCTATTTGCAACAGGCAATTATGGAGAGTAACGGGAAAAGTGTGGATAGAAACGGAAAAAAAGTAGATTACCAAACCGGAACCCTAATTTGGGGAGAGCCGGGAACCAATTCTCAACATGCTTTTTTCCAGTTAATTCACCAGGGAACTAAATTAATTCCTGCAGATTTTATTGGTTTTAAAGAGTCTCTGCATCAGGATAAAGACCATCACAACAAACTGATGGCGAATTTCTTCGCACAAACCGAGGCTTTGCTTCAGGGAAAATCTAAAGTTGAGGTAAGAAAAGAACTCGAAACTAAAGGTTTATCTGAAGATGCGATAGAAAAATTATTGCCTTTTAAAGAATTTGACGGAAATAAGCCTACAAATACTTTACTTATCAATAAACTTACGCCAGAAAGCTTAGGGAAACTTATTGCTATGTATGAGCATAAAATTTTTGTTCAGGGTGTGATTTGGAATATTTACAGCTACGATCAGTGGGGTGTGGAATTAGGTAAGCAGCTTGCTAGCAATATTCTTGCGGAAATAGAGAATAAATCGGTAAATAATCACGATTCTTCTACTAAAAGTCTATTAGAATTCTTTTTAAAGTAAAAATAGCCATTTTGTTAACAACCTGTGAAAATCAATAGGGAACAGTAAATCAAATAGTTAAAAATTTGTTTTAGTTTTGCGGCGAACAAGGTGTTAAAGTTAAATTTCTTAACATTCCGGTAAACTCTGGAAAGTAGGTTTTAGCTTCATTTGCACCGAAATTTAAACTCAAAACAAACAAATTTTAAACATGAGGAAATTATTACTCCTGGCCCTGTTTTTAACATCGGCTACAATTTTTGCTCAAGGAACTCTTACCGGTAAGGTAATGGATTCTGAAATGGATGGTCCGCTCCCCGGCGCAACTGTAATGGTGGAGGGAACAAACAATGGAACCACAACTGACTTTGATGGTAACTTTTCTTTGAATGTAGATTCAAATTCTGGAAAAGTAAAAGTTAGCTTCGTTGGGTACACAACAAAAACTTTAGATTTCAGTCTTACCAATGGTACGCAGAATTTAGGTGAAATAGTCCTAAATGCTGATGCTGGAGCTTTAGAAGAAATTGTTATTACAAGTTTTTCTTTAGCAATAGATAGAAAAACGCCAGTTGCGGTTTCTACTATTAAAGCAGAAGAAATTGAATTAAAGTTAGGTAACAAAGAATTCCCTGAGATTTTACAATCTACACCTGGTATTTTTGTTCACAAACAAGGTGGTGGATTTGGAGATGCAGAACTTAGATTAAGAGGTTTTGATTCTGAAAATGTTGCGGTAATGATTAACGGTGTTCCTGTAAACGATATGGAAAACGGTAACGTTTACTGGAGTAACTGGGCAGGACTTTCTGATGTTACTCAAACTATGCAGGTGCAAAGAGGTCTTGGAGCTTCTAAAGTGGCAGTGCCTTCTATTGGAGGAACTATAAATATTGTTACAAAATCTACCGATTCTGAAGAAGGTGGAAGCATCTTTGCTACTACCGGTAACGATGGGTACCAAAAATATGGCGGAACGGTTTCTACAGGTTTGTTAGATAATGGTTTTGCTGCTACAGTTTCTTTATCTAAAACTACAGGTAATGGATATGTAGATGGAACTGAGTTTGAAGGTTATTCTTACTTTGTAAACCTTGCAAAAAAATTCAACGAAGATCACGAATTGTCTTTCACAGCTTTTGGAGCACCACAAAGACACGGTCAAAGAGAAACTTCTCATTTAATTGAAACTTTCCGTCAGAGTGAAAGAGGAAGAAAATTTAATGGTGATTGGGGTTATTTAAATGGTGAGGTTACTCACGTACAGGATAACTTCTACCACAAACCTCAGATGTCTTTAAACCACTACTGGGATATTTCAGATAAAACCGAATTATCTACTGCTGTTTATGCATCTTTCGGTACTGGTGGTGGCGGTGGCTACGATGGTGCTGCTAACCTAAGAAGTGTAGATTCTCCATACAGAAGTGGTTACCTACAACCTTTTAACTTAGACCTTGTAGTAGCAGAAAACGTTGCTAACGGTGCTCTTGGTTCAGAAACACTTCTATACAATTCAAGAAATGACCACAACTGGTATGGTGCACTTTCTACTTTAACTACAGAAATTACTGATGATATCGATTTATTAGCCGGTATTGACCTTAGATATTACAAAGGAGAGCACTTCCAGGAAGTAAAAGATCTTCTAGGTGGTACTTATTGGTTAGATGATAGCGATGTAAATAATCCTGTAAATGTAGCACGAGTAGGTGATAAAATTAATTACCATAATGACGGTTTAGTACACTGGGAAGGTGGATTCCTTCAGGCAGAGTATTCTAAAAACGATCTTTCTGCTTTTATTTCTGCTGCTGCATCAAACACTTCTTACAAGAGAATTGATTACTTCAACTACCTTGATTCTGATGACCTACAGGAAACTGATTGGGTAAGCTTTTTTGCGCCAAGTATAAAAGGTGGAGCAAACTATAACATTAATGATGCTCATAACATTTTCGCGAATATTGGTTATTTTGAAAGAGCTCCTTTCTTTGACCAGGTTTTCCTAAATTTTGTAAACGATGTTAATGAAGAAGCTGAAAATCAGAAGATTTTTAGTACTGAAATTGGTTACGGAATTAGAACTTCAAAATTAAGAGTAAACTTAAACGTTTATAGAACTAGCTGGCAGGATAAGCCTTTTACGCAAACTATATTTGTTACTGAAACTGGAGAGAATTACACGGCGAATATTCTTGGAGTTGATGCATTGCACCAGGGTATTGAATTCGATTTTAGCTACAAGCCAATAGATAATCTTACTATTAACGGTATGGCTTCTATTGGAGACTGGAAATGGGATAGTAACGTACAGGATGTAATGATCTTTGACGAAGAGCAAAACCCAATTTTGGAAGAAGGAATAGATCTTTTCCTTAAAGATATTCCAGTAGGAGGTAGTGCGCAAAATACATTTGCACTTGGTGGAGACTACGAGGTACTTCCAGGTACAACTATTCGTGCTAACTGGACCTATATAGATAAATTATATACTCAGTTTGATATTCTTGGAGTTAGCTCAGGTGATGACTACAGACCTTGGGAAATTCCATCTTACGGATTATTAGATGCAGGTCTTACTCACAAATTTGAATTTGGAGGTTTTGAAGCTACCTTAAACGGTAACGTAAACAACGTATTGGATACAGAATATGTAAGTTTTGGTTTTGACGGTTCAGGTTCTAATGCAGAAACTGCATCAGTATGGTACGGGTTTGGACGTACTTACACTGTAGGAATGAAAATAAATTTTTAAAAAAATAGAGATGAAAAATACTTTTTACATTTTAATGCTTTTCATAGGGATCGTCTTTACAGGCTGTGAACCTATGGAAGACATCAATGAAGAAATTGATGAAAAGATCAGCAATGTTGAAGGATCTTTAGAGTACACTCTTGAAGAAGAAGATTATACCGATAATCTTGGTTTAAACTTTACGAGTTTTGATTCTGAGGACGACGCAAGAGAAATGATTCCTGGTTTACTATCAGATCTTTATCCTGCTTTAGGTATGAATTCTTCTGTAAACGCAACATTTAATATTTACGATCCAATTAGGGTTGAAGAATATACAGTAACTACTGAAGGTTATGCAGCTATAGGTCTTACCGAAGATTATTTTTCTGGAATGGGAGATGTTATGGACTTCCTTGAAGTTCAATTCCCGCAAGCAGAAGAAGGTGATTATGTTGAGTTAACTTATACCACTCTTGCAGATCAAGAGGCTTATATGTTTGGTGATTCAGATTTTGAACTTATTGGAGAAGAATTATCTGAAGAATATCCTGAGCCTGCTTCAAGTGCAGCACAATACGGTAACTTTGAAAGAAGAGAGAGTGATGATTCTTATTGGAGCAATGAGATGATTCTAGAAGCTATTAATGTTGTGCTTTCTGAAAATATTGATGGTGTAGAAGGACAGAAATACAATGTTTCTTATGATGTATACACAGGAGAATCTGGAACTCAAAGCATGACCGTACAATTTAACGGAAATTCTTATGTTGCAGTTGGAGGTACATCTTACGAACTTAATAATGATGATTACGACCTAATTGGAGCAGAACTGGGTGAAGCTTACCCTGGCCCTGCCGGTAATGCAGCACAGTTCAATAGTTTTACTGTAGATGAAGGGAGCGATAACTTCTGGAGTATGGAAATGATTTTGGAAGCCTTTACCGTTGTTTTGATGGAAAATTATCCTGATGCAGGTGCCGGAGCCAAGTTTGAGTTGACTTACGATGTTTATGATGGTAGTGATGTGTCTACACAGGTATTAGCAGTAGTTGAAGAAAACGGAAGCTATGTTGTAGATGAGGATGCTGGGGTTTCTACTATAGAAGCTACAAATGTATTCGCTTATACTAATGGTAGCTGGGATATGCCTCTAACTCTTCAAGCAGAGGATTATACGGAAATGGGACAAAGCTTTTCAAATTTTGACGATGAGGATGATGTTATTTATAAGCTTCCTATCTTTTTAGGGGATTTATTCCCTTATGCTGAAGAGGGTGATTTTAGAGCTGTGGCTTATACTTATACATATGTTGATGAGGATACTGGAAGGCAATTTGAGACTCGTTATGCCAACTTTGTCTTTGAAGATGGAGAATTCAATTATATACCAAGCGTAAAACAACAAAGTCTACAATTTGGTAATGATGGAACTGAATGGCTTCCAGACAACACTATAAGATATTCACTTAGTGGTAGTGATTATGCTACAATAGCGGGAGAACTTGCAGATACTTACCCTAACCCGGTATCAAGTATGGAGCAGTATAATAACTTTGATCGAAGAGAAGGAAATTCTGCTTTCTGGAGTGATGAAATGCTTTTAGAAGCAATGCAGGCTCTTCTAAGTGAGATTGCCCCAAATGCTGAAGTTGGTCAAAAATATGTAATCACATTTGATATTTACAACGGTACGAATACTACAGAGTCTTTAAGTTTAATTAAAGACGAATCTGGAGCCTGGGTTATTAATGAATAATAAGCTTCAAATTTTATAGAAAATAATAAACCTCTTATCGGAATTTATCGGTAAGAGGTTTTTATTTTTGAAGAAAAGCTTACTTAAAGTTTCAATTTTAAAATCTATACATGAAAAAATTTCTTTTTTCTGCGTTAAGCGTTCTTGTTTTTATGGGATGTAGCAGTGATGACGATAGCGTAAATCCGGGACAAAAACCCGAAACCGAAAACCCTGTTGCTGTAGATGATGCAGTAGCTACCTCAGAAAACCAAGAATTATCTATAGCGAAAAGCTTCTTATTGGAAAACGATGAGATAGTAGAGAATTCCAGGATAAGCTCTTTTGATGCTGAAACTGCTCAAGGTGGTGAGATAATAGATAACCGTGACGGAACATTATCTTATTTTCCACCAAGTGATTTTCAGGGAGAAGATAGCTTTACTTACGAATTGTGTGTTCCTGCAAGTGACGACCGCTGTGCTTCGGCAGTAGTAACTATTAGTGTTGGAGATGCTGGCGTACCAGTAGCTGTAGATGATACTTATGAGACTGAAGAGGGAAGTGAACTTCAAATCAATAATCATCTTTCTAACGATAGTTTGTTGGATAATGCCGATATAAGTTCAGTTAATACTGATGATACCAATGGAGCAGTGGTATTGGAAGAAGACGGTAGTATCACTTATACTCCTGCCGATGGGTTTGCAGGAGAAGATACTTTCACCTATACTATTTGTGATAATGATGAGGAACCTGAATGTGCTACTGCTACGATCACGGTTAATGTAACAGACGAAGGCTCACCGGTGGCAAATGATGATACCTTGGTGATAGATATGAACACCTCAGAATTCACTATTAATAGTTTGTTGAGTAATGATGAGGTTGTTGACGATGCTGTGATTTCATCTATTGACGATACCGATAGCCGCGGAACTTTAGTTTTGAATGAAGATGGTAGTATTTCTTATACTCCCGAGAGTGGTTATATGGGAGAGACTACTTTCACTTACTCTCTTTGTGATGACGATCAGCCAGATGCAACTTGTTCTACAGCTACTGTTACCGTAACGCTAATAGATCCTGTAAGTTTTAATATTCCTGCTGAAATTGCAGATTATTATGAAGGACTTGCCATTTCACAGGATGAAGATCTTAATTACAAAGTGATCTCAGATCTTACCAGAGAAATGCATACTACTATTCTTTCTTATGGGCAGCGTCACGAATACCTTTATGATGCAGACGAAGATTTAGATAATCCAGAAAATGTAATCCTTGTTTATTCAGGAGAAAGCAGGTATTGGGAAGAGTATACTTCAGGAAGTAACTCTTATTCACCGCAAACTTTTAATACAGAACATACATTCCCACAGTCACGCCTAACAAGTGATGAAGCGGTTACAGATTTGCATCACCTGAGGGCTGCCGATGCTGATGTTAATGAGCTACGCTCCAATAACCCTTATACAGATGGTAGTGGTGATTATAAATTAGTTAATGATAATGCATTTTTCCCTGGAGATGAGTGGAAAGGTGATGTTGCTCGTATGATTCTTTATTTAAATGTGCGGTATAACGAAGATATCACCAAAGTTGGAAACATAGAACTTTTCCTGAAGTGGAACAGGGAAGATCCGGTATCAGCTTTTGAAATGCAGCGAAATAATGTAATTGAAGGGGCTCAGGGTAACCGTAACCCATTTATTGATAACCCATACTTAATTAGTTTAATTTGGGGTGGCGAAGCCGCAGAAAATACCTGGGAATAAGTAAATTCTTCCTTTTTATTAAAACCAGCCTGAAAACGGCTGGTTTTTTTATTTCATTATGTTAGATATTTTTAACAAAAACAAGTAGGCTTCAGTAATGTTTCAGCTTTTTTATGTGCCTGTAGGTTATTTTGTTAGGGCTAATAATGATTAGTTAGCATAATGGTTAAAGTTAAAAATCTTAACACTCAGATAAACTTGACAATCGGAAAATAGAGTTCTTTTGCAAAGAATTTAAACTCAAACAAACAACTTAAAAGAAAAAAATGAGGAAATTATTAGCTTTAGCTATGTTCTTAACATCAGCTACAATTTTTGCTCAAGGAACTCTTACCGGAACGGTATTAGATTCTGAAATGGACGGTCCGCTTCCGGGTGCAACCGTTATGGTGGTAGGTACTAATAATGGTACTACTACAGATTTTGACGGGAATTTTTCCCTGGATGTAAAATCTGCTTCAGGTAGAATTAGCATCACTTTCATTGGATATGAAAGAAAAACTATCAAATTTGATATTGCAAATGGTGCTACCCAGGATTTAGGTACTATTGCTTTAGGAGTGGATGCAGATGCTTTGGCCGAAGTGGTAATTACAGGTATTGCCGATTTAGCTAAAGATCGTGAAACTCCGGTTGCAGTTTCAACTATTAGAGCAGCAGAAATTCAAGAAAAATTAGGTTCTCAGGAATTTCCTGAAATTCTAAACAACACACCTTCTATCTATGCTACCAAACAAGGTGGTGGATTTGGAGATGCCCGAATTAACATTCGTGGTTTTGATACTAACAACTCTGCCGTAATGATTAATGGTGTTCCAATTAATGATATGGAAAACGGAGCTGTTTACTGGAGTAACTGGGCTGGTCTAAGTGATGTAGCTTCTGCTATTCAGGTTCAAAGAGGTTTAGGTTCTTCTAAATTAGCGGTATCTTCTGTAGGTGGAACAATAAACGTTATTACAAGAGCAGCGGATAGATCTGAAGGAGGTTTTGTTACTGCAATGACAGGTAATGATTCTTACCTTAAAACTGTTGCTTCTTACAATACCGGACTTATGGAAAGTGGTTTTTCTACAACGGTATTGTTGAGTCAGACTCAAGGAGATGGTTATATAGACGGAACGGAATTTCAGGGTTATAACTACTATTTAGGTTTTGGATACAGACCTAATGATACACACGATTTTCAATTTACAGTAACCGGTGCACCACAATGGCACCACCAACGTAGTAGAAGTAGTTCTATTGACACTTACCAGCGTTATAGTGATAATGATGATCCTAACATAAAATATAACGAAGAATGGGGTTATTTAAATGGTGAAGAATATTCTTTTAGAAAAAACTTCTACCATAAACCAATTATGTCTTTAAACTGGGATTTTGATATTAACTCTAAAACGCAACTTTCTACTTCTGCTTATGCATCTTTTGGACGTGGTGGCGGAACCGGAGAGATTGGTACTATTAACGGGAGAAGACAATTTGCTCTTCCAAGAACTAATGATGGTCTAATTAGAGTAGACGATATATTTGCCTACAATAGTGGGCAAGCAGTACCAGATTTTGGTAATGAATCAAATCCTGAAGGACAGAGAACCCTAACCGATGGTATTTACTTAAACCAGGGGAATGGTGATCGTTCATCAGCTAATGGTATTACCAGAAGAGCTTCTATTAACTCTCATAACTGGTTTGGAGTATTATCTAATCTTAGCAATCAATTAACCGACGAACTTACTTTAGATGTTGGTATTGACTTAAGAACGTATAAAGGAATTCATTATAGAAGAGTAAATGATCTTCTTGGTGGAGATGCTTATTTGCAAACTGATAACATCAACAACGACCCAAATCCAGTACAACGCGAAACTTATTCTGCAGATCCTAATTTTTGGGTATTTTCAGATATTGATTCCGAAGAAAAAATCGATTATTACAACGATGGTTTAGTAAGATGGGCCGGTACTTTTGGACAGTTAGAATATAACAATGATGTTATTTCAGCATTCGTTCAGGGATCTATCTCAAATCAAGGCTTCAAAAGAGTTGAATACTTTGGAGAACTTGAAGGAAGTCAGGAAACTGATTGGGAAAATATTATTGGTGGAAACATCAAAGGTGGTCTTAACTGGAATATAGACGAAATGCATAACATATATGCTAACGCAGGTTATTATTCTAAACAGCCTCTTTTTGATGCCGTTTATATCAATTTTGGAAATAACTTAAACCCAGATCTTCAAAATGAGCAGGTAATTGGTACTGAGATTGGTTATGGATTTAGATCTAGTTTCTTTAGTGCAAACGTAAACCTATACCGAACTTCCTGGGCAGATAGATTTGAAAGCGATGGAGCTGTATTTAATGCAGAAACTCCTCAGGAAATTAGAGGTACTGCTAACCTTTACGGAATTACACAGATACATACTGGTCTGGAAATTGATTTCACCGGAAGAATATCAGATAAATTAGGATTCAACGGAATGATGTCTATAGGAAACTGGGAGTATGATGGAGACGTAGAAGCAACTTATTTTGATAACGATCAAAGCCCGATCTTAGACGAGAATGGTAACCCACAAACGGCTACTTTAGCTTTAGATGGTGTGAAAGTTGGAGATGCTCCGCAGTTTACCGCTAGTATTGGTGCAGATTACGAAATAATAGAAGGACTTGGAGTTGATGCTAACTATAGATATGTTGATAATCTTTATGCTGATTTTGATGCAACAGATGCATTAGGTGAAGAAAACTTTGAGGCGTTAAAATTACCTTCTTTTGGATTGGTTGATGCCGGAGCTTCATTTAGATTGCCAATTGGTCAAAACAATAACAATCTTAACTTTAGAGTTAATGTAAATAACGTATTTGATACAATGTATATTTCTGAAGCAGATACCAATCTTTTGGCTGGTGCTGGAGATGAAACTTACAACGGAGTTAACGTTAATAACAGAGTGTATTTCGGTTTCGGAAGAACCTGGAATGCAGGAGTAACTTTTAATTTCTAAGCAGAAGAAATTAATTCTTAATATAAAAAACCACCCTATTCGGGTGGTTTTTTGCGTTTTAAACTATTAAAAGCAAAAATCTACTAACTCCACCGATAGGGAGAAAATAAATTAATTCATTTTTCTTTCTCTGTTTTGGTTTGATCTTTTTTTCTCTCGGCTTCTTTTTCAACAAATTTTTTATGTTGTACTTCCCCGCCAAAATCGCTGGTTCTCTTGTAAATACTTTCAAAAACCTCTGCTTTGCCATAAAGGGTGATTACATCGTGGGGCAAAATTTTTGAATTTCCCGATGGAGAACCCAAATAGTCTTCACCTTTTCTGTCTATTCCCAGTACAGTTATGCCTTCTTTTCTAAGATCTAATTCTATTAAAGTCTTATTGGCCAGCCAACTGTCTTTCTCTACCCGCATTTCACTTACATGGTAATTGTCGTGCAAATGCAATACAGCGGCATAATCCTGTACATTTATATCGGTATATTTTTTCAGCATTTTACTAATCAATTTTGACAGTCCGCGGTCTACCCAATCACTTCTAATGGCCCACCATAATATGGCAAGTCCTACCACAACTATAAGCAATCCATACAGCTTAGCTGCATTGCTATCTGGTAGCACAAAAGTTAGAATTAAAGAAGACATAGCG
This sequence comes from uncultured Flavobacteriaceae bacterium, assembly GCA_963727565.1. GTDB lineage: Bacteria > Bacteroidota > Bacteroidia > Flavobacteriales > Flavobacteriaceae > Salegentibacter. Next base: position 456,159 of record CAVSGU010000008.1, read on the forward strand.
GTTACAATACCGGCATTACCTATAAGCATAAGGCTGTATATAATTTTTCTACGAACCGGGTGGTTCATTATTTTTTCACTTTCAGAAGAAGTGTAGCCTGAGCCGGTATATGCAGAACGAGCCTGGAACCTTGCGCTTTGGGTAGAAAGTCCCGTGTGAGCCAAAGCAATGGCCGCAACTCGTGTAATCAAGGCTGAAAGTGTGATAATAAAAAATAGTGTAACAGCGGCAATCATAAAAATTCCTTTATATGAATATGTATCTATAAAAGATAAACTAATTTCTGTATTTTTTTATATTATTTAGAAGTTTATGTTTGCTAATTGCTTGTTGCTATTTTTAAGTTCTCTGGCCCTTGCTTTTTTGCCCTATTTGAGCGTTTTACTATGAAATTTAGAGAATTTGAAAATTCATAAATATAATTAGGTTCCATAGCTAATGAAACCTAATTAATTGTTTTTCATCAATACAAAAGCCTTAGAGCTACTGCACCGCACTTTTTACAAGTCTTGTAAATTCTGCTCTGTAACCTTCACTATCTTTTCCACGACCTTTTTCAGCGAGTTCCAAAATCAATTCAGTATTATGATTTTTCACAAATTATGAATAGGATACGTTATTCTTTAATTTTGAACCTGAAAAATTATGGGTAATGCATAATTTACATTAACAGGCTTTCCGCGTTGTTTTCCAGGCTGCATTTTAGGCAAAGATTCAATAATTGTTTTGGCTTCTTCTTCAAGCTTAGGATGTGGCGCTCGTGCCTGTATATTTACGATATCTCCTTCAGTATTTATTTGAAAAAGTATGTTGATGCGGTTTATTCCCGAAAGTCCTAATTCACTTCCAAGTTCTTTATTAAAATTCTTATTTACGTAAGCCGTGATCTTTTCGCTCATACAGGTTTTTCTCGCTGCATTATCATTTAGACCTTCACATCCCGGAAATACCGGTACGTCTTCAATTAGTGTAAAAGGCACCGTTTCTGGTTCCTCTTCTGGTTTGTGCTCAACTATATCCTCGGGTTCTACAATATCTTCCAGGCTTATTTCGGTAGATTCAATTTCGTCTTCTTCAAGCTCGGGATCGTCTTCAATTACATCTATTGCGTCGGGAATTACCGGTGGTTTAGGAGGTGGAGTGTTTGCCAGTTCGGTAATGGGGATTTCTTCGTCTTCAAGAGCATCTAGATAAACCTGCTCGCCGGCAAATTCTTCCTTATCATAAGTTTTCCATTCTATTAAAAGTAGACTGGCCAGTAAAGCCAGGATAAGTCCGAAGGATAAAAACAAATTTGATTTTTTTCGAAGGTCAGCTTTAGGATTTTTCTTAGGTTTCATAAGATTAGTATTAAATTAATAGTTAGTGATAAATAGTGAAAATTTAATGTAATGGCTGGTATTTTGAATAACTATCAATTAAAATGCCAAAAAACTAAACTAAATTTATAGAATTGATTTAAAGCTTATTTCTGTTCTAAAATAGAAGAGGTAAGTGTCTTCTATAAACTAAGAAGTACAATTGAGTGGCTTTTTTATAGAAAATCCTATCTTTACTAAAAATTTACTTCTATGTATCCAACAGTACAATTCATACATTCTTATTGGGCTTATTTAGTACTTATTGTTTTGTTCGTAGCCGTTATAAATTCAATTATAGGCTATGCTTCAAATAAGGAATACGGTGCAACTAATTTTAGGATCGCGCTTTTTACGCTTATCACTACACATATTCAGCTTTTAATAGGAATTGTTTTATACTTTGTATCTCCTTATTTCTCTGTTTTACTTGAAAAAGGAATGGGTGCAGTGATGCCAGATCCAACCCTTAGACTTTACATCATGGAGCATCCTTTAATGATGATTATCGCTGTGGTATTAATAACCATTGGGTATTCTAAGCATAAAAGTAAACTTACTTCAAAGCCAAAATTTAAAACCCTGGCTATATTTTATACCTTAGGATTATTGGTGATGTTATCGCGTATTCCCTGGAGTGCCTGGTTTTAGATTGGAATAAATTATTCATTCACTTCCTTTTGGAGAGCCGGTGCCGGCTTGCTTTATAAGATAAATGTATACAGGGAAATGATCACTGTAACCACCCTGGTATCCTGAATAACCATAGCTACGGAAAGGATAACCTTTGTATTGTCCGCTTTCTGTGATAAGGTATTTCTTATTGAAGATCCCTGCTTTATAAAACTGAAAACCGGAATAGTCTTTTTCGGTTAAAGCTCCCGAAATAAGAATTTGGTCAAATAAATTCCAACCATCACGGTAGGCAAGTGTCCCCATACCTTTTTTCAACATACGCTCCATAGGATTGTATAATTGATGCGGACTTAAGCCTTCTGGATCTCCTTTTGTTTTCAGTATTTCCTTGAAGCTTTTATTAGTAGGATCATCGTTAAAATCTCCCATACTTATCACTTTTGCTAGAGGTTCTTTTTTAAATATTGAATCAAGAATAACTTTATTTAGAGCTGCTGCTTTTTCCCGTTTGTAACTGCTCGCCGTTTCCCCGCCACTTCTGGAAGGCCAGTGATTGACTATAAAATGCAGTTTTTCGTCATCAATTTTTCCGCTTACCACCAGTTGATCTCTTGTGTAAACACGCTTGTCGGGTTCTTTGCTATTATAGATCAGTAACTCGTGTGAAACTGAATTTTCTAATCTAAAAATGTCTTTTCGGTATAATAAGGCGACATCGATCCCGCGGCGGTCTGGCGATTCATAATGTACAATACCATAGTTATAGGCTTTGAGTTCTGGTTCATTTATTAGATCTTCTAAAACCCGCCGGTTTTCAATTTCACAAATCCCTACAATCACAGGAGCTTGCTTTGATATATCTGAACCTATCTCTGGAATAACTCCAGCTAATTTTTGCAATTTATCGCGGTATTTTTCCTGGGTCCAAACATCATCTCCGTCCGGGGTACGGTCATCATCAAAAGTGAAGGGATTATTTTCAGTGTCAAATAGATTTTCAACATTATAGAAAGCAATGCTTATAATTTTATACTCCTTTTGCTGTGAGAAACTACTTTCAGTACTCAAAAAGAATAACAGGCAAAAAACAAAAAGGGGAAAAATACGGGTAATCATTGTCTTACATTAAAGCTAAATTATTGGTATAAAGTGCTGATATTTTGATTATTAACACTTAAATATCTAAACTTATATTGAATATGACACTACCTGGCAATGAAATTTTTAATTTTTGTTCTCTTTTTTGGGATGGGATTTTCTGGCTCCCTAGCGCAGGAAATTTCCCTGGAAGGAAAATTGGTAGATGCTCAAACTTATAAAGAATTACCCGGCGCTAAACTTCAGATAGAGAAAAGCTTTTTTGAAACAATTTCTGATGAAAACGGAGCATTTTTATTTTCCTCGGAAGATCTTCCGCTAGGGGAACAAATTTTAAGCATAAGTCTTCCAGATTACAAATTGCTTAGAATTCCGGTGATTATTGAAAAGGGAACTAATAAAGATCTTGGGCTTATTTTAATGCAGCCTATTCTTGCCGATTATGCGAATCAAATAAGCACTATAAGTCTATCTGATGCTGAGCTAGATGAGGATGAAGCGCATATAGATAATCTTTCCGGGCTTCTACAGGCTTCTCGTGATGTTTTTCTTAATGCCGCAGCATTTGATTTCAGTCAGACATTTTTTAGACCACGCGGTCTCGATAGCGAACATGGGAAGGTTTTAATAAACGGTGTTGAAATGAACAAGATTTATACCGGCCGGCCTCAATGGAGTGCCTGGGGCGGACTCAACGATGTGCAACGCAACCAGGTTTTCTCAATGGGCCTTAGTCCTTCTGAAGTAAGTTTTGGTGGCCTCGCGGGAACCACGAATATAATTATGCGGGCTTCAAAATACGCGCAAAGGAGGGAAAGCTTCTATTGCAGCGGCTAATAGAAGCTATAACGGCAGATTGATGGCAAGTTACGGCTCTGGAGAATTAAAGAATGGCTGGGCTTATGCAATTTCGGCTTCCCGTAGGTTTGCCAACGAAGCTTATGTAGATGGAACTTTGTACGATGCAAATGGTTTTTTCCTTTCGGTTGAAAAAACCTTCAATGAGAAACATAGTCTCAATTTCACAGGATTTTATACGCCTAATATCCGCGGAAAATCCTCTCCCAATACCGAAGAAGTTTTCGAACTAAAAGGAAGAAAATATAATGCTTATTGGGGCTACCAGGATGGTGAAATTAGGAATTCCCGAGTTAGGGAGATAAAAGAACCTGTATTGATGTTGAATCATTTTTGGGAATTTTCAGAAGAAGTGAGCATCAATAATAATTTTGCTTTTCAGTTTGGGAAAATGGGAAATTCAAGGATAGATTTTGGAGGAACCCGAAGGGCTGAAATTAATGACCAGTCGGGTTACGTTGGGCGGAGGCACTAATCCAGATCCTACCTACTATCAAAAACTACCCAGCTATTATTTGCGCTTCGCAGATAATCCTAATTATGAAGCAGCCTACCTCGCGCAGCAAGATTTCAAAGAAGATGGTCAGTTAGATTGGCAGCAGTTATATAACGCGAACAATCGCGGCCGGTTATACAGTTTATGCGCTGGCAGAAGACAGAAGCGATGATCTTAAGTTTGATTTGAATTCTATCATTTCAGCTAAAATAAGTGATAATATTGATCTGAACGGAAAACTTGCTTTTTCGTATTTGAACTCCCATAATTTCGCATCCATAAAAGATATGCTGGGAGGTGATACCTTTCTTGACGTGGATTTTTTTGCTGAAGGCGACCGGGAAACCTCTCTTGAAAACAGGGCCCAAAGCGATCTTCAAAATCCGAATAGAAGTGTATCTGAAAATGAGCCTTACAAATATAATTTTCGGTTTTATGCGAGTTCCGCTAAAGCTTTTGGGCAATTAAATTTTGATTACGATCGGCTTGATTTTTATTCGGGTATTATCGCTTCCCAAACTTCTTATCAAAGAGATGGATTGTTCCAAAATGGGAATTACCCAGATAATTCACTCGGTAAAAGTGAACAATTAAATTTTACCGATTTTGGAGGGAAAATTGGAGCGAATTATAAACTTACCGCCAAACATTTATTGGGTTTTAACGCGGCCTGGTTTACTAAACCGCCAAACCTTCGGAATTCCTTTTCAAATTCACGCCAAAATAATGAGGTAGTGAAGGGTATAGAAAGCGAGCAAATCCAGAATATAGATTTTAGTTACAGGTATAGGTCTTCAAATATTAAAGCCAGGTTTTCTGCTTATTATACTCAAATTAAAGACGCAACTGAAATCTCTTTTTACTATGCCGATGGTCTTTCGGGCTTGGGTAGAAACAGTACTACGGCCTTTGTTCAGGAGGTTTTAAGCGGAATTGATAAACAGCATCTTGGGCTGGAAATAGGAATTGAAGCGCAATTAACTTCAGCTATAAAATTGAAGGCGGCGGGAGCAATGGGACAATTTATCTACAATAATAATCCAGAACTCTATTTAACTTCAGACGATTTTAATGAGATAGTAGATTATGGAACTTCCTATTTAAAAAATTACCGTATTGCCGGAGGGCCGCAAAGAGCCGCTCAAATTGGTTTTGAATATCGTGATGCAGATTATTGGTTTTTTGGCACTACCGCTAACTTCTTTTCTCAGGCTTTTTTAGATATAAGTCCCTTAACCAGAACTTCGAATTTCCTGAATGATAGCGATGGGCTACCTATTTTGAATTACGATGAAAATGTTGCCGAACAACTTCTAAAACAAGAGCAGTTTAGCGATTATATATTGGTAAATGCCATAGGTGGAAAATCCTGGCTGGTGAAGGGAAAGTTTATCGGCTTTTTTATAAGTCTGAATAATATTTTTGATAAACTCTATAAAACCGGTGGTTTTGAGCAATCCCGAAATGCCAACTATCGCACCCTGAAACAAGACCAGGAGAGGGAAACCCCCATTTTTGGTCCTAAATACTGGTATGGCACCGGTGCTTCTTATTTTGCCATGGTTTATGTGCGATTTTAAAACTATACCGATGAGAAATTTTAAATGGATACTGGTTATTATCCTTATGGTTTTGTATTCCTCTTGCGTGAAAACCGAGGATTTTCAGTTGCCGGAATCTGAAACCAAAGAGTTAGATATTGAAGGAAATATTACCGGAATTTCTGCGGTAAAAAGCAATTTTAAACCTGAAACTGAAGAAATATATGTTTTTTCTGAAACCGATACCTGGATGGAAGCTTATGTGGTTTCCAGTGATGAGGGTGGAAATTTTTATAAAGAGCTGGTTTTACAGGATAAACCCGAAAATCCTATTGCCGGAATTCTTTTGTTAGTAGATGATAATTCGCTTTTTGAAACTTATAATTTTGGTCGAAAAATATATGTAAAGTTAGACGGACTCGCTTTATGGTCTAACAATGGGATACATCAACTGGGAATTCAGAATAGGGGAGATGTGGTGGCGATCCCGCCTTCCAGGATAGACGATCATATTATTAGAACGATGGAAACCGCTGAAATTGTTCCGCTTCAATTAGAAATCTCAGAATTTAAGGAAATCCATGAAAACTTATTTATTCAGGTTAAAAATGTTCAGTTTAATCGAAATCTACTAAGGGAACAACATCATTATACTTTTGCCGGGGAAGTTACAGATGAATATGATGGCGAACGGCAGTTGGAAAGTTGTAGCACAGGTGCCAGTACGATGTTAAGTACCAGCACTTTTTCCGGATTTAAATCTTTGTATTTGCCTGAAAATTCCGGAAGTGTAAAAGGAATTTTAACCCGAAATTTTTACGATGATTATTTTGTGATCGCGGTAAATTCTCCCGATGATTTTAGCTTTGACGGCGAGCGTTGTGATCCGGAATTTTTGAATTGTACGAATAATACTTCCGAAGGAATAAATGTTTTATTCGAGGAGGATTTTACGAATATCACCAGTCTTTCTGCATTAGAAAATAGCGGATGGACCAATGTGAATGTAAATGGAGGTAAAGTTTTTCAACCCGGCACTTTTGATGGGAACCGGTACATTCGGGTTTCGGCATTTAATACCGAAGAAGCGCCAATGGAAACCTGGCTGGTGAGTCCGCCAATAAATTTAGACGATGTTTCAGGAGCTCAATTGTCTTTTGATATTATGTCTTCTTACGATAACGCAACCATCCTAAGTGTTTTGATTACTGAAGAATTTACCGGGAATGTATTAACCACTAACTGGAAAACTTTGGATGCGATAATTCCTATAGGTCCCACCAATCAATATGGTAGAGGTTTTGTGAAAAGTAAGATCGATATTTCTTGTTTAAAAGGCGATATTCATTTTGCCTTCAGGTATTTGGGCGCCGCACCCGATAAAAGCACAACTTATGATATTGATAACATACGGGTAAGCGGGAATTGAGTAAATTGATTTTTATTTTAAAATCAAAAAATGAAGCAAACTTTACTCTTCCTTTTTTTACTGACTTTCGTTTCCGGGGCTGCGCAACAATCCCAGGATTTTGCGGGAAATTGGTTTTGGGAATCTCCAGATGGACAAAACACTATGGAGTTACAGCTGGAATACGAAAATCAAAATAGGATTGTTGGTAATCACTGCGTGGTTTTTTATCAAGGTGAAAAAACCGACTGTAAAAGGAAGGATGCCGGTGCATTTACCATTAATTTGGTGAAAATCGCCAAAGGAGTTTATGATGGTACTATAGAAAGTGCAGTAAGTTTTACCTCCGGAAAAATACGTTTGCAATATATTGATCGTGAAAAAGCAATCCGATTTTACTTAAAAGAAGTACCTCCCGGGGAATTCTATATGCCCAAGGAGGCATTTTTAATGAGATAAGCTTATAATAATTTGAAAACTTATTTCTGGTAAGCTTCACTATATGGCGACCAGATCTCGTAAATAGGATCTCCTTTAGAACTTTTTCCCCGGTGATGCCATTTACCATCTTTTACTTCATATTTAAAATCTAAACTGGCCCCCACACGACTCGAATCTCTGGAGAAAAATTCAATATTTTCAATGTATTTTCCGTTTTCTGCAGTATAAGTTCCGCCGCCGGAGCCGTTAAATTCTTTGGTAGCCGAATTAAAAGCAATCCATTGAAATCTACCGCCGCTCAAAATCTTAACCGTACGCCTGTCACCGGGAGTCATGGTGTTCATTTCTCCGTCTCTTTCGCGACCGGTAATTACCCAGGTTCCGGTAAGGGCATCGCTTTCATCAGACACTCTTTCCCAAATTTTTGTGGTCATTCCGTCAGAAATTTCCATCTTGTTTTCACCTTCCCAGGAAATATTATATTCCTGTTCAGTTCCAATGTTTCTCGGCATCGTAGGTGTCAAAATCCCTGATTTCGGTAAGGGTTTCATCTTCCAGGCTTAGTTCGCCTCCGGCTGCGCCCAGAAATTCATTATTGCTTAGGTTCTTAGAACCCAGGGCAAAATAACCATCCTGAACTATTTTGATGACTTCACGATCGCTAACCGTTTCGCCATTTTTTTGAATTAGTTTCCAGGCACCATCCAATTCCTGGGCAGATATTATTCCGAAGCAAAAAAGGAGCGGTAATAAGATTAATTTTTTCATTTTAATAGAATATTGATTCCCTCTAATTTAATATAAAATCCAATAAAAAACCCCGAAAATTTCGGGGCTTGATTTGCTATTTTTCTTCTCCGTATTTATCGTATTCCGGATATAGGAAGTTGTTGTAGGGAAAACGGGTGATATGAATTTTACGAACTGCTTCATAAACCTTTCTTCTAAAATCTTCCATATTCTCCTTATTCAAAGCAGATATGAACAGGACATTATCTCCCATTTTATTCATCCAGGTTTGTTTCCATTCCTTTAGCGTATAATGCGCTTTGGTCCTTTCGGTCATTAAATCATCATCTTCAATTTCTTCAGCTTCATATTGATCAATTTTATTGAAAACCATAATGGTTGGCTTATCAATACTTTTAATCTCACTCATAATCTGGTTAACAGATTCTATATGGTCTTCAAAGTTTGGATGAGAAATATCTACAACGTGCAACAGTAAATCGGCTTCTCTAACTTCATCTAAGGTAGATTTAAAAGACTCTACCAATTGCGTAGGCAGTTTCCTTATAAATCCTACCGTATCGGTTAAAAGGAAGGGTAAATTGCGGATTACTACTTTTCTAACCGTGGTATCTAAAGTTGCAAAAAGTTTATTTTCGGCGAAAACTTCACTTTTACTAATGGTGTTCATTAAAGTAGATTTCCCAACATTGGTATAACCTACAAGAGCTACTCTAACCAACTGCCCGCGATTACCGCGCTGAACTTCCATTTGTTTATCTATGGTTTCGAGTTTTTTCTTTAAAAGCGAAATTTTATCCCTAACGATCCTACGGTCAGTTTCAATTTCTGTTTCCCCGGGACCACGCATTCCAATACCACCACGTTGGCGTTCAAGGTGAGTCCACATACCGGCAAGTCTTGGTAGTAAATATTCATATTGGGCAAGTTCTACCTGTGTACGGGCGTAACTTGTTTGTGCACGCTGTGCAAAAATATCCAGGATAAGTGTAGTTCTATCTAAAACTTTACACTTTAGGATCTTTTCAATATTCTTTTGCTGGGCAGGAGAAAGTTCATCATCAAAAATAGCGGTACCTACATCATTTTCATCAACGAATTCTTTTAATTCATTCATCTTTCCGGTACCGATAAAAGTTTTAGGATTGGGCTTATCCATATTCTGGCTAAAACGCTTTATCACTTCCCCGCCTGCTGTATAGGTAAGGAACTCTAACTCGTCCAGGTATTCTTCTAATTTATCGTGCCCCTGCTCCTTGGTTACGATACCAATTAGAACAGCTTTTTCGTGGGTTAGGTCGGTTTTTTCAATCATAACTACAAAGTTACATAATAGATTGCTACTGCGATTTTTGCTGAATTCATTTCAACATATATTTAACTAAAAAAGCTCATAAAATAAAAAACCTGCCGTTTATGGGCAGGTTGTATTTTAATTTATTGCTGCTGAAACAAGATTCAGCAAAAGTCTTAGAAAGATCTAAAATCCATAATTGATTCCAAGTCCGAATACTTCTCTTATTTGAAATCCCTGTACGGCATTATCATCATAAATAGCCTGGAAAATAAGATTTGTAGAAAGATAATCGTTAATCTTCATTTTCATGTTCATGGTGTAATCTATATCTACATTTTGTGGGTCTTCAAGGTAATTGGAGTAGAGGTTAAGTAGGTTTTCCATCGTTACGTTTTCAATAACATCAAATTTAGCATATCCCGAAACCGAGGCGCCAAGTTCAAAACGCATTGCTTTATTGGCATCTACACCAAAATAATCTCCATCTACATAACCTGGTCCAGAGGTGAAATCTTTATCAACAAAAACCATTCTTCCGGTAGCCGGTGCAATATTTACATAGAAATTTTCGCTTTTTTTCCACATCATCCCGGGACCGAACTGAAGGTAGGCGGGAGATAAAAAGTTAGTATATTCTGTTCTGGTAGTTTCTCCTGTTTCAGCATCTTCCCCAAATTTATAGCCTTTGGTGATTTGTGTTCTGAAATTAAGAAAAAGTGAATAATACCAGTTGGAGTCCTGTAATTGCTTCCCTGCGATTGAGTTAACTTCTAAACGGTCACTTGTTTTTCTTGCAAACTCATCGCTGCGTTGCTTGGTGATTCCGTAATCCAGGAGCAACCTATTATCCCAGGTGAAATCGTCTTTTAAATAATTGAAATTATAGTCAAAAAGTAAATTTCCTGCAAGGTTTGATGTTCCACCGCCGGTCCATTCTTCATTAAAGGCCGATTGATTAAAAAGTAAGGAGATGTTTCCTTCTTTAGTCCATCCTTGTTTTTGTTCTTCTTCCTCTTCCTGAGCAGACATATTGAAAATCCCGCCGAAAATGGCGAGCGCAAGTACTAATTTCTTCATATTAATTTTTTGGTTTCTTGTACAAAGGTACTGACGAGCAGGCCTCGCCATACATTAAACTCTTTACAACGGGTTGTAATTTTTCTATTAAAAGTAAATAGGCATTTTTTGGAACCGGTTTGTGAGCACAGCCTTTTACAATTACAGGCTTATCCTGTAAATCGCTTACATCCATTTTTAAAATAGCTTCGGTGTAAAGCACTGTCTCCAGGGTTTCCAAATCGCCGGTAATAACTTTTTTTGCGTAAGGCTGTAAATAGGTAGCCAATAACATAAAAGCCCAGGCCGGGATTATGGCATCGCTGGAGCAGGTAAGTGCAATAAATTTGCCTTCGTATTGGCTCCAGTCATGATTTTTTGCCTGTTCCCTAAATTCACTTTCCCGTAATACAAAACCTTCCAGCAGCCAGTCTTTTACATCAAACAAAACACGTTCGCCTTCAGGATAATAATCCTCAAGGTTAAAGGTGATTAGTTTGCTGTTGGCTATCCGGTTTACAATTTCTTCAGCCATAAATGGGTTAAGTGTTAATGGTTAAAAGTTAATAAACATTTAAAGCAAAAGTTTTTATTCCCCCTTTGGGGCTAGGGGGCTTTTTATAAAAGCCCTAATTCCAGTTTTGCTTCTTCGCTAATAAGATCCTGATTCCAGGGCGGATCGAAAGTGATCTCTACTTCGGCCTCTTTAACCGTATCTATAGAAGCGACTTTTTCTTTTACTTCCTGCGGTAAACTTTCGGCTACCGGGCAGTTTGGTGTAGTAAGGGTCATTAGGATCTTTACTTCATAATCGGTGTTTACCATTACGTCGTAAATAAGTCCTAATTCGTATATATCTACAGGAATCTCCGGGTCATAAATGGTTTTTAAAACCTTTACGATCTTTTCTCCCAATTCCTGTGTATCTATTTCTTTTTCCATCTTATTTTAGTTGTGTTTGGTATGCCACAGCATACATTTTAAGTTGTTTGATCATACTCACCAAACCATTGGCACGGGTAGGAGACAAATGCTCTTTCAGGCCAATATCATCAATAAATTTTGTGTCGGCTTCAATAATTGCTGAAGGATGATGATTGGAAAAAGCCCTAATTAAAATGGCTACAATCCCTTTGGTAATTATCGCATCACTATCTGCAGTAAAAACCAATTTCTCATCTTTTAGTTCAGCGTGAACCCATACTTTGCTCTGGCAACCTTTAATAAGGTTTTCGTCAATTTTATATTTTTCGTCTATAAGCGGAAGTGCTTTTCCAAGCTCTATCATATATTCATAACGCTGCATCCAGTCGTCGAACATCGCGAACTCGTCTACAATCTCTTCCTGTATTTCCTGTATCGTTTTACTCACTGTCTTCTGTTTTTTGCAGGTTTAAAAGCTCCTGATTTTCTGCAGATAAAAATATTAAATCTTTATCGCTAATTTTTACATTTCTGATTTCGGGAATTACTTCATTAAAAATCTCTTCATATTCCATTTGTCCTTCGCAGTACATTTTTGTGCCTAGCGGTGGATTAAATTTTACGATAGAATCCTGAACTTTATAAGTTGCTACAAAATTATTGCAACCCGTTTTTCCCGAAAGCCGTTGTTCTTTGCCTTCAAAATTTAAAATAAAGCCTTCTGCAGAAATATCTTCCCCGTCCATTTCCAGCAATTCATAATTGCCGTTAAGGGATTTTAGATCTGCTGGATCTTCTGAAATTTTTTCTTCTGAATTTCCGCAGGAAATCATTAAAAATGCGCTAAGTATAAAAAGGAATTTCTTCATCATCTATTGTTTAGGAAAGCATCGATTTTGCTTTTTTAACCGCCTCAATAAACCGGTCAATTTCTTCTTTAGTGTTATAAAATGAAAAAGAAGCCCTAACCGTACCCGGAATTTTATAAAAATCCATAATGGGTTGGGCGCAATGATGGCCGGTTCTTACAGCAATACCCATTTTGTCTACAAGCGTCCCAATATCATAAGGATGCAATCCTTCAATATTAAAAGAAATCACAGCGGTTTTTTCTCTGGAAGTTCCGTAGAGTTTCATTCCTTCAATTTCCTGAAGTTTTAAAGTGGCATAATCCAGCAATTCATCTTCATAGCGGGCAATAGCTTCAAAACCTATGCTGTTCATATAATCTATGGCTGCACCAAAAGCAATACCACCACAAATATTAGGCGTACCGGCTTCAAATTTATGCGGAAGATCGGCATAAGTAGTCTTTTCAAAACTCACCGTTGCAATCATTTCACCACCACCCTGGTAAGGGGGAAGTTTATTGAGCCATTCTTCTTTACCATATAAAACGCCAACTCCTGTTGGACCACACATTTTATGAGCAGAAACCACGTAAAAGTCCACATCTAGCGCCTGAACATCGGCTTTAATATGCGGGGCGGCCTGTGCGCCATCAATTAAAACGGCTGCGCCTTTTTCGTGGGCCTTATCTATAATTTTTTTAATAGGATTAATGGTTCCCAATGCGTTTGAAACGTGATTTAGGAAAACCATTTTTGTTTTTTCTGAAAGCAATTCTTCAAAAGACTCGTAAATAAGTTCTCCCTGCTCGTTCATGGGAATCACTTTTAAGATTGCTCCTGTTTTTTCGCAAAGCATTTGCCAGGGCACTATATTGGAATGGTGCTCTAATGCTGAAACCAGGATTTCATCGCCTTTTTTTAGAATAGATGCAAAACCGCTGGCAACAAGATTAATGCCGTGCGTGGTGCCCGAAGTAAAGATGATTTCGTGCGCTTTTTCAGCATTAAAATGTTGCTGAATTTTTCTTCTTGCACCTTCATATTTATCGGTTGCTTCCTGTGATAAACTATGTACGCCACGGTGAATATTAGCATTGTAGTTAGAGTAATAATCTACAATCGCATCCATTACCTGCTTTGGCGTTTGCGAAGTTGCCGCATTATCAAAGTAAACCAAAGGATAGCCGTTAACTTCCCTATTCAGGATAGGGAAGTCTTTTCTAATTTCGTCAACGTTAAATGCTATATTATTAGTAGCAATGCTCATTTTTATATTGATTTGAGGATTCTATTTAATGCTACTTTAGATAGCGATTTATAGGTTGAATCCTAATTCTACACCCAATTTATGGGCTATAAGTTTATTGATTCTCTTTTTAATTTCCGGAATTTTCACACTTTCCAGTACGTTATTGGCAAAGGCGTACATTAAAAGTCCGCTAGCCTCTTTTCTTGGAATTCCGCGGGATTGAAGATAAAATAAAGCTTCTTCATCTAACTGACCAATTGTACAACCGTGACTACATTTTACATCGTCTGCAAAAATTTCCAGCTGAGGTTTCGAGTTTATGGTTGCTTTATCGTTTAATAAAACATTGTTGTTAGACTGGTAAGCATTTGTTTTTTGCGCTTCTTTTTCAACCACTACTTTTCCGTTGAAAACACCAACCGATTTTTCATCAAAAATACCTTTGTAATCCTGGTGTGATTCACAATTTGGTTCTATATGATGCACCAGGGTATTGTGATCTACGTGTTGTTTTCCTTCAATGATAGTTACACCTTTCATTGTAGAATCTATGCGCTCACCTCTTTGATAGAAATTAAGATTGTTTCGGGTTAATTTTCCACCAAGAGAGAAAGTATGTACTGAACAGAAACTTTCAGATTGCTGCTCGATGTAGGTATTGTCTATTAATGAAGCAGAAAGTTTATCGTTCTGAATCTTATAATAATCTACAATGGCGCGCTTATCAGCAAAAATTTCAGTAACCGAATTGGTAAGTACCGGGTGCTCGGTTAAACTCTGGTGACGCTCAATAATCTGGCAGTGAGAATTCTCATCTACCACAATTAGATTACGTGGCTGTACCAAAATAGACGATTCATTTCCCGTAGAGAAATTAATGATCTGGATTGGCTTATCGGCCAAAGTATTCTTATGAATATGGATAAAAGCTCCTTCCTTAGTAAAAGCCGTATTCAACGAATTCAACCCATTTTTTGGAGCCAGTTTGTTGAAATAATTATCAATTACCGGCTTGTAAAGGTCTTTGTTTAAAGCTGAAGACATAAGGCAAACATCAATCTTATCGTGCGTGGTGCTGGATAAGTGAGATGAGTAAATACCATCTATAAATACCAGATCGTAAGTATCTATCTCGTGGATAAGGTATTTTTTAATGTCTTTGTATTCTATAGCGTTTTCCTTTTTTGGAAAAAGACTGTAGTCTTCTTTCAAAATCGATTTCAAAGAAGTGTATTTATAATCTTCTTCTTTTCGACTTGGGAAACCCATAGTTTCAAAGTCCTTAATCGCCTGGTTTCTTATTTTATGAAGATCATCATTAGCTCCTGTGTACTCTTCTTCAAAAGCCAGGAATGATGATACTAATTTTTCTTTTAATTCCATCTTTAATTCTTTTGTCATTTCCGCAGCGGCGGAAATCTTCTTAATTGAAAGGGCTTGAATCTTCTTTTTAGTTCTATAAATAAGTTTTCAAACCTTGAACTAAACTGCTTTTTCAGCTTTAACCCATTCGTAACCTCTTTCTTCCAGCTCAAGAGCAAGTTCTTTTCCGCCAGACTTCACAATTTTCCCGTCTACCATTACGTGAACCACATCTGGTACAATATAGTTAAGCAAACGCTGGTAGTGAGTAATTAGCAATACCGCGTTATCTTTGCTTCTTAATTTGTTTACTCCATCGGCAACAATTTTTAAAGCATCAATATCCAAACCTGAATCGGTTTCATCAAGAATAGATAGTTTTGGCTCTAACATTGCCATTTGGAAAATCTCGTTACGTTTCTTTTCACCTCCGGAAAATCCTTCGTTTAGAGATCTTGATAAGAATTTACGGTCAATTCCCAAACTTTCAGATTTCTCACGAATCTTCTTCAGCATTTCATTAGCCGGCATATCTTCAAGTCCGTTAGCTTTTCTATGCGCATTGATCGCGGTTTTCATAAAATTGGTAACTGAAACTCCCGGAATCTCCACAGGATATTGAAAAGAAAGAAAGATCCCTTTATGAGCTCTTTCTTCAGGATCCATTTCTGAGATCTCTGTATTTTCAAAAATAATTTCTCCTTCGGTTTGTTCAAATTCCTCTTTCCCGGCAATTACCGAAGAAAGCGTACTTTTTCCCGAACCGTTTGGCCCCATTATAGCATGAACCTCTCCCGGATTAATTTCAAGATTAATTCCTTTAAGGATTTCCTTATCTTCTATACTCGCGTGTAAATTCTTTATTTTTAGCATAAATTCTCTGTATGCATCCCTAATAAAACGGGATTGGTTTATTATTCTTCTTGTTGTTCTGTAGCCTTTTCGGTCTCCAGAATTTCTAAAATCTCTCTAATTTCTATATTCTCGTTCCAGCCATCCTGCCTTGAATTTGGAACTATTTTTCCTTTCACTTTAACAGCTACCATATCAAATTCTTCTTTCTGAAATGGTTTTACCTGCTCGGCCAGTACCTTAGACAGTGAGTCTATGGTTACCCCGTAAACAAAGTCACTTCCCCTTAAAATTGCTGCATCTCCTGCATAGATAAATTCCCCGGTTAGCGTTTGAATGCTATCAGGAACTTTTTCTGTTTCAGATTGATTCATAAGATCTTCCCGACCTTCGTCCTGGCAGGAAAAAGCCGTAACAGCAAGGGCAATAATTAGCAAAAACTTCTTCATTTTTTCAAACTTCATTTTCCCTGTTTATCCTACAGATCCTTCAAGGGAAATTTCAAGTAATTTTTGCGCTTCTACCGCAAACTCCATCGGTAATTTGTTTAGTACTTCCTTGCTAAAGCCGTTTACAATAAGGGCAATAGCCTTTTCGGTATCAATACCACGTTGGTTGCAATAAAAGATTTGGTCTTCCCCAATTTTACTAGTGGTTGCCTCGTGTTCTACCTGTCCGCTTTTGTTTTTCACTTCTATATAAGGGAAGGTGTGTGCACCACATTCGTTGCCCATTAACAAGGAATCACATTGGGAGAAATTACGAGCATTTTGAGCTCTGCCGTTTATTTGAACCAAACCTCGATAAGAGTTTTGGGAATGTCCGGCCGAGATACCTTTGGAAATAATAGTACTCTTTGTGTTTTTACCAAGATGAACCATTTTGGTACCTGTATCTGCCTGCTGGTAATTGTTGGTTACCGCGATAGAGTAAAATTCACCAATAGAATTATCTCCTTTTAAAATACAAGAAGGGTATTTCCAGGTTACTGCAGATCCTGTTTCAACTTGTGTCCAGGAAATTTTAGCGCCTTTCTCGCAAAGTCCACGTTTGGTTACAAAATTGAAAACACCACCTTTTCCATCTTTGTTCCCAGGGAACCAGTTTTGTACGGTACTGTATTTAATTTCGGCATCGTCCATGGCTACCAGTTCTACTACAGCGGCGTGCAATTGATTTTCATCACGCATTGGCGCAGTACAACCTTCCAGGTAACTTACATAACTTCCCGGTTCGGCTACAACAAGCGTACGCTCAAATTGACCGGTACCGGCCTGGTTTATTCTAAAATAAGTAGAAAGTTCCATTGGGCATCTTACGCCTTTTGGAATGTAGCAAAATGAACCATCACTAAATACTGCTGAATTCAACGCAGCATAGAAGTTATCGGTTTTTGGAACTACAGAGCCAATATATTTCTTAACCAATTCTGGGTGTTCCTTGATCGCTTCAGAAATTGAACAGAAAATTATTCCTTTTTCAGCTAGCGTCTTTTTAAAAGTAGTGGTTACAGAAACTGAATCCATTACCACATCTACGGCAACCCCGGCAAGTTTTTTCTGTTCGTCTACAGAGATACCAAGTTTTTTGAAGGTATCCAGTAATTCGGGATCTACTTCATCTAAACTATCGTATTTCGGCTTTTTATTAGGAGCCGAATAGTAAGAAATATTCTGAAAATTTGGCTTTTCGTAATGTACATTAGCCCATTCTGGTTCCTCCATGGTTTCCCAATGGCGAAATGCTTCCAGTCGCCATTCAGTCATCCACTCAGGTTCCTCTTTTTTCTTAGAGATTGCTCTAACAATATCTTCATTTAATCCCACGGGAAATGTATCCGATTCGATATCGGTATAAAACCCGTACTCATATTCTTTTGTCTCGAGCTCTTTTTTTAAATCATCTTCAGTATATGCCATCTCAATTTTTTATTAGTTAAAGTTCAAAATCTGAAATCCTGAACCGTTAAAGAGAAAAACTCTCTCCACATCCACAGGTTCTTTGGGCGTTGGGATTGTTAAATACAAAACCCTTGCCATTTAAGCCGCCAGAAAATTCCAAAACCGTTCCTGCCAGGTATAAAACACTGCGTTTGTCTACTACTATTTTTATGTCGTTATCTTCAAAAAGTTTGTCGTCTTCAGCTTTAGCTTTGTCAAATTTTAATTCATAAGACAAGCCAGAGCAGCCTCCGCTTTTAACACCTACGCGAACAAAGTCCTGTAAATTGTCAAAACCTTCATCGCTCATTAGCGCGGCAATCTTTTTTTTAGCGCTTTCGCTTACTTTTATCATAGCTAAAAAGATTAATTCTAAATTGGGTACAAATATACTATAAAACAAGCGGTTTACCATAGAGGCGGTATATGTTTTAAGAATGAGTTGATAGGCCTTATCAATTCTAACTTTTTAAACCCTGGGCGCCGCTATTGAGCTTAAAATTAGTTTGTTGCGCCGTTTTAAGCTTTGATTTATAAAGTATTCTTCTACCGTCTCTCAATCTCTGGTTATCTTTATGACCACAGTTGAATAATATTCATTTATTTTGCAAATTAAAATACACTCTTATGTTTCAGAATAGTCAGGATATGCGTACAAACCTTTCAGAATTAGGTGAATTTGGTTTAATAGATCATCTCACCAAAGGTTTTGAACCCAAGCTTACTTCTACGGTTAAAGCGATTGGCGATGATGCCGCAGTGTTGAATTTTGAAAATAAACACACCGTGGTTACTACAGATCTTTTGGTTGAAGGCGTTCATTTTGACCTTGCCTATATGCCCTTAAAACACCTTGGCTATAAGGCGGTAATGGTAAATGCTTCAGATGTTTATGCTATGAATGCAAAAGCCACACAGATCACTGTTTCCATTGCTGCTTCAAACAGGTTTCCGGTAGAAGCGCTGGAAGAGTTATACTCGGGAATTCAGCTTGCTGCAAATTTATATAATATAGATGTTGTTGGTGGTGATACTACTTCTTCAACCTCTGGTTTGTTTATTAGTATTACCGCGATAGGTGTGGCTGAAAAAGAAGATATTGTTTACCGTAGTGGTGCTAAACCAAATGATTTGCTTGTAGTGACCGGCGATCTTGGTGCGGCATATATGGGCTTGCAAATTTTGGAACGTGAAAAAGAAGTTTTTAAAGCCAACCCGAACGCCCAGCCAGATCTGGATCCTTATACTTATTTGATTGAAAGACAATTGAAACCGGAAGCAAGGAAAGACATTGCGCCTTTATTGAAAGAGCTTGGCGTAAAGCCAACTTCCATGATCGATATTAGCGACGGACTTTCTTCTGAAATCATTCATCTTTGTAAAAACTCACAGGTTGGAGCGAATTTATTTGAAGAGAAAATTCCTTTAGATCCTGCAGTGATTTCAGTGTGTGAGGAGTTTGATATAGATAGTACCACCATTGCCTTAAGCGGCGGTGAAGACTATGAATTGCTTTTCACAATTTCGCAAGATGATTTCGAAAAGATAAAAGCAAATCCTAATTTAAGTATAATTGGGCATATGACCGAGGAAAAAGAAGGGATGCACCTAATTACACGTGCCAACCAGAAACTACCACTTATTGCTCGTGGCTGGAATTCTATGGATGCTAAGGATTCTGATGAGAAATAAGATTTCGGAAAATTAATTCCGAAATAAATGCTTAAGAAGCGTGAGCGTAATGCTTACGCTTTCTTTTTTGGTGTATTTTGGAAATATAATCGTTGGTTTCTTTGAATTTTGGGGTTAAGCGAGCCAAAAAACCATTTGCGGTATCGGTCATTTCCATGCCGCATTTCTCGCACTTGTATTCGTGCACGTGATCTGTTACATTTTTAGAAACTCTTAGTTTGTGTCCAAAAATGCTGCAAAAAACTTTAGCGAACGAAAATGTGTTTGGGTTTCTTTCCTTCATAAAAGTTTGATTTTGTTTATTTTGAATGTCTAAAGTATAAAAAAAAGTTAAACTTCCGACCAAAAGTTAAAATTAATCGATGAAATGCAAAATTTCTCGAAGTTTTGTTTGGTTTTCCAAAAAAGATAAATGTCCATCTGGCAAACTACAAAACTTACTTTTACAGCGTTTAGCTATAGATTTTATTGTATTGTACTCTAAAACAGGATCATTTTTTCCTGCGATTACAATTTTTTGACCATTAAATTTTGCAAAAAGCTCAGTATGGTCTGTACGAATTTTCATTCCTTTTATGGCAGCATAGATTCCTGTGGAAGAAAATTGTAGGGCGCGCTTTTTTAAAACTTCAATTTGAGATTTGAATATCTTATTGTTTTCCGGCGTCAATAAATTAGACATCGCCATACTTACAAAAGCCCTTTTATTTTTTAAGACCAAAGTGGCCGCACGATCGCGGTTAGCTTTGCGTTCCTCAGAATCTGCCTGTGGAGTAGAATTTACCAACACTAAGCTATTGATTATAGTAGGAAAAATATTTTGGAATTCCAAACTTACATAACCACCCATAGAATGACCTGCAAAAGAAGCCTGTTGAATATCAAGCTCATCTAAAACCGTTTTTACTGCTTTGGCCATATCAGGCATAGTATGAACTTCTGCGAAGTTTCCAGATTCTCCGTGCCCGGGGAGGTCTATACAAATAACCTGTCGCTTTGCTGATAGTTCTGCAACAAAATCTTGCCATATTTCTTTGGACTCTAAAAAGCCGTGCAAGAGAACTAGAGGATTTCCTGCTCCCTGTGAGGTATAAGAAATAGGTGTGTTTTTATAGGTTGTTTCCATTGCTGTTTAAAATAGAGAAAGCCACGAATTTTCAAAATAGATTCGTGGCTTTGGCTTTGAAATCGTCATCCTGAACTGGTTTCAGGATCTAATATAATTCTAGTTAGTCTCATGTTAGAAGCTGAAATAAATTCAGCTTGACGGTAAAATATACTGATCTAATTGTAAGAATTATTCAATTAAGAATTCATAATCTCTTCAATCTCCTCAATTTCAATTGGGATATTGCGCATTAGGTTGAAAGGCTCGCCTTCCGGCTGAATTACTACATCATCTTCCAAACGAATTCCGAAGCCTTCATCGGGTAAATAAATTCCCGGTTCTACGGTGAAAACCTGGTTAGGCTTCATAGGTTCGGTTAAAATCCCGTAATCGTGGGTGTCTAATCCGATATTATGTGCGGTACCGTGCATAAAATATTTTTTATAAGCAGGCCATTTTGGGTCTTCATTTTGAACATCGGCTTTGTCTAATAAGCCAAGATCTAGTAATTCTGAAGTCATTAATTTACCAACTTCCTTGTGGTATTCTGCCCAAATAGTTCCGGGAACTAACCATTTTGTGGCTTCTTTCTTTACCTTATTTACCGTATTGTAAATCTGTTTCTGACGATCTGAAAACTTTCCTGAAACCGGAATAGTTCTGGTCATATCACTAGAATAATTAGCATATTCTGCACCGGTATCTATAAGGATTAAATCTCCTTCCTTGCATTGCTGGTTATTCTCGGTGTAATGAAGCACGTTAGCGTTATTTCCGCTGGCAATAATTGGCGTGTAAGCGAATCCGCGGCTACGGTTTCTAATCATTTCGTGCCAGTATTCAGCTTCAATTTCGTGTTCCCAAACTCCCGGTTTGGTAAATTTTAAAGCCCTGCGGAAAGCTTTTTCGGTAATATCACAAGCTTTTTGCATTAGATCCAGCTCAATTGGGTCTTTTACTGAACGTAGACGCTGCAAAATAGGATTGCTTTTCGCTACCTGGTGCGCAGGATATTTCTCTTTACACCATTTTATAAATCTTTCGTCACGAGTTTCGGTTTGTACATTCGCACGATAATGCTCGTTGGTATTGAAATATACTGTTTCGCATTGAGACATTACTTCAAAGAAGATCTTCTCAAAATCCTGAAGCCAGTAAACCGTTTCTATGCCGCTAACTTCTAAGAGCTTTTTCCTTATCTAATTTTGCGCCTTCCCAAACTGCGATATGCGGATTGGTTTCTGTTAAGAATAAAATCTCACGATGTTCCGGTTTTGGGGCGTCCGGGAAAAGTACCAAAATTGCTTCTTCCTGGTCTACACCGCTTAAATAGAATAAATCCCTGTTTTGCTGAAAAGGCATGGTGCTATCGGCGCCAATAGGGTAAATATCGTTAGCATTAAAAACCGCAAGGCTGTTAGGCTTCATTCCAGCCGTAAAGCTTTTTCGGTTTTTTATAAATAATTTACTGTCTATTTGATCGTATCTCATATTATTATTTATAAAGAGGCTGTCTTAAATGTAGATGAAAGCGTCATCCTGAACTTGTTTCAGGATCTAAACCTGTGAAATCAGAACAAAATTGAATCCCGAAGCAAATTCGGGATAAATCTGAAAAAGTTCAGCTTGACGAAACATAACAATTGAGACAGGATCTCTGGTTTTTGTTGTTTTGCAAAGTTATCATTATCTCCCAGAGGAAAAAACCTCCAGGCAAGCCTATAAGTTATTATCTGGAAACTATAATTTGATTTCGAGATAAGTCCTGGCGTATTTAATCTCGATTATCGAGTAAAAAGTTCCTGGCTTACTCATATAAACCCAGCCTGTTTTTAAGCTCTAGATTTTTCTTTTGTAATTTTCTTACCTGCTCTAATAAATGTTGAATAGCTTCAAGACCTTCCAAATTTATATCCAGGTCATAATGTAATCTTCTTAATCTTTCGAAAACTGAAATGTCATCGCAATGCACATACTGGATTTCTTTAACGGTAATAATTTCTATCAAGCCGCTTTCATATAGTGAGCTTACAAAAGTGCTTTCAACACGGTATCTTGCGCAAATCTCATCGGTTGGTATTAAATCTTCTAAATTCATGAGCGTAATTTTTGAAGTTCTTGAAACAGTTCTTTTTCTCTCGCGCTTAAGTTTGTCGGCATTTTTACATCATAAGTGATAATTAAATCCCCAAACTGATTTTCCTTTTTATACTTCGGAAAACCTTTGCCTTTTAATTTCACTTTAGTTCCGGGTTGGGTTTCCGGCTTTACTTTTAATTTTACCTTTCCACCAAAAGTGTCCACGGTGAGTTCCCCACCAAGTAAAGCGGTATATAAATCCAGGTTTACGTTGCTAAACAAATTCTCTTTTTCTCTTTTGAATTTTGTGTTGTTTACAATATTAAAAGTAATATAAAGATCGCCTTTAGGGCCACCCTGAACGCCCGGCCCGCCGTGACCTTTAATTTTAATGGTCTGCCCATTCTCAACTCCGGCGGGTATTGTGAGTCGGATATTCTTCCCGTTTACCGTTAGCGTTTGTTTGTGACTGGTATACACATCGCTTAGGTTTAGCTGAAGCTCAGCATTAAAATCCTGGCCTTTAAAATGGCGGCCGCGACCCGAACCGTGAGCTCTTGCGCCACTGCCAAACATTTCCTCAAAAAAGTCTGAAAAAGTATCATCGTCAAAATTTCCTGAATAGGAATAGCCACCCTGGCCGCCACCAAATCCGCCGCCCGAATAAGCTCTGCCACCAGAGGCTTGCTGTTGTTTTTTAGCTTCTTCGTAAGCATCGGCGTGTTGCCAGTCTTTCCCGTATTGGTCGTATTTTTTTCGTTTTTCAGGATCGCTCAAAACTTCGTTGGCTTCATTTATTTGCTGAAACCTGAGCTGAGCTTCCTTATTATTGGGGTTGAGATCTGGGTGATATTTCCTGGCCAGCTTCCGGTAGGCTTTTTTAATATCAGCCTGGCTGGCAGATTTGTCTATTTCCAGCAGTTTGTAGTAGTCTATAAAATCCATGAAAACTTATGAATTAATGTTGAAATTCTATCTCCTGAAATTACTAAAAAGCTGGCTTACTTCCCATTAAGTTTTTACAAAATCGGGGGAATTAGGAGAAATTCGACAAAAATGTGATTTTCTGAATCTTCAATGTTGGAAATAATATTTTTAATGCTTGCTGAAAATTTTACTGCTGAAATTAAATCGTAATTATTATTAAAATTAATTTTTAATATGAAGTTAATATGGAATTTTAAATTTTCATATGTAACCAAATATCCTTTATTAGCTTTTTTTATGAAATATTAATTCAATATTTGTTTCAATATTAATACTTAAAACTTTAAAGCTGTGTGTGGAATTGTTTGTGCTTTCGATTTAAAAGAGAAGTCTGAAGACTTAAGACCTCAAATATTAGAAATGGCTAAATGTTTAAGACATCGTGGCCCAGACTGGAGTGGAATTTATAGTGATGAAAAAGCGATTTTGGCGCATGAGCGTCTGGCCATTGTAGATCCCATTTCTGGTGGACAACCATTATTATCTGATGACAAACAGCTAGTGCTTGCTGCAAATGGAGAGATCTATAACCATAAAGAATTAAGAAGTCAGTTTCCAAATTATAATTTTCAAACAAAATCTGATTGTGAAGTTATCCTTGCGCTTTATAAAGAAAAAGGAGATAGCTTTTTAGATGAATTAAACGGAATTTTTGGTTTTGCTATTTATGATGCTGAAAATGATGAGTATTTTATTGCTCGCGATCATATGGGAATTATTCCTTTATATGTAGGCTGGGATCAAAACGGAACCTTTTATGTGGCTTCAGAACTTAAAGCTTTGGAAGGAAAATGTACTAAGATTGAATTATTTCCTCCCGGGCATTATTTATCTAGTAAAAAGGAAGGTTTTCAAAAATGGTATGAGCGTGACTGGATGGAATATGATGCCGTAAAGGATAATGAAACCAGTATCGAAGATTTAAAGGAAGCTCTTGAAAAAGCGGTACACCGGCAGTTGATGAGTGATGTGCCTTATGGTGTTTTACTTTCAGGTGGCTTAGATTCTTCAATTACTTCTGCAGTTGCCAAATTGTATTCAGAAAAAAGAATAGAAAGCGATGATAAAGACGCAGCATGGTGGCCAAGATTGCACTCTTTTGCCATTGGGTTAGAGGGTTCGCCAGATCTTGCGGCTGCACAAAAGGTGGCCGATCATTTAGACACGGTGCATCACGAAATAAAATTCACTATACAGGAGGGATTAGATGCCATTAAAGATGTTATTTATCATTTAGAAACTTATGATGTAACCACAATTAGGGCGTCTACTCCTATGTATTTAATGGCTAGAACTATCAAATCTTTGGGGATCAAAATGGTGCTTTCGGGTGAAGGTGCAGATGAATTATTTGGCGGGTATCTTTACTTTCACAAAGCTCCTAGTGCAAAAGATTTTCACGAGGAAACCGTTCGAAAATTAGATAAATTACATCAATACGATTGTTTACGGGCTAATAAATCTCTTTGTGCCTGGGGTATAGAAGGGCGTGTTCCATTTTTGGATAAAGAATTTATGGATGTGGCCATGAGAATAAATCCTAAAGATAAAATGATTACCGGGGAACGTATTGAAAAGTGGGTGCTAAGAAAGGCATTTGAAGATTATTTGCCAGAAAGCGTAGCCTGGAGACAAAAAGAACAATTTTCAGATGGTGTTGGTTATAGTTGGATAGATACTCTAAAAGAATTGGTTAATGCAGAGGTGAGCGATGAGCAGCTTAAAAATGCACACTTCAAATTTCCAATTCAGCCACCATCTAGCAAAGAAGAATATTATTACCGATCTATTTTTACCGATCATTTCCCAAGCGATGCCGCAGCAAAGTCAGTTCCATCTGTACCTTCTGTAGCTTGTAGTACACCAACTGCTTTAGAATGGGATGAGTCTTTTAAAAATATGAACGATCCATCAGGTAGAGCAGTAGCTAATGTTCATTCTGATAGTTACCAAAAAGCTTAGAAAAAATAATTTAGAAATTTAAAGTTTATTTAAAAGCTACCTAGATCTATGGGTAGCTTTTTTTATGGAATTTTCCTTCTTAACACGGTTTGTGAATTGTGTAACCGTAATTTATATGAATTTTCAGCAAGAAAAATTTAAGTGCTTTGGAAGATAGTGTTAGGTAAAGGTTTTAACCCTGGGCGATGTATAAATTCTGAATAATGGTCTTCAACAAAATTATCGCTTACTTATATTTGTTCTAAATAGTCCTATAAACAGGCTTGAAAGTTTGTCCGTAAGTGATTTGGAGTGTATTTTTGCTGTTAAATTTCTATAAAATTATCAAACCAATGGGTGGATTTCTAAATTCAACCATAGCAAGAAAATTTGCTATGGCCTTATCGGGACTATTTCTGGTCTTATTTTTAGCTCAGCATTTCAGCATCAATTTTATTTCAGTATTCAGTAAAGACGTCTTTAATGAGGTTTCTCATTTTATGGGAACCAACTTTTTTGTGCAGGCTTTATTGCAACCGGTTTTAATTTTTGGTGTGATTTTTCACTTTGTAATGGGTTTTATACTGGAAGCGAAAAACCGTGGAGCAAGAGACATAAAGTATGTGAAGTTTGCCGGAAATGAAAATTCAAGCTGGGTTTCAAGAAATATGATTTACTCCGGACTTGTAGTTTTAGCTTTCTTAGGGCTTCACTTTTACGATTTCTGGTTTCCGGAAATGATTCATAAATATATAGAATCGCATCCCGAAGACGCTGCTCGTTATTATGATGAGTTAGTGGCGAAATTCCAAAGCCCGGTTAGAACAATATTATACGTGGTTTCATTTGTATTTTTGGCCCTTCACCTTTATCACGGCTTTTCTTCTTCTTTCCAATCTGTTGGATGGAGAAATAAGTACGCCAAAGGACTTAGAGGATTCACCAAAGCTTATGCGATCATCATACCGCTAGGATTTATTTTTATAGCCCTTTTTCACTATATTAATAACCTTTAATACGTAAGATTTATGTCAGTTTTAGATTCAAAAATACCTAAAGGGCCTCTAGCAGAAAAGTGGACCAATCATAAAAATGATATTAACCTGGTAAACCCGGCCAATAAGCGTAATATCGATGTTATCGTTATTGGAACAGGTCTTGCGGGAGGAGCTGCAGCTGCAACTCTTGCCGAATTAGGTTATAATGTAAAAACATTTTGTTACCAGGATTCTCCAAGACGTGCTCACTCTATCGCCGCCCAGGGAGGTATTAACGCCTCTAAGAATTACCAGGGTGATGGCGATTCAGATTACCGTTTGTTTTACGATACCGTAAAAGGTGGGGATTATCGTTCTCGTGAAGGGAATGTTTATCGTCTTGCTGAGGTTTCCGGAAATATTATAGATCAATGTGTGGCACAGGGAGTTCCTTTTGCCCGTGAATATGGTGGTTATCTAGATAACCGCTCTTTTGGTGGGGTGCTTGTTTCTCGTACTTTTTATGCGAAAGGACAAACAGGACAACAGTTGTTGCTGGGAGCATATTCAGCAATGAACCGCCAGATTAACCGTGGAAAGATCAAGCCTTACAACCGTCACGAAATGATGGATTTGGTATTGGTAGACGGTAAAGCTCGTGGAATTATTGCCAGAAATATGATTACCGGTGAGATTGAACGCCACTCGGCTCACGCCGTTGTATTGGCTTCCGGTGGTTATGGTAATGTTTTCTTCCTTTCTACAAACGCGATGGGAAGTAACGTGATGGCAGCCTGGAGAGCTCACCGTAGAGGAGCTTATTTCGCTAACCCTTGCTATACACAAATTCACCCAACCTGTATTCCGGTTACCGGAGATCACCAGTCTAAATTGACTTTGATGTCTGAATCTCTTCGGAATGACGGACGAATCTGGGTGCCTAAGACGGAGGAAGATGCAAAGGCAATAAGAGAAGGTAAGAAAAAGCCAACTGAACTTTCAGAAGAAGAAAGAGATTATTATTTAGAGCGTCGTTATCCTGCATTTGGTAACCTTGTGCCTCGAGATGTGGCTTCAAGGGCGGCTAAAGAGCGTTGCGATGCCGGTTATGGAGTAAATAAAACAGGGCAGGCAGTTTATCTTGATTTCTCTAGTGCTATTGAGCGTTACGGAAAAGAGAAAGCCTTTACCTCTGGAAATAAAAATGCTTCAAAAGAAGAAATAACAAAATTAGGGAAAGAAGTTGTGGCTTCTAAATACGGAAACCTCTTCGATATGTATAACAAGATCGTAGACCAGAATCCGTATGAAACCCCAATGATGATATATCCTGCAGTTCACTATACAATGGGTGGACTTTGGGTAGACTATAACCTGCAAACTACCATTCCTGGTTGTTATGCTGCCGGAGAAGCAAACTTCTCAGATCACGGAGCTAACAGGCTTGGGGCTTCTGCATTAATGCAAGGGCTTGCAGATGGTTATTTTGTATTACCATACACTATTGGAGATTATTTATCAAAAGACATTCGTACCGGAGCAATTCCTACAGATTCACCAGAATTTGAAGAAACCGAGAAAGCCGTGAAAGAGCGAATTGACAAGTTGATGAATGCCGGCGGAAAGAAATCTGTTGATTCCTATCACAAGGAATTAGGACTGATTATGTGGAACAAATGTGGGATGGCACGTAATGCAGAAGGATTAAAAGAGGCGATTGAAGAAATTGCAGCTTTAAGAGAAGATTTCTGGAAAAACGTAAAAGTTCCCGGAAGTGCTACTTCTAAGAACGCCGAGCTTGAAAAAGCAGGGCGTGTGGCAGATTTCCTTGAACTGGGAGAGTTATTCGCTAAAGATGCATTACATAGAGAAGAATCTTGTGGAGGGCATTTTAGAGAAGAATACCAAACCGAGGAAGGTGAAGCTTTAAGAGACGATGAGAACTTTAAGTATGTTGCTGCCTGGGAATATAAAGGGAAACCTGCAGATGCCGTTCTTCACAAAGAAGACCTGGTATTTGAAAATATAGAATTGAAAACAAGAAGTTATAAATAAGTTCATAGTGAATGGTTAATTGTTAATGGAGAAGATAAAATCATTCGAAGATTTAGTCTGCTGGCAAAAAGGTAGAGCTATTCGAATGGAGATTTCTAAACTTATTACACAATTTCCTGCTGAAGAAAAATTTGAATTGGTTTCTCAAATGAGAAGAGCTTCCCGATCAGTTACACATAATTTAGCTGAAGGTTACGGAAGATTTCATTTTAAGGAAAATATCCAATTCTGTAGAATTTCGAGAGGCTCACTTTATGAAATAAAAGATCAATTAATTACTGCATTAGATGAGCAGTATATTGACGAAAAAACATTTGAAAATTTAAAGAAAAAAGTTGAAGAAGGAATAGTTATTTTGAATGGCTATATTAATTATCTGAAAAAAGCAGGTAAATCCTATTAACTTTTAACACTTAACTTTTAACGATATGAAGTTAACACTTAAAATATGGCGTCAGGAAAATGCCACTGCTAAAGGAAAAATGGTAGATTATCCTGTAGATGGGATAGATGGAGATATGTCTTTTCTTGAAATGCTGGATATACTTAACGAGCAGTTGGTAGAAAAAGGAGAAGATACCATTCAGTTTGATCACGATTGTCGTGAGGGAATTTGTGGTTCTTGTTCTTTGCAAATTAACGGAGAGCCACACGGGCCAGATAAGTTAATCGCCACCTGCCAGTTGCATATGCGTTCTTTTAAAGATGGTGATACCATTTATATCGAGCCATTTAGAGCAAAAGCTTTTCCGGTTATAAAAGACCTTATTGTAGATCGTACTGCTTTTGACAGGATTCAACAAGCCTGGGGATATGTTTCGGTAAATACTTCGGGGAACACCGTAGATGCGAATACTATTCCAATAGAAAAAGAAAAAGCCGACGAATCTTTTAACGCGGCAACCTGTATTGGTTGTGGAGCTTGTGTAGCAGCTTGTAAAAATGCGAGTGCTATGTTGTTTACTTCAGCCAAAGTTTCTCAATATGCTTTACTTCCGCAAGGTCGTGTAGAAGCTACTGAGCGTGTTCAGGCAATGGTTAGACAAATGGACGAAGAAGGATTTGGAAACTGTAGTAATACGGGAGCCTGCGAAATAGAATGTCCTAAAGGAATTTCTTTAGAGAATATCGCGCGTATGAACCGTGAATATCTTGCAGCTAGCGTAAAAGGATAAAACTTCCTTAAATACAAATAAATCAATCCCAAATTCTTTTTGAATTTGGGATTTTTTATGCAACTTAATCAACTACCTCGAAGAAAAGTGCAGGAGGTATTTTACGAGAATAAATTCATCCAAATACAATGTCGCACATCATTTAATAAAACCCATTTAATGGGATTTAAAAATAACATAATGCCAGATTTTCAAAATCTTCCTTCAAAACTTCCCGCCGGGAAAACCAGTATATTTTCAGTAATGAGTGGACTCGCAAGAAAGCATAAAGCGATAGATCTTTCTCAGGGTTTTCCGAATTTTGAAACCGATAATCATTTAAAAGAGCTGGTTTGTAAAGCGATGAAAGATGGCTACAACCAGTATCCGCCAATGAATGGCATTCCCGAATTGAGGGAGCAAATAGTTAGCAAAATTGAAAATCTCTACGGAAAGAAATATGAGGAAGCTTCTGAAATTATTTTT
Source organism: uncultured Flavobacteriaceae bacterium (assembly GCA_963727565.1). Classification (GTDB taxonomy): domain Bacteria; phylum Bacteroidota; class Bacteroidia; order Flavobacteriales; family Flavobacteriaceae; genus Salegentibacter. The sequence goes on from CAVSGU010000008.1 coordinate 486,755, forward strand.
ACAGCAGGAGCTACCCAGGCATTGTATTGTGCTATAAGCGCATTTGTTCATCCTGGAGATGAAGTAATCGTTTTTAAACCGGCTTACGATTCTTACGAACCAGATATTAAACTGGCCGGTGGGAAACCTGTTTTAATTGAATTAAAAGGAAAAGATTTTAAAATCGACTGGCAGGAAGTTGAAGCAAAAATCACTTCCAAAACCAGGATGATTATAATTAACACACCGCATAATCCAACCGGAACTGTTCTTTCAAAAAACGATATGCAGCAACTTGAAAAATTGCTGAAAAGCACCAATATTATTCTTTTGAGTGATGAAGTATACGAGCATCTTATTTATGATGAGGAACAGCATCAAAGTGCCTCAAAGTTCCCTGGTTTAGCTGAAAGAGCTATTGTTTGCGCTTCCTTCGGAAAAACTTTTCATAACACGGGTTGGAAAATGGGCTATTGCGTAGCGCCTGAAGTTTTAATGAAGGAGATCATCAAGTTTCACCAGGCTACCGTGTTTTGTGTTAATCATCCAATGCAGCGGGCTTTTGCAGAATATTTAAAAAATCCGGATCACTATTTGAGCCTGGGAAATTTTTATCAGCAAAAACGAGATAAATTCCTTGAGTTGATGCAAGGCTCAAAATTTAAAGGAACTCCCTCAAAAGGTACCTATTTCCAGGTGATGGACTATTCAGAAATTACCGATGAACACGATGTAGATTTTGCAAAAAGATTAATTACTGAATACGGACTGGCCACCATTCCGGTTTCGGTATTTCATAAAGATGGAAAAGATCACAAACAGTTGCGTTTCTGTTTTGCCAAAACCGATGAAACCCTGGAAAAAGCAGCTGAGATTTTACATAAATTATAATATTACGTCATCCTGAACTTGTTTCAGGATCTAAAAATTACTGAAAGAATATTTATCTTTTAAAAAGCAATTCTCAAATAGAACGTCATTACGATCCCGATATTTATCGGGAGAAGTAATCTCGGGATTTAATACCATAACTTACAGATTGCTTCGTTCCTCGCAATGACGGAATGTTCTAAGTCACTCTAATAAACCAATGACTATAAACCTCCAAAATCAAACTTTTGAACTCCACCCCAGCGGTGCTGCTTTTTGGGAAGAAGAGGAAATCCTCTTAATTAGCGATGTGCATTTAGGAAAGATCTCTCATTTCAGGAAATTTGGAAGTGCAGTGCCTCACAAGGCGATTAATGCAAATTTTTTAAGGCTGAGTGAAGTAGTAGGAAAGTTTCAGCCTAAAATCGTCTGTTTTCTAGGCGATCTTTTTCATAGCGATCTTAATAGTGAGTGGAAATTATTCGAAAACTGGCTCAGTTTTGTAGAAGCCGAAGTAGTTTTAATAGCAGGAAATCACGATATAATTTCTCCTTTAAAATATGAAGAGCTGGGCGTGAAAATTCATTCAGAATGGCAGCTTAATGGTTTTTTACTTACCCATCATCCAGAAAACAGGGCAGGTTTCTTTAACCTTTGCGGCCATATTCATCCTGGCTACAGATTAAATGGAAAAGGAAAACAAAGCCTTAAATTGCCTTGTTTTTTCCGAAGAAAAGATCAGTTGATTTTTCCTGCTTTTGGAGAATTCACCGGGAATTTTATGATGAAGCTAAATGAAGGGGAAAAAGCATACGCGATTACCCAAAATGAAGTAATTTTAATAGAAAACAGCTAAAAATGGAAAAACGTCTTGCGGTACTCAATTTTATCTCGGTAATTTTAATTATTGCGGTTAGTTATATTTCCCAAACAGGAATCATTAACGGGAATACTATGGGTAGCCTTAGCGCCGAGTATTATAATCTTTTTACCCCTGCGGGTTACGCTTTTGCAATCTGGGGAATAATCTTTCTTTCGCTTTTGGCCTTTTCTGGTTATCAACTTTTTCAAGCATTTTCAGCGAAAAATGATCTGGAGTTTTTAAGAAATTCGGGTTACTGGTTTTTAACAGCTAATCTGGCGAATGCTTCCTGGGTAATTTTTTGGCTGTATGAGTTTACGGGAGTTTCAGTATTGCTCATGTTTTTAATTCTTTTCTCTCTTATAAAAATAATCCTGAATACCAATATGGAACGCTGGGACGCCCCATTAAAAATCCTTGCGTTTAGCTGGTGGCCTATTTGCCTTTATTCAGGATGGATCGCCGTTGCCAGTATCGCGAATGTTTCGGCTTATCTTTCTAAAATAGATTGGACAGCACCGTTTTTTGGAGAAGAAATTTGGACAGTTATTATTATTGCAGTGGCTGTTTTTCTAAATATCGCTATGATCTGGCGCAGAAATATGCGGGAATTTGCCGCAGTTGGAGTTTGGGCGTTAATCGCTATTTATTTTAGACATTTTGGCGAAATCCCACTTATCGCTTATTCTGCTTTAATAGGTGCGGTTGCTATTTTTTCAAATATTATTTATCACGGTTGGATGAATAAGGAAACAAACCCGATGTATAAATTAATTAAGCGGGATTAACTCCCCTCCTTCGGAGGGGCGGGGAGAGGCTGTTTAAACCATTCCTTTAATGTCGCTTGCCCAACTGGGATAAGTGAAAATCATCTTTTTTAAGGTCTCACAATCCAATTTCCCACACATCGCCATCACAAACATATTGATTATTTCTGAAGCTTCCGGGCCAACCAAATGAGCCCCAAGCACCAGTCCGGTTTTTTTATCCACTAAAGTCTTATAAGCATATATTTTCTCATTGATATGCTTTGCATTAAACCATTCAGGCACTAATTTGTGTTCCAGTTCATAATCGTATCCCTGTTCCTTAGCTTCTTTTTCTGAAAGTCCTACGGAAGCCAGTTTTGGCAGGGTAAATACTACTGTAGGTTGCGGCGGATAATCTGCTTTTTTAGGCCCTTTACTATTTAAAAGATTTGCTGAAACGATCTTTGATTCTTGCGAAGAAAGTGGGCGTTAAAGGTAAGCCCGAACTTGCTGAAACATCACCACAGGCATAAACGTTTTTGTTCGTGGTATTTTGAAGAAATTCGTTAACGGTAATTCCCTTTTTTGAAAAGGCAACGTTTCCTTTTTCCAGATCCAGATCTTCTATAGATGGAACCCGACCCGCAGTATTAAAAACCATTTCAGCTTTGGCCGAAACCTCTTTTCCGTTCTGATTCGCTTTTACTCTAAAGTTTTTTTGCAGCTTTTCAATTTCTTTCACTTCGGCATTAAAGATAAATTCAATACCTAAATCTTCCTCAGAAACCTGCTGGATATAATTCACCATATCTTCATCAAAGTTGGAAAGCGGGCCTGGCATAAAATCCATCATGGTTACTTTTACCCCAAATCTTGCAGCAATATGCGCGAATTCCATCCCAATATATCCCGCGCCGATAAAAATCATTGTTTCGGGTAATTCTTTTAGATCGAGAAAATCTTCACTTAATAGAGCGTGTTCTTCTCCGGGTATTTGTAATGGCATTGGTTTTTGCCCGGTAGCGATAACGATCTTATCTGCGGTTACCGTTTTACCTTCAACAGAAAGTGTATTTTCATCTAAAAATTTCGGAGATTGGTGATACATTTTGATGTCCAGGGCAGCAAGGTCTTTTTCGGTCACGGCAGGAATGGCATCTACAAATGTTTCTTTAAAAGTCATTAGATCGCTCCAATTTACTTCCGGCATTTTGGTAATTCCCTTGCCCTGCATTTTAGTGGCGCGATCTATAATTTCGGTAAAACCAACTAAAACTTTTTTAGGATCACATCCACGATTGGGGCAGGTGCCGCCATACTCTCTGTTATCGGCTATCGCTACTTTCCATCCTGCTTTAGCGCAATCTTTAGCAACCCCTTTTCCGGCGGTTCCGGTTCCTATTACAAATACGTCAAAATGCTCAAATCCCATAATAATTATTTCTAACAGCAAATTAGCCAACTTCAGTTGTTTTTGCTGTTATGAAAATGGTAAAAGTGGAAAAGGGATGAAAATTTAAAAGTTCTAAATTATAAAATTTGTAATTTTATATTATCAATAATATTCTGATTATGGAAACAATAGCGTTAAAAAAAACGGTCCTTAAATATGTTGAAGAAGCCGACGAACGTCTGTTAGAAATGATGCTTTCTCTTGCCGAAAATTATGAAAATAACGCCTCTTCAGTTCTCTCCGAATCAGATTACCAGGAAATGGATAACCGCAGGTTGAATCATTTAAAAGAGAAAAGCGAATCTTATTCCTGGGAAGAAGTGCAGCAAAGAGCTAAAAATTCTTTGAAGAAATGACTTTTAAACTTATAATTAAAGAGGAAGCTCAATTAGAAGTAATTGAAGCTTTTCTTTATTATGAGGGAAAACAAAATGGACTGGGTGATTTATTTTTAGATCATCTTAACTCGTATTTTAAGTGGATTAGAAATTATCCGTTTCATTTTTCGAAAAAAAGAGAACCATTTAGGGAAGCTGTAGTCAAACGTTTCCCGTATATCATTATTTACGAAGTCCTGGAAAGTGAGGTGATTGTTTATTCCGTATTTAATTCATGGCAAGATCCCGCAAAGAAAAAAGTATAAACCAACTAACGTTAAAAAAATGTTGAGAGGTTGCGGGACAAAATTTCTGCAATTATCTTTGCGCCAATGAGTAAAACTATTATCGCCCAAAGCTTTGCACAATCCCCGCAACAGCAGGAATTGAGGGATTCCCTTGTCTCTTCTGAAAAAAATCGTACTAAAATTCAACTAAAAGGACTTGTTGGTTCTGCCTTTTCTTTTGTTGTGGCCAATGCGTTTAAAGAAGCAGAAAAACCCTTTTTACTGATCTTTAACGATAAAGAAGAAGCGGCTTATTATTTAAACGATCTCGAGCAACTGGTAGGAGAAAAAAATGTGCTTTTTTATCCCGGCAGTTACCGCCGTCCTTATCAAATAGAGGAAACAGATAATGCGAATGTACTATTACGAGCCGAAGTTTTAAACCGAATTAATTCTCGCAAAAAACCGGCGATAATTGTTACCTATCCTGATGCTCTTATTTGAAAAAGTAGTTACCCGAAAGGAACTGGATAGAAGCACGCTGAAAATTTCGGTGGAAGATGAACTTTCTATAGATTTTGTAAACGAGGTTCTATTCGAATACAAATTCAAACGTGTAGATTTTGTAACCGAACCGGGCGAATTCTCAGTGCGTGGGGGAATTATAGATGTTTTTTCCTTTAGTAACGACGAGCCTTACCGTATCGAGTTTTTTGGCGATGAAGTAGATAGTATTAGAAGTTTTGATGTAGAAACCCAGCTTTCTACAGATAAAGTGAAGAAAATTTCGGTAATGCCGAATGTTGAAAATAAACACCTGGATGAAATACGGGACAGTTTTCTAAAATATATTTCAGAAAAAACCGTGGTGTTTGTTAAAAACCTCGATTTACTCACTGCTCAAGCCGATAAACTTTTTAGCAAGGCGGAAGAAGCTTTTAATAAACTTTCTGAAGAAGTAAAACATAGTGAACCCAAAGAGCTGTTTTGTGACGGGCAGTTAATTAAAAGTCAGCTGGAGCTTTTTTCAGTTATTGAATTGAGCAACCAGGCTTATTTAGAGCCTCAGAAAAGTATAGAATTTCAAACAAAACCCCAGCCTTCTTTTAATAAGCAATTCGATTTACTGATTGATAACTTAATTGAAAATCAGGAAAACGGGTATACAAATTATATTTTCTGCGTTAGTGAACAGCAAGCCAAACGATTTCACGATATCTTCGATGACCAGGAACGTATAGTAAAATACCAAACAATTACTTTGGCTTTGTTTCAGGGTTTTATAGATGAAACCGGAAAAAATATTTGTTATACCGATCATCAGATCTTTGAGCGCTATCATAAATTTCATCTTAAGAATGGATATGCTAAAAAACAGGCGATCACGCTTAAGGAACTCGGCAATCTTGAAGTCGGTGATTATGTAACCCATATTGACCACGGAATAGGGAAATTTGGCGGACTTCAGAAAATTGATGTAGAAGGAAAAAAGCAGGAAGCCATCAAGCTTTTCTACGGTGAGCGCGATATTTTATATGTGAGCATACATTCGCTGCATAAAATTTCAAAATATAACGGAAAGGATGGCAAAGAGCCCAAGATCTTTAAATTGGGAAGCAACGCCTGGAAGAAATTAAAGCAAAAGACCAAGGCCCGGGTTAAGCATATTGCCTATAATTTAATTGAACTTTACGCAAAGCGTAGGTTACAAAAAGGTTTTGCCTTTGGCCCCGATTCTTACTTGCAACACGAGCTGGAAGCTTCTTTTATGTATGAAGACACGCCAGATCAAAGCACCGCGACCCAGGCGGTAAAAGAAGATATGGAAAACGAGCGCCCTATGGATCGGTTGGTTTGTGGTGATGTTGGTTTCGGAAAAACTGAGGTTGCTATTCGGGCAGCTTTTAAAGCGGTAGATAACGGCAAGCAGGTTGCTGTTCTAGTGCCAACCACTATTTTGGCATTTCAACATCACGAAACTTTCACTGAACGTTTAAAAGATTTTCCGGTAACTGTAGATTATTTAAATAGGTTTAGAACCGCTAAAGAACGCCGCGAAACCTTAGCCGATCTGGAAAATGGAAAAGTAGATATTGTGATTGGTACACACCAATTGGTAAATAAAGCAGTGAAATTCAAAGATCTTGGTTTACTGATCGTAGATGAAGAGCAAAAATTCGGAGTTTCCGTAAAAGATAAGCTAAAGACTATAAAAGAGAACGTAGATACGCTAACGCTTACTGCCACACCTATTCCAAGAACACTTCAGTTTAGTTTAATGGCCGCGCGAGATTTATCTACCATTACCACACCGCCGCCAAATAGATATCCTATTGAAACGAACGTAATTCGCTTTTCCGAAGAAACTATTCGGGATGCGGTTTCTTATGAAATTCAGCGTGGCGGGCAGGTTTTCTTTATTCATAACAGGATTGAAAATATTAAAGAAGTCGCGGGAATGATTCAGCGTGTGGTGCCAGATGCAAAGATTGGCGTAGGTCACGGGCAGATGGAAGGTAAGAAGCTGGAAAAACTGATGCTGAGTTTTATCAATGGTGAATTTGATGTTCTGGTTTCAACAACGATCGTGGAAAGCGGACTTGATGTGACCAATGCGAACACTATTTTTATTAATAACGCGAATAATTTTGGGGTTTCAGATCTTCACCAAATGCGAGGTAGAGTAGGCCGAAGCAACAAAAAGGCTTTTTGTTACTTTATTACGCCGCCATATTCTGTAATGACCGAAGATGCGCGTAAACGAATTAGCGCTTTAGAGCAATTTTCTGAATTGGGAAGCGGTATAAATATCGCGATGAAAGATTTAGAAATTCGTGGTGCCGGAGACTTACTGGGTGGCGAGCAAAGCGGATTTATCAATGAAATTGGCTTTGATACTTATCAAAAGATCTTGAATGAAGCCATTGAGGAACTAAAAGAAAATGAATTCCAGGAGCTGTATAATGAATCTGAAAATATAGAGGATAAAACCTTTGTAAAAGATGCGCAGATCGATACCGATTTTGAAATTCTTTTCCCCGATGATTATATCAATAATATTACCGAAAGACTGAATTTATATACGCAGTTAAATAAAATTACTTCAGAAGAAGAATTGCAAAAGTTTGAAGCTGAACTTGTAGATCGTTTTGGAGAGTTACCAACCCAGGCAGTAGATTTACTTAATAGTGTTCGTATAAAATGGATCGCGGCGAGTATAGGTCTGGAAAAGATCATTTTAAAACAAGGTAAATTGATAGGTTATTTTATTTCCGATCAGCAATCCAGGTTTTACCAAACCAATACGTTCACCAAAGTGCTGCAATATGTACAAACGCATAAGCATAAATGCACAATGAAGGAGAAGAAAACCAGGAATGGCTTGCGTTTGCTCTTGACTTTTGAGAAAATTAATTCGATAGAAAGCGCTTTAAAAGTTCTGCAACCCCTGGATTTTAGGGTGAAGGAAGAAGAGGTTGAAGCCCTCCCGAAGTAAATTCGGGACAAGCCAAACCCCCGAAGGGGGGAATTAAAAAAATGTTCCCCTCCTTTTTAAGGAGGGGTGGCCATAGGTCGGGGTGGTTGAACCCTTCCGTCATTCCTTCGGAATGCCACCTTCCCTTGAGAAGGGAAGGAGCTTCTTATTTACGTCATTCCGAACTCGTTTCGGAATCTATGCTGTTAAATAGTTCCTCAAATTCAAACCCCAAAACTTCTTTTAAATTAATCGAACTTATCTTCTTGCCTTTAGAAACCCCATTCTGGTCAAAATCGGGAGTATTTAAGTTCTTTTCCTTTGCGGTTTTCGTGTAATAATCTTCCTTAGTTGGATGATCAGGATAGGCTGCGTTAAAGGTCTTTCCCCAGGCTTCTTTCTGGATGATCTGGTTTATGATTTCTATACAATCTTCCTGCTGAATAAGATTTACTGGCGCTTTCGGGTTTTTAATTCCGGTTTTGTTAGCGAGGTAATTTACCGGATGTCTCCCCGGACCAATTAATCCACCGAACCGAATAACTGTGGTTTGAAAATGCTCATTTTTCAATAACATTTTTTCTGAAGAAATAAGTTGTTTAGCGGCTTCTGAAGTTCCGTTAGCTTCATTTTCTTCAGATGTATTCGGGGAAGTTTTCTTCGTCTTTGTAAACTGAAGTAGAACTCACAAAAATCACTTTTTCCACCGGAGATTTTTCTATATAATCTATAATTCTGCCTATTTTTCCAACGAAATCGGCTTCGGGATCGCCGCGTAATCCGGGCGGAATGTCTATAATCAGTAATTCAGAATGCGCCAGGAAAGAAGTAAGATCGCCCTGAACACCTTCTGTAAAAATTTTAATCTGGTATGGTGTAATACCGGCCTCACGTAATGGCTGCATTTTTTCCTGACTGGTAACCGAGCCTTTTACTACGTGCTCATCTTTTAGCTTTTTTGCGAGTGGCAATCCCAGCCAACCGGTTCCTAATATAGATATGTTCATAAAAGCCCTTTCTGAGCTAAGTGTAAGATGTGTATAGACGTCATCCTGAATTTATTTCAGGATCTAATTTGATTAAAACTAATACCATGTTAGAAGCTGAAACAAGTTCAGCTTGACGAAACCCGGAAACTTTATAGACAATTTTAATGATCTTAAAAAATATTCGTGTATTCGTGGCAAAAAAACCACTTAATCCAAAGCTACAAAACCAAAGCCTACTCGGGGCTTATGGTTTTCTTAAAAATTACAGCATCGTTTAGTACAAAAGGCCTTGGAATCATTGTTTCTGGTCTTGGCTTTACATTTAAAGCTTCATTTTCCAGCAAATCATAACTGGACTCGTAAAGCGTAAATTCTGGCTTCTTATCCTTTTTTAAACTGAATTCCAATCTTAAGGTGTCCCTTCCCGAAATATGATAAGTCAATATCCGGTCGTGCCATCTACGGGTGTGAATATGAAAATCGTTACTTCCTAGCGCAACAGAATCAGCTTCAAGCCCGTTAACTTTAAAGCTTTCAAAATCTACTGTTCTATCGGCAAAAAGTTCTATTCTATCAGCTTTTCGGTTGGTAGCAATTTTCAGTGAATAGGAATTAATAGCTGAGGTAGAATCGGTTTTTTTCCAAGTTACTCCGGGCGATTTTAGATCAATTTTTGGAGCTTCGGCACGCCAGGTAAAATTTGATCCGTATTTACTGCTGAAGGTTTTATTTTCTAAAGGAGCAATTAGCGGTTCTTCTCCAAAATATGCTTCTGTCCAGTCATCAACCATATTATCGTAAGAATACCAATTGGTAGTATTTTTATCGGCATCAAAAAGATAAACCAAGTGAATTTGGTTTAGGATGTTCTTCGGTGAAATCGGCTTTAAAATGTGCGGTAATTAAAAGGATATTGAAAATTAGAAAGAAGAATACCGCGATTTTTTTATTGCTTTTAAAATAAGCAAAAACAGGTAACAGCAGTTGAAATAATAAAACGGTAAGTAAAGCTGAAACAAACAATATTTTCAAGCCTAAAGCTACCGGAAACATTTTTATAAACGGCACCAAAATAAATATCAGCTGGAAGGCTTAAGAACGCCATTAATAAGGAATTGGGGGATTCCTGGCGCATCATAATAAATAGCTGTAATAAGCCGAAAAAACCTGGTATTATAAAATAAGCCGCGCCTTTTAAAAAGAATGCGAGCAAAGCACAAAGCAATAACCAGAAAAATAGCGGAACAACAAATAGATTAGCCTTGTTTTCTATATGCCGAAAACGGAAATAGCTAAAAAAGGCGATCAATAAACTTAGTGAAATAAAAGCGGCGATATAATAATAGCCGTTATAGGTGAAACCCTGTTCCATTTCTGAATATTCCGGGTAGCTGTAAAGTAGGAATTTCCAAAGTAGAAAAACCAATAAGCCAGAAAAGGCCAGGCTCACTATAAAGGGAATAATACTCTTTGAAATTTCTTTTAGCTGAAGGCGGTTTTGTGAAAATCCGTAGCCCAGAATGATAAAAAACAGAACAAAAGCGATAATAAGCATTGGGAATATCCAGGAAAACGGATAACTAATTATTTCCCCGCCCGGAATATTAAAAAATAATACTTCTTCTTCCGCATTTACTTCGCCTAATTCTGCATCTTTAAAATAATCGAGTAGAGGCATTAAATAACTTCCTTGATGTGCTAAGGTTTGTTTATCTAAGTTTTCCGGGGTATCAGTCGCGGTATGATAATCAAAATGATCGTCTATAAACGCAAAATTATAACCCGGGATATTGCCCTGTTCTCTTAAGAACAGTAAGATCGGTATCGTTAGGCAACATTTTATACACGCTGTAAACCAGCGAATTTGTAACGGGAAATTCTGGATTTGCTTTTTTGAAAGAATTAATAAGCCCTGCGTTTCCTGAATTTGTTTCCAGGAACATAAAAGAATCGCCATCACTGCCGCGGGCTTCAAAATTAAGGGCTAGTTTAGCGTCTTTAGCCCAGGGATGGTCTTTTATAAAAAGTTCGGCGCCATTTAAACCGAGTTCTTCAGCATCGGTAAATAGAATGATAATATCATTTTTATGCTTTTTATTTTCAGCTAAAAAAGCTCGAATTCCTTCTAAAATTGTTCCTACGCCACTTCCGGCATCACTGGCTCCTAAAGAAGAATGCGGATTGCTGTCGTAATGCGTCATAATCACCAAAGCCTCACCGTTTCCGTTTCCTTCCAAACGCGCCATGATGTTTTGAGGACGGACTAATACGCCATTTTTATTAAGGGTATAATCTTCGTGGGTTTGTGCCTGTAAGCCCATTTCCTGTAACTGGCCTACAATATAATTTCTTACGCGGCTATGTGCTTCAGTTCCCACATAATGTGGTTTCTGCGCAATCGCTTCAACGTGTTTAAAAGCGCGTTGGGTAGAAAAAGTAGTTTCAGGCGCATCTTCGGCTTCAATAGTTTTTGGCTGGCTGCTGTAAAAGCTAAACCAAACTGCAATGGCAATAAAAATGAATGAAAAAAAGCGAGGTATATTTTTCAGCATAATTCAGAAAAAAACAAAAGGTTTTACAGGATTTAAAGATACTTAAGATTTTAAGGAATAGTAGCGCCGGGCGGTAAGCTTTCAGAATAATTAAATTTTGCCTATATTTAAGTAATTAGTAATCAAAAATTTAGGCTATGGGTATTAAAAGTTTTCAGGGAAAACGAGCGGCGCCGGAAAAGGCGAAAAGCGCTCCAATGTTAGTTAGAGATTATATGAGTACTTCACTTATTACCTTTAAGGAGCACGAAAATATTATGGATGTTGCTGAAAAACTTACCAAACACAAAATTTCTGGTGGGTGTGTGGTAGACGATAATAATAAACTACTGGGCCTTATTTCTGAAGGGGATTGTATGAAACAAATTTCTGACAGCCGGTATTATAATATGCCTTTAGATAATGCCACGGTTGGAAAACGGATGACGTGTAATGTTGATACTATAGATGGGAATATGAACGTGATGGATGCTGCGAAACTTTTTATTGAAAAACGGTTTAGGAGATTTCCAATAGTGGAACACGGGAAACTTATTGGACAAATTAGTCAGAGTGATGTTTTGCGGGCTGCGGTGCGTTTAAAAAGTAATAATTGGCATTTAGGTTAATTACGTTTTACCAAAGCATAAATTCCATTTTCTAAAGGAAGATATCCCTGGTCGTATACAAAATAATAGACTTTACCGGTTTTAGTTGTGTAGATGCTGGTAAGGTATTCAAAATTGAAACCACGAGCGAGTAATTTATTTTTACTGATCGTGGTTTTTTCGTTTGGATTGAATTCTTCTAAAATCCGGTAATTTTTGCGAAGCTGGTTGTTTACATTTCTTACCAGATTTTTCCTGTCTTTGTTGAGGTTGTTGTGATGGGCATTACGGCAATAATCGCTGCAGAATTTTTTATCTACCCGACCCACAATTTTTTCGCCACATTCTAAACAGGATTTTTGCATAACTCGATAATCGAGATTTTATATTTTAAAGCTCTCCCCGAAATTAAATTTTGTTTGCACAATAAATATAACGAAAAAGCTGAATAATTACTGAAATTCAGGTTTTTGTAGGTTTACTCGATGATCGAGATCTAACTCCTCCGAAACTTGTATCGATATGTGAATTATTTCTTCTAAATGCGTCGTGGGCTAGCCCAGAAGTAATTTACCTGTTCTTTCTCATTTCGGCCTGCCGCATGGGCATACTATCTATAGTATTAAAAAGTTTTTCTGCGGAAAGTATTTCGGTTTGATCCAGTTTTTCGTCCGCTATCTAAACCAATTAGAACAACCCGGAAATCGCTTTTTTCGGCTTTATATTTATGGTAAAGCTCAGAAGATTGCTGCCAGTTTTCTTCTTCAAATCCGGTGCTGTATTTTGTGGGTAAAATTTGGTAGATCACCAGTTTTCGCTCTTTTAAGCCTTGTTGATGTTTTTGCAGTTCGGTTAGTTGTTGTTGAAATTTTTCGTTTTTCTCTTCAGCAATAATCAAAACGAGACGGTCTTCCCATTGGTGTTTAGAAAGATCTTGCGCATTTAATTTCATAGCAAAAGAGAAAATTAAAATAAAACAACTTAGTGATTTTAGCATATTCTAAAATACAAAAAATCTACTATACCTTTAGTCTAAGCATTTCTGCACGAGCCATAAAAGAATCTTTTAGGCGTTCAATTTTAGGATTCATCGTAGAGGCAAAAACGAGATATTGACATTTTGTAATATGCTGTGGAATCCTAATCAGATCGTTATAATCGCTGTTTTTGGTTAAAAATTCAGCGTCTTCAACCGCAAGAATTTTTAACTGACTCACATTGATACCGGTAATTTTGAAAAGCTTGAATAACTTTTTCGGTGTAGCGATCACAATATCTACTCCATCATAAATATCATCTTTTTGTTTGTCTATAGCTGGTGCATCGTGGGCGCTATAAACACGTAAGTCCATATATTTTGTGAATTTGTTGAATTCTTCTTCCAGCGCCAGGGCAGCTTCTTTATCCTGCACAAAAATCAATGCTCTTGGAGCATCTTCAAAAGCCGCACTTTCTAATTTCTGGATAGTGCTGATGACAAGTGCTGTGGTTTTTCCTGAACCTTCGGGAGCAACTATAAAAAGATCTCTTCCGCTTTTAATTTTAGGTAAAATTTGTTTTTGAAAAGGAAGCGGACTTTCAATTTCCAGTCTTTCCAAAGCTTCTTTAAGCGGAATATTCAGTTTTTTAAAGGACATAAGATTTGTTTTAAAGCTACCGATGTTTTAATCTTTCAATGTATAAAAATCAAAAGCTTCTGAAGCTTACAAAGATAACTTTCCCTATAATTAAAGCGCCATAAAAACATTATTGCTTTTAGAAAACTTGTTGGAAAAGTCTAGGACTTCAAATCCATTCTTGATTTTCAACGCTAAGTTTATCTTTTACTTCGCCGGTATGCTTGGTGCTTGCAGGCTCAAAAAGTAAAACCCAGGCTTCCTCTTCAGCTACAGGGTTATGCTCAACTCCTCTTGGAACAATATACATTTCACCTTCATTTAAGCTTATAGTTTTATCCCTAAATTCAATTTTTAAACTTCCTTTAATTACCAGGAACATTTCATCTTCCTCCTTATGATCGTGCCAAACAAATTCACCTTTTAATTTGGCTAATTTCACCTGTTGCCCATTGAGCTCGCCAATAATTTTAGGGGTCCAATGTTCATTAAAAAGCTCAAATTTATCTTTTAAGTTTACTTTCTCAGGGTTCATAATTGTCTAGTTAACTAATCAAAAATAAGGAAATTGCAATCAGCTTTTTATGAGTTCTGGTAATTTATCCTCAATGGGAATACCTTTAATTCCTTCCTTGTTTTTTAAATAAGTCTTAATTTCGGTATCGCTCATTTGGTAAGTTTCTTTAAGACCATCAATAATTATTTTTAGATAGAATTCGTGCGGCGGGTTTATTTCATCTTTTAAATAATCCTCATTGGTAAAAGTGAAGATAGGAGAGTCTTCATCTTCTCCCAGGTAAATGATCTTCCCGTACCAGGAATTGTTTTTCATATCCAGGCTACGGTTTTTAATTACTTGTTGTAGATCTATATCAAAATCACCTTCAAATTTTATTTCCTGTTGTACCAGATCCACAAATTGCTGTTGGGTGATGAGGTACATTCTACCCAGGGTTTTAATGTTTTTATCGAAGTCTGACTGTATAAAACCGGCGCCACCTCCACTCCAGGTTTTTGAAGATTTAGCGAAATAGAGTTCACCATTAATAGTGATCCCTTTAGATTTTTCGGGCAGGGTTTTATTGGTGCAACCGGGGTAAACGCGTTTGGCATTTGCCGGGCGACCGCCACCAATATAACAGCTAAAACGCTCTTTTAATAAATTGGAGCCATAACAGGCATACCAAACTTTGGGTTCTTCTTGCATTCTCTTTTTTCTACAAGAAAAGCTTTCTTATAGAGAAAAGCAACTTTAGCTATTTAAGGAATTTTTTCTAAATAGCTTAAGCGCAGGTTGGCTAGTGAATTTTATATTTAATTCCTATTTGCATTAAAATGCTCAGATCTTCCCCGGCAATTTCCCACTTATCGCTTTCTCTTAACGAGCTTACAGGATCAGTCCAAAGTAAAGTGGGTTCTAATTGTAGTGCTAAATTTTCATTCAGTTTAGAACTGATAATTCCGGAAAAATTAATACTCATAAAATTACGATCCACTACTGGAGATAAGTTTATTAAATCCTGCCTGAATTCCTGGTGCGTATAGCCAAACCCAAAATTATAACCAAAATTCCATTTGTTCTTTTCTTTTAGGTGCTCTAATAAAATCATAGAAGTTAATGAAGTGACATCGCCATCAATAGGCTCATTAGAACTTTTCCAATTTTTTCCTTCAATTCCGGCGTTTAAATATTGAAATTTAAGTTTAAGTCCAAAATAAGAATCAGGTTTTGAATATTTTAGATCCATATATGAACTAAAAGGTGCCGAGTAATCAATATCAATACCGCTATCGGTATTTTCAAACATATATGCTGAACCTGTTCCCAGTCCAAATCCGACTTCTAAATTCTGTGATTTTCCCTCAAGTGAAGCAAATAAAACAATTAAGGCAATTAAAGTAATATTTTTCATGTTTTTTGATATTTGAGATTTAAATATGATTAAGCTTGCTTCGGGAGCTTGCTTTAAGATAGTTTGCTAATTTTTTGAAGTAAGTATTGTAAAGGTTTAAAGAAAACGGTAGCGTATCCCAAAACTCCCTCTAAGTATATCGGCATCAAGCAGAATAGGTGCGGCTTCTATATGAAATCCGAATTTCTTCTCATTAAACGGATAAAAGTTAAGTCCAACGGGTGCTACAAGTCCTTCAAAAGCATTGACTCTATATCCCAAACCCGCATAAAAATCATAATCTTCTTTTTTAAGGAACTTATAGGTAAGCACAGCTTCTATTGATAAATCTGAAATAAATTGATCGGTGCCCAGTCTTAATTCTGGAGTAAGGCGCTCATTTATATCATAACCCACAGCTATAAATGGAAGGTTGGATTGATGATACCCAATATTTAATTGACTGTAAGAATTCGAAATAAAGAAAAATGTAAAAGCCAAAAAGAGTAGTTTTTTGTACATGATTTTTGATTGATGAATTGATGAAATTTTATTCTACGCTAAACTGAAATTGATCACTGTCTTGATTTGCAAAATTTGTGATGATTGTAATATTGTTGTAATTGGTTGTGTTTAGATAAAAAGATAATGGGTTTTGCAGATAAGCTGAACCCAGGAAATAATTTCCTTTTTCTTTGAGAACGATCCCAAACTCAGTTTGAATTTGATTATCTACTTCTACAGCTGTCACTTCAATATTATACGTATAAGCAATCGACCCGGTTGTTGAAAAAAGTTCGTCTTCAGATAAAACGATTGGGGAAGGTTGACTAAAGCTATTTTCCAGGTAAAGGTTTAAGCTTAAATAGGCAGTTTCACTGTCTTCTCTTAACTCCTGAATATCTATTTCCTCTCCATCTTGATTGGGCAGAGTATTTGGGATTACAGATTTAACCCAAAGGGTATCATTTTGATTAAAAACATTGCCTTCGTTTTGAATTTCTATTAATCCGGGAGCATCAAATTCAAAATTTTCATAGTTACGATCTTGTTCGGGTGGGCAGCACATGCCAGCGCACAAAAAGATGAGGGAGGTGATGAATGTGGTAATTTTCATTTCTATTTGATCGAAAAATTAATAAAAGCTAAATATAATTGAAAAATATTGAAAGATTCTCTGTTAAAATCTAATTGTAGGTATTTTTCCTTATTAAGATGTAGAAACCTTATAAAGGTTGCGTGGCTAAATAAACTAATTTCAATATTTAATCATTTTCAAACGTTTACAAACGTCTTTAAACGTAAACAAATAATTACCAACCGATTACTGCTGTAATTCAGATCTATGTTTGTCCTGTTGAAATGAACTAACGATTTTCAGCTTTTTAAATTAATACGTTATGAGCACTATTAGAAACAAAGTACAGTTGATCGGGAATGTGGGAAGAGAGCCTGAGATCGTAAACCTGGAATCCGGTAAAAAATTAGCCAAATTCTCTGTAGCCACTAATGAAAATTATAAAAACGCTAGCGGTGAACGCGTAACCGATACGCAATGGCATAATATTGTGGCCTGGGGAAAAACCGCGGAATTGATTGAGAAATATGTAAATAAAGGTAAAGAAGTTGGAGTAGAAGGAAAGCTTACCAGCCGAAGCTGGGATGATAAAGATGGTAACAAGCACTATATTACTGAAGTAATTTGCAACGAACTACTCTTACTGGGTCAAAAATAGATTTCGCGAGCCAGGCGGTAAGTATTGGCATGGGCTTCTATAATCACTCTTATCTCTTTAGAATATCCGCCGCCCATACTACATTGCACAGGAATGTTTAGATCGTGACAGGTTTGTAAAACGAACCTGTCTCTTTCTTTACAGCCATTAACCGTACAGGAAAGTCGGCCGAGTTTATCGGTTTCTAAAATATCCACACCGCTTAAGTAAAAGATGAAATCGGGTTTCTGTTTTTTAATTAAATCGGGTAAAGTTTCTTTTAATAGTTTTAAATATTGGTCATCGCCACTGCCATCAGGTACTTCAATATCCAGGTCTGACCTTTCTTTTTTGAACGGATAATTACCTTTTCCGTGCATAGAAAAGGTGAAAACCGAAGGATCATCCTGAAAAATCTCGGCGGTACCATTTCCCTGGTGAACATCCAGGTCTACAATAAGAATCTTATCGGCTAATTTTTTCTGCTGAAGATACCTGGCAGCAATTGCCTGGTCATTGAGTAAGCAAAAGGCTTCTGCGCGATTTGTATAAGCGTGGTGTGTGCCTCCGGCAATATTGAAGGAAATCCCGTTTTCAATCGAATAATGGACTCCTTTCATCGTTCCATCTGCAATGATCATTTCCCTTTTTACTAAGGCTTCAGAAAGTGGAAATCCACTTTTCCGAATTTCTTTTTTGCTGAGGTTTAGATCGCGTAAACGTTCAAAATAATCAGCATCGTGAACATCGAGAATATATTTTTCCTCGGGAAATTCTGGTTCAAAAAAATTGTCTTCACTACAAGTTCCTTCATGAAGTAATTGCCTGGGCAACAACTCATATTTTTCCATCGGGAAACGATGTCCCTCAGGTAAAGGATGTTTGTAGATAGGATGGTAGGCGATTTTGAGCATTTTGAACCAGCAAAATTAAATTACAGTTTCTTATGCTGCAAAAATCAGTAATTATTTTTGAACCTGCTGTATACTATGAATTAAATCCCCATCATCTGGTAACTCCTTCTATGATGAGTTGGAAGTCAACTTCAGGTTTTTTAATATTGATCACTGTTGCTTTTCCTTTTTCAAATCGAACTTCAGGCTTCCAATCGATAACTCCATAATTCTGAAAAAATTCATCTGAAGTATTTTCATATTTAGGGACATAATATTCTTTTTCTTTAGCATAAGCAACCGGAATAGTAAACTCCTGAAGACGATCGATAGCATTAGAAGAAAAATGAGAGTCACGTTTGGTATATACTTTTATAGTGCCATTTGATGCCATAAGTCCCTCACCAATCCCTGTTTTATTGATTTCCATATAGTCAACTTGAGTTAATGAGAAATACATAAAACATATAAGTTAGGCAAGGGCATATCGTCTAGGTAAAATTGCATTGTTCTTATTCCACCTTTAGAATGTGTCATATTCGCTAATGTTGTTGCAACCCAAAAATTCTGCTGGCTTATCATTAACTATAAGGTTTTCCCCTTTCAACAGATCTTTAAGGTGCATAAATAAGTATTTAAATCTTTTTCTGAAATAACCGATGATTTTGGTAAAAACATTTTTTCCTAATTTACGGGCTCTGTCTATAGGTCTTTCAATTTTTGCAGATAGAATCACTTCATCTAAAAGTTCTGCCTCAGCATTTAAACCTTCATACCTGTAAAATCTTTCACTCTGTTTTTCTTCTAATTTTAGCGCTTTGCTCAGGTACGGCTTTTCGAGTATTATTAAATTCAGGAAAATTATCAGGTGAAAATTGTAATATTTAATTTTGCTGGAACTAAATTATCATTGTGCTTTATTCTTGAAATTTTGAGTTTTTCACCTTCAAAGGGTTTATATTCATCTACAATAAATGAGGTCACTTCCTTCCGGAATTTCAATAAATTTGGAGTGCATTAGCTCCCATTCCATGAATCATATAGTGTAAATTTTTTCTTTTAAGATCTCTTGGTGGCAATTTCTGCTTTAAACGAAAACTTATCCTGCACATAAGTTTCCTGGTATATTTTTATTAAATATTTTTTTCCAGTTATAACTACTCCAGCCCCTGGTTAGTAATAAATTATCCAGTGCTACTTTTTTCTCAGGATTAATATTGGTAAAATACCAGGCGGCATTTTCAATATTCCCTTTAATGTAAGGTTTCAAGTGGATGTACGATAATATATTATGGTTTCTTTGGTACGAAATTGTATTTTTAGGTAGAATGGAAACACTTAATTTTCCTTCTTTCTCAGCATCAAATGGAATGGCTGATTTGGAGCGAATCTTTTATAGCAGTAGTTTGAATTTTTTCAGGAGTTTCAACAACAAAATTCTGTGTGATTAAAGTATAACCGCTCTGCTATAGGCTGCATTTTTTCATTAAACAGTGTGAAAATATTCATTCCAGGAGCCAAATCATTTAAATTGAAAACTACTGACAGCTGTTGTAAAATCTTCAAATTGATTTCAAAATTGTAAAAGTTTTCATTATCCTGGGCGACCAGGATAGAATTTTTTCGATTTATAAAACGGAAGACTACGGGTCGTTAGTTTTTATTAAAACTTTTAATTCAGATTCCTTTTTCGGAGACAGATAAGAATAAGGCCTTCATAGTGTATCTCGGGGGAAAACAATACAGGAATTTCCTTGCCCATATATGCTAAGACTGCAGTGTAAGATTTATTTTTTTCAGGGATAAAGGAAAATTTACCAATTCCAAACCGATTTAAATCAACGATACTAAGTAACGTCTTCATTCTCATCTTTGATAATTATTTTTCCATTTCCCAGGCCCTGCCCTAAACTATCGGTGGCTATAACTCCAACATTGTTTATGGTGTTATTTAAGAAATGTCCGCTTTCAGGTAAAAATTGAATGTCGATTTTAGCCGGGAAATCCTTCAGGTTTCTTTCTCATTGCTACTAGTAGCTAAGAACTTTAAAACTTTCTGAAAAATGATAGGGTTCATCAAAATTTTGCATATAATTTGGTAAAAGCAGTGATGGTATAATTGCCTGCTAATAAAAGTAGAATCTATATCTATAACTCCAGAGGTAGTACCATTTTTAATCAGGTACATTTCTTTTTTAATCAGACTATCCTTATCATTTTTTACTGTTACATATAAATTGGAATTCAGAAATATCTGGATTCATGGTTAGAATTCATTTAAAATATAAGCTGCAAAACCAAGTTGCTCTCCTTTTAGAAAATGAGACTTATTTAAATGTAAATAAGCTAACTCTTTATTTAATAGTTTATAATCAGCTATTTTTTCTGTTAAGTTTTCTTCGATGGTTTGGCGATTTCAGATCAGTGGAGATTGCGATAATCAAGAGTAAAAGGCAAGATTAATTGTATAAATTTCTTCATAATAAGTGATGATGATGAATTAATAATTTAAAAATACTAACCAAATAATATGCCTGAATTAATATTCCAACAGGTTATTACTTAAAAATATGTAAAATAGTTAATATATCCAGCTTTTGGCTGAATATATTTGTATGACTTAATTGTGTTAGCTTCTGTTTTAAACAAAAAAACCTTTAGTTTCCTGAAGGAGTAATTCTTCAGAAAACTAAAGGTTAAACTGGTAGTTTGATAGGCTTACAATTAATTTATAGTTGTCCCCGGTTCTACACCATCTTCATCTGGATTTACAAAAACCAGTTTTCCGGCTGAATTCTCTGTCATTAAGATCATTCCCTCGCTTTCTACACCACGAAGTTTTCTTGGGGCTAAATTGGCTAAAACAGTTACTTTTTTACCAATAATTTCTTCCGCTTTATAATGTTCAGCGATTCCTGAAACGACTGTTCTTTGATCTAAACCGGTGTCTACTTTTATCACCATTAATTTTTTGGTTTTTGGCATCTTATGGGCTTCAATAATAGTTCCCACGCGCAAATCCATTTTGGTGAAATCCTCGAAAGTAGCGGTTTCTTTCTGCGGTTCTACCACTTTATCCTCGGCAGCATTAGCTGTTTTTGTAGCTTCCAGTTTCTCTAATTGTTGTTGAATTTGAGAATCTTCTATTTTGCTGAAAAGCAATTCTGCTTTACCAATTTGGTGACCTGCCGGAAGTAAAGAATCGCGGGTAGCGATCTTATCCCATTGGGAATATTCTTCCCCGGAAAGTTTATTTTCAGCATCGGTAAAATTCAGCATTTTTTGAAGTTTTGCTGAAGAAAATGGTAAAAATGGTTCGGTTAAAGTAGCCAGTGCCGAAGCGATTTGTAAAGCCACATACATTATGGTTTTTACACGTTCTTCATCGGTTTTAATGAGTTTCCAGGGTTCTTCATCAGCTAAATATTTATTTCCTAAACGGGCCAAATTCATCAATTCACCCTGAGCTTCACGGAAACGGTATTTTTCAATAGAACTTGCAATTACTGCGGGATAAGCTTTAAGTTCGGCAATTGTTTGCTCGTCAACTTCAGAATAATCATTTGGTTCTGGAACAATTCCGGAGTAATATTTATTGGTAAGTACAACTACCCGGTTTATGAAGTTGCCAAAAACGGCCACTAACTCATTATTATTCCTGGCCTGGAAATCTTTCCAGGTAAAATCGTTGTCTTTAGCTTCAGGTGCATTTGCGGTTAATACATAACGCAATACATCCTGCTGATTTGGGAAATCTTCCAGATATTCGTGCAGCCAAACTGCCCAGTTTTTGGAGGTAGATAATTTTTTTCCTTCCAGGTTAAGAAATTCGTTTGCGGGAACATTTTCAGGTAAAATATAATCCCCGTGTGCTTTTAGCATCACCGGGAAAATAATACAGTGAAATACAATATTGTCTTTTCCTATAAAGTGAACCAGTTTGGTGTTTTCGTCTTTCCAGTAAGGCTCCCAGTCTTTGCCTTCGCGCTCGGCCCATTCTTTGGTAGAAGATATGTAGCCAATAGGCGCATCAAACCAAACATAAAGTACTTTACCGTCACCACCTTCAACAGGTACGGGAATTCCCCAATCCAAATCGCGGGTTACTGCTCTTGCGCGCAAACCATCATTTAACCAGGATTTCACCTGTCCGTGTACATTGCTTTTCCAATCGTGGGCGTGGCCTTTTACGATCCACTCATCCAGCCATTCCTGGTATTGATCTAAAGGTAAAAACCAGTGGCGAGTTTCTTTTAAAGTTGGAACTTCCCCGGTAATTGCCGATTTTGGATTAATAAGATCTGTGGCGTTTAGCGAAGTTCCGCAGCTTTCACACTGGTCGCCATAGGCTTCTTCGTTTCCGCATTTTGGGCAGGTTCCCGTTACAAACCTATCGGCCAGGAATTGTCCTGCTTTTTCGTCGTAAAGTTGTTGCGTAGTCTCTTCAATAAACTTCCCGTCTTCATACATCTTTTTGAAAAATGCCGAAGCGGTATCGTGATGTACTTTGGCTGAAGTCCTGGAATAATTATCAAAAGAAACCCCAAAATCTTCGAAAGATTTCCTGATAATTCCATCGTATTTATCTACGATATCCTGTGGGGTAACACCTTCTTTCTTTGCTTTTATGGTAATAGGAACTCCGTGCTCATCACTTCCGCAAACAAAAGCCACGTCATTGCCCTGCATTCGTAAATAACGGGCATAAATATCGGCTGGAACATAAACACCGGCAAGATGCCCAATATGTATGGGGCCGTTGGTGTAAGGTAATGCTGCGGTAATAGTGTATCGCTGTGGAGTATTGCTCATTTATCGTAAGATTTATTAAAGGCGCAAAGGTAAGCAACTCCTTAAAAATACGCGTTAAATTCTTGTAAAACACAGGGCGACTGACGCAAATGTTTCTGATTTTAGCCTTTAAAATCTGAATTTCTAATATTTAACCAATGAAAAAATTAAGCTTAGTAATTTTTGTTCTTACTCTAGTGTCTTGCGGAAGTTCTAATAATAAAATGTCTAAGGATAAATTTGTAGTTGAAAACCTTACAAATTATGATGCAGAAGATCTAGCTGAAACCTTTCCTGAAGCAAATATTCAGGAAGACACCGGTATGTTTGAAGAGGGCACTGTAGAAAGGGCCTATACCATCATGTATCCCGATACTCCAGATGAATTACATATTACCTGGAAAAGTGAAGAGCGCGAGGAGATTTTTGATATACGATTTTCAGAAAATGGAAAATGGAAATCTGCCAAAGGAATTGAAATTGGAACTTCTTATGAAGCTTTGAATCAACTTAATGAAAAGCAAGTCTCATTTTACGGATTTGGTTGGGATTATGGTGGCGCAGTAATGTGGAATGATGGAAAATTCGAAAACTCTAAACTTAGAGTTTTTCTTAGTCCCACCGGGAGAGTAGCCGATAAATTTTATGGAGACCGAATTATTGAAGCGAGTGAAGAAGAAATTAAAAACCTGGATTTAAAAGTGAAAAGTATCATGCTTATCAATTAGGTGCTTTTTACGGGAAATCCCCCGGTTTATAAAATCTCAATAAAACCTAAATTCGATTATGGCTCAGCATAACGCTTTGGGGGAATTGGGTGAACGCCTCGCTGTGGAACACCTTTTAAAAAAGGGCTATGAAATTCTGGCTAAAAATTATGTGTATAACAAAGCGGAAATAGACATTTTAGCACGGAAGCATAAGACCTTAGTGGTAGTAGAAGTGAAAACAAGAAGCACACCCGATTTTGGGGACCCGCAAAGTTTTGTAAAGCCTAAACAAATTCGGCAGCTCGTAAAAGCTGCCGATTTTTTTTTAAACGATCACCAATTAGACCTGGAAGTTCGGTTTGATATTGTTGCGATAATTAAGAATAAAGCCGGCATTCAGGTAGAACACCTGGAAGATGCTTTTCTTCATTTTGAGTGAAAGTTTCAAATAAAACTTTATTCCAACCGGATTTTTTTAGTTCCAAATAGTCACAAAAAAACTGTCTGAAAAGTTCTGAATTCGTCAAGCTGAACTTGTTTCAGCTTCTAGCTTGATTTGAATATCAACATCTTAGATCCTGAAATAAATTCAGGATGACGATAAGACAAAAAGGCCTCACAGGTTTTCGAAAACCTGTGAGGCCTAATATTTTTATCAAACTTCCGAAGAAATTTAATTACCAGATCTTAACTCGATCTTCTGGTGCTACATACATTTTATCTCCTTTTTCAATATCAAAAGCAGTATAAAAAGCATCTATATTTTG
Organism: uncultured Flavobacteriaceae bacterium; assembly: GCA_963727565.1. GTDB lineage: Bacteria > Bacteroidota > Bacteroidia > Flavobacteriales > Flavobacteriaceae > Salegentibacter. The sequence continues at coordinate 511,259 of CAVSGU010000008.1, forward strand.
CAATGGTACATAAGCACGGTACATTCCTGGAGAATGAGGATCTGTCTTGATCTTGTTTTTCAAGGCTTCATCACGCATTTTGGTTCTCCAAACAGTTGCCCATGAAAGGAAGAAACGTTGCTCTGGGGTGTAACCATCAATCTTTCCGGGATCTCCGTGTTCTTCCAGGTGAATTTGTAAACCATCGTAAGCAGCATTAACTCCACCAAGATCTCCAATATTTTCACCTAAAGTAAATTGTCCGTTTATATAAACGCTATCCAATACTTCAATGTCGCTATATTGATCTGCAAGGTCTTTTCCAAGTGTTTCGAATTGTTTTAGGTCTTCGTCTGTCCACCAGTTATTCAGGTTTCCTTCAGCATCAAAACGAGAACCACTATCATCAAATCCGTGAGAGATTTCGTGCCCAATTACAGCTCCAATTCCACCGTAGTTTACAGCGGCATCAGCTTTATAATCGTAAAATGGTGGCTGAAGAATAGCTGCAGGGAATACAATTTCGTTATAACTCGGGTTGTAATAAGCATTTACGGTTTGTGGTGGCATAAACCATTCGCTTTTATCTACCGGTTGGCCAAGATCTGCCATATTATCGGCAACTCTCCATTTGCTGGAGTTCATCATATTTTGGAAAAAAGAACCACCGTTTTCAACATTTACAATTTCAAGGTCGCTATAATCTTTCCATTCATCTGGATAACCAACTTTAATAGTTGTGGTTCCTAGTTTTTCCTTAGCTTTTTTCTTGGTCTCTTCGCCCATCCAGCTTAGGTTATCTATCCTGTTTTCGTAAGCTTTAATCAGGTTAGAAATCATTTCCTGGGCTTTTTCTTTAGCTTCAGCCGGGAAATGTTCGTCTACATAAAGTTTACCTAAAGCTTCTCCAAGAGTTCCGTTTACAGTTTGCAAAGCGCGCTCATCACGAGGGCGTTGCTCTTGTGCTCCTCTTAGGGTTTTGCTATAGAATTCCCAGTTTGCAGTTTCAATATCTGTAGAAAGTGCTCCTGCTGCATCATTAAAGATGCTCCACTTTAAATAGTCTTTCCAGTCTTCAACAGAATTTTTAGCAATTACATCCTGAAGGGATTTCATATATTCAGGCTGAGAAACGATTATGGTATCTAAATTTTTTGCTCCAATTTCTTCAAAATAAGTATTCCACTCAAAAGCGGGAACCATATTTTGAAGCTCAGCCACTGTTTTTGGATTGTAAGTTTTACGGGCATCACGGCGTTCTACTTTGTCCAGTCTAGGTTCTGCAAGGCTGGTTTCAAAAGCTAAAATTCGTTCTGCTGCATCAGTTGCTTCTTCTTCAGAATAGTCTATATATTGAAGCATTCTGGTAATATGCTGCTTATATTTCTCTCTTTTTTCTTTAGAATCGGCATCATCGGCAACGTAGTAATCACGATCTGGTAAACCTAATCCTGAAGGATAAAGGTAAGCCGCGTTCATATTACTGTTTTTAGCATCTGAACGTACTCCGAAAGAGAAAAATCCAGCGCCGCCGTATTGTTGCATTTCGGTTAGGAAATCCTGTAGATCTTCCTTGTTGCTTATAGCTTCTACTTTTTCCAAATATGGTTTTACCGGTTCTACACCTTTTTCATTTCTGGCAACGGTATCCATAATCGTATTATAAAGATAAACCGCTTTAGCCTGATCGCTGGAAGGGTCTAAACTGTCGTTTTTAGAAGCGCTTTCCAACAAAGCCATAGCGTCTTCATCGGTGCGTTCACGAAGCTCCATAAAACTTCCCCAGGTAGTTTGGTCTGAAGGGATTTCGGTAGAATCTACCCATTTTCCATTTACATATTTAAAAAAGTCGTCCTGGGGCGCTACGGTAGTATCCATATAAGCCAGGTTAATACCGTGAACTTCTTCTTTTTCAGTTTGTTCTTTTTCGTTATCCTGACAACTGCTTAGTGTAGCAGCTCCCAAAACCGATAGGAACATTACTTTGGTTATTTTTTTCATGTGTGGTTTAAATTATTATGAAATTTCCCGCTAAAGTACTAAAAAGATGATTATTTAGCTGAAAATTATTTAAGGAGGATCTTCTTTGATTTTTGCTGAATTTTCCCACTAAGAAACACCGTTCTCGTAGACTACTTCTATAGGAAAATAATAGGTTAGCTATTTGTCAAGCGAATCTATAAGCTTTTGGTCAAATGTTTTTTTAATCGCGGTAGCTTCTTCTACATTTTCGTTCGGAATAGTTATGGAAAGTACATAATGAGCAATCTTCCAGCCATCTTCAGTTTTTTGAAGCACGCCAGAGCCACGGCAAATTCCCATTTGGGTTGCCAGCAATTCATCAAACCACGCAATATTACTATTTTCTTCGGTATAAATATTTCGCTCTAAAGTTTTAAAATTCCAGGCTTTTCCGCGGTCAAAATAAGGTTTGGAAAACGCTCTGAAATCTTTGTTTTGCCAGTTTTCGGTAGGATCGGTGCCTATAAAAACTCCGTCTTTTGTCATTAAATCGAAGTATTCATCGAAATTGGCTTCTGAAGCGGCTTTGTGCCATTGCGTTAGCACGTTGTCTATATTGGATTTTTCCTGTGCAGAAATTGTTATACTGAAAAGTAAGAAAACGAAGACTGTGATTTTTTTCATCCTGATAATTTAGAATATAATTCAAGATACCAAATTTTTATACACTTGAGTATTGGGAAGTAAAAACTTACTCGATAATCGAGATTAAATGCTCCGAGGCTTGCCTCGAAATCAAATTGTATTTTTCAATCATAATGCTTCGTGAGCTTGCTCCGAAAAAAGTTTACTGTACAGAAATAGAATCAGTAGCTGTAGAAATGGTGTCTCTTTCTGCTTTAAACTCATCCAGTTCCTCTTCAAAATCTTCAAGCGTTTTCAGGAAGAGCTCATTGAGCTGAATCTTAAAATTATTGAATTCAACAGGAATTTCAGCGGCAACCTCGGTAATTGCATCGGCATCTAATTGCCGGCGGTGCGAAAGCTGATCTAAAACCTTTGCTTTAGTAGCCAGAACATTGGCACGTGCCCGTACCGCATTAGAACTCAAAGAATCCGGAATACTTGAGGCAAGCGATTCCATTACCTGCGAGATAGGCCTGGAACTTTCTATGGTTTGCCGTAGGTTGTAATTTTTTAACTGGTCAACTTCATTTTGCGCAGCAATGTAAGACAGCCATTGTATGGCTTGTTCTCTAGCTTCGGGAAGTAAAACCACTTCCTGATTCGTAGTTTTTATAGGCTGAAGTAAGGCTATTGAATCTAGTTGAGTACTGGAAATGTCTTTATTTGATGACTTTTCACCACAAGACCAAAGGAAAATAAATGATATAAAAACCAGTTTTTTCATATAAACACAAAGTTAATCTAAAATACTTCAGTTTTCATAAAATTCCTGCCTTGAAAGCTAAAGAGATAAAAGATTTCTAATAAAGAGAAAGGTTTCGGGAGTTTCGTTGCGAATACTTCTACGTAAATAAATATATTTGCGGAAAAATCAATATTATGGCCGGTAAAATTTTAATTATTGGAGCTTGCGGACAAATTGGAACCGAGTTAACGCTGAAATTACGCGATCTCTACGGAAATGATCAGGTGGTAGCAAGTGATATAAGAGAAGGAAGCGAAGAACTTATGAGTTCTGGCCCGTTTGAAGCAGCTGATGCAACTGATGCTACTCGAATTGAAGCCTTAATAGACCAATATAATATTAGCGAAGTTTACCTGATGGCCGCAATGTTAAGCGCTACAGCGGAAAAAGCCCCAATGAAAGCCTGGAACCTTAATATGGATTCGCTTTTTCATATTCTAAATTTTGCAAAGGATAAAAAGATTGAAAAAGTATTCTGGCCTTCCAGTATAGCGGTTTTTGGCCCTACAACTCCTAAAAACGATACCCCACAAACTACTATAATGGAACCTTCTACGGTTTACGGGATTAGTAAGCAAACAGGGGAAAGATGGTGTGAATATTTTCACGATAAATATGGAGTAGATGTAAGAAGTTTGCGTTATCCCGGCATTATAAGTTATAAAACCCTTCCCGGTGGCGGAACTACAGATTACGCGATAGAAATTTTTCACGAAGCCCTTAAGAATAAAGCCTACACTTCATTTTTAGCTGAAAATACCGGTCTGCCAATGATGTATATGGACGATGCGATTAAAGCTACCGTAGATATTATGGAGGCTCCTTCAGAAAAAATAAAGGTGCGATCTTCTTATAATCTTTCGGCTTTGAGTTTTACCCCAAAGGTTCTTGCCGAGGCTATTCAGAAGGAAATTCCAGAATTCAAGATCTCTTACGAACCAGATTTTAGACAAAAAATAGCCGATTCCTGGCCATCGAGCATAGATGATTCTGAAGCTAGAAAAGACTGGCAGTGGAAACACGATTTTGACATGCAAAGCCTGGTTAAGGAAATGCTTGCCGGTGTTTCTGAACAGCTGAAAACCACGAAATAAATAAGGGATAGTCTGTCTAGACTTGTATTCTAAATGGTTTTTATTAAAATGGGCATTACGCGAAATGGCTGGAATTCTAGGCTATAGAAGCGTGCCGCACTTTATAAATACCTTTAAAAAATATTATGGATTACGCCAAAACAAGGTTTAAACCAGTAAATATAAGGCATAAAAAAGCCGCTATAAATAGCGGCTTTAAAGTTCTTGAAATAGGATAATATATATTATTCTATAACGCGTACTTCAGCAGCGTTAACTCCTTTTCTTCCTTCTACTTCAACGTACTCAACTTTATCACCTTCGTTCAAGCTCTCGCCATCTAAACCAGTAATGTGTACGAAGATGTCTCTTCCTGTTTCGTCGTTGGTAATGAATCCGTATCCTTTTGATTCATTGAAAAATTTAACTGTACCTTCCATTGTAATAATAAAATAAATAATTAATAAAGGACAAAGTTAGTACAATATTATTGAAGACAATGCAATAATATTAATTTTCTTTTGAAAGTATTCTAAAACAGGAACTTAATCAATGCCTTTGTCTCGCATCTTATCCATGTTCTCTTTAGTGAGAGTGTAGTCTTTAAGACGTTTTCCTTTCCATCTCACGTAGAGGAAAATAGGCATTAAAATAAATGCGCTGGCCAAAACAGCAAGCCCAATTATCTGGTCTCCCAGTAAAACATCCTCAAAAGTGCGGTAGTAAAACCCTACTCCAATGGCAATTAGTATTAATATTCCTAAGATCTTTAAAATGGTATTCATAGCATTAAACAGTTACTTCTATTAATTTTTGACGGTAAGCGGTGAGTAGTTTAGATTTTGAAATAAAACCTACATATTTTCCATCTTCTACCACTGGTAGATTCCAGGCATTGGTTTCCTGGAATTTTCTCATGGTGTCTTTTGGTCTGTCTTTTCGCAGATCTATGGTTGCAGGTGCCCTTTGCATAATATCACTCACTTTTACATCATCATACATTTTCTGGTCGAACATTATCGGGCGTATATCATCTAAAAGAATGATTCCTAAAAAGTTACGATTTTCGTCTATAACAGGAAAAAGATTCCTGGAAGATTTTATCACCCCTTCGTGAATAACATCGCCAAGATTCATATCAATATTCAGGGTGATAAAGTTTTTCTCTATTATCTGCTGAATATTTAATAGGGTTAAAACTGCCTGGTCTTTATTATGGGTTAACAAGTCGCCTCGTTGTGCGAGTTCCATGGTATAAACTGAATGCGGCTGAAACTGGTTGGTAATCATATAAGAAATTGCAGCGGTAATCATTAAAGGGACAAAAAGTTCGTAGCCGCCGGTAAGTTCTGCTATAAGGAAAATTGCGGTAAGCGGTGCGTGCAAAACCCCGGCCATTAACCCAGCCATACCCACCATAGTAAAACTACTCACCGAAATAGGATTTCTTAAAATTCCCAGGTTATTTACCACTAATGCAAAACAGTGTCCCATGGCACTTCCCATAAACAAAACCGGGGCAAAAATACCACCAATACCACCTGCTCCAAAAGTAAGTGAAGTGGCAAAGATCTTAAAGATTACAAGGCCCGCGAGCAGAATAATTACGATCCAGATATTATCCAGGTAATCGTTAAAAAAATTAGTTCCCAGGGCTTCCAAATAATCTTCTGCAAGGAGGTTGTTTATTACATTATAACCTTCTCCGTAAAGCGGAGGGATTAAATAAATAAGGATCCCAAGGCCCAGGCCTCCAATCAAAAGTCTATAAAAAAGCGAATCTATTTTTTTAAAAGCATCGCCAATTTTAAAATAAATATGGGTGAAATACATAGAACATCCTGCAGCAAGAACTCCCAGGATGATGTAAAACGGTACTTCGGAAATCGTGAAATTATCCTGAAGTTCAACAGGTAAAATAATATCAGATCCAAAGAAAAAATAGGAGGTGAGAATCGCTGAAACCGAAGCTATAAGCAATGGCACCATGGAGATTAAAGTAAGGTCTAAACTAAAAACTTCAATAGCAAATATAATCGCAGCTATAGGAGCTTTAAAAATAGAAGACATAGCTCCGGCAGCTGCACACCCAATTAATAAAGTACGGGAGCTTTGGTTCATCTTAAAAAACCGGGAAATATTAGAACCCAGGGAAGCACCGGTGGCTACCGTTGGACCCTCCAATCCCACAGAACCTCCAAACCCAACAGTTAAAGGTGCAGTAATAATTGAGGCGTACATTTGGAAGGAACGCATAATTCCTTTTCGGCGTGAAATAGCATAAAGCGTAGAAGGAATTCCGTGTCCAATCTTTTTCTTAAAAACTACTTTAATAATGAATAAGGTTAGACTTAAGCCAATTAGCGGAAAAATAAAATAAAACGCGTGGTGGTAATTTATAATAAGACTGCCTTCCAGTAAACGTTGTATAAAGTGGGTAAGGTTTTTTATCACTACAGCACCCAAACCCGCGGTAAAGCCTATAATGGCGCTTAATATCATCAAGAATTGTTGATGAGTTAAGTGCCTATTGCTCCACTTGGAAAAACGGATTAGCAGTTTTGTACCTTTAGTCCCCACTCAAAAAATATTTAAATGAAGATAAAAAAATCCCGATGTGAAACCGGGATCTTTTATCAATTATAATTTTACTCGATAATCGAGATTTAAATGCTCCGGCTGTTTGCCTTGAATTCAAAGAATCATTTTCCATTAATGTCTTTTGAGCCTTCTTTTAGGTTGTCTACTTGAAGATGAAGCTCTTTTAACTGGGCTTCATCAAGTTTTGCAGGTGCATCTATCATTACATCCCTACCGTTATTATTCTTTGGGAAAGCAATAAAATCTCTAATGCTTTCCTGGCCGCCAAGAATGGCAACCAATCGGTCAAAGCCAAATGCAAGCCCACCGTGTGGCGGTGCGCCATATTGAAAGGCATCCATTAAAAAGCCGAATTGTGCTTTAGCTTCTTCTGGAGTGAAACCAAGATAATCGAACATTTTAGCCTGGGTTTCTTTATCGTGAATTCTTATAGAACCACCGCCAATTTCGTTACCGTTTAAAACCAGATCGTAAGCATTGGCGCGAACTTCTCCCGGTTTAGACTCCAGTAAAGCAAAATCTTCTTTTTTAGGCGAAGTAAACGGGTGGTGCATCGCGTGAAAACGTTGGGTCTCTTCATCCCATTCTAATAATGGGAAATCTACTACCCAAAGCGGTGCGAATTCATCAGCTTTTCTAAGACCAAGTTCATTACCCAAATGCATTCTTAAAGCACTTAGTTGTGTTCTGGTTTTGTCGGCGTCACCGGCCATCACCAAAATAAGATCTCCGGGTTTCGCTGAGGTAGCTTCAGCCCAGGTTTTTAGATCTTCTTCGGAATAAAATTTATCTACTGAAGATTTTAAAGTTCCATCTTCGTTATATTTTGCCCATACGAGTCCGTTGGCGCCAACCTGTGGTCTTTTAACCCAGGATATTAATTTGTCTATTTCTTTTCGAGTGAAAGAAGCCGCTCCCGGAACCGCAATTCCCACAACTAATTCCTGCTGATCGAAAACATTAAAGCCTTTATTTTTGGCCAAATCGTTTAATTCGGCAAACTCCATCCCAAATCTAATATCGGGTTTGTCGTTTCCGTATTTTTTCATCGCTTCAGCGTAGGTCATTCTTGGGAAGTCTGCTACTTCTACACCATTGATCTCTTTTAGTAAATGCCGGGTTAAACCTTCAAAAATATTCAGGATATCCTCTTGCTCAACAAAAGCCATTTCGCAGTCAATTTGCGTAAATTCCGGCTGCCTGTCGGCTCTAAGGTCTTCATCTCTAAAACATTTTACGATCTGGAAGTATTTATCCATTCCGCCAACCATAAGCAATTGCTTAAAGGTTTGTGGCGATTGCGGTAGGGCGTAAAACTGACCTTCGTTCATTCTACTTGGTACCACAAAATCTCGGGCACCTTCAGGAGTAGACTTTATTAAATAAGGAGTTTCCACTTCAATAAAATCCTGGTTAGAAAGATAATTTCTTACTTCCATTCCTACTTTATGGCGAAATTTCAGCTTGTTTTTTACCGGATTTCGTCTAATATCAAGGTAGCGGTATTTCATTCTAAGATCTTCGCCACCATCGGTTTCATCTTCAATAGTAAAAGGAGGTGTAAGCGAGGTGTTTAGAATAGTAACTTCGGTCACCAAAACCTCAATTTCACCGGTTGGAATATTTGTATTTTTAGATTCCCGCTCAATTACTTTTCCGCTAACTTGAATAACAAATTCGCGCCCAAGTTTTTGAGCTTTCTCCATAAGTTCTGTTGAAGAGCGCTCTTCATCAAAAATAAGCTGGGTGATGCCGTAACGATCACGTAAATCTACCCAAACCATAAATCCTTTATCTCTTATTTTTTGAACCCAGCCAGAAAGTTTTACTTCCTGACCAATTGAAGCTGCATTTAATTCCCCGCAGGTATGACTTCTATACATAATATTCCTGAAATTTTAAGTAGCGCAAAAGTAAGAAGTTCAATTGGGTTTCGCGATAAAATAGACTTAGAAAATACTTGCTAAGTGAGATTTAGGTACTCATAGTTTTACAGGGAAATTCTCTGAATATCCTTTTCAGATATGAATAAGATTTTCTGAGAAATATTGCCTTTGTTAAGCCGAAACAGGTGTTTAGTTGTCTGTTTATCAGGTTTTTATTATTTCAATGTTAATTTAATGTTATGCGATTGTTGCTTTAAAGTAAACATTTAGCTATATTTGTAAAGGAAAGATTAAAGAAAAAGACTATGAAAAAGATAAAAAATATATTGATGGCTGCCGTTTTCACTATTGGAGCAGCTGCTATGGCCCAGGAAAGCCCAGAACCAAAATTTGAAAAAGAAGGAGACCTTATAAAAGGAACTTTCTATTATGAAGACGGAACAGTTCGGCAGCAGGGAACTTATAAAAATGGAGAATTGCACGGGGAATGGATTGCTTATGATGCCAATGGTAAAAAGCAAAGTATGGCTAACTATACAGAAGGTGAAAAAACCGGAAAATGGTTCTTTTGGTCTTCAGATAAACTTACTGAAGTAGATTACGATAATAACCAGATTGCCGGGGTAAATACCTGGAAAAGTGATGGTACTTTAGCTGAAAACTAAGCTATTATCTACATATAAAATTAAAAAAGGCTGTCTGAAAAAGACGGCCTTTTTTGTTTCAGGATCCTAGACTTTTAATTTTTCTCTACCGGCATTACATCTATTGGTTCTTCAAAAGCAATAAAAAGAACGCAAGGGGAATCTCCGCATTTGGCAGAATGTGGCTTACCGGCCGGGCCGTAAGCATAAGTGCCTTCTTTTAAAGTTTGAGATTGCTCACCTTCATAAGTTACTTCTAATTCACCAGAAATAAGGACCATTCTTTCTGCAGAAGTGTGGGTGTGGGCCGGGATAAAAGAGTTCGCTGGAACTTTAAAAAAGATGTCGGCATTCTTTTCGGCTGGATTGCCGTGTAGTACGGCGATATTACAACCTTCAGGCATAAAATCGGGGCAGGGACCCCATTCCAGGTTTGTATCACTTTTTGAGAACGAGATTGAATTTTCATAGGTTTCCTGTGCGAAAATTCCGCAGGAAAAGAAGAATATTAGTAGAAATGGAAAAATTTTTTAATTCGATAAACTGATGTTGTGCTTTCATGATTTCCGCTTGTGTTTTGTTAAGGCTTATTAGGAATAAGTTTAATCTTTTAAGCTAATTCAATTAAACGGAAAATGAAATAAGGGTATTCCAGTGAAAATTGAACAGTATTATTTCTCGAATGAAAATTTGTTAAGGAAAGACAGGTTTCTGAATGAGTGGAATTATGGAAATTAAATATAAAAAAACCCGAAGTACAACTTCGGGTTTATATAAATTAAGCTTTCGTTTCCAGCTTTCTTTGTTTTCGCTCTTTGCGTTTATCGGCTGTTTTTACCTTGGCTCTATTTACCAGGTAAAACATTACCGGAACTACAACTAACGTAAGGAAGGTGGCAAACACCAACCCGAAGATCACCGTCCAGGCCAATGGCCCCCAGAAGATCACGTTGTCCCCACCAATAAATACTTTTGGATCGTAGTCTATAAATAAACTAAAGAAATCTATATTCAATCCTACCGCTAGTGGAATTAAACCAAGTACAGTAGTAATCGCAGTAAGCAATACTGGTCTTAACCTCGATTTCCCACCTCTAACAATACAATCGAAATACTGGGCGCGAGTGAGCAATTCATCGTCATCTATATTAAGCTCCCGCTTTTGACGGTCTATAAGGATTTGGGTGTAATCAATAAGCACGATGGCGTTGTTTACCACGATTCCCGCCAGAGAGATAATTCCCATCATCGTCATAATAATAATGAAATCCATCTGGAAAATGATCAACCCAAGGAATACTCCCACAAGACTCAATACTACTGCCATTACAATGATGATTGGTTTTGACAGGGAATTAAATTGTGCAACAAGAATAAGCAGGATACCGCCCATAGCGATTAATAAAGCTTTTAATAGGAAAGCCATATTTTCTTCCTGTTCTTCCTGTTCTCCCGTAAACTCTAAAGTAATATCCTTTGGAAGATCGTAACTTCTAAGTGCTGTTTTTAACTGGCCTACAATCTCATTTCCATTGTAACCCTGAAGCACGTTGGAGTAGAGGGTAATCACCCTTTTTAGATCTTTCCTTTTAATAGAACTGAAAGAAGAGGAAGATTCTGTAGTTACCAAAGATGAAATTGGCACCTGAATTATTTCTCCCGTGTTCTGGTCTTTAAAAGTAACCGGCTGATTAAATAATACATTTTCATTATAGCGATATTCATCAGCAAACCTCACGTTTATTTCGTAATCATCGTCACCATCTTTATAGGTAGAAACCTCTTCCCCGTAGATCGCTCTACGCAAAGTTTGGCCTACCTGCGAGGTAGAAACTCCAAGTTGTCCTGCTTTTCTTCGGTCTACTTCTACGCTTAATTCGGGTTTCGATTTGTTTACATCTATTTTAAGCTCTTCAATTCCGGCGATACTAAGATCATTGATATAAGATCGCAGGTCTTCGGCTTCCTGTAGCATCTGCTCGTAGTCCTCACCTTTCAGTTCCATATTTATTGGGTAACCTGTTGGTGGGCCGGCCGCATCTTTTTCAACTACAATAGAAGCGCCTGGGAATCCCTGTACGGCTTCCCGAACTTCAGATAAAACTTCGCTACTGCTCACGCCGCGTCTTTCGGTGAACTCGCGCATAGAGAGTGTAACCTTGGCTTTATGTGGCATTTCATTTTGCTGGCCGCCATCGGTTTGAGGATTTCCAGCACCTTCTCCAACCTGGGAAATTGCCGACTCTACCATAAAATTATAACCGTCTTCATCTTCATATTGCTCTATAGCTTCAAAGATGCGTTGCTCTACTTTTTTAGTAAGCGCGTTGGTTTTATGAATATCGGTTCCCTGTGGGTATTCAATATAGGTAATTACCTGGTTGGGTTCATTTTCAGGGAAGAACAAAACTTTTGGTTGTACCAGTGCAATCAATACAAAAGACAGGAATAGCAAGAGTAAAGTTCCGAAGAAAACTAAATAGGCTTTTTTACCGCGTAGCGAGAACTTAAGGGTTTTTTCATAAATATTCTCCATCCATTTAAGCGCAGTATATTGAAAGTAATCTACACCCTTTGAAATAAAATATTTGTAAGCCCAAAGCAGGATAGCCGCCAGAAGTAATATGTTTCCAAAAGCTCTAAGCACCCCGGCGTCAATTACAAATCCTACTATGAGCAATAAAGCTCCAAAACCTGCCAGAATAGAACTTATTCTAATAAGTTTTTTCTTGGTGAATTCGCCTTCCTCTGTTTTCATAAACTGAGAAGTAAGCATCGAGTTGATGATCAAGGCTACAAAAAGTGAGGAACCTAATACGATAGAAAGCGTAATTGGGAAAATTACCATAAAACTTCCTATAATTCCCGGCCAGAGTCCCAGCGGGAAAAATGCAGCTAAAGTAGTTGCTGTTGAAGCTATAATTGGCCAGGCAATTTCGCCTAAACCTTGCTTGGCTGCCTGTTTTCTCGGCATCCCTTCGTCCATTAAGGTATAGACGTTTTCTACTACAACAATTCCATTATCTACAAGCATCCCAAGACCCATTACCAGGGCAAAAAGCACCATAGTGTTTAGGGTGTATCCCATACTGGACAGGATGATGTAAGAAAGAAACATAGATAAAGGGATCGCGATCCCTACAAACAATGCGTTTCTAAACCCAAGGAAGAACATTAAGACTAAAACTACCAGGATAACCCCAAAAATAATGTTGTTCACCAAATCATCTACCTGGCTTTTGGTGTTGGTAGAAAGATCGTTAGTAATGCTTACTCCAAGGCTTTCAGGAAGATATTCTTCCTGTTCTTTTTTTACAATTTCTTTGATCTGGTCTACAGCCTCGATCATATTCTTACCGGCACGTTTTTTTACGTCCAGCATCACTACAGGCTTACCATATTCACGCGCAAAAGTGGTAGCATCTTTTTCCCTGAAATTGATATCAGCAATGTCTTTTAGGAAAATATTACCGCCATCGGTTTTCACTACAACGTTTTGAAGTTCTTTTGGATCTTCAATTTCTCCAACAATCCTTATGTTCTTTTGAACCCCGCTGGTAATCACATTTCCACCAGAAATTGTTCTATTTTCAGCACTAACCGCGTTTACAATATCTGAGAAACTAACTTTAGAAGCCGTCATCTTATAGATATCTACCGCGATCTCAACTTCCATTTCTTCAGCACCACGAATACTCGCTTCTTTTATCTGCGGAAGCAACTCGATGCGCTCCTGAAGATATTCGGCATATTCCTTTAATTGCTGAACGGTATAATCTCCCGTTAAGTTGATATTTAGAATAGGTTGTTCTTCTGAAATATTAAGGTCGAATACATTGGGTTCAACCTTGGCGCCATTATCTAAAGTAGGCCAGGTGGTTTCGGCTTTCACCATATCTACCTTGTCCTTTACTTTTGTTTTGGCACTTTCAATTTCTACATCTTCTTCAAACTCTACAATTACCAGGGAATAATCCTGAAACGTAGAAGAAGAAATTTCTTTTACACCGGCAACATCGTTAAACTCTTCTTCCAGGGGTTCGGTGATGAACTTCTCAACATCTTCGGCCGAGTTTCCCGGGTTAATAGAGCTTACGTAGATCTTTGTCTCTACAACCTCAGGAAAAGTTTCCCTTGGCATATTGTAGTAAGACATGAGCCCACCAATCATAATAATGGCGATAATTACATATACCGTCATTTTATTATTGATGGCCCAGGACGAAAGCTTAAATTCTTTATCTAAATTCATTGTAGCTTAGTTTCTTATTTTAACTTCCTGACCATCTCTAAGGTTTTTGGCACCTTCTACGATCAGTGTTTCTCCGGTTTCCAGCCCGCTGGTTATTTCTATTTTATTATTATAGGTATAACCCGTTTTTACTATTTGTCTTTTCGCAATACCTATATTGTCTTCTCCTTCTTCTTTTTCCTGAAGAATAAACACTACACTTTCACCCTGTGCGTTTTTAAGCAAAGCATTCTCAGGAATAATTACAGCGTTTTCTGCGGTATAATCATTGAGTTTAAGGGTAGCAATTTGGTTAGGTTTAAGCATCCCGTTTTCATTAGGTACCGCAACCTGGATGCTAAAAGAGCGGTTATTAGGATTAATGGTATTCCCAACTCTTTTTACTTCTCCTTCAAATTCACGGCCTAAAGAGCTAATTTCTACAAGTACTTCGGTGCCCTTATTTATTTTGTTCAAATAACCTTCTGGCACGTCAGCTTCTACATACATATTTTTTAAACTCACTAAGCGAACTAACTGACTTTGCCCAGGGTTTACTACTTCTCCTTCTTCGGTAAGTACTTCATCTATAATTCCGCTAAAAGGTGCTCTTACAATAGTTTTGTCTAATTGAGATTTTAACCTGTTTACAGAATTCTGCATAGACTCGTAATTGGTTTTGGCTTCTAAGTATTGCATCTCAGATCCAATATTTTGTTCCCATAAACGCTTTTGACGCTCAAAAGTGGTTTTTGCCAGGGTAGCCTGAGTTTCTAATTGAGCCAATTCGCTTGAAAGTCCACCATCATCAATTTTAGCAAGTACCTGTCCTTTATTTACCTGCTCTCCTTCCTGTACGCGCAAGTCTTGCAGAATTCCAGAGAATTCGGCGTAAACCACAATGTTCTCATCTGTTGCTACATCACCCTGTACTTCTGCATAATGCTTAAATAGGGTGTCATTGATCTCCTGAATCATTACCAAATCTAAACGTCTGGTTTTGTCTAATCGATCTATAGCCTGATCCAGTTTATCCAGCTTTTGAGTAAGGTCGCTTTGCTCTTTGCTTAATTCTGTCTTTTCTGGCTCTAATTTCCGAGAGGTTTTCGCTCTCTATAAGTTCTTCTATAGATTTTCCTTCCTCATTATTTCCACACGAAAGCAATAACAGCGGAATACTTAATAAAACAGCTAACTTTTTCATTGTTGTTATTTGATGGGTGTATTTAATCTTCATTGTTATATTTTCTAGTGTCCAACAGGTTTTCTAATTCTACTTTCGCAGTTATTACTTCAAGCATAGACTGTAAAAAGTCTTGTTGTGCCTGGTAAAGTTGGCGTTGGGCTTCACTTAGCTCAAAACTGCTGGCAATTCCTTCAAAAAACTTGATTTGATTCTTGTTCTCTATCCTTTCTGCGAGTTCAAGGTTTTTCTTTTGATTCTGATAATTCTCCAGGCTAAACTCATATTCGCTTTTAGCCGAATTAATTTGGCGTTTTACCTCATTTTCGGTTTGTTCCAGTTCTACCATTGCCTGTTCATAGGCAATTTGTTTTTGCTGCGTTCTGGAACTTCGCATACCGCTGCTAAAAATTGGAATATTTAAGCTTACGCCTAAAATAGACTGACCAAAATATTCCTGGTCTTCATTAAGAAAAGTGAATTCCTGGCTGAAGCCCTGTACCCCATAATTTAAAAACCCGGTTAAAGAGGGAAGTGCTTTAGATTTTTCCAGTTTCACTTCAATTTCACGAGATTCTGCTGTGTTTGCAGCGATACGATAATCTATATTTTCTTCTACCGGAATTTCTTTTTGTAAGAGTTCCAGGTCAAAATATTCCATTGCCAGGTTGTCCAGTTCTTCGGTTAGATTAACCGGTATTTCTACAGGAATGCCAAGCGTTAAATTGAACATTTCGTAAGCGATATCGCGCATACGGCGGCTTCGGCTTAAATTGTTTTTTAAATTAAGCAAGGTGATTTCAAGCTGTTCTACATCTTCCTGTTCTGCAAGCCCGTTTTTATAGATCTCGTTGGTTTCGTCGTAGTTCTGTCTGTACGTTTTCTACGTTTTTCTGAAGAATCGCTACGTTTTCTTCCGCCAGCAAAACATTTCCGTAGGCATTAATTACAGCTTTCTTTATTTCTAGATCGGTTTTGGTTTTTGCATTCTCAGAAATTTGAAGCAAAGTTCTGGCCGATTGGATACCTACTATATAAGAACCATCAAAAATTAGCTGGTTCCAGGTGGCTGTGGCGTTTACATTTTGTTCTGTTCCAAAAACTACCGGGGTAAAGGTGCCGGGTTCGCCGCCCGTAATTTCAGCAGGAAGTAAAGTAACCGGCTGTTTAAGGTAATTTTGATAATCTGCCGTAGCGCTTACCTGTGGTAACCCCTGGGCAATAATCTCCCATTTTTGCTTGAGTGCAATTTCAATATCTTTTTGCGCATTTACCGAGGAGTAATTGTTCTCCAGCCCAAAATTGATAGCTTCCTCCATAGAAAAACTGTAATCTTGAGGATTTTCCTGTGCGAAACTGCTTAAGGAAATCAGTAAAAATAACAGGTATCTAAATTTCATTTTTTACTTTATTCTTGGTTAATAAATCTTCTAAAACTTCCAGTCCTTTTGGGGTACAAATAGCTCTCAAATGGTACTCTAATAAATAGTCCATAAGTTTATTATTGCTGAATTCGTCTTCAGGAAACAGGTTTTTGTCTTTAACGCCTAACATACCGGCAAAATGAAGCCTGCTTACAAAAGAAATTGAAATATTAGAGCGGTAATAACCACTTCTAATACCGCGTTCCAGGTTTTCTATTATGCAATGTTGTGCAACTTCAAATTTTTTGTTGCTTATAGTATTATAGATCTCTGGGTAGTATTTTTTAAGCTGAAATTGGGGTGAGGTCTTTTCATTTTTAAGCATGCGTTGCACATATACTTTTACCTCAAAATTTTCTACAATAGGGTTTAAGTTTTGAGCGCGCAAAGATTCTATTCCCGTATTAATTTCTTCCATTAATTGCCAAACACTACCTTCAATAAGCTGGGATTTGTTGGTATAATGTGCATAGATGGTTTTTTTTGATATCCCCATTTCTTCGGCGATATCATCCATGGTTACACTTTTAAAGCCCAGTCTTAAAAAAAGGTTGGTGGCTGTATTTTGAATTGCTTCTTTCACTTCATCTTCATTAAAATTCGGTGCAAAACTAAGTCAGGGAAACTTATAAAACAAACAAAGTTTCCAAGGTTTAAGATAATTTAACTTGCTTAAAGAATTTGAAATACCTTCAATTATGTATTTTAGCCGGAAAATTTTTTGGTATGAAGTCTATTTCTCAATATAGAGAAGCTTTTCAGGAATATTTAGATCTTAAAGTACAGGTGAAAGAGCCTGAAAATCTTTATGAACCTATGCGCTATATTCTTAGCCTGGGCGGGAAACGTCTAAGACCGGTTTTAGTGTTGATGTCTACTGAAATTTTTGAAGCCGACTATAAAAAAGCTTTAGATGCTGCCCTTGCTATAGAGATATTTCATAATTTTTCTCTAGTCCATGATGATATTATGGATGATGCGCCTTTGCGCCGCGGAAAGGAAACCGTGCACGAGCGATGGGATATCAATACCGGAATTTTATCTGGTGACGCCATGTTGATAAATGCCTACCAGCTTTTTGAAAATTATGATGGTGATACCTTTAAAGAATTGGCGAGATTATTTACCAAAACCGCCATGCAGGTTTGTGAAGGCCAGCAATATGATATAGATTTTGAAACCCGTGACGATGTAGCTATCGAGGATTATCTTAAAATGATAGAATACAAGACCGCGGTGCTTGTAGGGGCTTCGTTACAAATGGGAGCTATTGTGGCTAATACTTCTACACAATGTAAAGAAGCAGTCTATGAATTTGGACGTTTATTAGGAATTGCTTTTCAGCTACAGGACGATTACCTGGATGCTTTTGGAGATCCTGAGACTTTTGGAAAACAACCCGGTGGGGATATTATTGAAAATAAAAAGACTTTTCTCTATTTAAAATCCCTGGAGGCTTCTGGAAAAAGTGAAGCGCAACAATTAGAGCATTTATACACGATTAATCCTGCTGAAACTTCCGGGAAAATTGAAGCTGTAAAGACACTTTTTGAAAATAGTGGGGCCGCAGCTTTAACCCAACGCGAAATAGAAAAATACACTGAAAAAGCTTTTAAGGTGCTGGATGAAATTGATATTTCTGAAGAGAAAAAGCGTCCTTTAAGACAATTTGGTGAAATGCTAATGAATCGCACGGTCTAGATTTTAGTGAATTCAGATTGAGAAATTCTTAATATTTAGGGGCTTACACCTGTTAGATTTGCAATCAATACACATTTTTAGCCACTTCCTGAAGTTTTTACTATGTTAAACTTCTTATAATTCATAAGATAAATATATAGTTTACTGCAGGCTGTTTTTTCTAAAAATTGTATTTTTGCTTTGTTTTATACTCAAAAGAAACATTAGTTTCAACTTATGGATAGATTTTCATTTCTAAATGCTGCACATACGGCATATTTCGCCGAATTATACGACCAATATCTCCAGTACCCCGATAGTGTAGAGCCCAGTTGGAGGGCTTTTTTTCAAGGTTTTGACTTTGGAATGCAACAAAACGGTGTTTCTGCGGAAACAATGGAAGAAGCTCCTGTAAACTTTCAGGAGGGAGAAATTCCGGAACACGTAATTAAGGAATTCAAAGTAATACGCCTTATAGACGGTTACCGAACTCGCGGGCACTTGTTCACTAAAACAAACCCGGTTAGGGAACGTCGTAAATACCGGCCAACCTTAGATATCGAGAATTTTGGACTGGAAAAAAGCGACCTGGATACCAAATTTGATGCGGGAGATATGCTGGGTATTGGACCAAGCACTCTTAAGGATATTATAACCCATCTTGAAAAAGTGTATTGTGAATCTATCGGGATCGAATATATGTTTATTCGTAAACCGGAAGAAATTCAATGGATCCAGGATAAATTAAATAAGAATGAAAATCATCCCAACTTTAATGATGATGAGAAGAAGAAGATCCTGAAGAAATTAAATCAGGCTGTTTCTTTTGAATCATTTTTACATAGAAAATATGTTGGGCAAAAACGTTTTTCACTGGAAGGTGGAGAAAGTTTAATCCCGGCCTTAGATGCCCTTATAGAAAAAGCAGCCGATTATGGAGTAAAAGACTTCGTAATGGGTATGGCTCACCGGGGACGTCTAAATACGCTTACCAATATCTTTGGTAAAAGTGCTAAAGATATTTTTAGCGAGTTTGACGGAAAAGATTACGAACAGGATATTTTTGACGGAGACGTTAAATATCACCTGGGCTGGACCTCTTGCCGTGAAACCGATAATGGAAAACAAATCAATATCAATATTGCGCCAAACCCGTCTCACCTTGAGGCTGTAGGGCCTGTGGTGCAGGGTATTACTCGTGCTAAACAAGATAGGCATTACGGAGGTGACAATATGAAAGTGCTTCCTATTCTTGTTCATGGTGATGCCGCCATTGCAGGGCAGGGAGTAGTTTACGAAGTGGTGCAGATGGCCCAGTTAGAAGGTTATCAAACCGGCGGGACCATTCATATTGTGGTAAATAACCAGATAGGATTTACCACCAATTACCTTGATGGGCGTTCTTCAACCTATTGTACAGATGTAGGGAAAGTAACCCTTTCTCCTGTATTGCACGTAAATGCTGATGATGCCGAAGCTGTGGTTCACGCAATTTTATTTGCGCTGGATTTCAGAATGAAATTTAAGCGAGACGTATTTATAGATTTATTAGGTTACAGAAAGTACGGGCATAACGAGGGTGATGAACCTAAATTTACCCAACCTAAGTTATATAAAGCTATTTCCAAGCACGAAAATGCAATGGATATTTATGCTCAAAAGCTTAAGTCTTCTAATATTATAGATGATGATTACCTCACTAAATTAGAAGAAGAGTACAAAGCTGCTCTGGAAGAAAAGCTGGAAGATTCTCGAAAAGAAGAAACCACGAAGATCACGCCTTTTATGCAGGACGAGTGGGAAGGTTTTGAGAATGTGTATGAAGATGAGATGATGAAAGAGCTGGATACTACTTACAAGATGGAAGATCTTGATAAGGTAGCCGATGCCATTTCGAAACTTCCGGAGGATAAAAAATTTATGCGAAAGGTGAAGAAGATCATAGACCTTCGTAATAAACTTTACTTTGAAGATAATAAGCTGGATTGGGCTATGGCCGAGCATCTTGCTTATGGTTCCTTAATGAAGGAAGGCTTTAATATTAGAATTAGCGGACAGGATAGTGAGAGAGGAACTTTTTCTCACCGCCACGCTATTGTAAAAGTAGAAGATAGTGAAGAAGAGATTATTCTTCATAACAATATAGAAGGCAGGGAAGGCGATTTCTTCGTGTATAACTCCCCGCTTTCAGAATATGGTGTGATGGGCTTTGATTACGGTTACGCAATGGCGAGCCCTCAAACTCTTACCATTTGGGAAGCCCAGTTTGGGGATTTCGTAAATGGAGCACAAATAATGATAGATCAGTATATTTCTGCGGCAGAAGATAAGTGGAAATTACAAAACGGATTAGTGCTTTTCTTACCTCACGGGTACGAAGGTCAGGGTGCAGAGCACTCTTCGGCAAGAATGGAGCGTTTTCTTCAGCTTTGTGCTAAAGATAATATGTATGTGGCAGATGTTACCACACCGGCCAATATGTTTCATATCTTACGCAGGCAGATGAAAGCCGGGTTTAGAAAACCTTTGGTAATATTTACACCAAAAAGTTTATTGAGACATTCTAAAGTAATTTCAACTAAAGAAGATTTTGCTGAAGGAAGTTTCCAGCCATTGCTAGACGATCCGAAAGCAAAAGCTAAAGATGTGAAAGACACTGGTATTCTGTACCGGTAAGTTTTACTACGATCTATTGGAATTTAAAGAAGAAAATGATCGTAACGATGTGGCGTTAGTACGTGTGGAGCAATTATTCCCGCTGCCTGTTGAAAAAATGAAAAAAGCGATCAAGAAATATAAAAATGCAGATGATGTAGTTTGGGCTCAGGAAGAACCTAGAAATATGGGTGCTTACGGGCATATGTTGTTGCATTTTGATGAAGCTAAAAACTTTAGAGTTTGTAGCCGAAAATTCTATGGTTCTCCGGCTGCCGGAAGTTCTGTAAGATTTAAGAAACGTCACGAAAAAGTGATTGCAAGTGTTTTTGACAAAACAGTAGAGAATTAATAAATTATAAATAACGAATCCAATGTTTTCGCCTGGCGGAAACTTTAAATAAAAACAAAGATCATGGCCTTAGAAATGAAAGTTCCTTCTCCGGGGGAATCTATAACCGAAGTTGAAATAGCCGAGTGGTTAGTTGAAGATGGCGACTACGTAGAAAAAGATCAGGCA
Source organism: uncultured Flavobacteriaceae bacterium (assembly GCA_963727565.1). GTDB lineage: Bacteria > Bacteroidota > Bacteroidia > Flavobacteriales > Flavobacteriaceae > Salegentibacter. Next base: position 532,529 of record CAVSGU010000008.1, read on the forward strand.
ATTGCCGAAGTGGATAGTGACAAAGCTACCCTGGAACTTCCAGCTGAAGCTAGCGGAATTATTACGCTTAAAGCCGAAGAAGGTGATGCCGTGGCCGTAGGTGAAGTGGTTTGTCTTATCGATACCGAAGCTGAAAAGCCAGGTGGAGGTGATGATAAAAAGGAATCTAAAGACAAGAAAGAAGACTCTGAAGAAGATTCTAAAGATGAATCTTCAGATAAAAAAGAGAAAGAAGATAAGGATAAAGCGGATTCTAAAACCGAAGAGCCTTCAAAATCTTCAACGCCTTCTCAAAAACAGGATTCTCACGCAAAAGGAAGTCCTTCTCCTGCAGCTAAAAAGATTCTTGATGAGAAAGGAATTGATAAAAAAGATGTAGAAGGAAGCGGAAAAGATGGTCGTATCACTAAAGAAGATGCGGTGCAGGCTAAAGCTTCTATGGGTAGCCCGGGTAAAGGAAAACGTGGCGAGTCTAAGAAGAAAATGTCTATGCTTCGTAGAAAAGTGGCTTCTCGTTTGGTTTCAGTTAAAAATGATACCGCGATGCTTACTACTTTTAACGAAGTAGATATGCAGCCTATCTTTAATCTTAGAAAAAAATACAAAGAGGAATTTAAAGAGAAACACGGGGTAAGTTTAGGCTTTATGTCTTTCTTTACCCTTGCAGTAGTGCGAGCGCTAGAGCAGTACCCAGGAGTGAACTCTATGATAGATGGTGATCACCAGGTAACATTTGATTATCAGGATATTAGTATTGCAGTTTCTGGACCAAAAGGTTTGATGGTGCCAGTAATTAGAAATGCTGAAAATCTTAGTTTTAGAGGTGTTGAAGATGAGGTAAAACGCCTTGCTTTAAAAGCTCGTGACGGAAAAATTACCGTAGATGAAATGACTGGAGGTACTTTTACCATTACTAATGGTGGGGTATTTGGTTCTATGCTTTCAACTCCAATTATCAATCCTCCACAAAGTGCAATTTTAGGAATGCATAATATTGTAGAACGTCCAGTGGCTATAGACGGTCACGTAGAGATTCGTCCTATTATGTATGTAGCCCTTTCTTACGACCACAGAATTATTGATGGAAAAGAATCTGTAGGTTTCCTTGTAGCTATTAAAGAAGCTATAGAAAACCCCGAAGAATTATTGATGGATAACGATGTGAAAAGAGCGCTTGAGCTTTAGATAATCGATGATCATAAAACAAAAAAAGGCAGCCAATTGGCTGCCTTTTTTTTGATACCACAAATAACAAAATCAAGAACCTCGAGGTAAGCCCACGAGGTGTGAATTGGAGAAAAATTTTTGAAATTTCGAGGCAAGCGTCGGGGGGAATTAAACCCTCTGGAGGGATTAAAATAATAACAAATTAAGAATGTTTAAAAATAAAATGCATACCACAAAGATTCCCAGTATGATATAAAGGAAACTGTTTTGAGTTTTATTTTTTGGTACACCAGGCATTCTACTAACATTAATACCTCAAACTTAGGTAGTATGCAGTGGCCAGTCAAGGGGATAATTCCCCTTTCCAAAAACTTATTTTAAGTAAAGTGCGGGTGCTTTGTAATCTATAACAGCTTTTCCTTTCTTTAAAAGATCGGCGCCAATTATCCCGTGAACCTTTTCGGCTTCGTGGTTTATAAGGGCTTCGTTTACGTGTCTTAGATCAAAAAGTACAAGGTCTACTTTTTTCTTTTTCCAGCCTTTAATTTCTATCCGGTTCTTTTGCGCAATTTGTGTAAGCATATTTGTTGCTCCTGCGCCGGCAGCTTTAATATCACTGTCTTCGGCAAGAAGCTTAAAGTGTTCTACAGCTTCAAGCCCTACGCAAGTGCTGGAAGCACCGGTATCCAGGATAAAGTTTCCTTCAATATTATTAATTTTGGCTACCAGTTCTAGATGCTGGGTTTTGGTATATTTTAATTTTATGCGCTTAAATCCTTTTTCTTTAAGCAATTTCTTTAAAGATGACATTCTTTGTGTTTTTCACAAAGATAGGTCTTCAAAATAAATTATTTTTGCTTTTATGATTTTAACCGATACACATATACATCTTTATAGTGAAGATTACGAAGATGACAGGGATGAGCTTATAGAAAATGCCTTTAAGCAGAATATTGAAAGATTTTTTCTTCCGGCCATAGATTCTGAAACTACCCAGGCTATGTATGATTTGGAAGCTCGTTATCCCGAGAATGTTTTTCTAATGATGGGCTTGCATCCAACTCACGTTCAGGAGAATTTTGAAGATGAATTAAAGCACGTTGAGGAACAATTTGGGCAACGCAGGTTTTATGCCGTAGGAGAAATTGGGATAGATTTGCATTGGGATAAAAGCACTTTAGAAATTCAGCAAGAAGCTTTTAGAAGGCAAATTAAACTTGCAAAAAAGCATAAACTTCCCATTGTAATTCATTGCAGGAAAGCTTTTGATGAGATTTTTGAGATTTTAGAAGAAGAAAAAAGTGACGATCTTTTTGGGATTTTCCACTGTTTTACCGGAAACCTCGAACAAGCCAAAAGAGCGCTTTCTTATAACCTGAAACTCGGGATTGGTGGCGTAGTAACGTTCAAAAACGGAAAAATAGATAAATTTCTGAATGAAATTCCTTTAAAAGAAATTGTTCTGGAGACTGATGGACCTTATTTATCCCCATCGCCTTTCCGCGGAAAAAGAAATCAACCGGAATACCTATTAAAGGTAGCTGAAAAAATTGCTGAGATCTATCAAAAACCCCTGGCTGAAATCGCTGAGGTAACCACCCAAAATTCAAAAGATATATTTGGGATATAAAGGAGGTTAAAATTAAAATTTGTTCATTTGCCTAGCTAACATAATTTTGCGTGAAAGAATTCGAAGACATAAGGTTTTATAAAGATGATGAGGTGCAACCTGCCCTGGCAGAGTTCATGAGGCACCCAATGGTGAAAACCCTTTTGCAATTCACTTATCCCGATAAGGATTCAGAAGAAATTGCTGCCATATTAGAGGAATGCCATTCTATTAGAGATTTTCAAACCAAGGTGATCTATAATTCGGTATTAAAAGTTATTGAAAAAAGTACCGAAGGACTTACTTACGATGGTTTTGATAAATTAGATAGCGATAAGCCTTATTTTTATATTTCCAATCATCGGGATATTATTCTCGACACTTGCTTGTTAAATACCACGCTGTATGAGCAGGACCTTATCATGACGGCTTCAGCTATTGGTGATAATTTGGTACAGAAACCTTTTCTCATGGCTTTGTCTCGTTTAAACAGGAATTTCCTGGTAAAACGTGGAATTAGCCCTCGTGAAATGTTGAAGAGTTCTATGGTGCTTTCAGAATATATTAAAAAGTTGCTTCTGGAAGATGGTCGTTCGGTTTGGATGGCGCAAAGAGAAGGTAGAACTAAAGATGGAAGCGATTATACGCAGCAAGGTGTATTAAAAATGCTGGGAATGGCCAAAGGCAAAAAAAGCCTGGCCGAATATTTTGCTGAACTTAAAATTGTTCCGGTAGCGATTTCCTATGAATTTGATCCTACAGATATTCTAAAAATGCCTGAAATTCTTGCTAAAAGAATGAAAGAAGAGTATGTAAAATCTGCTAACGAAGATTTCAACTCTATTATGCAGGGTGCAATGGGGAATAAAGGGCGTATTCATATTAATGCAGGAGAAGTATTAGGGAAAGAAGTTTTTGATGAAATTGAGAAAGAACATACTTCTTTAAATGCCCAGTTAAAAGCGGTGGCTTCAAAAATTGATGAGCATATTTATAAGAATTACAAATTATGGCCGGCCAATTATATCGCATTCGATTTGCTGAAAAATTCAGAAACTTATGCCGATAAATATTCCGATAAGGAAAAAAGGCAGTTTGAACGTCGCCTTAGCCGAAGGGTAGATGTGAAAAATCCCCTGGAGCTAAATAGTTATTTATTAATGTATGCAAACCCGGTAATTAATAAAGAAGCACTTTATGAAGAAAAGAGCTAAGATCCTGCTTATTTATACCGGCGGGACTATTGGGATGATCAAAGATTATGATACAGGTGCCCTAAAAGCTTTTAATTTTGATGAATTACTGCAGAATATTCCGGAACTAAAGATCCTGGAACACGAAATTGATACACTAAGTTTTGACGATCCTATAGATTCCTCTAATATGAATGTGGAATGCTGGGTAAAGGTTGCAAATACTATAAATGATAGTTTTGAAACTTACGATGGCTTCGTGGTACTGCACGGTAGTGATACGATGTCTTATACAGCTTCGGCCCTGAGTTTTATGTTTGAGAATTTAACCAAACCGGTTATTTTTACAGGATCTCAATTGCCTATTGGTGATCTTAGAACAGATGCTAAAGAAAATCTTATTACCAGTATCCAGATTGCAGGTTTACAAAAAAATGGGAAACCGGTAATTTCTGAAGTAGGACTTTATTTTGAGTATAAATTATATAGGGCTAACAGGACCACAAAGATCAATGCTGAACATTTTCAGGCTTTTGCTTCGTTAAATTATCCGCCTTTAGCCGAATCTGGCGTGTATTTATCGGTAAATCATAGTGCGCTTTGGCGTCCCAACCGAAGACAGAAAACAAAATTACATACAGGATTTAGTAATGAAGTATTGATTTTAAAGATATTTCCCGGGATAAATGCGGCAACTGTTGAATATATGCTTTCCAAACCCGGTTTAAAGGGAGTGGTGCTGGAGACTTACGGAAGCGGTAACGCGCCTAGTGACGATTGGTTCCTGGATATTCTTAAAAGAAAGATTGCAGAGGGATTATTTGTAGTGAATGTAACGCAATGTATAGGTGGGAGCGTGGTAATGGGGCAATATGAAACAAGCGTGCAGCTTAAAAAAATAGGAGTGGTTTCAGGAAAAGACATAAGTACTGAGGCTGCGGTGGCAAAATTAATGTACCTTTTAGGAAAAGAATTGTCGCCAAAAGTTTTTAAAACTATCTTTGAAACTTCCCTGAGAGGGGAAATGTCATAAAATTAACGGCAGATGCTTGACGGACTATATTTTTTTTCGTTATTTGGCGCACCGTTTAGAAAACGTTAATAAAGAGAGGTGGCCGAGTGGTCGAAGGCGCACGCCTGGAAAGTGTGTATACGCCACAAGCGTATCGAGGGTTCGAATCCCTTCCTCTCTGCAATAATTATTATATTTTTATTAAAAATTTATTTTTATATCTTTAACCCTTTAACTAATTAAATTAAGACAAACAGTAATGAAAAGATTATTTTCTATTTTGGTAATCGCCGCGGTGATGGTGCTAGGAGCCGGAAACCTAAATGCGGCCAATGATGTTAACTCATTACCTGGAACAATTGTAAATTTTGTACAGGATGAAGAGGCTGCAGCTGCCGCAGATGAGGCAGAGGAAGAAACTCTTGGTTTTCATCAGGAACTTAAAAAACGTTTTATAGAAGGTGGTCCTGCATTTATGGGGATTGTTCTTTTATGTTTAATTCTTGGTTTGGCTGTTGCCATTGAGAGAATTATCTTTTTAAATCTTTCTACTACAAACACTAAGAAATTAGCTAGAAACGTAGAGGATGCATTAAATAGTGGTGGTGTAGAAGCTGCTAAGGAAGTTTGTAGAAATACAAAAGGACCTGTTGCTTCTATCTACTACCAGGGTCTGGATCGTGCAGACGAAAGTATTGACGCTGCAGAGAAAGCTGTTGTAGCTTACGGTGGTGTACAAATGGGACAATTAGAGAAAAACGTTTCCTGGTTATCTTTATTTATCGCTATTGCTCCTATGCTTGGTTTCATGGGTACTGTAATTGGTATGATTACTGCCTTCGATAGAATTGAAGCAGCTGGTGATATGCAACCATCTCTTGTTGCCGGAGGTATTAAAGTGGCACTTCTTACAACTGTATTTGGTTTGATCGTAGCTATTATCCTTCAGATTTTTTACAACTACATTATCGCTAAGATAGATAGTATTGTAAACGATATGGAAGATGCATCTATCACTCTTATCGATATGTTGGTAGCTTACAAAAACAAAAAAAGAATCTAAGACCAGATTAAATTATGACTTTACATAAAATATTAAAATATGTATCCATCGTTATAGGCGTTATAGGTCTTATCCTTCTTGGAAGGATCTTAGCGGAAGACGGTGATGCTATAGAGGCCTCGGCCGATTTGCAAACCAGTTTGCTCAATCCATTTATGTATGTTGCATATTTAGTATTGGCAATTGTGATTGCTTTGGTTCTAGTCTTTGTGATAAAAGGCCTGTTTAAAGGAAATATAAAAAACACGCTAATTGCTGTTGGAGCATTCCTGGCGGTTATTATAATAGCTTACCTTGTAACTGACGGATCTCAAATGACGCTTAAGGACGGAGACATACTTTCGGCTAGTGCAGCGCATTGGATAAGTGCAGGTTTGGTAACTTTTTACATCCTTGCAGGAATTGCAATTTTAGCAATGGTTATTTCCGGAGTTAAAAAATTAACGAAGTAAAATTATGGCAAGAAGAGAAGCACCAGAAGTTAATGCCGGTTCGATGGCCGATATTGCTTTCTTGCTACTAATCTTCTTTTTGGTAACCACAACCATTGAGACAGATAGTGGGATTAGTAGGAAACTACCCCCATGGCAGCCAGAAGAGCAGGATCCACCGGTAATTAAAGAAAGAAACATCTTCCAGGTATTGGTTAACAGTAATAACCAATTACTTGTAGAAGATGAGGAGATGCAGATAGAGGAATTGCGACAAGCCGCAGTAGAATTTATCGATAATGGTGGGGGAACAGGCGATGAAGCTTGTGATTTCTGCCAGGGACCAGGAGATGCTAGTTCTTCTGTAAACCCACAAAAAGCTATTATCTCTTTGGTAAATAACCGGGGAACCGAGTATGGAACTTATATCGCGGTACAAAACGAACTTGTAGCTGCTTATAACCAACTTAGAGATAGAGAAGCGCAACGTTTGTTCGGTACAAGCTTTACAGCGATGGAAGCTAAATATAACGACTCGCGTACAAGTGAGGGTGCTAAAGAAACGCTTAAAGAGAGAATTGAATTGATTAAAGATATGATTCCTCAGAAGCTTTCTGAAGCCGAACCAACGAGTTAATAACCTAATTAAAACTTAAATTTAAGACTCAATTATGTCTAAATTCAAAAAGAAAAAAAGCGAAGGGCAACCAGCTATTAGTACAGCATCTTTACCAGATATTGTATTTATGTTACTGTTCTTCTTTATGGTTGTTACCGTTATGCGCCAGAATACGTTAATGGTACAAAATAAACTACCATTCGCCGATCAGGTTGAAAAACTGGATAAGAAAGATCTCGTTATGTATATCTATGCTGGAAAGCCTAGCCCAAGATACCAACAAACTTTTGGTAAGGAAGCAAGGATTCAGTTGAACGATAAATTTGCCAGTGTTGGTGAAGTACAACAGTTTATCTTTTCCGAAAGAGAAACTAAGCGAGAAGAGTTGATTCCATATCTTACAACTGCCCTTAAGGTAGATGAAGAAACAAATATGGGATTAGTTTCAGATATCAAACAAGAATTGAGAAAAGCTGAAGCTCTTAAAATCAACTATACAACCAAAGAAGGTGAAGCATTACAAAATATGCAATAAAGACCAATAGGTCATTTTTTCAAAACTGTATAAACATCCTGTCTGAATTTAAATATTTGGCAGGATGTTTTTTTATCTTTAAACTCAATATACCTGTGGTTTAAAAATGAATAAATTACTTAAAATCTTTATTTGCTTATTTGTTAGTTTTTAGTCTTCCTCTTTCAGCCCAAACTGAAGAAGAGGATAGGCTTCAAAGCATTCCCGACTCTGTGCCTTCAGTAATTGATAGTTTGTACCGGGAAGATCAGTTTTATGTGGGCTTAACTTTTAACCTAATAAGCAATAAACCCGATGCTATTTCACAATCAGGCTTTTCGGGAGGAATTCACGCCGGGTTTACCAGGGATTTTCCGCTTAATGAACGTCGAAATATTGCCATAGCACTTGGTTTGGGCTGGTCTTTGAATAGCTATAGCCAAAATCTTTTTATTGGTGAAGATGAAGCCGGAGAAAGCATTTTTAGGGAATTAACTAATGATATAGATTATAGTACCAACAGGTTTTCTACACAACTCATTGAAGCGCCTTTAGAATTCCGCTGGCGTACTTCTACGGCCGAAACTTATAAGTTCTGGAGGATTTATACCGGATTAAGGTTTGGTTATATCTATCATTTTAAAAGTAATTTTGTCCAGCCCGGTAACCAGGTTATCCAAACTGATGTTCCCGAATTAGATCGTTTCCGGATGGGGGCAACCTTTACGTTTGGCTTTAATACTTTTAACTTCCATCTCTATTATAGTTTAAATTCCCTATTTCCAGATGCTCAGTTAAATGGCGAGACCATAGATATTTCTGTATTTAGAGCCGGGCTTATGTTCTATATTTTATAGCCACAGGTTTAATACCAAAACTTGAGTTATCATTCCACAGGCAAGACCCAGTACCAGTTCGTTAATGCTATGTGCTTTATAATAGATCCTTGAAGAAGCGGTTAAACCAAGCGCAAGTATCAGGAAGCTAATCGTATAAGTAAGATCAATTTTAAAATTGAGACTTATCCCTATTAGAAACACCAAAAGGCCACCTAAGCCCATCATATGTAAACTCGCTTTGAGTTTAAATACCACCAGCACAAAGGCCACTATTGTAGCGAAAAGAATCCCGGTAAAATAGTAATAGAGGGCGGCATAATTGTAGGCATTTAAAATCTGGTTTAACACCATGGTGATTAAAATAGTATAAAAGATCAGCGGCCATTTTCGTTCTTTTACGTCAACTAAAAAGACAGATTTTGCTTTTCCGAGGTTTTTCAGTAAAAAATAGAAAACTATAGGAATAAAAATAGTAAGTATGGCAATAGCCAGTAATTTTGCTTGCACAACACCTTCAGGAAAGAATCTAGGTGTAAAAATGAAGTACAAAAAACTACCCGCCAGCGGTAGCCATAGCGGATGAAAAATAAAGGAAGCGCTTTTTAAAAGGAATCTCATTAAATCTCTTTTCGAAGCCTGGCAACCGAAATGTCTAATTGCTCTCTATATTTTGCCACTGTTCGGCGCGCTATAGGGTAACCTTTGTCTTTTAAAACTTTTGCAAGTTTCTCATCGGTAAGAGGTTTGCGCTTGTCTTCTTCTTCTATAGACATTTCCAGGATCTTTTTTATCTCCCGTGTAGAAACATCTTCGCCCTGATCGTTTTTCATAGATTCAGAGAAGAATTCTTTAATGAGTTTGGTTCCGTAAGGCGTGTCAACATATTTACTGTTAGCTACCCTGGAAACCGTAGAAACGTCCATTTCTATTTCATCTGCAATATCCTTTAAGATCATAGGTCTAAGGTTACGCTCGTCCCCGGTAAGAAAATATTCTTTCTGGTAGTTCATAATAGAACTCATGGTTACCATTAAGGTTTGCTGCCTTTGTTGTATAGCTTCAATAAACCATTTTGCGGCATCCAGTTTCTGTTTTATAAACATAACCGCATCTTTCTGGGCTTTCGTTTTTTCCTTAGATTCCTTATAACCTTTTAGCATATCGCTATAATCACGGGAAACGTGCATTTGCGGAGCGTTTCTTCCGTTAAGGCTTAATTCTAAATCTCCATCTACAATTTTTATGGTAAAATCTGGAATTACGTGTTCTACCATTCTTGTATTTCCGGAATAAGAACCGCCCGGTTTTGGGTTTAGATGTTCAATGACATCTATGGCTTCCCGAAGTTCATCTTCAGAAATATCGTGCCTGGAAATTATTTTGGTGTAATGCTTTTTGCTGAATTGGTCAAAAGAGCGATCCAGGATATCCTCGGCTAATTCTACAGCCTTTGTGGGCTCTTTTCGTCTTAATTGAATAAGTAGGCATTCCTGAAGAGATCTTGCTCCTACGCCCGCCGGATCCAGCTCCTGAACCTTTTTTAATACTTTCTCTACCGAGTCTTCATCGGTATAAATATTTTGGGTGAAAGCCAGGTCATCTACAACATCCTGCAATTCCCTTCTCAGGTAACCGCTCTCATCTACACTTCCCACAAGGAATGCAGCTATTTTCTCTTCGGTTTCATCAAACCTAAGGGTGCTTAATTGTGTGGTTAAATATTGGGTAAATGAAGTTCCTGCAGCATAAGGAACACTTTTTTCATCATCGTCTGGGCTATAATTATTGGCTTGAAGCCTGTAATTAGGCACCTCGTCGTCACTTAAATATTCATCAACATCAATTTCCGCTTCAATAGATTCGGTTCCTTCGTCTTCCCGATCTCTTTCATTATAATCGTCTTCATATTCCTCATATTCATCCTTGGTCTCCAACTTACCATCTTCCAGCGCCGGATTTTCCTCCAGCTCCTGTTTTATACGCTGCTCAAAAGCTTGCGTAGGAAGTTGTATAAGCTTCATCAGCTGTATTTGCTGCGGAGAAAGCTTCTGGGATAATTTGAGATTTAGTTGCTGTTTAAGCATAAAACTTATTTTGCTTTACTTACTAAGTGAGATTTACTTTATTCAACGCCGGGTTGAAAGCTTTGTTGTCTCACTTAGTACTCCCGAAAAATATCGGGATGGTTTACTACAAAAATAGGCAAAACAAAGCTATGCAGCCTTTGGCACAGTAAATGATTGTGGTAAAATTTTGTTAAGTATCCTTAGCTGAATTCTTAATTTCTCTAAATTTCTTAGGAAGCTCCAGCTCAAAATTCATTATTTCTTTAGTCTCAGGATGAATAAATTCCAGACCCGTAGCCGCTAAAAAAAGGCCGCCTTTTTTTATATTTTCTGAAGTTTTGCCGTATAGTTTATCACCTACAATTGGATTCCCATTTTCAGCTAAATGAATTCTAATTTGATGCGTTCTGCCTGTTTTGGGAAATGCTTTTACCAGGCTTAATTTCTCATTTTTAAACTGAAAATGTTCTATAACTTCAATCTGGGTTTCTGCATTTTTTTCTTCAATAGGATTTTTCAAGAGAAGGGAAGCCGGGATAGTTCCGAAAACCAGGGCGTGATAACTTTTTATGATCTTCTTTTCTTCAAAAAGTCTATTTAAAGCCACCTGCGCAGCTTTACTTTTTGCAATTAATAATATTCCTGAAGTTGGATTATCTAACCTATGTACAGGCAAAGGAGCCGGTAAAGCATCTTTTTGATTGGATGGTTTTAAATTAAATGGAAGCGCGTTGGTTATAGTTTTAAAGTAATTTCCGCTGGTAGGAATCCCTGCGGGTTTATGAATAAGTGCGAGATAATCATCTTCAAAAATAATCTCCAGTTTTAAGGTGAAAACTTTCTTGTTCGGTTTTTCAGGTTCAAGAAGTTCTATTTTTTGGCCTTCTTTAATCCAGTCTGAAGTTTTTGCGGCTTGGCCGTCTAGAAGGATAAGTTCTTTTTTTAAAGCTTTTTTAAGCGAACTTTTGGTGGGAAGGGAGGGAAAGATGGAAACCGCATATTCCTGTAACCTGATCTTTTCAGTTATTGCGGGAACAATATGGGTTTCTTTAATTTTCAATGGCTATAAAGTTGTCTAATTTATAAACGTCATTACGAACGGAGTGAAGTAATCTCTTGAAGAAAAGATTGCTTCTCCCGATCAATATCGGGATCGCAATGACGATTACTTATAAAAAAACCTCACAAGTTTTGAAAGCCTGTGAGGTTTTAAAATATCTTAAAACTCGGCGTTTTGCGGAGTTCTTGGGAAAGGAATTACATCTCGTATATTTCCCATTCCGGTTACGAATTGTACCAGTCTTTCAAACCCAAGTCCGAAACCACTGTGAACACAGGTTCCAAACTTACGGGTATCCAGGTACCACCACAATTCTTTTTCGTCTATATCTAACTCCTTCATTTTGCTTTGAAGTACATCTAAACGCTCTTCTCTTTGTGAGCCACCCACAATTTCCCCAATTCCCGGGAAAAGAATATCCATAGCTCTTACAGTGTTGCCATCTTCATTAAGACGCATATAAAAAGCCTTGATATTTGCCGGATAATCGAATAAAATTACCGGGCATTTAAAGTGTTTTTCCACTAAAAAGCGTTCGTGTTCACTTTGCAGATCGGCACCCCATTCTTCAATGATATAGTTGAATTTCTTCTTCTTATTAGGTTTGCAATTTTTAAGGATCTCGATAGCTTCAGTATAACTTACCCTCTTAAAATTGTTATCTATTACAAAGTGAAGTTTTTCCATTAAGCCCATTCCGCTGCGGTCTGCTTTTGGTTTGGCTTCCTCTTCAGTTTTGAAACGCTTGTCTAAAAATTCAAGATCGTCCTTGCAGTTTTCTAGAATATATTTCAATACATATTTTATAAAATCTTCAGCCAAATCCATATTGCCATCAAGGTCGCAGAAAGCAACTTCCGGCTCTATCATCCAGAATTCAGCTAAATGACGCGAAGTATTAGAATTTTCAGCTCTAAAAGTAGGTCCGAAGGTATAGATCTGCCCAAGTCCCATAGCGTAAGCTTCTCCTTCCAATTGTCCTGAAACGGTTAAATTGGTTTCTTTTCCGAAGAAATCTTCACTAAAATCGATGCTGCCATCTTCTTTCTTTGGCGGATTCTCCATATTTAAAGCGCTAACTCTAAACATTTCGCCTGCTCCTTCGGCATCACTTCCGGTAATAATTGGAGTGTTTACATAATGGAAGTTATTTTGCTGAAAATAACTGTGTACGGCAAAAGACAATTTGGAACGTACGCGCATAATGGCGCCAAAAGTATTGGTGCGGACTCTTAAATGAGCCTGTTCCCTTAATTTCTCCAGACTGTGGCGTTTTGGCGAAAGAATGGTAAGTTTTACCTCTTCCGGGTTCGCATCTCCAAGAATTTTAAATTCTTTTACTTCAATCTCAACTCGTTGTTGATTTCCCTGGCTTTCAACCAGCGTACCTTTTACTGAAATCGCCGAGCCAACGGTGATTCGTTTCAGTTCGTCCTGGTCAAAATTTTCAAAATCTATTACACATTGCAGGTTGTTGATGGTAGAACCATCGTTTAAGGCAATAAAGCGATTGCTCCTAAAAGAACGTACCCAGCCGTTCACCTCAAATTCCTGTAGGAATTGATTGCTGTCTAATATTTCAGCAATTTTTGCTTGTATCATTTATGTAAGATTTTAGAAAAAACAAATATAATTTTTCCGCTTCAGCCTGCAAAGCAAGCCTGTTTTTATTAATTTTTAGATTCTTCTTTTTCAATTTCAGCTTCATCCTCATCGGTGTCTATAATTTTCATTGCCGGCTCCTTTAAAGTTTCCTTATTGGCAATATTCTTTTCTAGTGATAGCAATAAAGAGGGAAGCAATAGTAAATTGGCGAGCATTGCGAAAAGTAAGGTGGCCGAAACGAGTCCTCCAAGGGCTACAGTTCCGCCAAAACTACTGATCATAAATACTGAAAACCCGAAAAACAGCACGATTGAAGTATAGAACATACTCACGCCGGTTTCGCGTAAAGCTGCATAAACCGAACGTTTAATTTTCCAATTATTGGCTTTAAGTTCCTGCCTGTATTTCGCTAAAAAGTGAATAGTATCATCTACCGAAATCCCGAAAGCGATACTAAAAACAAGGATCGTAGAAGGTTTTATTGGAACTCCCAAAAAGCCCATCATTCCGGCGGTTACTAACAGTGGCAATAAGTTAGGAACCAGGGATACAATTATCATCCTGAAAGATCTAAACATCCACGCCATAAGCAGGGCAATTAATAAGATGGCCAGGGAAAGGGAGATCACAAGATTTTTTACTAAATAGTTAGTTCCTTTCTGGAAAATAAGGGCTTTTCCAGTCATAGAAACTTCGTAGCGTTCTTCAGGGAAGATTTTATTGATCTTTGGCCAAAGATCTTCTTCTAAGTCCTCCATTTTGTCGGTACCCACATCTTTCATGTAGGTGGTGATCCTGGCGTATCTCCCGGTACTATCCACATACGAACTCAATAAATTTTCATTTGAAGAAAAACCTTTGGCGTAAGGCATAATGAAATTTTGTTCCTGGGAACTTGGTAATTGATAATATTTAGCCTCGCCGTTATAGAAAGCCTGTTTAGAATATTTTACAAGTCGTGTTACCGAAATAGGTTGAGAGAACTCTGGAATTTCGGCAAGATGGTTTTGTAATTCTTCCATCCGCTTAAGCGTAGCCGATTTTAGGACCCCGTTTTTCCGTTTGGTGTCTACCAGAATTTCTAAAGGCATCACACCGTCAAATTCCTCTTCAAAGAATTTTATATCCTGGAAAAACTCTGCTTCTTCAGGCATATCTTCCAGTAAACTCCCTGATATTTTTATGGTATAGATTCCAATAATACTCGCTACCAGGAGGACAATTGAAGTTATATAAATGCTAATGCGATGATGCCTTACCATTTGCTCCATCCAGCCCACAAAACCACCAATCCAACGTTTATTAAGATGTTTTAGGTGTTTGCGTTTCGGCAAATTCATATAACTATAGATAATAGGAATTATCAATAAGCTTAGAATAAATATGGCGACGATATTAATGGAAGCCACAATACCAAATTCCTTTAATAATGTACTATCTGTAAGTATAAATGTAGCAAAACCGGAAGCCGTGGTAATATTGGTCATTAAGGTGGCATTTCCCACTTTGGTAATTACCCGTTGTAAGGATTTTGCCTGGTTGCCGTGTTTTTTTATTTCCTGTTGGTATTTATTTATCAGGAAAATACAATTGGGAATTCCTATTACAATGATAAGCGGCGGAATAAGTGCAGTAAGCACTGTGATTTCGTAATGCAGCAAACCAATTACTCCAAAAGCCCACATTACGCCAATACAAACGGTGATCATTGAAATAATGGTTGCTCGAATAGATCTAAAAAAGAAAAAGAAAATGAGCGAAGTAACCGCAAGTGCCGCAAGAATAAATAGCTCGATTTCATCGATAATATTCTGGGCATTCAATGTTCTTATATAAGGCATCCCGGAGACTTTTACATCTATGCCTGTTTTTTCTTCAAAATTGGTGATAAGTGGCTGCAGTTCATCTATAACAAAGGTTTTGCGCTCTTTAGAGTTCACAATTTCCTTGTTCATATAGATCGCCGACTGTACCGTATTAGAATGTGAACTATAAACCAGGTTTTCGTAAAAAGGCAGTTGGTTATAAAGCTCGTCCTGATATTGCTGAAGTTCTTCATTAGTAGGATTTTCTTCAGAAATAAAAGGAACCATTTCAAATCGGCTGGGGTCTTCAAACTTTTTTAACTGCTGAAGATTACTAACAGAAATCGCATAATCTACTGCAGGATATGCCTCTAGTTTTTTGGTAAGCTCTTTCCACGCCTGGAAGTTTTCAGGCTGGAAGAGTGTGGAGTCTTTAACTCCAAGAAGCACAACATTTCCCTCTTCTCCAAATTTGTCTAAAAACTCGTTATAGGCAATATTATCTTCGTGATCGTCTGGTAACAGGTTAGCTTCCGTATAGGAAAAACGCATATTTTTCCACTGGGTAGAAAAAAACACCGTAGTGGCAATAATAAGTAGAAGTATAATAATCCTATTACGCAAAATTAATCGCGCAATCGAGTTCCAGAATCCGAAACTAAAAATCTTGGCCATGGGAAGGGTTTAAGCGAGCGCAAAGGTATAAAAAGGAAGCCTATTTATCAGGCTTTAAGCGATTAAAGTAGCGCCGGTTTAAATATCTAAATGAAAAGTAAATTTAAAGGCGAAGTTTTCATCAAAAGTAGGTAAACTGTAAGGTCCGTAGCGATAGGCAGCTCCCAGACCAAAACCTAAAATTATCTTTTGTAATTCTATTCCGAATTCGTGATAACCTTCTTTTAAACTTTTAAAAGGAATATTATGCCTTTCAGGATTACTGATGTCTCCAATGACGTGGCGAGAGATAAAAACCAGTTCCGGCTGAATTAACCGGTGAACATTTATAGGTCTTAATTGATGCTTAATATGCAACATCACCTGCTTGTCGCTAAAAAACTCGTTATAATACATCGTTTCAAAACTGCGTCTTCCTGTTACTGAGAACCTGCTGAGGATGGCATTACGCCTGGGGCTGTTTGGCAGGGAATGAAATAAATGGGTAAGCGGAACTTCGCCTGTGGCATAATTACCTTCCAGGATAATTTCGGTTCTGGATTGGTTAAGTCTTTTTATTTCGTGTTCTACCAAAAGCCCAAATTTGGTATAATCAAAATCACCACCAAAAACCCCGGAAATCCCTTTCGTGATCTGTCCTGTAAACTTAGGATAGCCTTTTTCGATTAATTCGGTAGCATTTGGTGTCTTTAGAAATTTGGCAAATGGTCGCCATAAGAAAGAAAACGTAGCTTCTGAGAGGGTGTATTCAGAAAATTCCTGGCCGTTTAAAAGAAAACTATAGTTCCGGGTTTGACTAATATCACTTTTAGAAAACCGAAGCTCGGTTTTAAAATCTGAACCAAATCTATGCGTTAAGCCACTGCTTATCGTGCGATGTTCATAAAAGAAATTAATATTTACAAAGCGTGGTTCTACGATAGAAAATTCGTTTTTCCCCTGTAAATAATGGAAGCTTCCGGTTTCTACAATATCTCTGGTATAATTGAATTTAAGATCGGTTTCGGTAGCTTTATTAAGATAAATTGAAGTGCCTAGATTGTATTTAAAAACTTCATCTTTTGTCCCATACAACAAATATCCATTTATACTAAAATCATCTGAAATCTGCTTATTGGTCTTTCCGCCAAATCCTAATCTAATCCCTTCGTAATTATTGAATTTAAAGAATTTTCCTAATGAAAAATCCCAAAACCCTACAGGATAATAGCCGGAGGAAATAGAATTTTTAAAGTTGATTTGCTCTTCAATTTCTTTTTCTTTTATAAGCCGTTCGGCTCTCTCCTGGATGATTTTATTTTGATTGCTTAAGGCTTCGGTTCTATTTTTCTGCCAAAAATCTTCTAAACGGGAATTTGCTTCGGGTATTACCACAATTTCTGCAGAAGCATTCAAGTTCTCTTCAGAATTCAATTGAATATCAAAATTGGTGCTCGTGGTGGTTAGGTATAAATTAGGATCTGTTTTTCCCGGGGCGAGAATATTATTAAGAATTGATTCCTTCTTTTGCACCGTTCCGGAAGAGATCATCCCGCCGAAGATGGAAATTGATTTACCGCCATTTCCCGGGCGAATTGTAGTTTTTTGCGTTTTTGGAAACCATAATTTTTCTTCAGGAAAATATTGATATTCCTGGTCTATTTCCAGTTTTACCGCACCTAAAAGTTGTGCTTTTGCCTGCTGAATTGCGTAAGATTGGGTGTCTAAATAAAGTATTCCTTCTAAACCGGCGACCGCGCGTTGCCTTTTTGGTTTAAAGTAGATCACATAAGCCGGCCGGGAAGTAGAAGTGGTATCTAGAATTTTAAAATCGTAATTTTTAAAAGCCGATTTTTGGAGCGGCCCGGCATAATCGGTTTCGAAAATGCGAAAATCTTTGTGGTAAAGTGAAAACGGATTTACAGAAAGCGAAAGGATCTCATAAACAGGTTTTTCAAATCCCGCATTTTTTAAAGCCAGAACTTCTTCTTTTAAGCCTTCTTTTTGGGAAAAATAAAACCTGGATATTTTTTCTGAAAAATAGCTGGCCCCAGAATTTATAACAGTGCTTAATTCAAAATTAGTACTGTCACTCTGCATTTCAAGCCTACTGGCTTCATTATCTATTATAAACTTGTTATAGTTTTTAAAGTTGAAACTTTGTAATCTTTCTTCAGGATCGTTTTGCGGTTTAAGCGCAATGGCTTTTTTAATAATGCCTTCAGCTTTATTTTTTTCAGAAGAAATAGTTACAGGCTTAAGCGCTTCAATCTTTGGCGTTAATTTAACCCTGATGTATTCTACCTCTTTTGAAATTGTGAAATTTTTGAGGTTTAAAACCTATGTAGGAGAAAGTAAGTTCGGTTTTGTCTTTTGTGAGGGTGAGAGAAAAACTACCGTCTATTTTACTTAGGCTTTCTTTATCCTCGTATTCTATTTTCGCGTAGGCGAGGGGCTCGCCGGTTTGCTCATTGATAATCCTACCTTGAAGTTCTTGCTGGGCAAAGCTAATGCCTGAAAAAAGCAGAAAAATAAGCAAGAACGAATAACGCATAGGTTTTTCTGGATTTTGAACAATTTTGATGAAGCCCTAAAATAAAGGAGGCTGTTTGAGAAACTTATTGTCGTCAAGCTGTCCCGACACTTCGGGAGTATTTCAGCTTCCAGTTTAGCTCCTGAAACCAGTTCAGGATGACGATTTTAAAATTCTTCAAACAGCCTCTAAAATAACAAGAGAAAATGACTTTCTATTATATAGTCATAATTTCTTTTTCCTTGTTCTCAAGGATACTGTCAATACGGGTAATATGAGCATCGGTTAATTCCTGAACATCATTTTCAGCATCTCTAAGTAAATCTTCAGAAATATCTAGTTTCTTCAATTCGTTGTTGGCTGATTTTCGGTCGTTTCTTACTCCAATTTTAGCATCTTCCGCTTCCGCTTTTGCTTGTTTTGTAAGTTGCTTACGACGCTCTTCAGTTAGAGGTGGTACGTTTATAATTACACTCTCACCGTTGTTCATTGGATTAAAACCAAGGTTTGCCAGCATAATTCCTTTTTCAATATCTTTAATCAGGCTTTTCTCAAAGGGCTGAATAGAAATAGTTCGGGCATCTGGTGTATTCACATTGGCAACCTGTTGAAGCGGAGTTTGAGCTCCATAATATTCTACCATTACACTACCAAGCATTGCCGGGTTGGCTTTACCCGCCCGAATGTTTTGCAATTGTTTCTTTAAATGTTCAATTGCCTTGTCCATATTTTCCTTGGCGGTGTCTATAATAAATTCAATTTCGTCTTCCATTTTTAAAATATTAGTTGAGCGTAATAAAACTTTATAAATTAACTTTTGTACCTATTCTTTCGCCGGTAACTACTTTTAGAAGGTTTCCGGGAGTATTCATATCAAAAACAATAATTGGCAGCTCGTTTTCCTGGCTTAAGGTGAAAGCAGTGGTATCCATTACTTTTAGACCTTTTCTAATCACATCGTCAAAAGAAATAAAATCGAACTTTGTCGCTTGCTTGTCTTTTTCAGGATCGGCATTGTAAATTCCATCTACGCGGGTTCCTTTTAAGATAACATCGGCGTGAATTTCAATAGCTCTTAGAACCGCAGCAGAATCTGTTGTGAAATAAGGATTTCCGGTTCCACCTCCAAAGATCACCACACGGCCTTTTTCTAAATGGCGAATAGCTTTTCTTCTAATAAAAGGTTCGGCTACTTCATTTATTTTTACGGCAGATTGTAACCTGGTTTGTACATCGGCATCTTCCAGGGCGCTTTGTAAAGCAAGCCCGTTAATAACCGTGGCAAGCATTCCCATATGGTCGCCCTGCACGCGATCCATTCCTTTGCTGGCCCCGGCAACACCTCTAAAGATGTTTCCGCCGCCAATAACTATGGCTACTTCTATTCCTTTATCGGTTACTTGTTTAATCTCTTCGGCATATTCTGCCAACCGATCGGGATCTATGCCATATTGGCGCTGTCCCATTAATGCTTCTCCCGATAATTTTAAAAGTATTCTTTTGTACTGCATAGTCTTTTTGTAGTGATTGGTGCAAATATAGGTAATATCTTAAATTGAAAAATAACATATTCACAATCAATCTTCCGCTAATTACTAATTTTTTTGTTGAAGTGGAAGTTTGAATTCAGTTAAAATTATGTGAGGATTTTTTCAGAATGTCAGCCAGAGCTATGAATTGAAATGGCGAGGTTTTTGCTACATTTGAATTAATAAAAATTGATAAACTATGTTAGGATATTATATAATTGCCGGGCTCATTTTTATAGTGAGTATGTATGTGAGCAATAAACTGAAGAGTAAATTTAAAAAATACTCTAAAGTGCACTTGCAAAATGGAATGAGTGGGAAGGAACTTGCCGAAAAAATGTTGCGTGATAACAATATTAATGATGTAAAAGTTATTTCTACTCCCGGAAAGTTGACCGACCATTATAACCCGCAAAAAAAGACCATTAACCTTTCTGAAAGTGTTTATAGTCAAAGAAACGCGGCTGCTGCGGCTGTAGCAACCCACGAAACCGGTCACGCCATTCAGCATGCAAATGCTTACAGCTGGTTAACCATGAGAAGCCAGTTAGTGCCGGTAGTAAGCGTAGCTTCAAGATTTTCCCAATGGGTGATCTTTGGTGGATTGATCCTTATGGCTACAACTGCTATTGGAAGCACCGTGTTGCTATTAGGAATTATTATGTTCGGGATGGGAACTTTGTTTAGTTTTATAACATTACCTGTAGAATATGATGCCAGTAAACGTGCTTTGGCCTGGTTAGAAAACGAAAATATGGTTTCGGGCCAGGAACACGAAGCTGCCGAAGATTCCTTAAAATGGGCCGCAAGAACTTATGTGGTTGCCGCAGTTGGTTCTTTAGCAACCTTGCTTTACTTCCTTAGTATTTATATGGGAAGAGATTAATATTGAAATTATTTCTTCGGAAAATTTTATAAAAGAAAACCCGCTTCAGCTGAAGCGGGTTTTTTATTTAGTATAATTAGAAAGCCTTTATTCGTCAAGCTGAACTAGTTTCAGCTTCTAACATGTTTTGATAATGAACAACTTAGATCCTGAAATAAATTCAGAATGACGATGTAAAAGAAGCTTAATTTCAAAAGATACTTTTTAATTCTATTCCGGACGTTTATCTCTAATTTGTGGGATACGCTCGTCCAGTAATTTAAGTCCAAGACCATCGGTTCCCATAAGGTCAAACAACTCAAGCGCACGGCGCATGGTTTGTTCTTCTTCCATTTGTTCCTGGATAAACCAGTGTAGAAAATACTCTGTAGTATAATCGTTTACCTTTCGGCATTTTCCTACCAGGTTATGAATTGATTTGGTAATAGCTATTTCCTGATCTAAAGCGGTTTCAAAGATTTCTTCCAAAGATTTAAAATCGTGGTTTACACCACCAACTTCAGGAGAAAAAGCAGTACCGCCGTTATCGTTAATATATCTAAAGATCTTCATCATATGCTCTCTTTCTTCCGCAGCCTGTTCGTAGAAAAAATCTGCGCTATAAGAAAGGGCGTTATGGTCACACCAGGAAGCCATCGCTAAATAGGCTGATGAGGAGTGTGCTTCTTTTTCAATTTGTTTATTTAAAAGATCCATGACATCTACATGGATACTTAATTTCTGTCTTACTAAATCTTTCATGGGTCATTTTTTATAAAATTAGCCAAATAGCAAGTAAGAACCTAATTGCAAATTGAATTTAGAAGTAATCTAAAGTGAAGAAATTAAACTGAAGTAGCGAGCAGTGAATTGAGTTCAAGCATAGCAAAAGTTCCTGTAATGAATTCTTTAAGATCTATGCATTCTAAAGTATTAAACACAAAAAAATGCTGACGGTTGCAAAGCATAAGCATTTCCATCCCGTGATTGTTTTGCCCGTTAAAATGTGCTTCCAGGTCAATTTCTTTAACCTGTTGCCTAAAAGCCAGCAACTGGCAAAAACCAAGCTTAATGGTTTTATGTGGAAATTCAATGAAAAAGCATCTTTGCTTATCGCACTGATAAGAAATAAAGAATTGGGACTGGTGTAATACTTTCATCTTGTGGCAAAATTAATCCTTATTTAGAATAAATCCAAAGAATTAAATTTTGATTTGCCTTTTTATTTGTTGATTTAACGAAATAAAAGTTTCTGTTCGCGAAACACCTTCTATAGCCTGAATATTTTTGTTTAAAACATTCATTAAATGCTCGTTATCTTTACATAAGATCTTGATAAAAATAGACCAGTTTCCCGTGGTATAGTGGCATTCTATTACTTCTGGGATTTGGCTAAGTTGCTTTACCGCTTGCGGGTTACTAACCGCTTTATCTAAATAAACCCCCACAAAGGCCATGGTTTTATAACCAAGCAAGCGGGGGTTAATCATAAGTTTTGAGCCTTCAATTAAACCGGCTTTTTCCAATTTTCGTAAACGTTGATGAACTGCCGCGCCGGTAATCCCAATATTCCGGGCAATTTCAAGAATAGATTTCTTAGCATCTTCCATTAAGAAATTTAAAATGGTCTTATCTATACCATCTATAACTACATTTTCGTTTACAACTTTCATTGGGGGTGGTTTGTTTAATTAAAAAGCTAAAGTAGGAAATTGAATTCAAAAATTTAATTTCCTACTTCGCCAAACGGATTGTATCCTAAATATTCTGTTTCGTTTTCTTTAAAAATAATATCGTGTTTTTCTAATTCTTTCAGGATTGGTCCGTAAACTTCTTTCTTTATAGGAAGCTGAACGCCTGGTGTGGTTATTTCACCTTTTAAAATCTTTAAAGTGGCTATCGCTACAGGAAGTCCTACGGTTTTGGCCATAGCAGTTTCTTTTTGATCTTTCCCAATATGTACCATGGTGGCGTCTATCTGTTTTTTCTTGCCATTTAATTCGTAGCCGAATTTATGGTACATCACGATCATATCTTTATCGTCTGCCGCAAGACTCCATTTGTCCATTAATATTTTCTGAAGAGCCTGGGCAGGAGTGGCCTCTTTAATCCCAATCTTTTTGTCTTTGTTGAAGATGTCCAGTTCTAAAAGCTTTTCCCACATAAGATCGTCCTGATCTATTTTTAGGTTATGCCGAAGTTTAAGCTCTACTGTATCTGTAGGTGAGTAGGGAAGAAAGGAATTTACAAAATCACGATAGCTCATATCTTCTGAATCTTTAATAGTAAAGCTATCATCTGTCATTCCCAGTTGCACAAACATATTCCACGCCCGGCTGAAACCAACTCTTCTAATTGTACCACGATAAAGTGTAAGTACATCTTCCAGGCCGTAAATACTCATATAATCTAATGAGTTTCTATTGGCGTAACCTTCAAATTTTCCATAACCTTCTACTTGTAAAAGTTCTGTTCTTCTAAAGAGTCTGTGATATGGAATGTATTTGTATTTTCCTTCCTGGATAAATTTGGCAACACCACCCTGGCCTGCAACGACCACATTTCTTGGGTTCCAGGTGAATTTGTAGTTCCAGAGATTGGTATCACTTTCTGGGGCAACGAGCCCGCCGGTAAAAGATTCAAATAAGAGCATTTTCCCGCCTTTATCGCGAATTCGGTCTATTACCTGCATAGCGCTCATATGGTCAATGCCGGGATCTACCCCAATTTCATTCATAAATATGAGTCCGTTTTTCTTTACTTCTTCATCTAAAGCTTTCATTTCTTTGCTGATGTAAGAAGCGGTTACCATATTTTTTTTGAATTTCACGCAGGCCTGGGCAACTTCAATATGAAACCTCGCCGGAAGCATGGAAATTACGATATCGGCATTTTTCACCGCGTTTTCCCTGCTTTCCGCATTAAAAACATCCAGGTGAAATGCTTCGCAGCGGCTTTTATTTCCGCAGGCTTTTTTAGCATTTTCCAGGTCAATGTCTCCAATTTTTAAAAATAGATCTTCCGTCTCGGCTTTAGACAAAAGGTGGTCAATTAAGACGGAAGTAGATTTTCCCGCCCCGATTATTAAGATTTCTTTCATAAAATAAATTAGTTTTGTGTAGTGGTTAACGAATGTATTAAATCTTTAACTCATAAAAAATAACCTAAATGAATAGGAAGTTTTTAATAACCGGAGCGATTTTCGGACTTTTAGCGGTAATAATTGGTGCTTTTGGTGCACATGGCTTAAAACCATTGTTAGATGAAGCGGCCAGGGATTCTTTTGAAACCGGGGCGAAATACCAAATGTATCACGCCTTATTGTTTCTTTTGGTAGGGAGTTTTAAACTCGAGCCATTTCGTTTTCAAAAACCTATTTTTTTCTTACTATTATTTGGAGTGATTTGCTTTTCTGGCTCAATATATCTGCTCGCTACTAATAATTTAACACCTATAGATTTTAGCGGAATTGCATTGGTTACCCCGCTGGGAGGTACGCTATTAATAGCGGGCTGGACTTTTTTACTGGTAGAATTCATAAAAATTACAGCGGAAATAATTTAAGAAAGTTTAGCAGTTTATCTCTATAAGATTTATAATTTTGTACCCATAAACAAACCACACACTTTAATTTTATGGACGTACATGCCCAAACTACGAAAACGATTTCGCTAGAAAATTACGGAATCAAAAACGCAAGGGTACATTACCAGTTATCTCCTGAAGAACTTCATTATGATACCATAGAGCATGGCCTTGGAACTGAGACAAATTCTGGCGCTTTAGCAATTAATACCGGCGAGTTTACCGGGAGATCTCCAAAAGATCGCTTTATAGTAAAAGATGAGGTAACCCGCGAGAAAGTTTGGTGGGGAGATATCAATATCCCTTTTGATTCAGATAAATTTGATAAGCTGTACACTAAGGTTGCAACATATCTTTCTGATAAAGAAATCTATGCGCGAGATGCTTACGCTTGTGCAGAAGATAAATACCGCTTAAATATTAGGGTGGTAAACGAATATCCCTGGTCTAACATGTTTGCTTATAATATGTTTTTGAGACCCGAAGAAAAAGAGTTGAAGAACTTCAAGGAAGATTGGTTGATCCTGAATGCGCCGGGTTTTAAAGCAGATCCTGAAGTAGACGGTACAAGGCAGGAGAATTTTGCCATTCTTAATTTCAGTAAAAAAATTGCTCTAATTGGAGGAACCGGATATACCGGCGAGATCAAAAAAGGGATTTTTTCAGCTTTAAATTTTATACTTCCGGTAGATAAGGATACACTACCAATGCATTGCTCGGCGAATGTTGGGGAAGATGGTGATACTGCTATATTTTTCGGACTTTCCGGAACGGGTAAAACCACGCTCTCTGCAGATCCAAACCGAAAACTTATTGGAGACGATGAGCACGGCTGGACCAAAGAAAATAAAATCTTTAATTTTGAAGGCGGTTGCTACGCCAAAGTGATAAACCTTACCGAAGAAAACGAACCTGATATTTACAGGGCTATTAAACCGGGCGCCATTTTAGAAAATGTTGTTCTGGATAATGAAGGCAATGTAGATTTTACTAATACCAGTATCACTCAAAATACGAGGGTAAGTTACCCAATAGATCATATAGATAACATAAAAGTACCTTCGGTAGGTGAGAATCCGAAAAATATATTTTTCCTTACGGCTGATGCTTTTGGAGTTTTGCCTCCAATAAGCAAACTTACGCCAGGCCAGGCTGCTTATCATTTTATAAGTGGGTATACAGCTAAAGTGGCGGGTACAGAAGCGGGAATTGACGAGCCGGTTCCAAGTTTTTCAGCTTGTTTTGGCGCACCTTTTATGCCTTTGCATCCTACCAAGTATGCCGAGATGTTAAGCGCTAAAATGAAAGAAGCCGGCGTGAATGTATGGCTGGTTAATACCGGCTGGACCGGCGGAGCTTATGGCACCGGAAACCGAATGAAACTTAAATACACTCGTGCTATGATAAGCGCTGCGCTTAATGGAGAATTGAAAGACGTTGAATTTAATACTCACGAGGTGTTTGGCTTAAAAATGCCGGTAAATTGTCCAGATGTTCCTGCTGAGGTTTTAAACCCTAAAAAAACCTGGGAAGATAAAGCGGCTTACGATAAAAAAGCAGGAGAACTTTCCACCTCCTTTAAAAAGAACTTTGAAAAGTTTGAAGAATATGCCAATGATGAAATTATGGCCGGCGGGCCAACTTCCTCATAGCATTGTTTTTAATTAGTTAATTGAATCAAAAAAATCCGGTACAAATATGTACCGGATTTTTTATTGGAAATATATAAATGGAAGGTAATCTTAATTCACAAAGTGAAGTTTAAAATGCTTCTATAGGTTATTTTTTATTTGCTTCAGCAATATATTTTTGCAATGCCATCGTCATAGATGGAGTATCTGGTGTTGGCGCCTTTATGTTTACAGTTAGTCCGTGTTCCTTGGCTGCCTTTATAGTAGTGTTTCCAAATACCGCTATTTTAGTTTCATTTTGTTCGAAATCTGGAAAGTTTTCGAATAGTGATTTAATACCGCTTGGGCTAAAGAAAACCAAAATATCATAAGTTACGTCACGCAGGTTAGAAAGGTCGCTTACTACAGTTTTATAAAATGTAGCCTGCTTCCATTCAACGCCTAATTTATCCAGGGTTTTTGGAACATCTGGCTTCAGCATATCTGAAGACGGTAGCAAAAACTTCTCGTTCTTATATTTCTTGATAAGTGGAGAAAGATCGGCAAAAGTTCTTTTACCAACATAAATTTTCCGCTTGCGGTAAACTACATATTTCTGTAAATAATAGGCTACAGCTTCACTCAAACAAAAATATTTAAGGGTGTCTGGCACCTTAAACCTCAATTCCTCGGCAATTCTAAAGAAATGATCTACGGCATTACGGCTGGTAAGGATAATAGCTGAATACTTAGTAAGATCTACTTTTTGCTGGCGTACTTCTTTAGAAGAAACACCTTCTACGTGGATAAAAGGGATGAAATCAATTTTTACTTTTTGTTTTTCCTCAAGCTCAAAATAAGGAGAGTTCTCTACTTTAGGCTCGGGCTGGGAAACCAAAATTGTTTTCACTTTCATATATCAATACTTTTATTTGATCCTTTTTTTAAATTGTAATTAGCTTGTACAAAATAATATAAGGGGCAATTTCGAGAGCGCAAAGGTACAAAATAAAATAAAACCAATTACCTGTAATAAGACTTTGATTTTTTCTGTAAATCAATAACAGGCTAAATATATTGGTTAGGACTAAAATACCCAATAGGCTATATAGGGTAAAGGCAGTAGGAGTAAAGGTATAGATGAATATTAAACTGGGAATTAACAAAATAAGTCCTATAAAATTGCGATAACTTATTTTTTGGTATAGGTAAGAATCTATCTGTGCATCCAAGTCAAAAACGTTCCCAACTATTTTTTCCAGGCCAAATTTAAGCAAGACAAAACTGGCATATGCAGTGGCAATTCTTATAAATAGAAACACCGGTTCTAAGGAAGATTCTTCCCAGAAGAAATTAAAAAACAGGAAGAAAAGCAGGGAAAAAGAGATAAGATGAACAAAGAAAAGCAAAATGTTAAAAGGATGAAAAGCTTTGTTCTTCTTTCCCCTAAACATCATAAATTTGTTTGAAGTAAGCAGTGAAAGAAAATCTTCAAAACGCTGTGGATATGCGGTTTTCACGATGGCTAATAACAGGAATGCACCCATTAAAGTCAGGGTGATCCAGTCTAGTGAGCTAATATGTCTTTCTACAGCTTCCAGGATTAGAATTTTTATGCAAATGTATAATTATTTTGAGGTTAAAACTTGAAGATTAAGCCGGGAAACGAAGATTTAAAATGCCTACATTTGTGCAAAAATTGGTAAGATGGTAAAGGGGATAGTCATTGTACCCACCTTTAATGAAATTGAAAACATTGAGCGACTAGTTAGAAATGTGTTTTCTCAACAAAAAGAATTTCATATTTTGGTGGTAGATGATAATTCTCCAGATGGTACCGCAACCCGTGTAAGAACATTGCAAGCTGAGTTTCACGATAATCTTTTCCTGGAAGAAAGAATGGGAAAGCTTGGTTTGGGAACAGCTTATATTCACGGTTTTAAATGGGCGCTGCAAAGGGATTACGAGTATGTTTTTGAGATGGATGCCGATTTTTCTCATAATCCCAACGATCTTGTGAGATTGTTTAATACCTGCAAAAGGAACGATGCCGATGTGGCTATAGGTTCCCGATATGTTACGGGTGTAAATGTGATTAACTGGCCTATGAGCAGGGTTTTATTATCCTGGCTGGCATCTAAATATGTAAGATTTATTACCGGAATGGATATTCACGATACCACGGCCGGTTTTGTTTGTTATAAAAGAAAAGTGCTGGAGACAATAGACCTGGATAGTATTCAGTTTGTAGGTTATGCTTTCCAGATAGAAATGAAGTTTAAGGCATATTTGCTGAAATATAGATTAGAAGAAGTTCCCGTGATATTTACAGATAGAACCCGGGGAACTTCAAAAATGAGTAGCTCCATAATTTCTGAAGCTATTTTTGGGGTAATAATAATGAAGATTAAAAGTCTTTTTAAGCAGATTAAATTGAAATGAAGAAGGTCTTAATCAAGAACGCGAAGATTGTAAATGAGGGTAAAATTACTGAAGCCGATGTTTTTATTGAAGGCGGCATAATTGTAGAAATTGCCGAAAGCATTAGTGCCAAATCCCCAGATGTACAAATCTTTGATGCCGAAGGCACACACTTGCTACCCGGCGTGATAGACGATCAGGTGCATTTTAGGGAGCCCGGGCTAACCCATAAAGAAAATATAGAAATGGGATCTCGCGCGGCAGTTGCCGGCGGAATCACTTCTTTTATAGAAATGCCTAATACCATTCCACAAACTACTACCATAGAAAAACTGGAAGAAAAATTTAAGCTGGCTGAAGCGAAATCTTACGCCAACTACTCTTTTATGTTTGGTGGTACTAATGATAATCTGGAAGAAATTCTAAAGGTAGACCCAAAAACTACGGCAGCTTTAAAACTATTTTTAGGTTCTTCTACCGGAAATATGCTGGTAGATGACGAAAAGGTTTTGGAGCAGATCTTCTCTAAATCACCCCTGCTTATCGCGGTGCATTGTGAAGATGAAGAAACGATACAAAAAAATCTTGAGGAATACACAGAGCGTTATGGCGATGATATTCCAATTGAAGAGCATCCAAATATAAGAAGCGAAGAAGCCTGCTATAAATCTTCTTCCCGTGCAGTGGCTTTAGCTAAAAAGACCGGGGCAAGATTGCACGTTTTTCACGTTTCTACAGAAAAGGAGCTGAGTTTATTCAGCAACAAGAAAAAGCTTAAAGATAAAAAGATCACTGCAGAGGTTTGTATTCACCACCTTTGGTTCAATGATTCTGATTATAAGAAAAAAGGCACTTTCATTAAATGGAATCCTGCGGTGAAAACCCAGAAAGATCAGGAAGCTTTAATGAAAGCTTTAAATAATGATTTGCTTGATGTGGTCGCTACAGATCACGCGCCGCATACTAAAGAAGAAAAGAAGAATGTCTATACCAAAGCTCCAAGTGGAGGCCCATTAGTACAGCATTCCCTTGCCGCGATGTTACAATTCTATCACCAGGAAAAAATCTCTTTAGAGAAGATCGTAGAAAAAATGTGTCATAATCCTGCTATTTTATTCCAGATAAAAGATCGCGGATTTATTAGAGAAGGTTATAAAGCCGATTTGGTACTGGTAGATCTAAACGCGCCCTGGTCGGTGCAACCAGATAATATTCAGTATAAATGTGGCTGGTCTCCTTTTGAAGGCGTGACCTTTAAATCTCGAGTAACGCACACGTTTGTAAATGGAAATTTAGTATACAGGAACTTCAAGCATCAGCCGTTTGCGAAGGTGGCAGAGCGTTTGCAGTTTGATAGATAATATGTTTAAAAAAATCATTTTACTTTTTAGTATTACCGTGGCTTTAGTCGCGTGTCAGGATATTGAAGAATCTGAAAAACCGGAAAATCTTATTCCTGAAGATAAAATGGTAGATGTGATTACTGAAATTTCCCTGCTCCAATCAGCTAGAAATTTTAATAAGCGCATTTTTGAAAATACCGGGATTGAAGGCCAGGAATATGTTTTTGAGAAATATAATATAGATAGTCTTCAGTTTAAACGCAGCAACGATTATTACGCTGATAATTATGAAATTTATCAGCGTATTTATGACAGTGTGAAACAGGGCTTTGAAAGAATGAAAGTTAAACTCGATACCCTTCAAAAACAGGAGCAGCGCCTGAAAGACTCTATTGCTGAAGCTAAACGGGATTCTTTAGGTAAAGTGAAAGATTCTTTAAATCCTAAAGAACAGCGGGAAATCGAAGAAATTTCAGATTCTATTATAAATGAAAAAGATTCGCTGGATAGGTTGGTAAATGATAGCCTTCCTGAACCAATGTCCAGGAATTAAGCCTTGTCTTTTTTATAGAATTTAGCCGTTTCGGCAATTACTTTTTGCATTGGCGTAAATTCAAAACCTATACTTTTCCTGATTTTTTGATTATTGTAGACCGCATGTTGAAATAAGGTATTTACCGTATTTCTTGTAATGTTTCTTTTTGCGCCAAAAAATCCACCAATTTTCTGAAAGAACCAGCCGAACCAAAGCATCCATTTTTTTAGGGCTTTTTTGGGTTTTGGTTTGCCCAATTCGGTTGCTGTTAATTCAAAAACAGTTTTAAAACTAAGATTTTCTGAAACTAAAATATAATCTTCATTTTCAATCTCGGTCTGCATAAGTTTCTGCATCACGTCTACTACATCTTTCACACCCACAAACCCAGCAATTTTGGGGAAGTGGTAATTCATTCCCTTATCAATTTTTGAGAAGATTTTGCCGGTACCTTCTTGCCAAAATCCGGGACCAATAATTACACCTGGTTTTACAATTACGGTTGGAACTCCTTCCTGCGTACCTCGCCAGGTTTCAATTTCGGCACCATATTTAGAAATTGCATAGTCGCTATGGTCGTCTTCAGGATTCCACGTGCTACGTTCGTTAATTTCTTTGTTGTTTAAGCTTTTTCCAAGCGCAGCAACACTACTTACATAACACAATTTCTCAACTTTAAAGGCAATACAAAGGTTTACGATGTTTGCGGTGCCTTCAATATTAATTTTTCTAAGTTTTTTATCATCTGCAGGATCAAAAGAAACCAGGGCTGCACAATGATAAACATATTGTATGTTTTTAAATGCTTTGTTGAGTTGAGGTATGTTGGTAATATCGGCTTCAAACCATTCAATTTGTTGGAATAAGCTTTTGGCTTCTTCAGTAGAAGTATAATAGTTGAAAACGTGCTCAACCGCCGCGAGGTCGCTATTTTTTCGATGAAGGGCTCTAACTTTTTTGCCGGCTTTTAATAAATTCAGCAATAAATGTGAACCTACAAGTCCGGTGCCGCCTGTAACTAAAATCATGTGGTAAATATACCAAAACCACTTAGGAAAAATAAGAGTTTATGGTATCTTTACTCGATAGTTGAGATTTAAATCTCCGAAATTTTCCAAGAAATCAAAATATTATTTCGTAATAAGGCTTCGGGTACTTGCCCCGAGGTGATTTACTCGATAATCGAGATTTAATGCTCTGAGGCTTGCCTCGAAATCAAAATATTATTTCTATAAATGCCCCGTGAGCTTGCTCCGAGGTATTTTACTATTATTTTTGCTTAAAATTACTTGAATTATGAATAAGAACTTTGTAGAAGAATTAACCTGGAGAGGCATGTTGCACGATGTGATGCCGGGCACCGAGGAACATTTAAAAGAAGGAATGCGCGGCGCTTATGTGGGAATAGACCCAACGGCCGATTCCCTGCATATTGGTCACTTAGTGAGTGTGATGATGCTTAGACATTTTCAGCTTTGCGGGCACAAGCCTTTTGCTTTAATTGGCGGCGCTACGGGAATGATTGGTGATCCTTCGGGGAAATCTGCAGAACGAAATTTGCTTGATGAAAAAACTTTACGTCATAACCAGCAGTCTATAAAAAATCAACTTTCTAAATTTCTGGAATTCGGGAAGGAAGAGGAGAATGCTGCGGTAATGGTGAATAATTACGACTGGATGAAAAATTTCAGTTTCCTGGAATTTATTCGTGACGTAGGGAAGCACATTACCGTGAATTATATGATGGCCAAAGATTCGGTTAAAAAGCGTTTGTCTTCTGATGCTGCCGAAGGAATGTCTTTTACCGAATTTACCTACCAGTTAGTGCAAGGTTACGATTTTCTGCATTTGTTCAGGGAAAATGATTGTACCCTGCAAATGGGAGGAAGCGACCAATGGGGGAATATCACCACCGGAACCGAGATGATTAGACGTGTGGCTAATGGAAAAGGTTATGCCTTAACCTGCCCGTTAATTACAAAAGCTGACGGTACTAAATTTGGGAAAACTGAAGGCGGAAATGTTTGGTTGGATCCTAAGCGCACCTCACCTTATAAATTCTACCAATACTGGTTAAACACCAGTGATGTTGATGCTGAAAAATATATAAAGATCTTTACCTTATTAAGTAAAGCCGAAATAGGAAAAATTGTTGAGGAGCATAAAGAAGCACCTCATTTACGTGCGCTTCAGAAAACTTTGGCTGAAGAAATTACCGTGATGGTACATTCAAAAGAAGATTATGAGAATGCTGTAAAAGCTTCTGAAGTACTCTTTGGGAAAAGTACCGCTGATGATTTAAAATCTTTAGATGAAGCTACATTTTTAGATGTTTTTGAAGGCGTACCACAAGCTGAAATTGCCAAAGCTGAAATAGAAAATGGTTTGGATATGATCGGAGCTTTATCGGCCAAAACCAATTTCTTACAATCCAATGGTGAAGCCAGAAGAGCGCTTAAAGAAAATTCTGTTTCTGTAAATAAGGAAAAGGTAAAAGAAGATTATACTATCACTTCTAAAGATCTTATTAATGATAAATACGTTATTATTAATAAAGGCAAGAAGAATACTTACATTATTAGAACGGTTTAGTTGATAAAATACAAAGCCCCGTAAACAGGACGTTTGCGGGGCTTGCAACTAACTAACCAATCTAATATGAAAAAATTTCACTTAGCCGTAAGAATCAATTCAATTTATTCAAATTTCTTCTTACATATACTAAGTCGATAGAACTCTTGAAAATTTACAGGCTTTAGCATATTTTAACTATAAAATCCTGATATTTAGGTTTTTATTAGCTAATGTTTAGTGAGTAATTGTTATAGGATTAAAAGATTGCATCCCCGAATATCGCTATTATCAAATCTTCCAAGAATTTCTGTGAAGTCTCCATTTATTTTTCTTGCTAAATCTTGTGTAGCAATAAATGAACAAGAGTTAAAATTAGCCAGATCTATCACGTTTATGCCGCCAGTCTTGCGTTCCGGGAGATAATTCAAGGCATCTTCAGGATCACGTATAAGGATTTTCATCCACGGTGGAGTTTCAAAAACTCCGTTGCCTTTAGAGTAGGATTGCGAAAGTAACTCCGTCATTCCATATTCACTATGAATTTTGCTTACTCCAAATCCCTTAGCAAGAATTTGATGTAATTCTTCCCTAATCATTTCTTTTCGCCGGCCCTTCATTCCGCCGGTTTCCATAATTGTAGTGTTTTTTAAATCGAACTCGTAAGTTTCAACTAGATCCAGTAGCGCGAATGAAACACCCAGGAGAAGAATTTTCTTGCCGCTTTTGTCTAATTCTTTAAGTTGATGTTGTAAAGCTTCAAGATCATCTAAGATAAAAGCCGCTTTCGGGATGTTTGCTGCGTTTTATTAAGCTATCGGCCATATAAATTAGCGAGGAGCCCTGGCGTTCTAAATAAGAAGGTAGCAAGGCTAGAATGACTATTTCTTCAGGATTTCCGTAGAAAATTTCGAAAGCCTTTAAAAAGCTTTTTTCATAGACATTTAGATCGGTCACGTAATGTTTGCTGGTAGCAGAACCGGTAGTGCCGCTGCTGGTAAAAATGATTTCAGGAGTGTTTTCGGAAGAAATAACTTTCTTCTTTTTAAAGAATTCTATGGGTAGAAATGGAATCTCTTCGACCGTGGAAACGTTTCTTGGGTTTCGATTTAATAATTGGCAAAATTCGCGGTAAACGGGGTTGTGTTGAAACTGATAAGAAAAAACTTCAAGAGTAATTTCATTAAAATCTTTCTGAGTAGAAATATTAAAAATTCTTTCAGCTAACATTCTTGTGGAAATTTAGAAAAGCGAAGTTAAGAAATCTAAGATATGCCTTAAGGATGTAAGTTTATCTTACCACCAACTTTCTTGTGGCGGTAGCTTTTTCTTCTTTAATTTTTAGAATATAGATCCCTGCGCTTAGGTTGGAAACATCAAGCTCTCTTCCTCTTAATTTAGTGCGCTGAACAGGCTTCCCTAAAACATTATAAATCTGGATATCCTTTTCTTTATTCTGGGTAGTGCTAATATAAACTTTCCCGTTGGTAACCGGGTTTGGATAAATAGATAGGCCCTCTATGGGAATTTCGGTTTTATTCCCCGAGCTAGTAGTCTCCTGGGCATAAACTGCATTTGGCGCAGAGAATGTGAGGAAAACAGCTATTATGAAACTATAGAAGTAGTATTGCTTCATTCTTTTTTCTAGAGGTTTTTACAAACTTACGATAAAAATTCAAAAATCTTGCCAGATTTATTGTGCATTAAGTATTAATATTTTATTAAAAAAAGGCTGCCTGTGAGGGCAGCCTTTTTGAGCTAAATCATTGTTAAATAATACTACTATAAATTACTGTACCCAGCTAAACATTTCAGCATCTACAGTGGCTTCAGTTTCGTAAGAAGCTTCCAGGCTTGCGGTTACTCCCTCAATCTGGATTGCAGAAAGATCTGTTCTTCCTTCCTCGGCAATATCAATTGCAGTGTCGTAACCAGAAAGAGAAAGACCGGTGATAATTGCACCAGATTGTGCTTTAAATTGCAAAGCAATTCCTCCGGTTTCTGAAACTGCGGTAAAGTTCTCGATCAGTAGGATTTCCATTTACCCCATCAGCTTCAATAGCGGTAGAAAAGTTTGGTATAGTATGGTAAACATAAGTGTTGGTTACTGAACCATTCCATCCTTCTGTCCAGTCTACGGCATCATCTTCGTTGTTTTCTAAATAAAGGTTGGTAGCTGAAACCGATCCTCCAAAGAATTCCACACCATCGTCTAATCCGTTTAGAATTGCGATATTTTCAATAGTTGTTCCAGATCCAACTGCATAAAGTGAAAGTCCGTTATATTGAGATTCTGAGTTGATTTGCGCACCGGCATCAGATAAAATAAGATACTGGATAGAACCAGAGTTATCTTCAGGCGCAGTACCTCCGTAAATAATTCCGCCAACTTCTGCAGTGGCATCAACACCGGCTGTAGTTTCGGCATCACCTGCAATTACAAGTCCGCCCCAGCTTCCTGCAACACCAGAAGTAGAAGACATTACAACTGGGTTGTCTTCAGTTCCCTGAATATCTATCATTGCTCCTTTTTGAACAACAATATAGATGCTGGTACCGTCTTCATTATCATCACTTCTTGCAGTTATTTTAGTTCCCGCAGGAATAGTTAAAGTAGCACCTTCTTCTACAGAAACTACACCGTTAATTATATATTCTGAATTTGCGTCTAAAGCAAGATCTGTATCAATAGTGCCTGGAAGTACAGAAACATTTCCACGATTATCAACCCAGTCAAACATAGAAGGATCTACGGTTTGAGCTTCAGAATAATCCATATCCAATTCTGCGGTAGCACCGTTTAATTGAATTCCAGAAAGATCTGTTCTGGACTCTTCAGCGATATCTAAAGCGGTATCATATCCTGAAAGGGAAAGGCCATTAATAGTTGCACCAGATTGCGCTTTAAATTGTAAAGCAACCCCACCGGTAGAAGAAACTGCGGTAAAGTTCTCGATAGTTGGATTTCCATCCACACCATCAGCTTCAATTGCAGTAGAGAAGTTTTCCATACTGTGCAGTACATAAGTATTAGTAACTGTACCGTTCCAACCTTCTGTCCAGTCTACAGCGTCATCTTCATTATTTTCTAAATAAAGATTGGTAGCTGAAACAGAACCTCCAAAGAATTCAACTCCATCATCAGAACCGTTTAAGATCGCGATGTTTTCAATACTTGTTTCAGAGCCAACTGCATAAAGAGAAAGCCCGTTGTATTGTGATTCAGAGTTAATTTGCGCACCGGCATCAGAAATTACAAGGTAGTCTATAGAACCAGAATTATCTGCAGGATTACTTCCACCATAGATAATTCCACCAACTTCTGCAGTAGCATCAACACCAGCGGTAGTTTCCGCATCACCTGCAATTACAAGTCCACCCCAGCTGCCTCGCTGGCTGTTAGAAGATCTCATGATTACCGGGGCAGAAGATGTTCCCTGGATATCTATCATTGCTCCTTTTTGAACTACGATGTAAACACCTGTAGCATCTTCATCGGTATCTGCAATAATCTCGGTTCCGGCTGGGATTGTTAAGGTAACTCCCGGTTCTATCGAATACACACCGGTAAGATTGTAGGTTTCGCTGGCATCTAAGGTGCGATCTTCCTCAACGCTACCGTTAAGAATGGTTCCTTCGGGTGTTGGGGTTGGATCGTCGTCATCCAGTCTTTCAAATTCATCATCAGAGCTACAGCTCGTGATTGTCACCCCGAGTGCCAGGGCTAAAGTTGGTAAAAATCTGGTTTTAAACATTTTCATAATTTAGGTTTTAATAAAATTGAATGGTTAATATTTATGATTGAATGGTTATTAAGTGGTTAAAATGAATAGTTTACTCCAAGGCTCAAGACTGCGCCTCTAGTATAAGATCTTACCGTTTGAGTGGTTTCAATCCCGGTAGAACTTGGTCTAATATCCTGTAC
This sequence comes from uncultured Flavobacteriaceae bacterium, assembly GCA_963727565.1. Classification (GTDB taxonomy): domain Bacteria; phylum Bacteroidota; class Bacteroidia; order Flavobacteriales; family Flavobacteriaceae; genus Salegentibacter. Next base: position 569,083 of record CAVSGU010000008.1, read on the forward strand.
TCTTTCTATTTCAGGATTTAAAAGGTTTTGACCACGGAACTGGAAATCCCAATGATCGCCTAAACTTTTGCTTACTATAAGATCCAGGGTTACAAAACCTTTTTCTACAATTTCGTCGTTGTAAAAAACATCGCCCTGGTTCTGGGCTTCTGGAGCGCCAAGCGCATATATTTTATCTGAAGCGTAATTTCCTACTAAAGAAGCTCTAAATGGATTTTCAGACTCTGTAGAAACATTTACCGAACCGTTAAAGATCCAATCTGAAGCTCCCTGTAAACCGATCTCGCTTTTATTGTTATATCTGAAAGTTCTAATGAAAGTTTCGCCATCAAATACTTCTTTAAGATCTTGTTTATGCCACATTCTTGAAGCGTTAAATGCTACTTCCAGGTCTAAACCTTCTGGAGTTTCATTATCAATTACATCAAGTCTAGTTTCAAGTTCTAATCCGTAGATATTTGCTTCTTCCCCGGCGTTGAAATAAGAGAAAACACCTGCTGCACCTCTATCCTGAACTTTATTGATAGGATCTTCAATATTCTTATAGAATCCGGTTAGGGAAATTAACTGGCCCGAAGATGGAAAAAGTTCATATTTTAAATCGAAATTCAGGTTGTTTGAAGCATCAAGATCTGGATTACCTCTGGTTACCTGTCCTGTTTGAGAAACATATTCAAAAGGGGCAATTTCTTTAAATTCAGGTAGGGTAATGGTTTTACTTGCCGAGAACCTGATGTTTGAATTCTCGTTTGGAGAGAATTTCAAATTTACACTCGGGTAAATATTGTTGTATGATTGATTGGAAAACTGTGGTAGGTTTGCAGGGTAGTTATTAACGTCAAAATCTACATTAAGTTCGTCTTCCTGGAAACGTGCTCCTAAGTTTACATTCCAATTATCTTTCCCATAGTTAAAGTTTACAAAACCACCGTAAGATTGTAATTCTGCATTATAAAAGTCGGGTGTAAGCTCGTTAATTTGCAAGTTTCCGCTTCTAAAATTCTCTATAACAAAAACGCTGGATAGATTGTCTAAAGAAGTTGGATTATAGGTGTTTGTAGGGCGCTCCACAACTCCAAAGAATCGGGAAACAAAGTCTCTTTGTTTATTTCGGTAGCTTCCGCCAAAGTCTACGAAGATGTTTTTGGTGTCATCTTCATTTTCTTCGGAATTGGCAAAAGTGATCTTGTCTTCAACATAAGCATTGATCTCATTATCCTCAATTTTTTGAGAAGACTTTCTTTGCTGGTAGCCACCCATTCTTCCTAATTGAATAAAATCTTCGCCATCGTAATTCACTTCATTTCTTATACGGTTAGGCTCATCGGCATTAACAAGGTTGTAACCCAAGCCCCAATTCAATTCATTTTTATCTGAAATACTGTGCGTACCGTGTAGCTGGTTTATCCATAAACGAGTTTGTTTAATATTCTGGTCACGAACAAACTGGTTAAGGCCTTCGGCAGGTCCGGTTTCTTCAAAGACAACACCTTCACCATTTCTACCGCTTTCATAAACTTCATCGGTAAGTTTATTGATAAAAAGACTGGTTGCTTTTATTTCGTGATCATCATTAAACTCGTAGAGCACATCTAACATCCCGGTAGTATTATCGGTTTGAGTAAAATTCTCTACATCGGTAAAATAATCGTAGCGGTTATTGTTTCGGTATTCGGTAAATTCACCCTCACGAAATTCAAATTCACGAGATTGTGAAGCTGTTAGAAGTACTTTTAGGTTTTGGCCGAATTTTTTTCCGGCTGTTAAAGCATATCTCCTGTTAACAGGAGCATCAGCAGTTTGCGGGTCCCAGCTTTGGTTGTAAAGCGTATATTCAATTGGGATATTTTGCTGATGAAAGCCGAAATAGGCATTGTCTTGATTAGGGCTTACTTTAAAGTTTGAAAATTCTCCAACTGCATTGGTATTTACGCCAACTCTAATTCCAAGGTCAAGTTCTTCGCTGCCTACCAACTCTCTGGATTCAATATCGATATTTCCTGAAGCCTGGTCTGCAGAATAAGAAGGTGAATAAGTCTTGCTTATTCCCACACTTTTAATAACCCGAGTTGGGAAAAGACCTAAATCTATATTCTTGCGTTCTACATCGTCAGATGGAATTGGTAAACCGTTTAAAGTAGTATATAGGTAACGATCGCCTAATCCTCTTACAAAAATATCTCCGGAAGCTTCACTGCTGGTAACTCCCGAAATTTTGGTGGTAGCTGTACCCGCATCAGAAACGCCTATTTTAGCTAGTTCCTGGGCGCCAATACTTTCCTTTATTTGTATCGCACTTTTTTGTTCCAGAAGTAAAGCTACTTCAGAATCCTGTCTTGAAACGGTAGAAATTACAACTTCGTCTAAAGCTGCAGCGCTTGCTCCAAGGCCGGTGTTTACTTCAGTAACTTTTCCCGCAACAACTTCAACATTGGGTATTGTTAAGGTTTCGTAACCTATAAAGCTAAATTCTACAGTATAAGTTCCGGGGTCAACATTTTTTAAGGAATATAACCCGTCAAAATCTGAAGTAGTTCCTTTGTTTGTTTCCTTAATAATTACATTGGCAAAAGGAAGAGGTTCGCCCTCCACTTCATTGTCAGATAATTTCCCGGCAATTGTTCCGGTAGTCTCGTCTTGGGCTTGTGTTGTTATGCTTAAAATAAGCAGGCTTAAGATAAATAAATAATTCTTCATCACTGTGTTTAGTTCTCTGGTGCAAATTAACGGCGGAAGTGTAAAGCCTCTGTTAAGCTCAAATTATGTGTTTATGATTATAATGTTAGCTTAAGGTTACTAAGGTATCTGAGGTTAAGAAAGTTCAAATTAATGGTTACTTTTACCTAATATTTACCAATTCAACTAAACCAAAATGAAAAAAAAGGACATTAAAATCTTACTGGTAGACGATGAGCCAGATATCCTGGAAATTGTTGGATATAACCTATCTGCTGAAGGATATCAGGTAATTACTGCAGATAATGGTGCAGATGCTGTGAAACTTGCTAAAAAGAAAAAGCCACAGCTTATTATCCTGGATGTGATGATGCCCGAAATGGATGGGATTGAAGCTTGTGCACAAATTAGAAAGCTGCCGGAACTGGAAGAAACTATTATCGCTTTCCTTACCGCACGTGGTGAAGATTATTCTCAAATGGCCGGTTTTGATGCGGGTGCCGATGATTATATTACCAAGCCTATTAAACCGAAAGTTTTGGTAAGTAAAGTAAAAGCTTTATTAAGAAGATTTAAAGATGATACGGCAACTTCTAATGTGGTGAAAATTAAAGACCTTATTATTAATCGCGATGAGTATAAGGTGATTAAAAACGGAGAAGAAATAATTTTACCCAGAAAGGAATTTGAATTACTCTCATTACTGGCTTCAAAACCTGGAAAAGTTTTTAAAAGAGAAGATATTCTAGATAATGTTTGGGGCGCAGAGGTTGTAGTTGGTGGGCGTACCATAGATGTACATATTAGAAAACTGCGGGAAAAAATTGGAGACGAATGTTTTAAAACTGTAAAAGGTGTAGGCTACAAGTTTGTTGTTTAATGGCGAAAAAATTTAAACGTTCATATAAGTTTGCAATAAAGACTGCGCTATATATCACCGTCTTCTTAAGCGTGGTATTGGCAGGTTTTGCTCATTTTACTTCCGGGCTTATATTGAAACCATTTTTCGCTTTTGTCCTTATTACCTATTTCGCTTCTTTTTTTATTATTCAATACAGGGTAGAGCACTTTATTTACAAGCGAATTAAGAAGATCTATGATAATGTTTCGCTTTTAGATTCTACTACCTTAAATCCCAGCCAGGTTACTACAGATATGGCTACCCTTACCCGGGAAGTTGAAAAATTCACCAAAGACAAAAAGCTGGAGATAGATACCCTTAAAGTGCGTGAAGCCTATAGAAAAGAATTTATGGGGAATGTTTCGCACGAGCTTAAAACTCCACTTTTTACAGTGCAGGGATATATTCTCACGCTGCTTGATGGCGCAATGAAAGACAAAGCGGTGCGAAAAAAGTATTTGCAGCGCGCCAGTAAAGGGGTGGAGCGGCTTATATATATTGTGCGGGATCTGGATATGATCACCAAACTGGAAACCGGGGACCTCCATCTGGAAAAGGAAGATTTTAATATTGTGGAGCTAATTCAGAGTTCATTTGATCTTTTAGAAATGAAAGCTTCAAAGAAAAATATCACCCTTACTTTCGATATTGATTATGACGAACCTATTTGGGTGTATGGCGACAGGGATAGAATTCAGCAGGTGTTAACCAATTTGATTGTAAATTCCATTAAATATGGAAAGGAAGACGGGACTACTGAAATTAGTATAGAAAACCTCATAAAAAATAAGGTGATCGTTCGGGTAACCGATAATGGAGAAGGAATAGAAAAAGAAAATCTGCCGCGTGTTTTTGAACGTTTTTACCGTGTAGATAAAAGTGGCTCCAGGAAAGAAGGAGGTTCCGGTTTAGGACTTTCTATCGTAAAACATATTATTGAAGCCCACGATGAGAAAATTTACGTGGAAAGTGTTTTTGGAGTAGGTAGCGAATTTTCATTTACCCTTGAAAAGAGCAAAAATATCCCCGAAACTGACACTGAAATCTAGGCTGCTGAAGCCCGAAAAATCTTCCAGATCCTCAAGTTTTGAAATTTCAAAATCCTCTTGTTTGCAAAAAGGAGCTATTCCTAGTTTCTTAAAACGCCTGGCTAAATATTCCTGTTCATACTGGCCGGGAGTTGGTATAAGAAAGGCTTTTTTCTCTAGTTTGGCCAAATCCATAATGCTGGAATACCCAGAACGGCAAATTATCGCCTCACTGCTTAGAATCACCTCTTGCAAGGCTTTAGAGGTTAGATAATTTTTGATCTTAAGATTCCTGTTTTTAGAAGAAATAGTGTTTTCAGCCATAATTCCTCTTACCAGAATTATTTTTTTATCTGAATTCTGAAAAGAACTAAGCAATTTTTCTTCCAGCATAGTCCGTTGTGGTTCGGGGCCAGATAAGATCGCTGCGTAATCATACTTTTTTTGCTGAGGTATTTTATTAAACCGACTAAGCGGCCCAATGTATTTTACGTTCGTAGGTGTTTCTTTTAAATGCCCCATAATCCCGCTTAGGTTATGATTTCCGGGAGTATCGGGAATCCAGCATTCATCGAATTTTGATATGTAATTTTGGTGCAGTTTGCTGCTTAAATAGGTGGTGTTTCCGCTTAGCACACTTAACTGGTGGGTTATAAAAACAGAGGTGATATTTTTATGCCGGCATCCAAACCGGTTATCAGAAATTATTCCGTGAAAGTGATGGGTTGCCACCAGGTCTTTAATTTTCTTTCTTTCCAGTCTTATCGCATTTAGAATAGTAGGAGTTTCAGTAAATAATTTCCATTTAAAAGAGCTTGCCGTTTTTCCGTAGGAAATATTATAGGAGGGAAGTTCAAAAGCTTTAATTGATGGGAATTCCTTTTTTAGCAATTCTAGTGCCGCACCATCTGAGGCGATAAAAACTTCAAAATTATGCCGTTGCAATTCTTCAATAACAGGTATACACCTCGTAGCATGGCCGAGCCCCCAATTTAAAACCGCTACTAAAATTCGTTTCTTATGCATATATCAAATATATTATTAAGGGCCTGTGCGCTATTTTCTTTAGTTTTACCAAAATATTAAATTAAGGCGTGGGAAGTAAGAATAAATTAAGACGATTCAGGGAGAACGAAACATTTGAAAATGTGATACAACCCTCCCGGGAAGAGCTGGAGAAAGATCAATTCAGTTTAAAAGGAAATTGGAACAAAGATTTTTTTAAAAATGATAATCCTATAGTGCTGGAGTTAGGCTGCGGAAAAGGCGAATATACTATTGGTCTTTCTAAGCAGGATTCAACAAAGAATTTTGTAGGAATAGATATTAAAGGCGCCAGGTTTTGGAGAGGTGCAAAAACCGCTATTGAAGAAGATCTGGAAAACGTAGCTTTTTTGAGAACTCAAATTGAATTAATAGATCGCGTTTTTGCTGAAAATGAAGTAGATGAGATCTGGATCACTTTTCCCGATCCACAAATTAAATACAAGCGCACCAAACACCGCTTAACCAATGCTGAATTTCTTCAGAAGTATAAGCATATTTTAAAAGCTGAAGGCCTGGTGAATCTTAAAACCGATAGTGAATTTATGCACGGTTATACACTTGGTCTGCTCCACGGCGAAGGTCATGAGATTCTATATGCGCATCACGATATTTATAAAAATGAATATTCGCCAAAAGCAGTAAGGGAAATTCAAACTTTCTATGAAAAACAGTATCTTGACCAGGGAAAACCTATAACTTATATTCAATTTAGAATAAAATAAGTCCCTTTTGGAAGAAACAAAACTTTTTCTAATTACTTATTTCGCAGCCTTGCTTGGGGTAGTGCCACCCGGTTTGGTGAATATGACCGTGGCTAAAACCTGTGTTGAAAAAGGAAAGAAAAACGGACTCTACGTTGCATTGGGAGCTACTATTGTAGTGATTATTCAGGCTACCGTGGCTGTTTTATTGGCTAAATATATATTCGGAAATGAATTTGTTCAGAATATTTTATTGCGCGCTGGTCTCGTAATATTTATTCTCCTGGCGGTTTATTTTTTCATTCAGGCAAAAAAACGCGGCGGAATAGAGCATAAATCCCGAAAAGCAAATTCCAACAGTATTTTTAAAGGAATGCTTGTGGCAGCTCTAAACATTTTTCCCGTTCCTTATTTTGTTGCTATTGCAGGAGCCCTGAATATCGGTGTTGGTACCTCTTACGATTGGTCTCGAATTATCGCCTTTATTTTAGCTGCATCTATAGGTAGTTTCACTACACTATATGTTTATGTACTTTCTTTTATTAGAATTGAAAAACAAGCCGAAGCATTTTCTAAATATTCCAATTACTTTATGACGGCCCTGATGCTTATTCTGGTAATTGTAACACTTTTAAGAATTTATTACTCTTAGGTTTGGAAGAAAAGAGCTTTTTTGAAAGGGTTTATGAAGTAGTGAGACAAATTCCAAAGGGAAAAGTAACTTCCTATGGTGCAATTGCAAAAAGCGTAGGAGCAGCAAAAAGTGCCAGGATGGTTGGTTATGCAATGAATTCGGCTAAAGATATGGAAGATGTGCCGGCGCACCGTGTGGTAAATAGAAACGGACTCCTTACCGGGAAAAGTCATTTTGGAGATCACAGCGCAATGCAGCAAATGTTAGCTGCTGAAGGCATTAAAGTAGAAGACAATAAAATTCAGGATTTTGAAAAACATTTTTGGGATCCGGTGAAAGAACTGAAATAAAATTTTAGGTGTAAATTACTCCATAACTTCGCTTTATTCTTCTATAAATCAATTATGGGTAAATACTTCGTTTTCTTAGCTTTTACACTTATATTTGCGTTTAGAATGAATCTATATAAGCTGCCTGGTTTTTTGCGAAAAACCTCGTTAATGCAGCTAAAAATATCCTGATATTCTCAGGAATATAAAATGTTTTAAATGAAGTTAGACAGGAAAGAAATATTAAAATCGCTGGAAACTATTTCTGTAGCCGGAGAAGGCAAAAATATGGTAGAAAGCGGTGCTATTCAAAACGTGATGACCTTTGGTGATGAGGTAGTTGTAGACCTTGTTTTACAAAACCCCGCTTTGCATATAAAAAAGCGTGCAGAAGTGGATGTTATGAAAGCTATTCACGAACACGTAAATCAAAAGGCCAAGGTTAAAGTTAATATTAAAGTAGAATCGGCAGATAAGAAGCCGGAAATTAAAGGAAAATCTATTCCTGGAATTTCTAATATTATTGCCGTTGCTTCTGGAAAAGGAGGCGTTGGTAAATCTACAGTAACTGCTAATCTAGCGGTAACTTTATCTAAAATGGGCTTTAAAGTCGGGATTTTAGATGCCGATATTTATGGACCTTCTATCCCAATGATGTTTGATGTTGAGGCCGAAAAACCTCTTTCGGTAACTGTAGATGGGAAGTCTAAAATGAAACCTATTGAAAACTACGGAGTAAAAATACTTTCAATCGGATTTTTCACCAAGCCTAATCAGGCCGTAGTTTGGCGTGGGCCAATGGCCGCCAAAGCATTAAATCAAATGATTTTTGATGCAGCCTGGGGCGAGTTGGATTTTCTTTTAATAGATCTTCCGCCGGGAACTGGTGATATCCATTTATCCATTATGCAATCGCTGCCAATTACCGGATCGGTTGTAGTTAGTACGCCGCAAAATGTGGCTCTGGCAGATGCTAAAAAAGGAGTGGCAATGTTCCGCCAGGAAAGTATAAACGTGCCTGTTTTGGGAATAGTTGAGAATATGGCGTATTTTACTCCAGAAGAGCTTCCTGAAAATAAATATTATATCTTCGGAAAACAAGGAGCTAAAAATCTTGCTGAAGATATAGATACTCCATTCCTGGGAGAAATTCCATTAGTACAAAGTTTAAGGGAGTCTGGCGATATAGGTCGTCCTGCAGCTTTGCAAACGGCAACACCCTTAGAAACAGCTTTTGAGGATATTACCCGTAATATGGTTCAGGAAACAGTAAATAGAAACAAAAGTCTGCCTCCAACTGAAGCGATAAAGATCACTACAATGGCCGGATGCAGTGCAGTTAAAAAGAAATAAATGACGAGCGAAGAAGTAAAATTAAATGTAGAAAAAGCCCTTGATGAAATTCGTCCTTTTTTGGAAAGTGACGGGGGTAATATTTCTTTGGTTTCTATAGAGAACGATCGGCTGGTTAAAGTTCGTCTGGAAGGCGCCTGTGTAGATTGCACAGTGAATCAGATGACGCTTAAATCTGGAGTAGAAATGACGATTAAAAAATATGCACCACAAATAGAAAGCGTGGTAAATATTCAAAAGTAAGCAGCGAGCTTACCACAAATTTGCAAATAGCATGATTAAAACCGATATACTTATAATTGGCGCAGGGCCAACAGGCCTTTTTGCGGTTTTTGAAGCCGGATTATTAAAATTAAAATGCCATTTAATAGATGCGCTTCCACAACCGGGAGGGCAGTGTTCAGAGATCTATCCTAAAAAACCAATTTACGATATCCCCGGATTTCCCGAGGTTTTGGCTGGAGATCTTGTAACTAACTTAATGGAGCAAATAAAGCCTTTTGAGCCGGGATTTACGCTTGGCGAAAGAGCGCAAACCATAGACAAACAAGAGGATGGTAGTTTTATTGTAACCACCAATAAGGGAACAAAACATCACGCGCCGGTGGTAGTAATTGCCGGTGGGCTTGGAAGTTTTGAGCCTAGAAAACCGCCTATTGCAAACATTGCTAAGTTTGAAGATAAAGGTGTAGCTTATATTATTCGGGAGCCGGAGGTTTACCGTGATAAAAAAGTAGTAATTGCAGGTGGAGGTGATTCAGCTTTAGACTGGGCAATTTACCTGGCCGATATTGCTAAGGAAGTTTCCCTGGTTCACCGAAGAAAAGATTTCCGTGGCGCTTTAGATTCCGTAGAAAAGGTAGAAGAACTTTCAAAAATTGGAAAGATAAACCTTATTACCGATGCTGAGGTAACCGATCTTCAGGGAGAAGATGAGCTGGAAAATGTAGTGATTACTCACAAAGCTTCGGCTTCAGAAAAAGAGATAAAGGAAACCGATTATTTTATTCCTTTGTTCGGGCTTTCGCCTAAATTAGGTCCTATCGCAGATTGGGGTCTGGAAATAGAGAAAAACGCTATTAAGGTTGATAATGCTTACGATTATCAAACCAATATTCCCGGGGTTTACGCCATTGGTGATGTAAACACCTACCCGGGAAAATTAAAGTTGATTCTTTGCGGTTTTCACGAAGCGGCCATTATGTGCCAAAGTGCTTACCAGCGTATTTTCCCAGATAAGAAATATGTGATGAAGTACACTACCGTTAGTGGAGTGAGCGGATTTGATGGTAGCAAAAAGGAAGCTAAGAAAGAAGTAGTAAAAAGTATAAATTAAAATAATAGATTGTCTACAAAGTAATCGTCATTACGAACGGAGTGAAGTAATCTTTCATATGAAATTATAGCTGAAGATTACAGATTGCTTCGTGCCTCGCAATGACGAGTTCTTTAGAAGATCTAGCTTAAGCAAGATATGTCTGATATTAAAATAACAATTATAGACCGGGAAGGGGAAGCCCACGTGGTAGATGCTCCAACAGATATGAATATGAATCTTATGGAAGTTGTTCGCTCTTTTGAACTTGCTCCAGAAGGTACTATTGGTATTTGTGGCGGAATGGCGATGTGTGCTTCCTGCCAATGCTATATTCTTAATTTTGAGCATATGTTGCCCGAGCAAAGTATTGAAGAGGAAGACATGCTGGATCAGGCATTTTTTGTACAGGATAATAGCCGTCTAAGCTGCCAAATCCCAATTACTGAAGAATTAGATGGTTTGGAAGTAAAACTGGCACCTGAAGCTCCTTAATTATTTTTATTCGTCAAGCTGAACTGGTTTCAGCTTCTAATATGAGTATAAATTCAGGATGACGATGGTATAATATAAAAACCTCACAGATTTTATGATCTGTGAGGTTTATTTTTTTGTAGAAAGATTCTTTTAAACCGTTTGCAGGTTTTTAGAATCTATATTTTCTGAAATTTCTTCTTCAATGCCTTTCCATAGTTCTAACCGGGCATCAAGTGCTTCTTCTGCGGTGCGTTTTACTTCTTCCCATTTCTCCTCATCATTTCCGCAGAGTTCTTCAACCATTTTAAAGGCCATAGGCCCGTGCTCGTCACCATCCAGTTCTATATGACGATCAAAATAATATTTAAACAGACTTAAATCTTCTTTTGGGAAATTCTGCTGCACATTTTCTATGATAGACGTGAACATCCCCGGAATAAGTCCTTCGCGCCCAAAGGTAAAGGCTGAGGCAATTTTATGAGGTTTTTCTTCTGAAATTACTTCAAAGGTATTTTTTAGAAATATCTTAATATTAAGCGGGAGTTTGGTAGCTGCAATCAATAAAAAAATATCGGTGCCGTGGTGAACCTGGAGTAAAAAGTCTTTGATCCTGCCGGTATCGGCGCCACTTTTTTCCATTGCATCCAGGTACATTTCAAAATGGCTTTGATGATCGCCGAAGTAATTCACATCGGTTTCTTCAGCAAGTACTATTTCATTGATTAAATAACGAGTTTCAGGATTTCCTACAGGCACCCAGGGATTGGTGGTCTTGGTAAGTTTTTCCTGTAAAGCGGTAAGTAAAGACATAAAATCCCACACAGCAAAAACGTGATGCTCCATAAAGATTTGAAGGTGCTCTGGAGTCGTTATTTTTTGATATAAAGAATGATCTAAAAGTTGGTTTATTTTAGGCTGTAGCGCCTTATTTACCTCGTTTATCCTATTTTTATCTCCCATTTTGCAAAAATAAGATTCTCTTTAGGATTTATAAAATTTAAACATTCATTTAAAACTGAATTAACGCTCAATTTCAGCTTTTTGAAGTATATTCAAAATATGGCGAAACAGTTTTTAAATTCATATAATGTCATTGTTTTTTATTCAAATAAATCAAAAGATTATTTGCAAATAGACGGTGTTGTGGCTAAAAATCCCAAACCGCTTAAAAAAGAATGCTGCGAAAAATATAAAAAGGGCAAACGCTGTAAACGCTGCCCTTGTTTTGATTTATTGTAATGATTGAGATTATTTCGCGTCATCCTGAACTTGTTTCAGGATCTAATATGTTGTGTGTTTTAACAAGCTTAGATGCTGAAATGAATTCAGCATGACGATTTTTAGTAAAATGTCTTTTTATTGAAAAGCCGGGATTCCGGTAATATCCATTCCTGTTATTAATAGATGAATATCGTGTGTGCCTTCATAAGTAATTACACTTTCCAGGTTCATCATATGGCGCATAATGCTGTACTCGCCGGTAATTCCCATTCCGCCTAAAACCTGTCTTGCTTCCCGGGCTATTTTTATGGCCATTTCTACATTATTTCTTTTGGCCATAGAGATTTGCGCCGAAGTTGCTTTTCCTTCGTTTTTAAGAACACCCAGTCTCCAGGCCATAAGCTGCGCTTTGGTGATCTCGGTGATCATTTCTGCTAATTTTTTCTGCTGAAGTTGCGTGCCGGCAATTGGTTTGTCAAATTGCACTCGCTCTTTTGCATAACGCAAAGCGGTATCATAGCAATCCATTGCTGCGCCTATAGCTCCCCAGGCAATTCCGTAGCGGGCAGAATCAAGGCAACCTAATGGAGCGCCAAGTCCGCTTTTATTCGGCATTAGATTTTCTTTTGGCACTTTTACGTTGTCAAAAATAAGTTCGCCGGTTGCGCTGGCGCGAAGTGACCATTTATTATGAGTTTCAGGAGTGGTAAAACCTTCCATTCCTCTTTCTACGATAAGTCCGTGAATACGGCCGTTTTCATCTTTTGCCCACACCACTGCAATATCTGCAAAAGGTGCGTTAGAGATCCACATTTTAGCCCCATTTAGTAAATAATGATCGCCTTTGTCTTTAAAGTTGGTGGTCATCCCGCCGGGATTAGAACCGTGATCTGGCTCGGTAAGCCCAAAACATCCCATAAATTCTCCCGAGGCTAATTTTGGCAGGTATTTTTTGCGTTGTTCTTCGGTACCGTACTTATAAATAGGAAACATTACCAGGGAACTTTGAACAGATGCGGTAGAGCGAACGCCACTGTCACCGCGTTCAATTTCCTGCATGATAAGTCCGTATGAGATTTGATCCAGACCAGCACCTCCATATTCCTCCGGGATATAAGGGCCAAAAGCTCCAATTTCAGCTAAACCGCTAATTATAGATTTAGGGAATTCTGCTTTTTGAGCAGCATCTTCAATTATAGGAGAAACTTCGCGTTTCACCCATTCTCTGGCGGCATCGCGAACTATCTTATGTTCATCGGTAAGCAGCTCATCAATATTATAATAATCTGGAGCCTGGAAGTTATCTGTTCTCATCTGTGTGGTGTTTTACACAAATGTAACTAAGCTTTTTAAAGCAAACAATTTTAAGATTATAATTTAAGATAGAAGTCTTTTACAAGCTTTTTATAAGCATCTGTATAATTATGCCGTGAAATTTCAATGATAAGTTCATTTTCTTCAGGCTGCTCCTTTTTAAAATTGAAGCTTAGCAAACTTCTCTTTATTTCTGATGTTTCATTGCCGCGCACCCTGGTAATTTTCTTCGGAAAAAGCCCAAATTCATTGGCCAGGCTTATAAAATTTGTTTCTTCTTTATGCGGAATAATCGTATTGAATTCCCCATCCGGATGAAGTAGTTTTGAAACACCTTCAAGTAATTCTGAAAAAGGCAGGGCTTCAGCAAAACGGGCTTTATTTCTACTTGCGCTTTCTGAAGTATAATCTTCAGCATAAAATGGCGGATTTGAAATAATTAGCTCGTACTTGTCTTCATCCTGCATTTCTTCTACAAATTCATCAAAAGCGGCGTGATAGCAAAATAGCCTGTCTCCCCATTGGCTTTGTTCAAAATTGTCTACAGCTTGTTCGTAAGCATCTTCGTCAATTTCTAAAGCATCAATAAGAAGGGCAGGGGAGCGTTGTGCGAGCATTAATGCAATTAGACCGGTTCCTGTGCCAATATCAAGAATACTGTCTGGTTCGTGCTCCAGGGAAGCCCAGGCGCCCAGTAAAACGCCGTCGGTGCCAATTTTCATGGCGCAGCGATCTTGTTCTATCTTGAATTCTTTAAACTGAAATGCTTTTTCTGACATTTGATAAAATTAAAAAAACCGCTTCTGTCTAGAGAAGCGGTTTTAGATTTATTAGGATTTCCGCCTACGCGGAAATGACAAATTTTAATTACTCTCCTAAAGCAACTCTTTCGAAACCTACAACAGTAAGATCTGAATCTACAGATTTTACGTAGTCTGCAACGCTTTGTTTTCCGTCTTTGATAAAAGCCTGGTTAACTAAAGTATTGTCTTTAAAGTAACGCTGAATTTTTCCTTTTGCTATTTTGTCTAGCATTTCTTCAGGTTTACCTTCCTGGCGAAGTGTATCTTTAGCGATCTCTACTTCTTTATCTATGGTTTCCTGGTCTACACCTTCTTCGTTAAGTGCGATAGGGTTCATAGCGGCAGCTTGCATAGAAACGTTTTTTGCAGCTTCATCTGCACCTTCAACATTCTTAGAAAGACCGGTGATTACAGCAATTTTGTTTCCTGCGTGAATATAAGAACCTACAAACGGAGCTTCTAAAGTTTTAAAAGCACCAATTTCTATTTTCTCACCAATTACACCAGTTTGCTCAGTTAATTTATCTTCAACTGAAATCCCGTTGTAATCTGCTTTAAGCAATTCTTCTTTTGAAGAAACAGTAAGTGCGATGTCTGCGAAATTGTTTGCCATTTTTACGAAATCATCGTTTTTAGCAACAAAGTCGGTTTCACAGTTAAGAGAGATGATAATACCTTTGGTGTTATCGTCGTTTACCTTAGCAATTGCAGCACCTTCGGCTGAATCTCTATCGGCTCTCTTAGCAGCAACTTTCTGACCTTTTTTACGAAGTACTTCAATAGCCTTGTCAAAATCACCATCTGCTTCTACAAGTGCCTTTTTACAATCCATCATACCGGCACCGGTAGCTTTTCTTAATTTGTTTACTTCTGCGGCGGTTATCTTAGCCATAGTATTGTTTTTTATTTAAAAAAAGTCGCTTAGAGACCAACTGTTAGGAAAGAAACTAAACGACTTTTTGAATGTTATAAAATGTTATTTTATTCTTCTTCGTTAGATGAAGCTTTGTCTAAAGTTTCTTTCTTAGACTCAAGTTTTACATCTTTCTTAGCTTCTTTCATTGCCTTTTTGTCTTCGGCATCTTTAGAAGGAGCTTCAGCCTCTGGTTGCTTTACAGCAGCCTTTGGTGCTTTTGGCTCTTTTTCTTCTTTGTCAGCTTTCTCTTTTTTAGATTCTTTAGAAGCTTTTCTTTCAGAAAGGCCGTCTACAATAGAATCTGCAACATAAGAAACCACTTTGTTGATAGACTTTGAAGCATCGTCATTAGATGGAATTACGTACTCAACCTCACGAGGATCTGAGTTTGTATCTACCATAGCGAAAATTGGAATGTTTAATTTTTGAGCTTCTTTAATAGCAATGTGTTCACGAGTAATATCAACAACAAAAAGTGCTCCTGGAAGTCTGCTCATATCAGAAATAGAACCAAGGTTCTTTTCTAATTTAGCTCTTAAACGATCTACCTGAAGACGTTCTTTTTTAGAAAGTGTATTAAAGGTACCATCTTTCTTCATTCTATCAATAGAGGCCATTTTCTTAACGGCTCTACGAATAGTTACAAAGTTGGTAAGCATACCACCGGGCCAACGCTCGGTAATGTATGGCATATTTGCTTTTTCAGCTTGTTCGGCTACTATTTCTTTAGCTTGTTTCTTGGTAGCTACGAAAAGTATTTTTCTACCGCTGGCTGCAATTTTTGCAAGGGCATCACCTGCCTCCTGCATTTTAGCAGCACTCTTATATAAGTTGATGATGTGAATCCCATTACGCTCCATATAGATATATGGGGCCATATTTGGGTTCCATCTTCTTGTAAGGTGTCCAAAATGTACACCTGCATCAAGTAATTCTTTTACTTCTACTTTGTTTGCCATTTTTGTAATAGTTTACGTTCTGTTGAAGATAGCAACAAGTAAGTGGCTGTTTTTATAAACACGGCCTTACCTGTTTAGATGCTAAACTAACTTCCGCTGGCAGCGGAATAACAACAAAAATCTTTTTAATATTAAATGAACTTTGGAATATAAATTCCAATAAAAATTAACGTTTAGAGAACTGAAATTTCTTACGAGCTTTCTTCTGTCCAAACTTCTTACGCTCTACCATTCTTGGGTCTCTGGTCATTAAACCTTCTGGCTTTAACACCGCTCTGTTCTCTGCATCCAGTTCTACCATTGCTCTTGCAAGTGCAAGACGAATAGCTTCTGCCTGTCCTGTAATACCACCACCGTAAACATTTGCTCTTACGTCAAAGTTATCGTCATTACCGGTAAGGTTAAGGGCCTGGTTTACTTTGTAAAGTAAAGGACCTGTGGTAAAGTAGTCTTTAAGGTCTTTTTTGTTTACGCTAAATTTTCCGCTTCCTTCAGAAACATAAACACGCGCAACCGCCGTTTTTCTACGGCCAATTTTGTGAATAACCTCCATTACTTAAGATCGTTTAAGTTAATAGTTTTAGGCTTTTGTGCAGTGTGATCATGTTCTGATCCTGCGTAAACCTTTAAATTTCTAAATAGGTCTGCTCCAAGTTTGTTCTTTGGTAGCATTCCTTTTACTGATTTTTCGATAAGTCTCTCTGGATTCTTTTCGAATAATTCAGCTGCTGTTAGACTTTTTTGTCCACCCGGGTAGCCAGTATGACGAATGTATTCTTTCGAATCCCATTTCTTACCGGTTAAGTTGATCTTTTCTGCATTGGTAACGATTACGTTATCACCACAATCAACGTGCGGGGTGAAGTTAGGTTTGTGCTTACCTCTTAGTAGCTTGGCTACTTTAGAAGCTAGTCGGCCCAACGTCTGTCCTTCAGCATCTACGTGTACCCATTCTTTGGTCACGGTAGCCTTGTTGGCTGATACTGTTTTGTAGCTTAATGTGTCCACACTAATTAAATTTACTTATTATTAAACATTCCATTCCCATTCCCAGCATAAATCATGTCGGGAAATCGGGGTGCAAATGTACAATTATAAATTCATATAGCAAATCCGAAATTAATTAATTTATTTTGAGGGATATAGCTGCAGAACATAATTTCATAAATGAACAAAATCTTTTCAATTTTAGGTTATAGGTTTCCCTTTGCGGCTTATTTCCTACCTATTCCTACTATCTTAAATCGATAAAATGCACATAATGAATGTTAAACGGTAATTTTTATGTTAAAAAAGTCATAAAAATCTTTAAATACTCCTTAGCTTTGTCCTCTCAAATTGATTTAGCTATGAAAAACCTACTTAGATTAAAAAGCCTCTTTATATTAGGAATGATATTTAGTATAGCATCTTGTGAACCTAATCAGGATCATGTTGCCGAAACTGAGGTGAATAATTTAAATGCTACTGCAAACATTACTCCAGAAGATCTTGAAGGAGAATGGATACTTTCAGCAATGGAAACAGATACCGTGGTAGATCTTAATAATGATGGGGTATTTAATTCCAATATTTTATTAGAAACTAATTGTTTCCAGGATATGGGTGTTACTTTCTCAAACAATGGAGATATGATAACTACCAATTCTAAACTTGATTTTAAAGCCGGTGAAAGTAATGATGATTTTAAATGCCTTTCAGGAAGAACAGATACCGGGAGCTGGGATGTTGAAAATGTAAATAACGACGAACGTCTTGTTATTACGATGACTATTGATGGAACTACTCGTACCCACAGCAGAATTTTAGAAAGAACTGATAATACGTTTGCTTTCGAAATCAGCAAATTTGAATCTGAACAATATTATGGAAATCCAGACGGGACGGATGCCGAAGAGGTTACCGTTTTATCTTTAGAATATACAAGGGTGAACTAACTTAACCAATCTTTTTAGTGTTAGATAGAAAAACCTCGCAACTTTGGTTGCGAGGTTTTTTGTTTTACTAAAGATTGCTTCAGTCGTGCCTCCATCGCAATGACGGAGAAATTCTAATGCGCTTCCAGCCAGTTATTGCCTTCTCCTAATTCTACATCTAAAGGAACTTCCAGTTTGTAAGCGTTTTCCATTTCAAACTGAATCATTTTCTTTACTTCTTCAACTTCATCTTTATGGGCGTCAAAAACCAATTCATCATGCACCTGGAGTAACATTTTGGTTTTGAATTTTCCTTCTGTAAGTTTTCGGTAAATATTAATCATTGCCAGTTTTATAATATCTGCTGCGCTACCCTGTATTGGCGCATTTACCGCATTTCTTTCTGCAGCACCACGCACTACAGCATTTTGCGAATTGATGTCTTTTAAATATCGCCTTCTACCTAAAATTGTTTGCACATAACCGTTCTCCCTGGCAAAAGCTACCTGGTCTGCAATATATCCGGTTAATTTAGGATAGGTTTTGTAATAGGTGTCAATAAGTTCTTTTGCTTCAGCACGAGATAAATTGGTCTGATTGCTTAAGCCAAAAGCCGAAACTCCATATATAATACCAAAATTCACAGTTTTGGCATTACTTCTTTGCTCTCGGGTTACTTCATCTATATTAACATTGAAAACCTGTGCCGCAGTAGAGGCGTGAATATCTTTCCCTTCTTTAAAGGCTTTAATCATGTTATCTTCCTCACTAAGTGCAGCGATAATTCGCAATTCAATTTGAGAATAATCGGCAGCGAGTAGAATATGATTTTCGTCCCGCGGAACAAAAGCTTTTCTCACCTGGCGACCGCGCTCAGTTCTTATCGGTATATTTTGAAGGTTAGGATTGTTGGAACTCAATCTTCCCGTAGCTGCAATAGTTTGTACATAATCGGTATGAATTCTGCCGGTAGCTTTCTGTACCTGGTTTGGTAAAGAATCTACATAAGTATTTTGGAGTTTTACCAAAGCACGATACATTAAAACATCTTCTACGATCTTATGCTCTTTAACTAAAACCGAGAGTACATCTTCGCTGGTTGAATATTGGCCTGTTTTGGTCTTTTTTGGTTTTTTAACCAATTCCATTTTTTCAAATAGGATAATTCCTAATTGTTTTGGAGAGCTTATTTTAAATTCTTCCCCGGCTTCTTTATAAATATTTTGTTCCAGTTCTTTAATATCACTATCTAAAGCATCAGAAAGGGATTTTAGGAAATTTTCGTCTAATTTTATGCCTTCCAGTTCCATTGCGGCAAGCACTCTAACCAGCGGAATTTCAATTTCATCAAAAAGCTTTCGGGTTTCTGCTTCTTTTAATTCCTGTTCAAAGAATTTTTTAAGCTGAAGGGTAACATCGGCATCTTCTACGCCATATTCGGTTTGCTCTTCAACCGGAACCTCTCGCATCGACTTTTGATTCTTTCCTTTTTTTCCTATTAATTCTGAAATAGGTTGCGGCGTATAATTAAGGTAAGTTTCGGCAAGTATATCCATATTATGACGCATATCTGGATTGATCAGATAATGCGCGATCATGGTATCGAAAAGCTTTCCTTTTATTTCAATATTATATTTAGCTAAAACCTTGATATCATATTTAAGGTTTTGCCCAATTTTTTCAATTTTTTCATCTTCAAAAAACGGTCGCAACTCCTCAATAAGTTCCTGTGCTTTTTCGCGTTCTTCGGGGAAAGGCAGGTAAAAACCTTTGCCGGGTTCCCAGGAAAAAGCAATGCCAACCAGCTCTGCTTCCAGCGCATTTAAACTTGTGGTTTCAGTATCAACGCAAACGCTGCTTTGTTTCATTAAATTCTGAAGAAACATTTGCCTGGCCATTTTAGTATTCAGGCTTTGGTATACGTGAGCGGTATCTTTTAAAGATTTTCTTCCGCCAGAACTGGCTTCAATTTTTTCTGAATCGTCTCCCGAAAACAATGAAAACTGTCCTTCTCCGGCAGTTTTTGAAACTTTTTTAGCTGAAGGAGAATTGCTAACCTGGGTTTGCTGTTGATCTTCTTCGCCGCTAAATAATTTTATAAATTGATCTTTAAGTCTTCTAAATTCAAGTTCATCAAAGATCTCCTGAACTTTATCTGAATCAGGTTGAGAGAGTTCATAATCTTCAGCGTGAAATTTCACATCACAATCGGTAAGAATAGCTGCCAGTTTTTTAGAAAGAATTCCTTGCTCGGCGTGACTTTCAACTTTTTCTTTCATCTTTCCTTTCAACTGGTCGGTATTGGCCAGCAGCTCTTCCATACTTCCAAATTGCTTCAGGAATTTTTTAGCAGTTTTCTCGCCAACTCCCGGAAGCCCCGGGATATTGTCTACCGCATCGCCCATCATTCCAAGGAAATCTATTACCTGTTCGGGACGCTCAATTTCAAATTTCTTTTGAACTTCAGGGATACCCCAAATTTCTATTCCGTTACCCATTCTTGCGGGGCGGTACATAAAAATATTTTCGCTCACCAATTGGGCAAAATCCTTATCTGGAGTTACCATAAAAACCTGGTAATTTTCTTTTTCAGCTTGTAGGGCAAGGGTTCCAATAATATCGTCAGCTTCACAACCGGGTAATTCCACTACGGGAATATGCATGGCTTTTAAAATATCCTGGATAATAGGAATCGCATCTTTTATAGGTTCCGGCGTAGCATCTCGGTTAGCTTTATACTCTGCGAACATTTCGGTTCTAACCTGGCTGCCTTCTTTATCAAAGCAAACGGCAAGATGATCTGGTTTTTCCCGCCTAATCACATCGAAAAGGGAATTCATAAAACCCATTATCGCTGAAGTATCAAAACCTTTAGAATTAATCCTTGGGTTTTTGATAAAGGCGTAATAACCTCTAAAAATCAGGGCATAGGCATCAACTAGAAACAGGCGTTTTTGAGCAGACATATATTTTGGAATATTATTTTTTCTGAATATCCCAAAACTACAAAGATAATATCATACAGGCTTTAGGCCGCCCTAAAAACTTGCGGATTAAAACCGGAGAAATATTAAATTATGCCACCACAACTTTTCTTCTCTTATTACTATAAGCGTAATAAAAAATGTAAGCGTAACAAGCCATTACTAAAATTAGGGCTATGTTGAAATTGAAAGAATCGGTTAAGTAACCGTACGCCGGTGGAATTATAGCGCCACCCACAATCATGGTACATAACACTCCAGATCCCTGAGCTTTGTCATCTCCCAGCCCGTCTAAGGCAAGGCTGAAAATTGTAGGGAACATTATTGAATTAAATAATCCAACCCCTATTATAGTCCACATTGCGGCGAGACCAACCGAGAAATTGGAGATAAGGATCATTCCAATAGCTCCAAGTGCGAAAATGCTTAAGATTTTTGCAGGATTAAATATAGAAGTAAGGTAAGAACCAATAAATCTTCCAATCATGGCTCCCGTCCAGTAGAAAGTCACAAAAACTCCCACTACCGCCATATCACTGGAAGATGAAACGCCGGTGCTTAAGATCCATTCAGCAATAGTGCGCATAAAAGAAGTTTCTCTTACCGTGGCGGCAAGGTCAAGACTTAGAAAATAATTTACCATATAACTACCAAGGGAAACCTCGGCACCTACATAACAGAATAGGGCAATGGAACCCAGTATAAGGTTTCTGTTCTTTAAAACTTTTCGGTAATCGTTAGAGGCTTCTTTATCGCCGACTTTTGGAAGTTTTACGAAGAAGAAAACCAGGGCGATTACCCCAATAAAAGCTGCTATTCCTAAAAATGGAGTTTGTACTGCGGCAGCCTCAGCTACCAAATAACTTTTTTGAGCGGTAGCATCCAGCGCTTCTATTTCAGCACTTGTCTTTACTTTATCCTGAAGAATAAAAAGTGCTCCAAGAGCAGGGGCAATAGCGGTTCCTAATGAGTTGAAAGCCTGGGATAGATTCAGCCTACTGGAAGCGGTTTTTTCGGGACCAAGAATGGTTACATAAGGATTGGCTGCAACCTGCAGGATTGTAATTCCCGCAGCAAGGGTAAAATAACCCAGCATAAATATTCCGAAGACACGATAAGAAGCTGCCGGATAAAATAATAGGCAACCCAGGGCCATTGTGCTAAGACCTAAAATAATTCCTTTTTTATATCCAATTTTTGATAGAATGTATCCCGCTGGAATGGAAAGTAAAAAATAAGCGCCAAAAAAGGCGAATTGTACCATTCCGGCCTGGAAATAAGAAAGTGTAAAAACTTCTCTAAGTCTCGGGATAAGCGAGTCTACGAGAACGGTGATAAATCCCCAAAGGAAAAAAAGTATAGTTACAAATATAAACGCGGTACGGTAAGATTTTTTTTGTTCCATTTATAGATAAGATTGGCTAGGAGTATTGGTGTTATGGTTGTCCTGATATTTTGCAAAGGTAAAACCTTTATGGAGGCAATAAGAACCTATTTCTCCATTTTTTGCCAAAGCTAAGAAAGCTACCTGGAAATCTTTGTAATTGGGGTTCTGTTTAACAATTCGCTGCACGGCAATTTCACAGGCTTCCTGCGGGCTTTTACCCTGGCGCATTAATTCTACGATAAGAAAACTGCTTACACTCTTCATAATTGCTTCGCCCATTCCGGTAGCAACTGCGCCACCAATTTCATTGTCAAGATAAAGACCGGCACCAATAATAGGAGAATCCCCAACCCGGCCATTCATCTTATATGCCAGCCCAGATGTAGTACACGCACCGGCAATATCACCTTTTTCGTCAAGGCAAAGCATCCCAATGGTATCGTGATTCTCGATATTGATGATAGGTTTATATTCTTTCTTTTCCAGCCATTTTTTCCAGTTTTCTTCAGATTCTTTAGTCAGTAAATTTTTCTGCTGAAATCCCTGCTGAATAGCAAACTGCAAAGCGCCTTCTCCAGCTAACATTACGTGCGGAGTTTCTTCCATAACCTTCCTGGCTACAGAAACCGGGTGCTCAATTTCTTTTAAATAAACCACGCTGCCACAGTCTCCCGAAGGTGACATGATGCAGGCATCTAAAGTGACGTTGCCATCTCTATCTGGTGCGCCGCCATTTCCTACGGTAGTATTTTTAAGATTTTCTTCCTCAACTCTTACGCCCTGTTCGGCGGCATCTAAGGCTGAAGCACCTTTGTAAAGAAGCTCACCGGCAGTTTTGCTGGCTTCGTGAAAATTCCAGGTGGCCACACAAATAGGAGTGGGTTTTTCCTGTTTTTTAAAGGTGGAAGCATTTAAATTATGGGTAACCGGAAAGAGGCTAAGGCTGGCACCAGAGATCCCGGCAGCTTTTATAAAATTTCTTCGTTTCATCACTAGTTTGATTATAATTGAAAAGCCCTGAAAAATACTTCTTATTGAGGGTATAGTCAAATTTTATAGCTAAACAACATTTCTGGCACTATTTAGGCTCAGATTATTTCAGTGTTTAGGCTTGTGACAGTCGTTAAATTAAACCTAAACCAAATTTATAAAGTGATGATTAAAAGTATATTCGCAAAAATTTAGGATTGCTCATGCGTTGGATAATTTTCATAGTTTTTTTCTTATTAATTGAGATTTATGCCTACCAGGCATTAAAAACCATAACCCGAAATTACTGGGTGGTAATCCTGTATTTTGTGGTTACCCTGGCGGTATTTGCTAACTTTCTTTATCAATGGTTAACACCGGTGGAAGGGAGCGTGCTCACCGGGGCACGAGGCTATGCTTTCGGCTTTTTACTTTCGGTACTGCTTTTTAAACTTATCCTAACCTTAATAATGTTCGGGGAAGATATTTTTAGATTGGGAGCCGGTGGGTTTGAGAAATTATTTTCTGCAAAAGGAGATTTTTCAATGCCATCCAGGAGAAAATTTTTGAGTCAGTTAGCTATGGGAATAGCTGCCATTCCATTAGCTTCGGTTTTATATGGAATGTACCAGGGCAGGTATAATTTTAGGGTGCTTAATTATACACTTTATTTTGATGATCTGCCTGAAGCTTTTGATGGGTACCGGCTAGCGCAAATTAGTGACATTCATAGCGGAAGTTTTGATAATGAAAAAAAGATAAAATACGGGGTAGATCTTCTTAATGAACAGGAAACCGATATGGTGGTTTTTACCGGGAGATTTGGTGAATAACGAAGCTTCAGAAATGGAACCCTGGAAAGAATTGTTTGGGCAAATAAAGGCTAAAGACGGTGTTTATTCTATCCTTGGAAATCACGATTACGGAGATTATAAAAGCTGGAGTTCTCCTGAAGCAAAAAAGCAAAATTTAGACACCCTAAAAGATACTCACGCCAAAATGGGCTGGAAGCTTTTGCTAAATGAGCATAAACTTATTGAGCGAAACGGAGAGAAAATAGCTTTAGTTGGAGTGGAAAACTGGGGTGCCGGCGGATTTAAAAAAGAAGGAGACCTCGATAAAGCAGGAGCAGGTTTAAGCGAAAAAGATTTTAAAGTATTATTGAGTCACGATCCTTCTTACTGGCAGGAAAAGATTAAAAATGATGAAAAGAATTATCATTTAACGCTTAGCGGGCATACTCACGGAATGCAGTTTGGAATTGAAATTCCCGGCTGGTTCAAGTGGAGTCCTGTGCAGTACCGTTACCAAAACTGGGCTGGAATATATGAGGAATTTGGCCGTTATATTAATGTAAATCGCGGATTTGGTTATTTGGCTTTTCCCGGAAGAGTGGGAATTTGGCCAGAAATAAGTGTAATTGAACTCAAAAAAGGCCCAAAACCTGCATAATCTGCAGAATTTACTATATTTGAGTTAGTGATTTCTCCGGAAAATTAACCAGGTGAGTTTAGAGATTATTAACCTCGTTTTAAAAAATGAAATTGAGGGTAAAATTTAATTTAAAGAAAAAGCTACATGTCAAAATTTGGTGAACTAATAGATCTCAATATTCCGGTGTTGTTGGATTTTTATACCGAATGGAACGAAGATTCGAAAACTATGAACCCGGTTTTGCGGGAAGTTGCCGCCTCAATGGGGAACAAAGTGAAGGTGATAAAAATAGATGTAGATAAAAATTCTCAGCTCGCAGAAGCGCTTAGGGTAAAGACTTTACCTACGCTTATGATCTATAAATCTGGTGAGATGAAGTGGCGCCAAAGCGGTGAGCAGGATGCTGCAACTCTTGTAGGCATTCTTAAAGAGTATGTTTAAAGAGCTTTAAAATCAAAGCCTTTTTCAGCGTAATAATCCAATACTTTTGGTAGCGTAAATTTTAAACTTTCTGAAGCTTTAATGCTGTCGTGAAAAACAATAGTGCTTCCTGCTGAAGCATTTTTCAGCACATTGCTTAAACATTTATCTTTAGATATCCTGGTATCAAAATCTCCACTTATTACGTCCCACATCACTATCGTGTAATTCAGCTTTACAAGTTTTGCAGCCTGCGAGTTTTTAATCTTTCCGAAAGGAGGTCTAAAGAGTTTGGTTTTTTGAGGACTAAATTTTTCAATTTCCTTTTCTGCTAAAAGCGTATTTTCAATATATTTTTCTTCGGAAGTTTTCCACCCGTTTAAATGATTAAATGTGTGGTTGGCTACCCTATGTTTTTCTTTTATTATTTGCTGAAATACTTCGGGATGTTTTCTAATATTATCTCCTATACAAAAGAAAGTTGCCTTTGCATTATACTGTTTTAAAGTATCCAAAACCCAGGGTGTGATCCCAGGAATTGGGCCGTCATCAAAAGTGAGATAAATGGTTTTTTCCGCTTTAATTTTGGTGATTCTATTGGGGTAGAGTTTCTTTAGAAGAAAAGGATATTTGATGAAAAACGGGTTCATATAGAAAGGTAAATAGAACGATTGTTTAAAGTACAATTTTTAACTATAAAAAAACCTGTAAAGCGATATGGCCTTACAGGTTTGTTTTTGCAATTCTAATAGTTTTTATTCCGAAGAATCTATTCTAAGTGAATTATTCCCTCCATTTAATTCGGAATTCATTCCTTCTTCAATGAGTGTTTCTTCTGGCTCTGCCGGAGTTATTTCTTCTTCCTCTCCATAAAAATGGCGAAACATTTCCAGGTGTTCATTAAACTCATCGGCTTTTTCTTCCAGAATTTCTTCATCCTGATGCACTACAAGTAAATCTACCAGGGCTCTATAGCGTTCAATATTAGATACGATCTCGTTAAAATAACGGTATTGTCTATCTATATCCCAGCTGCTGTAATACTCTAAATTTTCTTTATAATGCGTGGCGATTTTCTCCCAGATTTCCCGGGCTTTTTCGGGTTCACCAACTTCATAATAACCGGTAACATAAGGCTCTAGTAAAGCGTAGTAATTATAATGTTCTACCGGCATATTCTCCATAGCTAGATCAAGTACTTTTTTAGCTCGCGTGGTATCTTGCTCGTTTAGCAGGTTTTCTACCAGCCTGGCCAGGTTACTCCTGTAGGTAATAGAATTTCTGCGAGTTTCAGGGTCGTGGTAAATATCGTCTGATCCCATATTACCCCAATCCCAGTTCATCACAATATCATACATTTTATCTGTATTGATACGTCCCATATCGTAAGGATTTCTAGGATCTACGGGAGTTTTTATCGGCACTAATTTATAAGCAACTCCTTCTAGCTGAAGGTATTCTTTCATCCAGAGATAGTCTTCGTCTTTGAAGCTTCCGCCAGAGAAATAAATTGGCCTTTCCCAATTATTATTAGCAAGAATATCCAGCATCATCAAGGTGTTTTTGTAAATAACCTGGGAGTCCAGATTAATAACAATTTCATCTACAATTTGATCGGCAAAACGTTCATCTACAATTCCATTTTCCAAAACAGTTTCCTTATCTACCGGAATACTTACATTTTTTGTAGGGAAAGTATTTATCATCTGTCCGCTTTGTAACTCGGCCTGAGTTCTTGGATCATCATTCTGAATATAATTTAACCAGGTTTTAAGCGGAATGGTATCCTTAGTGACCTCTTTAGCAAATACAGCATCGTTAACACCGTTGTAATCTTCATTTTCAAACTGTGAAGGAATTGGATCACTCTCAAATGCTTTTCGCTTCATTTGGTCTATGTACCAATCTGTAGCAAAAAGGCTGGTATTTACAATCCTCACATCGGTGCGGTAGCGCTCAATTTGCTGTACATACCATAGCGCGAAAGTATCATTATCTCCAATGGTGAAAATTATCCCATTTTCATCTATAGAATCCAGGTACATTTTAGCCATAGTAAGCGTAGTATCTCTACCGCTACGGTCGTGATCGTCCCAATTTTCGGAAGCTAAAAGCACCGGTACCGCTAGTATTGAAGCAGCAATTACAATTGGCGCCGCAAGCTTTGGTTTTAGGAATTTCTTAGCCCAATCAAAGAGGGCATAGGCTCCAAAACCTATCCAAATTGCAAAAACGTAGAAAGAACCTACAAGGGCATAATCACGCTCACGTGGTTCAAAAGGTCTTTCGTTAAGGTATATTTTTAGAGCGATTCCTGTAAAGAGGAAAAACACAAGTAATACCCAGAAGTTATTTTTATCTCGTTTAAACTGAAAAACGAGTCCTATTAAACCTAAAATTAAGGGTAAGAAATAATAAGTATTTCTCGCTTTATTATTTTTAACATCGCTGGGAAGATTGTCCTGAGGGCCAACGTGCATCTCGTCTATAAAATCGATACCGCTGATCCAGTTCCCGTTCATATCGGTATATTTTCCCTGGTTGTCGTCCTGGCGTCCAACAAAATTCCACATAAAATAACGCCAGTACATATAACCGATCTGGTATTCTAATAAATAGCCAATATTGGAAGCAAAAGATGGTTTTTCTACGTTCAGGTATTCCCCAAATTGCCGCAAGAAATTATGGTAATCGCTATTATCCAGTTCTCCCTGTGCATAACGGTTCTGGAATTCGTTTACCGCGCTAACCAGTCTTTCTTCTCCCTGGTATTCCTGTTTTATGGTGAAATCCAGCGGACCGGTAAAATCCATATAGTTTGCCGCGTGTTGCGAACTCCACATTCTTGGTAAGAATGCTTTATGGGAATCATCCAGGTTTTGCCTGGCATTCTTATAATCGTTTACAATAATATATTTTCCGGCTTCTTCGTCCTTTTCGTATTTGGGTTTAGCATCAGAGTAAGGATTGTCTTCATCTAAACCTGCATACATTTCAGAAAACTGCGGGCCGTAAAATAAATGTGTTTCCCCGTATTGTTCCCGGTTGTAATAGGCTAGTAATTCACGAGCATTATCGGGACTGTTTTCATTAATAACTGTAGGTGCATTAGACCTTATAGGAAGCATTACCCAACTTGAAAATCCTATTAGGATAAATAGAATACAGAGAAATAAGGTGTTTAGCTGAAAATAATTTTTCTTTCGGGTATAATTAATTCCGAAGTAAAAGATGGCCACAATCACTAAAAGCGCGATCACGGTACCGGTGTTAAACGGTAGGCCAAGCGAATTAGTAAAGAACAATTCTGAAGCGGCAAAGAAAGTAAGCGTGTAAGGCAGAAGTAGTTTAAAAATAAACATCAAAACTGCAACTACTACGATATTTGCTATAATAAAATTCTTTACCGTAACCTTTTTATAATTTTTGAAGAAGTATAAAAAGCCGATAGCTGGAATAGTAAGCAGTCCTAAAAAGTGGACTCCAAAAGATAAACCTACGACCAATGAGATTAAAATTAGCCATCTGTTTCCACGAGGTTTAAACATATCACGTTCCCAAAGCAAACCTAAATAGAAAAGTAGGGCCATAAGGCAGGCCGCCATAGCATAAACTTCAGCCTCTACGGCGCTAAACCAAAAACTATCGGTATAGGTAAACGCTAAAGATCCAACAAGGGCGCTTCCTAGAACAGCCATTTTATTGGCGGGTTTAAGTTTTTCTACGGGTCCGGCGATCTTTAAAACCAATAAACTTATAGACCAGAACATGAAAAGTACGGCAAAAGCACTGGCGGCTCCAGACATAAAGTTTACCATTAGCGCAACCTGCGAGTTATCTGGTGCGAAAGTAGAAAAGAATGCACCCAACATCTGGTATAAAGGCGCTCCCGGAGGGTGGCCTACTTCAAGATTTGCGGAAGTTGCAATATATTCTCCTGCATCCCAAAAGCTTGCTGTTGGTTCCAGGGTGAGGGTGTAAGTAGTAAGTGCAATTAAAAATACCAGCCATCCTAATATTTTATTCCACTTCCTGAAGCTAAAATCTGTCATTTTTGAGTAAAATTGAATCTTATGTGGCGAATTTAATAATAAAAATAAGAATGTTTTAGTAACGGACTTTAAAACGAAATATTTTCTGAAAAGACTGAAAATAAAGCTGTTTTAGAAACTTTGTTTTTCGAGAATTTGAGGCAAAATTTAGCCGTAAAAAAAATACTCTTCATTTTTTAAAGAAAAAGTTTGCGCAATAGAAACTTTGTTTTAAATTTGCATCCGCATTACAGCAATGGCCTATGGTGTAACTGGCAACACGTCTGGTTTTGGTCCAGAAGAGTCTAGGTTCGAGCCCTAGTAGGCCAACAAAAATTAACCGAATTGTGAAAACGATTCGGTTTTTTTGTTTTTGGAAAAGATTGGGCGAGCCCCGAAATTTCTGGGTATCCCGATTGGAGCTTTTCGCGGAATATCGGGAAGCCCTGGTAGGCCAACAGAAATTAACCGAATTGTGAAAACAGTTCGGTTTTTTGTTTTAGAAAAAGACAGGATGTAGTAAAAAGAAAAAGGAACTTTTGAAGCATTGGGTTTATTTGGTGCTCTAAGAAGAACTATAAGTTATATGAGTTTGTAAACCTTTAATTTTAGCTGAATTTTAAAATTAATAGCTGTTTGTTAATTTCTCTTAATAATTAAAATCTTGTTTTCTTAATAATTCGTTCAACACTTTGTAATTTAGTTTCCATAAATCCTAACCAATAAAATGTGGCTTTAGAATTTTTTAAAGAAAACGAGCAAGTATTTAATACCTTATTCGAAGCGGCTTCAGAAGGGGTTGTGGTGGTAAACGATCAGCAAATAATCGTTACCGCAAACAAGGCTGCCCTGGAGATGTTCGGGTACCAAAAAGAAGAGCTTGTAGGAGCAAACCTCAATATCCTTATTCCTAGGCAATATAAAGCCAACCATCATGAACATTTTGATAAGTTCATGGAGCATAGCGAAAAGAGGCAGATGGGTCACGGAAGGGATCTTTTTGGAGTGAAAAAAAATGGAACACAATTTCCTGTAGAAGCAGGATTGAATCCGTTTAAGGTAGATGGGGAGCGCTTTGTAATGTCTTTAATAGTAGATATTACGATTAGAAAAGAAAATCAGCGTCAAATTAGAGAATTGAATGCTGAACTGGAGGATAAAATTAAAATAAGAACCCGGGAACTTAGCAAAACGGTTGATGACCTGGAGAAGGAAATTTCAAAAAGGAAAGAGGCTGAAAAACGAATTAAACTGGCCTTAAAACAGGAAAAGGAACTCAATGAATTAAAAACGAAATTTCTCTCCCTGGTTTCACACGAATTTAAAACCCCGCTAAGCGGGATACTTACTTCGGCCACTTTAGCCGAAAAATATACCCAAACCGAACAACAGGAGAAACGTACCAAGCACCTTACCACCATAAAAAACAAGGT
Organism: uncultured Flavobacteriaceae bacterium; assembly: GCA_963727565.1. GTDB lineage: Bacteria > Bacteroidota > Bacteroidia > Flavobacteriales > Flavobacteriaceae > Salegentibacter. Next base: position 599,331 of record CAVSGU010000008.1, read on the forward strand.
GCATTATCTCAATAATATTCTAAACGATTTCCTTTCGCTGGAACGCCTGGAATCTGGCAATGTAAATTATAAATACACTGCATTTAGTCTTAATAAGTTAGTGAACGAGGTGATTTACAATGCCAATGTAACACTTAAATACGGGCAGGAGATAGAGTATGATAATGATATGGAGGATGTTACCCTGTATCAGGACGAAAAGATACTGGAACTTATTCTTTCAAATTTAATTGGGAATTCCATTAAATATTCTCCGGAAGATTCCACGATATTTTTCAGAATATTTCCGAAGGATAAAAAGATTATTTTTGAAGTAGAGGATGAAGGAATGGGAATTCCGCAGAAAGACCAGAAGCATATCTTTGAGCGTTATTTTAGGGCTGAAAATGCCCTGCTAAACCAGGGAACCGGGATTGGGCTCAATATTGTAAAGGTGCACGTAGAAAATATGGGCGGCACCATATTTTTTGAAAGTGTAGAAAATAAAGGCACTAAATTTACCGTAACATTACCTAACCAAAATAGATAGTCACCAGTTTTATATTGGTGAACATTGAAAATAGTTTGAAATGAAGAAAATACTTTTAATTGAAGACGATGTAACCGTTAGGGAGAATACAGCTGAATTGCTGGAGCTCTCAAATTATGAAGTAGTAACCGCGCCCGATGGAAAAAAAGGCGTAGATAAAGCCAAAGAAGAAATTCCAGATATTATTGTTTGCGATATCATGATGCCAGAGCTAGATGGCTACGATGTGCTTAGTAGGTTATCTGAAGACTCCACCACCAAAGGAATTCCTTTTATTTTTCTTTCAGCAAAAACCGAGCATAAAGATGTAAGAAGAGGGATGGATCTTGGAGCAGACGATTACCTAACCAAACCTTTTGAAGAAGAAGATCTTTTAAGTGCTATTGAAAGCAGGTTAGCGAAAGTGGAAATTATACAGGCACAGAAAAATGAAGATGAGGGAGAATCTGTGCAGAATTTGTCTGCTTTTAGGGAAATGATGAAGAACCGGGAGCAAATACAGTTTAAGGCCGGTGAGAATATTTATGAAGAAGGGAAATCTTCGCTTCATTTTTATATGGTAGGCCGCGGCGTGGTAAAAGCTCATAAATTTGATAGCCGGGGTAAAGAGATGATCACTGAATTATATAAAGAAGATGACTTTTTCGGAAACCTTAGCTTTAATAAGAATTCGGCTTATGGCGAATATGCCACAGCTTTAGAAGACAGTTTGCTTTACGTGGTTTCTAAAGATAATTTGCGTGATATTCTGAAGAATAACAGCAATATTAGCATGGAATTACTGCAGGAAATGGGTGACCATTTAATGGGCGTGAAAGAGCAATTAATGGAAATAGCCTATGCTTCGGTGAGAAGAAAAACAGCACGCACCATCTTGCTATTTGCTCATAAAATAAAGAAAAACCCTTTGCACAGCATAAGGATCTCCCGGGCCGACCTGGCGGGAGTTGCAGGGATAGCCTCAGAAACCTTAATTAGAACCCTTTCAGATTTTAAAAAAGAAGGACTTATAGAGATTGAAGGGCGAAATGTTAAGCTCTTAGACGCCGAAAAACTGGAGCGTATTAGTTAATTTTTCGAAGACCTGACGGGAATCATATTTGGGATTGATCTTTCAAACTACTTTTGGCCAAAATTAGCGCTGAAATTTCAAGCCCATGAACGTTTTAATACTTACAGACTTTTCTGCTCAGGCCTTTAATGCTGCCAGGTATGCCCTAAACTCTACGTCAGGGCCTTCCAATTTCTATGTGCTCCATGCCTCTAACGGGGAAGCTGCACAAATGGATGAGGCTCTTTCAGCATTGGTAGGCAAACTTAAGAAGCAACCTGCGGCGAAGGAGCATTGTTTTTCAGCTCTTCCTTTTTCCGATAATCTTATTAACGCCACCCGAAAAGCTGTTATAGAAAAACGGATTGATCTAATAGTGATGGGAGCTTCAGGAAAAAACACTTCTAATTTTCAAGGGCTTGGAGGCAATACTTGTAACGTGGTAAAGAAAGTGAAATGCCCGGTTTTAGTGGTGCCAAATTGCGATTTTAAGCAGTGGGAACAATTATACCTTCCTTTAGATTTACGTTTTCCGGTAAATACCCAGGCTTTACAGTTACTTGCAAAAGCTGCCGGTAACAGAAAATGTAGCGCTAAATGTGTGGGAATTCGATTTAAATAATTCAGGAGCTAAAATTGAAGATTTTAATTCGGTTAATTATGAGCTTCATCGCCAAACCTTAAAAAAAGAATCAGATTTCCTGGATAAGTTTTGGCCCGAAGCGAACGCTAAAGCCAATCTAATCGTATTTTTTGCCCGTCAACTTCATATTACCGAAAAGCTTTTAAACAGGCTTTCTACGGTAGGAACAAGAAAGCAAAACCTTCCTGTGCTAATACTTCACGGATAATCTTCTAAATTTTGGTTAAAGTTTCTCTTAACCTATTAAAATCTACCCTTTAAGCGCTTGTGCTTTTGCTAAATATAGCAGAAAGCCCTATGTTTAGGATTCAATCTAAAGAGGGTATCTGAAAGATTTTATTTCCGTCAAGCTGAACTTGTTTCAGCTTCTAACATGTTTTGAAAAATAACAACTTAGATTCTGAAATAAATTCAGAATGACGATTTCATTTTTTTCAGACAGCTTTTTTATTTATAAGAAAATAATAAATTTTTAAAGAAGAAATTATGACTAAAGACGAAGTATTAAATAGATTAAAAGAAGGTAATAAGCGTTTTACTGAAGATAAAAAAGAAGGAAAATTACAGGATAAATCCCGAAGAGAAGAATTAACCGGCGGGCAATCATATTACGCCATTGTTTTAAGCTGTGCCGATAGCCGTGTAGTGCCAGAACTTGCATTTGATACCGGCCTTGGAGAATTGTTTACCGTGCGTGTAGCCGGAAATATTGCAAATAG
>CAVSGU010000009.1:0-376663 GCA_963727565.1 uncultured Flavobacteriaceae bacterium
GCGTGGGGCGATTAAAATATTAAAACTAGCGAAATAAAAACCTTTTTGAATAAATTAAACAAATATCACACAATGAATAATTGCAGTAGCAGTTGGTCTGGGTTTACTTCTTGGGCAAATTTCAGTTATTAAAAGTTTTTCAGAATACCTTATCGTCGAATTCCTAATGGTGATGCTTTTTGGTTTGTTTTTGAATATTCCCTTGAAAAACATGCTATCCAGTTTTTTCAATCTTAAATTCATATAGGCAAATCTGATAATCAATTTCATCTGGACGCCAATCTTTGCCTATCTGTTGGGATTACTCCTTTTACAAGATCATTTGAGTTTATGAATAGGTTTTGTAATACTAATGGTAACAACCTGCACGGACTGTTTACTGATCTTTACAGGAATTGCCAAAGGAAATACTTCCTTGGCAACAGCTGTATTGCCGGTAAATCTAATTTTAGAATTAATTCTTCTTCCGGTTTATCTGCTGGTGTTTTACAGGAAATCCGGTTCCGTAGGTACAGCAATTTTTATGGGAAAGTATTCTCTTGGTGCTTTTTGTTCCATTTCTAATTGCGCAGCTTATAAAATACTGGAGTGCTAAATGTAGAAAAACAGAAATGATGCAGAAGAAGGTTCTTCCTTTTTTCGTAACTGCACAAATCATTTTCCTGGCTTTGGCATTGTTGCTATGTTTGCATCGCAGGGAGAATATTTAACAAAAAATCTTAGCGTACTTTATATTTTTCTGATTCCAATCCTTCTGTTCTTTCCGATTAATCTTCTGGTAAGACGTTTTGCGAGCTTACTATTAAAATTTAATTTTAAGGATTCTGCAAGCCTGAGCTTAACCACTCTTGCAAGAAACTCACCTATTGCTCTGGCTATTTCCCTTACTGCTTTTCCAAATGATTCATTAATTTCCCTAACATTGGTGATAGGGCCTTGGTTGGAATTACCCATATTGGCCTTAAATTTTATTAAGGATTAGAAAAGTTTATAAGTAGTTTTAGATTGCGGTTGAAATAGTATTTAAGACCCCAATATCTACCATAACTTGCGCCGGATCCTATGCTGTTTTTATAGTGTACGGGAAGTTAAGCGTAAAGTAAAAACAGCATAGGGCGCTACCTACTTCTATTTATAAAACCAGTAAATTTGAGCATGTTATCAGAACCCTTGAGCTCATTTACTGGAATATCCACTCATTATCCACTGATTTAAAAACTTGCTGTAATTTTTTACTAAATTTTTGACGCAAATTTCAACGGTTTTACTGGGGGTTTCAGGCCATGTGACGCAAATTTACTGGTTTTTGCTGCAAGGTCATTTGTCATTACAAACCCTGGTATCCACCCTGTAGCCACTCGCAGTATGCCTCCTGGATTTCCGGATATGCTGCAAAATAATCTTCATAATGCCTATTCTGGGATTCCATGATCGCCTGGTAAACTTCAAAATTTTCTTCTACATTTTCTTTCGAGGTATATCCAAAATAACCCACTGAACCCAGGGCAATAATTCCTGAGATTCCGAAAAGAATCAGTAAATAATTAGGTATAACCTTGGCGTGTTTTAATTTTCGATCAATTTCCATAAGGATTTCATCCGTTTTTTGCTTTTCCGCTTCCTGCTTTTGCAAAAATGTGTTCAGGTTCTTTTCCAAAGCTTCCGTGCTGATGGGAATGCTCAGTTTAACCAACTGTTCCGAGAGCTTTTGAAGTTCCAGCACTGCCGTTTTGAAATCCTTCATTTCATCGGCCATCAGTTCCATAATTTCATCTAGTTTTTTCATCACTTAAAGTTTTAATATCCCATACCTATTCCGGTATCTCTTATTATTTTTATTGTTCCTTTTATTACCTCTTTAGCTATTTTGGTTGAAAGGTTGCTGCTTAGTTGCACTGTTTTATCTAAGACCTGAAGGCTTTTTGGTACCTCTTTTAGCCTTGTAAAACTCCTGTTTTGGGCGATCTGGGGAATTAACCTATTCCCGCTCATCGACCGGTCCACTTCACTGGCTTTTAGATTTACTCCTTTGTATTCCACCCGAAACCCCTGTAGTTGATTCGCTTTATTAATGGTGGGAATCACTTCCACCTTCTGAGCTTTCATTTTGCTTATATATTCATCCAGGCATTTTGGCCTCGACTGAAGTACCCTGTCATGTATATTTTTGATATCCTGTCTGAGGCCCTTTAACTCATTAAGTCTTTCCTTTTGTACTTCGCGAACCCTGGTCAGCCCTAATTCCTTTGCCACATTATCGGCGGCTATCTGGCTTCGCTTTCCAATAAAGCTGTCATTGTAGGCTTTGCCATCAAAGCCAATCCTATTGGTATAGATATGAACGTGGGTATGCGCTTTATCCCTATGAACAAAACCAATGGATTGGTTGTTTTGCAGGTTCATCTCTTTTAAAAACTTCCTGGCAATCTCTTCCAGGTCTTTTTTGCTTAAATCTTTCCCGTCCTCGATCGTGGGGCTTACGATAAAACTTAGAGTGTTATTGGTACATCGCAGGTTTTGCGACTGAATAATCCTAAACTCTTCGGCTATTTCTGCAGGGGTATCTCCGGCTACGTGTTCTCTAAGCACGACTTCAGCTTCTTTCTCCTGGTTCCAGCCATAGGATATGGAAACCCTGGTGCCGGAAACGCTATGTCCTTTCCCTATCATTTTTTAAAATTTTTTAAATTGGCCCTGATTTCTTTCGCCAGGTCTTCCACTTCCCTGGCAAGCTTTGGATCCCGCTTTTTAAACATATTCCCAATGCGGGTAAAATTGTTCTTGTACTGGACCAGCATCTTGTAAGTTTCTAATTGTTCCGGAGTAATCCGTTCTACGATATTTTTATCAAAGGCCGTGGCTCTTATATATTCTGAAAGGGAAATTCCTGCCCTGGCCGCTCTTCTTTGGAGTAGCTTTTTCTCGTAGATCGAGCATCGAACCTGGATGTATTCCCTTTTCATTTTTTTCTTTTTAAAACCTTTGCAACCATCGGGCGCAAAGCAAGATTGTCATTACAATGACACATCTTGCTTTTCCCTTTCAACTGAAATTCTCCGATAGGCATTTACCAATTACCCACGCAACATTATTTTAAAGTCAAGGATTTTTCAGCTTTCAATTTTTCATTCAGATCTACATAGCCAGAGTAGGAATTGCTACAATCGGTTATATTATCAAACTGGTTTAAAAGCGAACCGGCTGCTTTTTTACCTGCCGGGTCATTGTCCAGATAGATAAGAACCTTTTCATATTTAGGGATGAACATTTTAATCCTTTCCAAAAAAGCCAGGGAATTTAAAATGATGCAGTCTGAATTTTGTACTAAGTCTTCATCCATTGTAGCCAGGGAAAGAAAATCAAACATCCCTTCCGTGATGATTAACTGTTTAGATTCTCTTTCAAAAAATGAAAAGGTTTTTGGGCTACTGGAGGTTTTGAAGTATTTGTTTCTAAGCTCCCAGCCTCTTTTATAATTTTCAAGGCCAAGAGCAAAAAACCGTTTTCCTTTACAGCGATACCAAACCTGACTGCAGTATTTTCTACCAACCTCATAAGGTATATTCCGTGAGTGCAGATAATCAATTAATGCTTTCAGGTGAATAATTTGAACGTCCAGGATACTAATTTCTGGTTCCATAGTAAGATGTTCAATATCCGGCGGGCTAAAAGAAAGAGATCCCATATCGTTCTTTAAAAATTCCAGGGTTTCTCTTACAGACCAGGATTTAATAAGCATAATGAGATCTATGGTATTTCCTCCTATTCCTATTCCGAAGTCAAACCATAAGTTTTTAATTAAAGAGACGCTAAAAGAGGCTTGCGTTTCTGACCGCAGGGGACTCAGAAACCAAGCTTCTTTTTCCGATGTTCTGGTGGGAAAGTGCCCTAATTTTGCAAGCGTTTTTACGATGCAAATATTACGGGCACTTTTACACGATAAGTTATTTAAGTTCATTTTTTAATTTTTTAGTTACCTATTTACCCAAGGCTTGTAAACACTGGGTTTTAATTCATTTTTTGCTGTTTTTCGTATCTACCTTAATTACCCAGAGGGTAGATTGGGTAGATAGTTTTTGATATTTATTTACCTACTATTTTCCCACTGTTAATGGCCTTGTTCCAGACTCCAGGGTAGTTAGGGTAAATAGATTTTATAAAATTTCTAAAGGAGAGGTCTTAAACCTTTGCTTGATCAGGTAGCCATATACCCCGCTCTGGGGTTGTTTTACCCTTTCATAATTCTGAGCTTTTAAAGCTCTTCCCATATAATACATATTCAGTCTCGGATTGATACAGTTGAGCTGTAACACTACATCTGATGCCGTTTTAAAGTCTGCTGGATCTGAACTCTTGCGATAGTACTTACAGAGCAGTTCTTCTTCCATACTGGCTTCCCGGTAAGTTTTGTTCCTTTCTTCATTTGCAATGATATCCTCCAGGGTCATTTCCGGGTTAAATTGTTCATCCACATAGGCCAGGTAATAAGCCTGAGCCCATACTTTATCTATATCTACTTCCCGAGAATAAGCAAAATCAATTTTACCATTTAGCTCAAAACATAACCAACGCACAGAACCGGTTTCATCATTAAGAAAGGTTGCCCTGTTTGTAGATCCTATAAAACTGCAGGTCCTTCGTAGGTTTGAGTTTTTACGATCATAAGGCAGCCTTTCATTGATCATCGTTTTAGAGAAATAAGCTTTAAGCGCATTTATTTCTTTTCTGGCCAGCACAGATAATTCATCTAAATTGATGATGAAATTTCTGGTAAGTTGGATCCTCGCGTCTTTATCTGTGGTCATATCTTCAGCAAAATACTTTGATAAAGCCGGTGGACAGAGAAACCTGCACCAGGTAGATTTTCCTGAATTTTGTTCTGAATGCACTAAAACCAAACATTGCTTATTGAAATAATTTTCATCCAATGCACCCTTAACTGTTCGCACCAGCCATTTCCTAAAATGATAAAGAAATTGCTCAGGTTCTTTGGCGGGAAGATAGGAAGCGAGTGTTCTTATATGATCTCCACCCACCCATTTTGGAAGCTTATCAAAGTATTCCGCAATCGGGTTAAATCTGGGAATTAGGTTAGACCGTAAATAGATGTCCAGTTTACCCGGATTAATCTCTATGTTCGATTTCGCTAATTCTATAAGTAGAGAATTCACTTCAAAATCTTCCCAGATATTTGATTCCTTAATCCGTATCTGAAACTCGTGGGATATTTCGTTAAACCGGATATCATATTTCTCAGAAACATACTCATCCACAGCGTCGTAGATCGTTTTTTTCTTCTGTTCAGAAACCTGATAGAGTTTGGATTCAAATTTCTTCATAACCCAAAGCTTTAAAACCTTCTATTCCTGAAAGTATATTATAGAGCATCGAAACTTCATTGAAGTTCCAGGAAATAATAGGCATCACTACTATTGTATAGTAACTAAGGCCCAGCCGGATATAGGTTAGCTTTTTCATCATAACATTTTTAAAGGATGAGCAAAAGGCAAAAGCCTATTTCCGGTTTTTCATCAAACTCTTATTGAACTGATCCTCCAGGAAGGCATCGGAGAGGTCCGGTTCTCCCAGGAGCCAGGCATCGATCTTTTCCTTATCGAAAAACTTCTGACGAATGTTAGGATTGTTCCCCGTAGGGATAAGCCGCAAATGTGTAAGCTTATAGATCTTACTTTTGGAGAGCCCGGTATATTGTGCCAGGTCTTCCACGTTCATTACTTTTTTGGTGGTTCCAAGGAGGCCTTTAATATCAATTAAAAGATCCTCAATTTTTTTGCTTTCTTCCATTTTGAATAAATATTGATTTAGAAAACAAACTAATTGAGAAAAAGGAATCAAATCTTATTAGAAGAAAGATTTAACACCAAAACAAATAAAACATTGCGGTATATTTTATTAATCAATGAAATTGATGATAAATATTCAAAAGCAATTTTGATTAAAACGGTAGTGGGGTTTATTGAAAAATTATTGAGCTCGGTTTCAAATGTCAGTTGAATGTAGAATATTACCAACTACACCTGAAATTAGCAAATCACATATTTTTAAAGAATAGGCTAGGTATTTTTAATAGGAGCATTGCTGGGTGATAATATAATATTGAAACTAAGAAATTATTAAATTAATTCAGCTTCTAATTCCCTTTCTATAACCTTACCTTCCAGCAATTCTACCATGTAAGCTTTATCCTCCTTATTTTGAGTGATCACACTTTTCAATTGAGTACCTTCAAAATAGATTCCGGCTGTTTCATCACAAGCATAACCCGGAAGCAACTTCCCTTCTTCAATCATTTTTAAATATAAAGTACGCCTTTTAGCTTCAGTATGATAATGAGGACAATTGCTTCCTTTTAAAAATCCTAATCCTTTTACCGCTGAATATTCAGCTGGTCTCGAATCGGAAAGTCCTTCCTCAAACCAACATATTGCCCCTGCACTGGGACCTGATAATACAATTCCTTTCTCCCAGGCTTTCTTCAAAATCTTATCAATACCGTGAGCTTTCCATAAGGCTATTGCATTTAGAGTATTGCCACCAGTGACGAGAATAGCATCCATCTGCAACAATGCTTCTTCAAAAGTCGTTTTTTGTTCTGCACTTGAAATAAATACTTTCTGTACAAAAGGCTGAATTGGCAATTCTTTGGCTATTTCAAACCATTTGCTAATATATACTTGACTATCTCCCATTGGAGTTGGAAGAAAACAGATTTTAGGATTTTCTTTGCCGGTTAGCGAAATAAGGTATTGAATGGTTTTAAGATCATATCCACCACCAGTTAGAAAAATTTTACCTGTTTTCGGATTTTGAGAAAACAGATCTACATTACCCAAAAAAGAAAACCCCAGACTTGCCACTGTTGTATTCTTTAAGAAATCTCTTCTTTTCATATGTTATAACTACCAGCTATTGCTATAATGAAACTAAAATAGATAATTATCACATATAAAATAACAGGGGAGGCTTATATAAAAGAGATTTAAAAATAAAGCTAAGATCCCATTCATAAGATTCAAGGTAGGTTTCCTTAATGGCCAGGAAAAACAAAGCTCAATATGAAGGGCAATGGATTGTATGAGTTAAAAATGAATATCCAAAAACATCTTGTTTCTCGAAAAAATATTGTTGTACGTATGTTGTACGGACATAAAATAAAAAGGCTTCCGATCTCTCGGAAGCCCCGTATTTACTGGTCGGGATGACAGGATTTGAACCTGCGACCCCACGCCCCCCAGGCGTATACGCTACCAGACTGCGCCACATCCCGATTCAAAATTCAATTTTAGTTTTCAGAATCCGTTCTATTTAAGTTTCTGGCTTTTTCTCTTAAACTATAAGAAAACAATAGACACTGCCTAAAATCGAGATACAAATTAAAGTGCTTATTTGCTATTATCAAAACGAAAAGCCTATTTTTTAGATGCTTAATTTCGTGTCATCTTAAGGTGTTGATAGTCAGTTTTGAAACTTTATAAAATAAACTTTCAGTCTATTATTTTATAAGATGGAATTTGTGGGATTGGTTTTTACAACAAAAAAAAGGTTGCTTGAAAAACTATTCAAACAACCTTCTGCAATTTATATAATTAATTCTTTATTGGATATTTCTCTGAATTTTATCTATTGCGTTTTGTATAGACTTATCGGGTTCAATAATATTATTGCTTCCCCAGAATTGCAAATCGGTGAAACCAGAAATATCATCGCCCATAACAACTCTTTTATTCAGGAAATTTTCATTCTTTTTAACTCGGTCTCCTGTCTCAAGCTGCCAATTGGTTACGGCCATTTCAGAATTTACCTGGTATCTGGAATTAAACAGTTTTTTCTTCCAGTTTACCACAAAGAGAAGTTTGGCGTTGGAGTATCCAAAATACCATTTTCCGTTTTGCTGATGATAGTCTATATCATACATTACTTCAATAGGGTATACCTTTGTTCCACCCGGTTTTTTATTTACAAACATGTTGGTAGCTGCCCGCCTGTTATCTACATTCATATTTAATTTTGCTCTTACCAGGCTTTGGGTTTCGGCATCTATATAAAGCGTTCCAAAAAACCAGGGCATTTCTTTATTCATATCTTTAAAGCTTACCACATATAAAGGACGGTTGTCAATTCGGGTTGGTTCTTCAAAATTGAATTCATAATTGTCTAAGTTCTCCTCGTAAAATAGATAATCAGGATATTTCATCACATCAATAAAGAGCGTATTAAATGGCCCGCCACGTAATTTAAGTGCCAGGGTATCTAAACGGTCATAATCTGCTGTTTTACGGGCTTTCACCAATTCTATATCTTCCTCTCCATAATGACTATAAGGCTTTTTATGAATTTTCACCACGGCTTCGCTTAATGAAACGTTTCTATTGCCTTTACTAATACTTTCTCTATAGAAAGCAGTCATTTGGGTAGGATTGTCAATATAATTGTCACCACGATTATCCAGCATTGAACGCACCAATCTTCGTGCATCGCCTGCTTCATAAACTTTCACTTCAGAAAGTTCTTCTACCACCGGGTCCAGATAAATTAAAGTACCCTCGGGTTTAAAATAACTAAGAGGTAAGTTTTTACTCTGGTAGCCCAGGTATGAAATGTTTACTGTAGCAGGGCTTAAGCCTGTTGGGACTTTTAGAGAAAATTTTCCTTCGGAATTAGTAACCGTAGAAATATTGGTTTCATTTACCGATATATGGGCGTTCATAATTATATCCTCGCTATTGGAGTTAATTACTTCACCTTTATATTCTACATAATCCTGAGAGGTATTTTGTAGAATTGTCGTCGCACTTAGGGGTGTATAGCTAACAAGTACACCCACTAAAAAAAGAATTAGGGTTTTTAAATTTTTCACAGCTATAAAGTTTTGATTTTCATTCTAATATACGAAATTTTAAGCAGAAATAATAGTGGGATCCCAGCCTTCAATAAATATAGTTTTATGTGTATTAGCAGGGGAAATTTAGCCATAGCCAAAAAAATGACTAATTTCGAAAGTAAAAGATAATGGACTTTTAATATAAATTATGGGTCACGAGCATCATCATCACTCTTCAGGAAAAAACCTTAAACTGGCTTTTTTCTTAAATCTTGGATTTACGATTCTTGAATTTATTGGCGGAATTTATGTGAATAGCATCGCTATAATTTCAGATGCGGTACACGACCTGGGAGATAGCCTTTCTCTGGGTACTTCCTGGTACCTGGATCACAAAGCACAACAAAAAAGCGATTCAAAATTTTCCTTTGGTTACAGAAGGTTTTCGCTGTTAGGAGCACTAATTAATAGTCTTGTACTTATTGGCGGTTCTGTGTATGTGATCTATGAAGCCGTTGGAAGATTAATGAATCCTGAGCATTCTGATGCACAGGGAATGATGATCTTCGCGATAATAGGGGTAGCCGTGAATGCTTATGCGGCGTGGAAATTGAGTGGCGGTAAAACCCTAAATGAAAAAGTGGTTTCCTGGCATCTAATGGAAGATGTTTTAGGTTGGGTTGCCGTGTTGGTGGTTTCCATTATTCTTCAATTTAAGGATATCCATTACCTGGATCCTGCTTTATCGCTGGCCATTACGTTATATATTCTCTGGAATGTATTTAAAAGATTAAAAGAGACCTTGTTTATTTTCTTACAGGGCACTCCGGAAGATATTAATTTGAAGGAAGTAAAAAATAAAATTGAAAACATCCAGGGAGTAGCTTCTTCCCACCACGTACATATTTGGTCGCAGGAAGGAGAGCACCACGTTTTTACGGCTCATGTGAAGCTTGAACACGTTAATAAATTTGAAGAATATTTAAAGCTGAAAACCGAAGTGTTGAATACTCTTGAAACATACAATTTTGAACATTTTACCGTGCAGTTCGAGCTGGATTCAGAAACCTGTAGTTTAGAATAGAAGTTTTTTCACCGCCTGTATGTCGTTTAGGTTTTTCTGTAGCATATTGAATTTAAATATTTACTTGAATTTAGTGCTATAGATAGATTTTCCTAATAAATTAGCTGTCAGCGTTTCATCGATTAATCGGTTTTTCTTACAAGCTCTCATTATTATAGTTCCTAAAAATCTTTGTATTTTTGAGTAACTAATTAGCAAATCAATCTAAATTTCTTCAACATTACCCTACTGCGAAGAGATGGAGTTAGAACTCCTGTACGTAATACTTGCAGATAAATCTTAATTATGTCGTGGTACGTTTTATACACCAAACCAAGAACTGAAAAAAGAGTGGCCGAAAGTTTGGAACAAATGGGGGTGAAGGTTTATTGTCCTTTAATTACCGAAATCAAACAGTGGAAAGATCGCAAGAAAAAACTAAAGACTCCTCTTTTTAAATCCTATGTTTTTATTAAGCTGGAAGAAAAGAATCGCAACCGGGTTTTTGATGTGCCGGGAGTAGTTCGGTATTTATTCTGGCTGGGAAAGCCGGCAATAGTAAGAAATGAAGAGATTGAAGTCATCCAGGAATGGCTTGATGGTGAAAAAGTTGACGAGGCGAAAGTAGAGCACCTTAACGAAGGGGATAAAATAAGCATCAAAAACGGAGTTTTTAAAGACCAGGAAGCCATTATTCGTGAAGTTGGAAAAAGAAAAATGCGACTTATTATGCCAAAATTAGGATGTACAGTTGAGGTTCTAACTAAAGAAGTGATTTAAATTTTTTATTTTTCACTCACAACCCCCCCCCCCAACTCACAACTCACAACTCACAACTCACAACTCACAACTCACAACTCACAACTCACAACTTCACCGTCAAACTACTATAACCCTGCCCGTTTCGGGTTAATTGAATTTGAGTAGCGATACGTTCTTTTAATGAAGCAACGTGGCTTATAATTCCAATGGTTTTACCAGATTCTGCCTGTAGTTTTTCTAAAGTGTCCAGGGTTTGATCCAAAGTTTCAGGATCTAGAGTCCCAAAACCTTCATCAATAAATAAGCTGTTAATTTCAACGTTTCTTGAAGCCAGATCAGATAAGGCCAGTGCCAGTGACAAACTTAAAAGAAAGGTCTCGCCGCCAGAAAGTGTTTTAACCGATCGTCTTTGCCCGCCCATATCTTCATCTATAGCAACCAGGCCGTCGTCTTCATTTTGGTTTGCTTTGTCTATTTTATAACGTTCGCTTAGATCTTTTAACCTCACATTTGCCAGGTGAATTAATTGCGAAAGGGTAAGATCTTGAGCAAAATCATTAAACTTTTTCCCCTGCCTGTCGCCAATTAGCGTATTTAAAAGTCGCCATCGTTTGCTCTGTTTTTCTTTTTCAGCAATTTGTTTTTCCAGTTGTTTTAGTCGCGATAAATACTCGTTGTTATTTTCTAGTTTTCTTCGCAATTCTTCACAAGTAGACTTTAGCTAGCTCAAATTCTTCTTGTTTTTTTGACTGTTCTGTTGCTAAATTAGCTGCAGCGCGTTCACTTTCATTTTCTTTAAACTGTTTTAATTGCTTTTGTAAAGTAGAAATTCCAGTAGAGGCAATACTTTTTTGTTTTAAAATATCGTCTTTTTTGTCTTTTAATTCCAGGAATTTGTTACCTGGCAAGAGTGCTCGGAATGCATTTTCAATAGATTCAAAACCTTGTTTTATAATTTCCGGTTGAAGCTTTTCCAACAGTTCCTCATATCTTTTTGATTGCTGACTTAATTGCTCTTTTTGCTCTTTTTCGTTTTCTTTTAAGTAATTCTTTTCGTGAATTAAAGCATTCCATTTATCCAGTAATTCCCGGCTGTCTTGCACAATATTATTTCCTGAATAACTTGATTGAAGTTGCTGCTGTAGTAATTTGCCTTGTTGCAGAATTTGATCTAATTCTTCCAGAATCGGCAATCCTGCTGCTATCGCGCTCAATTTTTGTTGCGTAGTTTCAAACGCGTCCAGGCTTTCAATTTTAGTATTTATTGTAGCGATATAAGCTTCCCAATCTATCTTTTCAGCTAAATTGAAATCAGGATATTTTTCACTGAATATTTTCTCGTTTTCCGAAACCTGGTTTTCAATCTCAGTTAATTCCTTTTTAGCTTTTTTTAGCGATTCTTCTATATGTGCAAATTTTGATTGCGCCTGGGTAAGTTTTTTATTTTGCTCCTCTATTTCATTATTTTTTGCTGAAATCTTCATTTCAAGCTCATCTTCAAATTCGGGAAGATGTTCCGAATAAGGATGATTTTCAGAACCACAAAGCGGACAGGCTTCTCCGGTTTTTAGCGAGTTTCTAAGTTCTTCTAATTTCGCGGTTTTTAGCTGATTTTCCTTTTTAAGCTGAAGTATCTCTAAATCTTTTTTTAAGGAAACAAGTAGATCTTTTTCCTTTTCAATAATTTTTGGGAGAGCTTCCAGTTCCGGTTGATACGCCTGAATATCTTTAGTAAGTTTTGTACTATTTTCCTCGAGCTGGAGTTTTTTTTCTGAAAGTTGCCTGGCTTCACGCGCTTTTTCCAAATCGTTTTTTAAACGTGACTTTTCGGAAATCAGTTTTTCTAAATCGACTTCTTCCAGATCAGATTCTAGTTGCTGTTTTTCGCTGAAGTTGTTCAGCCTGAAGTTCTTCCAGTAGTTTCTTTCCGGTTTTTAAATCATTTTCCGGAAAGTTTAGTTTTAATTCACGAATTTCGGTTTTAAATAATTGTAGTTTACTTTTATAATCACGTCCCAGGGAAGTTTTCTCATCCTGGAGCTTGACTATTTTTTCGGTAAAAAGATTCAGTTTTTCTTTTAAATTTTCCGCACTAACATCTTCCTGAACAAAACCTTTTACCTGCTGAATAAAACCGGAGGTATTCTCTTTATTCGCTTCAATTTTTTCCGAGGTCTTTCCCAGGTTTTCTTTTAAACTTTGTAATTCCTGCTGAAACCTGTTCCAGGATTGTAATTCTTCAGCAATAGGTTGTAGTTTCTCGTGTTGGCTGAGACTTTCACCATATTCGGCTTCAAATTCTTTAAGCTGTTGATTCAGTTTTGATTCTTCCTCCTGTAAACCGCTTATTTCTTTTTCCTGCTTTTGAATGTTCTCCTTTAACTCCAGCTGTTTTTCAATCAGCTTCAGATCCTTCTGCAAACTTTCAGTTTGGGTAGTTTTTTCTTTTAAATCTTTATTGAAAGTGTCAAGATCTTCTTTAGAAAGCAAATACGATTCAAAGAGTTTTATTTCGTTTTGCTGGGATTCAATTTCTTTAGTTTCGGCTTTAAAACGTTCAAAAGCCATAATGCCTAACTGCCGATAGATGCCGGTACCGGTAATTTTTTCCAGTAATTCGCCGCGTTCTTCCTTTTTAGCCGAGAGAAATTTAGCAAAATCGCCCTGGGCCAGTAAAACCGATTTAATAAACTGATCGTAATTTAAACCGATCAATTCTTCATTTTTCCCCGGAACTTCAGATTTTTTAAGATCTAGTAACGAGTTATCCTGAAGATTCGCAATCTCCATATTATAATCGTTGAGATTTCCATTTCGATTCACCTCAATACTCCAGGAAGAAGTGTAGCGACCTGAACCGGTCTCAAAAGTTACTTTTGCGAAAGCTTCCTTTTGGTTTCTGGTAAGAATGGCTCCTTTTTCCCTAATTTCTTTTTTACTGATTTTCCCCAGCCTTGGCACCTGATTAAAAAGCGCGAGTGAGATCACATCCAGAATACTGCTCTTACCACTTCCGGTTGGTCCGGTGATGGCAAAAAGTGTATTTCCCGAAAACGGAGCTGCTTCAAAATCTATAAAATTTTCACCTTTTAGGGAATTAATATTTTTAAAGGCTATGCTTAGAATCTTCATTATTTAAGCTTTTTTAGATTGATGCACTTCTTCAAGAATTTCATTAAAAGCGCTCATTAATTCCTTCCGGGTTTCCTCATCTTCTTCCTGCTTATCTACCAATTTTTGAAAAACATCTAAAGGTTGCAGATCTTCCAATTGTTGTTTTTCTTCATAAAGTTCACCGCTGCCACTAATCTTATTTTCAAAACTGGCGCGATGTTTTACAATCTCGTAACCTTCAACCTTAAAATTATCGACTAACTGATCCAGTTCATAGATTTTATTAGAGTCAAAATTCTCTTCTAGCAGTTCAATTTCAATTAAAGACGCGAGTCCTTCCCGATCTTGCAGCTCCATTAATTTTTGCTGAAGTTTTTCCAGGTTTCCAGTAATTTTCAATAACTCTCTAAAACTGGGAATTTCTATACTTTTTGGTTCCCAACCGGTTTCGGTATCCAGTAGAAGAATACGATTTTTATTAGTACGCTCACTAAACGAAAGTGGAATAGGAGAACCGCTATAAAAAGTGGGAGTAGCTGCATTTACCCTTTGTGGTTTGTGAATGTGGCCAAGTGCGATATAATTATAATAATCTCCAAACTGAAGCGCATTAAAAGCTGCCTGGTTGCCAATTTGAATATCGCGCTCACTTTCTGAGGTTTCTGCGCCGGCAGCAAAAAGATGTCCCATAGCGATGGTTGGAATTTCAGGGAATTGAGATTTACAAATTTCAGCGGTATCTAAAAATGTTTGCTGAATTCCTTTTCGCAAAGCTTCCAGCCGGTCTTCGTAGGAATTTCCCTGGCTGGCAGTTCTTAAATCTGCATCCCGCAGATAGGGGAGAGCGGCAACAAGAAGTTCGGTTTCATTTTTATCATTTTTAATAGGAACAATACATTCCGAAAGTTCACTTGGCAAACCTCCAATAATATGAATATCTAATTCACGGAGCACTTCCTGCGGAGCATTTAGCATAGTTGGAGAATCGTGATTACCACCGGTAAGAATTATCTTGCAGTCTAGTCGCTTCAGCTTCATTAAAGCTTTAAAATATTGCTGCCTTGCTTCCGAAGAAGGATTAGCGAGATCAAAAACATCTCCCGATACCAATAAAACCTTTACTGCATTTTCAGAAATACAATTGCAAAGCCAATCTATAAAAAGATCAAAATCTGGTTGTAAACTATGTTTATGCAGTTTTTTACCAATATGCCAATCGGCGGTATGCAGAATTTTCATAGGAATCGGTTAAGAATTTGTGCCGGTGTGAAAGCCCGAAAATAATAAAAATTGGGCGTTTAAAATATTCCGTTTAAGCCTGAATATTTTTAATTTTATAGTTTTAAGTAGATTACCTGGCGGTAAGCCTACAAGTCATTAAATGTGGAAAAAATTTTGAATATCGAGACAAGCCCTGAGCTTTTAAATCTCGATTATCGAGTAAATACCTGAAACTGTGGAAAACGTACCTCACCAAAAATACGATCACCTGGAAGAAAAATTAAATGTGCTCTCCCACGGGTTTGGTTTAGTTTTAAGCATTTTAGGTCTCGTTTTACTAATTTTAAGAGCCAACGAACTTGGCGAAACGGTACACCTTGTAAGTTTCAGCATTTTTGGCGCAAGTATGATCTTGCTATACGCGGCTTCAACTTTTTACCATAGTGCTACCAATAAAAGTTTGCGTTATAAATTAAATATTCTGGACCACGCTTCAATTTACGTGCTTATTGCAGGAAGCTACACGCCCTTTGCTCTAGTAACATTAGATGGTTGGATTGGGTGGACCATTTTTGGAGTGGTTTGGGGTATTGCACTAACCGGGATTATTCTTAAACTTTTCTTTACCGGGAAATACCAAACCCTGTCTACTATTATGTATGTACTTATGGGTTGGATCATCGTTTTTGCCATTAAACCTTTATACGATAATTTAAGTACAGAAGGTTTGTGGTGGCTGTTCGCCGGCGGGATTTCGTATACTATTGGTGCGGTGTTATTTAGTTTTGATAAAGTGAAATTCAACCACGCTATTTTCCATATTTTCGTGCTTTTCGGGACGTTTTGCCATTATCTTTCTATTTATTTTTATGTGTTGCCGGGCTAGACTTTCGGTTAAAAACACGAGCAATTCTCAATTTAAATACTAATTTTAGTTTCTGAAAAAGAAATGTTTTCAGAATTAATAAATAGCACAGCAATATTATATGTTACAGGAATTAAAAGAAGCCTACGGTTTTATTTTTGAAGATGAACTTATTGAAGAGATTAACAAGGTAGGCCAACTTCAGTACAAAGCACAGGGCGAAAAAATTATCGAGATTGGTGATTATGTAAAAATGATGCCTTTACTAATTGAAGGCGCTATTAAAATTATGCGTGAGGATAAAGATGGAGATGAACTTTTATTGTATTTCCTGGAACGTGGCGATACCTGTGCCATGACACTTTCCTGTTGTCTTGGTCAAACCAAAAGTGAAATTAGGGCTGTGGCAGAGCGAGACACAAAGTTAGTGATGATCCCTATTGAAAAAATGGAAGAATGGACTTCGAAATATAAATCCTGGCGGGATTTTGTTTTTGCCAGTTACCAGGCTCGTCTTACCGAAATGCTGGATACCATAGATACCATTGCCTTTATGAATATGGACCAGCGTTTAATGAAATACCTTGAAGATAAAGCGAAGATCAATCAAAATGAGGTGATTGCGGTTACACACCAGCAAATTGCATACGATTTACATACTTCGCGAGTGGTAATTTCCAGGTTGCTGAAAAAACTTGAACTGGATGGAAAGATAAAACTACAACGCAACAGCATAGAAGTAATGGCACTTTAGACCTATGTAACCCTTGTTACTGTACGAGCCCCATATTGCAAGTACTTTTGCACCGAAATAAAATTAAGATATGGAAATACTAGAAATACTGGGTTACTTTGGAGCATTAATAATTGGAGTTGTCTTAGGTCTTATTGGCGGCGGTGGTTCTATATTAACGGTTCCCGTGCTTGTTTATTTACTGGCAATTAATCCTGTAACAGCTACGGCTTATTCCCTTTTCGTAGTTGGTGCTTCTGCTTTGGTGGGTGCGTTTAAAAATATGCAGAAGAAACTGGTAGATTTTAGAACCGCTATCGTGTTTTCTATTCCGGCTTTTATAGCTGTTTATGCTACTCGAAAATATATGGTGCCCGCCATTCCCGAATCACTTTTTAGTATAGGTGACTTTGAAATCACGAAAAACATCGGGATTATGCTGTTTTTTGCGATCATTATGATTTTGGCTTCGGTCTCGATGATTAGGGAAAATGGCAAGAAAAAAGCAGATGCAGAAAAAATAAGTTATAACTATCCATTAATTATTATTGAAGGAATCGTAGTAGGTGTCTTAACCGGGATTGTTGGTGCCGGCGGAGGATTTTTAATTATTCCAGCCCTGGTGCTTCTGGCTAAACTCCCCATGAAAAAAGCCGTGGCTACATCTTTATTAATTATTGCAATTAAATCACTTATAGGGTTTATTGGGGATGTTCAGAATATGAATATAGACTGGATATTTTTAGCCATCTTCACCGGTCTTTCGGTAGTAGGAATGTTTGTAGGTATCTATCTCAATAAATTTATAGATGGAAAAAAACTGAAAAAAGGTTTTGGTTGGTTCGTCCTGCTAATGGGTGTGTATATTATTTGGGCCGAAATCTCATAAAACAGAGAACTATTAGAATAGATTAAAACTGAAATAAATGCATTATAAGAACTACATTTTTGTTGGGATACAACTTGTACTTTTTATTGCTTTTATTTTTGAAATAGATACTTTAAAATTTAACCGGCTGGAAGTGCTCCAACCGGTTTTTTTGGTTTTAAGTGGGCTGGGTTTCTTATTTATACTTATAGCTCTCCTGCAACTAAATACCAATTTATCGCCTTTCCCTAAGCCGAAGAATAATGCCACTTTAATTACTTCTGGAGTCTACAAATATGTTCGGCATCCCATTTATTCAGGAATCCTCTTTGCGCTATTTTTTCTGGCCTTGTATTTTAATTCGTTTTATAAGCTTGGCATCGTGCTCTTGTTAGTTTTACTTTTTAGGTATAAATCAAATTACGAAGAAGAACAATTATGTTTAAAGTATCCAAATTATCGTGATTACCGGCAGAACACCGGTAGATTTTTCCCTAAATTTATTCGTTGAAAATTATATTGATAAGTCCATCTTTAACGGATTTAAAATCAATAAACTAGAAGTTGATGGAGAATTTAGATTATGCTCGCCTACAAATGGCCTTTACTTTAGGCTTCCACATTATTTTTGCTTGTATAGGTATGGTAATGCCTTTTTTTATGGTGGTAGCGCATCATAAATGGCTAAAAACACGAAATCCTGTTTATAAAAGATTAAGTATGGCCTGGCTAAAAGGAGTGGCCATTTTTTTTGTAACCGGCGCAGTCTCAGGTACTGCTCTTTCTTTTGAACTGGGAATGCTTTGGCCCGAATTTATGAAACATGCAGGGCCCATCATTGGGATGCCTTTTTCGCTGGAAGGCGCTGCATTTTTTGTAGAAGCCATCGCCCTTGGATTCTATCTCTACGGCTGGAATAAGCTCCCCGAAAAATTTCACTGGTTTACCGGAGTCATCATAGGTGTTTCAGGTGTAGCTTCAGGAATACTGGTAGTTTCAGCAAATGGATGGATGAATGCTCCCTCTGGGTTCGATTATATTAATGGGGAATTTACCAATATAGATCCTGTTGCCGCCTTACTGAATCCGGCCTGGTTTACGCAGGCCTTGCATATGACGTTAGCTGCCTTTGTAGCCACCAGTTTTGGAGTTGCAGGGATTCACGCTTTTCAAATTTTCCGTAAGAGAAATGTAGAATTACATACTAAAGCTTTTAAGATCGCAATAATTTTTGGAGCAGTTGCCGCATTTTTACAGCCTATAAGTGGCGATCTTTCGGCAAAAGATGTAGCCGAACGCCAACCGGTGAAGCTGGCTGCTATGGAAGCACATTATGAGACCGAAAAAGGTGCTCCGCTCTATATTGGAGGAATTGTAGATGAAGAAAACCGAACGGTGACCAATAAAATTGAAATTCCTAATGCTTTATCTTTCCTTGCTTTTGGAGATTTTGATGCCGAAGTAAAAGGATTAAATGATTTCCCTGATGATGAACTTCCACCGGTAGCCATTGTGCATTATGCCTTTCAAATTATGGTAGGGATCGGAACATTATTGATGTTTGCCGGGCTTATTTATTTTATCAGTTTAAAGAAGAAAAAATGGCTTAATAATAAATATTACTGGCTGTTATTTATAGTTGTGGCTCCGCTTGGTTTTGTAGCTATAGAAGCAGGTTGGGTTGTTACCGAAGTTGGACGCCAGCCCTGGATAATTCACCAGATAATGCGCACCGAAGATGCTGTAACTCCAATGCCTGGAATGAAGTATAGTTTTTTCTTCTACCTGTTTTTATATACGGTTCTGGGAATAACCGTTACCTGGTTAATGAACCGACAGATAAAATCTCTTAATCAAGAACCCAATGAGGAAAGTTCTAAAGAAAATTCGTCTCAGAAATCTTATGATCGTGAAAGAGCACGTAAAAACAATCCTATTAACATGAAGAATAAACGCAAAGATTAGTTATGTTGTATATAGTTTTATTTTTTCTGCTGTTTTCATTGCTTTTATATGTGCTACTTGGTGGCGCCGATTTTGGTGCCGGAATTGTAGAATTGTTTTCTTCTGCAAAAAATAAGGAGCATACCAGAGATACAATTTATAGGGTAATGGGCCCCATTTGGGAGGCAAACCATATCTGGCTCATTATTATGCTTGTAATTTTATGGGTGGCTTTTCCCGCTTACTTTAATATCATTATAATCTATTTGCATATTCCTTTAACTTTAGTCTTGCTGGGGATTACCCTGCGAGGTGTCGCTTTTGTTTTTAGGCATTATGATGCGGTGGTAGATAAATCTCAATTCTGGTATAACTGGCTTTTTAGAATAGGAAGTTTTGTTACCCCAGTTTTTCTGGGAATGTCTTTCGGGGCGCTTATTGGCGGTAAAATTATTATTACCGAAGATTATGAGAATTACGGCTTTTATGATCTTTTTATGCAACACTGGCTCAATATTTTTAGCCTGTTGGTTGGTTTATTTTACGCCGCTCTTTGCGCATTTTTAGCATCCACACTTCTAATTGGTGAAGCCGAAGGTAAAGCCCGAAAGCACTACGCTAGAAACTCGGCATTCTTTACTTCGGTTTTGGTGGTGCTTGGATTTATTTTAATCAGTTTTGGATATTTCAGCGATGTAAAATTTGCCGAAGATTTTATACATAATCCGGTTTCCCTGGCTTGTGTGGCTTTTTCCGGAATCTTATTATTTCCGTTGTGGAAATTCATTAAAAAAGAATATAGAATAGCCAGTAGATATTTAGCTGTTTTCCAGGTGATTTTAGTTCTGTTTGCAGCACTTTACGCTCATTTCCCGTATATAATTATTACTGCAGACAAAGAAGTAAGTTTGCTGGCAAACCTGGCCCCAGAGGCTACGATTAGTAATTTGGCCATTATGCTTCTTATTGGTGGATTTATAATTTTACCGGGGCTTTTTCATTTGATGCGTTCTTTTAATATGATTAAGGTTTTAGAGAAAAATGAGAAAAAATATGAGTAAGTTGTAAATCGAATAATTTCAAAAAATGCTCTTTAAAAGATTTGGAAAAGAACCTTCAGGTGAAAGATTAAAACGGATAAAGGAGGCCGAAAATACGCGAGATGCTAAGTTTCAGAATATAGAACCTACCGTTCTCCAAACTGAAGATGCGTCTATAGCCAAAATCTTAAACCAAATGCTTAAGAGGCCAAAAAGTGTTCGTCCTTCAGGAGAAATTCCGCATAAAAAAGCCAATTTACAGGATTTTACTTCTACCGAACCCGCCGTAATTTGGTTTGGTCATTCCTCTTATTTATTAAGTTTTAATGAATATAAAATTTTGGTAGATCCTGTGTTTAGCGGGTTTGCTTCCCCGTTTAAGATCTTCGGAAAATCTTTTTCGGGCACAGATTTATATAAGGCAGAAGATTTTCCAGATATAGATTTGCTAATTCTTACCCACGATCATTACGACCATTTAGACTATAAGTTTTTAAAACAATTAAAGCCGAAAATTTCAAAAATAATTACTTCTTTAGGTGTAGGTGCGCATTTGGAACATTGGGGAATAGATGCTAAAATAATTAGGGAATTAAACTGGCATCAGAGTGTAGAAATACATAAAGACCTTAAAGTTTCTGCCTTACCGGCACGACATTTTTCGGGTAGGGGATTTAAAAGAGATACTAGTTTATGGTCTTCTTTTGCTCTAGAGTGGGAAGATTATAAGATATATATTGGGAGTGATTCTGGTTATAGTTCAGAGTTTAAAAAAATAGGGGAACAATTTAAGAAATTCGACCTCGTTTTCTTAGAATGCGGACAGTATGGAAAGTATTGGCCACAAATACATATGCTTCCTGAAGAAACAGTACAGGCTGCTAAAGATTTAAATGCCGAAATCTTATTTCCGGTGCACTGGGGAAAATTTGTACTCTCTGTGCATCCCTGGAACGAACCTATTAAACGCTTAATGGCAGAAGCAAAAGTGCAGCAACAAAAAGTTGTTGCTCCTAAAATTGGAGAAACTTATATTCTAGGAGAACAATTTTCGCAAAAGTATTGGTGGAATTTTGAAGAAAAATAATTTGATTATGAAAGAGATGAAAGCACATTGGGAAGAAGTATATGCAAAGAAATCTTACCCTGAAACAAGTTGGTATCAGGAAAAACCTGAGATTTCATTAAATTTTATTGAACAATTAGAATTGCCCTATACGTCTAAGATTATAGACATTGGTGGTGGAGATTCTAACCTTGTAGATTTTTTAATGAAAGAAGGTTATCGCGATATTTCGGTTCTGGATATTTCTAAAGAGGCTTTGGAAAAAGCTGAAGCCCGATTGGGTGCCGAAGCGGAAAAGGTAACCTGGATAAACGCTGATGTTTCAAGCTTTGAAGCAACCCAAACCTATCACCTTTGGCACGATAGAGCGGCGTTTCATTTTTTAACTGAAGATCAGCAAATTGAAAATTATATACGTACGCTGGAAAATTCGGTTATTCCGGGTGGGTTTGTAATTATTGCAACTTTTTCAAAGAATGGACCTACAAAATGTAGCGGCCGTACGGTTAAGCAATATGATAAAGAAGATCTTGAAAATTTACTTGAAGCTAAATTTAATCTTGTTGAAAGTAAAAACATAGATCACACAACCCCAACGGGAGCTATTCAGAATTTTACGTTTTGTTGTTTCAGAAAAAAATAAAAATTTTATGAAAGAGTTTTGGGATGAACGCTACGCCGAACCGGATTATGTTTACGGTAAAGCTCCGAATAAGTATTTCAAAAACAAACTTGATGAAATACAGCTAGGGGAAATTTTATTCCCGGCAGAAGGAGAAGGCCGTAATGCAGTTTACGCTGCCAAAAAAGGCTGGAAGGTTTCTGCTTTTGACATTAGTAAAGAAGGCAGGGAGAAAGCCCTTAAGTTGGCAAAATCAGAAGATGTAGAAATTGATTACCAGGTTGGGAAATTGCCCGATATGGATTATAAAGCGGAACAGTTTGATGTTATAGCTTTAATTTTCGCTCATTTTTCACCGGAGGATAAACAAAGCTATTTTGCTGAATTTAGAAATCTATTGAAGCCTGGCGGAGTTATTATTTTTGAAGCTTTTAGCAAAGAGCAGATAGATGTGCAGAAAGAAAATCCAAAATCAGGCGGACCTAAGAATGCTGAAATGTTATTTTCAAAAGAAGAATTACAAACCAGCTTTAGCGGATTTAAATTCGAGGAATTTGAAGATAAATTAATAGAACTTTCTGAAGGAAAATACCATAATGGCAAAGCAGCGGTAATTCGTTTTGTAGCTACAAAGCCGTGAGTTATAAAATAAACCTCACAAGCTATTTCTTCACTTGTGAGGTTTGTTTTATCTAGTGGAATTCATAATCGGTTCCGGGAACCGTAGAAAAAGATTTCTCACCTAAATATTCGCAATAAGAACGCCCATCCAGGCTTGGTGAAACCGGGGAATGTTTTTGTAGGTATTCTTCCACTACTTCGTGAATAGTATAGTCTTGTACCTCAACATCTTTAACGTTCGGCATTCGGCAAAGATTATCAATTGGGTCACCGGGCCGCACACAGGCAGAAATGGTATAATACTCATCATCCTGGATTTTCTCGCCATTTACCGTAACAGATTTTATACGTTCCCCTTTTTCATTCTGAGAATTAAAATCTACTTCCATTCCAGAAAATCTAACCATCCAGCCGCCAAAACGCTCGGTTGGAGTTTGGGCAAAGGCATTGTGCATCTCACTTTCCAGCCAGTCTTTTATCTGCTTTCCGGTAGCCTTCCCGGTTTTTACTTTTTCATTTACAGGGAGCAAGTTCCATAAATTAGCCCGGGTTATAGGCGCCGGTTTTCCATTCTCGGGAACTATGGGATTTCCAAAACGAAATCCGTTAGAGATAGAAATATCGGCACCGGTTTTCCACCTGGCAGCATCGGTAATCATATTATCCATTGGATTTTCAACCGTTAAATAGCGGTAAAGTGGCGTTTCGGTATAACCAATCACGGTCTCCAAATGCTCTTTATAAGGTTCCTTTGCCTTATCGACTAGTTTAGCAATTTTAGGATTGGCCGGGTATTTTTTCGGATCAACTTCTAATAACTCATATTCCTCATCTACAATCTCTCCATTTTTAAAATACAGATTTAATTTTCCTACAAAAGAGCCAAAAGCCCCGGGTTCGGTAACTTTCGCATATTTCCCTTTTATAGGCTCCCGAACGCGTTCGTGAGTATCGTTTCCGAAGATATAATCTACATCTTTAGCAATTGGATTGTTAGCTAATTCTACCTGCTTAAAAATCCCGAAGTGGGTCACCAAAAACAGCGCGTCAACTTTCTCTTCCTTTTTTACTTTCTGAATGAGTTCTTCCACGCCCTCGTCTAATCCGCTAAAGTCAATACCTTCACTAAAAATCGGGTTTTGCCTTACAGGAACATCAGGATCGTTTATCCCGATAAACCCAAGTTTTACACCTTCAATTTCTTTGGTCCAGTAGGGAGGGAAAAGCTCTTTATTATCTTCCTGGTGAAACATATTCTGAACAATTACAGGAGTTTCAAAACCCTGTAGAACATCCATCATTACTTTCTTGCCATAGACTACTTCCCAGTTTCCCGGCACTAGAAGATCGTAATCCATATTCTTTATAATTTCAGGAAAAATTTTTCCTTCAGAAAGTGCGGCATAGCCACTTCCCTGGATAAGATCACCGCCATCAAAAATTACGGTATTAGGGTTTTTGGCGCGTTCTTCTTCAAAGAGGGTTTGAATGTGTGCGAGGCCGCCACGTTCTTTAAATACTATTTCTTCATCTTCCCAAAATAATTCGGGATGAGAATCAAGTTGCCCGTGAATATCGGCCGTTTGTAAAATGGTGATTTTAGTGGTTTCATCTTTATTTTTCTCCGGGTTTTTACCATTTGCATTGTTGCAAGAGGTATATAAACCAATAGTAGCAATGCCTGAAAACAGGATTAATGCTGTCTTTAAACTAATTTTCATAGATTATCTTTTATAGTTCTATACTGTAATAGTTCTTATTCTTTTGTAATTGCAAAAGATGTGTAAAGGCGTGGTCTACTACCTTTACGTAGGGATGTAAATCTTTTTTGTCAATTTTTAAAAAGTTTATAGAGAGTTTACAAACCTTGATCTCTACGCCCGCAGCTTTAGCTTTTTTTATATAGTTGCTCATCTTCTCTTTATCTGTAAGCTCCTTAACATTTCGTCCATAAAGGACTATCTGAAAATCACCAAATTTGTGACCATCTTCTTGTTTTAATGCTTCAGCAGTAAGGATTATTGGTTCTAACTGTGGAATTTTGGAAGTAGACACTACATAATTATTCTTCTCAATTCCTGTTTTTGTTTGAGCAAAACCTGAAACGCCTAGCATAAAGACTAAGATTAGAATTCCTATTTTTTTCATCATCTTGATATTTTATATGATTTAGAATACTTTTTTTAAAGCTCTATACTGAAATATCCTTTTTTCTGAAGTTGAAAATCATATAGGATTCCATTCTCAACAACTTCCATTTCTGATGGAATCGCTTTAGGATCTACACCAAATTTTTTGAGGGAAAATCCACAGGCTTTAAGGGCAACATTGGCTTTTTTGGCTCGCTGGATAAACTTTTGCATTTGTTCTTTATCGGTTAAGCCTTTTACGGTCTGGCCGCAAACAATAACCTGGAAATCACCAAAATGATGACCATCTTCTGCCTGTAATTCTTCCGCAGTAATTAGAATGGGTTGTAACTGCGGAATTTTCTTGGTTAAAACCACATAATTATTCTTTTCAGGATTGTGATTTTGAGCATTTGTAGTTATTGAAAACAGCATAAAAAAAGCTGTAAAGATTAAAATTGAATTTTTCATTTTTTGAATTTTTATGGCTGAAACAGCCGTTTATATTTTTGTTGTTTGTTGATCTTTAAAATCGTTGAGGATAAAAAACAGGAGTCCGCCGGCTATTGCAATATTTTTAAAAAGCGGCCCCAGTGTTGTAATTTGTCCTACCTGCACGGTAAGGGTAATGGGAATTAAAACTGCCAGTAGAATTATGGCTGTCCAACGAGTTTTGAAACCTATAAGCAGGCCAAAACCTGCAATAAGCATAACCACTCCAGATAGAATTACTAGCAATTCAGGGTTTCCGAAAAAATAGGCGAGTCCTTTGAAACTGGCCTGGTCAATTCTATTTACCGTTTTTTCAATATTGAATAAATGGTGTAAACTGGCTACGAGAAATATCCCGCTGAGCATCACCCGTAACAATTGTATAGAGCGACGACTCACTAAAATTTGTGAATTCATTTTGATTAAGAATTAGTGAATAAAAATATGTTCCGAAGTTATCTCCGGAATTATATATGTTTATGCCACTAATGCCTTTGGAGGCGGATAATCTTTAGAAAAGTAAATGGAAATTATAGCCGGATTCAAATAATTGAAGTCGTGAAAATTGTCTTCAACCTCTTTTTCCTGGAATTCTGGATTTGTAATAAAAAAGAAAGAATTACATATTGCATCGCTACTTATAACCAAAACAGAAGAATCCTGGCTTAAAATATTATCATCGGCTGTTTGCTGATCATTTTTCTTACAAAACGGGTTTACCAGCGCAATGCCTTCAGAATTCAAAACACTATTAAGCACTTTCGCGTCTAGCATTAAGAATTTTCCGAAGAAAACTACGGTGAATAAAATTGCTATGTAAGTTTTAAATCTCATCTAATCTGCGAATATAAAATAAACCCAGGAAGATAATTGTTACAAATGTTACAAGAATTTTTGAGAGATGAGTTTTGTGTTTCTATGGCAAGAACACTTAATAAGAAACCCACGAATTCACCTATATGTATTTAGTGAATTCGTGGGTTGGGATCTAAGCTGGTACTTCAGCTTTTTGTTCAATTAAATTTTGCTGTTTTAAATCTGACCAGAATTCTGCCGGAATTTTTTCTTCCAGGGCTTTTACATTTTCCTGGACCTGCTCGGGTTTACTTGCACCGGCCAGCACGGTATCTGCCGCTTTTGGTGCTAAAGAAAACTGTAATGATGCCGCTACAAGGTTTACATTATGCTTTTCAGCAACTTTCAAAATCTTTTTATAACGATCGCTAATATCTTCAGGCATTTCCCCGCCATAATTATAACGTTTCTGGCCCGTAAGAAGTCCGGCGTTAAAAGGAGCTGCATTTATTAAAGTAGCATCGCTTTGTTCAATAGCCGGTAATAAACGCTCTAAGTGCATCTTTATGATGTACTAAAGAATATTGTATAGCCGAAAGAAATACATCTGGTTTGGCAACCTCCAGGGTTTTTAAAATAGGATCTATGGTATTTACTCCAAGTCCCCAGGCTTTAATCAAGCCTTCTTCTTTCATCTTTTCAAGCTCTGGCATAGCACCATTTTTTGCCACTTCAAAATGATCTTCCCAGGTTACTCCATCTTCGTATTCTCCATTATGATCTGGAGAAAGGTCGTGGATAAAGGCATAGTCTAAATAAGCTACTCCTAATCTTTGTAAACTATCTTCTACAGAGCGTCTCACGGCTTCTGCAGAATAGTCGTATTTATAATCAAAAGGGGAAGGCTCCTGCCACATTACTTCGGGGATGTTTTTAGTTGCTTTTAAAACCCTGCCTACTTTAGTAGAAAGAACATAATCCTCTCGTTTTTTACTGCTTAAAAAGTGTCCAAAGCGTCTTTCACTTAAGCCAAGCCCATACCAGGGAGATGTATCGTAATATCTTACACCTGCCTCCCAGGCAGCTTTTAATGTTGATTCTGCCTGCTCATTACTTATAGGTTTAAAGCCGTGACCTATGGCCACACCGCCTAAACCATACTTGTATTTCAATTTCATCTTACTCATAATAGTCTTTTTTGGTTCTTTAATCTGAATTAAAATTAAGCAGAAATGACTGAAATATTGAGTATTTAACGAAAGCTAACACTACATCGTTTAAGAATGTTAAGGTCTACTAAAAATATTTTTTTACTCGATAATCGAGAATAAATGCTCCAAAGCTTTCCTCGAAATCAAATTATATTTTTCAATAATAATGCTTCGTGAACTTGCTCTGAAGTTTTTTACTAATTTGCTAATTAGCAACTGTAACAAAAGTTACTGCCTGAAGTGCAGGATTATTATATTTTTGCCGCAAGAAATTAAAACAGCTTGGAAAAGTACTTTAACATAATAGCCAATTCCTTTACCGGGTACTTCAATTACCTGGTAAATGAAATTAGCAATCCGTCGTGGACCAATTATTTTTATTGGCTTATAGGATTGTCGCTTTTAGTTTGGGTATTGGAGATTGTAATCCCCTGGAGGAAAGATCAAAAGATTTTTCGGAAAGGATTCTGGCTGGATACGTTCTATATTTTATTTAATTTTTTCCTGTTTTCGCTGGTTGGTTATAATGCGATCTCTAATGTTGCCGTAGAATTATTTAATGATTTCCTGGGCCTTTTTGGAGTTACTAATATTATAGCCATAGAAGTACAAAATTTCCCGGTTTGGGTGCAGTTGCTCATAATGTTTGTGATCGCAGATTTTATACAGTGGAATGTTCATCGCCAATTGCACAAGCAGCCCTGGCTTTGGGAATTTCATAAAGTACATCACAGCGTTAAAGAAATGGGATTTGCTGCGCAGTTTAGGTTTCATTTTATGGAAACTGTAATCTATAAATCGGTGCAGTATATTCCCCTGGCAATGATAGGTTTTGGAATTCAGCAATTTTTTGTGGTACATATGTTCGCAGTGTTTATTGGACATTTAAACCACGCCAATGTGGGCTGGAATTACGGAATTTTTGGTTATCTTATTAATAATCCAAAAATGCATATCTGGCATCACTCTAAAGCGCTTCCGGTGGACAGACCGCACGGGATGAACTTTGGCTTAAGCCTTAGTATTTGGGATTATTTGTTCGGTACAGCATATATTCCGCAGGAAGGAAAAAATATAGAACTTGGTTTTGAAGGAGATGAAGAATTTCCTGAAGATTTTAAAAGTCAGATGACTTTTCCATTTAAAAAGAGTAAAATAAAGAAATCAACTTAATAATTAAAAAGAGACATAAAATGGAAATAAAACAATTTAAAGACAGCCCATTGGCGCATTATTCTTATGCACTTATTAGCAATGGTGAAATGGCCGTGGTAGACCCAAGCCGTAATCCTATGCAATATTACAAGTATGCCGAAGAAAATGGGGCAAAAATTGTAGCAGTTTTTGAAACGCATCCACACGCCGATTTTGTGAGTGGACATTTACAAATCCACAAAGAAACAGGTGCTAAAATTTATATTAGTGAAAAAGTAGGGGTAGACTATCCACACGTGGCTTTTGATGAAGGCAACCAGGTGGAAGTGGGAGACGCCACCATTAAAGCCTTGCATACGCCTGGTCATTCTCCAGATAGTTTGACTTTTATTGCTGAGGGCGATGGTAAATTAGCTATGTTTAGTGGTGACACCTTATTTATAGGAAATGTTGGTAGACCAGATTTGCGTGAGAAAGCCGGTAATATGAAAGCGAAAAGAGTGGAGCTTGCCAAGCAAATGTACCATACTATGCAAACCAAGTTTAATCATTTGCCAGACCACACCTTAGTATATCCTGCTCACGGAGCCGGTTCCCTTTGCGGAAAAAATATGAGCGATGCATCTTTAAGTACATTAGGCAATGAACGCCAGGGTAACTGGGCGTTTAAAGAACAGACTGAAGAGGAATTTGTAGATGAAATATTAAAGGACCAACCATTTATCCCTTCTTATTTTGGATTTAATGTAGATCTTAACAGGAATGGTGCTTTAAATGTTCAAAAAGCAAAATATGATGTTGCCATTAAACTTGAATGTGACTTCACTGGAAGACCAGGATATTACTGTTGTAGATAGTCGTAGTGGCGAACATTATAAAAATGCCCATTTACCAAATAGCATTAATATAATGGCACGGTCAGAAAGTGATAAGTTTGAAACCTGGCTGGGAGCCATCATTGAACCTAAAGAAGAATTTTATCTTGTGGTAGACGGCGTAGATCAAATTGATGAATTATTAGAACGTACAGCGAAAATTGGTTACGAGAAACAAATAAAAGCTGTAATTACTTTATCAGAAGATGTTTCATTATCTTCCGATGGATTCAGCCTGGAGGATTTCAAGCAAAACAAAGAAAAGTATACAATTGTAGATATAAGAAACGCTAGCGAATTAGCGGAAGGTAAAATATTCGAGAGTGCTAAAGCCATTCCGTTAAATGAACTAAGAGACCGTGCCGACGAGCTCCCAGGCGACAAGCCTTTTATGGTGCATTGTGCCGGAGGTTATCGCTCTTCTGCGGGAAGTAGTATTCTTGAAAATAAATTTAAGAATACCAAGGTTTACGATTTAAGTGAAGCTATTAAGAAATTTATTGAAGACTAAATTCAGGTAGTTAATTCATAGAAAATCCCCGTTGAATACTTATCAACGGGGATTTTTTTATTTAAATGAAAACAAAACTTTTTAATCCATTTCTACAAAATTTCCTTCTGAATCAAATTCCAGTTCATCTCCATTTTCCAGTTCAACTTCGTGTCCTTCTTCATCCATTTCATATTCTACAATTTTAATATTTGGATGGTTTTTAGTCACGTAACCCGCAATATTAAGCGGTAATGCTGATGCGGGAATTCCGTTTTTACACTTTATCTCAGTAGGCTGATTATTCTGGTCGAAACTAAGTTCGGTGCCTCCAGACATTTTAATTTCATAAGTTTCCCAATTGTCTCCTTTATCAACTTCTACAGTTTTAATTTTTTCATTCGGAAAAAGTTGCGAAACATAGGCCGATACCATTTCTGGCAATTCAGATTTTTGAGCATGCCCAAAAGTGAGTCCGAAAAACATCAATAAGCCTGTTATAAATAATTTTTTCATAATTCTTAGTTTTTTGGTTTAACTCTAAAATAAGAAATGTAATTCAGGTTTATTTTAATTTTTTGTGAATTTATATCCCGTAATTCTGATTTATCTTAAAACTAATTTCAAACGATTTTCTATATTTACAAAACAAGCTTCAAATTAGATTTGAAAACAACGAAATATGGAAAAAAAATATAAGGTTAAGGTTAATGATTCTTATGAATTTGAATTTACCAAAGACCAAATTACTTCTTTAGATACCCAGGAAATTGCAGATAAGCATTACCACCTACTAAAGGAAAATCGCAGTTTTAAAGCTGAGGTTTTTACCGAAAATTTTCTTCAGCGACAATATGATATTAAGATCAACTCCAATACTTATAAAGTAGCTATTTCTAATGAGCTGGATTTGCTTATTGAAGAAATGGGACTTTCCCTTGGCAGTGCACAAATGATCAATGACATTAAAGCACCAATGCCGGGACTTATTCTGGAAGTAAACGTAGAAGAGGGTGCTGAAGTGCAGGAAGGTGACTATTTGCTTGTTTTAGAAGCGATGAAAATGGAGAACACACTTACTGCCCCCAGGGACGGAGTGGTTAAATCTGTTTCGATCAAAAAAGGAGAAACGGTAGAAAAGAATCAGTTGTTAATTGAAATGGAATAATTCAATTAACAGAATCCAAATTCAAAATCATTAAAATGAAAAAAATATTAGTAGCCAATAGGGGAGAGATTGCGCTTCGGGTAATGAAAACCATTCAAAAGATGGGAATCAAAACCGTGGCCGTTTTTTCCACGGCCGATAGGAATGCACCTCACGTAAAATTTGCCGACGAGGCGGTTTGTATTGGAGAAGCGCCTTCTAACGAATCTTATCTTAAAGGCGATAAAATAATTGAAGTAGCAAAAGAATTAGGCGTAGACGGGATTCATCCCGGTTATGGTTTTTTAAGTGAAAATGCCGGTTTTGCAGAAAATGTAGAAAAAAATGGCATTACCTGGATTGGCCCAGGTTCTAAAGCCATTAAAATTATGGGAAGCAAACTTGCAGCAAAAGATGCGGTTAAAGCTTACGATATCCCAATGGTTCCCGGAATAGATGAAGCCATCACCGATCCTGAAAAAGCTAAAAAAATTGCTAAAGAGATCGGTTTTCCTATTTTAATAAAAGCTTCTGCCGGTGGTGGAGGGAAAGGAATGCGTATTGTTGAAAAAGAAAAAGATCTTGAAGATCAAATGAAACGTGCCATAAGCGAAGCTGAATCGGCTTTTGGAGATGGTTCTGTTTTTATTGAGAAATACGTTTCGTCCCCAAGGCATATAGAAATTCAGGTTTTAGCAGATTCCCACGGAAATTATTTCCATCTTTTTGAACGGGAATGTAGCATTCAGCGTAGGCATCAAAAGGTGGTAGAAGAAGCTCCTTCGGTTGTTCTTGATGATAAACTGAGAAAGCAAATGGGAAAAGCTGCGGTAAAAGTAGCTAAGGCTTGTGATTATGTTGGTGCCGGTACTGTAGAATTTTTATTCGATGAAAATAAGAATTTCTATTTCCTGGAAATGAATACACGTTTGCAGGTAGAACATCCCGTAACCGAATATATTACCGGAATAGACCTGGTAGAACAGCAAATTAAAATTGCCAGGGGCGAAAAGCTAAAGTTGCTTCAGGAAGATTTAAAGATTAGAGGTCACGCTGTAGAACTTAGGGTTTATGCTGAAGATCCTATGGATAATTTTATGCCAAGTGTAGGAAAGCTTGAAAAATATACTATTCCTAAGGGAGAGAATATTCGGGTAGACAATGGTTTTGAAGAAGGG
The DNA here is from genome assembly GCA_963727565.1 of uncultured Flavobacteriaceae bacterium. Lineage (GTDB taxonomy): Bacteria > Bacteroidota > Bacteroidia > Flavobacteriales > Flavobacteriaceae > Salegentibacter. The sequence continues at coordinate 32,234 of CAVSGU010000009.1, forward strand.
ATGGAAGTTCCTATTTATTACGACCCGATGTTGGCGAAGTTAATTACTTAGGGAAAACCCGGGAAGAAGCCATTCAATTAATGATAAAAGCCATAAAGCAATATGAAGTTGAAGGGGTAATGACCACGCTTCCTTTTGGTAAGTTTGTTTTTGAACACGAAGCCTTTAGAAGTGGAAACTTTGATACACATTTTGTAAAGAAATATTATTCCGCTGAAAAACTTGAAGATGAAATTCAGGAAGAAGCAAAACTTGCCGCCCTGGTAGCCTTAAAAAAATATCTGGAAGACAAGCAACAATTGCGTATACCTCAAAACTAATGTTCCAATCTTTTTAAGTTGAAGTAAATTACCTCGAGGCATATCTACGAGGAATTAAATGGAAAAATTTTTGAATTTCGAGGCTTGCCTCGGAGTATTTAAATCTCGATTATCGAGTAAAAAAAATATTGATGAGTCAGAATATAGAAAAGTTACAGGATAAAATTAAGCAGGCGCACCTTGGTGGTGGGGAAAATCGGATAGCTAAACAGCACGAAAAAAAGAAACTTACCGCCCGGGAACGTATTGATTATTTAATGGATGAAGGATCTTTTGAAGAAATCGGGATCCTGGTAACCCATAGAACCACCGGGTTTGGAATGGAAGATCAGAAATTTTACGGCGATGGTGTGGTAACCGGTTACGGAACCATCAACGGAAAATTGGTTTATATTTTCGCCCAGGATTTTACCGTTTTTGGAGGTTCCTTATCTGAAACCCACGCAGAGAAGATTTGTAAAGTGATGGATCTTGCGGTAAAAGTTGGTGCGCCAATGATCGGTTTAAACGATTCAGGTGGAGCCAGAATTCAGGAAGGCGTAAAATCGCTTGGTGGTTATGCCGATATCTTCCATAGAAATGTAAAGGCATCTGGGGTAATTCCGCAGATTTCAGCAATAATGGGGCCTTGTGCCGGTGGAGCTGTTTATTCTCCGGCAATGACAGATTTTACACTTATGGTTCAGGATACCAGTTATATGTTCGTTACCGGGCCAAATGTGGTGAAAACAGTGACTAACGAGGAAGTAACTTCAGAAGAACTTGGTGGCGCTTCTACCCACGCAACAAAATCTGGGGTAACGCATATTACTTCTTTCAACGATATCGCCTGCCTGGAAGATATCAAGAAACTGGTGAGTTATATGCCTCAGAACAACAAAAAGGCACCGGAAAAACTTCCGTATAAATTAGGAGATGAAATAAGGGAAGAGCTTGACAGTATTGTACCCGATAGCTCTACAAAACCTTATGACATGCACGAGGTGATTAAAGGAATAATCGATGAAGATTCATTTTTTGAAATTCATAAAGATTATGCCGATAATATTATTGTTGGTTTTGCGCGCTTAGGCGGAAGAAGTATTGGGATCGTTGCCAATCAACCAATGAGTTTGGCTGGGGTTTTAGATGTAGATTCTTCGAAAAAAGCCGCTCGCTTCACCCGTTATTGTGATTGTTTCAATATTCCGTTGTTAGTATTGGTAGATGTGCCCGGATTTTTACCCGGTACAGACCAGGAGTGGAATGGGATTATTCTAAACGGAGCTAAATTACTTTACGCGCTAAGTGAAGCCACCGTGCCAAAAGTAACCGTAATTACCCGAAAAGCTTATGGCGGGGCTTACGATGTGATGAATTCCAAACATATTGGCGCCGATCTTAATTTTGCCTGGCCAACTGCCGAAATTGCGGTGATGGGAGCCAAAGGTGCCAGTGAAATTATTTTCAGGAAAGAAATTAAAGAAGCCGAAGATAGTGAAGCTAAATTAGCAGAGAAAGAAGCTGAATATGCAGAAACTTTTGCTAATCCTTTTGAAGCCGCCCAACGCGGATTTATAGATGAGGTGATTATGCCTAAAGAAACCCGTAGAAAATTATTAAAAGGTTTTAGTATGTTGGAAAATAAAGAAGTACTGAGACCTGAGAGAAAACACGGGAATATTCCTTTATAGGATATCATATTTAAAATACTAAACCTAAAAAAATTAATGAGCGTGTCTGAAACTACTACATCAAATATAAAATTCGAAAGAAAAAAGTTGGAACTGGAATTTGAAATCTCCAGAAAGATTCGTGAAGATGGCATATTACTGAACCAGGTTTATGATGAAACTATACTACCGGAATGGGAGTAAAATTTAATAAGATTGTATGTGTAGATCATACTAAATTAGAAGACTGGGCTATTGAAGAACTCCAACAGTACAGTGATGCTGAGGTTGAGGTTTTTAAAGATAGTCCAGATTCAGAAAAGGAACTTTTAGAACGAATAGGAGAGGCGGAAGCCATAATTGTTTCCTGGAAAACCCAAATTCCAAAAAGTGTTATTGAAAAATGCAGTCATCTTAAATACATTGGGATGGCTTGCAGCCTTTACGACGATGAATCGGCAAACGTGGCCGTAGATTTTGCAAGGGAGAAAGGAATTAGCGTTAAAGGTATTTTTGACTACGGTGATCCCGGAGTGATAGAATTTATAATTTCAGAATTAATTCAATTGCTCCACGGTTTTGGTGAAAACCAGTGGCGAAAAATGCCAGTAGAACTCACCGATAAAAAGATTGGAATTATAGGTTTGGGAACTACTGGGCAATTGTTAGCGGAAGCATTATTGCCACTTGGAGCAGATGTTTATTATTATAGCAGAAGTAGAAAGAAAGATTTTGAGGCAAAAGGGCTTCAATATTTATCATTAAAAGAATTACTGAAAACTTCAGAAATCATCTCACTTCACCTGCCAAAGAATACCAAATTGCTGGAAGAACAGGAATTTGAAACTTTTGGTTCAGGAAAAATTTTGATCAATACCTCCTTAGGGCTTCCTTTTGAGGAAAAAGCTTTTGTAAACTGGATAAAATCTGAAGGTAACTTTGCGATTTTTGATGGTGATGGTGGTGCTTCACTTTCCGAGGATACAAAAGGATTAAATCGAGTTATTTCCCATAAGAAAAGTGCTGGCTGGAGCGCCGAAACCCAACGAAGACTATCAGAAAAAGTGCTCGAGAATTTAAAAGCTTATTTCAATTAGTTAGAGAGAATATTTAAAGAAATTAGCACGAAACCCTGAATTTATTTCAGGGTTTATTTTTATAGCTTCATCCTGTAACAATTGTTACTGTCTTACTGGAAAAATTCTAGTTAATTTGCACTTCGAAAAAAATAAGAACTATGGAATGGATTTTTGAGCCGTGGCCCTGGTATGTATCGGGCCCGCTTATAGCTTTAATAATGTTTTTGCTCATCTTTATCGGTAAAGGTTTTGGAATGTCTTCCAACCTAAGAACGATGTGTACGCTTTGTGGTGCAGATTCTAAAGCCGATTTTTTTGATTTTGACTGGAAATCACAACGCTGGAATCTTATTGTTGTGACCGGCGCTATTATTGGCGGTTTTATAGGAGCAAACTTCTTAAGTAATGATCTTTCGGTAGCTATTAATCCTGATACGATTAATACCCTGGAAGAACTGGGCTTTAGCAGTGCCGGAGAAGCTTATCTTCCTACCGAACTTTATAGCTGGGAAGCCGTAGGCGGTATTAAAGCTTTAATTATTCTATTAGTTGGCGGAATCTTAATTGGTTTTGGAGCGCGTTATGCCGGAGGTTGTACTTCAGGACACGCAATTTCAGGACTAAGTAATTTGCAATTACCCTCTTTAATAGCCGTAATAGGCTTTTTTATTGGTGGTTTGGTGATGGTGCATTTATTATTTCCGTTAATATTTTAAATTGAAATTATGAGAAGCATAGGATATTTATTGATAGGTATATTTTTTGGAATCGTAATGTTTAAATCTGAAGCCGCTTCCTGGTTCAGGATCTATGAAATGTTCCAGTTCCAGTCGTTCCATATGTATGGAATTATTGGTTCTGCCCTGGTTTTAGGAGTTATAGGCGTTCAAATTATAAAACGGAAAAACCTGAAATCTTTTTTCGGGCAACGAATAACATTTATTCCGAAGGAAAAAAGTTTTAGCAGGTATATGTATGGTGGGATTATATTTGGATTAGGTTGGGCGCTTGCAGGTGCCTGCCCGGGACCTATTTTCACTTTAATTGGCGCAGGATTTATGCCGATATTAATTGTATTTGCCGGATCACTTTTAGGTACTTTTTTATACGGATTGCTTCGGAAGAAACTTCCGCATTAATTACAGTGATAATTCGGAGAGTGAAAAGCTAGTTTTTACTTTCCGAAGAAATATAGAAATAGGGGAGTGAGATATGATATTTTACTACAACTAGCCTAATTGAGATCACAATTAGCGAGGTGGTAAGGTAAATGATATCCTGGTTAACACCCAGATCGTGCATAATTACAAAAACCAGTCCTCCAAAGAGACACGCGGTTGCGTAGATTTCCTTTCTAAAAATTACGGGAATTTCATTACAAAGGATATCACGTATAGCACCTCCAAAGGTACCCGTCATCGCGCCAAGGGCTATACAAATTATAGGGTCAAGATCGTTTCTAATCCCTATTTCAACGCCGGTTATAGTAAAAACACCCAATCCAATGGTATCAAAGAGAAAAAGGGATTTTTTAAGGTAATTAATCTTATTTCTAAAAACGATGGCAAGAATGGTCACGACACCAATTAGGTAAATATAAATGGTATTTTCCATCCAGGTAACTGGGGTGTTGCCAATTAAAGTATCCCGTAATGTACCGCCACCAATGGCAGTTACAAAACCAATAATAAAGATACCAAAGAGATCAAGACGGCGGTCCATAGCCGCCAATGCACCGGAGATAGCAAAGGCGATGGTTCCTAAAATATCAAGTATATTGAATAAAGTAAGTTCCATTTACTCGATAATCGAGATTTTAAAATTTTTGGGGACTCCCCGAAATAAAAAGTTTATCCTGAAAATCTAACGGTTTGCCGATAGAGAATTTTAAGACAAAGGTATAGTTAATTATGAGAAGCCGGTAATTTTTATATTAGGAATGAAGTCTATACCCTGGAATTATTACTAAATAGTAAATCTTAATAAGATTCATGTAAGTTTATAACGAAAGTTACTACTTTTGTAAGACAGAAAAACAAGATAAAATGACTGATAAAATAGAAAGAATAAAAACTTTAATCATAGGGTCTGGTCCTGCGGGATATACCGCGGCAATTTATGCATCCAGAGCCGATCTTAAACCTGTAATGTATACCGGTCTTGAGCCGGGCGGGCAATTAACCACCACTACCGAGGTTGATAACTTTCCTGGTTATGCTGATGGTGTTGACGGGCCAAAAATGATGATGGACTTGCAAAAGCAAGCCGAACGTTTTGGAACCGAAGTACGTATGGGGATGGTGACTGAAGTTGAATTTAGCGATAAAGTAGGTGGAATCCATAAGGCTTGTGTAGATAATTCTAAATGGGTTGAAGCGGAAACTATTATTATTTCTACTGGCGCTACAGCAAAATATCTTGGTTTACCTAGTGAGCAACGTTTACGTGGCGGGGGAGTTTCAGCTTGTGCCGTTTGTGACGGATTTTTCTATAAAGGTCAGGATGTTGCTATAGTTGGTGGTGGAGATACCGCTGCTGAAGAAGCAACATATTTGGCTAATATTTGTAAAAAAGTAACTATGTTGGTTCGTGGTGACCAGATGCGTGCTTCTAAAGCTATGCAACACCGCGTAACAAGTACTAAGAATATAGATCTTCGTTATAATACAGAAGTAGATGAAGTTATTGGCGAACAAGTGGTAGAAGGCCTTAGAATGCTGAATAAGGAAACTGGTGAAAAAGAGCAAATCGATATCACCGGATTGTTTATAGCGATTGGTCACAAACCAAACACCGATATCTTCAAAGATAAATTAACGATGGACGATACCGGGTATTTAATCACCGAAGGTAAATCTACTAAAACCAATATCCCGGGAGTTTTTGCTTCTGGAGATGTGCAGGATAAGATTTATCGCCAGGCAGTAACTGCAGCAGGAACCGGTTGTATGGCCGCTTTAGATGCTGAGCGTTATTTAGCCGTAGTTGAAAGCGAAGAAGGAGAAGAAGTGAAGACTACTAAAAAGGTAGAAGCTTAATTTCTTAGAATTTTTATATAAAAAAACCTCACAGGTCAGTTAGACTTGTGAGGTTTTTTGTTTTTGGTTGAAATTTATCCTGTCACCCTGAACTTGTTTCAGAGCCTGCTCCGATTTCTATCGGAGGTCTAAGACGAGCTAAATATGAATTGCAGAGCTATGAATTTTAATATTCCAAACCAATTTGATCTCTAACTTTGTCCAGTAACTCAATTAACTGCAAACTTTTTTCGAAGGTCATTTCGGTGCTTTCGGTTTTACCTTCCAGCAGCATTTTTTGAACGTGTTCAGCTTCAAAATTATATCCGTTTGAATTCACTTTAAACTCTTTGGTTTCTTCACCTTCCGGAGTTTGAATTGTTACGCTGGTAGGTTCATGAAACCTGGTGTTTAGTGTAATTGTAGCTTTTTCAAACTGAATAATAGCCGCAGTAGGAGTTTGCTTTATAATGGAACTTCCCAGCTCAGCTTCAACACCGTTTTTATATTCAAAAACCATATCACATTCGGTATCGATACCGGTTTCACTAAACTTAGCACTTGCCTGAATATTCTCAGGAGTTCCCAAGGCACTCATCGCCATGAAAATAGGGTAGATGCCAATATCCAGCAAACTGCCGCCACCCAGGTTCTTGTTGTAAAGTCGCTTATCCAGATCTACCGGCGCCGGAAAACCAAAATCTGCTTTCAGGTTTTTGATCTTACCATATTTCTCTGACTCTATTAGGTCAATTACAAATTTAAAATGCGGGAGAAATTGTGTCCACATCGCCTCCATAAGAAACACGTTTTCTTTTTTAGCTTTGGCGATCATTTCTTCAACCTGCTTTCTATTGATCGCGAAAGGTTTTTCGCATAAAACCGCCTTTTTATGATCTAAACAGAGTAAAGTTTGTTGATGATGAAAAACGTGTGGTGTTGCAATATATACCACATCTAATGCTTCATCCTTTAACATTGCTTCGTAGCTGGAAAACGATTTTGTGGCGCTATATTCTTTGGCAAAATCCACTGCTTTAGATTTAGATCGGCTGGCCACGGCATAAAGTTCAGCTCCCTCTACATCTTTTAATCCTGTTGCGAATTTTCCGGCTATTTTTCCGAGGCCAAGAATACCCCATTTTATTGTTCTTCATCTCAAATAGAATTTAGTCCCGAGTTATAGATAATGGTTCTTATTGATCTAACAATTTACGAAATAACCATTATTGGCTATGTCCTTTTAATTTTGTGCTCCGGTGTTTTTATAAAAAATTCAAGGATTAAAGCAAGTGCTATAACCAATAGGCATCCCGCTAAATTCAGCCATAAATAAGGCATGACATCAAATGTAAAAATGATAATAATTAAAATTTGTGTGATTATTGCTGCGATAAACACCGAATTACTATTTACGATTTTTATAAAAAACGCGAGTAAAAATATACCCAGTACATTTCCGTAGAAAATAGAACCTATAATATTTACCAGCTGAATAAGGTTGTCAAACAAATTGGCAAAACTTGCAAACGCAATGGCTATAAGTCCCCAAAGCAGTGTAAACCACTTGGAAGCTTTTACGTAGTGTTCATCAGATTGTTCTGTTCTTCGACTTCTTTTGTAAAGATCTATGGAAGTGGTGGAGGATAATGCGTTTAATTCTGAGGCTGTTGAAGACATGGCTGCAGAAAGGATTACAGCCAGCAGTAAACCAATTAAACCTCTTGGGAGATTATTCAGTATAAAATGAATAAAAACATAATCTTTGTCGTTGCTTTCGGCGTCTTTATCGGAAGCATCAATTAAGTCTCTTGCTTTTTGCCTGGTTTCTCTTTCAGAAGCATTTAAAGAAGCTAGGTTTTCACGGTAAGATGAATTATTTGCAGGGGTGAAATCGTTGTTTTCTGCAAATTGTAAATGTAGATTTTGTTTTTTCTGCTGAAGCGCGTCGTGCTCCTGCATTAAATCTTCATATTGATTGCCATAATCTGAATTCAGAACGGTTTCAGTCGCGGCAGGATTAAAATTGAGTGGTGCATTGTTGAACTGATAAAATACAAAAACCATTACGCCAACCAGCAAAATAAAGAACTGTAACGGCACTTTTAGCATTCCGTTCATAATCATTCCCATTCTACTTTCTTTGACTGATCTTCCGCTTAAATAGCGTTGCACCTGGCTTTGATCTGTTCCAAAATAAGAAAGCGCTAGAAAGCCACCACCAATAATCCCGCTCCAGAAAGTATAACGGTTTTCAAAATCAAAAGAGAAATCTAGAATATCCATTTTACCGCTGGCACCAGCGATTTCCAGGGCATTATTAAAATTGATATTTTCGGGTAAATAGCTTAAAATAATAAAAAACGCAGCAAACATCCCGGTAAGGATTACAGCCATTTGCTGTTTATGGGTCACACTAACCGCTCTGGTACCGCCGGCAACGGTATAAATAATTACCAGGGAACCTATAAGAACAGTCAAGCCCCGAAAGATTCCAACCCAAAACCGCCGACAAGATTATGGCCGGTGCGAAAATGGTAAGTCCCGGCGGCGAGACCTCGCTGTATTAAGAATAAGATTGCGGTTAAAGTTCTCGTTTTTCTGTCGAAACGTGATTCTAAATATTCGTAAGCCGTGTATACATTAAGCCTTTTATAAATTGGAATAAAAAACATACAAACTACCACCATCGCCAGCGGCAACCCAAAATAAAATTGTACAAAGCCCATTCCATCGTGAAAAGCCTGCCCGGGTGTAGAAAGAAAAGTGATAGCGCTGGCTTGCGTTGCCATGGTTGAAAGTCCAATGGTCCACCAACGGGTTTCGCTACCGCCACGAATATAATCCTGGGCGCCTTTATTATTTCGGGTTTTATAAACCCCGTAGGTTACAATAAAAGCCAGGGTACCAAGAAGAATTATCCAGTCTATTAATTGCATATTATGAGAATAGGGACATTATGAAGTAAAAGATTACAATGTAAGCGGCATTGGCCAAAAGAACGTAGGTGTATGAGCTACTCCAGGTAAATTTTTCGGGTTTTTTCATTCTTTTCCTATTGAAATCATATTTGCAAAAAGTCTATAAGCACCGGGAACGCCTGCAGGAAATTGTCTGAAAAAACTGAGCCCGGTATAAATAAAATAACCTTTTCCATATTGAGCGACGAGCAAACTTCCATTTTTGGGAGTTTCGTTTTTATCGTTCATAGAAAGGATTGGCGTAAATTCTTCACTCCAGGAATCTGGAAAATAAAGTCCGCGTTCCTGCACCCAATTCTCAAAATCATTTTTAGTGATTTTGTTCGGGGAATTTAAAACGGGATGGTTTTCAGCTAGAAATCTAACTTCAGCAGTTTCATCGGTCACGCGGTCACGTGATAATTCCAGCGGTAATGGAGATATATTTTCGGTCACTAAACCTCGATTAGTATTGTATTGCACAATTAAATTTCCGCCGTTCTCTACGTAATCAAAAAGTATTTGTTGTTTATATTTTAATGCCTCAATTGTATTAAGAGCACGAATTCCCAGTACTACGGCATCATATTTTTGCAACGAAGACCTGGAAATTGTCGCGGCATTTAATTTATTTACTCGATAACCGATTTGTTCCAAACTTTCGGGAACAACATCGCCGGCGCCTTCAATATAACCAATGAGTTCTCCTTTTTTCTCAATCTCTAAGCGTGCAACTTTTAATTTTGAAGGAACAACCAGGTTTTGTTTCGGAATATGAGTGTAATCTATGGAGATAAGTTTTTCTGAAAATTCCCTGCCGTCTATTGTTGCCGTTGGAATGATAAAGCTTTCATTCTGATCTTTAGGTGGGGTGACTTCAAAAGAAAGGTTCGTGGTACTTCCTTTTTGCTGAAGCTGAAACGTATGAGTTTCAGGCTTAATTGTCCAGCCTTCTCCAGCCGAAAGACTCACTTCACCTTTTACGTTTGACTTTCCTGAAGTAAGTTTTACTGAAATCTTTTTAGGTTCATCGTTTTCAAAAATTATCATTTCGTCTTCAAAAGCAAGCGAAACTTCGGGGATAATCTCAAATGGCTGATAAGTTTCCCCAAGAACAGGATCGTTGTATTTGTAGACTATGGGTTTTTCAAAACTTAGCGTAACTCCATTAAAATCAAGATGAAAAAGGCTTTTAGTAAGCGTAGGTGTTTCGGGAAGACCTCTTAATTGTTGATCTTCTACTTTATACATTCCGTTATTGGCAGCCTCTTTTAGCCAATAAGGAGTGGTGTAAGCTGTATTTTCCGGAACTTTCAGCGTGATTTCATTTTGCCAATTTTCGTTATTTCCCAGTTTAATTTCTGGGTTAATTTTAGCGTTATTCGGACTTAATTCTACCGAACTTAAAGTAACCGGGAAATCACTGCGATTAATAGCTTCCAGGTTTATCTGAACGCTATCCCTTGCTGTAGCCGAAGCTTGATTTGCAACAGCCTCTAAAAATAAACCTGAGCTGGCATAGATGATGTTCTTAATTTCTTTGGTTTTTAGTTCACGCCAGTGCTCATTGGGTAATTCGCGAATCAATTTATAAGCTTCTACCAGTTTTGGTAAACTAGCGGCAGGATCTTTAAAATTATAATTCTCTTCAACCTGAGTCAGGATTTCGCCAATTTCTGTTCCGCCCTCTAACTTGTCCCAGGAAGTATCAATGCCTTTAAAAACGTTTTGTGAGCGAATGGTATCTCCTTTAATTGGCTCTAAGTATTCCATTTGACTTCCCCGAGAACCTGTGCTGCCAAAACCCTGAGATTGGTGCTGACTTCTGCTTAAAGAGGAAATTTCGGGATTTGAAAGTCCGAGGAGCGGAAAATAAACTCCGGTATCAAAGCTTACAAATTGGTTTTTATTAGCTTCTTCAAATGCTTCCTGCCCTCCATAAAACCAGGGAGAAGTATTAAAGTACGCCCGCTTGGCTTGATGTGTTTCGGTAAATTCTAATTGTTCAGGGAATTTATCAGGATTTGCACGCGGCTTCAAAAGCTTCAAGGCTTAGGATGGCAGAGGAGGTGTGGTGACCGTGAGTGCTGCCGGGAGTGCGATGATCAAACCGGTTGATAATAACATCGGGTTTAAAATTTCTAATGATCCAAACCACGTCACTAAGTACTTTTTCTTTATTCCAAATTTCCAGGGTTTCCTCTGGAGTTTTTGAATAACCGAAATCGTTGGCACGAGTAAAAAATTGTTCTCCACCATCTATACGTCTTGCCGCAAGTAGTTCCTGAGTTCTAATTAGGCCTAATTGCTCTCGTAATTCGGGGCCAATAAGGTTTTGCCCACCATCGCCACGAGTTAAAGAGAGATAAGCAGTTCGAGCATTTTTTTCGTTTGAAAAATAAGAGATTAGCCGGGTGTTTTCGTCATCTGGATGGGCGCCAATGTATAACACAGAGCCAAGGAAATTAAGTTTTTTTATTTCCTGAAATATTTCAGCAGCGTTTAATTTTTCAGGCTTCTGTGCGTGTAAATTCAACAGAAAAAAACAGAAAAGGAAACTAAGTAGTTTGCGCATAGATCTCAAGGCGATTAAATAAAGATGACCAAATATAAAAACTTTAGCCGCCTGAAGATAAGAATTTACTCGATAATCGAAGTTAAATGATCCAGGGCTTGTGGCAAATTAAAATATTGTTCTTAATTAAATCCTCGAAGAATCTTCCAATATGATTTACTTAGAGGCTGCTTTTATCCTCATCAAGGTAAACATCTTTTTCTACCAGAGAGACTGCTTTTTGTAGAATAAGATTGTTTGGATAAGTGATCAATTCCCCTTCTAAAGTCCTGAGATGTAAGTGGAAGGCCTTTATATCTTCAATAATAGCTTCAATAGGAAGATCTTTGTCATGAATCTTGATCTTGTCGCCAATTTTATACGGAAATGAAAAGAAAAGAATAACCCCGGAAGTGATATTGCTTAGAATAGACCAGATAGCAAATAGTGCAACCCCGATTACAGCGAAAACGGAAGAAAATATTAGGGAAAGTTCGGTAAGCCCCATTCCCCACGCGATAGCTAATAGGAAAAAAGCAATAAAGAGAATAAGAATATTAATGTATTTGAACATTAATTTAGTTCGGGTGAAGTTTATTTCACTGCGTTTACCAACTCTATGCGCGGCTTTCTTTAATAGAAACTGAACAATTAATAAGACGAAAACTGTTACTACCGTATAGGAGATTTCGGTTTTATACATTGAAAAAACTTCGTACATAATCTAGGCTAAATTTTGATACAAAGGTAATCTAAAAAGCCATTTTTCAATAAAAATTAAATAACAATTCATGAGCTTATTTAATTGATGTTATGGTTTAAATTAATGTTTATAAATACTTAAAAAACAAATAACTATAAATTTAAAAATGTATAATATCTGATTCTTTGAATTTAATTTTCTGATGCACAGTCTGGCAGGGCATAGTAGATAATTTGAATTTTCCATCCATTAATTTTTGATCTTAATGATTTTTATCGAACCCATTTCGCCGGTAGACTAACAAATCTGAAAATGCTCTTTTCGCATGGGTTCTGTAAAATTTATAGTTCCAATAAAAATAGAGCCTTATCTAGTTTTTATTTCTTTAAGGAAATTATTCCCAATTCAGTAATCGGTTTTCACTTTCTATCTTTTTGATATCGGTAATATCCCAGGACATTTCTATCACCTCTTTTTTAGTCTCCCTTAAGGCGGGCACTAATGTCTTTGCCTGCATTCATTCTATTTATTTTATGAGCAAAAAAGATCTCGAAATGTGTTAAAATATGATTTTAATCACGAGGGAGAAATGAGGTTTTTACTTTTTTTGCAGTGTTTTTAGCCGATGTGATTTGGCAGGAAAATATCTCTTGAATTTAGCTATTAAAATTATCACTTAATAAATTTTTGAATGAAGACGAAAATGGAACTTATGGCTCCCGCGGGAAATTTTGAATCCCTGCAGGCGGCTCTCGAGAATGGTGCAAATTCAGTTTATTTTGGAATAGACCAGCTTAACATGAGGGCAAGGGCTTCCGTTAATTTCACTATGGAAGATCTGCCAGAAATCACCCGCAGGTGCGAAGCGAAGAATGTAAGTACTTACCTTACTCTTAATACAATCATTTACGACCATGACCTTTCGCTTATCAAAACTCTTTTGAACAAAGCAAAGGAGGCCGGGGTCACGGCTGTGATCGCATCAGACCAGGCGGTCATTGCCTCAGCAAGAGAACGAGGAATGGCTGTGCATATTTCTACCCAACTTAACATCACTAATATTGAGACGGTAAAATTCTACAGCCTTTTCGCCGAAACTATGGTACTTTCTCGTGAGCTAAGTCTGCGCCAGGTAAAAAAGATTACCGAGCAAATTGAAAAAGAACAGATAAAAGGGCCGTCGGGCGAATTGGTTAAGGTTGAGATTTTTGGTCATGGAGCCTTATGTATGGCTGTTTCGGGAAAATGCTATTTAAGTCTGCATTCAGATAATTCTTCAGCAAATCGTGGAGCCTGTAAGCAGAATTGCCGAAAGAAATATACGGTGATCGACCAGGAAACCGGTTTTGAGATCGAGATCGATAATGAGTATATGATGTCACCCAAAGATCTTTGCACGCTTGACTTTCTGGACCAGGTTATGGATGCTGGTATTCAGATCCTTAAAATTGAAGGCCGGGGCCGTGCTCCCAGAGTATGTAGCTACGGTTACTCGGGTATATAGGGAAGCTATAGATGCACTTTATGAAGATACATTTACTTCTGAAAAAGTGGATAGCTGGATGGAACAGTTGGCCACGGTATATAATCGAGGTTTCTGGAGCGGTTATTATTTAGGTCAGAAACTTGGGGAATGGAGCAAAACCTCAGGATCTCAGGCTACGCAGAAAAAAATATATGTTGGAAAAGGAGTTCATTATTTCCCTAAAGCGGGAATTGCGGAATTCAAGATAGAGGCTTACGATATTAAGAAAGGAGATAAACTTCTAATAACCGGGCCAAGTACCGGAGCTAAAGAAATTGATTTAGAGGAACTTTATGTGAATGAGGCCAGTGCTGGGGAAAGCCACAAAGGGAGATTCCTGCACTATAAAACTCCCATTTAGGGTTAGGCTTTCTGATAAACTTTATAAAATAGTAGAAGCCTGATGGTAGTCATCACTTTACAGCGCCAAAAATGTATTGGATGCAATTATTGCGTAGAACTAGCGCCTGAACAGTTTCAGATGTCTAAAAAGGATGGTAAATCGGTCTTGTTGAATGCTACTGATAAGAAAGGTTTCCATACTCTGAAATCTCCCGATCATAGCATCCTGGCGCCGGCTGAAGCAGCGGCAGGCGCCTGTCCGGTTAAAATTATCAAGGTAAAAGATATTTAAGAACTAGGCTTGAAATTGAATTTGTTCTATGCTAAATTTATTAGCTCATTGTAAACCAGGTGAGTGGGAAGCCCAACCACATTAAAGTAACTTCCTTCCAGGTTAGTTATCCCGATAAGGCCAATCCATTCCTGGATAGCATACCCGCCGGCTTTATCAAAAGGTTTAAAGTTTTCTACGTAATAATCAATTTCACCGGTGGTAAGTTCTTTGAAGCTTACCCTGGTCTCACAATTTACTGTAGACTGGTGATTGTGCGTAGTAAAACAAACCGATGTAAAGACACTATGGGTTTTGCCGGAAAGTGATCTAAGCATTTCTTTGGCTTCAGGTGCTGTTGCCGGTTTTCCCATTGCGTTTCCTTCATTATAAACAATGGTATCGCTGGTAATTAAAATTTGATCTTTTTTTAATTCTTTCTGAAAAGCTTCGGCTTTTAATTGCGCTAAAAAATCGGTTATTTCTTCCTTTTTAAGGTAATCTGGATGAACTTCTTTAACCGGTCTTACATCTGCTTTAAAAGGAATGTCCAGATCTTTAAAGAATTGGTGTCTCCTTGGAGAGCCCGATGCAAGAATGATTTCTTTATTTTTTAAAAGTTCTTTCAGCATAATACATTAGAGTAAAAATTGATAAAATCCGATAGAGATAAGTCCGAAAAATAAAATAATTTTCAGCATTAAACTTAAGTGCGTGTAATCTTTTTTCTTTTTAGCCTCCCAGATACGAACCTGAAAATAGAGGAGTGGAGCAAGAATAAAAAGTAGCGAGTAAATTACCAGAAAAGTATTCTCAAAGAGATAATTATAAATATAATAGACTATTGCGGCTATAGGTAAAATGCCAATCGCAAAAATGATTTTGTTAGTACGACTTTGACCAAGCACAATAGGCAGGGTTTTGATGCCTGCGTTGTAATCGCCTTTTATATCTTCCTGGTCTTTTACCATTTCTCTCAATAAATTCACTAAAAATGCAAACACAGCATAATCCAGTAGAATAGAAAATAGTAAAGACTGAATTTTTTTATTTTGAGGGGAAATAGCAGGAAAAAGATCGAAAACTGCTGGCAATAGCACTACAAAAGCTACGAGGAAACTTATTAAAACATTCCCTAAAACCGGAATTTGCTTTAGGTAACTCGCGTATAAATAAAGTAAAGCTGAAGAAAAGATGAAAATTGCTACAAAAGCAGGTTTTCCCAAGCAAATTCGCCAGGTAAAAACCTATTGCCACACCAATAATATTTAGAATAATAAATAAATTATTAGCCTTTTTCTCTGAAATCTTATTCCCAACGATCAGCTTTTCAGGTTTATTAATTTTGTCTGCCTGGATATCATAAATATCATTAATCACATATCCCGAAGCCGCGATACATAGCGTGGCCAGAATTAATAGGGCATAGCCAAACGCGTTAAGCGTAATTGCAGCACCAAATTCTTCAAAAAATGAAAACTTTATTAGAATTAAGGTAAGGGCTATAAAAATAAGATTAGGCCATCTTAGTAGCTTTAAGTATGCGATCATATGCTAGTTTATTCTGAAACAAATTTTAAACCTACAATTGAAATTATTAGTGTGCTTAGAAAGAAAATGCGCCAAAAATTAGCAGGTTCTTTAAAAATAAAAATCCCCAGGAGCACAGTGCCTACGGCGCCAATTCCAGTCCAAACGGCATAGGCTGTACCAATTGGTAATGTTTGTGTGGCTTTATAAAGCAAAAGCATACTTATACTTAGTGAAATTAAAAAGCCTGCAAACCAAAGGTTGGAGCTACTGCCGGTGGTCACCTTTGTTTTGCCAAGGCAAAATGCAAAACCAACTTCAAAAAGTCCCGCGAGAATAAGTAAAATCCAGTTCATTTAAGCTTTATCAATCCATTTGCCCTGTACTTTCATCACTTGTTCTATAACATCCCGAACACAGCCTTTTCCACCTTTCTTGTGCGAAACATACTTGGAGATCTCTTTAACTTCAGCTACGGCATCCTGGGGGCAGCAAGGTAAACCAACCAGTTTCATTGGATAGTAATCTGGAATATCATCTCCCATATAAAGTACATTTTCGGCATTGATCTCATAGATATCAAAGAATTCATCCATTTGTTCCACTTTATCGTGAATGCCCAGGTAGATATCGTTTATCCCAAGATCTCTTAGCCTTTTTCTAACGCCTTCATTTTTTCCTCCGGAAATAACGCAAACCGTGTAACCTGCCGTTTTTGCTGCTTTAAGCGCATAACCATCTTTAATATTCATAGTGCGCAGAAGCTCTCCCGCGGTGCTAATTTGTATGCTGCCATCGGTGAGTACACCATCTACATCAAACACAAAGGTGTTGATTTGGTTTAGGTATTCTTTATAATTTTTTTCCATGTAAATCTTGAATAGATTGGGTTAAAAGGCTGTAAATATCCTTATGTTTTTTAGATAAAAATGCTAAATGGGTTTCAATTGTTTTTTGATCATTTCTTAAAGCCGGGCCGGTTTGCGCTTCCTGTGGTTTTAAACTCTCAATTTTCGAGGCAGTTTCTGCTATAAGTGGCTTTAAAATGCTGAAGTCTATTTTATTCTCGGCACAAATTTCAGCTCCAATGGAATATAAATGATTGCTGAAATTATTCACAAAAACTGCTGCAACGTGTAAAGCTTTGCGCTGTTCAGAATCAATTTCACGTACATCTTTTGTGATTCCTGAAGCCAGGCTTCTGATTTTTTCTAAATTTTCGGCTGTATTTGCTTCAATACAAACCGGTATTTCAGCAAAATCTACTGCTTTATTTTTCGAAAAGGTCTGCAATGGATAAAACACGCCAAAATTAGTTGCGCTCTCCAGTGCATTTAAACCAACGGCGCCCGATGTATGTAAAATAATACCATCATAACTTCTAAGTTGTGCGGCTATTTCAGGAATTACATCATCTTTTAAAGCAAGTAAATAGAAATGAGCAGGTTTTAACTCATTGATATTGGTGGTGGTATCTGTAAAATTTGAGAAATATTTCAGGCTTTCCTGCTTATGGTTATAAACCTGGATCACCCTGATGTTTTCCGCTTCAGAAAAGGCCTTGAATAAATGAAAAGCTACGTTTCCGGTGCCTAAAATTACCACTTCTATCATTCGGCTAAATTATTAAAAATAATCAGGCAATAAAATTAACATTCGTGTAGGAGATTGTCTTTGTTTTTACCTGCGCAAACCGTTAAAAATCCTTAAATTTGCAGCCGTAAAAAGAGTTACTTCATGCAGAATAAAATAGCGTCTGTCATATTTTCTACACGTATAATGGCAGTCTTGTTTGTGGTCTTTGCAGTGGCCATGGCGTTCGGGACATTTATTGAAAGTTGGTATAGTATTGAAACAGCGAGGGTGTTAATCTACAACACCTGGTGGTTTGAGGCTATTATGGTGTTTTTTGTGATTAATTTCGCCGGAAATATTAAGCGTTACAACCTCCATAAACGCGAAAAATGGTCTTCCCTTTTAATTCATTTATCTTTTGTGTTAATCCTGGTTGGCGCGTTTATTACGCGTTATATTAGTTACGAGGGGGTTATGCCTATTCGTGAAGGCGAAACTACTAATGTTATGCTTTCCCAAAAAACTTTTCTCACCACCTTTATTGACGGTGAAATTGATGGCGAACCACGACGTAGGGTTTTACAGGAACCGGTGCTTTTTGCTCCTGAGACTGAAAACGAGTATGTGCTGAACACCGACTATAATGGCCAACCGGTTACTATTGAAGCAACTAATTTTATTTACGGTGCTAAAGAAGAATTAGTGCCGGCTGAAGATGGGATAAATCATCTTAAAATTGTTGAAGCAGGAGGCGGGGAACGCCACGATCATTATTTAAAGGAAGGCGAAGTTCAAAATATTCATAATGTTTTGTTTTCGTTGAATGAACCTACCGAAGGTGCTATTAATATAACCTACGATGAAGCGAGTGGGAAATACACCATAGATTCTCCTTTTGAGGGAGATTATATGCGAATGGCAGACCAGAAGCGTGGAGATTTAGTAAAAGATTCTACCCAAAACCTGATGCTTCGGTCTTTATACAATATTGGGAATATGCAGTTTGTAATTCCTGAACCGGTGGTGAAAGGGAAATACGATATTGTGAGAACCCCAGAAAAAGCCGATGGCCAATCTGATGCACTAACTTTAAGGGTTTCTTCTGAAGGCGAATCTAAAACTGTCACTTTAATGGGCGGACAGGGAATAACCAGCGAACCTCAAAAGGTAGAACTCGCCGGACTCGAATTTTACCTGGATTACGGCAGTAAAGAAATAGAATTGCCATTTGCTATAAAGCTTAATGACTTTATAGCCGACAAATATCCCGGTACAGAAAATAGTTACTCTGCTTTTAAAAGTAAGGTAGAAATAGTTGAGGAAGGAAAAGAGAATAGACCTTATGAAATTTATATGAACCACGTCCTGGATCACAAAGGATTTAGGTTTTTTCAAGCTAGTTTTATGCCAGATGAAAAAGGAACTATACTTTCTGTAAACCACGATTTCTGGGGAACCTGGGTTACCTACATTGGGTATTTTCTACTTTATTTAGGCTTGATGCTTATCCTTTTTGATAAAGGCTCTCGATTTGGAAATCTTAAGGAAATGCTGGAAAAAGTAAAAGACAAAAAGAAAAAGTTAACTACGGTACTTATTTTCTTTATGGCTGCAGGTTCTATGTTTGCTCAGGTGCCTGAAGATGATCACCAACACGCTCAATCGGCTAAAAAGGAAGTAGATTCTATTCTTAAAAGTAATGCTGTAAGTGAAGAACACGCGGCTAAATTTGGTAGACTGGTAATTCAGGATGCCAGTGGTAGGATGAAACCGGCCAATACTTATTCTTCTGAATTACTTCGGAAATTAAGTAAGTCTGATGAATATGAAGGTTTAAGCTCAGATCAGGTTCTGGTGTCGCTAACCCAAAATCCAATGATCTGGTACAATGTTCCTATTATTTATGTTGAAAAACATAATGATAGCTTGCATAATATTTTGGGTGTAGATGAAGGAGAAAAGTATTTAACGCTAAGTAGTTTCTTTGATGAAACTGGAAGTTATAAACTCTCGCCATTACTGGAAGATGCCTACCAGGCAGCGGTTCCCAATAAATTTCAAAAGGATTTTATCAATACCGATAAAAAAGTGAATTTATTGTATCGTGCGCTTCAGGGTAAAATACTTCGCATTTTCCCAATTCCGGGAGATGATAATAATAAATGGGTTTCTTATCCTGAGTTAGAGGATGAAGGAGTGGTTTTTAAAGGAATGGATTCGGTGTATACTAAACAGATCCTTCCGTTGTATATGACCTCACTTTCCGAGGCTAGTGAAACAGGAGATTATACAAAAGCGAATCAATTTCTGGAAAGCATAAAAGGATTTCAGAAGAAATTCGGAGAAGAAGTGATGCCTTCAGAAGATAAGATCAATGCCGAGATCACTTATAACAAATACGATATTTTCAAAAACTTATTCTGGATGTACATGACAGCCGGACTGTTTATGTTGGTGTTTGTTATTGTTAAGATCTTTAAGGAGAATAGTGTTACAAAATGGCTGGTGAAGATAAGTGGTGGTATCATTGTAGTGCTTTTTATACTGCATACTTTGGGACTAATTGCCCGGTGGTATATTTCTGGACACGCTCCCTGGAGTGATGCTTATGAATCTATGATCTATGTAGGTTGGGCCACCATGTTCTTTGGTTTAGCTTTCGGAAGAAAAAGTAGCTTAACCATTGCATCTACGGCTTTTGTAACCTCAATGATTCTAATGATTGCTCATTGGAACTGGATGGATCCTTCTATAGCCAATTTACAGCCTGTATTGGATTCTTATTGGTTAATGATTCACGTTTCGGTAATTGTAGGGAGTTATGGTCCTTTTACCCTGGGAATGATCCTTGGTGCCGTGGCCTTACTACTAATGATTTTCACTACAGAAAGCAATAAGAAGAAAATGGATCTCAATATAAAAGAGATCACCATTATTACTGAAATGGCTTTAACCGTAGGCCTGGTAATGCTAACCATTGGAAACTTCCTTGGAGGACAATGGGCCAACGAAAGCTGGGGACGTTATTGGGGCTGGGATCCAAAAGAAACCTGGGCTTTAATTAGTATTATGGTATATGCATTTGTAATCCATATGCGTTTAGTTCCCGGGCTTAGAAGTAGATGGTTCTTTAATTTTATGGCTATTGTAGCTTTTGCCAGTATTATGATGACTTATTTTGGGGTGAACTTCTACCTGGCCGGATTACACTCTTATGCTAGCGGAGACAAAGTAATCACACCTACTTTTATTTACTATGCAGTAGCAATAGTAGCATTATTGGGAGCTGTATCTTACTGGAGATTTCAGAAGTTTTATGCGAAAAAGCCTAAGAAGAAAATTGAAAAGTAATTAGAAAATTGCGGACTGAA
This sequence comes from uncultured Flavobacteriaceae bacterium, assembly GCA_963727565.1. GTDB lineage: Bacteria > Bacteroidota > Bacteroidia > Flavobacteriales > Flavobacteriaceae > Salegentibacter. The sequence goes on from CAVSGU010000009.1 coordinate 53,133, forward strand.
AAGTCTAGTGTTTAAAGGAACTTGGTTAGGCTTCTAATATGTTTAGATTCATAACAACTTAGATCCTGAAACAAGTTCAGGATGACGAATAATAACAAAGCCTGTCTAAAATTTTAGACAGGCTTTTTTGGTTTTATCAATTTAGAAGGAATTATTTAATATTTCCAACCATATCTTTAGGTTGTACCCATTCATCAAATTGTTCTTCGGTAAGGTGGCCTAATTCAACCGCAGCTTCTTTCAGCGTAGTTCCATCTTCGTGAGCTTTATTGGCAATTTCAGCAGCTTTATAGTAACCAATTTTAGTATTTAAAGCAGTTACCAGCATTAAAGAATTATTTAAATGTTCCTGGATTCGTGGTTTGTTAGCTTCAATTCCCTTTGCACAGTTAACATCAAAAGAAACACAGGCATCGCCAATAAGTTCTGCACTTTGCAGAAGATTAGCTGCCATAACCGGTTTAAAAACATTCAGCTCAAACTGGCCTTGCATCCCACCAACACTAATAGCAACATCGTTCCCCATTACCTGGGCGCAAACCATGGTTAAAGCTTCACATTGTGTAGGATTTACTTTTCCGGGCATAATAGACGAGCCTGGCTCATTAGCCGGGATATTGATCTCGCCAATTCCACTTCGTGGCCCAGAAGAAAGCATTCTAATATCATTTCCTATTTTATTTAAGGAAACAGCTAATTGTTTTAAAGCGCCGTGAGTTTCAACAAAAGCATCGTGTGCAGCGAGCGCTTCAAATTTATTTCCGGCAGAAATAAAAGGTAGTTCAGTGAATTTAGCAATAAATTCAGATACTCTTTTTGAGTAGCCTTTTGGAGTATTAAGTCCGGTTCCTACTGCTGTTCCACCCAAGCGCTAATTCAGATAGATGCGGAAGCGTGCTTTCAAGAGCTTTAATTCCGTGGTCTAACTGGGCAACATAACCACTAAATTCCTGGCCTAAGGTTAGGGGAGTGGCATCCATAAAATGCGTACGTCCAATTTTTACAACCTCCTTAAACTCTTCTGATTTTTTCTTTAAAGTATCGCGTAGTTGCTTCACGCCGGGAAGCGTTACTTTGGTGATTTTTTGATAAGCCGCGATATGCATTCCTGTTGGGAAGGTATCGTTAGAAGATTGCGATTTATTAACATCGTCGTTTGGCTGAAGTGTTTTATCACCTTCGCCTAAAGTATTACCGGCTAATTGGTGCGCTCTATTGGCAATAACTTCGTTTACATTCATATTGCTTTGAGTACCGCTACCGGTTTGCCAAATTACCAGCGGAAACTGGTCGTCGTGTTTGCCTTCCAGTATTTCATCACATACCTGGCTTATATAATCTCTCTTATCTACTGGTAAAACCCCTAATTCACAATTTGTGTAAGCGGCTGCTTTCTTAAGATAAGCAAAGCCATAAACTATTTCTAAAGGCATACTAGCAGCCGGCCCAATTTTAAAATTATTCCTGGAACGTTCGGTTTGAGCACCCCAGAGTTTATCTGCCGGAACTTTTACTTCTCCAATAGTATCTTTCTCTATTCTATAATTCATAATTTTTATATTAGTTGTTACACAAATTTACAAGATAGCGGGATTTTAAAGGAATAAATAGAGAGAATTTAGCCTTTAATTTTCCTGATTTTAATCAGCGGTTTTATAATTTCTGAAAATTTAATTGTGATAAGCCAGCAAAGCTTAGTATATTTGACCAGATCAAAAAATTTTGGAAATTATGTTCGAATTCGATCAATACCTCGGTTTTCTGGCTTTCCTGGTTATTTTAACCATGGGATTCTGGCTTATGATTTTCCTAATGGCTATTTTACCCTATTGGATAGGCGGTTCTGTTGGAGAATTGCTTAAAGAAAAGAAAGCAGCAAGAAAAAAAGCGAAAGAAGAAAAAGCATAAAAAAAGGGACAGTTAATGTCCCTTTTTTTATGCTTTAATTTTAGATAAAATATAATAAACCGGCTTAAGCAAGCCGGTTTATTTGTGTTAAGAATTATTATCCTTCGAATCCTTCATCAAAGTCCTGATTACTATCATTACGACGTTGTTCGCGTTTTTGCTGATTAAATCTATAGATGAAAGATACATTTACAGATTGTCCCTGTCTCCATTGGAATTCACTTTCCTGGCTAAAGAACTCTGTAGTGGTAGAGCTATTTCTTTTTCTTCCGTTAAAAATATCCCTTACATTTAATGAAAGTGTAGCTCTCTCGTTTAGGATCTCCTTACTAAAAGCAAGGTCTACATTTAAAATTCCTTCTTGAGTTCCCTGAATTTCGTCTGAAGGTCCTCTGTAAAATAAGTTTGTTTGCCAGTCTATTTTTAGTGGTAAAGTAACTTTTGAACTGAATCTACCAAACCAGCTTGAGTTGTCCTGGCTATAATCGATGCCATTAAATTTACCGTCCAGTTTAAAACGGAATACATTCACACTACCGTTAAGTCTTAGCCAATCTGCCGGGTTGTATAGAAAACCTAATTCCCCACCCATCCTGTCGTTAGTAGCCAGGTTAAAGGGGATACTTCTAATTACTTCTATTGGTTCGCCTGAAGGTCCGCTAATAAAAACTTCCTCCTGTACTCTTTGAAAAGCATCAGTTTCTCTCTGGAAGTAAACTGAAGATGTTAAAGTTAATTTCTCCCATTTCTTTAAATACCCAAGATCAAATGCATTAGAAAATGCAGGATTTAAGTTTGGATTACCCTGGAAAATATTGTTACGGCTACTTCTGGAAGGGAAAGGGTTTATATACCAGCCTCTTGGTCTGTTTATTCTTCGGTTATAACCTAAAGTAATATTTTCATCTTTGCCAAGTTCATAAATAAGGTTCACGGTAGGAAACAAACCAAGATAATTATTATCAAAATCTGTATCTACTGGAAAAGAAAATTCTTCCTGTAATTCCTCTTCAGTCAATTCTGAATCAATCTTACCTTTTAAATTTGTATTCTCCAGTCTTAATCCTAAAAGGAAACTAAAGCTTCCAAATTTAGTACCGTATTGCGTATAAAGAGCCTGAACATTTTCTGAATAATCAAAAATATTTGTCTGGGTATCATTTAGTACAAACTCACCAAGGCTATTTTCCTGAAAAAGTTTGTAATCTGTGATCTCATTTTCAAAATTACCACGATAACCTGCTTCAAATTGAGATTCCTCTCCAATTGGTAATACGTAATCTGCCTGAATCAAATATTCCTTTTGATCTTCTTGTGTAAGTGTAGATTCTGAAGGAATATCAATCTCATCTATTTCTGTATTATTATATATACTAAATTCATTAATAAAAGCATCCTGGCTCTCTGTATCATTCTCAAACTGAAAATCAGCTGTAAGTTCGTGACCTTCATTGTTGAATTTCTTTACGTAATTAAGTGAGAATTGAAAACTCTCGTCTTCCTCATTTTCAATTTCCCTCCTGTTAGTACCTAAAAGTTCGGTGTCTCCCATTAGATAATCATTCATATTATTGGTCACATCACGATCATCACCAATTCTGTAGAATATAGCTCCTGTAATAGAAGACATATCAGATAGATAATATTCCATCCCAACATTGGTATTGAAACCACGGTTGATCCTGTCATAATCCCTGTCCTCTATATTTCTGTCGTACATCAGGTTATCAAGAATTACATCTTCCCGTGGTTCAAAATAACGCGTGTCAAAGAAACCATATCCCGGGGATTCAGAATATCTGTAACCGGTAGTGGTGAAGAGATTATATTTATCGGTACGGTAGTTTAAATTGGTAGAAATACTAGCATTTTCGGGAATACCACCATTTACAGTAACGGATCCATTAAACCCAAGGGTTTCCTTTTTTCTAAGAATAATATTAATGATTCCGGCAGTACCTTCGGCATCATATCTGGCAGAAGGAGAAGTGATCACTTCTACACGTTCTATAGCCTCTGCCGGTAATTGACTTAAAACATCGGTATTTCCAAAACCGGCCATTGCTGAAGGTTTACCATTAATAAGAATTCTTACGTTGTCATTACCTCTTAAACTAATACCTCCTTCAATATCTACCGAAATGGATGGTACATTATTTAGGGCATCGCTTACAGTACCGCCTGCGGTGGTAAGATCTTTCCCAATATTATATATTTTCTTGTCCAGCCTAATGTCAACCTGTGTGGTCTCGGCTCTTACTACAACTTCGTCTAAGTTATCTGAGCTAATACCAAGCTCTATAGTTTCCAGGTTTAAATCTGAATTAATCTGGCGATTATTAAATCGTTTGGTTTCGTAAGAAATAAATTCAACGATAATATTATAAGTTCCGGGATCTACTTCAATATTAAAAATCTCCTTTGGAATTGGTAACACCGCCATTAACATTTTGCGGGTCGTTAACATCTACAATAGAAATAGTAGCATATTCTAATGGAACATTAAGTTCATTATCGATTACTTTTCCGGAAATTTCATAAGTTTTGCCGGAAGATTGTGCGTAACTGCTGAAACTAAAAAAAAGAAAAAACGCTGCACTGAGCGTACTTAACATTTTGGTGGTCATAGAAATTTTTTATTCTTTGACCTCAAATTTTGAAGATGGTTTAATGAAACACAGGTTAAACTCGCGTTAAAGGCAGAATTTAAATGTTAAAATGAATTTATCCTGCTGCAATTCAGAGTCTAAGATTTCCGGCTAATTTTTTTATTTAGCTCTAAATATTTCTGAAACTGCTTATCGGTCATTAATTTTTGCAACTTGTTGTGTTCCGATTGCTGGATTGATTTTAGTTTGAAGATAATTTCATCTTCACTCAGCGCGGTTGCGTTAATGATCTCGTTCTTTTTGAGGGTGTACTCGATAATGAGATCTTCCAGTTTCTCTGTTTGTTCAAAATCCAGTTCCAGTTCTTTTTTCCAGGTATAAGCAAGTTCCCGGGCTATTTCAATAAGTTCTTTCCTGCTCTTTTTATGCAAGTAAAAATGGGAATAAACAAAGCCTGCCACTACAAATCCGGCGGCACCTATTATTGCTATTTTATTTTGAGTTTTCATTTCTTTGATGGGTTTGATATACTAAATTTAATTACAATATATCTTCAATTTTAGAACCTGGTCTACCTACTACAGCCGTATTTTGTGTTTCTACAATAGGTCTTTCAATAAGTTTAGGGTTTTTCACCATAACAGTGATTAACTCCTTATCGCTAAGATCTTTGTTTTTATATTCTTCTTTCCAAATTTTCTCATTGGTACGAATTAGTTGCATTGGATAAAAACTTAATTTGTCCAAAATCTTCCCTAATTCTTCTTCAGAAAGTGGCTCTTTTAGGTATTCTCTAATTTGATATTCTTTTCCAGAATTTTTTACAATTTCTAGACCTTCTCTAGATTTTTTGCATCTGGCATTGTGATAAACGGTAATCATTATTTTTGGTTTTGGCTATTTTAAAATAAACAATAAATTTTAAATCTAAAATATATTGGCAGAAACTTATCAATCTTCCTGCCGTTGTCCCATCATCATTAAAAAAGCTTTCAGAAAAATATCAATTTCTCCATTCATTACAGCATCTACATTTCCGGTTTCTTCTGCAGTTCTTACGTCTTTAACCAATTTATAAGGATGCATCACGTAATTTCTAATTTGTGATCCCCATTCTATCTTCATCTTAGAATCTTCAATCTCCCTGCGCTGCGCCTGTTGCTTCTGAAGTTCGATCTCATACAACTGACTTTTTAAAAGCTGCATAGCTTTAGTTTTGTTTTCCAGCTGAGAACGGGTTTCAGAATTTTCAACCACAATTCCGGTAGGAGCGTGGCGTAATCTAACCGCAGTTTCTACCTTATTTACATTCTGTCCTCCCGCACCTGAAGAACGCATGGTTTCCCAGGAAATTTCTGACGGATTAATATCTATTTCTATAGAATCATCAGCCAGCGGATATACGTATACCGAAGCGAAAGAAGTGTGGCGTTTTGCATTACTATCAAATGGGGAAATTCGTACCAACCTGTGTACGCCATTTTCTCCTTTTAACCATCCAAAAGCAAATTCACCTTCAATCTCCAGGGTAACGGTTTTAATTCCCGCAACATCTCCGGCCTGGTAATTTAATTCTTTAATTTTAAAATTGCGTTTTTCGGCCCACATCAGGTACATACGCATCAGCATTTCGGCCCAATCGCAACTTTCTGTACCACCGGCACCGGCTGTTATTTGTAAGACCGCGCTTAATTTATCACCTTCTTCAGAAAGCATATTTTTAAACTCAAGATCTTCTATAAGGTCTAAAGCTTGTTTGTTTTTGTCTAAAACATCTTGCTCGCTGGCTTCCTCCTCTTTATAAAACTCATAAAGAACCTCGAGGTCTTCAACCAGAGTTTGAGATTTTTCAAATTCTTCTACCCATTGTTTTTCAGCATTAAGATCACGCATTATGATCTCAGCTTTTTTAGGATCGTCCCAAAAATCTGGAGCAAAAGTCTTTTCTTCCTGATTGGATATTTCTATTTTTTTGGCATCAATGTCAAAGATACCTCCTTAACGCACCAAGGCGCTCTCTAAGATCTTTGATATGCTCGTGTGTGATCATACTTGTAAATTTTAAAGGTAAAAATAGAATTTAAGACCGCGCCGGGAAAGTATTTAACGATATTTTTATAGTTTTAGACTTCCTATAAAATCACCTAAATGAAGCATTTTTTACTTATTTTCCTGTTAGTCAGTTTCTCAGTTCCTGGAATGGCACAATTTCTTTCTGAAAAAGAAAACCTTAAGGAATATGAAGGCTTTTTTAATTTTCATTATAATGAAGAAAAAGATGAAATCTACCTTGAAGTTGATAAGCTGGAAACCGAATTTTTATATGTTCACGCCTTAACCAGCGGACTTGGTTCTAACGATATAGGATTAGACCGTGGGCAGTTAGGAAATGAAGCTATTGTTAAATTTCAGAAAGCGGGGAATAAGTTATTGCTGGTACAACCCAATCAAAGATATAGAGCAGAAACCGATAACGCATTAGAGAAGCGAAGCGTGGAGCAGGCTTTTGCAAAATCGGTTATCTACGGTTTTGAAATTAAGGAAGAAAAAGACTCAGTTTATATTATAGATTTCACCCCTTTTTTAATGGAGGATGCGCACGATGTTGCCGGCCGACTTAAAAAAGGAGAATATGGAACCTACAAACTCGATAAGTCTAAAAGTGCATTGTCTTTAGAGCGTACTAAAGCATTTCCTGAAAATGTTGAGTTTGAAGCTTTGCTTACTTTTGAAGGTGAACCAAAAGGTAGAACGCTGCAAAGTGTAGCGCCAAATGCTAAAAAGCTTAGTGTTATTCAGCATCATTCTTTTGTGAAGTTACCCGATGATAATTATGAAAAACGACTTTTTGATCCTCGCAGCGGTGCAATTTCAATTTCTTATTTAGACTATTCCACTCCGGTTTACGAACCTATAGAAAAGAAATTTGCTATTCGCCACCGCTTAAAAAAGAAAAATCCCGAAGCCGATATTAGTGAAGCCGAAGAGCCAATTGTTTATTATTTAGATCCCGGTACGCCAGAACCGGTAAAGTCGGCTTTACTGGAAGGAGCGCGGTGGTGGAATGAAGCCTTTGAAGAAATTGGTTATAAAGATGCTTTTCAGGTTAAAATGCTCCCTGAAGATGCAGATCCTTTAGATACACGTTATAATATGATACAATGGGTTCACCGCTCTACCCGCGGGTGGAGTTATGGTGCTAGCGTGGTAGACCCCAGAACTGGTGAAATTATAAAAGGCCATGTAAGTTTAGGAAGCTTAAGGATTCGGCAGGATTTTATGATCGCCCAGGCTTTATTAAATAAGCCCTTTGCTGAAAGTGATGAAAATCACGAGAAAATGATGGAAATGGCCGTAGCCAGAATTCGACAACTATCGGCCCACGAAATTGGTCATACTATTGGTTTTACTCATAATTTTGCTGCAAGTGTAAACGATAACGCCTCGGTAATGGATTATCCGCATCCACAATTCAGCTTGGAAAATGATGAAATTAGTATTGCAAATGCTTACGATACCGGAATAGGGGAATGGGATAAAGTAACTGTTAAATATTCTTATGCTGATATACCTGAGAATACTTCAGAAAGAGAATTTCTAAATTCGGTTTTAGAACAAGCAAAAGAGGCCGGTCATCAATTTATTTCAGATTCGGATGCCCGGGCACAGGGCGGTGCTCATATAAACGCACATCTTTGGGATAATGGTAAAAACGCAACTGAAGAATTGGATGAAATCTTAAAAATCAGGAAAAAAGGTATTGAAAATTTTTCGGTAGATAATATTAGAACTAGCGAGCCTTATTCGGTGTTGGAAGATGTTTTTGTGCCTTTGTATTTTTTACATCGTTACCAGGTTGAAGCGGCGGTAAAAATCATCGGCGGACTCGATTATAATTATGCAGTTAAAGGTGGAAAGGATAAAATTTGGGAAAGCGCAACATCAAAAATGCAGGAAAACGCGCTAAATGCGATTTTAGAAACTTTAGATGCAGAAGTTATTGCAATTCCGAAAGAAAAACTGGAATTATTTCCACCGCGTGCTTTTGGTTACAATCGCAGCCGCGAATCTTTTAAAAGTAATACCGGTGTGGCTTTTGATGCGCTTGGGGCGCCGGTGACTTCAGCAAATTTATCACTTTCCTTATTATTGCATCCAGAAAGAATGGCTAGATTGGTTCAGCAAAAATCTTTAGATAAGAAACAGTTGGGACCGGAAGAAGTTTTGAATGCATTGATAAGTAATACTATAAAAAAGTCGCATCGTGACGATTATTTAAATGAAGTGCAGGAAGCGGTAAACTACCAGGTGTTGCTGCAGTTAATAAAATTAGCCGAAAATGAATCGGCTACGGCAAAAGTAGAAGCGATTGCCAATGCGCAAATTGATGAATTGAAAAATTGGTTAAGTAATAAGGATGGAGCTTTCTATCAACAAATGCTTAGAGAAATTGAGAATTACAGGGAAAATCCCAGCGAGTATAAGACCAAATTAAACGTTCCTGAAATCCCTGATGGAAGTCCTATTGGAAGTTTTAGGTGTGAGGGAATGGATTATTTTAGAAATTAATAAAATGGATTTCCGTCTTTAAGGAAATGACAACAAGAAAATAATAAAGAGATTTCCGCCTGCGCGGAAATGACAATGAGATATTATGAAAGAAATAGATTTAAGAAGTGATACCGTAACCCGCCCAACAAGCGGAATGTTAAAAGCAATAATGGGCGCCGAAGTTGGTGATGATGTTTATAAAGAGGATCCTAGCGTAAACGCTTTAGAAGAAAAACTGGCAAAGATGTTCGGAAAGGATGAAGCTTTATTTTTTCCTACCGGAAGTATGGCTAACCAGGCCGCTATAAAATTGCATACACAACCTGCCGAACAGCTTATTTGTGATAAATGGGCGCACGTTTTTAATTATGAAGGCGGTGGCGCTTCTTTTAATAGTGGGGTTTCCTGCAAGTTGGTAGATGGTGATCGCGGAATGATTACCGCTGCCCAGGTTGAAGAAAATATAAATCCGCCAGACTTTTATCACAGTCCGTTAACGAGTTTAGTGTGTTTGGAAAATACTACCAATAAAGGTGGAGGCGCTTGCTATGATCTGAAAGAAATCAAAAAAATAAGAAAGGTTTGTAATACGCATAAACTCGGTTTGCATTTAGACGGTGCAAGGCTTTTTAATGCTTTGGTTGCTAAAAATGAAGATCCCAAAGAATACGGGAAATTATTTGATACTATTTCGGTTTGCCTTTCTAAAGGATTGGGAATCCCAATGGGTTCTGTACTTATTGGCGATAAGAAATTGATGAAAAACGCCATAAGAATTCGTAAGGTTTTAGGTGGTGGAATGCGCCAGGTTGGTTTTATGGCCGCAGCCGGAATTTATGCTTTAGATAACCACGTAGAGCGTTTAGCCGAAGACCACAAAAGAGCAACTGATATTGCTGAAACTTTAGAAGCCGCCGGTTATGTAGGGGAAGTAGAGAAGGTAGAAACCAATATTATTATTTTTTACCTCAAAAAATCTTCAGATGAAGCTGCATTTATGAAGAATCTTCAGAAGGAAAATATTAGAATAAGCAATATGGGGCAGGGCAAATTGAGAATTGTTACCCATTTAGATTATACTGAAGAAATGCACCAGAAATTCCTGAAGGTCCTGCGAGAGGTTAAATTGTAAGACACTTAGAAAAGTTTAACCTAAGCTTATAAAGTATTTAATATGATTCGGGAATTGAATTTCATAATTTTCAAAAAACCAAAAATTGAATTATGAAAAACGTATTGCCTAGAAAGGAAGTGCCAAGATTAAGAGTTAAAACCACAAGCGGAATGCAATGGGATTTACGCGACCAGGAACCTAAAAACTTTACGATGGTCGTTTTTTATCGTGGGTTACATTGCCCGGTATGTAAGTCTTATTTAGAAGAATTAAATAGCAAGATAGAAGACTTTCAGGACAAAGGTGTAAATGTGATCTGTATCAGCTCTAATAACCAGTCGCTAGCGGAAAAAACCCTTAAAGAATGGGAAATTGATAATCTTAGCATTGGTTATGATTTTAATACCGAAGATGCCAGAAAATGGGATCTATATGTTTCTGAAGGAATAAATGAAAATGAACCCGAGGTATTTTTTGAACCCGGATTATTTTTGATAAAACCAGATAATACGCTTTATGCAGCCTCGATACAAACAATGCCTTTTGCAAGGCCAAAGTTTGACGAACTTCTAAAAGCTATAGATTTTGTAGTAGAAAAAGAATATCCCGCCAGGGGAGAGGCTTAAGTAAAGTTTTAATTTAAATAAAAATACCTCACAGATTTTAAAACCTGTGAGGTATTTTTATTTTTCTAGAGATACTAAAATTTATTTAAGCATATCCATTCCCGGTATATCTGGCATACCATCTTTAGCAACTGCTGCCAGTTCTTTTTCATTAATATCAGAAGCTTTGGCAATGGCTTTGTTTAAAGTAAGTACCAGGTAATCTTCTAATTGCTCTTTATCTTCAAGTAATTCGTCTGCAACATTAATATTTTTAATCTCGCGAGTAGCGGTAATCGTTACACTTAATAAGCCGTCGCTTGATTTTTCTTCAATACTAACAGTTTTTAAGCGCTCTTTAGTTTCTTCAACTTTTTGTTGGGTCTCCTTGATCTTATTCATCATACCCATCATATCTCCAAACATAGTCTTCTTTTTTAAAATTTATGAACTGCAAATTTACTAAATTACAGAATTAATCCTGTTAATATAAGGAGACTATTATGTATTTTACTGGGAAGCATTACCTTTGCAAGCGCTCAAAATAATGCAGATTTGAAAAAAGAAATTGTACCGCCTAAAGCGAAGAAAATAGCAAAAAACCTGGAATTTCACGGCGACGTGAGAGTAGATAATTATTACTGGATGAACAACCGTGATGATGCAGAAGTAATTGATTATTTAAACCAGGAGAATGAGTATAACCAGAAAATGACTGCACACACCAGCGATTTTCAGCAGCGGTTATTTGAGGAAATGAAGGCTAGAATTAAAGAAGATGATGAGTCGGTTCCTTATAAATTAAATGGTTACTGGTATCTCACCCGGTTTGAAACCGGAAAAGATTATCCTATTTACTCCCGTAAAAAAGGGGAGCTTGAAGCCCCGGAAGAGCTGCTTTTTGAGGTTAATGAAATGGCCAAAGGTTTTGAATATTACAGTCTTGGCGGGATTAAACGTGAGTCCCGATAACAAAATGGTTGCCTTTGGGGTGGATACTTTAAGCCGAAGAAAATATACCATCCAGATCAAAGACCTGCAAACAGGAGAAATTTATCCTGATAAAATTGAGAATGCTACCGGTGGTTCTACCTGGGCTGCAGATAATAAAACACTTTTCTACACTAAAAAAGACGATCAAACCTTACGTTCTTACAGAATTTATAAGCACATTTTAGGAACTGATTCTGCTGAAGATGAACTTGTTTTTGAAGAGGAGGATGAAACTTTCAATACCTATGTGTATAAATCGAAATCTAAAGAATATATCATCATTGGGAGTCATAGTACTTTAACTACAGAATATCGAATCTTAAAAGCCGATGATCCATCTGGTGAGTTTAAGGTTTTTCAGCCAAGAGAACGCGGTTTAGAGTATAGTATCGCACATTATGAGGATGATTTCTATGTGATGACCAATAAAGATAAAGCGACTAATTTCAGGTTAATGAAAACCCCGGTTGAAAAAACTACCCAGGAAAACTGGGTAGATGTAATTCCGCATCGGGAAGATTATTTGCTGGAAGACGTAGATATATTTAAAAAATATCTTGTGGTTAGCGAGCGTCACAATGGTTTAAATAAGATAAAAGTGATACGCTGGGATGATTCAGAAGAATATTATATTCCTTTTGATAATGAAACTTACACCGCTTATACATCTATAAACCCTTCTTTTGATACCGATATTCTAAGGTTTACCTATAACTCTATGACCACGCCAACATCGGTGGTAGATTTTAATATGGAAACTCGCGAAAAGACGGTTCTAAAGGAACAAGCGGTTTTAGATGAAAAATTTGATAAAAATAATTACCTCTCAGAAAGAATTTGGGCAACAGCAAAAGACGGTACTAAAATTCCGGTAAGCCTGGTTTATAAAAAGGGAACTAAACTAGACGGGAATAGTCCATTATTACAGTACGCTTATGGTTCTTACGGTTCTACCATAGATCCTTATTTTTCAACGGTAAGACTTAGTTTATTAGATCGTGGTTTTATCTATGCAATTGCACACATTCGGGGCGGAGAATATTTGGGACGAAACTGGTATGAAGATGGGAAACTCTTCAATAAGATGAACACATTTACCGATTATATAGATGTTTCAGAATATTTAATTCAGGAAAAATATACTTCCGCAGAACATCTTTATGCAATGGGCGGTTCGGCCGGTGGCTTGTTGATGGGTGCGGTTATTAATATGGCGCCACAACTTTATAGGGGCGTTATTTCAGCAGTTCCTTTTGTAGATGTGGTTACCACAATGTTAGATGACAGTATTCCATTAACAACTGGAGAATACGATGAATGGGGTAATCCTAATAACAAGGATTATTACGAATATATGATGCAATATTCTCCTTATGATAATGTAGTGGCGCAAGATTATCCGAATATGCTGGTAACAACCGGCTTGCACGATTCCCAGGTGCAGTATTGGGAGCCTGCAAAATGGGTGGCAAAGTTAAGAGAGTTAAAAACCGATAATAATTTGTTGCTTTTCCATACTAATATGGATGCAGGGCACGGTGGGGCTTCAGGACGATTTGAAGCCTTAAAGGAAGTGGCCGAAGAATATGCATTTTTGCTGGATTTGGAAGGAATTGACCACTAATTAAAAAATTTACCTTAAATTTGTGCGGTTTCACTTTTGTGTTTATTATAAGTGAAATCAACCGGCACAGGTTGGCGGCCTATTTACCGATAGTTATCGGGACGAAAAAATAAAATATTTTGGCGTTGTTGAAATATTTTAAGCTCATAAATATGGGCAAAATCTTTAACCCAAATTTTGTAAAGAACTTCGATTTATGAAAGAAGATTTGCAAGTATATGACAACGTATTACAACTTATAGGTAATACGCCTTTGATAAAACTTAACAAAATCACCCAGAAATTTAAAGGAGAATTCTTCGCTAAAGTAGAAGCCTTTAATCCGGGACACTCCGCAAAAGACCGTATTGCACTTTATATTATAGAAGAAGCTGAAAGAAAAGGTATTCTTAAACCGGGTAGTACTATTATAGAAACTACTTCGGGAAATACCGGTTTTAGTATTGCGATGGTAAGCGTTATTAAAGGTTACGAATGTATCCTGGCGGTGAGTTCTAAAGCATCTAGAGATAAAATAGATATGCTAAGAACAATGGGAGCCAAAGTTTATGTTTGCCCTGCTCACGTTTCGGCAGACGATCCCAGGTCTTATTACCAGGTAGCTAAAAGGTTGCATTCAGAAACAAAAGGCTCGGTTTATATCAATCAATATTTTAATGATTTAAATATAGACGCTCATTTTAATTCTACCGGTCCTGAGATTTGGAATCAAACCGAAGGAAAAATTACGCACCTTATTGCTTGTAGTGGAACTGGAGGAACAATTTCTGGAACCGCAAGATATTTAAAGGAACAGAATCCTGAAATGAAAGTAATAGGAATAGATGCTTATGGTTCTGTTTTGAAAAAATATCACGAAACCAAAGAGTTTGATGCCAATGAGATTTATCCTTATAGAATAGAAGGACTTGGTAAAAATCTTATTCCATCGGCAACAGATTTTGAGATTATTGACCGTTTTGTTAAGGTTAGTGATGAAGATAGTGCTCATACAGCCAGGGAACTTGCTAAAACCGAAGGTTTATTTGTAGGTTATACCAGTGGTGCCGCCACTCAGGGTATAAAACAACTTGCTGAAGAGGGAGAATTTGATGAGCATAGCCACGTGGTAGTCATTTTTCCAGATCACGGTTCCCGATATATGGGAAAAGTTTTTAGTGATGATTGGATGGAAGAACAGGGCTTTTTTGATACTAAAAATGAGATTGAGGCACAGCCTATAGAATTTATAAAATAAGAAGTATTTTGAAACTGATTCATAAATAAAAAATACAAAAGCATCCCCGGCAGGATGCTTTTCTTTTATTTGAATTTTAAGAAAAAAATAACTTTGTGCAATTGAGCCAATTTTAAGTATTTTTGCGGCTCGACTAAAAAAAGATCGATGAGGGATTTATTTGATAAAATATATAAAGACAAAGGACCATTAGGAAAATGGGCAGAGCAGGCAGAAGGATATTTTGTATTTCCTAAACTTGAAGGGCCAATTTCCAACCGAATGAAATTTAGAGGGAAAGAAGTGATCACCTGGAGTATTAACGACTACCTGGGACTTGCCAATCACCCCGAAGTAAGAAAAGTGGATGCTGAAGCTGCTGCAGAGTATGGCTCGGCTTATCCTATGGGAGCCAGAATGATGAGTGGGCACACCCAGCTTCACGAACAGCTTCAGGACGAACTGGCTTCTTTTGTTCATAAACAATCGGCTTACCTGCTTAATTTTGGTTACCAGGGAATGGTTTCTACTATAGACGCTTTGGTTTCTAAACAAGATGTGATCGTTTACGATGTAGATGCTCACGCTTGTATTATAGATGGTGTACGATTACATTTAGGTCAGCGTTTTACTTATAAACACAACGATCTTGAAAGTATAGAAAAAAACCTGCAACGCGCTACTAAAATCGCAGAACAAACCGGAGGAGGAATTTTATTGATTTCTGAAGGTGTTTTTGGAATGCGTGGAGAACAGGGAAGATTAAAGGAAATTGTTGAGCTTAAGAAAAAATATAATTTCAGACTATTTGTTGATGATGCTCACGGTTTTGGAACTCTTGGTAAAACAGGTGCCGGAGCAGGTGAGGAGCAAGGAATTCAGGATGATATTGATGTATATTTTGCCACTTTTGCTAAGTCTTTAGCCAGTACCGGTGCATTTATTGCAGCCGATAAAGAAATTATAGATTACCTGAAATACAATTTACGTTCACAAATGTTCGCGAAATCATTGCAAATGCAATTGGTGGTTGGCGCATTAAAACGTTTGGAAATGTTAAGAACAATGCCAGAGCTTAAAGATAAGCTTTGGGAAAATGTAAATGCCCTTCAAAACGGACTTAAGGAAAATGGTTTCGATATTGGAACTACACAAAGTTGTGTGACTCCTGTTTACTTAAAAGGAAGTATTCCGGAAGCTATGGCTTTGGTAAAAGACCTAAGGGAAAATCACGGAGTGTTCTGTTCTATTGTAGTATATCCGGTAATTCCAAAAGGACTTATTTTATTAAGAATGATTCCTACCGCTTCTCATACCCTTCAGGATATAGAAGAAACTTTGGTTGCTTTTTCAGCAATTAGAGAGCGTTTAGAAAACGGAACTTATAAAAGATTATCTGCTTCAGTTTCTGCTGCTATGGCGAGCAAAGAGTAGATAGTATTTATTGAAATAAAGCTTAAAAAACCGTTTAGAAGTTATTTTTCTACGTCATTCTGAATTTATTTCAGAATCTAAGTTAGTCTTAGACTAGACCCTGAAACAAGTTCAGGGTGACGCGAAAAGAACTCTTAAACGGTTTTTCTATTTCTAATTTTCAAGAAAAATAAGGTTGAGATTTATTTATCTGAACCATCTCCTTCTTCATCGTCTTTATAAAATCCGGTTTCTTCGAGTTCTTCTCCACGTTGATTTCGCTTTCCTTCGTAGGTGTCTTCAATATATTCATCATCTTCATGAAAATCGAACCGATAAGAAACTCCTGCGGCTACCTGCCATCTTGATGGTGTATCTTTAAAATTAACCAGCCCGGAAATATCCAGTTGAAAATCTTTTCCGAATAAATAAGCAGCACCGCCACGTACCAAATCATCGGCATATAAATCACTTATATAAGTTTGGAATTCACCAAAAACCGCAAATTTAGGCGTTACCGCGTGGGTAAGGGTGAAAACTCCTCCGTAAGACGGAAATTCCTCAGTAAACTTATCTGCAATAAAATTCATAACTAATACCCATCGGCCCCAGTTATTCTGAGTGATAATTGCCGCCTTCGGACTTATTTCTGATTCGCCTTCAAACATATATGGGTTCTCCCACCAGCTAAAATTCGCGCCTCCATAAACAGAAACAGCAGGAATCAGGCTCCGTAAATCCATACGTTGATTCGCTTTCCAGCTATAGAGGTTTACTTCTCTTTCTTTAACACTCACACTGGGGTCAAAAAGTAAAAATTTAGCCCCTATAGTGTTCGTCTTAAAGTTGGTGGTTTTAAATTCATCTACACTGTTGCCCACAGGAATGGAAGTTACCTGATCCTGGAAAGAACCAAAGAAATTAAGTTCAAGGATTTCGGTTAAAAAACCGTAGCGTAAGCCATAACTTGCTCCAAGAATATCGGTGTCACTATTATATAAGCTGTGGTTATCATTTCCAAAATAAGCGCCTGCTTCCAATTGTAAAACATTTTTTCCTACAGCATAAGCACCCTGAGATTCTCCAGGTCTATTCGAGTTTATGGTTTCTGTATATTGAGCATTGGCGTTAAAAATTCCGAAGAAAATAAAAGCGATTCCTACTTTTAAATAGTGCATATTAGATTGGTTTGTTACTTTCAAAGATAGCAGATTTATTATTTTTTTAGGAAGCTAAGGCTGCTATTCTCAAGGCTTATTTTTATTTTTGTATAAATTTCCTGAAAATGTTAGAAGCTTCTTTTTCCGATGTATTACAAACGATTCTAATCATTCTATTAGTATATTTTGCCTTTAAATTACTAATTAAATGGTTTGGGCCGCTTATTCTCAAATATTTCCTGCGGAAAATGGGAAAACGTTTTGAACAGCAGTTTAGACAACAGCAAGGTCCTGCGTCTCAAAAAAAGGAAGGAAAAGTAAGCATTGATAAAAAGCCGAAAGCCGGCCGAAAATCTAATAAAAACGTTGGGGAATATATAGATTACGAGGAAATTGATTAATTTCGGGATCAATTTTTTATATTGAATAGGGAAGAAGCTGCCCATTCAGTTTAAATAAAAAGTGATCTAAAAAATTTCAGATGGCCAATCTTAAAAAGTTTCTACCGCATCTTCTCGTTTTGGTAGGCTTCGTAATAGTTTCTTTATTTTATTTTAGTCCTGTTCTTGAAGGAAAAAAGATATTTCAAAGCGATATCGTTCAGTATATCGGGATGGCCAAAGAGCAAAACGATTTTCGTGATCAAACAGGCCAGGAACCTTATTGGACCGATTCTGCTTTTGGAGGAATGCCTACCTTTCAATTAGGTGCATATTATCCGCATAACTACGTAAAAAAACTAGATTCTGTTCTTCGGTTTTTACCAAGACCTGCCGATTATCTTTTTCTATATTTTATAGGTTTTTATATTCTCTTACTCTGTTTAAAATTAGATTTTAGACTCGCGTTCTTAGGTGCTCTGGCCTTCGGGTTTTCTACATATCTAATTATTATCCTTGGAGTTGGGCATAATGCCAAAGCCCATGCAATAGCTTATATGCCCATGGTTTTAGGCGGAATTATTCTCACTTTTAGGCAAAAGTATTTATGGGGATTTTTATTATTATCGTTGGCAATGGCCCTGCAAATAGGTGCGAACCATTTCCAGATGACGTATTATTTGCTGCTCTTGGTCATCGTGCTGGGCATTTCCTATTTAGTTGATGCTTACCGAAAAAATATACTACCAAAATTCTTTAAAGCTTTAGGAGTAATGGTTGTGGCGGTTATACTGGCCATAGGTGCCAACGCTACAAATTTACTCGCTACCCAGGAATATACTGCCCACAGTACCCGAGGTGATACCGGTTTAACAATTTCTCCCGACGGTTCAGATAAACCTGCTGCAGGTTTAACCTTCAATTATATTACCGAGTATAGCTACGGAATAATGGAATCCTTAAATCTATTTATTCCCCGATTTATGGGTGGTTCTAATGCTGAAGATATTGGGAAAGACGCTGAAATTTATGATTCCCTACTTAAACTCGGTGCTTCCCCGGTTCAGGCAGCTGATTTTGCTGAAAATGCGCCAACATATTGGGGTGATCAGCCTTATGTAGGAGCGCCTGCTTATATTGGAGCAACGGTTTTATTTCTCTTTATTTTTGCACTTTATCTCGTTAGAGGCCGACTGAAATGGTGGATTGTTGGCGGAAGTGTGCTGGCGCTAATTCTTTCCTGGGGTAAGAACTTCGGCTTTTTTACTGAATTTTTTATCGATTATGTTCCGTTGTATAATAAGTTTCGGGCTGTTTCTTCCATACAGGTGATCATAGAATTGTGCGTTCCGGTCTTAGCCGTTTTCGGACTTTATAAATTATTTGATCCTAAACTTGAAAAAGAGACAAAAGTACACGCGCTTAAATGGTCTGGTATTATCGTAGGAGGAATTGGGCTTGCTTTATTGCTATTCCGTTCGGTGTTATTTGATTTCAGCGGCGCAGGAGATTCGGCTTTAATTCAGCAACTGGGAGCCGATTTTGTTAGAGCACTTAAAGAAGATAGAAAAGCTATTTATACCGAAGATCTTATTAGGTCGCTTATTTTTTCAGCATTAACAGCCGCAGCAATTTGGTTATATATAAAAAAGAAGATCACCCAAAACTGGTTGGTTCCGGCTTTGGCACTTTTAATTCTGGTAGACCTTATTTCGGTAGATAAACGTTATGTGAATAATGATGATTTTGTAAGTGCAAGACAAATGGATCGTCCGTTCCAGCCAAATGCTGCCGATCAGCAAATTTTGCAGGACGATGGTCACTACCGCGTTTTTGATGTTTCCGGAAGTCCTTTTAATACGGGAAGAACTTCTTATTTTCACAATGCTATAGGTGGTTATCACGCCGCCAAACCGGGCAGAATGCAAGATTTATATGATTTCTATATTTCGCAAAACAATATGGAAATTCTAAATATGTTGAATGCCAAATATTTTATTGTTCCTTCTGAAGGTGGGCAGCCACAGGCACAGCAAAATCCAAATGCCTTTGGAAATGCCTGGTTTGTAGATAATATTAAATGGGTTGAATCTGCCAACGAGGAAATATTGAATTTAAAAGAAGTTGACCTTCAAAATACGGCGGTTATAAATTCAGAATTTAAGAGTGAAGTTTCTGAAGATTTCAAAGCCACCGGAAATGCAGAAATTCAATTACAAAGTTATCAGCCGAATGAATTGGTATATGAAACCAATGCCTCGTCGCCTCAGTTTGTAGTTTTCTCTGAAATGTATTACCAACCGGGTTGGCAGGCGTATTTAGATGGGGAAAAAGTTGAACATGTTCGCGCTAATTATCTGCTGCGAGCTATGAATATTCCTGCAGGCGAGCATACTGTAACTTTTAGATTTGAACCTGAAGTAGTAAACACCGGCAGCAGCATTGCCCTGGCAAGTTCTATAGTTCTGGTTTTAATTATTTTAGGCGGATTTTACTATAAATCCCGAAAGAGGGAATAAGTTCTTAAATGGAAAAGGTACTCATCATAACTTATTATTGGCCACCGGCCGGTGGTCCCGGCGTGCAGCGCTGGCTTAAGTTTGTAAAGTATTTACGGGATTACGGGATTGAACCTATAGTTTTTATTCCTGAAAATCCCAATTATCCTATGTTGGATAATTCCCTGGAAAGTGAAATTCCTGAGGGAATAACTATTCTTAAGAAGCCCATTTTTGAACCTTATCAAGTAGCGGGATTTTTTGCTAAAGATCAAACTAAAACAATTAGTAAAGGGATTATCGCTGCTGAAAAAAATCAGTCGTTTTTGCAGAAATCTTTACTTTTTATTCGTGGTAATTTATTTATTCCTGATGCGAGGAAATTCTGGATAAAGCCATCGGTGAAATTTCTGAATACTTATTTGAAAGAAGAAGGGATTAAAAAAATAATAACAACCGGACCTCCGCATAGTTTACACCTTATTGGTTTAAAATTGAAGCAGGAACTCGATTTAAAGTGGATAGCCGATTTTAGAGATCCCTGGACACAAATTGGGTATCATAAAAAGCTGAAACTTACTGAATCCAGTAAAAAGAAGCACTTAAGCCTTGAACGGGAAGTATTAAATTCAGCCGATCAAATTATCACCACCAGTTTTACTACAAAAGCTGAATTTGCAGAAAAAACCAATAAACCAATAAGCGTAATTACAAACGGATTTGACGCTGAAGAAAATGAAGCGCAAACCAACGAATTAGATACTAAATTCAGTATTTCTCATATTGGTTCTTTGCTTTCAGAAAGAAATCCCGAAAATCTCTGGAAAGCCATAGCGGAACTTACAAAAGAAGATATAAGCTTTGCAGAAGATCTGGAATTAAAATTAGCCGGAACAATTAGTGAAGAAGTAATCACTTCAATTAAATCCGTTGGATTAGGGGAGAAGCTTCAATTATTAGGTTATGTAAGTCATAAGCAAGCAATTGCTCTTCAGCAGAAAAGCAGGTTATTGTTATTAATTGAAATTAACAGCGAAGAAACCCGCGGAATTATTCCGGGGAAATTGTTCGAATATTTAATGGCTAAAAGACCAATTTTAGCTATTGGCCCGCAAAAATGGGATGTTCAGCAAATCTTAGAAGAAACCGGTGCAGGAGAATATTTTCAATATTCAGAAAAGGATGAACTTAAAAGCATAATTTTATCTCATTATAAAAGATATAAAAATGGAGATGGTAATTTTGTAAAGGGAGAAATCCAACAATACCACAGGAAAAACCTAACACGAAAACTGGCGAGTTTGATAAAGAACGTATAAAATGGGCGTAATTATAAAGCAATCTTTTACAAACCTAATTACTACCTATTTTGGTTTTGCGATTGGCGCGATTAATACCCTCTTTTTATTTACATATTTCCTGGAGCAGGAATATTATGGCCTGGTTACCTTTTTACTTTCGGCGGCAAGTTTGCTTTGGCCGTTTATGGCTTTTGGGGTGCATAGTACGCTCATAAAATTCTTTACTTTTTATAAAACGAGACAGGAAAAAGACAGGCTTTTAAATTTAATCCTGTTTTTACCTTTATTAGTTTCGGGAGTATTAGGATTAATTGGAGTGTTGAGCTATTCTTTTCTAATCGATTATTTTACGCAGGGCAATGGACTTGTTAGACCTTATATCTGGTTGATCTTTCTAATCGCTTTCGCCACTTCTTATTTCGAGATCTTTTTTGCCTGGTCCAAGCTTTATTATAAAAGTGTCTTCGGAAACTTTATGAAAGAGGTTTTTCATAGGTTCTGCATCAGTTTATTGCTTTTAGCAGTCTATTTTAACTGGATTACGGTTCATCAGTTCATTTACTGCATTGCAGGCGTTTTTATATTGCGACTCATTGCGATGATGATCTATGCGTTTTCGCTGTATTTTCCTAAACTAGATTTTAAATTTCCGCAGAATTTATCTCCTGTTTTAAAATATACTTCACTAATCCTTATAGCAGCTTCTGTGGCTACGGCTTTGTTAGATTTGGATAAAGTGATGATAGAATATTTTATGCCCATAGAAAACGTCGCTATCTACGGAATTGCGATTTATATAGCTACTGTGATTTCGGTGCCGCAAAAGGCAATGCACCAAATTACAAACCCAATGACAGCTGAATTCCTTAATACTAAGAATAAAAAAAGTCTCGAAGATCTTTATAAAAAGAGTTCTTTAAACTTATTGATTGTAAGCTTACTCATTTTTATCCTGATAATCACCAACGTAAAACAACTTTACGAACTAATTCCCGATGAATATGAGTTGAGTATTCTGGTGGTTTTATTAATCTCCCTGGTGAAGCTTTATGATAATCTTTTGGGAAATAATAATAGTATTCTTTTTAATTCAGATTACTACCGAATTGTCCTCTTTATAGGCGTTCTTCTTGTGCTGGTAGCGTTTGTTTTAAACCTGGTTTTTATTCCCAGCTTTGGGATAGAAGGAGCGGCAATTGCGAGTTTTATAGCCTTTTTTATTTATAATTCGGTTAAGATCTGGTTGGTACATAAAAAGTTTAATTTTCTTCCTTTTACTTCAAAAACCTGGCTAGTATTATTGGTTGGGGGTATTTTATCTTTCGGCTTTTATTTCTGGGATTTTGGTTTTCATCCAATATTGAACATCGGGCTTAAATCTATTTTGATTGGAATAAGCTATGTGAGCTTAGCGTATTTCCTGAATTTTTCTTCGGAAGTAAATAGTTTAATTAATAAAGCTCTAAGGATCAAAAACTCCTAAAAACGGGAAACCCCCGAAGCTTTTGAAGCTTCAAGGGGTTTCCAACTAACCAACCAAAAAATTAAATTATGAATTCTTTATTATCTGTTATTCACATTTCGTGCCGAACTTCTTCCTCGTGAAGAAGAATTTGATGTTCTACCCGAAGATCTTGTATTCGTACTGCTTTTTACCGCTCTGGTATTACTACTTCTACTGCTCCTGCCAGTAGCTTGAGTCCTTCTTTGAGTAGGAGCGGTTCTAGCTTTACTGGTTTGTCTGGTAGGAGTGCTTTTAACAGTTCTACTATTTCTAGCAGATGAATTTACTTTTCTATTAGAAGACCTACTGCTTACCGCTTCACTTCTCGTGGTTCTGCCTGTTCTGGCTTCACTTCTGGAACGCGTATTTCTATTTTTTACAGCATCATAAGTATTTGTACCTCTGGATGATCTTACAGTATTTCCTCGAGAGTTGGTGCTGCTATTTCTTTCAGAGCTAAAAGTTCTACTTCTGCTTCTGTTTTGAGTAGCTTTAGATCTTTCAGAATTACGATTACTTCTCACATTATTTGTGTTTGAAGCTATTCGGCCTTCGTCATTTCTAATTTCTTTTAGATCTCGTTTTCCTGAAGTTCTTCTTCCGTGGTTATAGGAAACCGCTGATTGATTTGGCCTGTAAAAATTTCGATTTACATTTTTAGTATAATAGTTATTGTAATAATTTACGTGTTGTACGTAAGTTACCCGGTTCGGTTGATAATAAGCTCTATAAGGCTGACCAAAAACAATACTCACTCCACTTCTGGGTCTCGAGTAATACTGGTGCCATGGTCTGTACACATATCTATTATTGTAATGGTTTATATAACCGGTATAATTGGTAATTCGGTTAAAACGGTTGTAATGAATGTGTAAACCTCCAACTCTTGCAATACGACCACGACGGTTATAATCTATAAAAACATCACCGGCACGAATAATTCTTCCGTAGTAATCATAAAAAACCGGAACACTTTCAATTTGAATTACCGCTCCATAATCGTCATACTGTACGTAAGCATCATAATTATGCCCCGAGTTATAACTGATATTCATATTTGGAGTGGAAATATTTACAACATTTGTTCTTCTAAATTCCGGGTTGTAATAGAAGTCAAATTCCCCATTAGGATAAACGGCAAACTCAACACCATTTTCAACAAAAATAAAAGCATCGTTGTAGGCTCTAGGGGCAGTAGCTTCAGAAGCTGCTGAAGCCGATATGCCAATAAATAAAAAGCTGATTAAAAAGGCGATATTTTTCATAGTTTGCGTTTTAGGTGATATTAAGATGATTCTCATTAGAATCAATACATAAAATACAAACCGCGTGCCAAAAAGAGAAAACCTCTAAAAAAGCAAATATTTTAGAGGTTTTATATTGAAAATCAATTAATTAAGTGTGAAATATTCAAAAGAAAGAGAATTAAGCTTCTGTTTTTGCGAAAACGAAAACGTCTATAATTTTTCCTTAAGATATTTTGCGGTAAATGAATCTTTCGATTTAATTATTTCTTCTGGAGAACCACTTGCAACAATATTTCCACCGTTTACTCCGCCACCAGGACCAATATCAATAATATGATCGGCACATTTTACAAGATCCATGTTGTGTTCTATCACCACCACGCTATGTCCCTTTTCGATAAGTGCATTGAAAGATTTCAATAGCTTTTTAATATCGTGAAAGTGAAGTCCGGTTGTAGGTTCATCAAAAATGAACAATGCTTTTTCTTTGGTAGCACCTTTTACTAAGAATGAAGCCAGTTTTATTCTTTGCGCTTCACCACCTGATAGGGTAGAAGAGCTTTGCCCTAATTGCACATAACCTAGACCAACGTCTTGTAAAGGTTTTAATTTTCTAACAATTTTATCGAGTTTGTTTTCGGCAAAAAAGTTAGTGGCGTCATCGATGGTCATATTCAGTACATCGTCAATATTTTTTCCTTCAAACTGAACTTCCAATACATCTTTTTGAAAACGTTTCCCGTTACAGGCTTCACATTCTAAATGAACATCGGCCATAAACTGCATTTCTATGGTTACTTCGCCTTCACCTTTACAAACTTCACAGCGGCCTCCTTCTACATTAAACGAAAAATGTTTGGGTTTAAAACCTCGAATATTTGATAATTTTTGATCAGAAAAAAGGTTTCTAATATCGTCATAAGCCTTGATGTAAGTTACTGGATTGGAGCGGGAAGATCTACCAATTGGATTTTGGTCTATATATTCTACGCTACCCAGGTTTTTAAAATCACCTTCAATATCGGTGTACTGGCCTGCTTTTTCTCCATAGCCTCCAATTTTCTTCTGAACTGCCGGATAAAGAATTTTCTTTACCAGTGTACTTTTTCCACTTCCTGAAACTCCGGTTATCGCGGTAAAGGTTTTAAGTGGAATGGTTACATCTATATTCTGAAGGTTATTTTCTCTTGCTCCCAAAATCCTGATTTCCCCTGAAGCTTTTCTGCGTTCTTTAGGAACAGGTATTTCCTCTTTTCCATTAAGATATTGAGCGGTAAGCGAATTTGATTTTAAAATTTGCTTTAGCGTTCCTGTGGCTACAACCTCACCACCGTGGGTTCCTGCTTCAGGGCCAATATCAATAATTTCATCGGCAGCGTTCATAATATCCTCATCGTGTTCTACCACAATTACGGTGTTACCAAGATCACGCAGGTTTTGAAGTACCCCAATTAAACGTTCTGTATCGCGCGGATGCAAGCCAATAGAAGGTTCATCTAAAATATACATAGAACCCACTAAACTACTTCCCAGGGAAGTTGCCAGGTTAATTCGTCTGCGATTCTCCACCAGACAGCGTGTTTGACTTTCGGTTTAAAGTGAGATAATCTAAACCAACTTCAGATAAAAATTTAAGTCGGTTGTTGATCTCTGTAAGCAGTCTCTTAGCTATTTGTTGGTCGTATTCATTTAATTTTAGGGTATTGAAAAACTCCCGAACTTTATCTAAAGGTTTTTCAACTAAATCGGTAATACTATGGCCATCTATTTTTACATAATCGGCTTCCGGCCTTAAGCGTTTTCCTTTACAGGTGGTACAACGCGTTTTTCCGCGGTAGCGGGACAGCATCACTCTATTCTGAATTTTATAAGCTTTGCTTTCTAAAAACTGGAAGAAGTCGTTTAAACCTTCAAAATGCTTATTTCCATTCCAAACCAAATCTTTTTGTTCCTGCGTAAGCTGAAACCAGGGTTTATGAATTGGAAAATCGAATTTATGAGAATTATTTACTAATTGATCACGGTACCAGCTCATACTATCGCCGCGCCACGGGAAAATGGCATTTTCATAAATAGAAAGTCCTGTATTTGGAATCACAAGATCTTCATCAATTCCTATAACATCACCGTAGCCTTCGCATTTAGGACAGGCACCATAAGGATTATTAAAGCTAAATAAATGAACGTTAGGTTCAAGGAAACTAATCCCATCTAACTCAAATTTATTGCTGAAATGTCTCTTTTTTCCAGATTTTAAGTTTTCAATATAAAGTTCACCTTTTCCTTCAAAAAAGGCTGCATCGGTAGCATCAGCCAATCTATTGTAAAAATCTTCTTCGTCTTTGGTGATAATTCGGTCAACCACTAATAAAGTATCTTCAGCTTTAACTTTTTCAAGATCTGCCTCATCTATTCTAAGAACATCGTCTTTTACTTTAATTCGGCTATAACCTTGTTGCGCCAGAACTTTTATTTTTTCTGAAAGCGTCCGGCCTTCTTCTATATGAATTGGAGCAAGCAATAATAACTTTTCGCGCTCTTCAAAAGATTTAACGTGATCTATTACATCTGCCACGCGATCTCGTTTTACCTGGTTTCCCGAAACAGGGGAGTAGGTTTTACCTATTCTCGCAAAAAGCAGTTTCAGATAATCGTAGATCTCGGTAGAAGTTCCAACGGTAGACCGAGGATTGGTAGAATTTACTTTTTGTTCTATGGCAATAGCAGGAGCAATTCCTTTGATATAATCTACCTTAGGTTTATTTAGCCTGCCTAAAAACTGGCGTGCGTAAGAAGATAGACTTTCAACATAGCGGCGCTGGCCTTCAGCATAAAGTGTATCAAAAGCTAAACTGGATTTTCCTGAACCGGAAAGTCCTGTAATCACCACCAATTTATTTCTGGGAATAACTACATTTATATTTTTAAGATTGTGCAGTTTTGCACCTTTTATAATTATGTTCTCCTTAGGATCTACCTCGGCAACGTCAATATTCATGCTCATTTTTCTAGTTCAAGGATGCAAAGATACTTAATAAGCAGCAGGGTAAAAAGCCATAAAATTCTTATTGTATTGTTAAAAAATTAAACTTTTGTTTGCTTTTGTAGAATATATCTTGCTATATTTGGCCATTCATATTTAATAAAAAGACACCTGCCTATCGCATAAAGTTACTTTTAGAAACTAAATAACCTAACCTCGGGAGCCCCTACCATCCTGAACTAAAGTAACTAATATGAATAACGTTGAAATTACTGACGCCGTTCTTGTGCGTAAATACATGGACGGAAGCGAAGCTGCCCTAAGCAAACTTATTACCAGGCACCAACACCGAATTTACAGTTTTATTTTCTCTAAAGTTTTTGATCGGGATGTCGCTGAAGATATTTTCCAGGACACCTTTATTAAAGTGATCAATACTTTAAAAAGAGGAAAATATAATGAAGAAGGGAAATTTTTACCCTGGGTAATGCGTATTGCGCACAACCTGGTAATAGATCATTTTAGGAGAAATAAGCGTATGCCTAAATTTGATAATAGTGGCGACTTTAATATTTTTTCGGTTTTGAGTGATTCAGATCTAAATGTTGAAACTCAAATTATTAAAGATCAAATTGAAAATGATGTAAAGGAACTTATTAAAGAGTTACCCGAAGATCAATTAGAAGTGCTTACTATGAGGATCTACAAAGATATGAGCTTCAAGGAAATTTCTGAACGTACGGGTGTAAGTATAAATACTGCTTTGGGAAGAATGCGCTATGCATTAATAAATCTTCGTAAAATTATTGAAAAGCATAATCTCGTTTTAACAAACTGATTTATAATATTTCTCAAAAGATTGCGTTAGAATAAGAAACCAACGCAAAAAATATCTAATGGGGAAACTTTACACTAAAAAACTATCTAAAAAAGATCAGTTGAAGAATTTGGAACCTAAAAAAGAGACGGTACAGTTTCTTTTAAATTATTCAAAAGCATTAAGAGTGGTAGATTGCCAGGGAATTAAATTTGGAGCCATTCTTAATTAATCTCAAGAAAAAAGACCTGTTTATTAGCCTACAGGTCTTTTTATTTTTTCAAGTTATTTCTTCTTTTTATAATATTCGGTAAGAACTGTTTTTCTGCCAATCTCTTTGGTAATAATATCTTTCTCAAGATCCCAGCCTCTTGCGGGTGAATATTGCCGCCCGTACCAAATTATTTGCAAATGAAGTTTATTCCAAAGGTCTTTTGGGAATAAGCGTTTCGCGTCCTTTTCTGTTTGAGTAACATTTTTACCGTTACTTAGATTCCAGCGATACATTAAACGATGAATGTGAGTATCTACCGGAAAAGCCGGAACATTAAATGCCTGTGCCATTACCACACTTGCGGTTTTGTGACCTACCGCCGGTAAAGCTTCCAGAGCTTCAAAACTTACCGGAACCTGACCGTTATGTTTTTCCAGAAGAATTTCAGATAAACCGTGAATTCCTTTAGATTTCATAGGAGATAGGCCAACCGGTTTAATTATTTCCCTGATCTCTTCTACTGAAAGTTTTACCATAGCCTTTGGGTTATCGGCTATTTCAAAGAGTTTTGGGGTGATCTGGTTTACTTTTACATCGGTACTTTGGGCCGAAAGTAAAACAGCAATCAATAAAGTATAAGGATCTTTGTGATCTAGCGGGATTGGAATTTCCGGATAAATATCGTTTAAGGTATTAATTACAAATTCTACCTTTTCTTGTTTGGTCATATTGTTTAAATTTACTCGATAATCGAGATTAAATGCTTCGTGAGCTTGCTCCGAAGTAGTTTACTCAATAAGTGAAATTAAGAACTTCGACATTGCTGTCGGAATTTTTGAAAAATAATTAGAATACCGTTGGGATAACCCCAGCGATTAAATCGATACAAAAATAGGAAATATGACAACATTAGAAGCCGGGGATAAGGCCCCTGATTTTTCAGTAGAAGATCAAGATGGAAATACGGTTAAATTATCAGATTTTAAAGGCAAAAAACTGGTTTTGTTCTTTTATCCAAAAGCCAGTACACCGGGTTGCACGGCCGAAGCTTGTAACCTAAGAGATAACTGGGAGCGTTTTCAGGAAAAAGGTTATGCAATATTAGGAGTAAGTGCCGATACTCAGAAAAAGCAATCCAACTTTAAAAATAAATACGAATTTCCATTTCCGCTATTAGCTGATGAAGATAAGGAAGTGATCCAGGCTTACGGAGTTTGGGGACCTAAGAAATTTATGGGAAAAGAATATGATGGAATTCACCGTACCACTTTTATAATTGACGAAGAAGGGAAAATTGAAGAAGTGATCAAGAAAGTGAAAACCAAAGCACATACCGATCAAATTCTTTCTGAGTAGAATAGAATTTACAAATAAAAAAAGAGTTTGTCTATTAGGTGGAAACCTTTAGGCAAACTCTTTTTAATTTAATCTTTTAAAATTGCTTTCTGAATAGTCGCTGTGCTATCGCAATTTTCTATTTGAAGTTCAAGGATCGCTGAATTTACTTCGTTTGTAACCAGGTAAATATTGCAAGGCTCTGCATCGGTATTGCTTCGGCTAAAATCTACATCACCATGTTCCAGGCTTTGAGAAACTAATGCAGTGTCTAATTTATTATTCTCAAAAAAGCTAAAAGCTTCCGCAGAAAACTTGCGCTCTTTTATTTTTATATTCTTTAAAACCCGCGCCTCGGGAGAATAATCGCAGGACGTTTTCTTTCCGCCTAAAAAAAACATTAAAAGCATTATTCCGAAGAATAGTCCAACGGAGAAATATCCAATTCTATGAATTAATTTCATTTAAAATATTTTGAAGAAGCGCTGGTTGTTAATTATCTTAAAAAATAAGTAGATTGATGTCCCTATAAGAAAGATCAAACCAGTCGGCTATAGATTTATTGGTTAAAATTCCGTGGTAAAAGTACAAACCATTTCGTAAACCTTTATCAAAACGTAGTGTGTTTTCCAGGCCACCTTCTTCAGCGATATGCAAAAGATAAGGTGTAAAAATGTTACTTATTGAAAGTGAAGAAGTTCTCGCATAGCGCGAAGGAATATTTGGCACACAATAGTGTAACACATTGTGTTTGGTAAAAATAGGTTTATCGTGTGTAGTGATCTCGCTGGTTTCTATACAGCCACCCATATCTATGCTCACATCTATAATTACGGCGCCACGTTTCATACTGCTCACCATATCATCGGTAATAAGCACCGGCGAACGATTTTTACCGCGAACAGCACCAATTAAAACATCACAACGTTTTATAGCTTTAGTGAGGTTTTTAGGCTGAATTGTAGAAGTATAAAAGGTTTGGTTTAGATTGGTCTGAATATTCCTAAGTCGGGTAAGTGAGCTGTCAAAAACCTTGATGCTTGCACCGAGTCCTAAGGCAGATCTGGCAGCAAACTCACCAACGGTTCCAGCGCCAAGAATAACAACTTCTACCGGAGGAACACCGCTAATATTCCCAAACATTAAACCGTTACCGTTTACATTATTGCTCATAATTTCTGAAGCAATTAAAACGGAAGCGGTTCCGGCAATTTCGCTTAGTGCGCGTACAATAGGATAACTCCCATCATCATCCCTAATAAATTCAAAGCCAAGCGCAGTAATTCTTTTTGTAGCTAATTTCTGAAAATATTCTTTGCATTGCGTTTTAAGCTGAAGCGCAGAAATTAAAATTGTTTGCGGATTGATTAAATCCAATTCTTCAATAGAAGGTGGTTCGATCTTAAGAATGGTAGGGCAGGAGAAGACTTTTTTGGTGTCTTTAGTAATTTCGGCTCCTGCGTTGGAATAATCTTTATCACTAAAACGTGCCCATTTACCGGCGCCAGATTCTATCATTACTCTGTGGCCGTGAGCGGTTATCGCTGCAACTGCATCCGGACTTAAACAAATGCGTTTTTCCTGGTAAGAGGTTTCTTTGGGAACTCCAATAAATAACTGTCCCTTATTTTTATAGATTTCCAGGGTTTCTTCCTGCGGGATTAATTGTTCTTTGGTAAAAGGCGAGACCTGTTTGCCCATAGTTAACTGCTAAAACTTTAGAATAGGGAAATTACGACTATTTTTAAAAATAGCATTAATTAAAGTTGCGTATAGTAATCTTCCCGGGCCGGTTCCCAATATTGTTCTTCTTCCTCCTGGAAAGATTTTACTTCACGACGATCGGTTTCAGAAATAGGAGAAAAGACAGAGACATCGGTTTCATCGATCTCACTAAGATCTATGCCGTAAATTCTATCAAAGATTTTAACTCGAATAAGATATACTATTGATAAGATAACAATAAAAAAGGGAGCAAGATAGATAAGTTGATTGGTGTCCATCATATATTTGACTTAGCATAAACATCTTCGTAAAATGCTGTTACAAGTTGATAAGCATACATCGTTATTGGAACTAGAATTGACATGATACCACCAATGTTTACAGGTGAAAAACCAAATTAAAAGTAATAAAAGCGGAACTAATTTTGCCTAGATAGGTCCAGGCTGCAGTTAGTACATCCTCATAATATTTACTTTCATAGGTAAAAAAAGAAGTTTCCCAAACGGGACCGCTTGGGAAAATTTCATATAAATAAAATAAATAAGGTGAAAAAGCTATTATAAGACCTATAATACTACCCGTGAGTAGGAACTTTGATCGTTCGTATCTGTCGACAGCTTGTTCTTTGATTTGGTCATTATTTGGTTATCGTTATCAGAAGATGAAGTTACAAAAAAACTTGCTCCAAAAATTGCTGCTGTAAAAAGTATTGCTTTAAGTTTCATAATATTGAGGTTTTATATTGTTATTTCGTTTTGTTTACTGAAGCAAACCTAGGAAATTATAAAACACTAAAAATTAATACATTAATCGTACTTTTGCGCCCTTTTTTAAGCAAAAAAATCAGGATATTTCAAGAAAAAATATTTTATACTAATAAAAAATAAATATCTATAATGGACTATAATTTTGTTTTTGTCCTAATTTTAATTTTCAACTATAATGTAATTGCAGTTTGTTGCTAACACCACTTTTTTTATCGATTTAAGATAATATTTAGATTTAATTAACATAAATTTAACACTCTTGTTTTTTCGTCTTTCACAGAAATATCCACTTTTTGGAATTCATTTTCAAGAAAACTACTAATATTTTGCGGCCATTCAATAAAAATCCAATTATTAGAGTTTAAATATTCTTCAATACCTATATCTAAAGCTTCATTTTCGTCTTCGAGCCTATAGAAATCGAAGTGATAAATATTTTCGTGGGGGGTGTGATATTCGTTAACTAACGAAAAAGTAGGACTGGCAACTTTATCTTCGCTTTTTAAAGCTTTAGCCAGAGATTTAATAAGGGTGGTTTTACCTGCACCCATTTCACCATAAAAAAGTAAGACCTTACTTTTTGTATGCTTTAATATATAATCAACAGCCTCATCAATTTGGGCTAAATTGTAGGTGATAGACATTAATAAAATAGATTTTTGGCATAACAAAGATAGGGAATAAATTAATATCCCCTATATTTTGCTAGAAATCAGGGATTAATCCCCTATTTTGGATTCATAACTACAAAAGGAATGATCATCTCTTCTAAAGAAACTCCACCGTGTTGATAGGTGTTTCTGTAATAACTTACATAATGATTGTAATTATTAGGGTAGGCGAAGAAAAGGTCACCTTTGGCAAATATAAAAGAGCTGCTCATGTTTATGCTTGGTAAATGGATGCTTTTAGGATCTGGAGCGGCCAGGACATCTTTTTCTTCATAAGTAAGACTTTTACCTGTTTTATACCTTAAGTTTAAACTGGTGTTTTTATCACCAATAACTTTAGATGGATTTTTGGCATTTATAGTGCCGTGGTCTGTGGTGATTATTAATTTGAACCCAAGTTGCCTCGCCTGTTGAATAATATCTAGCAAAGGAGAATTTTTGAACCAGCTATGGGTTAAGGATCTATACGACTTATCATTTGATGCCAACTCTTTTATAACTTCCATTTCTGTCTTGGAGTGGGAGAGCATGTCTACAAAATTATAAACCACAACGGTAAGATCGTTATCTTTTTGCGTTTTAAAGTTTTCAGCAAGTTTCTTTCCGGCTTTTAAACTCGTGATTTTATGATATTCGTGTTTGTAGGTTTTCCCCAGTCTTTTTAGTTGTTCATTTAAGAACTCTGCCTCGTGATTATTTTTTCCGCCTTCCTCGGTATCGTTTTTCCAATATTGCGGAAATCTTTTTTCCATATCAGAAGGCATTAATCCAGAAAACATCGCATTACGAGCGTATTGCGTTGCTGTTGGTAAAATACTGTAATAAGGTTCTTCCTTTTCTTTTTTATAATAATTTGAAATCACCGGTTCTAAGGCTTTCCACTGGTCGTATCTTAGGTTGTCTACCACTACAAGTAAAGTAGGTTGATCTTTAGTGATTTCAGGAATTACTTTTTCCTTAAAGATAGTGTGAGACATAATTGGCGCATCAGCATCTTTTTCAAACCAGGAAGGATAATTTTTGTCTATAAATTTACAAAACTGGGTATTGGCTTCATTTTTCTGAGATTCCAGAATTTCGAACATGCCACTGTCTTCCAAACCTTCGAGTTGAAGTTCCCAGTAAATTAATTTTTGATAAAGTTCTGCCCATTCTTCAAAAGTATTCACCTGGCTTAAATCCATTGCGATCTTCCTGAATTCCTGCTGGTAATTAGAAGTTGTTTTTTCAGAAATAAGTCGGGAGTGATCCAGGTTCTTTTTAATACTGAGAAGAATCTGGTTCGGATTTACCGGTTTTATAAGGTAATCGGCTATTTTAGAGCCTATAGCTTCCTCCATAATATATTCTTCCTCACTTTTGGTAATCATTACAATAGGAAGATTTTCTCTTTTCTCCTTTATCTCGGCAAGAGTTTCCAGGCCGGTGAGCCCGGGCATATTTTCATCAAGAAAAACTATATCAAAACTTTCTTCTTCAATCTGTTCTAAAGCTTCGGTTCCACTTTGGCTGGTGACAACTTCATAATCCTTAGATTCCAGAAACAAAATATGCGGTTTCAGTAAATCTATTTCATCATCTACCCAAAGTATTTTTATCTTATTCATATCTTATATTTTTTACTCGATAATCGAGATTGCTGCTTTATGATTTTTCCGACTTTAAATAGTCGGTTTTTAATTATTGATTTCTTCTTAAGTTATTAGGAAATCCCTGTTTTTTATAACTTAATTACTGTTTTTTAGCTTCCAAAGTCTATATATGTATCTTTGTTCTAAATTAATACGTTACAAAGCTTGACTTCATCCAATAAACTTAAAATACTTAACGATCCAATTTACGGATTTATTACCATCCCGAGTGAGCGAATCTTCAGTATTATTGAGCATCCTTACTTTCAGCGATTACGCAGAATTTCACAAATGGGAATGTCTTATTTGGTATATCCCGGTGCCCATCACACCCGTTTTCATCACGCCATAGGCTGTGTGCATTTAATGCAAAAAGCAGTGCAGATACTTCGGCATAAAGGGGTTATGATTTCAGAAGCCGAAGAAGAAGCTCTTCAAATTGCAATTTTACTGCACGATATTGGTCACGGCCCGTTCTCTCATGCCATGGAACACAGCATTGTAGAAGGCGTTGATCACGAAAGTATTTCATTGCTTTTTATGGAGGAAATGAACCGGGACTTTAACCAAAGTTTAACGCTGGCACTTCAAATTTTCCGCGGAACATATAACAGGAGATTTTTAAACCAATTAATCTCGAGCCAGCTGGATATGGATAGGCTTGATTATTTAAAACGAGATAGTTTTTATACCGGTGCCGCTGAAGGAAACATAAATAGTGAACGTCTTATCACGATGCTAAATGTGGTTAATGACGATTTGGTGATTGAAGAAAAAGGAATTTATTCGGTAGAAAAATTTTTAGTCGCCAGGAGGTTGATGTACTGGCAGGTGTATTTGCACAAAACCAGTTTGGTAGCAGAGCAACTTTTAATCAGAGTTTTAAAACGCGCCAAAGAACTTATTGAAAAAGGCGAAAAATTGAATGCGAGTAAATCGCTTTCGTATTTTCTCTATAATAAAATAGGCCCGGAGAATTTTACTTCGGAAACCTTAGCGGTTTTTGCCCGTTTAGATGATTATGATATTGTCTCGGCGATGAAAGAGTGGCAGGATCACGAAGATTTTGTGTTGAGTAATTTGTGTAAAATGATCATTAACCGGGATCTTTTAAAGGTAAAGATCAAGAAGAAAAAACCATCTGCCGAAAAACTCGAAAAACGCCGAATAGCGCTTCAGGAAAAACAAAATATTTCTGCAGAAGAAGCAGATTACTTTGTGTTTAGCGGCGAAGTAACCAACACCGCTTATAAAAGCGAAAACAATAATATAAACATCCTACATAAGAACGGGAAGATTAGCGATGTAGCCAAAGCATCAGACCAATTGAATTTAAAAGCGCTTTCAAAAACCGTGGTTAAGTATTATATGTGCTACCCGAAGGCCAAACATTAACGCTTTTTTTTTACTTTTGCCAGAATGAAATTTACAGCAGCACAAATAGCAGAGATTCTCGACGGAGAGATTGAAGGTAATCCTGAGGTCGAAGTATCTGAATTAGCTAAGATCGAAGAAGGAGGGGAAGGTTCTCTAACCTTTCTAAGCAATCCTAAGTATACTTCTTATATATATTCCACTCAGGCTTCTATCGCTATAGTTAATAGTGACTTTAAAGCCGAAGAACCTATAACTACAACTCTTATTAAGGTAAAAGATGCTTACAAGGCATTTTCTACGCTTCTTGAGTATTACAATCAGATAAAATTAAATAAGCAGGGAATTGAACAGCCTAGTTTTTTATCTGATTCCGCAAAATTTGGGGAGAATATTTATATAGGTGCTTTTGCTTATATAGGGGAAGATGTAAAAATTGGCGATAATGTTAAGCTTTATCCTAACGTTTATATTGGCGATAATGTAGAAATAGGAAACAATGTTATTGTTTTTCCTGGAGTGAAAATCTATTCTGAAACAATTATAGGTAATAATTGTGTAATCCATAGTGGAGCTATAGTTGGAGCCGATGGTTTTGGCTTTAGCCCGGGAGAAGACGGGAAATATTCTAAAGTACCCCAAATAGGTAATGTGATTATAGAAGATAATGTAGATATTGGAGCGGGTACTACTATAGACCGTGCAACACTTAGGTTCTACGATTATAAGAGAAGGTGTAAAATTAGATAACCAGATACAAATTGCCCATAATGTAGAAATTGGCTCAAATACAGCTATTGCTGCACAAACAGGAATTGCAGGTTCTACCAAAATTGGTAAAAACTGCTTAATTGGAGGGCAGGTTGGAATTGTAGGCCACCTTCAAATAGGAGACAGGGTTAAAATCCAGGCTCAGGCTGGTATTGGCAGAAATGTAAAGGATGATGAAATGCTGCAGGGTTCTCCCGCATTCGGTTATGGAGATTTTAATAAATCTTACGTTCATTTTAAAAACTTACCTAAAACCATAGATACACTTAACCAATTAGAAAAAAAGATTAAGAATGGCATATAAACAGGCGAAACAACATACCATAGATAGAGAAATTTCTCTTGAAGGCGTTGGACTGCATACTGGTCAAAAAGTGAAAATGACTTTTAAACCTGCTCCAGAAAATACCGGTTATGTTTTTAAAAGAATGGATCTTGAGGGAGCACCGCAGATTGAAGCAGATGTAAGTTATGTGGTAAATACCCAAAGAGGAACTAACCTGGAAAAAAATGGGGTGAAAATTCAAACTTCAGAACATGTTCTTGCAGCTTGTGTTGGGTTGGATATAGATAATATTATAATCGAACTCGATGCCTCTGAACCACCAATTATGGATGGTTCTTCAAAATTCTTTGTTGAAGCATTGGAGAAAGCCGGAGTAGTTGCTCAGGAAGCCGAAAGGGAAGAATTTGTGGTAGATCAGGTAATTTCTTACCACGATGAAGAAAGTGGAAGCGAAATTATAGTAATGCCGGCCGATGAGTACCAGGTTACCGCTATGGTAGATTTTGGTACACAGGTTTTAGGAACACAAAATGCTTCTATTTCGCACTTATCAGAATTTAAAGATGAAATTGCTAATGCAAGAACATTTAGTTTTTTGCATGAGCTGGAAGCGCTTCTTGACCACGGCTTAATAAAAGGTGGCGATTTAAATAACGCCATTGTTTACGTAGATAAAGAGATAAACGAAGAAACTTTAAAGAAACTTCGAAAAGCTTTTGAAAAAGACAATATTGCTGTAAAGCAAAATGGAATTCTGGATAATTTAACTTTGCATTATCCAAATGAAGCAGCAAGACATAAACTTTTAGATGTTGTAGGAGATCTTGCACTTATTGGAACCCGTATTCGAGGAAAAGTAATTGCAAATAAACCGGGACATTATGTAAACACCGAGTTTGCGAAAAAAATGTCTAAAATTATTAAAGCCGAAAAAAGGAATAATGTTCCAAAAATAGATCTGGACCAGAAACCTATGATGGATGTGAACGATATTATGGATATTTTACCCCATCGTTCCCCATTTCTTTTAGTAGACAAGATTTACAGCTGCACCGATAGTTGTGTGATTGGAATGAAAAATGTCACTATGAATGAGCCTTTCTTTGTGGGACATTTCCCGGGAAAACCGGTAATGCCTGGTGTACTTCAGGTAGAAGCTATGGCTCAAACCGGAGGTATTCTTGCGCTGAAATCGGTTCCAGATCCAGAAAATTATCTTACCTATTTTATGAAAATAGATAATGTAAGATTTAAACAACAGGTAGTACCTGGAGACACTTTAATATTCAAATTAGAATTACTTGCGCCTATTCGCCGCGGAATTTGCCAAATGCAAGGTTATGCCTATGTAAATGGAAAATTAGCTACCGAGGCCGTACTTATGGCGCAAATTGTAAAATCAAAATAAATTATATGAACCAGCCTTTAGCTTACGTCCATCCTGGAGCCAAAATTGCTAAAAATGTAGTAATAGAACCTTTCACCACAATTCATAATAACGTGGTAATAGGCGAGGGAACCTGGATAGGATCTAACGTAACTATAATGGAAGGTGCCCGAATTGGAAAGAATTGCAGTATTTTTCCGGGAGCCGTTATTTCTGCTATTCCGCAGGATAAAAAATTTGACGACGAAGATACTATTACGGTAATTGGAGATAATACTACTATTCGAGAATGTGTAACCATTAATAGGGGAACTACAGACCGAATGAAAACCGTGATCGGGAAAAATTGCTGGATTATGGCTTATTGCCATATTGCGCACGATTGTATTGTTGGAGATAATTGTATCTTTTCTAACAATAGTACTCTTGCCGGTCATATAAATGTTGGAGACTACGTGATTCTTAGCAGGAATGGCGGCAATTCAGCAGTTTTGTAGTATTGGTAGACACGCCTTTGTAACTGGCGGCTCGTTAGTAAGAAAAGATGTGCCACCCTTTGTAAAAGCAGGAAGAGAACCGCTTTCTTATGTTGGTATTAATTCTATTGGCTTACGCCGAAGAGGCTTTACTACCGAAAAAATTCGTGAAATACAGGATATTTATAGAATTCTGTATCAGAAAAACTATAATAACACCCAGGCTGTTGCAATCATTGAAGCTGAAATGCAGGCAACCGCAGAAAGGGACGAAATATTAGAATTCATTAAAAACTCGCAACGAGGTATCATGAAAGGATACTTTAGTTCAAATTAAAACTGATTCAAATGGCAAGTACAAGTGATATTAGAAACGGATTGTGTATTCGTTACAACCACGATATTTATAAGATAACCGAATTTTTGCACGTAAAACCTGGAAAAGGTCCTGCTTTTGTGCGTACCAAGCTTAAAAGTGTAACTACCGGAAAAGTTGTAGAAAATACGTTTTCAGCGGGGCATAAGATTGAAGATGTTCGTGTAGAGACTCATAAATTTCAGTATTTATATAATGATGGTGAATTTTATCATTTTATGAATGTTGAAGATTATACCCAAATTCGTCTTGTAGAAGAAGCTTTAGATCAGCCAAAACTATTAAAGGAAGGCGAAGTGGTAACGGTTATAATCAATACTGAAGATAACGCTCCTCTTTCCGTAGAAATGCCTGCTAGTGTTGTGCTGGAAGTAACACATACCGAACCGGGAGTGAAAGGAAATACAGCTACAAACGCCACGAAACCGGCAACCGTTGAAACCGGCGCAGAAGTTAACGTTCCTTTATTTATCAATGAAGGCGACAAAATAAAAGTTGAAACCGAAAAAGGTACTTATAAGGAAAGAATGAAAGAGTAGTTCTTTCAGAAATAAAGGATTGCAAATTCACAAGATCGTCATCCTGTCCCGAAGTTTCGGGATATTTCAGGATCTAGGACAATAAAATTAATGTTAGAAGCTGAAACAAGTTCAGCTTGACGTTAAAGGATTTTTTATCTTTTTCTATATTAACATTCATCAATATGAAATTTCCACAGGAACATACGCTGCAACAAATAGCCACTATTATAGATGCTCAATACATTGGTGACGCCAATTTTCCCGTAAAAGGGATGAATGAAATTCACGTGGTAACACCGGGCGATATTGTTTTTGTAGATCATCCAAAATATTACGATAAAGCTTTAAATTCTGCTGCTACCGTAATTTTGATCAATAAAAAAGTAGATTGTCCTGAGGGTAAAGCTTTGCTAATTTCAGAAGATCCTTTTTCCGATTTTAATAAGCTTACTCAATATTTTAAACCTTTTCAGAAATCGGATAAATCTATTTCAGATTCAGCTCAAATAGGGGAGGGCACGCATATTCAACCAAATACTTTTATCGGGAATAATGTGAAAATTGGCAGTAATTGCCTTATCCACTCCAACGTAAGTATATATGATAATGCGGTTATTGGGAATAACGTGATTATTCATTCCGGAACTGTTTTAGGTGGTGATGCTTTTTATTATAAAACAAGGCCAGAAGGTTTTGATAAACTAAGATCTGGTGGCCGTGTTGTTATAGAAGACAATGTTGAAATTGGTGCTAATTGCACTATAGATAAAGGCGTAACCGGAGATACAACCATAAAAGAAGGTACTAAACTGGATAATTTAATCCAGGTTGGCCACGATACCGTTATTGGCAGAAAATGCCTTATCGCCAGCCAGGTAGGAATTGCCGGTGCTGTAACTATTGAAGACGAAGTAACTGTTTGGGGCCAGGTTGGGATGCGCAGCGGGATCACCGTAGAAAAAGGCGGAATTCTTATGGGCCAGGCCGGAATTACTAAATCTACCAAGGCTAATAAAATATACACAGGGAATCCTGCAATGGAATCCAGAGCTAAATTAAAAGAGTTGGCACTTTTAAGGCAATTACCTAAATTGCTGGAAAAATTAAAATAAAAAACTATGGGCATAAAAAGTAAAGAGATTGTTGAGAATTTTTATACCTCGCTATTTAAAGGGGAAGAAGGAGTATTAGACAATTACTTACATCCCAATGTAAATCTTACCTGGTACGGTACTACCGGACTTAAAAAGCTTGATTTCGATGAGATACTGAATCTTAGAGATGATATGGCAAAAAACTTTGAGGAGTTAAAAGCCGAAGTTGAAAAGATCGTAGAAGAAGACCATCAAATCGCTATCCAGTTTACTTACCACGTAAAAACCATAGAAAATCCCGATGAAGAAATGCCACTTGCCCATTTCATGGCTATCTGGGAATTAAAAGACAATAAGCTTTTTAAGGGTGTCCAAATCTCACAACTTGGAGAAGAGATAGACGAAAGTCCCTGGTCTTAAATTTTTAGCTTTCTCAAACAATATAGTTTTAGGCTAAAATTTTAGTTCAATTTTAAGACTA
Source organism: uncultured Flavobacteriaceae bacterium (assembly GCA_963727565.1). Taxonomy (GTDB): domain Bacteria; phylum Bacteroidota; class Bacteroidia; order Flavobacteriales; family Flavobacteriaceae; genus Salegentibacter. Next base: position 94,165 of record CAVSGU010000009.1, read on the forward strand.
AAAGCCTAATAAACATTCAAAAAACTTTAGGTTTTATTTTTAAAAACCTACTTTTGTAATCGCAAAAATCAAAAAATTTATGAGCGTTTTAGTCAATAAAAATTCAAAAATAATAGTTCAGGGATTTACCGGTAGCGAAGGTACTTTTCACGCTGAACAAATGATAGAATACGGAACCAACGTTGTTGGAGGTGTAACTCCAGGTAAAGGAGGTCAAAAACACCTTAACAAACCGGTTTTTAATACTGTATCTGATGCTGTTGAAAAAACAGGAGCAGATGTTTCTATAATCTTTGTACCGCCGGCTTTTGCTGCAGATGCAATTATGGAAGCTGCAGATGCTGGGATTAAAGTAATTATTACAATTACTGAAGGTATTCCAGTTGCAGATATGGTAAAAGCTTACGATTATATTCAGGATAGAGATTGCCGTTTGGTAGGTCCTAACTGTCCTGGAGTAATTACTCCGGGAGAAGCGAAAGTTGGTATTATGCCAGGTTTTGTTTTCAAAAAAGGAAAAGTAGGAATTGTATCTAAGTCTGGTACTTTAACTTACGAAGCTGCAGATCAGGTTGTAAAACAAGGTCTTGGAATTACTACCGCTATTGGTATTGGTGGAGATCCAATTATTGGAACTACTACAAAAGAAGCCGTAGAATTATTGATGAATGATGATGAAACCGAATGTATCGTTATGATCGGTGAAATTGGAGGTCAATTAGAGGCTGATGCCGCTACCTGGATTAAAGAAAACGGAAATAAAAAACCGGTTGTAGGTTTTATAGCCGGTGAAACTGCACCAGCAGGCCGTACAATGGGTCACGCAGGAGCAATTGTTGGTGGAAGCGAAGATACCGCACAAGCTAAAAAAGCTATTCTTAAAGAAAATGGAATTCACGTTGTAGATTCTCCAGCAGAGATTGGAAAAAAGGTAGCCGAGGTTATGAAAGGCTAAATGTGAAAATCTAAATAAAAATGTAACGTTTTAAGTTCGCTGATGTCTAACATTAGCGAACTTTTTGTTTTTAACCAATTTTTATTTAGTATGAAGAAATTCTATTTTCCTTTATTTGCCTTTTTATTCATTTTCGCTACGGCTTGTAACAATGATAAAAAGGAAGAAAAAGCTTCCGAAAATCACACCGATGATGCGGGCTTTAATTATGTAACTTACGCTAACGATCCCACAGGTTTACGCCTTTATACGCTAGATAATGGCCTTAAGGTTTATTTGAGTAAAAACGAGGAGGAACCAAAAATACAAACCCTTATTGCGGTTAGGGCGGGTTCAACTTACGATCCTGCAGATAATACCGGTCTTGCTCATTATTTAGAGCATATGGTATTTAAAGGCACCAGCGAAATTGGCACCCAGGATTGGGAAAAAGAACAGGTACTTTTAAAAGAAATTTCAAATCTTTACGAAGAGCACAAAAGTACTGCAGATGCAGAGGAAAAGAAAAAGATCTACAGAAAAATAGATTCGGTTTCTCAAGAAGCTTCTAAACTATCTATTGCTAACGAATACGATAAAATGGTTAGCTCTCTTGGTTCTGAAGGCACAAACGCTTTCACTTCTAGTGAACAAACCGTATATGTAAATAAAATTCCTTCTAATGAACTTGATAGATGGCTAACGGTAGAAAGCGAACGCTTTAGCGAGTTGGTTTTGAGATTATTTCATACAGAACTTAGAGGCTGTTTACGAAGAATTTAATCGTGGTCAGGATAGTGATGGGCGCAAGCAGTACCAGGCAGTTTTAGAAGGTCTTTATCCTAACCATCCTTACGGAACTCAAACTACCATTGGAGAGTCAGATCATTTAAAGAACCCTTCTATGGAGGCGATACATGATTACTTTAACAAGTATTATGTGCCTAATAATATGGCAGTAATTTTATCTGGAGATCTGGATTTTGATACAACTATTCAAAAAGTGAGTGATGCTTTTGGAAGCTATGAGCAAAAAGAAGTAAACCACCCTTCTTTTCCGGAGGCTGAACCAATTACCGCACCTATAGAAAAAGAGGTTTTTGGACCAACTTCAGAATCTGTTTATTTAGCTTATAGAACAAATGGTGTTGGTAGTGAAGACCAAAAAAAGGTAGTCTTAATAGATTATATTTTAGCAAATTCACAGGCAGGTTTAATAGATTTAAACCTTAATCAGCAGCAAAAAGTACAACGAGCTTCTTCCTTTACCAATTTTGATAACGATTATGGCTTTCACTTGCTTTACGGAATGCCTAAAGAAGATCAGTCTTTAGAAGAAGTGAAAGATTTACTTATTGGGGAAGTAGAAAAAATTAAAAGCGGAGATTTTGAAGACTGGCTTATTGAAGCGGTTATAAATGATCTTAAATTATCTAATATTCGTCAATACGAAAATGCATCGGCAGTAGCTTATGCACATTTAGATGCATTTATTCATTTTCAGGAATGGGAAGAAAACTTAAAATTTCTTGACGAGCTTGCTACTATTTCAAAACAGGAATTAGTAGATTTTGCTAATGAGCATTACAAAGACAATTATGTTGCTGTTTACAAGCGTAAAGGAGAAGACCCAAATATTGCTAAAGTTGAAAATCCAGGAATTACCCCTATTCAGCTAAACAGAGATAAAGAATCAGATTTTATAGCAGAATTCAATAAAACTGAATCTCCAGAGCTACAACCACAATTTGTAGATTACAAGAAAGCAATTAAAGAATCTGAAACAGAAAGTGGACTTCCGGTTTCTTATATTTTAAATGAAACTAACGATTTATTCAATCTCTATTTTATTTTCGATATGGGACAGGATAACGATAAGGAATTATCGTTGGCAGCTGGATATCTTGATTATTTGGGAACAGATAAATATTCTCCCGAAGAGGTGAAGCAGGAATTCTATAAACTGGGGATTAACTATTTTGTGAACTCCGGAACCGATAGAACTTATGTTGGTTTAAGCGGATTAAAAGAAAATCTGCCAGAAGGTATGAAGCTTTTAAATCATCTTTGGGAAAATGCAACGGTAAACGAAGAAGCATACGCCAAATACGTAGACCAGATCCTTAAGGAACGTCAGGATGGTAAAACCCAAAAGGGAAATATTCTTTTTAACGGTTTAATGAATTACGGTAAATATGGAGAAGATTCACGTTTAAGAAATGTGTATACCGCTTCAGAACTTCAGGAAAAAGATCCTGCAGAATTGGTGCAGAAGTTAAAAGATTTACGCAATTATAAACAACGTATTTTTTACTACGGAAAAGATGTGGAAAACGCGGTTGCTACTTTAGATGAAAATTACAAAGTTCAATCTGATTTAAAAGAATATCCAGAAGCTAAGACTTATTCCGAAAAAGAAACCGGGGGTAATGTGTACTTTGTAGATTACGATATGGTGCAAAGTGAAATGTTGTTCTTAGCAAAAGGTGAAGATTTTGATGCAGAAAATATGGCTGCAACTTCATTGTTCAATACTTACTTTGGTAGCGGACTTTCTTCTATTGTTTTCCAGGAAATTAGAGAGTCTAAATCCCTGGCTTATTCAGCTTATTCGAGCTATCAAATGGCTTCAGAGGTTGATAAACCAAATTACGTGATGGCTTATATTGGTACCCAGGCTAACAAAATGCCACAGGCCGTAGATGCTATGATGGAGTTAATGACCAACATGCCGGAAGCCGAAGAGCAATTTCAGGCAGCTAAGGAGGCCACTCTTAAAAAGATTGCTGCCGAGCGTATAACGAAAACTTCAATTTTCTGGAGTTATGAGTCTTTAAAGAAAAGAGGCCTGGATAATGATATGCGCAAAGAGATGTATGAAACTATTCAGGATATGAGCCTGGCTGATTTAAAGAAATTCTTTAATGAAAATATTAAAGGCCAGAATTATAATGTTTTGGTGATTGGTGATAAAGAAGAAGTAGATATTGATGCCCTGGCGAAACTTGGAGAAGTTCAGGAAATGGATATTGATTTCTTATTTAATTACGAAAAACAAGTGCCTGCTACAGTACAAATGTAAGCGCAATAGATAAATAAAAACCTCCTGAGATTTCAGGAGGTTTTTTTATACCCTAAGTTTAGTATTATTATATTTGATTTATATTAAAAAATAAGCCAAAAAATGAAATTATTAGAAGGAAAGAATGCCATAATAACCGGTGGTAGCCGCGGAATAGGAAAAGGAATTGCTAAAGTTTTTGCTGAACACGGTGCCAATGTAGCTTTTACCTATAATTCTTCGGCCGAATCTGCCAACGCATTAGCCGATGAATTGAGCAAACTTGGAGTAAAAGCGAAAGCCTACCAATCTAATGCTGCCAGTTTTAAGGAAGCAGAACAGCTTATTAAAGATGTGGCAGAAGATTTTGGAAGTATAGATATTTTAATAAATAACGCCGGTATCACCAAGGATAATTTGTTGATGCGAATGAGCGAAGAAGATTTTGATAAGGTGATTGAAGTAAACCTTAAGTCTATTTTTAATATGACCAAAGCGGTACAACGCACTATGTTGAAACAACGCAAAGGAAGTATCATTAATATGAGTTCTGTAGTTGGAGTAACCGGAAACGCAGGCCAGGCAAATTATGCGGCTTCTAAATCTGGTATTATAGGTTTTTCTAAATCTATGGCTCAGGAATTGGGTTCTAGAAATATTAGAACAAACGTGATCGCTCCCGGTTTTATAGAAACTGAAATGACCGAAAAATTAGACGAAAAAGTAGTGGATGGCTGGAGACAGGCAATTCCTTTAAAACGTGGTGGAAGCCCGGAAGATATCGCAAATGCTTGTGTTTTTCTTGGTAGTGATCTCAGTTCCTATATCACCGGCCAGGTGCTTCACGTAGATGGCGGAATGCACACCTAGATAAGTTAGTAGTTAAGAGTTAATTGCTATTAGAACTTTTAACTTTTAACCAATAACGATTAACTATCTTAACTTTAATGGATCTATCAACAATTTTATTTATCGCCCTGGCTGCAATTTTCGCGCTGGGGTTTGCTTTTTTTCAATACCTCTATAGATCAAAAAAAAGAGGCAAGGATGTTTATATTCTCTTTGCATTGCGCTTTCTTTCCGTTTTTGTCCTGCTTTTATTACTCATAAATCCTAAATTCACTTTTACCAGCTATACTTTAGAAAAGCCTAACCTGGTGCTCGCCGTAGATGATTCTGAATCTATAAAGCATCTGGAGCAGGAAGATACCCTGCTATCAATTCTGGAAAAGTTGAAATCGAACGAAAAGATAAATGAGCGTTTTGAGCTTGTTCAATATAACTTCGGAAATGAACTAAAAGCGGGGAAAAGTAATGAGTTCAATGAATCTGAAACCAATATTTTTTCAGCGTTAGAATCGGTTCAGGAATTATCCAGAGGTAAGGAAACTGCCATTGCATTAATTTCTGACGGAAATCAAACCTCCGGAAGAAATTTTCAATATTTCAAACCAAATGATAACACAAATATTTACCCTATTGTAGTAGGTGATACCACGCAATATTTAGATATGGAGTTATCGCGACTAAACGTGAATAACTATGCTTTTCTAAATAATCGCTTTCCGGTAGAGGCTTTTATTTCTTATTCGGGAGAAGAAAGCATAAACACAAGATTCGTAATCAAAGCCGGGGAGAACGCCATTTATTCTGAAAATATTTCTCTGGATTCAGAAAATAATTCCACCATAATTCAGGCAGAGCTACCAGCGTTCAAAATTAGGAGTTCTTTCTTATGAAGCTGAAATTGTTCCTTTGGAAACTGAAAAGAACACAGCGAATAATGCTAAAAGTTTTGCGGTAGAAGTAATTGATGAGCGGACCGAGATTCTATTGATAAGTGCTATTCCTCATCCAGATCTGGGAGCTATTAAAAAAGCTATAGAAACCAATAAACAAAGGCAACTTGATATTAAATATATTCAGGATGATCTGCTAAATACAGAAGAATATCAATTGGTTATTTTGTATCAACCCACTTCAGGTTTTGCATCAGTTTTCGAAGAGCTAGCCGAAAATAATCAAAATTACCTTATAATATCAGGAACACAAACTAACTGGAATTTTCTAAATAGTATTCAGGATTTTGTGAGAAAGGATTTCACCAATCAAACGCAGGAAATTTTCGCGGTAAAAAATCCTAATTTCAATCAATTTCAATTTGAAGAAGTAGGTTTTTCTGAATTTCCTCCGCTGGAAGATAAATTTGGTAGAATTAGCGTTGAAAGCAATAATTTAGAAAGTATCTATTTTCAGGAAATTGAAAATGTAGAAACCTCACAGCCTTTAATAGCGATACAGGGCAGCGGGCAAAATAAAAATGCTTTTATTCTTGGAGAAAATATCTGGAGATGGCGTTCTGCCAGCTTCCTGGAAAATAAATCTTTCGAGAAGTTCGATAATTTCTTTGGAAAACTTATTCAGAATTTGGCATCATCAAAGCAACGCGAACGGCTAACCTTAGATTATAAGTCATTTTATTACGAAAATGAACCTGTGAAGCTTACCGCTAATTTCTTTGATCAAAATTATCAATTTGATCCCAATGCTAATTTGAATATTTCAGCAGCAGATTCATTAGAAAATATTGAGTCACAATTTATTTTAAAGAATAATGCCTACGAAGTTGATTTAGGAAGTTTAGCTCCAGGGACTTATAATTTTAAAATTACCGAAACAGGTACCCAGCTTTCTCGGTCTGGAAGTTTCGAAATTATAGCATATAATATTGAGCAAAAATTTATTTCAGCTAACAAAAATGCTATGGAAGCTTTAGCTGAAAATTCAGAAACTAAAATTTATTATCCAAATCAAATTCAAGATCTAATAGATAGCCTTTTAAGCAAGGATAAATACAAACCCGTTCAAAAAAGCCAGCAAAAAAACGTACCTTTGATAGACTGGTATTACCTTCTATTTCTGCTTGTTTTAATACTTGCCGCAGAATGGTTTTTCAGAAAATATAAAGGATTAATTTAAATACAATTATATATGGAAAGATTACCCAAGCTCGGAATTCCTATTCTTATAGGAATCGTAATTTTAATAATTTTTGTCGCTAAATCTACGGTTACTATTGGTTCTGGTGAAGCCGGGGTTTTGTATAAGACTTTTGCCGGTGGTGTGGTTACAGATGAACCGCCTTTAAACGAAGGTTTTCACCTTGTAGCTCCCTGGAACAGAGTGTTTATTTATGAAGTTAGACAGCAATCTCTTGAAGAAAAAATGCAGGTTTTAAGTTCAAATGGTCTTCAAATTGATATTGATGCGTCTACATGGTTTCAACCATCTTACGCTAACCTTGGTAGCTTACACAGGGAAAAAGGTGAAGAATATATAAGGCGTTTGCTTCAACCTGCAGTAAGGTCGGCGGCAAGATCGGTTGTAGGAAGATACAACCCGGAACAATTATATGCCAGTAAAAGAGAGGCAATTCAGAAAGAAATATTAGAAGAAACTCAAATTTTACTTCAGGACCAATATGTACAGGTTAACGAGGTTCTGGTACGGGACGTTTCACTTCCGCCAAATATTAAAGATGCGATTGAGCGTAAATTACGCCAGGAGCAGGAATCTTTAGAGTATGAATTTCGTTTAACCAAAGCAGAGCAGGAAGCCGAACGCCAGCGAATTGATGCTGAAGGTAAAGCTCGTGCAAACGAAATCTTAAACGCCTCTTTAACGCCCAATATCTTAAAGGAAAAGGGAATTCAGGCTACACTTGAACTTGCTAAATCGGGTAACTCGAAAACCGTGATTATAGGTTCTGGTGAAGATGGAATGCCTTTAATTTTAGGTGGAGGAAATTAAACAACCTATAATTTTTTAAAAAGCTGTTTTGCAGTTTAAAATTTATATTTAGATTTGTAATCACAATGAAGAATTTTCAATTACATCACCATCATATTTACTACTGCGCTCAGGCGAGGTAAATTTGGTGTGTTGTGATTTCAGCATATTTAAAACCCGTTTGAGCTATTCAAACGGGTTTTTTATTTTATAGCCAACAACCAAAGTTTAAAAGAAAAATTAAAAAAATGAGCCAGGAAAAATTAAGAATTGCTATTCAAAAATCAGGTAGATTAAACGAAGATTCCCTTAAAATATTAAAGGATGCAGGCATTTCTATAGATAATGGAAAAGAACAACTCAAAGCTTCGTCCCGTAACTTTCCTTTGGAAGTAATGTATCTTAGAAACGGCGATATCCCGCAATATTTAAGAGATGGTGTGGTAGATGTAGCCATTATTGGGGAGAATGTTTTAATTGAAAAGGGTAAAGATATTATCCAGGGCGAAAAGCTTGGCTTTTCAAAATGTCGTGTTTCTCTCGCTGTACCAAAATCAATGAAATATAATGGTATTAATGACCTTGATGGAAAAAAGATCGCCACTTCTTATCCTAATACCGTAAATGAATTCCTGGAAAAGAAAGGAATTACAGCCGAATTGCATATTATTAATGGCTCAGTAGAGATAGCTCCAAATATTGGGCTTGCAGATGGTATTTGTGATATTGTTTCCAGTGGAAGCACGCTTTTCAAAAACGGGCTAAAAGAGGTAGAAGTAATGCTGAAGAGTGAAGCTGTGCTCGCTATCTCACCTAAAATTTCTGAAGCTCGTCAACAGATCTTAGAGAAATTACAATTCAGGTTGAAATCGGTTTTAAATGCGCGTACTTCTAAATATATTCTTTTAAATGCGCCAAATGAGAATTTAGAGAATATTATCAAATTACTACCTGGAATGCGCAGCCCAACTGTTTTACCGCTTGCTGAAGAAGGTTGGAGTTCTATACATACAGTAATTAATGAAGAGCGTTTCTGGGAAGTTATAGATGAATTAAAACAAAATGGTGCCGAAGGTATTTTAGTAGCGCCAATTGAAAAAATGGTACTTTAAGATGAAAAAGTTTTTTAATCCTACTAAAGCCGAATGGCCTGAAATTTTAAAAAGACCCACACAAACGGTAGAAGATATTGAAGAAACGGTAAACCAGGTTTTTGCTGAAGTAAAATCCAAAGGGGACGCGGCAGTTTCAAAATATACCGAACTTTTTGATGGCATAAACCTGGCAAATACTCAGGTTACAGAAGAAGAAGTAAATGCCGCTTCAAACGAGGTTTCCGAGGAATTGAAAGAAGCCATAAAACTGGCGAAAAATAATATTGAAAAATTTCATACCGCTCAGAAAACCGATAAAATCGAAATTGAAACTACCAATGGCGTAAAATGTTGGCAGGAAAAAAGGGCGATTCAAAAAGTTGGGTTGTATATTCCCGGCGGCAGTGCTCCTTTATTTTCTACCATTTTAATGTTAGCCGCACCCGCAAATATTGCAGGTTGTAAGGAAATTGTGCTTTGTACTCCGCCAGATAAGAACGGCAATGTGCACCCAGCCATTTTATATACCGCCGAATTATGTGGAGTTACCAAAATATATAAAGTTGGAGGAATCCAGGCAATTGCGGCTATGACCTTTGGGACAGAAAGTGTTCCTAAAGTTTATAAGATATTTGGTCCCGGAAATCAATTTGTTACCGTTGCTAAACAACTGGCAACCCGCCATAATGTAGCGATAGATATGCCTGCCGGGCCTTCTGAACTACTTGTTTTTGCCGATGATTCTTCTAATGCTGCTTTTGTTGCTTCAGATCTTTTAAGCCAGGCAGAGCACGGTGCAGATAGCCAGGTAATTCTGGTTTCTACTTCTAAAGATCTAATTGAAAAGGTGGAGAAAGAGGTAGAAAGTCAGTTAGAGGTTTTACCTAGAAAGAGTATTGCTGAAAAGGCTATAGCTCATTCGAGGCTAATTTATGTTGAAAAGAAAGAAGATGCGCTGGAGTTAATCGACGAATATGGGCCAGAGCACTTTATTATTTGTGCCGATGATGAGGCATTTTTTACTGAAGGAATTCAGAATGCAGGTTCGGTTTTTATAGGAAACTATACCCCGGAAAGCGCGGGAGATTATGCTTCAGGAACAAACCATACTTTGCCAACTAATGGCTACGCCAAGCAATACAGCGGTGTAAATCTTGATAGCTTTATGAAGAGTATGACCTTTCAAAAAATAACAGAAGAAGGAATTAAGGAAATTGGTCCTGCCATAGAATTAATGGCTGAAGCCGAAGGTTTGGAGGCGCATAAAAATGCGGTGACATTACGATTAAAAGAATTGAAATAGGTGTTCAAGTGGCCTTTGGAGGTCATTGCGAGGCACGAAGCAATCTGTAAATTGTGGTAACTAAATGTTGAGATTGCTTCACTTTGTTCGCAATGACGCTTTAATCCAATTTAATATTATAAATGAAAGAATTCAATATAAATAACCTGGTAAGGCCAAACGTGGCCGGTTTAAAACCTTATTCTTCCGCCAGGGATGAATACCAGTCTACGGGCTCAGAAATGGTTTTTCTGGATGCTAATGAAAACCCATTTCAAACTGATGTAAACCGTTATCCAGATCCGCAACAACGCAGCCTAAAGGTTGAATTGGCAAAAATTAAAAATGTTTCAACGGAACATATTTTATTGGGCAATGGGAGCGATGAAGTGCTGGACTTGTTGTTTAGAGCATTTTGCGAACCGGGCAAGGATAATGTTATCACATTGCCGCCTACTTATGGAATGTATAAAGTGTTGGCTAATATTAATAATATTGAGAATAGGGAAATTTTACTGAATTCAGATTTTGAACCTAATGTTGAAGAAATTCTGAATTCGGTAGATCAAAACACAAAAATGATCTTTTTGTGTTCGCCGAATAATCCTACCGGAAACTCATTTTCAGAAGAAAAGATCATTCATATTCTTGAAAATTTCAAGGGATTGGTGATTATCGATGAAGCTTATATTGATTTTTCAACTGAAGAAAGCTGGCTTAATAAATTGGAACAATACCCAAATTTGGTGATTACTCAAACGCTTTCAAAAGCATTTGGAATGGCGGGAATTAGATTGGGAATTTGCTATGCTTCCGTAGAAATTATTGAGATTTTAAATAAAATAAAACCACCTTATAATGTAAACGAATTAACTCAGTTAAGAGCTTTAGATCGTGTACTGAATAAGGAAAAAGTAGATTCAGAAATATCTGATTTACTGAAAGAAAGAGCTCTTTTAAGTGAAGCTTTAGTTGAAGTGAATTTTATTGAAAAAATATATCCTTCTGACGCTAATTTTATATTGGTGAAAGTAGATGATGCTAATAAACGTTATGACCAACTGTTAGAAAAGGGTATAGTAATAAGAAACAGAACCACACAACCGCTTTGTGAAAATACCTTACGATTTACGGTGGGGACTGGAGAGGAAAACAAAAAGCTTATAGAAGCTTTAAAGAGTATAGAGTAATAAAAAGTTTAGTTTTCGTCAAGCTGAACTTGTTTCAGCTTCTAAGATACTCGATAACCAAACAGCATAGATCCTGAAATAAATTCAGGATGACGAATTCAGTAGTTTTATAAAGCCTATTATTTGGCTAGTTGAATAACTCTGAGAGATTAGTTTAAAGATTTGAAAATAAAAGATTTCCGCTTTACATTGGCTGCGGAAATGACAAAATAGATTATGAAAAAAGTATTATTTATAGATCGTGATGGGACTTTAATTCACGAGCCGGAAGATTACCAGGTAGACCGTATTGAAAAGCTGGAATTTTATCCGGAAGCTTTATATTATTTAAAGAAAATTGCCGCAGAACTGGATTTTGAGTTGGTAATGGTGACTAATCAGGATGGTCTGGGAACAGAAGCCTATCCTGAAGAAAGACTTTTGGCCTATTCAAAATTTTATTCTTCAAACCTTTAAGAATGAAGGAGTAGAATTTAGTGAAGTGTTGATGGACCGTACTTTTGCAAAAGATAATTCTCCTACCCGAAAGCCTAATACCGGACTTTTAGAGGAGAAATATTTAAATAACGAAGAAAACTACGATTTAAAGAATTCTTTTATGGTCGGTGACCGACTTACAGATATTGAATTTGCTTATAATTTTGGAGGTAAAGGTATTTTTATAGATACTCACGAAGATCTTGCAACTGACGAAGTTAAAAATGATCAGGAAAAGGTTAAGGAAACTATCGCTTTAAAAACCGATAGTTGGAAAGAGATCTATGAATTTTTAAAGTTGAACGATAGAACAGCTGAAATTTCAAGGAAAACCAATGAAACCGATATCTTTATTCAACTAAATTTAGATGGTACCGGAAAATCTGATATCACTACCGGCATTGCATTTTTTGATCATATGTTAGATCAGATTGCACGCCACGGCCAAATGGATCTTACGGTTCAGGTTAAAGGGCGATTTGGAAGTTGATGAGCACCACACCATAGAAGATACGGCAATTGCGCTTGGAGAGGTTTTTAGTAAAGCTTTGGGTAATAAACTTGGAATAGAACGATACGGTTTTTGCCTGCCTATGGACGATTGCCTGGCGCAGGTGGCCATAGATTTTGGTGGTAGAAACTGGATAGTTTGGGAAACCGAATTTAAACGTGAAATGGTTGGAAAAATGCCTACTGAAATGTTCTATCATTTCTTTAAATCATTTACCGATGGAGCTAAGGCCAACCTCAATGTAAAAGCTGAAGGGCAAAATGAGCATCATAAAATTGAAGCGATATTTAAAGCTTTTGCCAAAGCAATTAAAGTAGCGGTAAAACGCGATGCTGAAAAAATGATACTTCCATCAACTAAAGGAATGCTTTAAAAGCCCCCTAGCCCCCGAAGGGGGAATAAAGTGAACTAAAAAATATTTAGATTTTGAAAATTGAGAATGAAATGAATAAAAAGCCCTCCCCCTTAGGGGGAGCCGGAGGGGGCTTGAAAATAGTAATAATAGATTACGGAGCAGGTAATATTCAAAGTATCAAATTTGCCATAAAGCGACTTGGATATGAGGCTATTTTAAGCAGTGATGCTGAAGAAATAAAGTCAGCAGATAAAGTAATTTTCCCCGGAGTGGGCGAGGCAAGCAGCGCAATGAAAATGCTAAAGTCTACCGGTTTAGATAAAGTGATTCCTACTTTAAAACAGCCGGTTTTAGGAATTTGCCTGGGAATGCAGTTAATGTGTACTTATTGCGAGGAAGGAGATACAGATGGACTTGGAATTTTTCATGCTGATGTGGTGAAATTTGATAATAAATTAAAAGTTCCGCAAATTGGGTGGAATAAAATTTATGATTTAAGATCAGAGTTGTTTACTGGAATTTCAGAAGGAGAATTCGTGTATTTGGTACATAGTTTTTATGTAAAGGAATGCGCAGAAACCATAGCTTCAACCGAGTATGGAGTAGAATATACTTCGGCTATTCAGAAAGATAATTTTTATGGTGTTCAATTTCACCCTGAAAAAAGTAGCGATGCCGGGGAGAAAATTCTGGAGAATTTTTTGAAAGTCACCCAACCCAACAAGGTAAAGTAGATTTAAAGACTACGTCATTGCGATGGAGGCACGACTGAAGCAATCTTTTTAATTAGAAAACTTCTATCAAAAGATTACCACGCTCCTTTGTCGCTCGTAATGACCTAGAGAAGCAAAATTGATAATAAAACAAATTATTAGTGAATTCGTGGCAAAACAATAAGTAAAAACAAAAATGAGAATAATTCCCGCTATAGATATAATTGAAGGTAAATGTGTTCGTCTTTCTAAAGGTGATTACAATACCAAGAAAATTTATAATGAAAATCCGCTAGAAGTAGCTAAAAATTTTGAGGCACACGGAATTCAGTATTTGCATTTGGTAGATTTGGATGGTGCAAAATCAAAAAATATTGTAAACCATAAAATTCTGGAAGAGATTGCTTCAAAAACCAGCTTAAAAGTTGATTTTGGTGGCGGATTGAAAACCGATAAAGATTTACAAATCGCTTTTGAATGTGGAGCACATCAAATTACCGGTGGAAGTATCGCGGTTAAAGATCCTGATACTTTTAAATCCTGGATTCAGAAATTTGGTTCGGAAAAAATAATTCTGGGAGCTGATGCGAATAATGAAAAAATTGCGGTTAGCGGGTGGCAGGAAGAATCTAATAAAGAACTGATTCCTTTTATTCAGGAATACCAGGAAGAGGGAATAAACTATGTAATTTGCACCGATATCTCTAAAGATGGGATGCTGGAAGGTCCTTCCTTTGAACTTTATCGCAGAATTCTGGAAGAAACTTCATCAGAAGATAAAAAACTAAAACTTATAGCTTCCGGAGGAATTTCTACCTTTAGCGAGTTACCAGAACTGGCTGAACTTGGCTGCGAAGGCACTATAATAGGAAAAGCCATTTATGAAGGTCGTATCCAAATGAAAGAATTAGAGAAATTTATTTTAGAAAATTAATTGTCTCCTCCTTTAAAAGAAGGGTGCCTGAAGGAGGGGTGGTTAAACCCTTCCGACCTTCGGCTACTTCCCTTAAAAAGGGAAAACTTTAAAATATAACAATGCTTACAAAACGAATTATACCCTGCCTGGATATTAAAGACGGAAGAACCGTTAAGGGCGTAAATTTTATAGATTTACGCGATGCCGGTGATCCTGTAGAATTGGCTGAGATCTATGCGAAATCTGGTGCAGATGAATTGGTTTTTCTTGATATCTCGGCTACTGAAGAAAAACGAAAAACCCTGGCCAATTTAGTGAGACGGGTTGCTGAAAAAGTAAACATCCCGTTTACAGTTGGTGGTGGAATTTCATCTGTAGAAGATGTAGATATATTGCTTAAAAATGGAGCCGATAAAGTTTCGATAAATTCTTCGGCGGTGAAAAATCCTGATCTAATTAACGAGCTTGCTGCTAAATTCGGGAGTCAGTGTATTACAGTGGCGATTGATGCCAAGCAGGTAAACGGCGAATGGTTGGTGCACCTGGTAGGAGGAAAAGTGCCAACTGATATCAATTTATTTCAATGGGCTAAAGAAGTTGAAGAACGTGGTGCCGGGGAGATTTTATTTACTTCTATGAATAACGATGGAACCAAAGAAGGCTTTGCAAACGAAGCCCTGGCAGTTTTATCTTCAGAATTAAATATTCCAATAATCGCTTCTGGTGGTGCCGGAAATATGCAGCATTTTTGCGATACTTTTATTGAAGGAAAAGCTGATGCGGCACTTGCAGCCAGTGTTTTTCATTTTAAAGAAATTGAGATTAAAGATTTAAAAGAAGAACTTCGTAGAAATGGAGTGGAAGTTAGACTTTAAAAAGAAAAAGAAAAAGAGAATAGAGTAGAGAGATCTTTGTTCTTTGCTCTCTATTCTTTTCCAACAAAAATATTAGATCCCCGATTAAAATCGGGGCAGGCACTGAAATAAATTCAGGATGACTTTATAAAGAAAATAAATATGAATATCGATTTTAATAAAAATAACGACGGACTTGTACCTGCGATAATTCAGGATGCATCAACTAAAAATGTATTGATGTTGGGATATATGAACGAGGAAGCATTTTTGAAAACAAATGAAACCAAGAAAGTCACTTTTTTCAGCAGGACCAAAAATCGTTTATGGACCAAAGGCGAAGAAAGCGGTAATTACCTTCATTTAGTCAATATTAAAAATGATTGCGATAATGATACCTTGCTAATTTCGGTTAATCCTGAGGGTCCAACCTGCCACAAAGGAACAGACACTTGCTGGGCAGAGGATAACGAGCCTAATTTCGGTTTTCTTTCTCAACTGGAAGGAATTATCGCAAAACGAAAAAGAATGAGCGAGGTTGAGCCTGAGTTACGAGAAGATAAAAACTCTTATGTGGTTTCGCTTTTTGATGCCGGAATGAATAAGATTGCTCAGAAAGTAGGTGAGGAGGCTGTTGAAACGGTTATTGAAGCTAAAGATGATAATGAAGAGTTGTTCTTAAACGAAAGCGCCGATTTACTTTTTCATTACTTGATTTTGCTAAAAGCAAAGGGATATTCTTTAAAAGATATCGCCGAAGTTTTAGAAAAAAGGCATTAAAAAAAGCCAACTTGAACAAACTCGTTTAAGTTGGCTTTTTTATAATTAATTAAGCAATTTAAATACTTTCTGCGGCATAATTAGCTACAGCGTGATCATTATCTACCGTGCTTCCGGAAATGCCAACAGCACCAATAATTTCACCGTTTTGGTTTTTTAAAGGAACACCTCCGGGAAATGTAATAAGCCCATTATTAGAATGTTCTATATTAAAAAGCGATTCTCCGGGCTGTGATAATTTTCCAATTTCGCCAGTATTCATATCAAAATATCTAGCGGTTTTAGCCTTTTTTATAGCGATATCTACTGAGCCAAGCCAGGCGCCATCCATTCTGGCAAAAGCCGTTAGATTTGCGCCAGCGTCTACCACCGCAATATCCATTTTCACATCCAATTCTTTGGATTTCTTTTCGGCAGCAGCAATTATTTTCTGCGCCTGTGCTAAAGTGACATTCATAATTTAAGGTTTTAGTTTCCCCTAAATTACAGAATGAAAAAAAGAATGCATTGATTTTAAGATGATTATAACTAAGGATTAATCCTTATTTCTAACATAAATAAGTTTAAACTTACTGTTTTGGTTGGTACGCGATTCAATCTCGAATTTATCTATGGAATGAATCATTGGAGTTAATTTCTGAAAGCCGTAGTTACGGGAGTCAAAATTAGGTTGTTTTTTCTGAAGTAAACTTCCCACATCTCCCAAAAACGCCCAGCCATCTTCATCTGCAACATCTGAAATAGTTTGTGAGATAAGACGAACAACCTTCGGAGTAATTTTATCTACATTTTTCTTTTTAGAGCTTTTTCCACCTTTATCGCTGCTTTGGTCACTATCTTTATCTGATTGTTTTAATATTTCGATATAAATAAACCTGTCGCAAGCTACAATAAAGGGCTCAGGTGTTTTCTTTTCACCAATTCCAATAACATTCTTTCCGGCTTCACGCAGTCGTGTTGCCAGCCTGGTGAAATCACTATCGCTGGAAACCAGGCAAAATCCATCTACTTTATCTGAATATAAAATATCCATCGCATCAATGATCATCGCTGAATCTGTAGCGTTTTTTCCCTGAGTGTAGCCATATTGCTGAATGGGATTAATAGCGTTTTCCAGCAATACATTTTTCCATTTTACTAAATGAGGTTTAGTCCAGTCGCCATAAATCCGTTTAATAGTCGGATTGCCATATTTGGCAATTTCTTCCATCATTTCTTTTATATATGCCGATGGGATATTATCACCATCAATTAGTACCGCTAGGTTGGTTTCCATAGAATCTGTTATTTAAAGTAAACTACTCCGGAGCAAGCTCCTGAAGCATTATTATTGGAAAATATAATTTGATTTCGAGGCATCCCGACTCTTCGGGACGGAGCATTTAATCTCGATTATCGAGTAAAGATACTTTTTTTGCATAAAAAAGACGGCTGTACAGCCGTCTTTTCCTTTTTATGATATTTCAATAATTTCACTCGCTAATCGAGATAGAATTGCTTTAAACAGTTAGTTACTAGTTAAAGCGATAAAGTGCATTCATTTTTGAATTTTTATCTGGCATTTGTGCTTCCGGAATAAGGAAAACATTTCCACCTTGTTTTAAGACTTCTTTCGCAGCCCAATTCATTAAGGAATAGTTCCCATTTTGTTGATTATCATGAATGGTTACATTCATATTGTCATTGTTATAGGTTCCCCAAATTTCACTTCGGTTTTCCAGAAATAATGTATCTACTTTTCCTTGCTGAACTGCAGGAAGAATATCGGTTACTGAAGCCCCGGTTTTATCGGTATTATTCAGTTCATTAAATTTCCTGGTTTTTTCTCTTTTAGTCTTTTCCATTTCAGGTTCAAGGATTTTTAGAGCTTTTTCGTGTAAACCAAACATATCGGTATCTGATGGATTTCCTGGAATCACTTTTTCAATTAAGTGATTATAAGTATTCACTTTTTCATAAATAGGGAATAAATAATCCTGGGTTGCAACTACCAAAGGTACTCTTTCATCGTGTAGCACAGTATCCAGGCCTTTATCTATAGCTCTAAAGTACTTATTAATCTCTTCTTTTCGTACCTCATCACTACCACCACCGTGGCCGTGGAAAATGGTATTTTCTCCGCCGGAATTCTGTGTTTTAAAATCCAGGTGTTTTTGTTTATAGTCAAATCCTACCCGTTCTTCTAATCTTGAAGGTATAAGGTCATCTACTTCAACTTTTCCTATACTATAAGTGGTGGCCTCATAAAGCTCTACATCTTCCAACTGAAGCGCCAGTAAATAAAAACGGCTGTCTTCATTAAACATAGGTACTAGCGGTTTAATATAAAATTCTTCGGAAATATAAGTATGGGCTTCAAAATTTACCGGAAGGGTATATTTTTCGAAGAAATCTTCTGCAGCAAAAATAGCAAGTCCGTCGCTTTGATGTCTCCAAAAAGATTTATCACTCAATAAAGCTTCAATAGGCTTTCCTATTTTTGCAATTTTATCTTCACTCAAACCCTTTTCTTTGAGTTGGGTTCCAACTTCTTTCCAAAGGGATTTTAAATGGGTTTTATTTTTTTCCTCTAAAACTTCCTTACCGGCACGTTGGGTAGGTATAAATATAGAAACACAGGTTTTATCCTGTACGTTCATTAATTTTTCCAAATCCTTATCATTTATCAAACTCATAATTTCATTTTTTTGGTTAATTCACTAATGAAGATAAGTTGATTTTACTACATTCCAATGGGGTTTAGCAGGGCTTTAACGCTAAAACTTTCTTAAGGCGGTACTTTAAATTTCTATATTCGGCTCTACGTGAATAAGTACGTCGAAAATTTCAGGAAAGTGGGCGAGGAGTTCATTTTTTACATTGTGTGCAATATCGTGGCCCTCTTTAACACTAATTTCAGCATTCACGATAATATGAAGATCTACGTGGTAGATCATTCCGGTTTTACGAACGTTGCATTTTTCGGTATCTAAAACGCCGGGAACATTAATACTAACCTCACGAATATCGCCAATCATATCATCATACATATGCTCATCCATTACTTCACCTAAAGCGGGTCTAAGAATAAGATAGGCGTTATAAAGAATAAATCCCGAAGCAAAGAGCGCGGCCCAATCGTCTGCCGTTTCGTAACCTTTTCCCATAAAAAGCGCGATAGAGATCCCTATAAATGCCATTAAGGAAGTAATTGCATCACTGCGGTGGTGCCAGGCATCAGCTTTTAAAGAAGTACTTTTGGTTTCATCGCCCTTTTTAGAAACTTTTCTGTAGAAATATTCTTTAATAATAACAATCGCGGCAAGTACAATAAGGGTGTAAGGCTCAGGAACTTTATGCGGAGTTTGTATATGCTGAATACTCTCGTAAGCAATTACGGTTGCTGAAACCACTAAAAATCCTACTACCGCAAAGGTCATAAGAGGTTCGGCTTTTCCGTGACCGTAGGGATGATTTTCATCTGGTGGCCTACTGGAATATTTGAGACCAAGTAAGACGAGAAAAGAAGAGAAAACATCGGTTGTAGACTCTATTGCATCAGCGATAAGCGCATAAGAATTTCCAAATATTCCGGTTACAAATTTAGCGATTGCTAACAAAGCATTTCCGAAAATGCTAAGCCAGGAGGCTTTTATCGCTTCACTTGTGTTCTGATCCATGCTGGAAATTTGATTTGGATTGCAAATTTAAGGGAATAATATAATTCTACTCGATGATCAAGATATAAATGCTGGGAGATAATTTCCTGTAACTATTCGGTAATTCCAGTTTTATTTACTACCACCACACTACAAACAATCGTTCATAATTATTTCCCGGTTTTTTCACCCAAATTAACGGCGCTTTTTGGTTTTCGAATAAAATCTCTACCTGATGGATTATTTCTGAATGGCTAAACCAGGTTTCACCGTGGTGCGGTAGTATTGGCCAATCTTGCTTTTTAGGTGCATAATATTCAAAATTCTTGTAATTGGAAGTTTTAAACTCTTTAAAATGAAGCCAGCTCCCGGCTATACAATCACTGTTTATTTCTGAAAATTGCTTATCCTGAAGTTCCCTGGGAACAAATAGATTTGCTTTAAAACAGCTTTGTTGAAGTACTTCTTCTGCATTTAAATTCAGGGATCTTAGAAGATCTTCTGTTTCAGGTTTAAACAGCAGCGGAAACTGTTTTTCCTGTAATTTCCTGGTTTTTTGTAATAAAGTATCTTTTCGGTTTGGGCCAATCCACCTTTGGTTTTCCGCAGAAAATGATGGATCGTAAACATAGAATTTATAAACCATTTCTACGTGATAGACTTGTTGGTTTATAAGATCTTTCAGTAGAAAATCGAGTTCACCCAAAGTGATTTTATCCCGACTAATCTGCATATTTTCTGCCAGCAGTTTATAGCCTTGATTTTGCCGAATTATCCATTCAAAAAATCGTTCTACTCTTTTACCCATTACAAAATTAGTAGAAAGCGAAGGTAGGTCTTCAGCGATAGGTTTTTGTAGCGGATCCTCTATTTGCGGTAATTCAAACTGTTGAATTTCCTGGAAATAATTTTTCCAAAGAGCCGGTGTATTTAAAAAGCCTTCAAATTGTTTTGCTACACGGTTTTGCATTTAGAATGTGGGTTAATCCTCGTTTGAATTATCGGTGCTTAGCAAAAAGCCGAAAGGTTTTAATGAAGGAACATGATTGAAGATTACATTTATAATTCCTAAAACCGGAATAGCCAAAATCATCCCCATAATACCCCAAATCATATTGCCGAGAATAATGGCAAGGATCACAAAAAATGGATGAATATCTACTTTATCTCCTACAATAAAAGGCTCTAAAACATAGCTCTCTATAAATTGTACTATAGTAAAAGTTAGAATAACTCCAATTAAAATACTGGTTTCGCCCTGGGTGAGATAACCAAAAACCAAAGCAAGGCCCATTCCTATAATATTTCCTATAAATGGAATTAAGGTGAGAAAAGCAGCAATAACAGCGATTAAAATAAAGTTGCTTACGCCAGAAATACCCAGGCCAATACTATAAAGAATAGAAAGGATAACAATTAAGATTAACTTTCCTCGCAGGTAAAACTGGGCTACCCGCGCAGTTTCGTTGATAATTTGTTTTACTTCTTTTTTCCGCTGATTGGAAAATAATTTTAGAATAAAGGTTTTGAAACGTTTTCTATAATTCAGCAGAAAAAATATATAGATAAATGTGAGTAGGTAATTGCTAATAAAACTGGTGACCGAATTAATAAAATTGAAAGCTTTTTCTCCCGAATTTCCGCTGGAGGTTAACATACTTTGTATATCATTCTTTTCTTTATAACTCTCCAGGTCTTTACTGCTTAAAGCGGTATGCTCGTAAGCGTAATTTTGTAGCTGTTCTATTTTTGGAGCCATCGTTTCTTTAATTTTCCCCCAATCGTCTACAAAACTTTTAATTTGAAAAGAGAGCAGCACAAAAACTCCGATTGAAAATAGAAATAATAGAATGGTACTCAGTAAAGAGGAAAAAGTACGATTGAGCTTTTTTTCTATTAAGTTACCCAGTGGAATTAATAAAAGCGCCAGGATTATTGCAGTTACCAGGGGAGCCAGAAAGCCTTTTGCTTCAGCCAATCCCGAGAAAAGAAAATAGGCGCCCACTAAAAGGGCAACTAAGGGAAAAAGCAATGTTTTGTGTGCCTTGTTCATTTTTTGGTTAGTTGGTTTGAAACATTGAAGATAGAAAAAGTTCTCTAACCATTAAATTAAGTGCAGTAATTCAGGATAAATTTTGCAAAGGGTTTAAACTTTTTAATAAATAATTATATATTTTTTCTGGTTAATTTTTAATGTGGCTTCAAGTCAAAAAAAGTCAATAACCTGGTAATAAAAAGATTAGGATAATCTTCAAAATCCTCTAAGAGAAG
Organism: uncultured Flavobacteriaceae bacterium; assembly: GCA_963727565.1. GTDB lineage: Bacteria > Bacteroidota > Bacteroidia > Flavobacteriales > Flavobacteriaceae > Salegentibacter. The sequence goes on from CAVSGU010000009.1 coordinate 116,030, forward strand.
TTTACCGAGAAGCTGATTTTCCTCATATTAATTAGAAATAAAGTGAGATATTTTTGTACAAAACCACACTTTATATGTCCTTAAATTTAATCAGTAAATATAATGTGCCGGGGCCACGGTATACAAGTTATCCTACAGTTCCTTATTGGCAAGAAGATAGCTTTTCTTTGGCTGCCTGGAAAGAAAGTTTAAAACGTAGTTTTAGTGAAAATAAAGAAATAAGCATTTATATTCATTTGCCCTTTTGTGAGAGTTTGTGCACCTTTTGTGGATGTAATAAACGAATTACAAAAAAGCACGAAGTAGAATCTCCATATATAGAAACGCTTGTTGAGAGAATGGGATCTCTATCTTGAAATACTTGGTGAAAAGCCTACAATTAGGGAATTGCATCTTGGCGGGGGCACACCCACTTTTTTTGCACCAGAGAACCTTAAATTCTTACTGAATATGCTGTTTCGGAAAGCTAACCGGGATTGTGAAACAGAATTAAGTTTTGAAGGTCACCCTAATAATACCACGAAAGAGCATTTAAAAATGTTTTCAGATTTAGGCTTTAAACGTGTAAGCTATGGCGTACAGGATTATAGCGAGAAGGTGCAAAAAGCAATTCATAGAATTCAACCCTTTGAAAATGTAAAAAGAGCTACGGAAGAATCCCGGGAAGCCGGTTTTACCTCTGTGGGACACGACATTATATTTGGTTTACCTTTTCAAACCAAAAACGATATTATTGAAACCATAGAAAAAACCAAATTACTAATGCCAGATCGTATTGCTTTTTATAGCTATGCGCACGTACCCTGGATTAAAGGAAACGGCCAACGTGGCTTTAAAGATTCAGATCTTCCTGCAGCCGATGAAAAGCGGGAAATGTATGAAGTAGGAAAGCAAATGCTGGAAGCTGCCGGTTATGTAGAAATTGGGATGGACCATTTTGCCCTTAAAACCGATTCTTTATATAAAGCTTTGGAAGAAAAAAAATTACATAGAAACTTTATGGGATATACTACATCTTCCGGAGCTTCTATGATTGGTTTAGGCGTTTCGGCAATAAGTGATAGCTGGTATGGTTTTGCACAGAATGAGAAATCGGTAGAAGCTTACCAGAGTCTTATTTCCGATGGAATTATTCCTGTTTTCCGAGGACATATTTTAAATGAAGAAGATCTAATTATAAGAAAACACATTCTCAATTTAATGTGTCATTTAGAAACTAGCTGGGAATCTCCAGAAGATTATTTTGAAGAATTACCCGAGGTACTTACTAAATTACGGGAAATGGAGGCAGATGGGCTTGTAAGCTTTTACTGAAAGTGGGTTAACTATTCCTGAAAAAGGAAGACCTTTTGTACGAAACATTTGTATGGCTTTCGATCTAAGAATGCAGGCGAAGAAACCTGATACTCAACTTTTTTCAATGACGGTTTAATTTAAGTGTTAAAACCGAAGTAAAAAGTCCGTTGGGAGAATTTCCTAACGGACTTTTTTATTTTTTCATTTTAAGCTAAGAGTAAAGTATTTTACTCGATAATCGAGATTAAATGCTCCGTCCCGAAGAGTCGGGATGCCTCGAAATCAAATTATATTTTCCAATAATAATGATTCGTGAGCTTTCTCTGAAGTTGTTTACTCTTTATCCTTTCCGCTGTTTATCATATTTAAAACGATAAGTACCAGGCCGACGCAAACAACACCGAAAATAGCAATAAGAAAACTTCCCATTTCCCAATTTACCAGTGCAATTGTGTTTAATAAATTCATAACAAGTGTTTTTAGGTTAGTGGCAACTTTGTGTTGCTGTAATTTCTGGAGTTATTTCCATAGGGGAGAGGTAAGGTATTCCCAGCCCCATTCCTCTAAGGATAAATAATAGCCCTATAAGGATCACAAAAACGGGAACCGCTTTTCTAATTTTAGACCTAATATTTAGATTGATAAAATTGCCTAAATAAATTGCGGTTGTCATTAACGGGATCGTTCCCAGGCCAAAAACTGCCATATATAAACTTCCTTCCAGGGCTGTACCCGAAGCTATAGCACCAAAAACCGCCATATAAACAAGTCCGCAGGGTAGAAAACCGTTTAGAAAACCAATGGTATAAAAAGTATCGGGTGACTTTCGTTTTAATTGTTTCCCGAGATTACTCTTTACTTTTGAAACGATTTTAAAAATGGGTTTTGAACCGTTATACTTACTAAATTTTTTATACGGAAGCAGAATTACCAAAATCATTAAAGCTCCAACCAGAATTGAAAGTTGCTGCTGAAGCCCAAAAAGACTAAAACTTTTACCAAGCAGCCCGAATAAAAGTCCGATGATCGCGTAAGAACTTAATCTGCCAAAATGATAAAGTGAGATCTGCCCCAGCTTTCTAACATTGTTTTTGTGATCTACCGGCAATAAAAATGCTATAGGGCCACACATTCCCACACAGTGAAAACTTCCAAGCAGTCCAAATATTAATGCCGAAATCAACATTTAATAAACAATTTCGTTTTTATACAAATAAGGTGTTTCCTCGTACTCCCAGTGAATATTAATATTCCAACGGCCTTTTACTAACTGCTCGTCTTTTATAAATACCTGATGCGATGTTAGCTCCAGTGGAATATTAAAATCCAGTTTTTCATTAGATGGGCGGTAAAAATTAAGATTCCCTGAAATTTTAGAAAGTTCCAGGTTTTCTGGAAATTCTATAAGCCAGCCATCTTTTACGCGTCTATCTGTAATATTTTCTTCCAGCGAGAATGCATTGGTTTCCGCATTAATCTCCTCCTGGTAATGTAATTCTTCCTGGTAATATTCTTCAGTCACCAAATCGTGATCAAACTTTTTATCGGTGAGCATATTTATTACCAGGTACATAATGAAACTAATAAAAAGCGCCATTCCAATTACAATCCCTGTTCCCCAGTTTATTTTCATTTGTATATTTATTTACCCAGAATTGGGATACTATTAAATTTATAATCATTTTTTTGGCGTCCAGCATCATGCTGGTTTAGTTAAAACTACGTGGCCCCATAAACATAGTGCTGGTAGTTTCTATTAATCTATCGCCACTATAAATACCAATCTTTAGCTTTTCTTTTTCGTCTTCCAGTGCAGCGGTATGTATTTCTATAAACAGTGTACCTTCGGTTAATTCCTGTCCCGGCACCATAATATTTGATTGTTTTACCGGTTTTATTTCGCCCTGGTGAGACAACAACCTGAATTCAATATCTTCAAAATCGGCTGTGGTTTTGTTTACCAGTTTATAAGTAAAAACGTTACTTACTATATTATCGGCCTTTCGTTCATATAACTGCCCCGGTAATCTTAGTATCCTGGCTTCAACCTCGCTTCTTACAAATAGCATCCCCACCAAAACAGCGGTTAGAATTCCTAAAACTATACTGTAACCCTTTAACCTTGGAGTAAACTTGAATTTTGCTTTCTTTTCAATATTTTCTTCGCTGGCGTAGCGAATTAATCCTTTAGGAAGGTCTACAGCTTCCATCATATTATCACAGGCATCTATACAAGCGGTGCAGTTTATACATTCCAGTTGCGTGCCGTTTCTAATATCTATTCCCGTTGGGCAAACCTGCACACATTGAAAGCAGTCTATACAATCGCCTTTTCCTGATGCTTCCCGGTCTTCGTTCTTTTTAAATTTAGCTCTTCCTTCTTCTTTTTCACCTCGTTTATGATCGTAAGCAACAACTATAGATTTATTGTCTAAAAGTACGCCCTGTAGTCTTCCGTAAGGACAGGCAATAACACAAACCTGCTCCCTAAACCAGGCGAAAACAAAATAAAAGACCGCCGTGAAAATAATAAGGGAAACAAAGGTGCTTAAATGATTTAGTGGTCCCGCAGTTACATATTGAATCAACCGATCACTGCCTATTAAATAAGCCAGGAAAACATTGGCAATTAGAAACGAGATCACAAAGAATACGAACCATTTTAGGGAACGTTTTCTAATTTTTTCGGCATCCCATTTTTGTTTGTCTAAACGTATTTGTTTTCCACGATCGCCTTCAATCCAGTATTCAATTCTGCGGAAAACCATTTCCATAAAAATGGTTTGTGGGCAAAGCCAACCGCAAAAGATCCTTCCGAAGGCTACAGTAAAAAGAATGATAAAAACCACCCCAATTACCATCATGATCACGAAAATATGAAAGTCTTGTGGCCAGAAAGGAAATCCAAAAATATTGAAACGCCTTTCCAGAATATTAAACATCAAAAACTGGTTGCCGTTTATTTTTACGAATGGAGCGGCAAAAAGTAAAATGAGCAATACATAACTAACGTATTTTCTATACTCGTAAAATCTCCCTGAAGGTTTCTTCGGAAAAACCCATAGTCTTTTACCCGCGTCATCTGCCGTGGCTATCTTATCCCTGAATTTTTCCTTATTTTCCAAAACCTTCTTTTTTTACTCGATAATCGAGATTTAATGCTCCGTCCCGAAGAGTCGGGATGACTCGAAATCTAAAAATTTTTCTTTCAATGTCTCGTGGCCTTTCGCCAGGTAATCTGCTCTATATTATTCTGTTTCGGCTTCCCAAATTTCACCTTCGGGTGCCTTAGGATCTGTAGGGTTAGTTCCCTCAAGACTTATAACATAACTAGACACCTGGGCAATTTCCTGCGCACTTAATTCAGATTTCCAGGCCACCATTCCTTTTCCGTCACGTCCTCCTTCAGAAACTGTTTGGAAAACATTGCTTATTCCACCACCAAGAATCCAATGTTCATCGGTAAGGTTAGGGCCAATAGCCCCACCACCATCTGCGCGGTGACAAGCCATACAACTGGTCATAAATATTTGTTCCCCAGCTTCAAGATCTGATGCCTCGGTTAATAATTCAACAGAGGAGGCGTCTATAAGATCTGGATTCGCTTTTTTATAAGCTTCAATTTCTTCTTTTGCTTCTTCTACCTCAGCAAGGTATTCTTCCCTTTGAGTTTCTCCATCAAAAATGTGGTAATAACCCATATAGACAAAAGCAAATATGATACTGATGTAAAAACCATACAACCACCAGGCAGGAAGATCGTTATCCAGTTCCTTGATGCCATCGTAATTATGATCTAAAAGAATTTCTTCTTCCTTTTCAACAGGCTTTTGATTCAGCATCTTTTTATACCATTTCTTTATGCCAGAAAACTGTTTTTCAGAATTTTCAGCTTTAAGTTTGGTATAACGTTCTTGCGCATCTGGTTTTAAACTTCGGAAAACCATATTTTCTAAAGCCGTGATTGATACTTCTATAGCGATTGCTATAACAAGCACCACCGCAAGAATTCCCCAAATAACCGGATACTGCTCAATTGCCCAGCCACTTTCTGTCTCTATTGTTAGTTCTATTAGAACCAGGGCCAGAATTAAAAATCCTGCAATTCTTAAATATGATGTAGTTTTCATAATTCCTGATTTTCCTGGTTAGTATCTAAGGGTAGGTTGCTTACCTCTTCTATGTCTTTCTTTTTCGCGGTAATTACCCACAGGAAAAGCACTACAAAAAAGATGAAGAATATGAGTAAGGAAATCAACGGGTAGATCATCACCCCGTCTATGCTTTCCATATGGCCTTTTACGAATTTAAACATGCTTAGTTGGTTTTAGTGTTTGAAACTTCTACATCTTTAGCTCTAATATCGGTACCCAGGCGTTGTAGATAAGCGATAAGGGCTACAATTTCCCGGTTTCTCATTTCTACGAATTCATTACCATTTTGGGCTGCGAATTCTTTTTCGGCTTCATAGGTATCTACAAAATCTGGATCAGCATACAGGTTTTTCTCAATTTGAATTCCCTGTTCTGTCATCGATTGTTGAGCATTTTCAATTTCTTCTAAAGTATAGGGTACGCCAAGAGTACTAAGAGCTTCCATTTTAGCTTCAGTATCGCTTTTATCAAGCTCATCTGTAACTATCCATTTGTAAGATGGCATAATAGAACCTGAAGAGGTACTCTGCGGATCGTACATATGGTTTAGGTGCCAGTTATCGGAGTATTTTCCACCAACCCGCATAAGGTCTGGTCCGGTACGTTTACTACCCCATAAGAAAGGATAGTCATAAACATATTCCCCGGCTTTGGAATATTCACCATAACGTTCTACTTCACTTCTAAAAGGTCTAATCATTTGTGAGTGGCAGGATACACAGCCTTCACGTATATAAATATCCCGGCCTTCAAGTTCTAATGGAGTATATGGTTTTACACTGGAAATTACCGGTACATACTCATCTACCATTAATGAAGGTACAATTTGAACGATACCACCTATTAAAATCGCGATAGTAGCGAAGATGGTAAGTTTTACCGGTCTTCTTTCTAACCAGGAGTGGTAAGCTTCTCCAGCTGTTCTTTTACGGGTTACTTTTTGAAGTGGAGCAGCTTCAGCTAACTCATCTTCAACAGCACTTCCCTGTCTAACAGTTTTTACAATATTATAAAGTAAAATAAAAGCTCCTACAATGTATAAACTACCTCCAATTGCACGCATCCAGTACATTGGGATAATTGAACTTACGGTTTCTAAGAAGTTTCCGTAGGTAAGAGTTCCGTCAGGATTAAATTGTTTCCACATAGAAGCCTGAACGAATCCTGCAACATACATTGGTAGGGTATAAATAATAATACCAAGTGTCCCGATCCAGAAATGAACGTTTGCTAATTTGATGGAATAAAGTTTGGTTTTAAATAATCTTGGTACCAGCCAGTAAACCATACCAAAAGTTAAGAATCCATTCCAGGCAAGTGCGCCAACGTGCACGTGAGCAATAATCCAGTCACTAAAGTGTGCAATAGCATTCACGTTTTTAAGTGAAAGCATAGGGCCTTCAAAAGTTGCCATACCATAACCGGTAATAGCTACCACGAAAAACTTAAGAACAGGATCTGTACGTACTTTATCCCAGGCACCACGCAAGGTTAATAGTCCGTTAATCATACCACCCCAGGATGGGAATAAAAGCATTACAGAAAAGGCTACACCAAGGTTTTGCGCCCAGTCTGGTAAAGTTGAATATAATAAATGGTGTGGGCCAGCCCAGATATAAATAAAGATAAGAGACCAGAAGTGGATAATAGAAAGGCGGTATGAGTAAACCGGTCTGTTAGCCGCTTTTGGAACAAAATAATACATTAAACCTAAGAAAGGAGTAGTAAGGAAAAATGCCACCGCATTATGCCCGTACCACCACTGTACTAAAGCATCCTGCACTCCAGAGTAAAAAGAGTAACTTTTAAAAGCAGTAACAGGAATTTCAATATTATTTACAATATGAAGTACAGCTACGGTTACAAATGTGGCCAGGTAAAACCAAATAGCTACATATAAATGACGTTGCCGTCTTTTGATCATGGTACCAATAAGGTTGGCTCCAAAAGCAACCCAAACCAAAGCAATAGCAATATCTATTGGCCATTCAAGTTCGGCATATTCTTTAGAACTGGTAAAACCCATAGGCAGCGTGATCGCCGCTGCAACAATTATAGCCTGCCAACCCCAAAAGTTGAAATTACTTAAGAAATCGCTATACATCCTGGCTTTAAGCAAACGCTGGGTAGAGTAGTATACTCCGGCGAAAATTGCATTTCCAACAAAGGCAAAAATCACCGCGTTGGTATGCAAAGGTCTTAACCGACCAAAACTTAACCATGGAATTCCATCGGTTATGTTAGGGAATAAAAACATAAAGGCGAGCAGCAGCCCTACACTCATACCTATGATACCCCAGAAAAGGGTAGCCATAGTAAACTTTTTTACGATTTTATTATCGTAATGAAACTGTTCTACTTCCATAGTTAATTAGATTTCTTGTTTTTGGTGGAATTGGATTTATCAGATTTTGGTTTTACTAATTCGTCATCAAATAACATCCTTACCGATGGTGTGTACACATCGTCATATTGCCCTTTTTTAACTGAAAAAATAAAGGCGATAAAGAAGATGAGGGCTACCAATACACTTAAAGCTAGTAAGAGGTAAATGATGTTCATTTCTATTGAATTATTTTCAGCAAACTTAAAACTGTGTTAAAATTAAAAATATGATTTAGATCAGGTTTCCGCTAATCCAGGTTTTAATTTCTTCCCGGCCAGGTTGGTGGCCACTGTGGTAAAGGCTACTATACTAATAGAACTTAAAGGCATAAGTATGGCGGCAATTACCGGCATTAAATTCCCTGTGACTGCGAAAGCCAGGCCTATTACGTTATAGCATAAGCTTAGCGCAAAGCTCCATTTAATGATTTTTATTCCTTTTTCTGAAAGTTGAAAATATTTGTTTAGACTGGTGAGGTTAGAAGCTTCCAGGATACCATCACAAGCAGGAGAGAAAACGTTAATATTTTCTGAAATTGCGATCCCAACATTGCTTTGAGCAAGCGCCCCTGCATCGTTAAGTCCGTCGCCAATCATCATCACCGATTTACCTTCTTGTTGAAGCTTTTTTATAAAATTGAGCTTATCGTCTGGTCTTTGATTGAAGTAAAATTTGGTATTTAAAGGCAGCATATTTTCCAGTCTTTCCTTTTCACCATCATTATCTCCAGAAAGGATAAAAAGCTGTTTGTTTTCGCCTAATTCTTTAAATAAATCAGCAAGACCTTCACGGTAGGAATTCTTAAAAACATAGCAGCCTTTATATTCTTCGTTGCTACTAATATGTACCGTAGTTTTGTTAAGTTCTTTGGTTTCAGTAATATTTTCTTTTACAAATGTTTCTGAACCAATCTTCATCTTACTGCCATTACTTCCAGAGCTAATTCCTTTCCCGGTATGTTCATTAAATTCATCTAAACTCTGAATATTGTTCTTATCCAGGATCTGGTAGAGCTGCCTGCTTAATGGATGCCCAGAAGCTCTTAAACTGCTACTTAATAAGCTTTCTTCTTCAGCATTAAGTTTTAAACCTTCGTAGAAAACCTCGGTTTTTTTATTTGAGGTAATTGTTCCGGTTTTATCAAAAACAAGACAATCAATTTTTGCTATTTGTTCAATTACTCCGGCTTCTTTTAAGTAGAATTTATTTCTTCCGAAGATGCGAAGCAAATTTCCAAGCGTGAATGGTGTGGCCAGTGCGATAGCACAAGGACAGGCAATAATTAAGACCGCGGTAAAAACATTTAAGGCTTTTGAAGGATCATAAACCAACCAAAATAAGGTGGCAATAAAAGCGATGCTTAAAACCCCGGCAGTAAAGCGTTTACTAATTTGATTGATTAAACTTTGAAAATGACCTTTTTTATCTTTTTTGAAGACTTCATTACTCCAGAGTTTGGTAAGGTAACTTTGGTCTATAGCCTTTATCGCTTCAATTTCTAGAATTCCGCCTTGTTGTCTTCCGCCGGCATAGAGTGTTTCTCCAGATTCCTTTCTAACGGCTTCGGCTTCGCCGGTTACAAAACTGTAATCTATATTGGCTTCACCTTTCATTAAAACCGCATCGATAGGAATTAATTCGCCATTTCGTATTAAAATACGATCGCCAGATTTTATTTTATAAACCTGTACCTGTTCCTCTATAGTTTCTTTAGAACCGTTTTTTGTTAAACGAGTAACCGCCATAGGGAAATAGGATTTGTAATCCCTTTCAAAAGACAGGTAGGAATAGGTTTTCTGCTGAAAAAACTTTCCTAAAAGAAGGAAAAAAACCAGGCCTGTAAGACTATCAAAGAAACCAGTTCCCAGGTCTAATAGAATTTCTGTAGTACTTCTTATAAAAAGTACCGCGATTCCTAAAGCAATAGGAACATCTATATTTAAGATTTTAGCTCTTAAACCCTTAAATGCTGAAATAAAATAATCTGATCCCGAATAAAAAACCACCGGTAATGAAAAAGCGAACATTAGCCAGCGGAATAAATATTTAAATTGATCCAGCCAGAACTCTTTCACTTCAAAATATTCGGGGAAAGAAAGAAACATCACGTTCCCAAAAGCAAATCCGGCAACCCCAAGCTTATAGATTAAGCTTCGGTTTATTTTATGATCCTTTTCATCGTAATCTTTCAGGGAAATATAGGGTTCGTAGCCAATTCTGCTTAGCAGGTAAACCAGTTCTTTAAGGCTTATTTTTTCCGAAGAAAAACTTATTCTTACTGTTTTCTTTGGAAAATCTACTTGCGCCGATTTCACTCCATTGTTTAGTTTTCCAAGATTTTCTAAAACCCAAATACACGAACTACAATGCATAGAGGGAACCAGGAAATTCACTATCTGGGTGTTATTCTCATTAAATTCTAATAGCTTTTCGGCTATTTCTGGATTGTCCAGGAAATCGAATTTACCTTCTGAGGCAGCCGGGGAAATGCCGGGTTTTTCCTGAAGATCGTAATAGTAGGTAAGATCGCTTTCGTTTAAGATTTCGAAAACGGTTTTACAGCCGTGACAACAGAAATCTTTTTCCTGAAAAACAAGGTGCTCTTCTTTACATTCTTCACCACAGTGAAAACAGCTGCTCATACTTTTACTGTATTTAAGCTGCAAATTTTCGGGAAATTAGGCGTAGATAATATGATGGGAATCAGGTTTAAGTGCATTAACTTCCATTACCAATTTTTCTCAAGTAGAAGTACCCGATAATTCCTGCGATTAAAGAAGCCAGCAAGATCCCAATTTTTGCCTGTGACATATAATTTTCATTCTCAAAAGCCAGGTCGGTGATAAAGAGTGACATGGTAAAACCAATACCCGCCAGAAAACCAATTCCGTAGACGTGTTTCCATTTCACTTTTTTAGGAAGATCTGCTATTTTAAACCAAACCATAAGTCGGGAGAATAAAACCACCCCAATGAATTTCCCAAAAATTAATCCACCAACAACCCCGATCATTACCGGACTTAAAACTGAATCAAAGGAGGTTTCTCCAAGACTCACCCCGGCATTTGCGAATGCGAATATGGGTAGCACCACAAAGCTCACAAATGGATGAAGTGCGTGTTCCAATCGTTGCAATGGGGGAGTAGCATCTTCGGTTAAGGAAGAGAATTTTTCAATGGTATGAGTAATGTGTTCTTCGGCCTCTTTAGGATTATTCTTCCTGTTTCTAAACTCTTGTTGTATCTCATAACCCAGGAGTTTAGATTTCCGAAGAAATAATGGGGTATTGATACGTTTTGTATTGGGAATTGCAAATGCCGCCAAAACCGCCGCAATAGTAGCGTGCACTCCTGAAAGTAAAATTGCCAGCCATAATCCACCAATTCCCATCACTGCATAAAACAAGGTATTTCTAATCCCTATTAAATTGGCTGCAGCCAGAATAAGTAGAAAGATCCCTGCAATCGCAAGACTTTGTATAGAAATATCTGAAGTGTAAAAAAATGCGATCACCAGCACGGCACCAAGGTCATCTACAATAGCGATGGCGGTTAGAAATACTTTAAGAGGAAAAGGAACCCGGTCTCCAAGCAGGTATAGAATTCCAAGGGCAAATGCGATATCTGTAGCCATAGGAATTCCCCATCCAGAAACAGAATCTAAACCGGTATTAAAATAAAAGAAGATAAGCGCAGGAAAGATCATTCCTCCAATTGCCGCTCCTATAGGCAGCATAGATTTTTTAAAACTGGAAAGTTCCCCTTGCAGGATCTCGCGTTTAAGTTCAAGCCCAATCATAAAAAAGAAAATAGACATGAGTCCATCGTTAATCCAATGCAGTAGATTTTTCTTTATTACAAAGTCATTTATTCCAAGATGAATGTATTGTTTCCAAAGACTATGATAGGCATCAGATAAGGGAGAATTAGCTACGATCATAGCAAGTAGGGCCGAAAAAATAAGCAATAAACCTACAGAGGTTTTTTTCTCGATAAAATTCTTGATAGGGAGTAAAAGGTATATATCGAGTTTCGACTTTTTCATACTAGTCTTGCGCTAAAGAGTTTTTACTTGAAACGTATTAATAAAACTATTACCATTTTAAGGATTTAGATATGATAAAACTCAGTTTTTTAAAGATAATACACTTTTTAAGTTATGCTGAAAATCCTTTCTTTTCTAAAATTTAGTTTTAAATATTTCCTTCAGTAAATTTTTAATATTTCGGCAAAACAAAACTTTATTACCTTTAGGCCTACAAAGTAGAATTATGGTGAAAAAACTAACCCAAAGTTTTCTAAGGCCTAAGATGAAATCTGTTAACCAACCTCCGGGAACGGTAACCTATGTAGGAAGAAAGCCATCGAGCGAAACTAAGCTTGAAGTAATAGATTACAATAAAAATAACTTCGAGAAACTTACTTCTTCAACTACCGAAGATGCTTTTAAATTTGAAGCCGAAGATCGCATTACCTGGTTTAATATTGACGGATTAAGTAATACCGCTGAAATAGAAAAACTTGGGAAATATTACGATCTCCATCCTTTAATTATTGAAGATATTGTAAATACCACCCAGCGCCCAAAGATAGATGAGTATGAAGATTATTTGTTTATAGTTGCAAAAATGCTTTATCACCAGGATGGCAAATTGGTTAATGAGCATATAAGTTTTGTTCTTGGAAAAGATTATGTACTAACATTTCAGGAAGCCGGTGGTGATGTTTTTGATGGCGTTAGAGGTAGGCTTGAAAAATCATATGGGCGTATACGTAGCAATGGTTCAGATTACCTTGTTTTTGCGCTTTTAGATGCTATTGTAGACCATTATTTTCTTGTGGTAGACGAATTGAGCGAAAAAGTTGAAGCCCTGGAGGAACAGCTTTTTGAAAGTCAGCCAAGTGATGATATTACTTTTGAAATCCAGGATCTTAAAAGGTCCATTTTAAGAGTTAGACGAGCGGTATTTCCACTTAAAGAAGTGATTTTTAGGTTTCAGAAACTGGAAAATGATCTTATTAAAAACCGAACAAGAAATTATATAAACGACCTTCACGACCATATCCTGCAGGTTTCAGAAAATATAGATCTTTATAGAGAAATGGCCTGGGGACTTATGGATATGTATATGACCACGCTTAGCAATAAAATGAACGAGGTAATGAAGGTACTAACCATAATGGCCTCTATTTTTATTCCGCTAACTTTTATCGCGGGTATTTATGGGATGAATTTTGAATATATGCCCGAGCTGCAGTGGGAATACAGCTACTATGTACTTTGGGGAATAATGATTACCATATTTATCCTAATGATTATATATTTTAAACGGAAAAAATGGTTATAGCCAATAAAATTATGATAAGATTTACTTTAATAAGCCTCGCAGTTATCTTAACCGGCAGCTGTGCAGCACAAAATGCTGAAATCCCTGTTTATATAGGAACTTACACCAAAAAAGAAGGTCACGTAGATGGCAAGGCTAAAGGAATATTTTTGGCGATGCAGGATCCTGAAAATGGAAGTTTACAACCTGAAAAAACCGTAGCTGAAATTACTAATCCCAGTTTTGTAAAAGCCTCTGAAGACGGTGAAAATCTTTACGCTGTAAGTGAGTTGGGAAGTGGCGATGCAGATTCCGGGTTTATATATTCGTATAAAAGAAATAAGGACAATAGCCTGCAGGAACTCGGTAAAATTTCTACTGAAAGTTTTGCGCCCTGCCATATTGAGATAGATGAATCTGGAAAGTATGTTTTTGTTTCCAATTATATGGGAGGCGTGGTAATGGTTTATAAAAGGGGAGAAGAAGGTCTTCTTGAAAAACAGCAAAAAGTACAATTAGAAAATCCTGAGGCCTCACACGCACATTCGGTTTCGATTTCTTCAGATAACAAAACTGCTTATATCGCCGATCTTGGAAATGATAAGATCTGGATCTATAATTTTAATGCAGAAACCGGAAAGTTAAGTCCGAAAGAAAACCCGTTTGTGCAATTAGAAGAAGGTTCTGGGCCAAGGCATTTTGATTTTTCTAAAGATGAAAACTTCGCTTTTTCTATGAATGAGCTAAATTCCACAATTAGTGTCTTTGAAATTGAAGAAAATGGAAACCTGGAAGTTATTCAGAATATTTCCAGCTTGCCTGAAGATTTTAAAGGGAAAAATTCGGGAGCGGATATTCATTTGCATCCTTCGGGAAAATTTGTTTATGCTTCTAACCGCGGACATAATAGTATTGCCGGTTTTAAAGTAGATGAGAATTCAGGGAAATTAAGTGCAATTGGTCATTACACCACAAAAGGTGAAACTCCAAGAAATTTTGCAATTTCTCCAGACGGGAAATTTCTTTACGCAGCCAATCAGGACACTTCCACAATCAGCAGCTTTAAGATTAATTTGAAAACGGAAAACTTGAAGAGCATTTGCTTCCTATTGAAGTAATGTCTCCCGTTTGTGTAGAGTTCGCTGAAAATTGATATCAGATTAAAATTTTTAAAATTTCAATGTTGATTTTGTTTAAATTTAATTGACTAAATCAGAAAATATGAAAACAAAAATTTTAATTGGGATATTGGCTTGTTTCCTAATGTCTTGTGGAGCTATGATGACTCCAGATTCAGACGATATTATTCGTCAGCCTGAAGATGCTCCTACAAATTTCGCTATGGGTGATGGGATGGATTTTGAAGAAAATGTATGCAAAAGCCCAATGCTGGACCCGGAAGACGGAACCGAATTAATTATGGTACGCTCCTGGGGAAATGGCATTGGAGATTATGAAGTACCTGAAGGAAAATACGGACTTTCTAAACGCGAATTTCTACGTTTAAATTGCGAAACCGGGGAATTAATTGGGGTTGTAAAGAAGTAAATTATTCCACGAAAATTAAGTCCTCACAGGTTTTCAAAACCTGTGAGGACTGCTTTTAATTTCAAGGGCTTAGATTCTGAAATATCCCGACACTTCGGGACAGAATGACGTAAGATTTAGCAATTATTTTACATCAACTTCCTCGATCACAAAAAAACCGTCATTACCCTGAGATTGGTATAAGTGGCATAAAGATCCTCGCATCCCATTCGCTTTTCAACTCTTTTCCGTTCTGTTTTGCAAGAAGTTCTCCTTTTTTAATTTCCTGGAAATTCTCATATCCAGGTTCCATTTCAAAAGTATCAGAATCCTTCAGCCCGTGACGATGTACTAACTCGAAGGTTTTTTGCTCCGGGGCATTCTTTTCGGCAAAACGATTTACGCATTCCGGATAGGTTTCAATTTTAGATAGATCAAGCTTACAGGCTTCTTTTAAGGCCAGCCAAATCACACCTTCGTGATTTTCAACTGAAGTTTTATCTTCGTGTTGCCCGGCTTCAAACACAAAACCTGTCATTCCTATTCTACTAAAATAATGATCTATATCGCCGGTAATAATATCGCTAAATCCGCGTACAATAAAAGTTGGGAAATTATGCGCCCATTTATCGTTATCATTTACTTCCTGCACCGAAACATACGGCAAACTTGCCGATGAGGTAGTGTGGCAGTCAAGGAAATACCTTTTAGTGAAATCTTTTTCCGGGAATTTATTTAATATCTCAATAATCTCCCACATTTCTTTTTGCTCGTGGGTTTCATCCTCTTCTTCTTCTATGTTCTCTTCGGTCCAAACCCTATTTAGATCTTCATCTATATAACGCTTATTTTGATTTAAGGCTTTGTGATTTCCGGAGACACCAACAAGTGTTCCTTCAATTTCGGGTTTGGTTTTTTCCAGTTGTTTAAAAACTTCTTCCAGGGCCTTTACACCACTAGGTTCGTTACCGTGAATCCCGGCGGTTACAAAGAGTAAAGGTCCTTTTTTATTGCTGGTATATTTCCCAATTATCCTGGGAATATGTTCATCTGGTTTATTGCTCATAATAAGTTCCTTTTTAATTTTATTTATTCCATACAGGCAATTTCCCTGTTGGTAAATTGATGCCCATAAAGGTTTTTATATTCCACTTTACGTTCTATAGCTTCAATTACTGTATCAGTAAATTCTGGTAATCCTATGTCTTTAAAATGTTCCATCCCACCGGGACTTAGCACATTAATTTCAATTAATTTATCTTTTACCACATCAAGACCTACAAAGAAAAGTCCGTCTCGAATTAGTTTTGGCGCGGTAAGATCTACAATACGTTGCATTTCGGGAGTAAGGTCACTGCTATCTGCCGTGGCACCAAGTGCAAAATTACTACGGAATTCACCTTCCCCGCTTACACGTCTAATAATAGCTTGTTTGCCATCTTTTACCATTACACGACCATTCATCAAAATAATTCTAACATCACCATCTTTTACGGCTGGTAAGAATTCCTGGGCGATCACGTACCCCTGCTGACTAATAGTTTCAATGATCTGGTTGATATTTTTCTCATTTTCATCTACAAGAAAAACATTCTGTCCACCAGATCCTTCTAATGGTTTTAAAACGATCTTTTTATTATTCTTTTCCCAGAATTCTAGAATATCTTCTTTATTCCTGGTAATTAAAGAATCGGGTTTAATTTCTGCAGGCAGTTCTTCGAAATATAGTTTATCAATAAAAGCGTTAGAAAGGGCATAGGCATCATTTAATACCAGGACTCCCTGTTGCTGCATCATTCTTCCAAAAGCAACTCCGGCTTGTTCTGCCCATTCCCGGCCAGATTCCTCCTCGGTAGGGTTATTTCTTATAAAAAGAACATCGAGCGTATTCGCTGTAATCTTCTTTTTCCTGGCTTTAGAGCCCTGTAGCGCTTCCAGGAATTTATTTGGTGACTTGGTTTTTGTGTTTTTGGGCACCTGTGTACTGTTAATACTTATAGGTGCGTCGTGGTGAAAGTTGAAGTCTCCCACGCCCATGGCATAAACCTCATGACCTCTAGAATGGGCCATAGTCATTAGCATTACAGAAGTTCCACAACGTTCATTTTCAATATCGTTTAATACAAAGCAAATTTTCATTGAGCTATCATTTTTGAAAGGGGAAGTCCCTCCCTGATTAGGTTTAGTTTATTGGTAATATTCTCGGTTAATAAATAACTTGGGCGCAATGCGCCAGGTTTTAATACTTTTCTTTCGGTTAGTTCGTTAATTATTTTGGTATGTTTCAGGCCAAATTTACCGGCCAGCAGAGGTTCATATTCTCCGCCATTTTGCAAATGATCACGAAGCTGCACCAAACCTTTTAAATAGATGATATCTTTTAAGAAACCACCTCCCTGCATAATTCTGGAAGTAATATTAAAGGCTCTATGTGCAGAAAACCCATAATCCATTTTTAGTAATCTAAATAACTGCGGAAACTCGGCGCCTTCCATTAATGCCGAACCTGCAATTACCCTTCCGGCCAAAGTTCTTAACCTATTTGCCGTAAGTCCGTCTACTAAATATTCTGACATCACAGCCAGGCCTTCCTGAAGTGGATCATAATCTGCAAGGCCGCTGCTTAATAATTCTAAAGGTTGCTGGGTTCCATTATAGTGAGTAAGCACATGCGTACCAACTTCGTGCTGAATAAGCGCTGTGGCCTCGGTTTTATTCATCCTATAATCGGCGGGAACATAAAGCTCACCGTTATTAACCATCATAATATTCACATCCTTACGAATATGAACCTTACTTTTAAAATTTTTATCCTGTTCAGCAAAATAATCGAATTCACGGCGGGCAAGGCTACTAAATCCTTTGGCATCAATAAACTCGGCATTTTCGTCTTCTTCAGCTTCATCAACTTCTCTTAAGATTTCTCCCGCTTCTTCGCTTAGCTTAGGACTTAAACCTTTATATAGCCTTATACTGTTATAAAAGAAATTTGAAGTTCCGCGTTCACTTAGCATAGTGATTTGCTGATCCAGTTCTTCTCGCTTTTCCCTAAAAATATGGGACATGGCAGGATCATCAATATCTTCAATTTTAAGATTAAATAGCTCCCTTTTCAATAGGTCCGGATCTATTGGGAGTAAACGGTAGTGATAATCTAAAACCTTTTCATAATTACTCTCAAAGAAAGTATTTTTTATATCCTGAATATTGGCAGGGGAAACCAGCCATAGAAACTGGTAAGAACGTTCTATTTTGGCAAGTGCTTTATCTATTTCAAATACCTTTTCTTTTAAGTGTTTTCTACCTAAAGCAAGATAACTTCCCACCCCGCTAGTGGTTTGTACCCTCACATAATCGTAAATTGCCTTATGAATACTGGTAATAAGGTAATCTTTAAATTGTCTAAGGAAAACAGGGTAAACTTCATTGTTCTCATCACGAAAAACCGGTGGAATTTCCAACCCAACAATTACCGCCCCCGATTTCTTTGCCTCATCAATGCTTAGAATTTCCTGGTCACCTTCTTTTTGGCGATTTGGAGTATCCTTTATTTCGGCCTTTAAGTAGAGGCCAGAAAATATTTCATTTATATTATTGAGTTCTCTTTGCAGCGCTTTTACCGAAGTAGGCAATTTTTCTGCAGGAGCTTTTATAGTAAAGCAATTGTTAGGTTCTCCCGTATAGATCTCAAAAACCATATAGGATTTGAATTCGGTAGAAAGTTTATCGGCTAATGCATACACAAGTCTTTGGTAAGCTTCAAAAAACTTATCTCCAATTAAAAGATAAGAAGCTTCGCTAACAATTATTCGCTCGGTACCCTCATCATTATTCCTTTTGCGGTACACTATAAGATAAGGTAAATTATCTTCTATATGAATTAAACCACCTCCCGGAAGGGAAGCACTTATTTTGCCATCTTCTTCAAGGATTGTTAAAATTTTTTTAATTGATTTCTCCGATAATTCAGATATATTCAGCATTCTGGGTTTCTTCTAAAATTTTAAATTGAATATTATTGAACTAAAACCACTGTTTTATAGCCGAATAATGGCTCTAAACAAGGTTAAACAATAATTAAATTTAGAAAGAAAACTAGGGAATACTAACTCGTAAACTTACTTTGGGTTTTATTTAAGAGATTAGATAAAAAATACTTAAATGCTGAAAAAAGCCTGAAAAGTGGAGATAGCCATAAACTGAAAATTAAAAAGAATAGGGCTGGCTGGGCTTATTTCTTTTCCTGAGCGTCTTCTTTAGCCTCCTCTTGCATTTTTTCAACCTGCTCACGTGCATTCTTTAATTCTTCTTCTGTAGCAGGTTCTGGCTTTTGTTCTTCGGCTCTTTCCGGCTCAAGATTGAGTTCTATATAAAGCGGATAATGATCTGAATCTATTTTGCTGCCCAATCTTAAATCGGCTACCCTAAATTCTTCGGTTACAAAAACGTGATCCAGGGACCAGCGCATTATAGAACTGCCGGCATCAAAAGTATTATAAAAACCACGGCCAATTCTTGTATTTAATAAACCACCCACATTTTGGAATAGGGCAGTGGTAGCAGACCATGCCACATCGTTAAAATCTCCTGCCACTAAAACCGGCAACTTGGAATCCCTTGCCATAAATGCCACTTTCATCATCTCTGCATCCCTATCTGTAGAAGAAGGGTTGTGTTGCGGCATTGGTGGGGTTGGGTGAATGGCATGAAACATAATTTCTTTACCAGATCTTAATTCCAGGACACTGTGAATAGAAGGAATACTATCGTCTACCAAATAACGAACTTGCGGGTTTTTAAGCGGTAATCTCGAATAGAATAACATCCCGTAAGTATTATCTAGCGGAGCTTCAACCTTGTAAGGATATGAAGCAGTGATTTCTGCAAGATCATTTTTCCAGCGTGTATTAGTCTCGGTGAACAATAAAACATCCGGATTTTGTTTTTTAATATCTGCTATTATCAAATCTGGATTTTCGTTTTTTTGCAACACATTGGCCGCATAAAGACTAAATTTATTGTTGAAATTTTCTTCGGAAACATCGCCAACTTCATAATTTCCGTGCGGAAAATAAGGATAGATCTTCACTACCTGAAACAGAAAACAGGCTAAAAGCACGACCATAAAAATATAATCTTCAGCCCTCTTAATATCAAACCTTATAAAATAAGCCGCAATTGCGGTAAGGGTGAGCAGGGTTAATTGAATATGCAAATAATCAAAAATTCTTATCCACCAAAAGTCGGCTGCGATTAGTGGAACAAGGGTCATTACTACCGCTATAATCCCGAAAACCTGAAGAAATCCTTTTAATGTCATAATTTTATTGGTTGGCTTTATGCTGCGGAAAGATAAACGTTTAATTAAAATTACCTGTTAATTGTGAACTAAATTGCTTTTAGGTTTAGGTCTAAAAAAGTTTAGAATTCTATTTAGAATCAATTCCCTGCCCAGTTTGTTTAGAAAAATAATCCCGAATATCATCACCAGAAGGTGCCTCATATAGTTTAAGATCAAAATAAGAAACGGCCGCAATTACGTGATCAAATATATCGGCAGTTATATATTCAAAATTCTCCCAACGTTTATCCCGGCTAAAGCAAAGCACTTCTATAGGAATACCGTGTTCTGTAGGTTGCAGATGTCTTACAATAATGTACATCTCTTTGTGAACCGCAGAATGGTTATTTAAATAAGTATCTATATACTTTCTAAAAATTCCCAGGTTGGTTTGGTTTCTTCCGTTTAATGGAAGCTTTGTATCAACTTTATTATTTGCGTTATATTCATTGATTTCATTCTGACGATCTTCCAGGTAAGAAGAAATTATTTGTATGTTCTTATATTTCTCAAAATCTTCAGCAGAAATAAATTTCACAGAATTCTGTTTAATAAAAACCGAGCGTTTAATTCTTCTTCCCGGAGATTCCTGCATTCCACGCCAATTCTGAAAAGATTCAGAAATTAAACTGTAGGTAGGAATTGAGGTAAATGTATTATCAAAATTCTGAACTCTAACCGTAGCCAGGGTGATCTCGGTTACGGTACCATCTGCACCATATTTACTAAAGGTGATCCAGTCGCCAATTCTCACAATATCGTTTACACTAACCTGAATAGAGGCCACAAATCCTAAGATGGTGTCTTTAAAGATCAGTAATAAGATCGCTGAAGCGGCACCCAGGGAAATAATAAAGTTTATAACGTCTTTGCCGGTGATTTCTGCAACAATAAAAAGTAGCGCAAATAACCAAACAATGATCATTACTACTTGCATATAACTCTCTACGGGTTTGTCATGGAAAGATTCTAAAGTTCTCAGGTAGCCTTTTGTTCCTCGCAAAATGCTTCTTATAATCCAAACAATAAGAAGTATGATATATATGTCAATTACAAAATAGAAGGCTTTAATTGCCAGGGGAAATTCCAGCAGAATGTAGGGAACAGTAAGATATATTATGAGTATAGGAAGAATTTGTCCTATATATTTGGGAAACCTGGTTTTTATGAGGTAATCGTCAAAAGAAGTGGTGGTCTTATCACTAAAACTTTTGAAAGCTGTGATCACAAAATTTTTGATCAGGTAATTTACCCCGATAAGAATAAGAATAAGGACAAGGATATTCAGTAACAAATTTAGATAAAGTGCCACTGTAGAGTTTACTCCCTGGTCTATTAGAAAATTTTCAAAAAGACATATTAAATTTTTAAATCCTTCCTCTAAATCCATAGTTTAAAGATATTTTTTTTCAACGTAAAAAGGTCCGAATGGAACCAGCGAGCAACCAAGAACTACTAATAATTCTTTAAAATTCCAGTTTAGTGGTCTAAATAACCAAATAGCGCCAATTACATAAGCGATAAAAAGCACCCCATGAGCCATTCCTACTTGTTGTACCATTTGCGGCATACTCCAAATATATTTAAGCGGCATTGCGATAAATAGTAATAATAAGAAGGAAAGTCCTTCCAGGATACTCACGTATTTAAAAACCTTTTTTTGCTTTTCCAGGGACATAATTTAAAATTTAGATTGCAAAGATAGGTTTTATAGAGAATTTAGTGTTTTAGAACGGTGTTTTCCTTGAAATAATTAATGAGAGGAATTAATATTTTTTTGGCAGGTTTAAGAAATTCCTTTTTTTTAATTTGCAATTAAATTAAAAGATAAAAAATGAGCTCTAGAATATTGGTGACCGGCGGACTTGGTTTTATAGGTTCTCATACGGTGGTAGCACTTCAGGAAAAAGGTCACGAAGTAGTGATTATAGATAATTTGTCTAATTCTTCTATAGATGTGCTTGCGGGAATTACAAAAATCTCACAAAAGACCCCGGCCTTTGAAAATATTGACCTTCGGAATAAAACCGAGGTAAAAGAATTTTTTGAAAAATACCCAGATATTGAAGGAGTAATTCATTTTGCCGCTTCTAAGGCGGTTGGAGAAAGTGTTGAAAATCCTTTGCTTTATTACGAAAACAACCTGTCTAGTTTAATTTATTTGCTTCAGGAGTTACAGCAAAAAGATAATGCTTATTTTATTTTTAGTTCTTCCTGTACCGTTTATGGCCAGGCAGATACTTTACCTATTACCGAAAATGCACCGGTTAAAAAAGCCGAATCTCCTTACGGAAATACCAAGCAAATAGGAGAGGAGATCCTTACTGATACGGCTAAAATAAACAAGAATTTTAAAGCGATTTCCCTTAGATATTTTAATCCGGTTGGGGCACACCCAAGTGCAGAAATTGGGGAATTACCTATAGGAACTCCGCAAAATTTAATTCCTTTTATTACCCAAACCGCCATTGGTAAAACGAAAAGAACTTTCGGTATTTGGAGATGATTATCCAACCGAAGATGGTACTTGTATAAGGGATTATATTCACGTTATAGACCTGGCAAAAGCCCACGTGGTGGCTTTAGAACGTCTTCAGCAAAATAGAGAAAAGAGCAATTTTGAAGTTTTTAATCTTGGAACCGGGAAAGGAAGTTCGGTTTTAGAAGTTATTAATTCGTTTGAACGCTCTACCGGTGAAAAACTACCTTATAAAATTGTAGGAAGAAGAGAAGGCGATATTGTTGCAGCTTATGCCGATACAAAAAAGGCTAACGATGAATTAGGTTGGAAAACAGAAAAGCATTTAGACGAAGCTTTAAAAAGCGCCTGGGATTGGCAAAAAGAAGTGGTGAGAAGAGAAGAAGAAGATAATTAGTTTTATCAAATTTTAAACATAAAAAAAGGTCTGGACATTACTCCAGACCTTTTTTTATATCTGCTTTAAAACTTACCGCGTACCATTCACAATAAAAGCATGAATAACGCCGGGAATCCATCCTAGCGCGGTTAGTAATAAACTTATTAAAAAGGTTACCCCTAAACCATGTTTCATAAATACGGCCAATGGCGGTAATAGAATATTTAAAATGATCGTTAACATAATTATTTTTTTTATTGGTTATTTCAATCGAAATTACATAGAAATACTAGTCCAATAAGTAGTTTTAACGAGTTCTTGGTAGGGGTTTAACAAAACATCATGCTTTGAATTTTCTATACCTGGCCAGCATAAAAACGTAAATACTATAGCATACAAAACCGGCAGCTACTACTCCCATTAACCACGAACCATACTGTGATTCCTGTAAAAACGAAAATGCATCAGTAGTACCTTTCATATTTGAAGTATTTGATGCTAAGGCTCCTCTTATAAAAATATAAGCTAGCACGCCAAAGATAATTCCGCGAGCAATTAAGCCAAGATAACCGGTATTTTTAATGGTCTTTCTTTTCTTTTCATCGCTAATAGAATCATAGCCAAAATCTTGTAAAAACTCCTTGGTTTTCGCTTTTTTAAACTGAAAGATACCGGCTATGGCCAGTCCGGCGCCAATTACTGCAAAAACTACCACTCCAAGTGTTCCTGTGAGTCCGCCTCCAGAACTTCCGCTGGAAGAACCGGCGTTTATCAGCGTCATAAAAGCATAAACAGATAAACCTAAATAAATAACAGCACTTATAAAGTATGCTACTCGTTTACCTTTGCCCTTTTTGTCATCTCCAATATTTTCAGGATCACTTAAAGATTGAATAAATCTCCAGGCCGCATAACATAATAAGCCGAGGCCAATTAAAATAAGTAAAGCATTACCAAAAGGTTGCTTTTCTAAAAATTCAATGATCTGTAATTTACTTGATTTTTGCCCGCCCATATTAAAAGCGGCCATAAAGGTAAGTATTCCCGTAATCCCGTAAACGGTGGCTTTTGCGACATAGCCAACACGAGCCATTTTTTTCAATTTAGAATCCATATCAAAAATTTAATTTTAAGGTTAGTTTCTTAAAATTATGATTTTGATCTCAGACAGAAGAAAACTTGGGAAAAGTTTAAACTTTATACCATTTCAAAAATCACCAATGCATAGAGGTAAAAACGCACAAAGCGCAATAAACCAAACATTAAATAACTTGGGAATTGAAATTTAATAATACCCGCCGCAATACTCGTCATTGCGAAAGGAATAGGTAATAAAGCTCCTACAATAATTAGGAATCCACCCCATTTTCGGGTGTTTTTAATATGTTGCGCCATTTTTACCTCAATAGCTTCGTGTACCGCAGGAATTTTGGTCATCCATCTTCCAATAAAGTAAGATATAACTCCGCCCAAATAAGATGCAAGGGCTAATAAAGAAAGGTATAAAATAGGACTGGCAGATTTACCAGACCAGGCGATGAATAATTCTGGTGGAATTAATCCCAGTAGAGATTCTGAAGCAAAGAAAACACTAATAATACCTAATGGAGAATAAGTTTCGGTAACGGTAACCAGCATTTGTTCTATATCAAGAACATACCTATCTATAGCCCAAAGTGCAGCTACAAATAGAACGATAGGTAAAATTGCCTTCTTAACGCTTTTCCAGACAAAACTATAAAAACCGGTATAACTGTAATACTGGTGTAGCAAGCGTATGCGCGACTTCTTTTTAGATTTCGCATCTTTCTTCATCAAATTCTCCTTTAGCAATTTACTCGATAATCGAGATTGAATGCTCCGAGGCTTGCCTCGAAATCAAATTATATTTTTCAATAATAGTGCTTCGTGAGCTTGCTCCGAAGTAGTTTACTTACTAAGTGAGATATAAATGCCTCGACATATATGCCGAATCTTTTAATTATCTCAACTTAACGCCTTGTGGGATTACCCCAAAAATTATTTCTTATCGAGGTATTTCAATAAGATTTTATGCCGATATCATTCAAATATCAGGCCGCAATACTTTTAAAAGTTACGATCTAATTTTCTTCAGCATATTCATTGAATGCGTTTACGTATTCGCGCAATTCAATTTCATTTACACGGTTGGAAGGGTCGGCCATAAGAGAAAGTAAATAATCCAGGCTTTCCTGCCCGGTTGTTTCCTCCTGTACCGGAGCTTCTTCTCCTTCTTCTACCGGATCATCTCCAGGGATGGCGATATTAAAAGAATCGTAAGCATCTACGTGTTCATAGGTTAACCTGATCACTTTAGCCAATAAAGGCTGCCCTTCTTCTACTACAAGGGGTCTTAATTCTTTCAGGTCGTTTACCAAAGTGTTGGTAATAATTCCGTTGCGCATTAAATCACGCTGAATCTTATTGAGTAATTTT
Source organism: uncultured Flavobacteriaceae bacterium (assembly GCA_963727565.1). Classification (GTDB taxonomy): domain Bacteria; phylum Bacteroidota; class Bacteroidia; order Flavobacteriales; family Flavobacteriaceae; genus Salegentibacter. The sequence continues at coordinate 141,375 of CAVSGU010000009.1, forward strand.
TGGGCTTTAATATTATTCAAGAGAAAATAAGTTAATCAGGTTATACTATTTTTTGCAAATGTACTGCTTTCGTGGTTTTATAAAACATTTTAACAAAGAAATTAAGTGCAAATCAATTAGGTAATAAGCATAGGCATTGTAATAACGATTATTTAAACCGAAAAATAATGGGCGACAAACCCGCCTGTTCCAGCTCGATTAAAATTAACAATATCTTAGTTCTAAAGATTTCAGCAAAATTACATTGTTTAGTAGCTTTAACTCAATCAAAAAAATAAGAAATACTATGAGTTCATTAAAAGGAAAAGTTGCATTTATAACCGGTGGAAGTAAAGGAATTGGTTACGGCGTGGCCCAATCGCTATTAGATTTGGGAATGAAGGTGGCCATTACAAGTAGATCTAAAGAAGCTGCTGAAAAAGCCGCCAAAGAATTAAGCGCAACTGATGCCTTAGGTCTTGAAGCCGATGTTAGAAATTACGAAAGTCAGGAAAAGGCAGTAAAAGCTGCAGTAGATAAATTTGGACAACTTGATGTGATGGTTGCAAATGCCGGAATTGGGCATTTTGGATCTATAGACGAATTATCTCCAGAGAAATGGCAGGAAACTATAGATACCAATCTTAACCGGAGTATTTTATAGCGTTAAATCTAGTTTAGCTGCTTTAGAAAAATCTAAAGGATACCTTATTACTATTTCCAGTCTTGCCGGAACTAATTTTTTTGCAGGTGGAGCTGCTTATAACGCCAGTAAATTTGGCTTAACAGGATTTACCCAGGCGGTGATGTTAGATCTTAGACAAAAAGGAATTAATGTGAGTACCATTATGCCGGGTTCTGTGGCTACTCATTTTAACGATCACACTCCAAATGCAGAAGATGCCTGGAAAATTCAACCGGAAGATATCGGGGAATTAGTGGTAGATCTTTTAAAAATGAATAAGCGTACACTACCAAGTAAGATAGAGGTAAGGCCATCGCAACCACCTCAGAAATAATTTTTTAAGAAATCATAAATTGAGGCTGTTTGAAAGGTTATTATATCCGTCATTCTGAATTTATTTCAGCTTCTAAGTTGTTTTAATTAAGACATCATAGAACCTGAAAAGAAGTTTAGGCTTAACGAAAATTAAGAACTTTCCAGACAGCCTCTTTTTTTATCTTTCCTTTTATCGTAATATTGCAATAAACAATTTAAAAATGGGTCTTACAAAATCTGAAATATTCACTCCATCTCAAAATGAACTGGCGGGAATCGCTAAAGTTTTGGGTCACCCTGCAAGAATTGCTATTCTACAGGAAATTATAAAATCAAAATCTTGCATTTGCGGCGACCTGGTTCAGGAAGTTGGGCTGGCGCAACCTACCATTTCACAACATTTAAAAGAATTAAAGAATATTGGCTTAATAAAAGGTGATATTGAAGGAACACGAGTTTGCTATTGCATTAATACTGAAAAGTGGGCAGAGGTAAAGCAGCTTTTTCATAGTTTCCTTGATACTCATATTCCAAACAAAGATGAGTGTTGCTAATTCGCTAAAAGCGTAACAAAACTGAGCAGAATTATTCTTCTGCAAAATTTCAAATCTTTTTACTCGATAATCGAGATTGAATGCTCCGTCCCGAAGAGTCGGGATGCCTCGAAATCAAATTATATTTTTCAATAATAATGCTTCGTAAGCTTGCTGCGAAGTAGTTTACTAAATAAAAATTATATCTAGTTATGGCTCGAAAAAAAATGGGTTTTCTTGATAAATTTCTAACCCTTTGGATTTTCCTGGCAATGTTTATAGGGGTAGCTATTGGCTATTATATGCCACAAAGTGCCGGGATTATAGATTCTTATAGTGTTGGTACTACCAATATTCCTATAGCCAGTTGGATTAATCTTGATGATGTATCCGCCCTTAGCTAAAGTGAATTATAAATATTTACCCAGCATCTTTAAGAATGTAAAAATTCTTAGCGTCTCCTTATTATTAAACTGGATCATAGGACCCATATTGATGTTTTTTCTGGCTATAATTTTTCTCCAGGATCATCCCGAATATATGGTTGGTCTTATTTTAATTGGCCTTGCCCGTTGTATCGCTATGGTTTTAGTATGGAACGATCTCGCGGAAGGAAGCAGCGAATATGGAGCTGGTCTGGTTGCTTTAAACAGTATTTTTCAGGTGTTTTTCTATAGTTTTTATGCCTGGATCTTTATTACCGTTTTACCGCCATATTTTGGGTTTGAAGGTGCTATTGTAGATATTTCTATTGGTACAATTGCCGAAAGCGTGGCTATTTACCTTGGAATTCCATTCCTGGCAGGTTATTTAAGTCGGTTGTTCCTGGTTAGAGCAAAAGGAGAGGCGTGGTATAAAGAAAAGTTTCTTCCGGCAATTTCGCCGCTAACACTTATTGCGCTTTTATTTACAATTTTAGTGATGTTTAGCCTAAAAGGTGAAACCATCGTGGAAATCCCGGTAGATATTGTTTTAATTGCTATTCCGCTGGTAGTTTATTTTATTTTGATGTTTTTTATAAGCTTTTTTGTGTCTAAATATTTCGGTGCAGGATATAAGCAGAATGCTTCCATTTCATTTACCGCAACCGGAAATAATTTTGAACTCGCCATAGCCGTAGCGATTGCTGTCTTCGGAATTGATAGCGGGCAGGCTTTTGCCGGGGTTATTGGGCCACTGGTTGAAGTTCCGGTTTTAATTGGTTTGGTAAGTGTCGCGTTTTGGTTGAAACAGAAATATTATCCTAAAGAAAAATTAGCATAATGGCTGAAGTTTACGATGTAATAATAATTGGAGGCGGCCAAAGCGGACTCGCCTGCGCTTATTATTTAAGACGAACAAAACTGAATTATTTAATACTGGATGAGCAGGAAAACTGTGGTGGTGCCTGGCAAAAAACCTGGGATTCTTTACGGCTTTTTTCTCCGGCAGATCAGTCTTCACTTCCAGGTTGGCTAATGCCTAAGAACGAGGATGGGTTTCCACCCAAAGATCACGTAATTAATTATTTGTGCAAGTACGAAGAACGTTATGATTTTCCGGTTAAGCGCCCGGCTCAAGTTGAAAATGTAGAAAAAGAATCAGGTGTTTTTAAGCTTAAAACTTCAGCAGGAGATTTTTCAGCAAAAACAGTGATTTCAGCAACCGGAACCTGGAAGGCGCCTTTTATTCCGAAGATAAAAGGAATAGATATTTTCCGCGGAAAACAAATTCATTCGGCTCAATATAGGAATACAGATAAGCTTGAGAATAAGAAGGTGCTTATTGTTGGGGAAGGAAATTCTGGAGCACAAATTTTGGCCGAAGTTTCTAAAGTAGCGAATGCCAGTTGGGCAACTTTAAAAGATCCCGAATATTTGCCAGACGATGTAGATGGCAGAGTACTTTTTAATGTGGCTACTGCAAAATATAAAGCCGAAAAGGAAGGAAAGAAATTCGATCCCGCAGCCTATAACCTTGGAAATATCGTTATGGTGCCAACAGTTAAGGAAGCCCGGGAAAGGGGAGTGCTTAAAACTAAAGGGAGTTTCACCGAGTTTACCGAGAATGGCGTAATTTGGGAAAATGGAACTAAAGAAGATTTTGACCTTATAATTTGGTGTACCGGCTTTCATTATGCTACAGATCATCTAAATAATATAGTGGATCCAGATGCTAAGGGTAAAATTAAAACCGATGGAACCAGAGCTAAAAACACAGATGGACTTTGGTTAGTAGGTTATGGTGGGTGGACAGGCTATGCTTCTGCTACTTTAATTGGCGTTGGCCGAAGCGCGCGGGCTACGATAAAAGAAATCACAGAATACTCTAAAAGACTAAGTTTCCCAATTTTTTAAGAGCTTTTATAGTCTAATATTGATGCATGTTAGGCTATGCCGTTAAACCCATACTAAAAATCTAAAATTGCTGGGTGGTTACTATACTCTGTCCTAATTTTGAATAGAACCAAAAAAAATTAGATATGAGTATTAAAGGAAAAACTATAATTATAACTGGAGCTTCCAGTGGAATTGGAGAAGCTACTGCTAAAAAATTATCTCAGGAAGGCGCTAATGTTGTATTGAGTGCACGCCGTGAAGATAGATTGAATTCTTTGAAAGATGAGATCGTAAAAAACGGTGGAATGGCTTTAGTAGTTCCTGCTGATGTTACTAAGAAAGAAGATTTTAAAAAGGTTGTTTCCTCAACTTTAGAAGAATTTGGAAGCATTGACGGAATTATAAATAACGCCGGTTTAATGCCACTTTCTTACGTTAAGAATCTACATACCGATGAGTGGGATAAGATGATAGATGTAAATATAAAAGGAGTAACTAATGGTGTTTCTGCAGTGCTACCAACAATGATGGAGCAAAAAAGCGGAAATATAGTGAACATTTCTTCTAGTGCAGCACACAAATATTATCCAGGTGGAGCTGTTTATTGTGCTACCAAAGCAGCGGTAAAAATGTTCACTGAAGGACTTAGAGCAGAATTAGCTCCTCATTACGGAATAAACGTAACTTCTATAGATCCAGGATTTGTATCTACAGAATTAACAGATACCATTACAGATGATGAGATCAAGAAAGATATGGAGCCAATGTTTAAAGAATTAACTCCATTGCAGGCAGAAGATATTGCTGAAGCAATCTATTATTCATTAAGTCAGCCGAAAAGAGCTAACATTAATGATGTATATATTATGCCAACAGATCAGGAGCAATAGATTAGCATTCCTTATTAATTAAAAAAGCGTGTTTGGAATATTCCAAACACGCTTTTTTAATGTCTAATATTTAGAGGTTGCTTTCTTAAATTTCAACCACCATTTTTCCGGTGTTTTTTCCTTCAAAAAGATCTAGAAATGCCTGCGGCGTTTCATCGAAACCTTTTACAATAGTTTCATCGTATTTAAGCTTTCCTTCGTTTAACCATCCTGCTAATTCTTTAATAGAACTTTCAAATTCGTCAAAATGATTACGCACTAAAAAGCCTTGCATTAAAGCACTTTTTTTAATCATAATACCTTCAAGTCTCGGGCCGGTAGGCATTCCTTTTTCATTATAAATAGAAATCGCACCACAATTAATAATTCGGGCAAAACGATTAATATTCATCATAACTGCGTCCAGGGTTTCACCACCTACATTATCAAAATAAACATCTACGCCATCGGGACAATTTTTCTCAATGGCTTTTTGCATATTGTCCGTGGTCTTATAATTGATGCCTTCATCGTAGCCGAATTTCTCCTTTATATGATCAATCTTTTCATCACTTCCTGCAATTCCAACAACTCTGCAGCCTTTAATTTTTCCAATTTGTCCAGCTACACTTCCAACAGCACCGGCGGCCCCAGAAACCACAAGAGTTTCTCCTTTTTCAGGCTTTCCAATATGTTTCAATGCTAAATGAGCCGTTAGACCGGTTAATCCTAAAATGCCCAGGTAGGCACTTGGTTTGGCCAGGTTGGTGTCAATCTTATTCAAATTCTCACCCGTGTGAGTTTGAAAAAGCTCCCATTTCAACATTCCGCTTACAACATCTCCAGTCTTAAAATCTTTGTTGTTGCTTTCTATAACTTCAGCAACCAACATAGATTCTATGGGCTTGTTTAATTCAAAAGGAGGAATATAAGATTCTTCATCTCGCATTCTTCCGCGTAAATAAGGATCTACCGAAATATATTTCGTCTGCAATAAAATTTCTCCATCTTTTGGGGAAGGTTTTTCAATTTCGGTAATTTCAAAATCTGAAAGTGCTGGTTTTCCTTTTGGTCGGTTTTTTAATAGTATGCTCTTATTCATCTTAAATCTGATTTATTTAATTATTGATTTCCTTTTTTCAGGATTCAAAATTTCATTTACTGTTTAAATTACTGCGAAGATCAGAACCCTGCAACTCACAATTATTAATTTAAACTTAAAATCATTCTTTAATAAGAACTGATAATAACTTTTGAAAAATAGAAATGGACAGTTAAACCGGAAAGATGGAAATAATTTGGATAGGCATGATGCACAGTAATCTAATTTATCGTTTCAAATGTTATCATTTCTTAAAGTATTGGTTGATAATCTATAATACACCGTAACTTTACCGAAATAAAAGCATAAGATTTGCCCAATATTATCCCTAATTACTGGCAGGAATTCCTCAAATACCTAAGAAGCACCGACTTTTCTAAAGCTATGGTGCTTACAGTGGCTATAGGTTCACCCGTGGGGATTTTTATTTGGTTGGGGAACTTCGAGATAGGCACCGTCCTGGCAATGGGCGCTTTGTTAAGTTCGCCCAGTGACATCCCCGGAAGTTTTAGACACAGGAATATTGGAGTAATTATAGCAGCTTCACTTGCAGGAATTGTTTCTGTAATTATGGCTTATGCTTCGGCATACCTGTGGCTGGTTTTACCACTTTTAGGCCTTTTAATGTTCGGCATTGCCTATTTGGCTGTTTATGGTTTTAGAGCTTCGCTGGTGGCTTTTGCAGGTTTATTCGCCATTGTATTGAGTTTTGCGAATATTTCTACTGAAATTCTTCCGTGGGAAAGAGGCCTTCTTATTACAGGTGGTGGTTTGTGGTATTTACTCTTAAGTAATCTTTGGACTTCCATAAACCCGAAACACCATACGGAGCAACTTTTAGCCGAATGCCTGGAGCTAACTGCCAAATACCTAAAAACAAGGGCGCATTTACTTACCGAAACCGCCGAAAGAGAAAAACTTCAGAAAGAACTATTCTTATTACAAAGCGATCTTAACGAGAAACACGAAAGTCTTCGAAACCTACTTATTACCGCAAGACGAGCTTCCGGGAATTCCAATTATGCGCGTAAAAGACTGCTGATTTTTATAGAATTGGTAGATATTTTAGAGTTGGCGATGGCCAATCCGGTAGATTATAAGAAGATGGATGAAGTCCTGGGGGAAGACCGGGAATTACTGGAACGCTTTAAAAAACTAATTAAAAAGATCGCTTTTCAGTTGGATGAAATTTCGGTAGTTATTGAGAAGAAAAAAGAATCTTCCACCAAAGAAATTCGGGAGTATTTAAGAGGAATAGAAGAAAACTTTAAAGAAGTGCGCGTGCTTATTTCTTCGGAAAATACCGAAAAGGCATTTCTGCTTCAAAATCTATTCGATTATTTAGAAAAGCAGGGACAAAAGATCAATACCATAGTAAGGGTTTTGCATAATTTGGATACTCGGGAACCGGGTTTATTAAAAAATAAGGAAGTTTCACAGTTTATCACTCCGCAGGATTATGATCCCAAACTACTCGTAGAGAACTTTAATTTTGGTTCTCCAATTTTTAAACATTCTCTAAGGCTTGCCATTGTAGTTTTAATAGGCTTTAGCATCGGATTATATTTTTCATTTGAAAACGCTTACTGGATAATCCTTACTATCGTAGTGATTATGCGTCCAAATTACGGGCTTACTAAAGATAGATCTAAACAGCGAATTGTAGGAACACTAATAGGTGCGGTAATCGCCCTGGGGATCGTTTTTGTAATTAAGAACCAGGTTGTTTATGGTATTCTTGGGCTGTTTTCTCTTACGTTGGCCTTCTCTTTGTTGCAGCGAAATTATCGTACAGCTGCAGTGTTTATTACTCTAAGTATTATTTTTATTTACTCGCTTCTAAAACCCGATGTTTTCAATGTAATTCAGTTTAGGGTTATAGATACCATTTTGGGTGCCGGCCTGGCTGCCCTGGGAAATCTTCTTCTGTGGCCGGCCTGGGAATCACAGCATATTAAAAGTGTGATTAAAGAAAGTATTAGCGCGAATAAAAAATACCTGGAAGAAATTGATAATTTTTACCACGAAAAAGGAACTTTACCAACGTCTTATAAACTTTCCAGGAAAAAAGCATTTCTGGAAATGGGGAATTTAAGTGCTTCTTTTCAAAGAATGACACAGGAGCCAAAATTTAAGCAAAAAGAATTGGGCCAACTTTATAAAATTGTGGGCTTAAATCAAACTTTCCTTTCGGCTTTGGCCTCTTTGGGAACTTTTATTCAAAACCATAAAACTACTGCTGCTTCCAAAAATTTCGAGATTTTTGTTTCTCATATTTGTACAAATCTTGAAAATGCTAAAAAAGGCCTGGAGGAAACTCAGGAGCTAAAAGACCTTGATCCTGCCCGAACAGAAAAGGCGGCTTCAGCTTTGCTTAAAACCTATAAAAAGCTACTTGCAGAAAGGGAAAGTCAATTAAAAGAAGAGCCCGAAAATGATCAAAAAGACGTGCAATTAAGATTGCAGGAAGCACAATTGGTAAGCAGCCAGGTACAATGGTTATTAGAAATTTCAGAAAATCTTCAAAAAACCATAGCGAAAACAAAATTCAGCTAAATGAGTAAACGCCAGTTAAAAAAATACCTCCAGGATTTAGACAAAGAACAATTAGAGGAACAAATCGTAGATCTTTATGAGCGTTTTAAGCCGGTAAAAGTTTTTTACGATTTTGTGTTTAATCCAAGGGAAGAAGAATTGATGCGGAAGTCTAAACTAAAGATTTCTAAAGAATATTTTCCTGAAACCAGGCGTAAACCAAAAGCCCGAAGATCTGTTGCGCAAAAAGAAATCAAACATTTTAAGCAACTTGGTGTAGAACCACATTTAACTGCAGATCTAATGCTTTTTAATATTGAAATTGCCCAAACCTTTGCTGAGGAAAAAAGCAATTTAAAAGAAGCTTTTTGTAAAAGTATATTCAAATCTTTTGAAGAAGCCGTGAAGTTTATTCTGAAAGAAGGAATTTTAGCAGAATTCAAACTTAGAATTCTAAAAATTGCTGCCGAAGCCGAAAGCCAGAACTGGCCTAATGCTTACCGGTTTGAAAAAATTGAAATGCAATTTCAGGATGCACTGTAATTGCGTACTTTTGAGAAAATGAGATTTTCACTTCTTTTCTTTTTACTTCTTCTTTGCAATTGCGGTTATGCCCAGCTAGGTTTTTGTGAAGGCAGTAAGGGCGATCCCATCTTTCACGAAGATTTTGAAGCTGCTACAGAACTTCCTCCAGGCACTACCAATTATATCTATGTAAACCAGGATCCGCAGGATGGGGAGTATACGGTCTCTAACCAGATTGGGAATTTTATTACTTCCTGGCATTCCAGTTTACCACCTAACACGGTTTCTAACCGTAACGCTTTAATTGTAAATGCTTCATTTAATTCCGGTCGTTTTTACCGAACCGAGGTTTCCGGACTTTGCGAGAATACCACTTATGAGTTTTCAGCTTTTTTAATGAATGTTTACGATCGGTCCAGTATGGTTTGTGAAAATGGAGGAATTCCTATAAATGTTCGGTTTGAGATCTGGGACGAAACCAATTCCAATTTATTAAAAGAAGGAAATACCGGGGATATTCCTTCACTAAATTCTCCCGAATGGGAGCAATATGCGCTTACTTTTCAAACTGAAGTAGGGCAGGAGGCTGTGATTCTTAAAATGTTTAATAATGGAGAAGGCGGCTGCGGAAATGACCTGGCCATAGATGATATAATCTTTAGGTCTTGCGGCGATCTTACTACCGTGACTTCAGAAAATGGGAATAACAGATTAGACGTTTGTGCCGAAGACGCTCCGGTAAGTCTTAGCCTTGAAGCTACACCAGATTTTTCGGTATACAACTCACACGCTTACCAATGGCAGGAAAGTATTGATAATGAAAACTGGAGCGATATACCGGGTGAAAATGATGAAGTTTACAATACTTCAGCTTTAAATGCAACTCGATATTTTAGGGTGAAAGTTGCTGAAGATCCTGTGAATTTAAACACTAATTTATGCAGTTCTGTTTCAGAGATCTTTACTGTGAATATTCTAGAAACTCCTAATCCACCGGAAAGTGATGGCAATGTTAGTATTTGTAGCGATGATGAAATTCCTGAATTAAATGTGGAAGTTGAAGAAAATGAAACCGCAAATTGGTATGATGAAAATAACAACCTTATCGCCGAAAATACCGATTCCTATTTACCAGAATCAGAAGGGGTTTATTACGTTGAAGCTATAAATGAAGGCTTTGAGTGTGAACCCAGTTCACGTATAGCTATTAATTTTACTATAAATGAAAGTCCGCAGGTAGATGATGAAGTTTTACAGCTTTGTGCTGATGGAAATCTTATTCTCGATGCCGGTTTAGCCGGACTTACTTACGAATGGTCTACCGGCGAGACTACAGAAGAAATTGAAATAGATACACCCGGGAATTATAGCGTGATTCTCACCACTGCTGAAGGTTGTTCTACCACGAAGAATTTTGAAGTTAACCAGGTAGATATTGCGGCGATAGAAAGCGTGAATTCCGATTTGCGGAATATTATTGTAACCCCGGCTAACGAAGGGGATTTTGAATATTCTTTAGACGGGAATTCTTATCAAACTTCCAATATATTCACAGCTGTTCCCGGTGGAATTTATACGATTTATATGCGCGATCTTTCCGCCTGTAATACGGTAACCAGGGAATTTCCGCATATCGTGATTCCAAAATTTATAACCCCTAATGGGGATGGTTATAATGATACTTTCAGCATCAACGGACTCGAATATTTTCCTTCTTCAGAAATAAGAATTTTTGATCGCTATGGAAAATTATTAAAAGCGGGTGCAGGGGAAACTTTTAATTGGAATGGCACCTTAAATAGTCGTGCTCTTCCATCTAACGATTATTGGTATCACATTATAATTGAAGGCTTTAAAACCCTTAAAGGATCTTTTAGTTTAAAGCGATGAGACTTTCGTAACATTCTTTATTCGTTGTGAGTTTAGGCTAATTAATAGCATCGCAGCAAATAGGAGAAGGATAATAGTACTAAAATCGAAATTACCATCAATCATAAACCCAACCAGTAAAGGACCTAAGGCGGTACTAATTACCATAAACATCGTAAACACACTTCTATGGCGCCCATTTTTTCGGTTCCGTAGATTTCGGCGATAAGGGAAGTTTTAACCGTGCCTGCCATTCCGCCGGTAATTCCTGCAGTAATTAAAAATAGAAGCGCTCCAATAATACTATCCATTAAAGCAAAAGGGATCAAACCTAATGTCATTGGGATAAGATAAACCCTGAACATTTTTTTCGCACTAAATTTATCAACCCAGGTTCCACCGAGTAGTGAGAATAAAAATCTCGAAATCGCATAAACCGTGAAAAATGTAGCGTAGAGTTGTGGTGACCATCCTTTATCTTCAACAAAAACATATTGATAAAAGAAGATAGCCGTGTTGGTGAAACTCAGAATAAAACTGGCAGGCATCATAATTCCAAAGCGCTTATCGAAAACTACGCCTTTGTAATCTTTTAAAAGCGACCAGGTAGATGGTTTTCCTTCGGTAGAAAGTTGTTTGTCAAAATCCAGTAGATTAGTAAACTTCAATCTTATTAAATATAGTAGTAGGGCAACACCACTAACAATTGCAGCAATTCGCCAATCAAAAAAGGCAATGATTGAAGTGATAATTATCGGGAAAACAGCTTCTCCCATAGAATAGCCTAATGAGGAAATACTAAGTGCTTTTCCACGATTTTTATCAAAATACTTAGAGATAATGGTCATACTTATATGACTCATTAGCCCCTGGCCGCATAACCTAAGCCCGATTAAAGCCACAAAAAGTACCGCAATATGATAGGAAAGTCCCAGTAAAATACTGGATAGTCCCAGGCTCAAGACGGTAAAGGCCGTAACTTTTTTTACCGGTTTATGATCTACGGTATGGCCAACGCTTAACATAATTATTGAAGCCGCTACGGTACAACCGGCATATATGGCACCAAAGGTTCCTTCGGTAATGGCAAAGGCTTTAACAATTTCGGGAACATACAGGGAAATAAGAAAGGTTTGTCCAAAACTGGAGAGGAAGGTGAGTAACCATCCAAAACTAACTTTCTTAAAATTTCCGCGTAAAAAATTAAAATATTCCTTCAAAGTGTATTTTTCAAATTTTCAAAGTTGCAAAGGTAAGCTTACAGAGAACAATTTAGTGACCATTAGCTTTAAATTCCTTTAAAATATAAAAGCCACCCTTTTGAGGTGGCCTGGACTTTTTCATTTGAAAATTAATCCAATTTATTTTTTGGATTTTTCGTGTTTGGCTGGTTGCTTTTTAGGTGCTGCCTGTTTTTTAGGCTCCTTCTTTGCATCTTCCATTTTGTGTTTTCCTGGCTGTGCCATTTTAATTAAATTTAATTGATTAACATTATAAAGATATGACTATAATAAACTGGTTTTTAGTTAATTGTGAAAATGTTAACTTGGCTTTAAATTTCTAAAAAATGATAAGCTAATAGAAATCATATAAGCTTATTGAAAGCATTTATAATAATTTAAATGCAATTTGATTTGCTATTGTTTACATTTGAAATAAAACAAGGATTATCATTCTAAAATAGCAGTTTTAAATGAGTCAGAGTGAAGTTATAGAGAAGATAAAAGCACAGAAAAATTTACCGAATTTAAAATTCAGTATAAAAGAAAAAACTGAAGCTTTTACCAATAATCTTTTTTACACGTTGTTTGATGAAGAGACACCGGTAGAGGAGAACATTGAGAAATTAGGAAAAGACTTTGAAGAACTGGCAGACCTGGTTTGCTGGAAGCCAGATACGCCCTGTAGAGATATTTGGCAGGATTATCTAGATATGTTACCCGGAATCTTAAAAAAACTCAATAAAGATGCTGAAGCGATCTCACAAAACGATCCTGCGGCAAATTCTATAGAAGAGGTTATTCTTTCATATCCGGGATTTTTCGCCATTGCTATTTATCGTTTTAGCCACGAGTTTTATAAATTTGGGCTTCCACTTGTGCCGCGTTTAATGGCCGAGTGTGCCCACGGACTCACAGGAACCGATATTAATCCCGGCGCGCAAATTGGCACTCCATTTTTTATAGATCATGCTACAGGAGTAGTTATTGGGGAAACTGCAGTTATAGAAGATAATGTAAAGATCTACCAGGGAGTTACACTTGGTGCACTTTACGTAGATCGCAACTTAAAAAATATTAAAAGGCATCCTACTATAGAAAAAAATGTGACCATTTACGCTAACGCCACTATTCTAGGCGGAGAAACAACTATAGGAGCCAATAGTATCATTGGAGGAAATGTGTGGTTAACGGCTTCTGTGCCTAAAAACTCGATGGTTTCCCACACTCCTCAAATCAATATAAAAAATACGAGTAAGTAATGAACGATTCGATATTAGATCTCATAGGAAATACACCTTTAGTAAAAGCGCAAACTTTAGTTGATAACCCAAAGGTTCAGCTTTATTTTAAGCTGGAAGGCCAAAATCCGGGCGGAAGCGTGAAAGACCGCGCAGCTTATAATATGATTAAAAGCGCTTTAGATAGGGGAGATATCACCAAGGAAACCAAGCTTATTGAAGCCACCAGCGGAAATACAGGAATAGCCCTGGCTATGGTAGCCAGAATTTTTAAGCTTGATATTGAATTGGTAATGCCTGAAAATTCTACAATAGAACGCGTACAAACTATGCGTGCCTACGGCGCTAAAGTTACACTTACCGATGCCGATGTAGGCATTGAAGGTGCACGTGATTATGCTGAAGAGAAAATGGCGGGTGGTGATTATTTTATGATCAATCAGTTTAGTAATAACGATAACTGGCAGGCGCATTATAATACTACCGGCCCGGAGATTTGGAACGATACCAGGCATAAAGTAACACATTTCGTTTCTTCAATGGGAACAACGGGAACCATTATGGGTACTTCTACGTTTTTGAAGGAAAAGAATAAAGAAATTCAAATTGTAGGAGTGCAACCAACCGATAATTCTCGAATTCCAGGGATTAGAAAATGGCCGGAAGCTTATTTACCTAAAATATTTACGCCAAAAAAGGTAGATCGTATTATGGAAGTAAGCGAAGATGAAGCTGTTGCAATGACCAAAAAGCTTGCTACAGAAGAAGGCATTTTTGCCGGAATGAGCAGTGGAGGTGCAACTGCTGCCGCTGTAAGGTTATGTAACGAGTTGGAGGAAGGTATTGTGGTAAGTATAATTTGCGACCGTGGAGACCGTTATTTATCTTCTAATATTTTTGACTAAAAAAATACTCCGGGAGTTGATAAACACAACTTCCGGAGTAAAAATAAAAACCCTGTTTTATTCTAAAGTAGCAACTGCCACACCTGAGGCATCTCTGCTAACATTCATTTTCACATTTTTCCTGTTTTTTCCATTTTCAAGTTTTACTTTGTAAAATTCCTTATCAACAGTCCATCCAGATTTTGAATAGGCTAAATGTTTGGTTCCTATAATTCTATATCCTTCATTAGCTTTTAAAACTTTTACAATAGATTTATTAGGAAGGTTAACATCTATAAAGCGCTGGCTGCTGGAAGTAATTTCTCCATCTTCATCATAATTCACTCTTAAAGTCCCCTTATTGGTAACAAATGTCACGGTGTAATTATTATAATCTTTACCCTGGTTGGCTTCAATAAAATCTTGAATACTGAAGTTCTGTTTAGCATATTTCAAAGGATTTGAATGAAATTGCCCTACATAGTCTTCGCTTACATTAAATGTTAATGAATTTGAAGACTCATCAATTTCTAAGGATTTAGGATTAAGATCCATCCTTAATTCGTCTAGCTTAATTATTCCTTGTGCATAAACCATCCCCACAATGGTAAAACACAATAAGCTTAAGATTAGCTTTTTCATAATTGTTTCATTTAGAGATTAATAAATAATTGAATACCAAAGATAATCTAGCATTACTCGAGGTAAAACTACTTAAGTAGCACTAAACCAGACTTTAACGAAATTTAACTTATTTGTTAAATTATTGATTGGTTGCTTTTTTTAGCAATAGTGGGAGATTAATAACTTCTACTTCTTTTCTACCTATTTTTAGAATTCCTTCTTTTTTAAAATCCTGAAAATGCCTGTTTACTACTGCCCGGGTAGATCCTATTAAATTGGCAATTTCTTCATTAGAGAGATCATTTATGTACTCTAACTTCTGGGATTTATGATTAAGGTTTTTTAAAATAAGCCTCGCAAGCCGGGCAGGAATATCGAAAAAAGTATGATTAACAGCATAATCTTCTACGCTTAAAAGTTGCTGACTTACATAGGTAAGTAGTCTCTCATTAAGCCTAGGATACATTTTTAGCCATTTACGCATGGTAAAAATAGGAGTGGAAAGCATTTTTACTTCCTCCAAAGATTCGTAGTAGATCTTATGGTTGCAGTTATCAACTAAAGAAATTACATCAAAAAATTGATTCTGAATTAATAAGAATAGCGTGAATTCCCGGCCGGTCTCTTTATCGGTTTGAAATACTTTTAAACGTCCCGAAATTATAATATGAAATTTGTGTCTTAAGTTGGAGCAATTACTGCAAGTGTGTGCCGGCCAGGTTTCTTCAACGAAGTTTGAAGCAATATCCGACAGGATATTTTGATCAAAATCCTTAAAAAGAATATTATTCCTTATGGTACTAAAACCAATTCCGTTTGCTCCTCCTTTCAGCTTCATAATCACACAGTTTGAAAAAAATGGGACCTACCGAAGGGAGTGAAAATGAAACTTAAATTTAATCATTTTTAAGGGGCTTATTCGTATTTCTATCCTAAATATTTCTTTAAACCTAAGAAATCAGCTATTTTTGCAAACTTGCAGTTTTGAACAAAAATTATGGCGGTGGAAACCTTTGGAATAGAAGACAAAAAAGTTGATAAGGAACTTTATGACTATCAGCAAAAAGATATAGACAAAATCTTTAATGTGATAGATGAGCATCCTGAGCATTATAACCTGCTTTACCAATTGCCTACGGGTGGAGGTAAAACGGTTATATTTTCGCAAATGGTGCGGGAATATATTCAGCGAACTCAAAAGAAAGTGCTTATTCTTACCCACAGGATAGAGTTGTGTAAGCAAACCTCTAATATGTTAGATGGTTTTGGTGTGCGCAATAAGATTATAAACTCTAAGGTAAAAGAATTACCAGACCAGGAAGATTATATGTGCTTTGTGGCCATGGTAGAGACCCTTAATAATCGTTTGCACGACGAAAAGCTGGAAATTAAGGATATTGGCTTGGTGATTATAGATGAGGCCCATTATAATTCATTCAGAAAATTATTCAAATTCTTTGAAAAGTGCTTTATCCTTGGAGTGACGGCAACGCCGCTTAGTTCTAATATTAAGTTACCTATGAAAGATAATTACCGCGAATTAATCGTTGGTGATTCCATAGGCTCCCTTATTGAAAAAGGCTTTTTGGCTCGGGCGAATACGTTTAGTTATAATGTAGGTCTTACCAGTTTAAAAGTTGGAATGAATGGAGATTATACCGTAAAATCTTCTGAAGAATTGTATTCCAATATTTCCATGCAGGAAAAACTGCTTAATGCTTATTACGAGCGTTCCCGCGGAAAGAAAACGCTGATATTTAATAATGGTATTAATACTTCAATAGAAGTTTATGAAACCTTTAGAAATGCCGGTATACCTATTCGGCATTTAGATAATACCACCAGTAAGCAGGATAGAAAAGACATTCTAAAATGGTTTAAGCATACTCCTGATGCTATTGTAACTTCTGTAAGTATTCTTACCACCGGTTTTGATGAACCTACGGTAGAAACCATTGTATTAAACAGGGCAACAAAATCACTTACCCTTTATTTCCAAATGATTGGTCGTGGTTCCAGGGTACTGCCCGGAAAATCTGAATTTAACGTAATAGATCTGGGTAATAACCTGGCTCGATTTGGAGAATGGAGTGCCCCGGTAGACTGGAAACAAATTTTTAGAGCTCCAGATTTCTATTTTGAAAATCTATTGAGTGATGAAGAAATAGAGCGGGAATTTAAATACGTGATGCCTCCGGAAATTAGAGAACAATTTTCTAATACCGAGGATGTAGATTTTGATGTGGAAGAGGCTTATGATAAGGTAATAAAAAGAGGATTAAGATCTAAAGCAGTTTTAGAATGGTCTATGGACCAACACGTAAAAATGTGCGTGGAGAATTCTGAAGATGTTTTTGATGCTCGAATCCTGGCAAAAGAACTTAAAGACGATATTTCTTCAAGAATTAAACAATACTCTTATTGTATTAGTAAAAGTACCAAGAACTATCGCGATTGGTTAGAAGAAGATTATTCCCGAAAATTAAGAATGGCCATCAATAAGGAATTCTAAGAATAATCTACCCAAAATTATTTAACCGGTGCAATTGTAAAATTCACCGGTTTTTTTATGTGTACTCACCTGTTATTTTCCTTGAGTTAACGGTTTTTCATAACTAAACTACCTTTCTCTAATATTCTGTTAATCAAATTGCTTTAATTATAGGAATTATTTAACAGCCCTAAATTTTAAAACCGGCATTTATTTATCAATTTTAGAATAACCAATAAATAAATGATTATGAAAAATGAAGGTAGCAAGAAAGCTTCAGATAATGAGAAGCTTAAGGATTTGGAAAGAAACCGGGAAGACAGCAAAGATCAGTTTCTCACCACTAACCAGGGAGTAAAAATTAACGACGATCAAAATTCACTTAAAGCAGGAGACCGTGGTGCTTCTCTATTAGAAGATTTTATTCTTCGAGAAAAGATCACGCATTTTGACCATGAAAGAATTCCGGAAAGAATAGTACATGCCAGAGGTTCTGCTGCTCACGGTTACTTCCAGGTCTATGAATCTATGGAAAAATATACCAAAGCAGGCTTCTTACAGGATCCTTCTAAAAAAACACCGGTTTTTACCCGCTTTTCTACTGTGGCGGGATTTAGGGGTTCTACAGATTTAGCCAGAGATGTTCGCGGCTTTTCGGTTAAATTTTATACTGAAGAAGGAAACTACGATTTAGTTGGGAACAATATTCCGGTATTTTTTATCCAGGATGCTATAAAATTTCCAGATCTTATTCACGCGGTAAAACCAGAACCACATAACGAAATTCCGCAGGCTGCTTCAGCCCACGATACCTTTTGGGATTTTATTTCTTTAATGCCAGAGTCTGCGCATATGATCATGTGGGCAATGTCAGACAGAGCTATTCCAAGGAGTTTAAGAATGATGGAAGGATTCGGGGTGCATACTTTTAGGTTTGTCAATAAAGATGGAAAAGGAACCTTTGTGAAATTTCATTGGAAACCACTTCTAGGAACACATGGAGTGACCTGGGACGAAGCACAAAAGATTTCGGGTAACGATTCAGATTTCCATAGAAGAGATCTTTGGGATGCTATAGAAAGTGGGCAATTTCCAGAGTGGGAGCTTGGCGTACAATTAATTCCTGAAGAAGATGAACATAAATTTGATTTTGACATTCTGGATGCAACAAAGTTAGTCCCTGAAGAATTAGTTCCGGTTAAGAAAATAGGGAAAATGGTATTAAACCGAAATCCCGATAATTTCTTTGCGGAAACGGAACAGGTTGCTTTTCATCCTGGCCATATTGTGCCGGGAATAGATTTTAGCAACGATCCACTATTGCAAGGGAGATTATTTTCTTATACCGATACACAGCTAAAACGACTTGGCGGACCAAACTTTCACGAGATACCAATTAACCGACCAATCGCCCCAATGCACAATAATCAGCGCGACGGGCATATGAGACAGGAAATTAATAAAGGTCAAACCAGCTATCAGCCAAATTCATTACGCGGCGGCTGTCCTTTCCAGGCAAAAATAGCCGAAGGTGGTTTTGATAGTTATCCTGAAAAAATAGATGCTAAAAAAGTAAGAGAACGCAGTGAAAGCTTTAAAGATCATTTTAGCCAGGCAACTTTATTTTATAATAGTCAGACCGAAGTTGAGCAAAAACATATTATAAATGCTTTCAGCTTCGAATTAGGAAAAGTTGGAGCAACTGAAGTACAGGAAAGGATGTTGGGTCTATTGAATGAGGTAAATAAAGATTTAGCAAAAGAAGTAGCTTCTAACCTGGGAATTAAAGTACCTAAGAAGAAGGAGCAATTAAATCACGGAGTGCCGGCAGATTATGATCCAGAACGTTATGAACCAACTAAGAGTAATCCTTCTATAGAAAAAGATCCTGCATTGAGTATGATGCATAATGGCTTCGGAAACATTGCAACCCGACAGGTAGCTTTTTTATGCGCCGATGGAGTAGATGATAAATCGGTAAACGATATGAAGAAAGCTTTGGAGAAGAAAGGTGCTATGGTAAATATTGTGGGGCCAAATTCTACCGAAGTAAAAACCGCAGGCGGAAAATCTTTAAAAGTAGATGCTGCTTTTAGAACCACAGCTTCAGTTGTTTTTGATGCCTTTTATGTACCTTCTGGAGATAAAGCGCATAAAGCCTTGAAGAAGATTCCAAAGGCTATTCATTTCCTGAATGAAGGCTATAAACATTGCAAACCAATTGCAGTTGCACAGGAAAATGGTTTACTGGAAGAAACCTATTTCTGGAAAGATCTGGATAAGAAAAACCTTGAAGAAGATGGTGTAATTGTAGGTGAAGGTAAATCGTCAGAATTTGTGACAGCCATAGGAAAACATCGTTTCTGGAAAAGAGAAGAAAAGGATAGTATTCCTGCTTAAAATATTTCAGAAGCCACACTGGCTGATATAAGTATTGAGACTGTTTGAAAAATTTAGTAAATCGTCATTCTGAACTTGTTTCAGAATCTAAGGTTTTAGATAATTAAAACATGATAGAAGCTGAAACGAGTTCAGCTTGACGGAAGTTAGACTTTTCAAACAGTCTCTTTTAATTTTTATCTTTTCCGCCAAATAAACGTTTAAAGAAACCTTTCTTTTTCTTCTTTTCCTCTTTCTCCTGCTTTTTGGGTTCATCTTTATCTCCGCCACCAAATAAGCGTTTAAAGAAGCCGTCTCTCTTTTCAGGATCACAATCCATCATTTCTTTAATTTCTGAAGAAACGGGTGAAAATCTCGCCTGGGTTATTTCATTGAAAGCGGGATCGCTATTCATTTTTTGCATGAGTTTTGCGAAAACCGGTAGGGCTGAATTTGCTCCCTGCCCAACATAGGTATTTCTAAAACCAATTCTATGATCGTCAGACCCAACCCAGGTTACAGCGAGCAGGTTAGGAGTAATACCTACAAACCAACCATCTTTATTATTTTGAGTTGTCCCGGTTTTTCCGGCGATATCATTTCTTAAACCATAAGTTGTTCGTAGCCTGGTAGCCGTACCTTCGTTTACCGTGGCTTTCATCATTTCTATCATGATCTTCCTGTTAGTCTCAGAAATAGAACGATCTTCTGAAATTTCAGGTTTAAATTCGGCTAAAACATTGCCTTCACCATCCTCGATTTTTGTGATATAAAACGCGCTACTAGTTTTTCCTTCATTTACAAAAGGAGTATAGGCTTCGGTTAGTTCGGTTAAACTTAAAGAAGCTGTTCCTAAAGCGATTGACGGTACTTCAGGTAGCTCTGAATTAATTCCCATTGCTTTAGCCTGGTTTACCACATTTTCAATCCCGGTTTCCATGAGTACTTTTACCGCAATGGTATTCATAGATTTACTTAAGGCCTCTTTTAAGTTGTAATTCATATGAGGATCGTCCTCATCGCTACCAGAATTTGAAGGCGTCCAGCCATTGGCATAGGTTACTTCCCTGGCGGAAAAATATTGACAGGGTTCAATACCATTTTCCAGGGCGGCCGTATAAACAAAGGGTTTAAAAGTAGAACCAACCTGGCGTTTACTTTGCGAAACATGGTCGTACTGAAAATATTCAAAATCTATCCCCCCAACCCAGGCTTGTACCGCACCGGATTGTGGTGTTACGGCCAGCATCCCGGCATTTAGAAATTTTAAATAGTGAGCAACACTGTCTTTGGTACTTACATTTTTTGTTTCAACTTTATCATAATCAAATAATTCGGTAGGCTTTGTCTTATTAAGTTCAGCCATTATTTGACTATCATCTTTCCCTTCTTTTTCGAGCCTTTTCCAGGCTGATGTTTTTTTAAGGGCATCTTTTACAATTTGCTGGTTGGTTAACCAGGGCGCCGCCTTTCCCCAGGCATCTTCGTGCTGTTTTTGTAAGTTCTGAAGATGTTCTTTTAAAGCTTCTTCCGCTAAAGTTTGCATTTTATAATTTAGGGTAGTGTGCACACTTAAACCATCTCTATAAATATTGAATTTTTTTCCGTCTTTATTTTTAAGCGTATCCAGAATTTGACTTACATCTTTTCTTACCTGTGCTCTAAAATATGGCGCCAATCCTTTATCGTGGCTGTAATTCTTGTAATTAAGCACTAATTCTCTTTGCTTTGCTTCCTTAACTTCAGCTTCAGTTAAATATCCATATTTTCCCATTTGCTCCAGCACTACATCTCTTCGCAAGCGGCTTCTTTCAGGAAAAATTCTGGGGTTATACGAATGGGAAGCTTTTAATGTTCCTACTAAAACTGCGGCTTCTTCAAGATTGATCTCTGAAGTATGTTTTCCGAAGAACTTCATAGACGCGCTCTCTATTCCAAAGGTATTATCACTAAAGGGAACCGTGTTGAAATAAAGCCTGATAATATCTTCTTTTGAATATACCTCTTCCAGTCTTTTGGCGATAATTACTTCCTGGAATTTATTTACTACAATGCCTAAAGGGCCATAATCTTTTCTTCCGTAGATATTTTTGGCCAACTGAAGGCTAATGGTACTACCACCACCGGCTGACTCATCCTGAAGCAAAATAGATTTAAAAAATACTCGTAAAAGACTTCGATTATCAATACCATCATGTTCAAAAAACCGGGCATCTTCAGTAGCTACAAGTGCATTAATTAAATGGGTTGGGAGTTCTTTATAGGTAATTGGCTGCCTATCGAAAACGTAAAACTTTCCAATAAGTTCACCGTTATTGGCTAAAACTTCGGTAGCCCTGTTTTGTTTAAGTTCTTTTAATTCGGTAGAGGAGGGGAGTTCGCCCCAGGCTCCAAAATAAATACTGGCAAAAAACAATACGAAGATGGTAAAAAGGCTTGCCAGCACTATTAAAGCCCATTTTAATTTGGGATTTCTTTTAATCTTGTTTAGCATAGTAGGTTTAATTGCTACAAATAAACAAATACCATGCAAATAGGATTATATATTTAAAGATTATTTAAGTTTTTTAAAGTTCAGACTTTCAGAGAAATTGAATTTTAAAGGACATAAAAAAAGCCGGTCACAAATTAAGTTGTCCCGGCTAAGTTTTATAAAACTTCATAGTGGATCTGTTTTAAGATTAACTAATAGGCTGATGGTTTAAGCACCAGTTGTTCCGTGTAAAGTTCTCCTGGAATTTACTACTCGGTTTCTTGCCATATAACTGGGCTTCCCGGGTGCTTGCAAAGTTTCGATTTATATATTCGTGAATTTTCATAATATTAAGTTTTAAAGTAGCGACGTTTAATATCCCAGTTGCTACGATTATTGGTTTTTACCTGATTTAAAAATGGACGGGTGGTCTGTAAAGTTTTCATAATTTATAATTTTTTGAGATTATTTTAAATAGCGTCTTTTGCTACTCCAGTTTTTCTTGGTATTGTTCTTTTCCTGATTAAAGAATGGTCTGCTGATGGTTTCAAAAGTTTTCATGGTTTCTAATTTTTTGAGATTATTTTAAATAGCGTCTTTTACTGCTCCAGTTTTTCTTGGTGTTGTTCTTTTCCTGATTAAAGAATGGTCTGCTGATGTTTTCGAAAGTTTTCATGATTTCTAATTTTTGAGATTATTTTAAATAGCGTCTTTTACTGCTCCAGCTTTTTTTAGTGCTGTTTTTTTCCTGATTAAAGAATGGTCTACTGATGTTTTCAAAAGTTTTCATAATTCATAAAGTTTAAAGGTTATATCTAATAGACTGTCTTGAATCTTGTTTGTTACAGTACTATGCTATAAATAGTACTAAATTAACTTATTTTTAACAATTAAGTGGTTTTTGGTGCGGTTTGCAGTCTGTCTATTAAGCTAATTTTTAAAGCATTCTGTTAATAATATTTAATTATGCTGGCAAACCTTGAGAATAAACCTATTTTAGAAATCTACTTTAGGATAGTTATGAAAATGAATAAAATTATTTTTGGGATTATAGCTGCAATCTTTATCCTGGCCGGACTTATTTACTGGACTTTTAAAGACAACAGTTATATATCTTTTGATGAGGATAATAAAACCTATACTATTGAAGAAAAATGGGAGTTACCATCTATACTTAATGAAATTTCCGGTTTAAGTTATTTAGGGAATAATGAAATGGCCTGTATACAGGATGAAGATGGTGTGATCTTTATTTTCAATTTAGAGACATCAAAAATAACTTCCAGGATAGAGTTTGGTGGATCTGGCGATTACGAAGGGCTAGCGGTAGCAGAAGATACGGCTTACGTACTTCGCAGCGATGGTAAAATTTATGAAATTAAAAACTTTAGAGGTAAAGCTCCTAAAATTGATACTTATCAAATTTCAGGATTAGATATAAATGAAGCAGAAAGCCTGGAAATTGATGTAGCAAACAATCGTTTACTATTTGCGGTAAAAGAATATAATAACCGAAAAGATACAAAAGGAATTTATGCCTTTGATCTTTCAACTAAAAGCTTAGAAAAAGGTAGGTATTTCACTCTAGATGGTAGAGATGAGATTTACAGGAAATTAATAGGAGGGAGGTCCTCGAGAATAATTAGGCCTTCTGCCATTAGGTTTCATCCTAAAACCGGTGAATTATACGTTTTAGAAGGAAATCAGCCTAAATTGATCATTTTAGATGAGGAAGGTAATGAGGTTAAAATTCATATTTTAAATACCGAAACTTTTCCCCAACCTGAAGCTCTGGATTTTGATGAAGAGAATCGTTTGTATATCTCTAATGAAAGCCGAAGACAACCCGCGAATATTTTAAGAGTTAAACTAGAAAATAAATAAACTTTATGGCTGATTCTGTAGAAACTACTTCAGTAAAAAAAAGTAAAGCCCCGCTAATTGTATCAGGAATTATTATAGCTGCTCTTGTAGCAGCTTATTTTTTTATTCCCGGGGTTCGGGATTTTTTTACTGAAGCCTGGGATGTATTAACCAGCAATGACGAAGAAAGAATCACTGAATGGGTTTCAGATTTTGGATGGATGGGGCCAACTATGCTTATCCTGGCTATGGTTGCACAAATGTTTTTAATTGTAATCCCATCGGTAGCATTAATGGTAGTTTCCATTTTGGCTTACGGGCCTATTTTTGGAAGTCTAATAATTTTTGCAGCTATCTTCACAGCTTCAAGCGTAGGTTATTTTATTGGGCGCTACTTTGGCCCGGTGATCGTGGAGAAATTGATTGGTCCTTCAAACAAAATTAAAATTGAGGATTTTATTGAAGATTACGGCTTTTGGGCAGTTATTGTAACCAGGATAAATCCGTTTCTTTCTAATGATGCTATTAGTTTTGTGGGTGGAATTCTAAAAATGGGCTACTGGCGTTTTATTGGTGCCACACTTGTAGGTATTGCCCCGCTAACTATCTTTATAGCAATTATAGGAAAGAGTACAGATGGTTTAAAAACCGGGCTTCTATGGGGATCTTTAGTTAGTTTGGCTATTTTTATATTATACGTTTGGTGGGATAAAAAGAAACGTAAAAAATAGGAGGAAAGGGCAATTTTGGAAATCAAAAATTATTTATCCCCTTCAAATTAAGTAATTTAATTTCTATCACTTATCTTTGTAGAAGTTTAAGCGGTATCCTTATAGGGATTCTTTACTTTCATTGAAGAAAGATGGCTTTAAGATGCCTTATCACTACCAGGAATCTCTTCAGGTAATTCCAAGCTTACTCACCTAATTATTAACTAAACATAACGAATGGGCAAATCGCAGCAGACATTCAGTAAGACTGAAAAAGAAAAAAAGAAAATAAAAAAGAGAAAAGAAAAGGAGCTTAAGAAGCAGGAGCGCAAAGAGAATTCTAACAAAGGAGGTAGCTTTGAAGATATGATCGCGTATGTAGATGCTGATGGGAATCTTACTGATACTCCACCGGATCCTTCTCAAAAAGTTGAAGTTGAAGCCGAAAGTATAGAAATTGGCGTTCCGAAAAAAGAAGACATGCCAGAGGAAGATCCAGTGAGAAAAGGAAAAGTTTCCTTTTTTGATCATTCTAAAGGTTTTGGATTTATTATCGATTCAGAAAATAACGAAAAATATTTTGTTCACGTTACCGGTTTGATCGATGAGATCGATGAAAACGATAAGGTAAGTTTTGAACTGGAACGAGGAATGAAAGGAATGAATGCTGTTCGTGTAAAACAGCAATAATTCGCTAATCTCATACAAGGTTCGGTAATATGTTATTGCTGAACCTTTCTTTTTTTACAGGTGAACATTAAACAGAACAGACTCTTAGTCAGTTTTAAATTCCACTTGTATCTTACCCAAAAGAAATTCACATTATTTTATCGCCTAAACGGGTGCTTCCCTTTAAAGTCGATATAAGACTTTATTATTCTCAAATTCATGCAAACTAAGAATTTACAGGAAATCCTGAACAAATTGGAGATTTCTCAGCTTAATGCTATGCAGCAAGAAGCTTATAAAACAATTGTAGAAAACCAAAATACGGTTTTACTATCACCTACCGGATCTGGTAAAACATTAGCATTTTTATTACCCTTGCTGGAAGATTTGGATCCAGATTTGGCAGAGGTGCAGGCTGTAATTTTAGTACCTTCAAGAGAACTGGCTATTCAAATAGAGCAAGTTACCAGGGAAATGGGAGCCGGCTTTAAAGCGAATGCAGTGTATGGCGGAAGGGCTTTTTCTAAAGATAAATTAGAACTACAACACGCCCCGGCAATATTAATTGGCACCCCGGGAAGAATTGCCGATCATTTTAGGAGAGAAACCTTTGCTACAAAATACATCAAAACTCTTGTTTTAGATGAATTTGATAAATCTTTAGAAGTCGGTTTTGAGAATGAAATGAAAGAAATTATTGCAGCACTTTCAGGTTTGGAAAAACGTATTCTTACATCGGCTACACAAAATATCGAGGTTCCTGGGTTTGTTGGTTTAAGCAATCCTAAGAGTATTAATTATTTAAAAGGAGAACAACCTTCTTTAGAAGTTAAAACCATTGATGTAAATCCAAAAAAGAAACTGGAAAGCCTGGTTAATTTGCTGTCGGGGAAAGCTAAAGGTTCAGGAATTATTTTTTGTAATTATAAAGATAGCATTGCCGAAGTGAGTGATTTTCTGAACAAAAACCGAATTGAACACGGTATATTTTCAGGAGGGATGGAGCAAAAAGACAGGGAAAGATCTCTTATCAAGTTCAGAAATGGAACTCATAGGTTGCTTATCGCTACAGATCTTGCTGCAAGAGGCATAGATGTACCCGAAATTGATTTTATAATTCATTACCAATTACCTTTTAAAGCTTCAGAATTTACGCATAGAAACGGGCGTACCGCCAGAATGCATCAGGAAGGTATTGCCTATGTGCTTTCTGAAAGAAAAAAGCTTCCAGATTTTATTGAAACCAATGATTATAAAATTCAGGAATCAAAAAGCAACGCCGATGCTGTTGAAAAAACTACACTTTTCATTTCTGGAGGAAGAAAAGATAAAATTTCAAAAGGAGATATCGCCGGGCTTTTTCTTAAACAGGGGAATCTTAAAAAAGATGAACTGGGACTTATTGAACTCAAGCAAGATTGTGCATTTGTAGCTGTTCCGGAGAAAAAAGCTGAAGAACTTATTGGCTTGCTCAATAATTCTAAGCTAAAAAAGAAAAAAGTAAGAGTGCGATATGTTTAAGCCTTATTTTATAAATTTCCTCTGAAGTACATTTGAATATGAAAAGCCAGCAACCAAATAATCCGCTTCACGGCGTAAAGCTTGCCGATATTCTTGAATTCCTGGTAAACCGTTATGGTTGGGAAGAAATGGGTAAAAGAATAAATATAAAATGTTTTACTCAGGATCCATCTATTAAATCCAGTTTAAAATTTTTACGAAAAACACCCTGGGCCAGGACCAAGGTAGAGCAATTGTATCTGGATTCGCTTTAGCGAATGTGGATTCCCGTAAAATTTATTCAAGAATTCAGAATACCTTTAAGGATTAGATTTGAGAAAAATCAGGAGGGTAGTTTGATGAAAAAAATTATAATTTGGATTAAGCTTAATTGGATAAAATTGCTAGTCGCTATTATTTCGGGCATAATTACCTATGAGTTACTCGATTGGATCTATATCCAGAACCTCTAATTAAAGTGAAAAAATACCTTGAAAATAACCAGTCTACTATCCAATAAAAAGAAGTAGTTTTGCCGCTTATTTAAAATTAATAGTAATGAAGCGTGTAAATCAATATAAAAAGCTCTTTAATGTTGAAAAAGAGATAGATCTTAAACAACTTAAAAGCACTTACCGAAACCTGGTTAAAGAATGGCATCCCGATAAATTTAGAGAAACTGATGAAAAGCACGCCGAAGCTGAAGTAAAAAGTAAAGAAATTATTGATGGGTACCACTTTTTAGTAAGTATTGCCCCGCAAACTATAGAAGCTAACCTCGAGGAATATAACAGAACGATAAGCGAAGCCGGAATTGCCGATTATCAGCATAAAGGGAATCTACTGGAAATATCTTTTACTAATGGTACTACCTACGAGTATTTTGGAGTAAACAAAAAACTTTTTATCAAATTCATAAGTTCAGATAAGCAGGTAAGATTTGCCAAAAGAAATATTTATAATTCTTTTCTATATAGAAAATCGAAAAAAGATCTTGAGCTACAAACTGCTTAAGAATAATCTTATACTTTATATGAAACCCACAGCTTTTATGCTGTGGGTTTTTTGTTTACTCGATCATTGAGAGTTGAATTTAAGTCTTACTTAAACCTGGTTAGTTTAGCTTTAATTATGGAATTGGTTGAAGCTAAATCTTAGTCCTGCCTTAACATTTGTACATCATCAGGTCTTTTTTAAAAGCTGTATTTTTGATAAAATAAAGAAGGAATATGGATAAATCTGAATATAAAGTAAAAATTGTAGGTGCCGGACTTAGCGGACTTATCGCTGCTAAAGTGCTGGAAGATCACGGTTACGCTCCAGAAATATATGAGGCTTCAGATAGTGTTGGAGGACGAATTAAAACCGATTTGGTAGAAGGCTACCAATTAGACCGGGGTTTCCAGGTTTTACTTAGTGCGTACCCAAAAGCCTTGCAGTATTTAGATTATCAATCTTTAGAATTACAGGAGTTATTACCGGGCGCAGTAATTTATGAAAACGCTAAGCCTAAAACAATTGGAGATCCATTGCGGGCTTCATCTTTAATTCTGCCTACAATTTTCTCAGGCATTGGCACATTTTCAGATAAATTGAAGATATTAAGTCTTTATACCGATTTAAAAAAGCTATCGGTTAACGATATTTTTGAAAGAAAGGAAACTACAACCTTGGCATATCTTCAGGAGAAAGGTTTTTCCGAGGAAATTATTAGTAAATTCTTCAAACCTTTTTTTAGCGGAATCTATCTTGAACCTAATTTAGAAACCTCCAGCAGAATGTTTGAATTTGTTTTTAAAATGTTTGGAGAAGGCCTGGCGGTAATTCCGAAGAAAGGAATGGGAGAGATTTCCAAAAACCTGGCGAGACAATTAAAGAATACTAAAATCCACCTTAATACTCCCGTAAAACAGGTAAAAGAAGGCGAAATTATATTGGAGAGTGAAGAAGTTATTCCTACAGATGCTACCATAATTGCTACTGAAGCCAGTGCGCTGGTAAGTAATTTGAAGAACCAGGAAACACAATGGAAATCCTGCCATAATTTTTATTTTGAAACCGAAAAGCGAACTATAGAAAAGCCAATAATTGGTTTAATTACAGATAAAGATTCTTTGATCAATAATATCTTTTATCATACCAGTGTGGCTACTGAATCTAATGGTGGAAAAGAATTACTTTCAGTTACCGTAGTAAAACAAACCGATTTATCTGAGACTGAGTTACTGAAAAAAGTTGAGCAGGATTTAAAGAATTACTGTGGAGTAGGGGACGCCCGATTTTTAAAACACTACTTTATTAAAAAAGCGCTTCCAAAAATTAGTCCCTTACATTACGAAATAGATCCCACCGAAACCCAATTAACCGATACCATATTCCTGGCCGGAGATCAACTTCTGAATTCTTCTCAAAATGCAGCGATGCTTTCTGGGGAACGTGCAGCTTTTGGATTAATCCAGGGTTTGAAGAAGTAAATTAATTTTAGGAGAACTAAAAAAGGTCTTGTAATTATGGATGCCACACTTAAAAAAATAGCTTTTGGAGGAGGTTGCCATTGGTGTACCGAAGCTGTTTTTCAACAAATTGTAGGTGTACTAAAGGTAGAACAGGGTTATGTTGCATCTAAGGCTAAACATGCCGATTATTCTGAGGGCGTAATTGTTCATTACGCTAGTGATAAAATTTCCCTGGAAAGTTTAATTGAAATTCATTTACATACGCACAAAAGTACTTCAAACCACAGTATGCGTAATAAATATAGATCTGCCATTTATTACCTTGACGAAAACGATAAAATTGAAGCTTTAGCAACCTTAAAGAATTTGAGAACAGATTTTGAAAAAGAAATTATTACCAAAGTATTGCCCTTCGTTTCTTTTAAAAGTTCTCGTGAAGAAATTCAGAATTATTATTTAAAAGGACCCGATAAACCTTTTTGTCAAAATTTTATAAGTCCTAAACTGGAGCTTTTGAAGAAAAAATTTTATTCTTCATTAAAATAGGATAAAAAAATGGCTACCTAAAATAAGTTAGATAGCCATTTCTTATAAATTTTAAGCCGATTTAGATTTAGCCTTCTGATTCATCTCCTGAAGCAGATTTAGCAATCATATCTTTTATAGACTGGTGCTGTTTTTCTATATTATCGTTTTCAGACTTCATTTCTTTCTGTTCACTCATTATACGGTCGTGCGTTTTTTGCATTTCAGAAAGTTGCGTCTTTTTTGCATCACTAGATAATTCTCCAAAATTTTGACCAAGCTCATTATGAGACTCAATCATTTCTCTATGCGAAGCCAGCATAGCTCCATGATCTCTAATTTTAGCTTCAATACTGGTAAGTTTCTCCAATTGTGTAGAATCTTCCAGTTTTTCTAATCCGCGTAATTGCTGCGAAACCTGGTTGTGTGCTGTTTTAAGCTCGTTATTTTTCGCAGTAAGCGTTTCGTGCATACCAATTATACTGTCATTTTGTTTTTTCAATTCTTCCTGTTGCTGAGCCAGTTCTTTAGTAGAACCATCATTACAACTGGTTAGCCCAATAGACACCAGGGCTAAAATCATTACATAAATTCTCATACTTCTCATTTTTAGTTTGTTTGGTTAGTCTAACTAAATTATAAAAACCAAATCCAGATAATTTTAATTTGCTGTTAAATAAGGCTTTTAGGATAACTAAAGCTTTAAGTGATAATTGAATTATCCTATAATAAACATCTTATATATAACTTGAGTTAAAATAACAGATATTGCTATTTGCACTATAATTTATATTATGTAAAATAGAATAATTCATACTGAAGAATTCTTTTATTTCTATCTATGCTTTACTAATCACCCTTTTCTTTAAGCTCACCTATTTTGCCCTGGTAAGAAATAAATGATCTATGGCTACTATTAACCCGGGTATTTACATTTCCTTCAGGATAAACCGTAATAGTAAAATTCAAGTCTTCAGTATCCTGTTTGGTAGAAAATTTAATGATTTGTGCATCTTTCTCATCACTGCTAATTTCGAGATCTTTTAATGGACCATTATAAATTATACCTCCTTCATCATTATATCCGCCGCCGGCAAAACGTTCTCCAAAAAATGGTAGAAATAAATTCACCGAATCTTTTTTAAATCTTATAAAATTAGGATTTCCAATTAAGTTAATACGGTTGCCAGACATTGGATTTAACCACTCGTGTTGTATTTCAAATTGCCGGCTATCAACTAATTCTTTGGTTTTAGCAATCTTAGCCGGATCCATACTGCTACCGCAGCCCAGGAATATAATTAATGACATTATAAGAAGAAAATAGGATATGTAGCGTTTCATTAGTTTTATTATCAGCGTCTTAAATAAAGTTACAATCTTTTTTTGAAACTTTGAAGCTCAAAGCTTTGATAAATAATTAGCTCTTCCCTGTTTCATTTTATACGAACCTGTTACTAAAAATTAATCTTAAACCTTTGCTAAGAATCACTTAATTGTTTGTATAATCATTTAATAATAGGTTTCTTGGAGGTACAAAATAAAATTATTTATGGAAGCAATATATCAGTTTGTAAAACTCGAAAAAAGCGAGGCCCTACAGGAGTTCGCACAGAAAAAATTAGATAAACTTGAAGTGAAATACGATTTTATCGTTAAAGCTCAGGTTTATTTTAAAAAGGAAGAAGCACAGGATCCAAACGGATTCATTTGTAATATTAAATTAAGTGTTCCTGGCCCTCAAATTTTTGCAGAATCTAATAAAGATTCTTTTGAATCAGCCACGGCAGAATCAGTTAAAGATCTTGATAAGCAATTGGCCAAGAAGAAAAGCCAGATGAGAACGCATTCTAATTAAGAAGTATTTTCTTTTTAATGCATAAAAAACCCTGATGGATTAACATCAGGGTTTTTTGTTTATAGCAATATTACGAAGTTTATTTTGTTTCGCTTTCTTCGGCATCCTTAGCCTGGCCTTCCCCAAGTTCATTAGCTTCAATACGCTCTTTAAATTCGTTAATTATACCACCTTTCATTAAGATCTTAATTTGCCTATCGCTCATACTATGCTTGGTCTCAAACTCTAATTTGTCACCATTGGCCTTTTTTACAATTACCTTAATGTTTTTTCGGTTTTTGATATCCTCTCTAAGATTCTTGAAGATCACCTGATCGTCCTGTTCTATTTTTTCAAAATCTTTAATATCGATAAACTCTAAGGGAAGAATTCCAAAGTTTACCAGGTTCTGCCATGCAATCCTTGCATAACTGTTGGCAATCACCGCCACCTGGCCTAAATATTTTGGTGCAATAGCCGCGTGTTCCCTACTGGAACCTTGTGCATAATTATCTTTTGCCACAACTATATGCCCGCCGTGTTCTCCTTTAGCTTTCATTGCACGATCATAGAAGGTTTCGTCAATTACCGTGTAAGAGAATTTACTAATTTCTGGCAGGTTACTTCTAAAAGGCAATACCTCTGCTCCTGCTTTCAGGATCTCATCAGTAGAAATATTATCTCCCATTTTTAGCATTACAGGAACGCTGTAATGATCTTGCATAGGTTCAATATATGGAAGCGATTTAATGTTAGGTCCTTTTTGAAGTTCAACTTTAGAACCGTCTTCTGGCGGAGCTACTAACATATCGTCTTTAATAATATGAAATTCAGGATATTCAAACTTCGGATATTTCATATCGTAAAGTTTCTCCAGATCTCGTGGATCAGTTATTTTTCCCGTTAATGCCGAAGCTGCGGCAGTTTCCGGGCTACATAAATAAACCTGGTCGTCCTTGGTTCCGGAACGGTCCGGGAAGTTTCTTGGCATAGTACGTAAACTAATAGTACCAGATGCCGGTGCCTGTCCCATACCTATACAACCCATACAACCAGATTGATGAAAACGTGCTCCTGCCTTTATTAAGTTAGCAAAAGCCCGGTTATCTATCATATTTTGAATTATTTGTCTTGAGGTTGGATTAATATCAAAAGATACATCACTACTCACCGCTTTATCTTCAACAATAGCTCCCGCGATCCAGAAATCTCTTAATCCCGGATTTGCTGAAGAACCAATAACCACCTGGCTAATTGGTTTCCCTGCAACTTCACTTACCGGTACAACATTTCCGGGGCTGGTTGGCAGTGCGATAAGAGGAACAAGATCATCTAAAATAATTTCTTCGTGAAGATCGTATTCACAGCCTTCATCAGCTACTAATTCTCTCCAGTCATCTTCTCTTTTCTGGGATTTTAGAAATCTTTTTGTTTCTTCATCACTAGGGAAAACTGTGGTTGTAGCCCCAAGTTCTGCACCCATATTGGCAATCACGTGGCGATCCATAGCGCTTAAATTTTTAAGGCCATCACCATAATATTCTACTACTTTTCCAACTCCGCCTTTTACATCGTGGCGGCGTAACATTTCAAGAATAACATCTTTAGCACTTACCCAATCTGGTAAATTCCCGGTAAGTTTTACGCCCCATACTTCGGGCATTTTTACAAAATAAGGCTGACCCGCAATTGCGGCCGCAACATCAAGTCCGCCGGTACCAATAGCGAGCATTCCTAAAGATCCTGCCGCCGGGGTGTGACTATCTGAACCAACCATGGTTTTTCCCGGCTTACCGAAGCGCTCCATATGTACAGGGTGGCTTACACCATTTCCTGGTCTACTATACCAAAGCCCAAATTTTTGCGCGGCTGAAAGTAAGAACAAATGGTCATCGGCATTTTTAAAATCGGTTTGCAGTAAGTTGTGATCTACGTATTGAACAGCAACTTCTGTTTGTGCTTTATCTAATCCCATAGCTTCCAACTCCAGTTGCACCAGGGTTCCTGTAGCATCCTGAAGCAAAGCCTGATCTATTTTTATTCCAATTTCTTTTCCCGGAATCATTTCTCCTTTGAGTAAATGCTCCTTAATTAATTTTTGTGTTACGTTTAGTTTAGACATAGTTGGTTAATTTTAAGCTTTAAAATATTACAATTTCTATAGAAAGCCGTTGCGTTTAACAATATCTTATATCTTAAATGACAAACTGAATAGCTTGCCATCTCTTCGATACGCTGAAATAGGCGATAAAAAAAGCCATAAATATAGAAGGCACTCCTTCCCTATTTATGGCAGTTTTCTAAAAAGCCGTTTGAAAAATAACCATTGGAATATTCTGAACTCCTGGTTGTGAAATATTCTACCGGTTATTTTCGAAACAGCTTATTATATTTTTATTTCTTACTTAGTGAATTTAAAATATCGGTTTGTTGACCTTCTTCAATATTAAAGCCCGGTTTCCCTTTTCTAGGGAATAAATAAGCGAACTCTTCATCAAAAGCGCTCCAGCTTCCAGCTAAACCAAAATCGTCGTTAGATTTATCCATTTTTGGTCTTTTAAAAGTATTTAGGTCAGAATCGTATGGAGAACCTTCAGCATCTTCGCCCGGGAATAACATTCCGTCGTTAACTTCAGAATAAATAATAACCGAAGCTCCACCGTTTCCAGGCAGATCAAATACTTTTAGACCAAAGTCTTTTAGTACACCTTTTCTTTCGGTGATATCTTTTGTTTTAAAACTGTCTTTAAAATTATTACGTGGATGTGCAAAGATTGGTGCGCCGCCGGCATCTTCAGAAATTGTTTTTAAATCGGCGTAGGCATCTTTTAAAATATGATCGCAGGTAATTAAAATACCTTTTATTTTATAACCATCATTTACCAGTTTTTTTACCGCATCTTTGGTAGTTTCTTCAACTACATCAATAAGTAAAATATCCTGTCTATTTATATGTCTAATGGCATAACCCTGGTTAAAAACACCATCTTTTTCTTCACCTTTTATAATAAAAGTATCCGGTATTAATTTTAAAAATTTACCGGTTTCACCTTTTTGAACAAATTCGGCACTTTGGCTGTGCAGCACTTCCATCTTATCAACAGTCTTCATAATCAAAATCGTTTTATAATTAGTTGTTTCAAGATACAAATAAGGTGAGGCTTTCACAATGCCGAAATCAGGTTTTAGGACATATTTAACGAGAGCGCATAGGCTGAATAATTTCCATGATGGGAAAGGCTAAATGGAATTTGCAGATTATCACCATGATAAGTTATAAATGGGATTCCCTGCCCGTTTTTACTAATGTTAAGAGAATCTAAGGGAATAAGAAAATGTTCAGAAACCTTCTGCAATAGTAAGGAACTGGCATTTTTTTCTTCTGAAAAGTGTGAAAACTCGGAATTAGCAGTATAACTAAGAATTTTATCCGGGAATAATTCTGAAGTTGTTTTAAAAGTTTCCTCTTTAAAAGAAACCTCGCCCCTCGCCTTTTCTGAAGTTAATTGAACCTGAGAACAAACAAATTGCTTCGGATCATAAAACCGATGTAGTTTATATTTTCGCTGTACAGCTTTATAGACCGATTCTTTCATGCTCCATAATAACCAAACATTTAATTCTTGATTATTACTGTTGATGATAAACTTCTGCTCTTCTTCCGTGAATAATTTCTGAAGATAGCCTCGCCTTTCCCAGTTACTTTGAAGACGGGCTAAATTTAGGTCTATAATATCGTTACCTATCACGCTGAAGCCAGTTTACGCTCAATGATGTTTTTCGCATCGCCTACAGTCAACATTCCACTCATAGAATCGTTGTCTATTTCAATATCAAATTCGTCTTCCACATCTAAAATCACATCCACCAGGTTGGCCGAATTTACTTCCAGGTCTTTAATGAAATCGGTTTCTTCATTAAAATTTTCCAGCCCCTCTTTTCTTTGTACATAAGGAGTCACAATTTTTTTCAGGGAGTCTAGTATTTCTTTTTCTTTCATCTATTTAAATTTATTATGCCACTAAGGGTGAATTTGTCACAGGTTTATAATCATTGCCTGTGTGTTGCCTTATTGGCGTCCAGCTTCGTGCTGGTTTCATTTATGAATAATTTTATTTGAAAGCTAATCTTGTATCTTTTTAAAAATAGCAACAGCATTTACATCTCCAAAACCAAAACTGGCTTTTGCCAGGATATTTACAGGTTTTTCTAAAGTTTTACGCGGAACTTTTTCTTCGGAAATCAATTTTGAAATTTCAGGGTTAAGATCTTCGCAGTTCGTATTTCCGAAGATAAAATTTTTTGCTATTTGCAGCACACTGGCCACACATTCTATACTTCCCGAAGCTGCCAGGCAATGACCCGTCATTCCTTTTAAAGAATTTATATACGGAAAATCATCATTTTTCAAGGCTTTTTTCCAATTTTCAATTTCCAGCGCATCCCTGGTCGTGGCAGTAAGATGCCCATTAATTACATCAATCTCTTCTGCTGAAATCCCTGAAAATTGTATAGCATCTTTAATACACCTAATTACCGCATCACTATTGGCGGCGGTCATACTTCCACCGCCACGTTGCCCACCACTATTAGTAGCTCCTCCTAAAACCTCACAATAAATTTTTGCGCCTCTAGCTTTAGCCGTTTCGTAATCTTCCAGCATCAGTGCTCCTGCTCCACTTCCCGGGACAAAACCTGCAGCTGACGCGCTCATTGGTCTGGAAGCTTCCGAAGGGTTTTCATTATATTTTGAGGGTAAGATGCGCATTGCATCAAAACCGCCCCATATATAAGGACCGTGGTCACTGCAACTGCCCACCAGCATTCGTTTGGCTTTCCCGGCGGCAATTCTTTCAAAACCCATAAGTAGCGCTTCGGTACCCGTAGTGCAAGCAGACGAATTTGTAGTCACCTGATTGCCGCAACCTAAAATTCCGCCTAAATAAGCGCTAATCCCGCTAGCCATAGTTTGCATCACGCTGGTGCTGCCTAATCTTCGGGTTTTGCCGGCATCTATTAAATGAATGGCTTCCCGGAATTTATCAACTCCTAAAATTCCTGTACCAAAAATGATTCCGCTGTCCCAATCTGGTTGTTCATTCTCTTCAATTTTAAGTCCCGCATCCTGCCAGGCATCGGTTCCTGCAATTACGCCGTAAACAATCCCGCTGGAATTGAGTCCGCGTAATTGTAAGGGCGTAAAGTATTCTGTTATTTTTTCTTCTGAAACTTGTGGTTTTCCGGCAATTTGACAACTGAATTTTAAACGTTCCAGTTCTTCTTCAAATCTAATCCCGCTTTCTCCTTTACGAATCGCATCTTCAAAATTGGCCAAACCTACCGCGTTTGGTGCAACCACTCCCATTCCTGTTACAACTACTCGTTTTTTCATTAAAAAAGCTTTCTAAACAGTTTTACTCGATAATCGAGATTTAATTACTCAGTCCCGAGGCCGGGATGCCCCGAAACTAAAAGTAAATTTCTAATTTAAATTTGTTTGGAAACGTCCTCAGTTAATTTGCTCTTTATCATACCGGCAATCTTTCCACGACAGATCAATTTCTCTGTTTTATCGTACATTCTTACTTCACATTTTAATTTATTGAATCTAAAGAACAACTTTTCTGAAACTACTTTTACCGTTTCTCCGGGAAAAACCGGGAGGTAAAAATCAACTTCCGAAGAACTTAAGGCAAGTTCAATTTCTTTTGATTCATTTACCTGATCTTGAAGCAGAAATATTCCCAGGGAAACCACGCCGATTTGCGCCATACATTCGGTTAAAATTACGCCCGGTGTTACCGGGTTGTTTTTAAAATGACCTTTATAGAAAAATGAATCTACCGGAAAGGTATAGCGACCTTCAGCAGATTTTTCATTGACTTTTAGCAACTCATCTACAAATAGAAATGGTTTGGTGTACGGCAGTTTTTCGAGGATATTTTTATAATTCACGCAGTATTTATTTTAAATGTTCTCCGCCATTAACGGGAATAATGGTTCCTGTAATCCAACTGGCTTCGTCTTTACTCAATAAATAGACAACATTCGCAACATCTTTAGGAACCGTAAGCCTTTTAAACGGATTATGCTTTAAAGCGTGTACTCTCAGGGTTTCATTACCGGGAATCATTTGAAAAGAGCGCGTAACGGTAACGCCTGCTTGAATACAGTTTGCCCTAATTCCGTGAGAAGCGAATTCAAGGGCAATACTTCTGGTTATAGCTTCTAGCGCAACTTTTGCCGCTGAAACCGCCGCGTAATTGGCCCAGGCTTTTTTATTACCTTCACTGGTAAACGAAATAATCCTGGCATCTTTTGCAAAAAGTCCGGATTTGAAAATAGCTTTTGTCCAGTCGTAAAGACTAATGGCCATAGCATCTATAGTGATCTGAAAATCTATATTTTCTAAAGTGGGTTCATCACCGGTCATTGGCTTCAGATTTCCCTTAGAAATACTATGCACTAAAGTTCGAATCTTGCCTTCTTTCCCAAGTATTTTGGAAATTTCCTCAATAAGATTTATTCGTTTTTCAGCATTAGTAGCATCAACATTAAAACTTTCAAATTTTACATCTTGTTCTCTAATATCTTCAAAAGCTTCTTCAATTTCAGCAATATCAGCGCGTCTATCTCTATGAATAATTATAATATTCATGCCGTGGTGCGCCAGCTTGCGAGCAGTTGCAAAGCCAAGACCTGTACTTCCGCCCAGAATAATTGCCCAATAATTGCGATCTTTAAAATCTGTTACCATTCCAATAAAATTCTTTGTGCCGAAAAGCCGGGTCCAAAACTTAACATTAAGCCCTGTTCGCCAGGTTTTGGCTGTTTTTTCATAAATTCCTGCAGTACATAAAGCACTGTGGCGCTGCTCATATTCCCATATTGACGAAGCACTTCGCGGGTTTCATCTATATTCTTCCCTAAGTTACCAAAAAGATCTTCAACTGTTTGCACAATTTTCTTTCCACCCGGGTGAAAGATAAGATGATCTACTTTTTCAATATTAGAATTGAATTTTTGAAGAAATGGATGCACAATTTCAGGGAAATGAGATGCTATGGTTTGTGGAACGCTTTCGTCTAAGATCATTTTAAGGCCGTGGTTGGTGAGATCAAAACCCATTAGATGCGTAGCTTCGTAAAAGTGATACATTTCCTCACCTAAAATTTTAGGACCTGGAGCATTTTCTTCAGAAGATAATAAAACGCAGGCGGCGCCATCCCCAAAAATAGCGGCACTTACCATATTGGCCATAGAATAATCGTCTAACTGAAAAGTAGCCGTGGGACTTTCTACCGCGATTACCGCTGCACGTTTTCCGGGATTAGCTTTTAGAAAATTTGCGGCATAGATTATTCCTGAAATTCCAGCGGCACAGCCCATTTCTGTAACGGGAAGGCGTGTAATATCCTGCCTCAGCTCTAAAGAATTTATAAGGTAAGCATCCAGAGAAGGAATCATAATCCCGGTACAACTTACGGTGATGATAAAATCTATAGAGTTTGCTTCCCAGGCATTCTGCTCTAAAGCTTTTTGAAGTACATTTTTGCCTAATTTCTTTACTTCTCTCACATAAATATTATTCTTGTCTTCAAAGGAAGTGGCCGTAAAAACCTCTTCCGGCTTCATAATAGAGTAACGTTTATCTACTGCAGCGCCTTCAAAGATCTTTAGCACTTTTCTGCGATAGCGATCTTCCTGACCTTCAAGCCAGGTTTCTACCAGGGGAAGAATATCTTTGGTTTCCCGGGAATATTCCGGTAATTCTTTTTCAACGCCTACAATTTTTACACTCATATTTTTTCTTTCTGAATAATCCACTGGTAGCGAAATGCCCACTTCCAGTTAATTTGATGTTTGGTTTGAGGAATTTTTTCTGCAAAACTTTTCAATTCATCTTTCTTAAATCCGCGTAAAATAGAGATAAGCCCGTCTTTACGAGCAATTTCATTATTGATAAACACCGCGCAAAATGCCTGGAACAATCTGTAGGCTGCTTTTGAACGATGCAAATCGTTAACAACCACACCTATTCTGGATTGCTGATTAAAAAGTTTTAGTAATTCTATGATCTCTTTATTTTTAAAATGATGTAGGGTTAAGGTACATAAGATAATGTCGCAACTAAAATCTTTGAATTCTTCACTAAATATATCTAAAGCTAAAAAATCTATTTCCGGATAATTTGAAGATAATTTTCTACCAATCTCAATCGCGTGAGTATTTGCATCAATGCCGGTAAGTTTAATCTTATAAGCATTTTTTCTACCCCATTTTGCAATTTCCCTTAGTACAGCGCCATTCCCACAACCAACATCGGCAATATGTATTTCTTTCGTTTTTGGTTGATCTTCAATAATCGCTTTAACCGCGTCTAAAGTGATCTTATTTCCGCCCAGCCATTTATTGATATTGTC
This sequence comes from uncultured Flavobacteriaceae bacterium, assembly GCA_963727565.1. GTDB lineage: Bacteria > Bacteroidota > Bacteroidia > Flavobacteriales > Flavobacteriaceae > Salegentibacter. Next base: position 181,400 of record CAVSGU010000009.1, read on the forward strand.
AAGATCCCGTAAAGTCTTATCGAGTTCCTGGCCTTTCAGGTCAAAATCGTCCATGATTTCAACCGCGTTGGTTCTTTTTGAAGTATCTATACTCATATTATTGGCTTCCCGTGAGTTTTACTGATGATTTTCCCTAACAAGTACGGAAATTTTTTTACCAGATTTTGTGAAGTTGACGCTAAAATTGGATTTATTAGTATTGTTTGAAGCATTCGGCCGGTTTTCAACCTTTTGCTGAAATTGGCATTCCAGTTCTCCCGATATTCATTTTCAAGATTTTTTCGGTCTATATGTTTTCCTTTGAAATTATTCAGAATTGCTTCCGAAGCGATTTTACCACTATGAATTGCCATTGCCATGCCATTCCCACAAAGCGGATGAATTAGTCCGGCAGCATCACCCAGCATTAAAATATGATTTTTAATCGATGATTTTTCCTGAAATGAAATTTGGGCGATACTAAGATCTTTTTCAAAAAGCGGTTTAGCATTTTTAAAAAATCCTTTTAAATACGCATTTTGAAATAATACTTTTTCTTTGAAATCTTCGGTATTTTTATACTTTTTAAAACTCTTATAGGAAACCATATAACAGGCATTCACAGCACCCGTTTCCGTTTTTGACAATCCGCAATAACCTCCTTTAAAGTTATGGAGTGCTACCAAATTTTCTGGGAAATCAGGAACCTCGTAATGCCCTTTAACGGCAAGCCAGGAAGATTTCTCCTGGATAAAATCACGTTTCAGACTTTTATCCAGATTAGATCTTTTTCCAAAAGCGCCCAATACAATATTTGCAGTAAGTTCTTTTCCGGAAGATAGCGTTAGATTGAATTCATCATCTTTAAAGTTGATATTTTCAACAGAATCCAACATAGTTTTGGCACCGCTTTCTTCAGCTTTATTGAAAAGATAGTGGTCTAAAGTATATCGGCTTAATCCCAGGCCACCAAGGTTTAAAGGCGTTTCAATAGATTTAGCATTTTGAGTACTGTAAAGCAGGTTATTAATTTTTACCGGCTTCAAATCTTTTTCAAGATTAATATTAAGCGAATTAAAATAAGGCAAGACTTCGTTAGATAGGTACTCACCACAAACCTTATGGCGTGGATAGGCTTTTTTTTCAATAACCAGGACGTTTTTTCCTTTTTGGGAAAGATGAATGGCAGCAGTTAAACCCGCCAGGCCTGCACCCACTATAATTACTTGAAAATCTGCCATTGGTTGAAGATAAATAAAAGCATAAAAAAATCCCGGAAATTTCCGGGATTTAATACTTGTTTGAGAACTTAAAGATTAATTCTGTTCTTCGGCCTTTCTTCTGGCTTCTTCTTTCATCTCTTCATTAGCAACAATTGCTAATTCAACTCTTCTGTTCTTAGCACGACCTTCGGCAGTTGAATTATCATATTTTGGTTGAGATTCACCATACCATTTGGTATTAAACCTGCCACTGCTTAATCCCTGACTGGTTAAATAATTGGTTACAGCCTGCGCTCTATTTTTTGAAAGAGTAAGGTTGTAAGTTTCACTTCCTGTATTATCGGTATGACCTTCTACAAGAATGTTAGAATCTGGGTATTCTTCAAAAATATCAGCTAATTTATTTAGCGTAGCTTGAGATTTTGAGTTGATGTTATATTTCTCGGTATCAAAATACACACCGCTACTTTCATCAAAAGTAACATTTATCCCTTCTCCTACTCGTTCTACTTCAGCACCAGGAATTTCCTGTTCTATTTCCTTGGCTTGTTCATCCATTCGGTCACCGATAATTGCGCCGGCAGCTCCACCTACAACTCCGCCAATAATGGCGCCAAGTGCGGTATTTCCATCGCCGGTATTGTTTCCAACAACACCACCAATTACGGCTCCACCTGCAGATCCTATTACGGCTCCTTTTTGTTTATTATTCGCGTTTTTTGTGGCTTCACAGCTAAAAAGTAAGGTAGCCGCAAATAATATCGCAAACATTCTATTTATAGTAGTCTTCATAGTAAATTGATTTATTTAAAGTTTAGAAAAATTCATTCTAATCACAAACGGAGAGCCTTCTAACATTACAGATTGCTCCCATACCATCTGGTTTTCTGAAAGTGATTTCAAATTCATACGGAAACCCTGGTTTCCTGTAGTTGAGTTATAATCTTCGTCAGTTGGTTTTAATAAGAAATCATAGATTCCCTCAGGAGTATTTTCCTCGTCTATAGACCAGATAAAATAACGCTGACCCTGGCTACAATTAGTACCCTGAACGGAGTACGCACCACGATTATTGTTGGAAACGAAATTCCAGGTACTATTTTCAAAACAAGAGGCATTCGCGTCATTTAATAAGGTTACATCAAACTCACCAGAACTGTTAGGGTAAGTAACACTGGTAAGTGTCCAGTTTCCATTAAAGGTTTTCCTGGCTTCTTTCGCGGTTTTACTTGGGCCACAAGCGGCCAAAAGTACGGCTACAAAGCCAAGTATAAATATCTTTTTCATTGTTAGTTATTTGGGTTATACGCAAAAACCCAATGTTTGCCGATTATGATCTGGCGCAATACATTGGATTTTTATTTTATAATTTAATTTGTTTTTATCTTCTGAATAATCGGCTTACTAGAGAAATCACCAATAGAACAAGGAAGATGTAGAATATAATTTTAGCAATATCAGCAAAACCTTCTGCAATTCCACCAAATCCAAAGATGGCAGCTACCAAAGCAATGATTAGGAAAATAACGATTAAACGTATCATAATATTAGAGTTTTTGATTAGTTATGATCTAAATTACAGTAGGTCTAGAACCGAGACAAAAGATTATTAATACTTTAACAGCGTGACTGTTAAGAAATCTTAAAATCATTAATTTTTAAGCTGTTTATTATTAATAGTCTATTAATTGCTGTATTTTCTCTTTCAATTTTGTCTTCGGAAGATAGCCTTCTTCAAGGGCTGCCGCAAAAGGAATTGGGGTTTCAGCACTGCCCAAACGCATAACCGGCGCATCTAAATATTCAAAGCATTCTTCTGAAATAATTGCTGAAATTTCTGAAGCCAAACTACCAAAAATTGAGTCTTCGGTAAGTACTAATACCTTTCCTGTCTTTTTAGCCGAATTCATTATAGCTTCTTTATCTAATGGTTGAAGGCTGCGCAGATCAATTAAGTCTACATTTTGCAACTCCATTTCATTAATGGTATCCAAAGCCCAGTGAACTCCGGCGCCATAAGTGATAATTGTAAGTTTTTCCCCTTCTTTTAAGATTGAAGCTTTACCTAGTGGTAAGGTATAATAGTCTACCGGAACTTCCTGGCGAATACTTCTATACAATGCCTTGTGCTCGAAAAATAAGATTGGATTAGGATCATTAAAAGCAGTGTTTAAAAGACCTTTAGCGTCGTACGGAAAGGCTGGGTAAACAACTTTTAAACCTGGAACTTTAGTAAACCAGGCTTCATTAGTTTGACTATGAAAAGGTCCTGCTCCTACCCCGGCGCCGCAGGGCATTCTTATAACCACATCGGCATTTTGATTCCATCTATAGTTGCTTTTAGCCAGGTAATTTACAATGGGATTAAAACCGGAACTCACAAAATCCCCAAACTGCATTTCTACCATGGCCTTCATTCCACTAATAGAAAGTCCCATCGCCGTTCCAACAATGGCCGATTCACATATAGGCGTATTTCTTACCCGTTCTTTACCAAATTCCGTAATAAGTCCTTCAGTGATTTTAAAAACGCCGCCATATTCTGCAATGTCCTGTCCCATTAAAACCAGGGAATTATGCCGTTGCATAGATTGTTTTACAGCCTGGGCAATAGCGTCTATAAATCGAATATTTTCAGTATTAGTATCAGGGTTAACTTCCTGGTATACAAACTCCTGGTAAACATCATTTAACTCTTTAGTTTTACTGAATTCTGTAGGAGTTTCTTCATTGGCTTCTTTTAAATTAAGGTCTATTTCAGCCTTAATCTCATCCTTAAAATGAATTTCCTGATCTTCGTTTAGAATATTTTCATCTTTCAAAAATTGCCTGAAATTTTCTACAGGATCTTTTTGCTCCCAGAATTGCATTAATTCTTCAGGTACGTACTTGGTGCCACTTGCTTCTTCATGTCCACGCATTCTAAAGGTCTTAAACTCCAGTAAAACAGGACGGGGATTTTCTCTTATACTTTCAGCAATCTCAGAAACCTTAGAGTAAACTTCAATGATATTATTTCCATCTATAATATGGGATTCCATTCCATACCCTTTCGCTCTATCGGCAAGATCTTTACAGCGATATTGTTCATTGGTAGGTGTTGAAAGCCCGTAGCCGTTATTTTCTATGCAAAACATAACCGGTAAATCCCAAACCGAAGCAATATTAAGCGCCTCGTGGAAATCGCCTTCACTGGTGCCTCCTTCCCCGGTAAATACCGCGGTAAGTTTATTTTCTTTCTTTAGTTTATGTGCCAGAGCAATCCCATCGGCTACACCCAACTGAGGGCCCAAATGGGAGATCATGCCCACAATTTTATATTCCTGGGTTCCAAAGTGAAAACTCCTATCACGTCCTTTTGTAAAGCCGTTTTGCTTTCCCTGCCATTGCGAGAAAAGTCGGTTTAAAGGAACATTTCTCGTTGTAAACACACCCAGGTTGCGGTGCATTGGTAGAATATATTCATCGGGATTTAATGCTTTTGTCACTCCTACCGAAATAGCTTCCTGGCCTATTCCGCTAAACCATTTTGAGATTTTTCCCTGTCTGAGTAAAATGAGCATTTTTTCCTCAATTAATCGAGGCTTTAAAAGAGCTACATATAGATCTAACAACTGAGCAGAAGAAAGATTTTCTCTCTCATATTTTATAGGTGACTGTACTGAAGAATTTGGCTGCATAAGAATGTTTGTTTATCAAATGTAACCAAAAATATAAATGCTAAGAAATATAAAAAGCCTCGGCAGCTCCCGTATTTTTATTTAACTTTGTGTGTTAATTTATCAAAAAACAAAGCATATTATGGCGATGAATAATATTCCCAGCGTAGATCTTGCTGATTTTATTTCTGGAGATCCAAAACGAAAACAAAAATTCGTTGATGAAATTGGGAAGGCTTATGAGGAAATTGGTTTTGTAGCTTTAAAAAACCACTTTTTAGATACTGACCTGGAAGAAAATTTATATAAAGAAGTAAAAACCTTTTTCGACCTTCCATTAGAGGTGAAGAAAAAATACGAAATTGAAGGCCTTGCCGGGCAACGTGGATATATCTCCTTTGGTAAAGAACACGCCAAAGGTAAAAAAGAAGGTGATCTTAAAGAATTCTGGCATTTTGGGCAGGAACCGGCAGCAGATGCAAATCTTACCGAAGAATATCCTGAAAACGTACAGGTAGCTGAACTGAAAGACTTCAATAAAGTTGGAATGGAAGCTTACCGAATGTTGGAAAAAACCGGTATTTATGTATTAAGAGCTTTAGCTTTATATATTGGCCTGGAAGAGCATTATTTTGATCATTGGGCCAGCAACGGAAATAGTATTTTAAGACCTATCCACTACCCTCCAATTACCGAGGAGCCTAAAGGCGCGGTTAGAGCAGGTGCTCATGGAGATATAAATCTTATCACCTTACTTATGGGTGCTTCTACAGGAGGTTTACAGGTTTTAAGAAAAGATGGCGAATGGATTGATGCTGTACCGCAGGAAGATGAGTTGGTAATAAATGTTGGAGATATGTTAGAAAGACATACCAATAATAAATTACGCTCTACAATTCACCGTGTGATCAACCCACCGAAGGATCAATGGGACAAACCAAGATATTCCATCCCTTTCTTTATGCATCCTAGAAGTGAAATGCGTTTAGATTGTTTAGAGGAATGTATAGATGAAGAGAACCCAAAACAATACGAAGATATTACCGCCGGTGATTTTCTACATCAACGCCTGGTTGAAATCGGACTTCTAAAAAAATAAGTTATGGCGAAGAAAAAACTCGGACTTGATGATTTGGGCGGTTTTGTTTTTTCTACAAATGATGATTTTGACGGAAACGAACACGAAGAAACCGATGAAACTCTAGCACCCGAAGACCAGTACTTAGAAGCTCATTTTAGCAGTAAAGGACGTGGAGGAAAGACCGTGACCATTATTAAAGGTTTCCAGGGAACTAATGATGATTTAGTTGTTCTGGGCAAGAAGCTAAAGAAAAAATGCGGTGTTGGTGGTTCAGCTAAAGATGGTGAAATAATTATCCAGGGAGACGATCGTGAAAAAATTATGGAACTTCTCAAAAAAGATGGATATAACGTAAAACGAGTAGGTGGTTAATAACTACCTACTTTAAATTCCCCCTATGAATAATAAAGCTTTACATATTGTAAACGGTGATAGTTTAACTGAGCAGGTTGAAGAACTTGACCTTCCCGGTGAAATTATCGTATGGCGGGAATTGCTATGCGAAGGGCCTTGTGATAAAGAAGTAGGATCTTCCCAATTCATTAAACAGCGTGAAAATTTTTTAAAGGAAGCTTACGATATTTCTGCCGAAAATTATCAGGATCGCTTTGTTTCTCAGCTTAAAAAATTGAAAGCAGCCAAAGATTACGATCATGTAGTACTTTGGTTTGAATTCGATCTTTTTTGTCATATCAATATGATAGCTGCTATAAGTTTCTACCTGGAACATAAACAGGAAGTGCCATTCTACCTGGTATGCAGTAAGCGTCTTAAAGGGGAAGATGAATTTTTGCCGCTTTCCAGCCTTTCAGAAAAAAACTTATTAAACCATTTTAAGCATAAAATTGAGCTTAAAAAAGAGGATCTGGAAATAGCGAGTTTGGTTTGGGAACTTTATTGTGGTAACGATCCTATGAAACTCAAGAAACAAATAAAGAAAACTTCTAATTTTGAATATCTCTCCAGTTGCATCAGGGCTCATATAGAGCGGTTTCCCAATAGCAGAACAGGAATTAATTCCCTGGAAAAGAACGTGCTTAAATTAGTCGAAAATCAGCATATCACCTCTATTAATCAGTTGCTGGGTTATGCCTTACAATATCAGGGTTATTATGGATATAGCGATTCCCAGATGGAAAGAGTGCTGGACAAATTGAAGATTTTCTATACTATGGAAAATGAAAAGCTCATATTAACTCAAAATGGTATCGATGTTCTTGAAAAGAAGAAGAATTTTTACCGTGATCTTATAAATGATGAGTATTATGGAGGAGCAAAAATTTACGATTTTTTATACGACTCAGATTCACACAAGGTTTTAAAACTATAATATGCCAATAAAAGCTTCAGAATTTATTCAAAATCCCAATGGTAGCGTTTACCACTTAAACTTATTACCAGAACATCTTGCAAATACGGTAATTACCGTAGGCGATCCAGATCGTGTAGAAAGAATTACAAGACATTTTGATAAAGTTGAATTCAAGATAAGAAAACGGGAATTTCATACCCAAACAGGATATTATAAAGGAAAACGCATTAGTGTAATTTCTTCAGGAATAGGACCTGATAATATTGATATTGTAATAAACGAGCTAGATGCGCTGGTAAACATAGATTTTAAAACCCGGGAATTAAAAAAGGAAACTACAAGCCTTGATATTATTAGAATTGGCACCAGCGGCTCTATTCAGGAGGAAATTCCGGTAGATTCTTTCTTAATTAGTGAAAGCGCTATTGGTTTTGACGGACTTTTACATTTCTATGATAGTGAGCATATTCAGAATAAAGAATTTGCTGAGGCATTCATTAAACATTTAGACTGGTTTAAACAAAAAGCAGCGCCTTACGTGGTAGATGCCAGTGAAAACTTAATTAATGTAATGGAAGGTCCCGGCGTTCATAAAGGGGTTACAGGTACCAATATCGGGTTTTATGGTCCCCAGGGTAGAATTTTACGTTTAGCGCTTCAGGATGATAAAATGAATGATAAAATGGCTTCATTTTCTTTTAATAATAAAAAGGTCACTAATCTTGAAATGGAAACTTCAGCCATTTACGGTTTATCTAAATTACTAGGTCATAACGCACTTTCAATGAATGCTATTATTGCCAATCGCGCTGCAGGAACTTTCTCAAAAGACCCTAAAAAAGTGGTAGATGACCTAATTAAATATAGTTTGGAGCAATTGGTAAAATAGAATATTCCAGGCTTTTTTAAGTTGAAGAAATTAGGATTGGAATATATTATATTTAAAATCTCGCTAAGAGAGCATTTAACACAAAATTAAAAGCAAACCTCTACCCTAATTTGTATTTTTGATTAAACCACTAATCAATAATGCAGGAACCACAAGAAATTCCATTAAGGCATAGAGACCTTAACTGGTTGAGTTTTAACGCAAGAGTCTTACAGGAGGCTGAAGATAAGATCAATCCGCTTTACGAGCGGATTCGTTTTTTGGCCATTTTTTCATCTAATTTAGACGAATATTTTAGGGTAAGGGTGGCACAGCTTCGGCAAATGAAGCGTGTAGAGAAAAGTATTCGCAAAAAACTCGCTTTAAAACCAACAAGAACCACCAAGGAAATTCTTGAAGAGGTTAAACTTCAGCAACATAAATTTGGGGAAATCTACCAAAAGCAAATTCTGCCAGAACTTGCTAAAAATGGAATTTATTTAATAGATGCCGATCATTTTAATAAAGTTCAAAAAGAATTCGCGGCTAATTTTTTTCAGCAGAAAATAAAAGAGCACATCAAACCGGAAATAATTGATCTTGAAGAAGAAAATGAATTGTTCCTGGAAAATGCCGAATTATACCTGGTAGTAAGCTTTACTAATAAAGAAAAGCTTGGTATTGTAAATATCCCCGTAGATGCCTGCGGAAGATTCGTTAAACTGGAAGGTGACGGCGAAGAGAATTCAATCACCTTTTTAGACGAAATTATTAGAAGCCAGGTAAGTAATATTTTCAAAGATCAAAGTATAGAAGGTGTTTATGAAATTAAACTTTCACGAGATGCCGAGCTTTATATTGAAGATATTTATGAAGGAGTTTTAGCTGAAAAAATTTATGATTCCCTGGCGCAAAGAACCGATGGGCAGCCTACCCGCCTGCTATATGATGCTAAAATGCCAGATTTTCTTCATAAGAAAATAAGAAAACTCCTGAAGCTTGGAAAAATAGATATGATGCCCGGTGGGAAATATCATAATTTCAATGATTTCTTCTCCTTCCCGGATCCTACAAATAATCCCGAGCTGCACTATAAGGAAATGCCCGAAATAGAACATAAAGTTTTAGCTAATTCTAAGAATTATTTCGAGACTATTTCAGAAAAGGATCAGGCAGTTCATTTTCCTTACATGTCTTTTGCCTATGTAGAAAAATTTTTGGAGCAAGCGGTTAAAGATAAAGACGTAACTGCCATTAAAATTTCTCTTTATCGTGTGGCAGATGAGTCGAGATTAACCAGCTTATTATTAAAAGCCTTAGAAAATGGAAAACAAGTTACCGTATTTGTAGAGGCAAAAGCCAGGTTTGACGAAGAAAATAATATAGTTTGGGGGCGCAAATTTGAAGAAAAGGGTGCCAATGTAATTTACTCCTACCCAAAAATTAAAGTCCATTCCAAAATTATGTTGGTACAACGTATGGAAGGGGAAGATCTTGTTAATTATTCATATATAGGCACCGGTAATTTTAATAGTGAAACTTCAAAAATATACTGTGATCACGCAATTTTCACTTCTAATAAACAAATAGCGAAAGAATTATCACGACTATTTAAAGTATTGGAAGGAGAATTAATTATTCCGCGGGAAAAAAACTTATTGATCTCACCGTTTTCCACCCGTCAGGAATTTATAAAACTCATTTATAACGAAATTGATAACGCGAGAGAAGGCAAAAAGGCTAAGATCACCGCTAAAATGAATAGTCTTGAAGATCCCGAAATGATCGATTTACTTTACAAAGCCAGTAATGCCGGTGTGGAAATTAGATTATTGGTTCGCGGATTTACTTGTTTAATTCCCGGAATTGAAGGTTTAAGTGAAAATATTTATATTACCAGTATTGTTGATCGCTTTTTAGAGCATGGCAGAATTTACATTTTTGAAAATGGAGGCGACGAAAAGATGTATTACGGTAGCGCAGATTGGATGTCTCGTAATCTGTCCCGGCGTATAGAGGTGCTCTCCCCTATTCTAGATAAAGATGTTGCACAGGAATTTAAAGAAATTCTGGATATTCAGCTGAAGGATAATGTAAAAGCGAGGATTCAGGATGCCGATGAAAAGAATGAATATGTGCAAAAAGGAGAAGACGAAAAATCGGTGCGGTCACAGTATGAGATTTATAATTATTTAAAGGAAAAACATAGTTTATGAAAACAATAAAAGTAGGTGGCGTACCCGAACATTTTAATCTTCCGTGGCATTTATGCATTGAAGAAAAACTTTTTGAGGATAAAGATCTAAACGTGATTTGGAAAGATTTTCCGGGTGGAACGGGCGCAATGAACAAAGCCTTACGTTCTGGGGAAATTGATGTTGCGGTAATTTTAACTGAAGGAATTATAAAAGATATTATTTCCGGAAATGAAAGCAAGATCATTCAAACTTATATTGGTTCTCCTTTAGTTTGGGGAATTCATGTGGCTGCCGGATCAAAATATAAATCGGTTGAAGAACTTAAAAACACAAAGGCCGCCATTAGTAGAAAAGGCAGCGGTTCTCACCTTATGTCTTACGTAAATGCACAAAGCCATGAATGGGACACCAATGATCTTAAATTTGAAATAGTAAAGGACCTGGATGGCGCTGTAAAAGCTTTAAGTGAAGACGAGGCTCAATACTTTATGTGGGAGCATTTTACCACAAAACCATTGGTAGATAAACGTGTTTTTAGAAGATTAGCAGATTGCCCAACACCCTGGCCTTGTTTTGTTATCGCTGCAAGAAACGAAACTTTAAAAAATGAACCAGAGCGTATTAAGAGAATGCTTGAAGTTTTAAATAAAGAGTCAAATCGCTTTAAAGACCTTCCAAAGATCGCTGAAAAATTAGCCGAAAGATATGATCAGCAATTAGAAGATATTAAAAAATGGCTGGAAATCACTTCCTGGAGCCAGGAACAATTATCTGAAGAAGAGATAGAAAAAGTACAGGATAAACTACTAGAACTTAATTTAATTTCAAAAAAACAGCCTACTTCCGAATTTATTCATAATTTGTAGCCATTATTCATCAATCATCCCCCATTAAATGAAAAATTTATTTTTACCACTATTTTTATTTATTTCTACATTAACTTTTGCACAAGACAGCATAGCTGATCAAAATCAAACTCCCGACAAAAGAGATATCACTCAAAACGAATTAAGCATTGGCGCGCTTAATCTAGTTGCTTTTGGAGTTTTAGATCTCACGTATGAGCGTATTGTAAACAAAAATTCCAGTTGGGCCATCGAGGCCTTTATCCAGGCTTTAAACAAAGACAGGGAATCCGTGGACAATGCTTTTTATAAAGATTTTTCACTAACAGGGAAGTACAAATATTTCTTTGGAGATCGTTATGCTCGAGGATTTTACGTTCACGGTTTCGGAATGCTTTCCAGCGGTGAATATGATTCCTATGTGTACGATTCAAATGATGGTTACGGTTCCTATGAATATCAAGATTACACCGATTTCGCACTTGGATTTGGTTTGGGTGGTAAATTCGTTTCCACCGGTGGTTTCTTCTTAGATCTAGGCGCAGGAATAGGTAGAAATTTGTTTACCGAAAAATCTCCAACGATTGTGGGCCAGTTTAACGTAAATCTTGGATTCAGATTCTAAGATTACCAATCAATAGGTTCTTTCCCGTTTTCCTTTAAATAAGTATTTGCTTTACTAAAATGTTTATTTCCGAACCAGTATCCACGGTTCGCACTTAAGGGAGAAGGATGCCCACTGGTTAAAATAAGATGTTTTGAGGAGTCAATTTTGGCTCCTTTCTTTTTCGCATAGCCACCCCAAAGCAAGAAGACCACGTTTTCTTTTTCTGCAGAAATAATTTCTATAACCCTATCGGTAAATTGCTCCCAGCCTTTCTTTTGGTGTGAACCCGCCTGGTGAGCTCTAACAGTTAAAGTTGCATTTAACAATAAAACACCCTGATTCGCCCAGCGTTCCAGGTTTCCTGAATTTGGAACCGGCTTTCCAAGATCATGCTCTATTTCCTTAAAGATATTTTGCAGTGAAGGTGGGAGATTGAATACCATCATTAACCGAAAAGGAGAGTCCGTTGGCCTGTCCCACCCCGTGGTAAGGATCCTGACCTAAAATCACCACTTTGGTATTTGAAAATGTAGAATGATCAAAGGCTGAAAATATATCATTCCCCTTTGGATAGCAGGTGTTTTCGTTGTATTCCGCTTTTACAAATTCTGTAAGATTTTTAAAATAATCTTTTTCAAATTCATCAGCCAGTTCTTTTTTCCAGCTGGGGTGTATCGCTACCTTCATTTTATTAAGTAAATTTGCAGAGCCTCAAAAGTAGGGAAATTTATTTATGATTAAAATTGCATCAAAAAGCCTTATAGACCTTGAATTTCCAGTTGTTTGCCAGCAAATTTCAGACTTGTGCATCACTGGGCCCGGCAAGGAAAAAGCTTTAAAACTTCAGCCTTATAAAACGGGAAATGAAACACTTTTCGGACTTCATCAAACCAATGAATATTTAAGTTCTAAAACCAGGGAAAGCAGAATCCCAAATCACGGTTTTGAAACTATTAAAAACGAGCTGCGCACCCTAGAAATTGAAGATTCTATTCTGGAAGTTGGTAGCTTCAGGAAAATTTCCAGCCTTTCAGAAACGGTAAATACTCACATTAAGTTTTTTAGAAAATTTGAGGAGTATTATCCCAGTTTATATAAAACAACTTCAGAAGTAGAATATACCAAGGAAATTGTAGATAATATTGGCCGTGTGATCGATAAATTTGGGGAATTAAAAGATGATGCTTCTCCCCTATTGCAATCGGTTAGACGCTCTATTAATTCTGTAAAAGGCCAGATAAACTCCAGTTTTGCCAAAGCACTTACCACTTATCATTCTTACGGATATTTAGATGAAATTCGGGAAAGTGTAGTAGAAAATGTAAGGGTTTTAGCGGTAAGCGCAATGCACCGCCGTAAAGTTAAAGGCGGAATTTTAGGCAATTCTAAAACCGGTAGCATCGTTTATATTCAACCGGAAGCCACTTACCAGTATACACGAGAGCTTAATAATCTTGAGTATGAGGAAAAAGAGGAAATAAAACGGATTTTAAAGGAATTAACCAATAGAATAAGACCGTTTAAACCGCTTTTAATAGATTATCAGAATTTGCTTTGCGAAATAGATGTAATTGCAGCAAAAGCAAAATATGCTGAAATGACCAATGGTTTACTGCCAAAGATCACGAAAGAGCGGGAACTTCAGCTAAAAGATGCCTATCACCCGCTACTCTATTTAAGCAATAAGAAAAAAGGCGATAAAACTTATCCGCAGAGTATTGAACTAGCAAAAGACAACAGGATTATTGTGATCTCGGGCCCTAACGCCGGCGGAAAAAGTATCACTTTAAAAACCGTTGGTTTATTACAGGTTATGCTGCAAAGCGGAATTTTAGTACCGGTGCACGAATACAGTAGAATGTGTCTTTTTGAAAAAATACTTACTGATATTGGAGACAACCAATCTATAGAAAACCATTTGAGTACGTATAGCTACCGACTCAAGAATATGAATTATTTTCTTCGGAAATGTGATGATAGAACACTTTTTCTTATCGATGAATTTGGAACTGGAAGTGATCCGGAACTTGGTGGTGCTTTAGCCGAGACTTTCCTGGAAGTTTTTTATGAAAAGGAATCCTTTGGAATCCTAACCACTCATTATGCAAACTTAAAAAAGCTGGCCAACGAGATGCCGAATATGAGCAACGCCAATATGCTTTTTGATTCCAGTAGTCTTGGAACCAATTTATAAACTTCAAGTTGGGGAAGCCGGTAGCTCATTTACTTTTGAAGTGGCCCAGAAAAATGGTATTCCTTATAGCCTGATTAATCGCTCGCGTAAAAAAGTTGAAAAAGGAAAAATACGCTTTGACCGAAGTATTGCAAAGCTTCAGAAAGAACGTTCCAAACTTCAGAAAACAACAGATTCTTTAAAGACAAAGGAATTAAAGGCAGCGCAGGAAAAAGATAAACTGGAAGAAACCAATACCAGGATTCAGCAGAAACTGGAAAGCTACCAGGAATTATATGATAGCAACCAGCGCCTCATTTATATGGGACAAAAGGTGAATGAGCTGAGCGAGAAATATTTTGAGAATAAAAAGAAAAAAGAGCTGATTGGCGAATTTCTGAAGTTTGTAGAAATAGAAAATTCCAAGCGTAAAAAAGAGTCGGCCAAGCAGCGCAAGATTCAGAAAGAAAAAGAGAAAAAGGTTCAGCAAGAAGTTAAAAAAGAGGTTTCGGTAATACGGAAAAAGAAAAAAGAAGAAAAGGCCAAAATCTCTGAAAAAGAACGCCAGGAAGCGAATAAACCAAAGATTAATCCGAAGATCGGTGATAGAGTTAGATTAGAAGATAGCCGTTCTGTAGGGACCTTAGATAAAATAGAAAAGGGAAAAGCCACGGTAAACTATGGGATGTTTACCACGCAGGTAGATGTAGAGAAACTGGAACTGGTGCAGGCAATGAAAAAGAAATAAGATGGAATTACCAAAAGATAAAAAAATTATTCTTTTTGATGGCGTGTGTAATCTTTGCAACGGCGCGGTTACCTTTATCATTAAACACGACAAAAAAGATACTTTCCGTTTTGCTTCCTTACAGAGTGAAATTGGTAAAAAGCTGGTAGCAGAACGCGGTATGGATCCCGAGGAACTTGATTCCATAATTTTAATTGATCCCGGAGTGGCTTATTTCCAAAAATCTACCGCTGCCCTGGAGATTTCCAGGGAACTTTCCGGCGGATATTCTCTCCTTAAAAACTTACTATTTATCCCTGAAGGATTAAGGGACGGTATCTATAATTTTGTAGCCAATAACCGCTACAAATGGTATGGTAAAAAAGAATCTTGTATGATCCCCACACCAGAGTTAAAATCTAAATTTCTGGATTAAGCTTTTTCTTTCTCCTCCACTTTATTTGGCGTATCATCTTCATTCTGATCAGGATGATAATCATCATCCCATTCTTTTACGTTTGGTGGTCCCATCTTGTTTACAGATTTAGCAACCATAAGAGAAACTGCGGCATCACCAGTTACGTTTACTGTAGTTCGGCACATATCTAAAGGCCTGTCTACCGCAAAAATAAGCGCCAATCCTGCTTCAGGAATTCCGGCTTGCGCAAGAACAATTACCAGCATTACCATTCCCGCTCCGGGAACAGCTGCAGAGCCAATAGAGGCTAAAGTGGCCGTAGCGATAATTCCCAGTTGCGCACCAATACTAAGATCCATTCCAAAGGCCTGCGCAATAAAAACAGCGGCAACAGCCTGGTAAAGACTGGTTCCATCCATATTAATTGTAGCGCCAATTGGCAAAACAAAACTGGAGACTTCACGGCTTACGCCCATATGCTCCTCTACTCTTTCCATAGTTACCGGTAAAGTAGCGGCACTGGAACTGGTTGAAAAAGCCAATAACTGTGCTGGTGCAATTCCGTTAATAAAGAAAGATGGTTTGTTTTTAGTAACAACCCAAACCAAAAGAATGTAAAAACCAATCATTAAAGCTAAACCTATAAGCACAGTAACACCATACATAGCCAGCGCGGCAAAAAGATCGGTACTTGGTGATTCTACCACTAGAGCGGCTAATAATGCAAATACACCATACGGTGCGGTTAGCATGATCAAATCAATCATTTTTAGGATCACTTCATTAAAACCATCAAAGAAATCTTTTACCGGTTTTGCTGTTTTTTCAGGAATAAGAATAAGACCAATTCCGAAGAAAATTGCGAAGAAAATAACCTGTAGCATATTGGCATTATCACCTGCCGCAGCGAAAATATTATCGGGAACAATATCTTCTAAAGCCTGCAATGGCCCTGATTCCCTTTGTTTATCGGCATTAGCCTTCACACCAGACGCATCTCCCTCGTAACTCGCTATTAAATCCTGTTGCGTTTCTGCAGTAATTGCGTTACCCGGTTTAATAAGGTTAACCATCCCAAGACCAATGGAAACAGCAATTACAGTGGTGAAAATATAAATCCCGATAGTACGAGCTCCCATTTTAGAGAGCTTGGAAATATCTTTAAGATCTGAAATTCCTTTTATTAAAGAAGCCAAAATAAGTGGCACTGCAATAAGCTTTAAAGCATTGATAAAAATATTACCGAAGGGTTTAATCCAATCTCCAATAAATTCTGCTCCCCAGCTAAAATTAGTAAGAATAAGGGCAAATATCACCCCGGCAGCCATTCCAAGTAAAATCTGCCAGTGCAGTGCAAGTTTTTTCATGCTAAGTAAATTTCAGGATTTAAATCAATTAAATTTTTGAACTTTTATTCTGAAGCAAATAATCGGCGATTACCAGTGCAGCCATTGCTTCAACAATAGGTACAGCTCTTGGTACAACGCAGGGATCGTGTCTACCTTTTCCCTGCATTTCAACATTTTCGCCTTGTTTATTTATAGTTTCTTGTTTTTGCATTATAGTAGCCACAGGTTTAAAGGCTACATTGAAATAAATATCCATTCCGTTAGAAATGCCGCCTTGTATTCCACCGCTTAAATTGGTTCTGGTGGTTCCATCTTCATTAAACAGGTCGTTGTGCTCGCTGCCTTTCATTTTAGTACCTTCAAATCCGCTACCGTATTCAAAACCTTTAACGGCATTTATGGAAAGCATGGCCTTACCCAGTTCGGCATGAAGCTTATCAAAAACCGGTTCTCCAAGACCTTTCGGCATATTTTTAATTACACATTGCACGGTACCGCCTACGGTATCTCCTTCCTTTCTAATCTGCTTAATATAATCTTCCATTTTTTCTGCGGAAGCAGGATCAGGACAACGCACGGCGTTAGTTTCTATAAGAGAAAAATCGAGTTCTTTAATATTTTTATCAAGTTCAATTTTTCCTACCGATGCGGTATAAGCATTAAACTGAATATCCTTTAAAAACTGTTTCGCTACAGCGCCTGCGACTACCCTACAGGCAGTTTCGCGCGCAGAAGATCTTCCACCACCTCTGTAATCCCTTACGCCATACTTTTCATCGTAAGTATAATCGGCGTGGCTGGGACGGTAGGTGTCTTTTATATGTGAATAGTCTTTAGATTTCTGGTTGGCATTTTTAATCACAAAACCAATAGGAGTTCCGGTAGTTTTTTCTTCAAAAATTCCCGAATAGAACTCAACGGTATCAGGTTCTTTTCTTTGAGTAACAATAGCCGATTGACCTGGTTTTCTACGATTGAGTTCTAACTGTATTTTTTCCAGGTCCAGCTGAATTCCTGCTGGACATCCGTCAATAATTCCTCCAATGGCCTGCCCGTGGGATTCTCCAAAAGTGGTGAGTTTAAATAATTTTCCGAAGGAATTTCCTGCCATTATATTGATTTTGAACAAATGTAATTTTTTCAGGCAATATTTAAAAATGTATCTCCATTTAATATTAACCTAACAAACCGCTGACTTATTAATGATTTGGTAAATATTCAATAAAATTAATTGAAGGTCTTAAACCTTTGCTTTTGTGTTATTTGTATAGAAAGAAATGCACACCATTGTTTATTAAGAGGAAACCCGAAATAGTAGTAATTTCAGATGTACATCTTGGTACGTTTGGCGCTCATGCCGCAGAGCTGAGTGAATATCTGGAAAGTGTACAGCCTAAGAAGTTGATACTTAACGGAGACTTTATTGATATCTGGCAGTTTAGGAAAAGTTACTTTCCAAAAGCTCATTTAGAAGTGATTAAAAAGATCATTGACCTTAGTAGCAAGGGTACGGAGGTGATCTATATCACCGGAAATCACGACGAATTTCTTAGAAAATTTAGTGATACCCAAATTGGAGATTTGCGTATTACCGATAAATTAGTTTTGGAACTGGACGGCAAAAAAGCCTGGTTTTTTCACGGAGATGTATTTGATGTTGGAATTCACAAAGCGAAGTGGATCGCTAAACTGGGCGGCTGGGGCTACGATCTATTGATTTTGATTAACCGATTATTGAATCAGGTTTTGGTGAAAATGGGGAAAAAGAAATATTCGCTTTCTAAAAAAATAAAGAACAGCGTTAAAAATGCCGGGAAATTTATAGCCAGTTTTGAAAAAACAGTTTCAGATCTGGCCATAGAAAACGGCTATAAATATGTGATTTGCGGCCATATTCACCAGCCTAAAATAATTAGGAAAACCAATAAGAAAGGAACCTGCTTATATTTAAATTCTGGCGATTGGATAGAAAACCTAAGCGTCCTGGAATATGAAGATAAGAAATGGAACCTCACCTATTTTAGTGAACTAAAAAAGCAAAAACCTTTGGTAGCCGCAGTTACCGTTATAAAAAAGGATTAAACCAAAGCTTCCCTTAAAATACTCACAGGATGTTTGGCCTGCCGCTGTGTCCCATCAAAAATTTGATGTCTACAACTGGTTCCATTGGCTGAAATAACGGTCTCTTCCGGAGCTTTTCTAACCGCCGGGAACAAGGTTTGTTCGCCAATATTCATACTCACTTCGTAATGTTCTTTTTCATAGCCAAATGAACCCGCCATTCCGCAACAACCCGATGGAATTATACTCACTTTAAAATTCTTCGGAAGATTTAGAACATCAAAAGTTACGGCTGTATTAGAAAGTGCTTTCTGGTGGCAGTGCCCGTGAATTTTAATATTTTTTTCTTCTGAAGTAAATTGCTCGGGATTTATATTACCAAGAGCGATCTCTTTTTTCAGGAATTCTTCGATTATAAACGAATTTTTTGCCAGTTTTTCTGCTTCCGGTTTATTATCGGCTAATCTTAAATATTCATCTCTAAAACTTAAGATCGCCGAAGGTTCTAAGCCAATTAATGGTGTTTCTTCCGAAATTATATCCTTGAATAGACTCACGTTCTTATCAACAAAAACCTTAGCTTCTTCCAGGAAACCTTTAGAAATATGGCTTCTTCCGCTTTCCTCATGTTTCACAAATTCTACGCGGTAATTGAGTTGATACAGTAATTCTAAAGCGTCAACTCCAATTTCTGAATCCAGGAAATTGGTAAATTCATCGTTAAAGAAATAGACTGTTTTGATAGGATTTTCTATCTGAAAACGACTCTTATTCTTTTGATAATAGTTTGCCAGCGTTTGTTTGGCTAAAATGGGTAAAGTTCTTTCTGGAGCTACGCCCATTACCTTTTTAGCGATGCCGGAAGTCACGGAATTCTTAAAGAAGAAATTAGCAATACCCGGAGTTTTGGATGCTAGACCATTCATTTTACCATTATTGGCAAAGATCTTACTTCTTAAACTTTTACCGTTTTCTTTTTGATATTGGTATTGAAATTCGGCTTTTAAAGCAGCAACATCTACACTAGACGGGCATTCGCTTTTACAACCTTTACAACTAATACAGAGATCAAAAGCTTCTTTTATTTCTTCGTGGTTAAACCTGTTACTTTTATCTGAATTGGTTAAAAACTCGCGTAAAGTATTTGCCCGGGCACGCGTGGTATCTTTTTCATCTTTAGTAGCACGATAACTGGGGCACATTGTTCCGCCAGCTTCAGCCGATTTTCGGCAATCGCCGCTCCCGTTACATTTTTCAGAGAGTTTTAATATTCCTTCAGATTCCGAAAAATCCATTAAAGTTGAAATTTCCGGTTCCTTTCGGTCTACTTCATAGCGAAGCGAAGTATCCATTGGAGCGGTATCGGTGATCTTTCCGGGATTAAAAATATTGTTGGGATCAAAAGTGAACTTAATATCCCTAAGAAGCTGGTAATTCTTGGGGCCAATCATCATTTCAATGAATTCGGCTCTTACCCTACCGTCTCCGTGCTCGCCACTTAAAGAACCATTGTATTTTTTAACCAATTTAGCAACATCGGTAGTAATACTTCTAAAGAGTTTTACGTCTTCAGATTTCTTTAAATTCAGGATTGGACGTAAATGAATTTCCCCGGCACCGGCGTGTGCATAGTACACGGCATCCTGGCCGTAATTCTTCATTATTTCAGCAAATTCCGATATATAATCGGCCAGGAATGGAATAGCCACTGCGGTATCTTCTATACAGGCAACGGCTTTTTTATCTCCTACAATATTCCCTAAAAGTCCAAGGCCGGCTTTCCGAAGTTCCATCGCCAGTTCTATTTGGTCGCCCATTAAAACCGGGTAAGCATAACTTAAATTGGAATCTTTTAAGGTGTCCAGTACTTTTTGACTTTGTTCCTGGACTTCTTTTGCCGTATTCGCCCTTATCTCCAGCATCAAGATCGCTTTGGGATCACCTTCAATAAAAAACCTGTTTTCTTTGTATTTAAGGTTTTGCTTGGTACAATCTAAGATGGTTTTATCCATCATTTCGCAGGTGTATAACGAATGCTGCATTACGGGTACCACAGCTTGCATACAACTTTCTATACTATCAAAATGCGCTGCGATCATCGCTGCTTCCGGAGGCTGAAGATCATCAAGCTTCAGCGTAATTTCAGTAGTAAAAGCTAAGGTGCCCTCGCTTCCGCATAGTAATTTGCATAAATTTAAAGGCTCGGTAGAATCTTCAGAAAAAACTTCTGCATACAACAATTCATCTATCGCATATCCCGTATTTCTTCTATGTAAACTTTTAGGCGGAAACTTTTCTATAAGTTCCTTTTTATTTTCTTCGGAAGAGAGTTGCTCATTAATTTTACGGTAAATTTCTCCTTCCAGGTTTTCTAATTTCAATTTTTCCTGAAATTCTTCCGCAGAAATATCTTTAAATTCAGCTTCACTCCCGTCGCTTAAAATGGTTTTTAGAGAAACTAGCTTTTCTCGAGTTGTGCCATATTTAATTGAAGTGGTTCCGCTGGAATTATTTCCTACCATTCCGCCAATCATACAGCGGTTGGAAGTTGAAGTATTAGGTCCAAAAAACAATCCGTATTCTTTTAAAACCCGGTTTAGATCGTCGCGAATTACTCCAGGTTGCAAGCTTACGGTTTTAGCTTCCTGGTCTATATTTAAGATTTTTGTAAAATGTTTAGACACATCTACCACAATCCCATCTCCCACACACTGGCCTGCCAGCGAAGTTCCGGCGGTTCTTGGGATTAAAGAAGTTTTTTGCGCTTTTGCAAATTTTATAAGTTTCTTTAAATCTTTTTCGCTTTTTGGATAGCAGACTGCCAATGGCATTTCGCGATAAACCGACGCATCTGTTGCGTAAATTGAACGCCATAATTTATCGTCATATAACTGGCCTTCAATTTCCTGGGCTAAATGGTGGAGTTTTTCTTTCATAATAACGCGATAAAAATAGAGAATTTTGCCTGAAACGCTTAACAGATTTTTATACAATATTAACAATAGATTGGCGTCCCATCCGTTTTAGATCATGTTTTAACATTTAAATTTGACAACAATTCTAAAAACGCTAACTATGAAAAAATTATTTTTACTCGCCGCATTTGTAATCGGCGCAACATTTTACAATCAGGCTGAAGCCCAAACCATTTCAGATAACGCCCTTGGACTTAGATTTGGAGGCGGTGATGGTGTTGGAGCCGAAATTTCTTATCAAAGAGCTGTTGGTAGCAACAACAACCGTTTGGAATTAGACCTTGGATGGAGAGATAACAGCGATTATGACGCTTTTAAACTTACCGGGATTTATCAATGGGTTTGGAATATAGAAGGAGGTTTTAACTGGTACGCAGGTGCTGGTGCTGGACTTTTAGGAGTTGATGCTAACCCGGAGTTTCGTGATGAAGATGACGGAACTTATTTATTTCTTGCCGGTGATATAGGTATAGAATATAACTTTGATATTCCTTTATTACTTTCGCTAGACTTTAGACCAGAATTTGGATTCTTTAGTGATAACGATGTTTTAAATGAATTCTCACCAGATATTGCTTTAGGTGTTAGATACCAATTCTAATACTAAGCAGAAGAGAAAATTAAAAAGAGGCTGATTTGAATCAGCCTCTTTTTTTATGCTTTAGTTTGCAGCGCCTTTTTATATATGTCTTCATATAAAGGCACTACATTTTTTATATCAAATTTTTCGGCAACATCTCGAGCACCCTGCTTAAATTTCTCCAGGATTTCTTCATTCTGAAGAATTTTTAGCGCGTTAGAAGCCATTTCTTCAATATCGCCAACATTGCTTAAATAACCAGAAATTCCATCTTGATTCACTTCCGGTAAACCGCCGGTATTTGTAGAAATTACGGCTACCCCATTTACCATAGCTTCCAGAGCAGAAAGTCCAAAACTTTCTTTTTCTGAAGGCAGCAAAAACAGGTCAGAAAAACACAGAATTTTATCTATTTCATGGCTTTGCCCCAAGAACATCACTTTATCTTCTATGTGTAGTTCTTCAGCTAAATCTTCTGCCATTTCTTTTTCGGGCCCCTCGCCCACCATCATTAATTTAGCGTCTATCTTCTTCTGAATTTCATAAAAGATCTTAATCACATCATCTATGCGCTTCACTTTCCTGAAATTACTAATATGCGTGATGATTTTTTCCTTTTTATCGGCCATCATTTCACGCTGGCAATCGGTAAACTCTTTTTTATCGTATTTGCTGCAGTCTATAAAATTGGGAACAACTTCAATTTCCTTTCTAATTTGAAAGAATTTTAAAGTGTCTTCCTTTAAACTCTCGGAAACCGATGTTACTACATCACTATTATTGATACTAAAAGTTACCGCAGGTTTATAAAAAGGATGATTCCCAACCAAAGTAATATCGGTACCGTGAAGCGTGGTAACCATAGGTAAGCTTATACCTTCTTCAGCAAGCATCTTTTTTGCCATATAACCGGCATAAGCGTGTGGAATGGCATAATGAACGTGTAAAAGTTCTATATTGAATTGTTTTACCACATTCACCAACTTACTACTTAAAGCAAGCTCATAAGGCTGGTAATGGAAAAGTGGATACTCTGGTACGTGTACTTCGTGAAAGCGAACATTACCGGTAAGCTGATCTAAGCGAACTGGATGACTATATGTGACAAAATGTATCTCGTGACCGCGTTTAGCAAGAGCTAAGCCCAGCTCAGTAGCTACCACTCCACTACCACCAAAGGTAGGGTAACAAACAATGGCTATTTTCATTAAGTTTGATTTACTCGATAATCGAGATTAAATGCTCCGAGACATGCTCGAAATTAAATTATATTTTCCAATAACAATGCTTCGTAAACTTTCTCCGAAGTTGTTTACTCACTAAGTGAGGTATTTCGACATTAAAGCCGAATCTTATTTTTATTAATTAAGCCTTGCAGACTTTTCGCTGAAATTTATGTACTAAAAATCTATAGCTTCATAAATAACTTCCTGTATTCTAGATCTAACATCTTCCCTAATCAACTTCCTATTTGTTGAATCGGGGAAAGTGCGATTAGACAAAAATACATAAACAATTTCTTCTTCCGGGTCTGCCCAGGCAAAGGTGCCTGTAAAGCCGCTATGGCCAAAACTTTCCATAGAGAGACAATTGCAGGTTGGACCCGAAGTTCCCAGCTGGGGTTTGTCGAAACCAACGCCACGCCTTACATCTTGCTCACAATAATAACAGGTGTTGAATTTAGAAATGGTTTCACCCTCTAAATATCTTTTACCTCCATAAACACCTTTATTAAGATAGATGTGCATTATTTTGGCTACATCATTGGCATTACTAAAAAGCCCTGCGTGACCTCCAATACCGCCTTGTAAAGCCGCGCCCTGATCGTGAACAACACCATGAATAAGTTGCCTACGCCATAATTTATCAATTTCGGTTGGAACAATTTGCTCTAAAGGAAATCTTGAAGTTGGTAAGTAACCCGTATGGGTGGCACCAAGAGGTTTATATATCTTCTTTTGGGTAAGATTATGCAGGGTTTGATTGTAATAGCCTTCCAGGTAATACTTGAGGATATGAAAAGGAAGATCACTGTACTTATAATCTAATTTTCGTTCTAACTCGCTATCCTTTATAATATTAAGAATAGTATCCTGCATATCATTTCTAAGATACATTTCGTTAGCGACTCTCGTATTAAATTCGGCTGAAGGCGTTTTATGGAAATACTCTGTAGACGGTAACCTTGTTTTTCTGTCTATGGTATTTATATGAAAAGGAATCCAGGATTTTAATCTTGCATAGTGCATTAGCATATCCTGCAACCTAATATTGGCTTTATTGGAATTTTGAAAAACAGGCATCATTTCTCCAAGCTTAGTGTCAAAACTTACAATTCCTTCTTCTTCCTGTTCCATTATTAATGGTAAGGTCGCGAGAATTTTGGTTAAGGATGCTAAATCGTAAACAGAGGTATCTGAAACCGGAATTTGCTTGTCGTAAGTATGGTATCCAAAGTTTTTATTGTAAACGATCTTCCCTTTTCTGGCTACAAGAATCTGAGCTCCGGGAGTCATTTTTTCGTCAATAGCTTCGGTAATAATGCTGTCTATTCTATTTAATTTATAGGAATTTAGGCCAACACTTTCAGGTAATCCGTAAGATAATCTTTCTAAACTATTTGTTTGATAACCGGTACCTTCCGGGAAATTAGTGCCAATACTTACCGGAAGTTTTCCTTTGGCTTCAATTGCACCAAAAATTAATTGAGCAGCTTTTTCCTGGGCTACTGTATGATTTTGATAATTAACTAAAATTCCATCCAGTTCATTGAGTCCGCGTAAGTCATTTAAAGCATAAGGACTTGAGAACAAGCTTAAGATTGATTTATTTTCCTGTGCAATTTGATGAATCCAATGTAGTTCTGCCGGGGAAAATTTATAGGAAGCCCATGGGCTGCTATTAGATTTATGATATCCTAAGATCACCAAATCATAATCTGCCAGTTTATCTTGTAGATCGTTTAAACGAGCTGCAGTAATCCAATCTACTGCTGCATATTTTCTTAGCTCTCTTAAAAACGGACCTCCATCTGCGTCTCCAAAATTTACATAAGCGATCCTTTTATCATCGAGATCTTCAATAGGTAAAACACCTTTATTATTCTTAATGAGGGTCAATGCATTTTCAAAAAGCTCTTCTAACAAAACCTGATCGCGTACCGTATTAAGTTCTTCGGAAAGAAAATTTTCCTGAACCGCTTTCTGTTGATGCAAGCCTGCTTTATATTTTGCCTGAAGAATTTTTTTAACCGAATGCGCTAATCGCGACGGACTTATAATTTCGTTTTTAAAGGCATTGACCAAAACTTCTGAAGCGACTTCAACCTTTTCTGGCATTAAAAGCATATCATTTCCCGCCAAAAAAGCTCTTAATTCAGCATCACCGGGTTCGGTGTTGTTTGTAAGGCCCTTCATATTAAGTGCGTCAGTAAAAACGAGACCTTTAAAATTCATTTTATCCTTTAAAAGATCTGTGATAACAGCTTTTGAAAGTGAAGTTGGCGTATTGCGATTTTCCTGGAGTGCCGGTACATTTAAATGCGCTACCATCACGCTGGAGAGTCCGTGGGTAATTAAAGGATAATAAGGATACAATTCTAAATCTTCCAGTCTCTCTTTTGAAAAAGGAATAGTGGGTAAGGTTTTATGCGAATCTGCATCTGTATCTCCGTGACCGGGAAAATGTTTAGCACTAGATAAAACTCCTTCCCTATGCATTCCGCGCATAAAAGCGAGGGACTTTTCAGCTACATTTATTTTATTCTCTCCAAAACTTCTATTTCCAATAATTGGATTTTCAGGATTGGTATTAATATCTACCACCGGTGCAAAATTAATATGAACACCTAATCGTTTGGTATTGCGTGAAATCGCGGCGCCTGCATTTGCTATTAATTTATTATCCTGAATAGCGCCCAGGGTCATATTCCAGGGAAGTGCAAAAGTAGAATCTAGACGCATGGCCAGGCCCCATTCTGCATCCATTCCTATAAGCAATGGTGTTTTAGAAATTTCCTGGAACTCGTTAGTTAACTTCGCCTGTCTTAAAGGCCCGCCTTTAGAAAAGATAACCCCGCCAATATTTTCTTCAGCAATTTGCTTTTTAGCCTGTTCTATATAGGTTTTTCCACTTTCAGAAGAAACGCTTATCATCAATAACTGCCCAACTTTTTCTTTAAGGCTCAATGAATTGTATACGCTATCTACCCATCTATTTTGTGCTTCCACATCATTGGTGAGCAAAGGATTATTTTGCGCAGCAAGATTAGGGAAAACAAAAAGTAAGCAGGTTAAAAGTAAGATTTTCGGACTAAGAATAAGTTTCATTAATTAAGGAAACGCTTGTGCCAACTTTCAGAAGCAGGAACTTCCCAATCTGAAAGAAATTCAGCTTTATTGTTTACCAGGTTATTAAAGACAATAGTTTTAGGCGAAACCGCTTTTTGTTTGGCCATTTTCCTAAAATCTGTCAAACTCTTGTAGGCTATGAATTCTCCCTGTTTATAAGAGACATTCATTTTATCTAAAAGATCTACATTAAATTCTTTCTCTAATTGCTGAATAAAATGCACTGAAGCATCTATAGAGCAGCCGGTAGCAGCATTTATCTGCTGGTCTAGAGCAAGAATAATAAATCGCTTGTATTTTATGAGATAACCGGCTTGTAAGTCGGCCCCGTGAGCCGTCCATTGGGTTACGAACTGGTCTAAACGGGATTGTATTTCTTCCAACTCTTCATTGGTAAAAGATCGGTTTGCCTGATATATCCAAACCCTTGAAGAATCGGGTAGATTTTCGAATGGTACTAACATAAATTGCTAAAATTATATTTTCACAAAACTAGTTGATTTAGCTTATGTCTCAAATATAGTTCTGGCTTTTAACGTTTGATTTTTTTACTCGATAATCGAGATTAAATACTCCGAAACTTGCCTCGAAATCAAATTACATTTTCCAATAATAATGCTTCGTGAGCTTGCTCCGAAATAGTTTACTGAAATTTGGATTAAAAAGCCAAAAAGCCTGAGAAGAAATCTCAGGCTTTTATATTATTTAAATTTGGGTAGTTTATTAAAGATCGTGAGCGTTGGCAATAAGTTCTGCCACATCCATCACTTCTACACTATCCTCTTTATTTTTACCTTTTACACCATCGGTCATCATAGTGTTGCAAAATGGACAACCAGCAGCAATAACTTCAGGTTTTACTTCCATAGCCTGCTCGGTTCTTTCTATATTCACGTCTTTATTTCCTGGCTCCGGTTCTTTAAACATTTGTCCACCACCGGCACCGCAACAAAGCCCGTTAGATTTACATTTACGCATCTCTACCAGTTCTACTTCCAGCTTTCTAAGTAGATCACGTGGAGCTTCATATTCGCCATTAGCACGTCCTAAATAACAAGGATCGTGAAATGTGATACGTTTACCTTTAAATTTCCCGCCTTCAACCTTTAATTTTCCTTCATTTAAAAGAGATTTTAAAAATTGTGTATGGTGCATTACTTCGTAATTACCACCTAAAGCAGGATATTCATTTTTTATGGTATTAAAGCAGTGCGGGCAGGCCGTTACTACTTTTTCTATTTCATAACCGTTAAGAACTTCAATATTTGTAGCAGCCTGCATTTGAAAAAGAAATTCGTTTCCAGAACGCTTTGCAGGATCCCCAGTACAACTTTCTTCGGTTCCTAAAACGGCAAAATCCACTCCGGCTTCGTGTAAAAGTTTTACAAAAGCTTTAGTGATCTTTTTTGCCCTATCATCAAAACTACCGGCGCAACCAACCCAAAATAAAACTTCGGGTTTTTTACCTTCTGCCATATATTCGGCCATTGTGGGTACTTTTAATGCTTCTGCCATATCTAATTCCTTTTAATTTATTCCAAAGACTTTTGCAGTCCTGAAGTGTAAAAATATTTTCTTAAATCTTATTTGGTATTGCTCTTAGAAAAATTAATTTTCTTTTGCCCAGTTCAACCTGTCTTGTTGATTATAAGGCCAAGGAGCACCGTTGTTTTCAATATTCGTCATTGCAATTGCAAGCTCATTTGGAGCAGCACTTTCTTCCATTACCAGGTAACGTCGCATATCTAAAATAATAGACAAGGGATCTATACCTACCGGGCAGGCTTCTACACAAGCGTTACAAGTAGTACAGGCCCAAAGTTCTTCTCTCAATATAAAATCGTCCAGCAACTGCTTGCCGTTATCTTCGTATTTCCCTTTTGTATTAATAATCTCTCCTACTTCTTCTACCCTATCTCGGGTATCCATCATAATTTTTCTTGGAGAGAGTTTTTTACCGGTTTGGTTTGCAGGGCATTCGGCGGTACATCTTCCACACTCGGTACAGGTATAAGAATTTAATAATTGTACCTGGTTAAGATCAAAAACATCTGAAGCTCCAAACTTTTCCGGTTCTGCACCTTCCTCTTCTTCAGCAGGAGCTGCAAAAGGGTCGGCATCAGGATCCATCATTAATTTAACTTCATCGGTAACCGATTGTAGATTATTCATCTCACCCTGTGGGCGAAGTTTTGAAAAATAAACGTTCGGGAAAGCAAGTAGAATATGTAAATGCTTTGAATAATACAGGTAATTTAAGAAGAAAAGAATACCTAAAATATGCAACCACCAGGCTGCTCTTTCAATAATGATAAGCGTGGCATTGCTCATTCCATCAAAAATAGGCAGTAAAAACTGGCTGATAGGAAAAGCTCCCGTAATTCCAGCTTCACTTGCATAATGTGGCGCGCCATTTAATTGAAGTTGGTAATCTGTAGCATTCATTACCAGGAAAAGTACCATAAGTACCATTTCAAAATAAAGAATATAATTGGCATCATTCTTTGGCCAACCTTTTAATTCCCTGCTTAAAAAGCGATAAATATTAAGAACATTTCTTCTTATCCAGAAAACGATTACTCCAATTAAAACCAATAAGGCAAGAACTTCAAAAGAAGCGATTAGTACATCATAAAAACCGCCCATAAACGAAAGAATACGGTGTGTACCGAATAATCCATCTATAATGATTTCAAGAACTTCAATATTTATAATTACGAAGCCTACATAAACAATAACGTGTAAAAACCCAGAAACCGGCTTTTTTACCATTTTGCTCTGGCCAAAAGCGATCCTGGCCATTTTCGCAAACCGCTCTCCTTTATTATCAGTGCGATCTACTTCTTTTCCTAGTTTGATGTTTCTTACTAACCTTCGAATATTTCTAATAAAAAATCCGATTCCCGCCACTAAGGCAACTAAAAATAAGACTTGGGCAATAATTTGCATAGTTGGTTATTTAGTTGAATCCTCTTCTTTGGGTTCCTGATAAGGTTCCGGATTCTTTCCGAAAACAGAGAAATGCACGTATCGTTTAGGATTCAGTTTTACGTCTTGTAGTAATTGCTCCAACTGTTTGGTAGCATTGTCCAGGTTGTTGTACACGGCATCATCATTAATTAACTTCCCTGCGGTACCTTCTTTATTATTTAATTTATCTGAAACACTTTCAAAATCGGCTACTACCTTTTCAAGATCTTTGGTGATCTTACCAATGTCCATTTGCGTTAAGGTATCAGAAAAAGAATTAAAATTGGTAGTCATTTCATCCAGGTTGGTAAATGTTCTATCTAATTTACCTGAATTTCTTCCTACAATTCCTTCTAAAGTATTTGCGGTAACTTTAAATGAAGCTACTGTGGCATTAAGATCTTTAAAGGTGTTTCTAATATTATATCGGGTACTGTCGTTTAAGATTTTATTCACGGCCGTTACCAGGGAATCGGCGCTAACTATGGTATTTTCAACCTTTTCCTGAAGTGGTGTCAACCTATCATTAACCAACTCCATGATACCTTCTTCAATTTCACTATTAAGGGTATCTCCAGTTTTAGCCATTTCATTCATCTTGTAATCTGGAATAATAGCTAAAGATTTACCACCTATTATATTACCGCCATAAATTTGAGCAGTACTGTTTTTTGAGAACTGAAAGTCATTTTCCACGGTGAAACTTACTACCAGAGTTCCTTTTTTGTCTAGAAAGTTGATTTTTGTAACCTGGCCTACTTTAAGACCATTTATAGTGACAGCTGAAGAAGGTGAAAGACCCTCTACATCATTATAAACTGCATGAAAAGTTCTACTGGATTCCAGTAGATTTTTACCTTTTAAGAAACTATAACCAAAAATAAGTAAGAGGATAGCAATTATTGCTAGCAAGGCAGTTTTTACTTCACGTGTGAATTTCAAAAGCTATTTTTTTAAGATAAGGACAAATTTAGAAATAAAAATAGAAAAGAAGCGTTAATTCACTCTGTTTTTAACGCCTCATTAACTGTAATCTTGCTGCCATCCTTAAATGCGACGATATAACTTGATGGATATCCAGTTTGCTTAGCTTCCCTATGTAACTCACTAATTTCAGCATAATCTGAAGTAGCTCCATAATAATATTTGTACAAACCATCTTCTCTTGATCGCTCTACATTTTGTAATCCTTTGAAATTGTATGATTTGGTTTCCAGGCGTTTGGAACCCGCCGCTAGTTGAATTTTAAAAGTAATATCGTTATAAATCTGGCTTTGAATATCAGCACTGCTTGCTGAAACTTGGCCAATATCTTCCAGGCTGGAAAGATTAATACTATTTGCGTATTTATCTATAGCTTCTACAACAGCTGCAGCCATTTTGTTTTGTCCGCTGGTACTATTTAAATAAGGCCCTTCATGATTATTGGTTAAAAATCCTGTTTCTATAAGCACACTTGGCATTACTGCCATTTTTAATACAACAAATCCGGCTTGTTTTACACCACGGTTTTTTCTTTTTAGATCGTTCGTGAAGTTTTTCTGCACAAAATCTGCCAGAAGTATACTTTGGTTCAAATATTCTTCCTGCATTAAGGCCATTCCAATATAAGATTCAGGGGAATTCGGGTTGAATCCGTCGTAGGTTACTTCGTAATCTTCCTCTAAAAAGATCACAGAGTTCTCCTTTTTGGCTACTTCAAAGTTTTCCTGAGTCTTATGCAATCCCAAAACAAAAGTCTCTGTACCATAAGCCTGGGAATTGTGGGAGTTACAATGTACCGATACAAAAAGATCTGCATTGGCCTCATTAGCAATTTTAGCTCTTTGGTCTAAAGGAATAAAAACATCAGAATCTCTAGTGTAAATTACCTCTATCCCTCCTTTTCTCTCCAGGGCTTTCCCGATTTTTAAAATAATGCTAAGCGCAATTTCCTTTTCTTTAAAACCATTGCCCATATTGCCGGGATCTTTTCCGCCGTGACCGGCATCAAGCACAACTACAAAACGATCGCGGGGCTTATCGTTAAATGCCAGCAAACTTTGAAAGCTTGCAAGAAAAATGAAGAAAAATACGAAAAGTTTAAGTAGGTTCGTTCTCATAAAAAGGTAACGCTAAGTTTATGCTGATTATTTTAATTACTTTTTTCAGTGAATCTCAAATCTAAGCTGAAAAAATATATGTAATTTTGAAATTGCAAAAAGCAAGCCATTCTTTACAAAAATAGCACTTAGAGCATTGCAAACAAACATACCCAATATACTTTTTTGCTGTATTTTTATACTGCTTCCTTTCGTTTGTCTAAACGCTCAGGAAATAGGAAACAATAAGGAGATAAATATAGATGCCAAAGAAAGGGATTCCCTTGTTACCGTTGGTGATTCCTTACCTCTCGCCCAAACCATAAAGGCAACCGATAGTATTTTAGGAGACTCTCTACAGGTTCCGCAAAAAGGAAATCAGCTTATTACCGATGCGGTGAAGTATCAGGCTAAAGATTATATGCGGATCAGCCAAAAGGAAAATCGCATGTTTCTCTATAATGAAGCCCAAATTATCTACGGTGATATGCAGATAAATGCCGGCTTGATCATTATAGACAATAATAAAAATGAAGTTTATGCCTACGGAATTCCCGATTCTACCGGCGCATATTCGCAAAAACCGGTTTTTGTCCAGGCAAATCAAACTGTAGAACCAGATTCTATTCGCTTCAATTTTGATACTGAAAGAGCGCTGGTTTATAACTCCAGAACACAACAAGCCAATTTTAATGTTAAAGGCGAAGTTACCAAGCGGGAAAACGATTCGGTGTATTTTATGCAAAATGTGCGTTTTACTACCGATGATGATTTAGAAAATCCAGACTATTATTTCTACGCCAGGCGAATAAAATTTGTTCCAGACAAGAAAATTGTAGCCGGACTTGTAAATATGTATATAGCCGATGTTCCTACGCCTTTAGGACTGCCTTTTGGTTATTTTCCGTTAACAGAAGAGGAAACTTCTGGTTTTATAATTCCCAGTTTTGGAGATAGCCAGCAGGGATATTTTCTGCAAAATGGTGGGTATTATTTTGCTATTAGTGATTATTTAGATCTACTTACACTGGGAGATTACTATACCAATGGTAGTTATGCGGTGCGATTAGAAAGTAATTATGCAAAGCGTTATCGCTACCGCGGAAATGTTAGAATTCGTTACGAAAACCAATATCAAAGTGAACGTGGTTTTCCTGACTATGCAGAAAGAACAGAATATAATATACAGTGGTCCCATAATCAGGATGCGAAAGCAAACCCCAATTCCAGGTTTAATGCTTCTGTAAACCTAGGGAGTAGTACTTATTATCAAAACTCTGTAAATCAAATGAATACCGGTAACTTCTTAACCAATTCTTTAAGTTCATCGGTATCCTATAGTAAGACCTTTCCCGGAGATCCGCAGGTCAATTTAAGTATCGCTGCCAGGCATAACCAAAATACAAGAACCCAAACTATAAATATGAGTTTGCCCACTTTACAGGCGAGTATGACGCGTATTTATCCTTTTGCTCCAAAAACCGGTTCAAAAAAGGGATTAATAGAAAATATCAATTTTCAGTATAACGTAAGGGCCGAAAATCAAATAAACACTACAGATTCTTTATTCTTTAAACCAGAAATGTTTGAGGACGCTAATTATGGTGCTCAACATTCCATTCCGGTCGCGACAAACTTTAAATTATTTAATTATTTAAGTGTTAGTGCAAACGCTAATTATGAAGAGAATTGGGTTTTCAGAACTTTCGAGCAATCTTATGATGAATTTAATGATGAAGTGGTAATAGATACTGTTAGTGGGTTTGATTCTTACCGGACCTATAATTTTGGGACTAGTATAGGTACTACCTTATATGGCTTAAAAAACTTCGGGAAAGATAAGAAGATACAAGCCATTAGACACGTAATGCGCCCTTCCATAAGTTATAATGTAAACCCTGCATTTGATCAGTATTACGACACTTACGAGAGATTAAATCCGGCAAATCCTATTGAAACCAATATGGTAGATTATTCCAGGTTTGACGGGACATTATATGGTGCGCCGGGCAACAGATTTTCAAGTTCGCTTGGTTTGAGTATTAGTAATACCCTTGAGGCTAAAGTAAGATCTAAAGATAGTACGGCCACCGAACCCGAAAAGATCACCTTACTAAATAACTTTAGTATGAGTACCGCTTATAATCTTGCCGGGGAGGCCGGTGAACCCAAGCTGTCTCCTATTGCTTTAAGAGGTAGTATACCAATTATAAGAGATAAAGTAGATATAAATGTTGCGGGTAATTTGGATATCTATGCCCTGGATAATAATAACCAAAGAACTAACGAACTTAATATCAATAACGGCGGGAGTTTGTTTAGATTCACCAACGCTAACGTAAGTTTTGGCTATTCTTTTTCCAGTAAGGATTTTGAAGATGAAGGCGAAGATGAAAACGAAGATGATATAGATAATGACACCTATCGCGGTGGCGGAAGGCGTGATGACCTTTTTGGAAAAGGATCTGACCTGGAAGGAAAATTTTATGACGAAGAAGAAGATCCATTTGCAGATGAAGATCGCCAGGAAAGAAATGATAACTGGTATAATTATAAAATTCCGTGGGATTTAAGAATGTCCTATACCATGACCTATAATAACACGGCGCGGCAAAATGAGATCACCTCTCATTCTATTATGTTTTCTGGAGATGTAGAACTTTCTCCTAAGTGGATGGTTGGCGCTTCATCTGGTTATGATCTAAAAGATTTAGGATTTACCTATACCCAATTAAGATTTCAGCGAGATCTAAATACCTGGAGATTAAGTTTTAACTGGGTGCCATTTAGCGAGCGTAGATCCTGGTATTTCTTTATAGGAATTAAATCGTCTATTTTGAGTGATATCAAATACGACAAGCGTAATGAACCAGACCGCAGATTATAAATTTTAAATAGTAAAATGATGAAAAAAATAATCAAAACCGACAAAGCTCCTGCTCCCATTGGACCTTACAACCAGGCTGTTTTAACCGGGAATATGCTTTATATTTCAGGACAAATTGCTCTTAATCCTGAAACTAACGAGTTGGAGACAGAAGAACTTCAGAAGGAAACCACAAGAGTAATGGAAAATCTAAAAGCCATTCTCAATGAAGCCGAAATGGATTTTGAAAACGTAATTAAGACATCCATTTTTATTAGTGATATGAATAATTTCGCTAAAATAAATGAAGTTTACGGTTCTTATTTTAATGCTGAAACAGCACCTGCAAGGGAAACCGTAGAAGTGGCTAATTTGCCAAAATTTGTAAATGTAGAGATTAGCGCTATCGCGGTAAAGAGCTAATAATTACTAAACAGGTAGGCTTCTTTTTCAAAATAATTGGAATAATAACCTTCAAATGTTTGCTGGTCTTTACCCCAATGCTCCATTTTATAAAATCCGGCGAAAAAGAATACATTAAAATCATAATGAAAGATTTTATTCATTTTCCTGAAAAAGCCAGAACCTTCTTCAAATTGTTTCAGAGGTTTGTTGATATAAGTATTCAAAACATTGAAATCGTGATACTGAAAAACATGAATAACTTCATGAGCAATGGTGTTATAGTAAAATTCCCCTTCAGTATTTAATAAAATTGAAGTGCCTATGGCAGCGCCCCGAAAATCTCTATCACTACCCCAATAGCTGTCGCCCGAGAAAATAAATTGACCAGTTTTTAAACTTTCTTTTGGTTCAAATTTATTATAAAAAGCTGTATAAGCAGTTAAAAGCATTGCTACCGGTTGAATTCTATATTTTACCTGCAAACGATCTTTGGTGTGAAATTCTATTCGGTTAAAACCTATATTAAGGTTCCATTGTTCCCAGAAATTTCGGTTAGAAGCTGCATTCTCAATTATGGAAATTCCTGCTGAATTCACAAAATTGGCCGGCCAGCCATAGGTGAGATTTTCTTGTTTAGCGATTCTTCCTGCAATCACTTTACTTTCAAAAACTAAGTAACCTCCAAGAGCGCCCTGTGCCATACCTTTAAATAGCACTTTGCCAAACCTTTCCTGCGGATCTTTGTTGATAACGGCACCAATTCCACTAAAAACCGAACCAATTCCTATATTAAATAAAGCCGCCTCTGTATAATTATTCTGAGAACGCAAGGATTGCGCTGACATTATAAAAATAAAGAAAGCTAATAGAATAAAACCGGGCGTTATTTTCAAGAAAGAAGCTTAGGTTTTAAAAGGCCTGCATGAGCAACCTGGCACTCGCAGGGTTTGTAGCAAGTGGAATATCGTGCACATCACATAAACGCATCAGCATAAAAATATCGGGCTCGTGTGGATGTTTGTCTAATGGATCTCTAAAGAAAATTACCATATCTACTTTCCCTTCGGCTATACGCGAAGCTATTTGCGCATCTCCTCCCAATGGCCCTGAAAGTAATTTCTCCACTTCAAAACCTGCAGATTCTGTTTTTGCACCTGTAGTTCCGGTAGCTATTAGTTTAATATTTTTCGCTTGAAGTGATTCTCTATGGTTATTTAGAAATTGAACCATCTCGGCCTTCTTACCGTTATGTGCAATTATTGCGACTGTTTTCATTTTTTATACAGATAAAATATCAGAAATGCGAAGCAGATCTTTATTAATAGTTGGTTTCGATTTTAAAGCTTTTTCCAGCTCGATAGCCTGTACTTCATTATTCATCATTCCCACCATAATATCACGCTGGCCATCTAAAGCAAGTTCAACTGCTTTTACGCACAACCTGCTGGCCAAAACACGATCAAAACAAGTAGGACTTCCACCGCGCTGAATATGGCCTAATACGGTTACTTTTGCGTCATAATAGGGTAAATTTTCCTTAACGTAGGCTGCCAGTTCAAAAACATTTTTACCAATTTTATCCCCTTCAGAAACAATAACAATGCTGGATGTTTTTCCAGATCGCCGGCTGCGCTCCAAAGAGTTTAGCAATCGATCTAAACCAAGGTCTTCCTCAGGAATCAAAATTTCTTCTGCCCCGGCGCCAATTCCGCTGTTTAAAGCAATAAAACCGGCATCACGCCCCATAACTTCCACAAAAAACAACCTGTTATGTGAGCTGGCGGTATCCCTAATTTTATCTACAGCATCAATCACCGTATTTAAAGCAGTATCATAGCCTATGGTATAATGTGTTCCGAAGATATCGTTATCTATAGTTCCGGGAACTCCAATAACGGGAATGTCGTGTTCTGCACTAAATATTTGTCCGCCTCTAAAAGTACCATCACCGCCAATAAGAATCATAGCGTCAACATTGGCTTCTTTTAAATGTGCGGCAGCTTTTTCCCTACCTTCTTTAGTTCGAAATTCTTTAGATCTAGCCGATTTCAGGATAGTTCCTCCTAAATTAATGATGTTGCGAACACTACGGGCGTTAAGCTCAACATAATCGCCATCTATCATTCCCTGGAAGCCCATCATAAAACCAACACATTCTACGCGATAATAAGCGCAGGCCCTAACCACAGCCCTGATTGCAGCATTCATTCCGGGAGAATCTCCACCGGAAGTCATAACTCCAATTCGTTTTATTCTTTTTGTCATATTTTCAATTTCTTGTCTAAAATTACAAACTCAGGCGCTACCTTAAAAGAAAAAAGAAAAGTTTTAGAGGTTTTGGTTTAATTTGAATTTTCGTCTGGAAACCTTATATAATCAGGGGCTACCGGCCGAGTTGCTGCTTTCTGTTTAGTTTCTTCGTTTAAAGCTTTAATTTCGGTGCTGGCAATTTTCCTGATCAATTCTTTGAAAGTATCAAAATCTACCGAGTAAGATAATCCAATCCCTTGTGTAAAACCAATCTCTTCCCCTATAAACTGAATATTGTTTTCCCTGTTAAAGACCTTAGCTCTCAAGGTTCCGTCTTCATTTAAAAGAAAATCAATTTCCAGGTCGCCCACAATAATCGATTCGGTTACACCTCCAATTGGAACCCCAACCTGCCCGTTAATAATAACTCTATCGCTAATTTGAGTTGAAAGAGTTAATCCAAACCTATCAACAGTTTGCTGATCTGGGGTACGATCTCCCTGAACGTAATTTACCCCCACCTGAAATTTACCATCATCTCCGGCAAAAATATCATTAACAATACTGGAGGCTCTTTCGGCAAGAGTTCCTGTAATTGCATTTTGTCTTAACCCAAATTCACTATAGAAAGCTCCCTGTGTCACAAGAAATAAAGCCTGAAGTTCTTTACTTGCGCGGTCGTCCATTCTATATTCTAATTCTGAACGTACAACAGAACTCGCATTCGGAAATGCAATATCAAAAGTGATATCCGGTTGTTCTATTTCTCCCTGAAGATTAATAATTACTTCCACAGGAATTTTTCTATTTATAGAAGGATTCTCCAGTAAAACCGCCGGATTGGCGTTTAAGGCATAAATAGCGCTTACATCTAATTGCGCATCAGTAGGATCTCCATTCCAGTTGATGCTTCCGCCAGATTCTACCTTAAAAACTTTTTGAACAAGCCCGGCATATTTAAAATTATAAACACCTTCATAGACCACAAAGTCGCCCCACATATTAAATTTTCCGTTGGTGTTAATTTCCAATAGTAAGTTTCCTGAACCGCGACCTCTTAGGGTACTTCCACTGGTTTGGTCTACTACTACTTCAACTTCAGCATCATTAGTAATATCAAGATCAAAAATAAGTTCAACGCCGGTAACTTCAGGCAGTTCTATATTTTGTCCGGCTTCCCGCGCAGCTTTTTCCTCCGGACTTAAGAAATGGATATATGAATTATCTCCAACCGATTCGGTATCACTTAAAGGGATTTTAAAAACCGTACCGCGCTCTGTCGTGGCGGTAACATCTATCACCAATTGATCTGTAGGGCCCGCAATACTCGCATCTCCGCTTATAAAAGCAGTTCCATAATAAAGTGCATCTTCATCGCCCTCAGTATCCAAAACTAGAAGCCGGTTGGTATCTATATTAAGATCCAGGTTCCATTCCTTGAAATTTTCATGACCAATACTTCCGTTAAGGGTACCGCTTGTTTGGTATTTGGTATCTACAATTTCAACATCATCAAAAATAAATTCCTGCTGGTTTAAATTAACTACAGCAGCATCATTAAAAGCAAGATCAACATTAAGATAAGGGATTCTTAAACCAGCATTTTTTAAACTGATATTTCCTGAAAAATCCGGATTTTTGTAATTCCCGGCAACTTTAGCATTTCCCGATGCCGCTCCCCGAATATTGCTGATCACTTCTCCTCCCAGCGGACTAAATGCTGCGAGGTTTAAATCTTCCAGGTCTACACCCATATCAATGGTGGGTTCACTCCCACTCACATCTATATTCCCAATAGCATTTAAAGATTCGTGGCCGTTCTTTCGCAAATTGGCATTTATCGCATAATTGGTTAGCGTTTCATTTCCTTCAACATTTAGCACCAGGTTACCCAACAAATTATCATTGATATCTAATGAATCTATCCGTAAGTCGGTATTTGGATAATAGGCTCCGTTTTCCTGCAGTAGATCAAGCTTACCATTTAGCGTTCCGGCGAGACGAAGACTATCTACGTGCGGTGTGATTTTACCGATATCTACTTCCTCAAATTCCATTTTAAAGTCTTTATACGTACTATCGCGCATTTCACCACTAAGCCTAATTTCTTCGTTTTTATGGCTCATTACCAGGGAATCTATGGTGATATCCTTAAAATCGAGATCAAAAACTATCTTGTTATTTTTATTTCCTTCTTCATTTAAATACCAGGTATTATTTTTAAAAGTAAGATCAGATCGCTGAATTCCCACCACCGATTTGTTTTCTTCGTTAATCGTGTGAAAGAGGTTAACATTGAAAAAATCCTCATTGTTTCTTCCACCCTGGAACTCAGATCTTATAAAAAGCGTATCTCTTTGAGTTACATTAATAAAGCTGAATTCAGAAAAGTTATAAAAGTCTGTAGAAACACTATCGGCTTCAAAATAAGTATTATAGATCGGGTTGGTGTTATCTACGTTTAAGTTCACCGTTTCCATCATATTCCCGAAAAGATCTATCTTGGGAGATCTGAAATTCACTTTAAATTCAGATTCATCTGAAGCTATTTGGCCGCGAACAAATGTATTTGGCGCCAGGTTAATTTCGGGATAAAAAACCTCTACAATTTTGTTATAAATATCAAAATCGAACTCCAGGTATTGATTATTAGTAATGGTTCTGGGTTGGTAATTGGTATAAATACTTCCTAAAGAATTCTCTATTAAAGGTCGTATTTCCGAAAGAATAAAATCTCCTTTAATTTCACCACTAATCACATCGGGAGAGTTTATGCTCAAGGTTCTCACAGGACCTTCAAAACTGGAAGTAATACTGAAATCATCGAAATAATAAAGATCATTCTGGTTTTGATAAGAGGTATTCAGCAATAAAATTTCACCAAAAGCATCATCTATACTTGTGCCTTTCATATTCATAATCACATCTCCTTTAAAAATAGAAAGGCTATCGCGGGAAACGAAATTAAGAGCATTTAGATCGGCATAGCCTACCGAAGCTTCAAAATCGTAATTATTAATATCTTCAGAAAGGTCGGCCAAACCGTTAAATTCCATTTTTAAATTAGGATCGTTGGCCATTAATAATCCGTTAAAAACGGGGTTTCGAAGGTTTCCTATCACCCTAATTCCCTGGTAGGTATAGTTATTAAATTGTAATTGTGAAATTTGCCCTTTTAACTCGGCATCTAGGGTTTCAGCGTCAAATCCGGTTCCATCTATATCCAGGTTGAAGCTTGTTTTTCCCAGGCTTTCATTATTTGCAAGTTTTCCAATATTTACATCTTCAAAAATGAGTTTTCCAGTATAGGTTACGTTTTGGGAATTATTAAAGCCACGTAAAATCACATCGGCTTCAGCAGATCCTAATTGCGTATTTATTATCACATCGGCATCCAGGTTAGAACCGGTAACAATTGCATCTCCCCGCATTCTCAAGTTACCAAATTCACGCAAGGTTTCTGGAAGTTTCCCCCTTAGATCACCGGGTAATAGATTAACGAGATCGTAATAATTGGTAGTGAATTCAGAAAAATCTCCGGTTAATTTAAAATCTTCTCCACCCTGGGAAAAAGCACCTTGAATATTTACATCGCCTTCTACCCTGCTGCGATCCATCCCGGTTAATTGAAGATTAGGAAGATCAAAACTATTCAGCGTACCTTCAAAATCGGTATTTAATTGCATAATTTGATCGTCGCCAAATTCAGCATAAAAAGCCTGAAGATCTGTACTGGAAACAATACTTTCGGTGAAAGTTCCTGTAATTTCTACTTTATTCACAAAATCAGAAAAATCTTCAGTTTGATAGTTAAACTCGAGATTAGCATTCATTAAAGATTGCGGTGTTTGAAGCATAAGATCGTCAAAAACCATTTGCTCGGGGGAATAAGAGAACCTGGTACTTAAATTATCTATATTCAGCCCACGTTTTTCTTTTCCTTTTAATCCTTCGATAATCACATTCACCTCAGGACCTTTTATTTTTAAATTTCTAGCATAAATATTTAGGCTATCCAGCACCAGAAATTCAGGATTTTCGCTGTCTTCATTGATGAAGCTATAATTTCCATCGGTAATCTCCACCCTATCTACCAGGAGCTCAAATTGCGTTGAATCGCCGGTAGGTTGACTGCTTAATTTTTGAATGAACTGCCCCAGGTTATCTCTCTCTTCTCCCTTGTATTTCCGCATATTTACCTCTAATCCTTCTAAATAGGTATTTCCCAAATTAGGATTATTGCTGAGCAGGTTCGAAATCCCCGGCAACGAAGTGCGCAGTTCTTCAGAAAAAATTAAGGTATCTTTATGATGATCTTCAATATAAATTCCGTTAATTTTCACCCTTCCGAAGTAAGTTAAACTTACCCGGTCTATAGAAATATTAACGTTGTTTTTTTCCTTGAGCGAAGTGGTAATACGATTTGCAACTCCTGTTTGTACGGCAGGAATAGAGAAAATTATCAAAATAATGACAAAAAGCAAAAGCAGCGCAACCACTGTTCTAGTTAATATTTTCCAGAATTTTTTGATACGCTTTTATATTTTAACTTTGTACACAATATTAACAATTTCTATGCCCCTTATTTCTTAATGGCTTCACAAAATATTTACATATTAGGGATCGAATCTTCCTGCGACGATACAGCCGCAGCTGTATTACATAACGGCAAAATACTATCTAACATTGTTGCTACACAGGAAGTACATCAACAATACGGCGGTGTGGTTCCAGAACTCGCTTCCAGAGCACACCAGCAAAATATAGTTCCGGTGATTCACCAGGCCATAGCCAGGGCAAATATCGATAAAAAAGATGTATCTGCAATTGCATTTACACGCGGTCCCGGTCTTATGGGTTCATTATTGGTAGGCACCTCTTTCGCTAAATCTTTATCGCTGGGATTAGGAATTCCGCTTATTGAAGTTAACCATATGCAAGCGCATATTTTAGCTCATTTTATTGAAGAGGAAAATTTTAAAAAACCAAGTTTCCCTTTTCTGGCTTTAACTATAAGTGGTGGACACACTCAAATTGTGAAAGTTTCTAATTATTTTGACATGGAAGTAATTGGCGAAACTACAGATGATGCCGTAGGTGAAGCTTTTGATAAAAGTGCTAAAATTCTAGGTCTACCCTATCCTGGCGGGCCTTTAATAGATAAATATGCAAAAGAAGGAAATCCTAAAGCATTTCCATTTCCCAACCCAAAAGTAAGCGGATTTAAATTTTAGTTTTAGCGGATTTAAAACTTCGGTGCTGTATTTTGTACAGAAACAAACCAAAGAAAATCCAGATTTTATTGCTGAAAATTTAAAAGACATTTGTGCCTCTATTCAATTTTCTATTGTTAGGATCTTGATGGATAAACTAAAGAAAGCAGTAAA
Organism: uncultured Flavobacteriaceae bacterium; assembly: GCA_963727565.1. Classification (GTDB taxonomy): domain Bacteria; phylum Bacteroidota; class Bacteroidia; order Flavobacteriales; family Flavobacteriaceae; genus Salegentibacter. The sequence goes on from CAVSGU010000009.1 coordinate 223,763, forward strand.
ACAAACCGGAATCAATCAAATAGCCATTGCCGGTGGGGTTTCAGCAAATAGTGGCATTAGAAATGCTTTAATGGACGCTGAAAAAAGATATGGCTGGAACTGCTTTATTCCTAAATTTGAATATACTACAGATAATGCTGCGATGATTGCTATCGCGGGGCATTACAAATATTTGGAAGAAGATTTTTCAGACTATTCTATTACTGCCCAGGCACGCTATAAATTTTAATCCATGCAACTTTTCTATACCCCGAATATTGAAAAAACCGATAAACACATCATTTTCCCAAAAGATGAAAGTCGGCATATAGCAAAGGTTTTAAGAAAAAACCAGGGTGATATTTTAAAAGTTACCAATGGAAAAGGTTCCTTATTTACGGCAGAAATAATTGAAGCGAATCCTAAACAGTGTTTAGCTAAGGTTATTAAGGTTGAAGAAGAAGCTTCTAAACCTTACCGTTTGCATCTTGTAGTAGCGCCAACCAAAATGAATGACAGGTACGAGTGGTTTTTAGAAAAAGCTACCGAAATCGGTATTGATGAGATCACCCCAATAATTTGTGATCACAGCGAAAGAAAAACCATTAAAACTGAATCGTTACGAAAGGGTTTTACAAAGTGCGATGAAACAATCTTTGCATTATAGATTACCTATTCTTAATGAAGCGATTAGTTTTTCAGAATTTATAACTACCGAAATTAAAGGTCAAAAATTTATCGCGCATTGCGAAGAAGATATACCGCGTATTTCGTTAAAGAATGAAGCTAAAGTGAAAGAAACAGTCACTATTCTTATTGGCCCGGAAGGTGATTTTTCACCTGAAGAAATAAAACTTGCTTTAGAAAACGAATGGCGAGCGGTAAGCTTAGGCGACAGCCGTTTAAGAACTGAGACCGCTGCTATTGTTGCCTGCCATACTATTGCACTAATTAATCAGGATTAGGTTGTACGACGCTATTTTATTGATATTTTTACGCTTATGTTGAGTTTTAAAAAATATATCCTCCTATTTCTTTTTCTTGGATCTTTTCAATTCCTGGAAGCCCAGGAGATCGCGCTATTAAAATATAATGGTGGTGGCGATTGGTATGCCAACCCTACTTCCCTACCCAATTTAATTACTTTTTCAAATAACAATATCGGGACCAGTATTAAAAGTAAACCTGTTACCGTTACACCCGGGAGTTCAGATATTTTTCAATATCCTTTTGTACATATGACGGGACACGGAAATGTGATCTTTAACCAGGAAGAAGCTGAAAACCTTAGAAATTATTTATTGAGTGGCGGTTTTCTGCATATAGATGATAATTACGGAATGCAGCAATATTTAGAAAAAGAGTTAGAGAAAGTATTTCCGGAGAAAAAACTGGAAGAATTACCTGCAAATCATCCTATATTTTCTACAGCTTTTAATTTTCCTGGCGGTTTACCTAAAATTCACGAACACGATAATAAACCACCGCAAGCTTTAGGTATTTTCGATGAAAATAGATTGGTATTATTATTTACTGTAGAAAGTGATCTTGGTGATGGCTGGGAAAGTCCCGAAGTTCATAATGATCCAGAAGAAGTGCGATTAAAAGCATTAAAAATGGGCGCCAATATTTTAAAATACGTTTTCGAAAATTAATGGAACAGCTCTCTCATTTCGACGAAAAATTCAGCAAGAAGAAATTTCCTATTACCCTTGTTTTAGATAATATTACGGGGGAAGCAAATATTGGCAGCATCTTTAGGCTAGCCGATGCTTTTAACGTTGAAAAAATTATTTTTTCTGGAATTGAACCTAATCTTAAAAGCCGAAGACTTCAAAAAACTTCCAGAAATACACATAAGACCATAAAATACGAATTAACCGAAGATGCGATTGATTTCCTCAAAAATGCAAAAACAAATTCTGAAATTTTTTCACTGGAAATAACTTCAGCCAGCATTCCTATTGAAGATTTTGAATATTCCGAAGATAAAAAAGAAATCATCCTGATTTTAGGAAATGAAGCTTCGGGAATAAATAAAGATTTCCTTGATATTTCAGATAAACATTTGCATATCAATATGTTTGGGCAAAATAGCAGTATGAATGTTGCGCAAGCCACAGGAATAGCGTTATATGAAATATCAAAAACAATATCGGCATTCGATAAGAAATAATATATTTACCTCGTGAATTCAAAATCAATTACTTTAGGAATCTTAAGAGCTACAGGAATAATGGTCGGCATTATTCTTTTACTCTATTTTTTATATGAAATCCAATCGGTATTGGTTTATATCGCTATTGCAGCGGTAATTTCTCTGGTAGGTCGCCCGGTTGTTATCTTTTTAAGACAACGTTTAAAGATCCCAAACCGGCTTTCAGTAGTCCTGGTACTTATACTCGTACTTTCCATCTTTGCAGGCATTATCCTCGTTTTTGTTCCAATTGTTATCGAGCAAAGTCAGTATTTAAGTCGAATAGATATGGATGCTTTTAGAAGCGACCTTAACGAGTTGAATAACCAGGTAAACAATTACTTAGGCGTAGAAGAGATCAATTTAATTGAAGGCTTAAAACAAAGTGAATTTATTAGAAACTTTGATATTAGTGCTGTTCCAAGGCTATTAAACAATGTTTTTGGCATTTTAGGAGCTACATTAATCGCGCTCTTTTCTATTCTTTTTATTTCTTTTTTCTTGCTGAAAGACTCTAAGCTAATGCTGAACAGTATCCTGGTTTTTGCCAACCGTGGAGATGAGCAGAAGTTTCAGCGTGTCTTTAATAAAATTAAAATTCTATTATCCAGGTATTTCGTTGGACTAACATTGCAGATCACGGTTTTATTCGTACTTTACGCTATTCTACTGAGTGTTTTTGAAATCAACAATCCTATAGCGATCGCTTTTATTTGTGCCTTCCTAAACCTGGTTCCTTATTTGGGGCCGCTTTTTGCCGGGATTCTAATGGCACTTTTCGTGATCTCGAGCAACCTGGGAGCAGATTTTCAACTGATTATTTTACCAAAATTAGGGTATATCATGTTGGGTTATTCTATTTGCCAACTTATAGATAATATGATCTCACAACCAATGATCTTTGGTGCCAGCGTAAAATCGCATCCGCTGGAGATTTTTCTGATTATTTTAATCGCAGGAATTATTTTTGGGATTACTGGAATGGTTGTAGCAGTTCCTTTTTACACCGCCCTAAAAGTGATCGCCAAAGAATCTTTAAGTGAATACAAGATCGTAAAACGACTTACACGAGACCTTTAAACTATTATTTTGAATAAAGCCTTATTAGATCCCGAAGTCCAGGAGTTTTTAAGGAAGAACCTGAAAATGTCTCCTGCTGAATTAGCGCTTCGCGGAAGCCCTTTTCCCGGTATTTCTTCTTCAGAACTGGCACAACAATTAACCGGGTTACAAAAGGCTGAAAAGAAACTGCCTAGCTGGTTTGAGAAGGACACAAATATATTATCCTCCAAAAGTTAACTTAGAACAAACTTCCTCTGAAACTACAGCAAAATATAAAGCTTCACTTGTAAAAGGAGATAAATTAATAGATTTAACCGGCGGACTTGGAATAGATGATTTTTATTTTGCCCAGAACTTTAAAGAAGTAGTTCATTGCGAATTAAATGCTGAATTATCTGAAATTTCTGCGCATAATCTAAAGCAATTAGGCTGTGAAAATGTTAGTTTTAAGAATCAAAACAGCATTGATTTCCTTAAAGATTCTAATTTACAATTCGATTGTATTTATGCTGATCCCTCCAGACGTGATGATTCTGGCGGAAAAGTCTTTAGGCTGGCAGATTGTTTACCAAACATTCCCGAAAACCTGGAATTACTTTTTAGTAAATCTGATACAATTCTTATTAAAACCTCGCCACTACTCGATTTACAGGCTGGAATTTCAGAATTAAAATTTGTAACCGAAATACATATTGTAGCAGTTAATAATGAAGTAAAAGAATTATTGTGGTTTTTGAAGAAAGAAGAATGTGTTTCACCCAAGATTAAAACCCTGAATTTCACTAAAAATGAGGTTGAAAAATTTGATGGGATTTTTAATAATAGTCCTTCTGATGTAAATTATTCGCTTCCAAAAAGTTTCCTTTTTGAACCCAATTCAGCAATTATGAAGAGTGGATTGTTTGAAGAAGTTGCTGTTCAAACTCAAACTTCAAAACTTCATCCAAACTCTCATTTGTACACTTCAGATAAAGAAGTTGTTTTTCCCGGCAGAAAATTTAAGGTGATTGAAGTACAGGAATATAAGCCAGGTATATTAAAGAAAAAATTTAAGAATTATAAAGCCAATATTAGCGTTAGAAATTTTCCTGAAAGTGTAGCCGTGCTAAGGAAAAAATTCAAAATAAAAGATGGCGGTAAAAATTATTTATTTTTTACCACCAATATAAATAACGAAAAAATCGTACTGTTTTGTGAGAAGATTTAGGCTCTATCCTGAAGTCTATCTTTCACGAATTCTACCTTGGTTTTACCGTGCGGTGTTGGTTTACCTGCTTCATCTAAAGTCACCATAATTACCTTGTCTATAGTAATGATCGTAGAACGAGTCATTTTATTTCTAACTTCACATTTTAGCGTTAAGGAAGTAGTACCAAATTTTAAAACTTCTATCCCTATCTCTACAATATCACCCTGTTTAGCTGAATATTGAAAATTAATCTCACTCATGTATTTAGTGACACATTTCGAATTTTCTAACTGGATAATACTATATAGAGCACATTCTTCGTCTATCCAGGCTAATAATTTACCGCCAAATAAAGTGCCATTTGGGTTTAGATCTTCCGGCTTGATCCATTTTCTGGTATGAAATCTCATCTTTTTCTTTTAAAATTAACCAATAAAAGTGGGCTGGTAAAAGCTTTTTAAAGATTTACCAGACCCATAAAATTTAGATAAGTTATTTTTATTTTCCTTAAAAATAAGGCATTAGAATTGTAAAATCTTATAAGTAATTTTTTGCGGCTTCAATGATTTCAGCGTGATCAAAAGCGAGTTGAGGCAAATCGTCTATACTTACCCAGGATGCTTCTGCAGCATCATCGCCGGCACTAAGGTCTTCTTCGCAAAAGATTCTACTTACAAAAGCTATAGAAATGGTTCTTCCCCTAGGGTCTCTTCCCGGGGCACCAAAAGCTCTCACTTGTTCCATGGTTTCTATAGCTACTCCGGTTTCTTCTTTAAGTTCTCGCTTGGCCGCTGTTATCAAATCTTCAGATTCGTTTATAAAACCTCCAGGCAAGGCCCATTGGCCTTCAAAAGGATCATTTTTTCTCTTTATAAGCAAAACCTTAAATTCACTGTTAGCATTACAAAAAACTACACTATCTACGGTTACTGCTACTTCTTGCTGTTTCATTTTATTTTAAAGTTTTAGGTATTTGTATATCTGTTTTAAATCTTTTATTGAATTTTTCTATAAAATATGCCGAAAGTAAAGGAGAAGCTTCTTCAACATTTTGATGAATAAAAAAGTAAACATTCTCCAGGCCTTCTTTATGCCATTCTTCCAATCTATCCAACCAATCGTCCAGCCTCGTATAATCTGAGCTGTGATTAGCGCCGTTATACCTGATAAAAGCGGTAGGATTACTCAATCGCATATGAATAAGATCACGTCTTCCGGCGGTATCGGTAATTATATGTGCTACATCTCGTTTCTTTAGTACATCATAGAATTCGTTGGCCATTGTTTCATCGGCATACCAATTTTCGTGTCTTACTTCTGCGGAAAGCGGGATTTCTTTTGGCCAATGCTCGAAAAAATTGTCCAATCTTTCTAGAAATTTTGGCGCAAAATTTTCAGGCATTTGCAAGAAAACCGTCCCTAATTTTTCTTTTAGCTGAAGGAGGTTTTTTATAAAATCGTCTGTTAACTCCTCGGTTTCATTTAAGCGTTTTAAATGACTAATAAGCCTTGGCACTTTGGAAAGAACTTAAAATCGTCATCTGCTTTTTCATACCATTTTTTAAACTGCTCTTCTTCATACATCCTATAAAAAGACCCATTGAATTCTATGCTATTAAATTGGGAAGAGTAATATTTCAACTCGTCTTTTGTACCTCGCGGATAGAAATTCTTGAGATCTTTTCTATTCCATTTCGCACAACCTATTCTTACATCTTTAAATCCTCCCTTATCTCCTTTTTCATTGAGAACCTTAGTGGTGTCGGGATGGGTTTTAGGTAAGTTAAAGTCTATGTTTTCGGGATGTTCTACTTTTCCAAACTTCATTCTAAACTAATATTTGTTAAAGTAAACTGTTTTTCTATTGGTGAATTCCCTGATCCCGTGATGCGATAATTCTCTTCCGTAGCCAGAAATCTTAGTGCCGCCAAAAGGTAGTCTGGGGTCACTCTTAACAAGCTCGTTCACGAAAACGGCTCCATCTTCAAATTTGGGAACCATTTTAAGGGCAAATTTTTCATCTTCTGTGAAAATGGAAACACCAAGACCAAAACTGGAAGAATTAACAAGATCTACCGCTTCCTGGTCATCTTTAAATTCGGTTACAGAGATCGCAGGGCCAAAAGTCTCTTCATCAAAAACCGGCATACCTTCTTTGGCTCCTGTTATAATAGTTGGTTCAAAGTAAGTCCCATCGCGTTTTCCGCCCAGAATAATTTTAGCTCCTTTCTTTACTGAATCTTTAATTTGATCTTCCAAATCTTCAGCAAGACTTTCTTTAGCCATTACACCAATAAAGGTTTCTTTATCCATAGGGTCGCCACTTTTTAATTCGCGAACCTGCCTGGTGAATTCATCCAGGAATTCTTCAGCGATATCTTTATGTAATAGTAAACGTTTCCCGGCAATACAGCTTTGACCTGTATTTTGAAACCGAGCTTGTACGCAGGTTTTAACGCTTTCAGCAATATTAGCGTCTTTAAATATCACCAACGCATTACTTCCTCCAAGCTCTAAAACCGATTTCTTTATTTCTTCGCCGGCAATAGAAGCTACACTGCTTCCTGCACGGCCGCTACCGGTTAAGGTTACGGCTTTTACATTTGTATTACGTATTATATTTTCAACTTTTTTACTCCCAATTACCAGGTTTTGAAAACAATCTTTTGGAAAACCTGCCCTTTCAAATACTTTTTGAATATTATTAGCAGAAAGCATCACGTTACTGGCGTGTTTTAGAATTCCAATGTTCCCGGCCATAAGTGCCGGTGCCGCAAACCTAAATACCTGCCAGAATGGATAATTCCACGGCATTACCGCCAAAACAACTCCTAAAGGCTCATAAGCTACATAAGAGTTTTTAGCATCGGTTTTTATCTTTTCATTTTCTAATTGAGATTCTGCATTTTCAGCGTAATATTCACAAACCCATGCACATTTCTCTATTTCTGCAACAGCCTGGGTAATAGGTTTACCCATTTCTTTTGTAATAGCTTCTGCGTATTCCTGGGAATTGTCCTTAAGCTCTTTTGCAGCTTTCATCATTAAATTACTGCGTTCTGCAAATGAAGTTTCCTTCCAGGATTTAAATCTGGAATGAGCTTTTTGTATGCATTTTTCAACTTCGGTATCACTTAATTCATGATGGTTAGAAATTTCCTCTCCTGTATATGGATTCCTTGAAATTATCATTGGCTAATTAATGTTTTTAGAATTTGGTTGATCTAGGCTTTCATTTAAAGATAAAAAGAAGAATAGGCTTAGGCAGGCCGATTAAGACGATTTTAACGTGTAGAAATGTTTATAACTAGTTTACAAGTCTTTAAAGGGGCTCGACTTTTGAGGTATAAAGTTTATTAAATTTAAGAAAACACAGTTCTTATGATACCACGTGACCTTCAATTAGTAGAACTTAGGCCAGAAATTCCTTCGGCCAGAGTTTCAGAAAACATGAGTTTAGACGAACAATTTCAGAACAGAACTTTACGGCCAATCGCCAAACTTCAGGATGAATTGTTACTGGAAGTCTTTAGAAATTACACCAAAAAACACAAGAACAAATTCTATGAACTTAAGCTTGAAAAACGCTTTATTTATATTGAAAACGCAATCCAAAAGGATATAAAATTCAGAAATAGTTTAAAGGGTATTATAATAGGACAATTCACTTTAGAGGAATATGCCACCTATATTGAGAATTCTTCGGCCTTAAATAAACGTATGATGAATATTGTAAAAGAGCGTTTACAGAGCAATATTCAGCTTCTAGAAGAGGAAGTAGCGTACTAGAAGTCCGATTAAAATCGTGATCGCAAAACTCATTAATGTACCTATAAGTACATATTCGGTTTGTTTTCTGGCACTTGCATCGGTTTTATCACTAAAGCGTAAAATAGATTTCGCAGCTATAAGAAAACCTATTGCCGAAAAGTTTTGAGTAAGAATAAAGGTTAGTACTAAAATTCTTTCAAAAATACCTATATACCTTCCTGCAGCTTCCAGGCTGTGGCTTTCGCCATTGGGTTCAAGTTCATTATGCCAGCGGCTGGTAGCTTTCCCAATTAGAAAACCGGTTGGGAAAATAACCAGTAAATATCCCATCAAAATTGCAAGGATCTGTTGTGAAGAAAATATTTCAGCGATAAAAGGAATCAATTCTGAAAAACCTTCAATAAGATAAAGCCAAACCAAAATTATGATGAAGATGTGCCATAATTGATCTAATAAAAACAGTTTTAAAGTATCTTTTTTATGCTGAAGTTTCCATAGATCGATAAAAAAATGACTTAAACTTATTACAATGGGTATATACCATAAATACCATTCTTGAAGGAAGAGATAAGTTAGAAAACCTGCTAAAAATGAGTGAAAATATAAAAACCAGGAGCTCGCTTTTTTCTCTCTTTTTTGTTTTACCATTTTGGTGGGTTGCAGCACAAAATCGGTTAAAATATGTGCCAGGAGAAGTTGAAGCAAGATTAATGTAGTTTCTTCCATAATTAAAAGCTCTGGGTAGTTACATTTTCAAAACGTTTCAGTAAGACCGAAATTGCTTCCCAGCCACAAGCCTTTTTTCGCTGATTTACCGCCGACTGACTTATATTCAATATTTTGGCAATCTCTGTTTCTTTCATTCCTTTTAAAAGAAAATAAACCACTTCTGCTGAAGCCTGGCTCCATTTTTCCATTACTGCATCTAATAGAAATAAGCTTGCCTCAAATTCAGAATTCAAGCTTTCCAGAGGTGTTTTTAAACGAATTTTCCTGGAATCGTTTTTCATCTCGTCTAAAGTTCTTCCCGATAACTGAAAAGCCTGTCCGTTAGATTCGGCTATAGAATCTCCTTTATAATCGAAATTGCCAATTCCAATAGCAATTTTCACATCGGCCAAAGTACTTGAAGTTTTTTGATCTTTCGACTTTACTTTATTAATAAGGCTCTTTATTCGTAAAGCTATTTTTAATGAATCCTGATATTTTGAAATTACACCCTGAAAACTATCGCCGCGATAAATTTCGAAATCAATTTCATTTTCGGCATAATCCTGCTGCAATTTTTCAAATTCTGAATTTAGATTTTTTAAAATTTCATCTAAAAACGATTCTGAATAATTGGAAGAATCCACTAAATCGGCTGTGATTACGGCTATCATATTTCAAATATAATAAAAATATTAGTCTGTAAGCTTATATTAACTCTTTATAAGCTTATAGACTTATATTTAAGTATTATAAGTTTACAGGCTTATACAGAGATTAACCGGTCTTATTAAACTTTTGCTAAATGTTCTTGTAGACTGTTTAGGTTATTTAATTTTAAAAAAATCAACAAAAAAAATAATATGGTAAGTAATAAAAAAGAACTCTATTTAAACTGTTTAGATGCTGTAAATGAGCAAATAGAACGATATCAAAAAGAAATGGACCTCATAAAAGAATCTATGGAGGCCAATGATGTGAAAACAGATTATGACGAGGATAATAAAGGTGAATTATTAAGCGATTTCGAAAAAAATGCAAGTCGTTTGAGTGATGCCCGTGAGATGAAAGAAAGTTTAAGCCGCATAGATCCAGATCATTATAGCGAGAAAATTAGTTTTGGTAGCGTTGTAGAAACCAGCGGGAACTATTATTTTATCTCAGTTCCTATTGGAGAAATTTCTATGGAAGATGGAAGCAGCGTGTATGCAATTTCTACTGAAGCTCCAATTTACCAGGAAATGGAAGGAAAAGAAGAAGGAGATACCTTTAGCTTTAATGATGAGGAAGTGAAAATTACCGCAGTAGGTTAAAAACCTATTCCGGATATTCTACCCTGAGGTGAAAAATGTTCTTAAGCTTACGTTTAAGGATCTTTTTCACCACTTGTATTTCTTTAAAAGTAATATTAGCATTTAAGAATTGCTCTTCCTTCATTTGCTTATCAATAATCTTCTCTACAAAATTATCTATCACTCCTGCAGTTGGTTCCTTTAAACTTTTACTGGCGGCTTCCACACTATCACACATCATTAATATAGCCGTTTCTTTGCTGAAAGGAATAGGTCCAGGATACCTGAAATCATCTGCTACCGCATTATCATTTTGCTCTTTTTCTTTCATATAAAAGAAGTAAACCGTGGTGGTCCCGTGATGTGTTCTAATAAAATCTATAACCCTATCTGGAAGATTATGTTTTTTAGCGATTTCAATTCCGTTAATTACGTGATCGGTAATAATCTGCGCGCTTTCTCTTGGCGCCAGCTCATCATGTGAATTCACCGCTGAAGTTTGATTTTCAGAGAAATATGTCGGATTTTTCATTTTCCCAATATCGTGATAAAGCGCTCCTACCCTAACTAACATGGCATTCGCATTAATTTCATTGGCAGCAGCTTCAGCCAGGTTCGCTACATTGAGAGAGTGGTGAAATGTTCCCGGTGCTTTTTCTGAAAGCTCTTTCAGTAATTTTGAATTGGTATCTGAGAGTTCCAGCAAAGACATATCTGAAACCATCCCGAAGATCTTTTCATAGATATAAATCAAAGGCTGCACAAATAGTGTTGCCAATCCTCCAAGCAGGAAGGTTAGTAAAACTTCACCTTCTACATCGGCGATATTTCCTTCCTGAATAACAGTGAAAGCGAAGTAGGAGATAATATAAACCAGGGTTATTTGCCCTACAGAAACAAAAAGATTTGCCCTTTTATAAAGTTCAGAAACCGTTAGAATAGTGACAATTCCTGCAATAATTTGCAGAAACATATACTCGTAACTATTAGGCACAATAAAACCTAATAATAGCACCGTAATTACGTGAGTGAACATTCCTAAACGAGCATCAAAAAAGGCTTTTAAAGTAAGTGGTAAAATACACAAAGGCACTACATATACGTAATCTATATTGAAATTAACCACCAGCGTGGTGAGCAATACCATAAAGAGAATATTGAAGAATATAAATGTGACCTTCACATTATTCTCAAAGATTTCCTGTCGGTATTTTCTAATGAATAAGAGTAACATTAAAAGCGCCAGGGCCACTAATACACTATATCCAACTATAATCCACTTATAATTACTTTCACTCCAAACCTGGGATTCATATTCATTTTTAAGCGATCTAAGAATATTATATTTATTGCCTTCTACCACTTCTCCCCGGGCTATTACCCTACTTCCCTGCTCAATATTACCGCGGGTATAAGAAATATTATCTAATTTACTTTGAAGTTCTCTTTGGGTATATTCAGTATCAAAACTTACGTTAGGTTCTATTAGGTTGAAGAACACTTCCAATAATTCATTCTCTATATATGAAAGATTAGACTGCTCGATTTCGGTATTCAAAAAGCTTCTTACTTCATCCTGCTTAAGAATATTTTTATAAGAAATTTCAAAGGCTTCGTTTCCCTTTCGTAAATAAACAAGCTGATTATCCTCTACGCGATTATTGGCCTGTAACAAACCAAATTCATAAACTTCCTCAAGGGTTTCATTTACAAAACCAATAATTTGTATTTCCCTGTTACTTAAAAGACTATCAGGGAATACTTCATATACCACATCGGGTACTTCAGCTTTTACCTGTTTCGGGATTTCCTGGTTATACTGAAAATAAGGAGTGTGATTATTTCGAATTTGCTGCCGTTCCTGCTGAATTTCTTCTTCAGATTTTAATATAGCGAAATCGAACGGCGCATAAAGATTTTCATACTGCCACGGCTTTCCTTTAGGAATTTCATATTTAAAATTTCCACCTCTTGGAAGCAGGTAAACAATTAGCACTGCGGTAAGCGCAAATAAAAATACCTTGTAAAATAATGCCTGATTCTTATACAGGTTATTTACGAATTTCTTCATATAAATCGTGCTATTGCTCAAATGTACTAAAAAATAGCGGCCAAAGGAGCACTCTTGTTAAGTTCCTTATAAAATCACTAAATTCGCAAAAGAAGAAATAACTAAAACATAAATGATGAATAACGAAGTAGTAATTGTAAGCGCCGCAAGGACTCCAATTGGAAGTTTTTTGGGTAGCTTATCTACCGTAGAAGCTACCGATCTTGGTGCTGTTGCCATCAAAGGAGCTCTAAATAAAATTAATTTGAAACCTGAACTTGTACAGGAAGTCTTAATGGGAAATGTAGTGCAGGCCGGTGTTGGCCAGGCTCCTGCAAGACAGGCCGCTTTAAAAGCCGGAATTCCAGATACCGTTCCCTGTACAACCGTAAATAAAGTATGCGCCAGCGGGATGAAAGCCGTAATGCAGGGTGCACAATCTATTATGCTGGGACAAACTTCTATAGTTGTTGCCGGTGGAATGGAAAATATGAGTTTAATTCCGCATTATTTATACCATAGAAAAGGTCAGAAATTTGGACCTGCAAAAATGGAAGATGGGATGCAAAAAGATGGTTTGGTAGATGCTTACGACCATAATGCGATGGGTGTTTGTGCCGATCTTTGTGCTACAGAGCATGAATTCTCCAGAGAAGATCAGGATGCTTTTGCCATTAAATCTTACGAACGTTCTGCTCAGGCCTGGGCCGATGGAAAATTTGATAATGAAGTTGTGCCGGTTGAAGTTCCACAGCGAAAAGGAGATCCTTTAGTGGTAAAAGAAGACGAGGAATTCAAGAATGTGAGAATGGATAAAATAACCTCACTTCGTCCCGCGTTTAGTAAAGACGGAACTGTAACTGCTGCAAATGCTTCTACCATTAACGATGGTGCTGGTGCCGTGGTTTTAATGAGCCGTGCAAAAGCTGAAGAATTAGGTGTAGAGATCCTGGCCAGCATTAAAGGTTTTGCCGATGCCGCACAGGAACCAAAATGGTTTACTACTGCTCCAGCCAAAGCTTTACCTTTAGCGCTTAAAAATGCAGGTGTTGCTCAAAACGATATAGATTTCTTTGAATTCAACGAAGCTTTCTCTGTAGTTGGCCTGGCCAATATGAAGATTTTGGGAATTAGCGACGAGATCACCAATGTTCACGGTGGTGCTGTTTCTCTTGGTCACCCACTGGGTTGTAGCGGAGTAAGAATTCTTATTACTTTACTAAATGTACTGCAGCAAAATAATGCTAAATTAGGTGCGGCCGCAATTTGTAATGGCGGTGGCGGTGCATCTGCAATGGTAATAGAGCGAAACTCTTAATTTTATATTTTTTATTGAATGCAATACGGAATTTGCCCCCTAAGCATTGTGCCACTTCGCGAAACCACATCTAATAATAGCGAAATGGTCTCTCAGGTTCTTTATGGAGAACATTTTAAAATACTTGAAGAACGTGCTCAATGGAGCAGGATTCGTGTTGCATTCGATAATTTTGAGGCCTGGATCTCAAATAAACAATTACTTAAAATCCCGGAAGAAACTTACTTCCAGTTAGACCAGGCTACTCCTAAATATTCTGCAGATCTTTTTGATTTTGTGACCGATCATAACGGGCATCTTATTACTATTCCTATTGGCGCTTCGCTTAATGCTACCGGTTTATTGAACCATCATTTTGAGGGACATTCGGTTTCTGGCGAAAAACCTAAGATGGAAATTGTAAAAACTGCACTACTCTATTTAAACAGTCCGTATGCCTGGGGCGGGAAATCGCCGCTGGGAATTGATTGCAGCGGACTTACACAAATGGTCTACAAGCTAAACGGCTACCAATTAAATAGAAATTCAGCCGATCAGGCTAAACAAGGCGAACCACTTAGTTTTATTGAAGAAAGTGAAGCCGGAGATCTTGCCTTTTTTGATGATAAAGAAGGAATAATAGATCACGTGGGTATTATGATGAACGATAATTATATTATTCACGTAGACGGAAAAGTTAGAATTGATCGCATTGATCATTCAGGAATTTTTAATGCCGAATTAAAAAGACATACCCACCAATTGCGGGTAATAAAGAAGATTATTTAAGCTTTACCGATAATCGTGAAAAAGTTTTGGTTTCCTGCTTTCTTTAGGAAACTTCAGCTTTTCAAGTTTTTCTACGGAAGTTTTTTCTAAGCGTTACTTTCACTTTTAATCCAGCTTGTAAATGCTCCTGAAGCTTACTAGTTTCAGCAAAATCATTCGGAATTCTTATCAGGATTTCATCCGTTTGATTTTCATTTAAACTTGCTTCAATAACAAATATTTTCAGGGATTGAAAAGCCGTAAGTAAATTGATGATTTGCTGCGGATAAAGGGTAGTTCCTTTCAATTTAATCATTTGCTTTTTACGCCCAACAGGAGTGCTAATTCTAATTGACTTTCTACCACAATCACAATTTTCCCCGTAAAATTTTACCATATCTCCGGTTGCAAATCTCACTAAAGGCATTGTTTGGGTTTGTAAAGGCGTAACCACTAATTCCCCAATTTCACCGGGTTCTACCGGGTTTTGATTTTCATCTAAAACTTCCGGAAAGATTAAATCGGGCAAGCTATGATTTCCCTTATGGAATTCACACTCGGTAAAAGCGGTACCCATTTCGGTACTGGCGTAGGTAGAAAATAATTCTATATCCCATAAATCCTTTAATTTTTGTCCTAAAGAATTCAGACTGAAATCTGGGATTTCGCAAAGGTTCGCCAATACAAACAGCAGCTTTAATCGAAGAGCTTTTATAATCAATTCCATTTTGCCTGGCAAAATCGATCATTTTCAACAAAAATGAAGGAACTGCAACGAGAAAATCAGGTTGAAATCGTTCTATAGATTCCCATTGCAAACCCGGCAAGGCCACTGCCGGTTCTTACAATCCCGGCGCCCAGTTTTCGTAATCCTAAAAAGTAAGCCATCCCGGCCATAAATCTGCGATCTAAAGTCGTAGTAAGTTGCACCACGCTAGATTTCTTGACTCCTACCATTTCAAAAGACTGACGTTCATTTTCGGCCAGCCGATCTAAGTCGGCGTCATTTAAGGCAAAACTAACCGGATTCCCCAGCGTCCCTGACGTGGTTACATAATCTATAATTTCATCTTTTCTAACCGCAATAAATTCTTCGTTGTAATTCTGTAAATCTTCTTTAGTAGTAATCGGGATCTTTCTGAATTCTTCATAAGACTGAATTGCTTCAATATCAATTTTACAATCTGTAAAACGCTTTTTATAAAATGGAGAATTTGCCAAAGCGTAACTTAGCTGTTTTTTCAGCAATTCTTCATTCTTATTTATATTGTAGAAATTAGTCATTTAGATTTTGCGGTAAGATTTTTTAATCATTTTATCTAAGTATTCTTCATCCGGTAAAGTGGTCACTTCCCTCCTTTTCGCCTGCTTATAATTGATCACAGCTTTTTTAAATTCTTTTTGCTGAAAATAGTAATCGCCGGCAATTTTATAAACTTCCCAGAAATGAGGATTTAGATATTTTAATCGCTTAATTTCATCTTCTGAAATCTCCTTTTCTTTAGAAATAGCTTCAGTAATCTCACCACTCAATTTTCGGTATTTCTCGTAATCTTTATAAGCTTCAGTATTTACAAAAGGATCTTCTGCAATGGTTTCTTCAGCAAGCATAACACTGCCTGATACATTTCCGGCTTCAAACTTTTTAAATGCAGTATCGAGGTCGTAAGCCACAAAAGCACCCAGCTGATATGGATTTGCAGACACCCAAACTTTTCTTTCTTCAGGTTTAAAAATAATGCCGTGGTGGGCTAGCAATTGATTTATCGCCATTTCATTTCCCATTCCCAGGTTAGCACCTTCCAAACCTTCTTTATTCCTTAATATTTCAGCAGCTTTTTGAGGGTTTAATTTCTCTTTTTCAGAAAGCAATTCCTGCATTTTGTCAAATCTATATTGCGTATGACTTTCCTCAATGGCTTTTAAGTTTCGGTTATCTTCCGCGTAAGCTTCACTTTGAAAATGATTGCTGCAAATTAATTTATTAGAATTTTCAACTTCATAAACTCCAAAATTCCCCGGGGCTACTTCAATTAAGATCGCCTTGTGCTCTGAAGCGCTACCCACCATAATAGATTCAGAAACAAAAACTTCACGTTTTTTAGCAATCTCTATGGCTTCTGCAGTTGAAGAGGCATATTGCAAGATCTCACGGGCAACTAAACTAATTGGAGTTTTCGCCTGCATTGGGATTTTACTTTTTCCTGCATTTATGGTTACACTGATTCCTTTTTCATTTAAGCCACTTACAGAGCCAATCATCCCGGCCCAGGTATACATCATAAACTTATGCCCTTTATCGGGATTTACAAAGGCTGCAATCTTTTCTTCCGCAAACTCATCGCCCGCATAAAAATCGAAATTCCTACCTAGAAGCAATTGTCCATCTTCTGTTTTATCGTCCCAGGCGGCAAAAGAAGTACAACCCACCAGCATCAAATCCTGCAAGGCGTGACCAATATCGTGTGCACCATGAAAATATAGCATTCTAACATAAGCCGGAGCGAATTCATCATATTTTTCCAATCCAAAAAGCGAAGTGCCGTAAATTTCCTGTTTATACTCTTCCGGGACGTGGAGATACATTTTACGGTTAAACCAGGCCACGGTTTTTTTAAGAAAGTTACGATATCCGGTGCCGGGAACAAGTTCATAGATCTTGTCCATAAAGGCAGTTTCCTGTTTGTGCATCAACTCCCGGGTTAAGCTTCCGCTTATTACACCGCGCTCCAAAGCATCACCTTCAATATATAATTCCCAAATGCCATATTTATTTTTATACAATGAATTTTTGCCAATCCTATAATGAGTATCACTGAGCTTAGCTCTAGTAGTATCTATATTTTCTATTCCGGAAATATCAGGACGATCCTGCATGGAGCGTTTTATTCCGCAGGAATTTAGGAGAAATAAGACTCCAATAAAAACTGATACTTTTACAAAAAACAATTTCACTTAATCCATTCTTTTTAAAACCAGGATATCATTTTGACGATAAGCAATTTCAAAGTTATAGTCTATTAGCCACCTGCTCTCGTACTCCGAAGTTAAAATAATTACTTTATCAGCGTTTTTCTTTATCGCATCTTTTAGGTTTTGAGCAATTGCTGCTTCCGGTTTTTTAGCAATTATAAACACGGAAATATCCTTAAATTCTGATGGAAAATCTTTCTGAAATTTCAAATTTTCAGAATTGGCGCTGAAAGTATTTTTTGAAATCTCTAAATTTTCTTCATCGGGATCAAAAACCGTAAAATGAGCATTTTGATTTTTCAGAAATAAGAACACCGGTAAAAGTCCTAAGTAGGTGTTCTGTAAAAACACCTTTTCATTTGGTTCTATAAATCTAGAAATTACCAGAAACCGTTCCCTATTGCTGGAAAACTCCTTTTTTGCTTTTTTATAAACAGATTTATATCGATAATTCGATAAAACTTTCTGTTGGAAATATAGCTTTTCTTTTGAACCCTTACTTTTAAAAATAGAAGTGAAACTGAATGCTGGCTTTACATTTCTTTTTCTATTGAAGAACAAGATCTGGAAGATTTTTGTTTGCAGCACAAATGCCACGATCATCGCTGTTAAAACCCCAATTACTGAAACAATAGAAACCGATTGCAACGCTGGATGCTTAGCAAAAACAAGTGCCCCAATTCCCAGTAAGGTAGTTAAAACCGATAGTAAAATAGAGGCTTGATAGGTATGTAATAGCCGGTTTCCCGGTCTCATATTCCTTAAGGCAGGCATTGGTTATAAAAATGCTGTAATCTAAGCCCAGGCCAAAAATAAAGGTGGAAATAATAATATTAAGGACATTAAATTGGATGCTGAAAATTGCCATAATACCCAACGCAATAATCCAGGTGATGGCAATAGGTAAAAGCGTAAGTAAACTCAGCAGTAAACTACGGTAGAAGAACAGTAAAACAAAGAAAACCGCAAGGACTGAAAACAAAATAAGTCGGTTAAATTCGCTTTTTAAATTCCCCAGAAAGTCCTGGTTCATTTGTTTTCTATCTATTGCTATTATATTTTTATCTTTTTCCAGTTCTTTTAATACCTCGGGTTGAGTTTCATCAAAACTAACGGTACTGGTCACGGTAGCAAACCCCGGACTTCTATTTATAAAATCATCTAAATAAAGAGTATTAACATTGCGATAATCATCAAGGAAAATTCCGCTGAAATCTTTATTCAATTGCTCATAAAAACGTGTAAAGCTTTCTTCCTTAAAGCCAAGTTCAGCCGATTCTCTCAGAAGATTTTCTTTTAGATTTTCCCTTCTAGATCGGGTCCAGAAATCTTCCCAATTTTCAATTTTTTCGTTCTGGGTTTGTGTAGAAAGCACTACTCCACCAATACTGCTGAAGCTTTTGATCTTATTATCATTTTTCAGTAGTCGTAATTCCTGGTATAGCTCGTTGTTTTGTTCAAGGGCTTCCTCAATATCTTTTCCGTAGGAAACCAGGTAAGTAGTGTTGGCAGCTTTTCCGGAGATATTTTTAATATTTTCCTCAGCTTGTTTTATATTTTCCGGTTCGTAATTAAGTTGAGAAAGATCTTCGTTAAACTTGACTGAATTAAAAAAGAAAAGGCCACCTGCAAATAGCAAGATCACGCCACCAACAAGAAACTTATTCTGATAAAAACGCTTTGCAGCAATTTTATCTAACCAGTTAGATTTTACTCCCTTGGAATCTTGTGGTACTTTGTAAAACTGCGGAATTAAAATTAATGCAAAAATAGAGGCAGTCACGACACTCACAGCGGCAAAAATCCCCAAATCGTTTAAAGCTTCACTTTTTAGAAATAAAAGGCATAAAAAAGCGATAGCCGTGGTAAAACTGCTCATTAAAATAGGTTTAGCCACATCTTTATAAAGCGATTCCACATTAGCATTATTCCTGAAATGAGTAAGAATATGCAAGGCGTAATCCAGGCTAATTCCTAAAAGAATAGCGCCAATTCCCAAAGAAATAGCTGAAACCGAAGATTTTGTAATATATAAAATGCTAATTGCCGTTAAAGCGCCCAATAACACTGGGAATAAAGAGCAATAGAGGAACGTAGAACTTTCGGTAAAAGAAGATTAGTAAAATAAACAAAATACTAAAGGCAATACTTAAGGTTATTTGAATATCCTTTTTAATCTGATTTGCATTAGCAATTGCGTATAAAACCCCGCCAAAATACTGAGCGGTAACCTTTGAATTTTGATTTAAACCCGAAACAATTTGCTCCAATTCATCGATGAAAACCTCATTATTTTTAGTTTCTGAAGATGAATATTTAGTTGTGATAAACAATAAGAGATGTTGTTCATCTTTAGTGATCAAATAATTGTTATAGATCTTAAAGTTATCATCAACCTGTAACTCGCGAAGCTTCTGTAAGCCCAGGTTAGTTATAGAAAGAGGATCTTTAAAAATAAATTGCTTGGTAACAAATCCGGTGGGAGAAACCAGGTTTTTATACGATTTTTCCAGTCGGTTTCGAATACTATCAACCGCCAGCCGGTCTTCTATTTCAGCGTAATCTTTTTGATTCAGAAATAAGGGTAAGTTTTGGTATACAAAATCGTAAACTTCCAAAATTCCTTCTTCAGGTACTTTCCCCTGAATTTTGGTAAAATATTCCGGTATTTCGCTATGAAGGGAATCGGTTAATTGGTTTGCATACTGGGTAAGTGCTTCGGGATCTTTTTCTTCCGAAGAAATAGCAATAATGAGTTTATCTGAAAACTCGGTATGATCCAGAACTTTCCTTAAAACATCCTGTTTTTCTCCAGTTGGAATCAGTTTGGTAACATCTTCTTCTAACTGAATTTGAGTAGCAAAATATCCACCGGCAACTACAAATAGTGCCAGAAACAAAAAACCAACTGCTTTCTGTTTTCGGAAAAAATAATAAAGCCTGAGAAAAAGAGTGTGCATTTAAGGTTTTACCACCTGTTTTTGGTTTGTCACCGAAAATAAGAAATAAAAGACAATCCACAGCAGCAGGGCTGCAATTCCTGCAAGGGCAAAACTTCCAATTATATATTGCCAAAGCCCAAGGAAAATATCGGCTGTAGAATCAAAATCTTCCGGTCTTAATTCCCAGGCTAAACCGCGACCGGTAAGCAAAGAACCTGCCTGGTAACTCGCATAAATTATAAAAGGAATAAGTGGTGGAATACTAATATTACTAAAGAGAAATGCTACTACTTTGTTGAGTTTAAACATAGCCGCAAGGCTAAAGACCAATAGGGTATGTAGCCCCCAAAACGGCAAAATACCTACAAAAACACCAAGCGCGATTGCCGCTGCTTTTTTATGCGCAGGCTCCTGACTTTTAATTATATTTTCTTTCCAAAAACGTTTGTAACCTTTCTTCCTAAAATCCTGGTAAGTATCGCGAGGATGGATATAGAAAAAACTAACCAAAACAAACCAAATATAAAGTATGGTTATCCTGGTAATGTCCCAAAACGGTCTAAAATGAGTCACCCGGTTTTCTTCATAAAAAACCTTAATAGGTACGTTTCTAACTTTTACTTTTCTCCAGGCAGACTTTACAATAATCTCAATTTCTAATTCAAATTTATTAGTGTAAAGTTTTATTTGATTAACTACTTTTAAGGGATAAAGCCTGTAGCCACTTTGGGTATCGGTAAGTTGGGTACCGGTAACCACTAAAAACCAAAAATTAGAAAATTTATTTCCGGTGGTACTTTTTCCTGGAATCCCATCCTGGCCCATATTGCGGTCTCCTACCAGTAAAATTTCAGAATCGGCACTTTTTTCTTCTAAATGAGTAAGAAAAATATCCAGATCATCGGGATAGTGTTGCCCGTCTGAATCTATAGTAATAGCATATTCATAACCTAGATCTTCAGCTAGCTTAAAGCCATGTTTTAAAGCCTCACCCTTACCTTTATTTTCTTCAAAGTGATGAATGTTTATTTCGTGAAAATCCTTGAGAATTGTTTCCGTAGTATCTGTAGAACCATCGTTAATTACCAAAAGATTAGAGGTGTATAACAGTAAGATCCTGCAAAACACTGCCCAGCGTCTTTTCGTTGTTGTAGGTAGGAATTAGAATACAACAATTTAAAGCTTCAAATCTGGATTGATATATAGGTTTTTGGTTCAAATTAAAATGGCTTTAATTGCAAAAGTAAAATTAAAAAGGAAAGCACAATATGTTAAATGACTAAGATTCTAACTTTTTATAAAAAGAATTGATTTTCAGCGAGATACCTTCCGAATTCCTGGCAATTCCTTTAAGTTTTATTTCTCCGTTTAATTCTTCAATTTCAGATTCCAGGTTTAATATAGCATTTTTATTAGGGTCTACTACTGCCATAAATTTTACATTAGAACCTTTTTTAAACTGCAGTTTACAATCACACCTACGCTCCGCCTCTTCTTTGAATAAGTGCATTAAAATTACTCCGGGAGTTACCGGCCTACCGGGAAAATGCCCTTCGTAAATAGCGTGATCTTTATTAATTTGAAGTTGTGTAAAATATTTTCCCTCTTCCCGCGAAGAATTCAATACTGAATAAAAATCCTTTAATAACATAGATTGGTTGGTTGTTGGTGTTTTACTCGATAATCGAGATTAAATGCTCCGAGGCTTGCCTCGAAATCAGATTATATTTTCCAATAACAATGCTTCGTGAGCTTGCTCCGAAGTTTTTTACTAAATTAAACAGAAAATTCAGGATTTTTAGTCTTTATAGCAAGTTTTAAGGTTGAAATACAGAAGACGGAATATCTTTATTCCACTGGATTTCGCTAAACTCAATAACGGTAGCATCGCCGGACTCTTCCATCAAACTTACTCTTTCTACTAAATTTTCAGCATTAAATTGCATTTGTATTTCAGCAAACATTTGTCTTAAATGCTCATCCTTAGGAATAATAACCGCTATTATATTTTCATTTTTCTTAAAATACGAGAAATTAAAATTTTCGTTATCCTGCAGTAATTTGCCATTAATTGTTCCTGTTATTAAACTGGCTATTTTGCTAAAAAGTTTGCTGGAAGCAGTATTTCGAACACTTTTATCGCCGGCATCATTAATATGCAGTTCCCCTTCTATTAAAATAATCACGTAATCTTGCGGCTCAGTATATTTCCATTTTAATTTTTCAGGATTTTGATAGTATATTTTCCCCCGGCTCACAGTTTCGTCTGCAATCATCTCCATTCTCTTGGTCTGGATGAAATTGGCTTGTAAAGTTTCAAGCTCGTTTGCTTTGGCCGTCATTTTTTCCTGAAATTGAGCAACTTCCTCTTTAGAAAGATCTTGCTGGGCAGCCAGGTTAAGACTAAAAAAGAAAAGTAATAAACTAAGAATACGCATTGATTTCCAGTAATTTATCGGGTCTTACAACCTCGTAATGATTATTTTTCAAAAATAACAACAACTGTTCCAGTATGTTGACGGTTTTAGCATTATTATCGTGCAAAAGAATTACCGCACCGGGTTTTATTCTTTTCTTAATTCTATTTAAAATAATTTCTTCGGAAGAAACTACGGCATCAAAAGACCTGATGCTCCAACCTACAGATTTCAAACCTGTTTTTTGAAGCGCTTTTTGTGTTTTTGGACTTACTATTCCGAAAGGAGGCCTAAATAGCTTCATCTTTATTCCTGCTGTTTCTTCGGCAATTCTATTACATTCTTCAATTTCCCAAACAATCCTGGAAACACTTAAAGCTCCCATTTTTCTAGTGTGAGTGTAAGTGTGGTTACCCACAAGGTGACCTTTTTTAATAATTTCTTTAAAGATATCTGGATGATTTTTCAATCCTTTTTCCAATGCAAAAAAAGCCGGCCTTTGCATTATATTTATCCAGAACTTTAAGTACTTCCAATGTATTTTCCACCGGACCATCGTCAAAAGTTATGGCGATCTGGTTTTCCTTGATCTTTCGATTTTCGCTAAAAGATTTTACGAAAAAATTAAAACGAACATTGGTTGAAACTGTGAGTAAAAATAGGATGTAAAAAACTATAAAAGCCAGCACATAAATAAATGATGCGAGCCCAAAAAAAGCTAATACCAATCCTGCAGACAGCAAGAGAATGATAATCGTGTTTATAATTCTAAACCGCACTTAGTAAAATTAAACTGTGATCTCTCCCAAGATACTGATTGTAAATTAAAATATTCTTCAATTCTTTTGGGGCTGAAGTATTTAGCTTCAACACGGAAGGAATTCTGCCGCTTTTTAAAATTTTACACGCTGAATAAATAGCAAAACCGGAAACCGTATCATAATCCCCTACCAAATGTTTATAAGCTAATTGTGTGGTATTTTTAAAAAGATTTTGCTGAAGATTCTTATAATAATGGTCATACCTGTTATCGCCATTATTCCCTAAAATCACTGCATCTATTGCAGCAGCATTTATATTATTTTTATTCAGGAAAATTTCAACTTCATCATTAATTTTCTCCGGCTGAATTGAATTTTTTATAGAAACGTCTTTAAATTCAGCATAGGAATTATTGTTTTTTTCTGTTGAAAGTGTAAAAAAATGTGATCCTTCTGAAGTGATTGTTCCAGGGGAATCCTCTTTCAATAAATCCAGGTTATGAATATCTACGGATTTTAATTGTCCATCTAAACGCTCTAAATTGGGTTATTTTTTCTGAAAGCTCATCTACGCCCCCAACCAAAACAGATTTCTTTTCTGAAGTTTCTAAAAGTTGCATTTCTGCATCTAGTAAAGCACTTTCCAAAGAAGCTGAATTTTGGGTATAGGTTACATTGTAATTTTTACAGCCTAAATTTAAAGCAATTTGCCCTCCAATAGTGTTGTGCGTAGATTGTATAAATGAAGTTGGCGACAACAATTCTTCCTGCTGGTCTAATAAATTTTCCAGGAATCTCTCGGTATCCTGCTTGCAACCTTCTCCGGTTCCGGTGATAATAGCATCTGGATTTTCAATTTTTGCATCGCTTAAAGCTACTTTTGCTGAGCTAATTCCCATCTTTATGGCTTTAGACATTCGCCTTAAGGCCATAGGTTTTATAAACTCCTTATAATTTGGTGAAATTGCCGGGAAAATAGTTTTATGATAGGAAACCGGATTTTCCTCAAAATCTAAATTTTGAGCCGAAATACTACTAATCCCGTTAATATAAATTTTAGGCTTCATCTTTAGCAAAAATTAAAGAGGTGCAATTACCGCCAAATCCGAAGGAGTTTGATAAGATAAAATTCAATTTCTTTTCTTTCAATTCGGTAATTGGTTGTAATTCAGTTTCACTCATTGCCCGGGAGAAATTAAGATTTGGAAACATTTGCTGCTTGTTTAAGCTTATCAAACTATAAACCGCTTCTAAAGCACCGGCTGCGGCCAGGGTATGCCCGGTAAAAGCCTTGGTAGAACTGAAATCGGGAACATTCTCACCAAAAAGTCTTTGTAGCGCCCTGCTTTCCGAAAGGTCATTGTTTTTAGTAGCAGTACCGTGGGCGTTGATGTAATCTATTTTTCCTGTTTTAAGCTTTGCAATTTTCAGCGCTTCTTGCATCGCTAAAAAAGCCCCTTCCCCATTTTCTGAGGACGCAGTTTGGTGAAAGGCATCATTGGCATTTCCATAACCCATAATTCTGCCTAAAACAGGTTTTCCTTTTAATTCTTCTTCGGCTTCTAAAACCAGATAGGCGGCTCCTTCTCCCAGGTTCAGTCCGTTGCGATTTTCATCAAAAGCCCGGCAATGTTGATCTGACAGGATCATTAAAGAATTGAATCCGTTCAGGGTAAACTTTGTAAGGCAATCAGTTCCTCCAACAATTACACGTTTTAATTTTCCCGTTTTAATCATCCTGGCACCCATCATAATTGCGTTTGCTCCAGAGGAACAGGCGGTACTAATTGTGCTAACAAAACCAGTGATTCCGAAATGTCCAGCTATTTTTTCAGTAGTGAATCCGGGATGCTGAGAACGGATAAAACGATTGTTTTTAGTTTTACCTTCAGTAAATTCTTTAAAATGATTTTCAGTTGCATCAATGCCACCTACACTGGTTCCCGAGATAAAACCGGTTTCAGCATCAATTTTAATCTTTGACTGCTCCAGGGCTTCCTTTACTGCTATACTGCCAAGTAAAGCAGCACGGGTAAAACTATGACCTTTAGGTAGCTCTAAGGCTTCGGCAAGTGATTTATTAGAAATTTTTATTTCCCCAACCGGGATATTTTTATGAGTGGTTTTAAGAATTTCAGGAAAACTAATTCCACTTTCTGAAGACAAGAGCGATCTATAATTCGCCTCGGTATTGTTGCCAATAGCAGAAATAATTCCCATTCCGGTTACGGCAACACCTCTATTCATAGTTTATTTAGTACGGTTCGCTTCTATAAATTCTGCCATTCGATTAATGGAAACAAAAATCTCCCTGCTCTGGGCAGGATCAGTAAGCTTTATACCGTAATCTTTTTCTAAAAGTACAATAAGCTCCAGCGCATCTATAGAATCCAGTCCTAAACCGTCACCAAAAAGCGGTTCGTCGTTTCCTATATCAGCCGGCTCCATATCCTCCAGGTTGAGTTGCTCGATGATACTTTCTTTAAGTTCGGTTTGTAGGTTAATCATTTTCAGCAAAATATAAATTTTTAAGGCTTTCTTCGGAAAAAGGAATATTTATTTCCGAGGAAATCAGGCACAAAAATACATCATATTCGCCATTTTCCAAGTTTAACCAGCCGCAAAGCACCTCTGAAGACTTTCCTGAAGTCAATAAACTTTCGGAATAGTTCTTAAGTAATTCAGCATTAAAACTTTCCGCTATAAAAAAAGCATTTTCGCTTTGTAGTTTAAATTTTATACTGATCTCGCCTAAAACAATATTAGGTAGTGTATAAACAAATAGCGCAGGAGAAGCAAAGGTTTTTGTACTCTCTTGAAATTGCCTGTCGGTTTCCAGGCTTGATGAATTATTGGAAAAGATTAACGCGGTATCGGTTGAAATACTATTCTCTCTAAAAAGAATTTCGGTCCCTAAAATCCCTAATTTAGATAAGCCGTCCATTTTATGAAATTTCGGGTATTTCAGTTCTAAAAAATCGTAAACCGATTTAAGGAAAACATCCAGATTCTTTTCAGAAGAATTAAAAATCTCATTTTTGGAATTTGAGATCTTTCCATCCTTCATTTTAACCCAATCTTTTATGTAGAAATCCTGTTGCATTTATTCCTTTTTAAAAACCAAAGCGAGGTTACAACCGCCAAAACCAGATGCGGTTTTTAGCGCATAATTAATTTCCTTCTCCTCATTTTGCTGGATTATATTCAGGGATTTAGAAACTCCTAATTCTCCAAAATTTTTAGAACTATACAAGTGATTTTTCAGCATAGAATGTTTAGTGATAATACTCTCTATTAAAGCTGAAGCGCCCAAAGTATGACCGTAATAGCCTTTTAAACTGTGAAGCGGTGTATCTTGTAAAGCACATCCTGTGAAAAGCCATACTTTCCATTTCATCGTTATAGATAGTGGCGGTGCCGTGAGCCGATAAAAAATCTATTTCTGCTGCGGAAATTGAGGCTTCTTTTAGCGCTTTTTGAATGCTTTGGTATAAACCTTCTCCGGTTCTGGAAGGCCCCGAAATATGGTTTGCATCATTTACTGTAGCATCTCCAATTAGAGCTATATTTCCTGAACTTTCAGGTTTATCAGTACTCACAAGCATAGCCGCTGCGGCTTCGCCTAAACTAATTCCGTTGCGATCTTTAGAAAATGGTTTGCAAGCCTCCTGGCTTAAAGCCTGGAAAGAATTAAAACCTGAAACTACGAAATCACTAACCAGATCGCCTCCAACCACTAGTGCATTTTTAAGTTTCCCTATACTTCCTAATCTTCTCGCCACAGCAAGTCCCAGGCCACCAGAAATACATGCATTAGAAACAATAATAGGTGTTTGAGCAAAGCCGAAAAAATCAGCAATAACTTTTCCGAGTTCGTTGAGTTTTAATCGAATTTCGGGAAAATTGCCGGGATCTTTTAGAAGGTTAATATTTCCTTTAGTAGTAGTGATCACCAGGGCGGTTTCAGCTAAATTTAAGTTTGGATTTTTATTTAAAACCTGCTGTACCGCCAGCAGCATCATTTTTTCAAGTTTGGTATATTTTTTAGGGTTTCCAATTGCTTCAAAAGCATCATTTAAAGGGGATTCAGCAATAATTCCGGCGTAAAAAGAATTTTCGGTGATCTCAGGTTTTTGCTGAAGTTGTAAACCTGATTTTCCTTCTCGAATCGCACTGATATTTTCTTCAGTAGAAAATCCAAGCGGAGAAATAATAGCATCGTCTAACAGGTAGAGCTTCTTCATTAAAGCAACTTCATTTTCTTTTTCCAATCTAAGAAAAACGGCGGATTATTCAAGACTAATTCCCGGTTTTCATCCAGAAATACCTGCGTTGTTTCCCCGGTGCAGATCAAATCGTCACCCTTATAAATTTTGTAAGAAAAATTGATTTTTGCGGCTTCTGAATTTTTAAAAGTGGTTTCTACTCTAAATGAATCACTATATTTTAAAGGTAATTTATGTTCGCAAACAGATTTTACAATAGGTGTGGAAAATCCTTCTGCTTTTGCATCGAGGTAAGAAATACCGTGTTCCCTGCCAAAATCTTCCCTGCCTTCCTCAAAATATTTCAGGTAATTCCCGTGCCAAACAATTTGCAACGGGTCACATTCGTGAAAACGAACTTTAAGTTTTGTAATGGTAGTTAGGGATTTCTCCAGCATAATTAATCTACGGTTACCGTTTTCATTTCAGAAGTGGCTAAAAGATTTCCTTCTTCATCAAAAGTACGTGCGCCAACAGAAGTTACGTTCATAAACTCCTGAAGAATTTCCACATAAGTAGTAAGCTTGCTTCCGACTTTTGGTAGTTCCATAATTTCTACAGCCTTAATTGCGCCAATAAACCCTGTTTTGGGTTTGTCAAGTCCGCTTAAAAATCCCTGGTAACCACGCCAAAGCGACATACTTTGCGCCATATGCTCTATTAGTCCGGGTTCAGAAAAGATATCGTTTTCAACTAAAATATTATCTGCAGGAATAGTAAATCCCGTGGTTCCTTTCTTTTCGTTATACTCCAGCAAACTGTCTACCATTACAAATGGCGGCTTTTGAGGAATTAACTGAAGTATTCTATCTAATTCTAAAATTGGTTCTTTTAATAAATTTTCTTCCATAAACTGATTTTAGCTGAAATCGTTCCAGTAATCATAATAATTATACCACTGATGCGGGTATTTCTTTAGCATCATTTCCAGGTTTTCAAGATAAGCTTTTAATAAATTTTTCGCCTCATTTTTCTCAGGATTATAAGGCCTGGCATAAAAATGATAGTGAAAATTCTGCTCTCTCATAATGTGCACAAACAACACTGGAATTTTATTACGGGCAGCCAATTTAAAGGGACCCTGGGGAAATTTCACCGGTTTCCCCATAAAATCTTGAGTATAGGTTTTGGCTTGTTCGGTATAACGATCTGCAGCAAAAACAAGGAGTTCGTTATTTTGAAGCGCATTGTTCATTTCAAAAATATGGGAAAGATCTTCTTTTAAAACAATGAGTTTTATAGCCGATTTTCCCGTAACCGATTCCAGGTAATTTTTGATCTCTTCGTGTTCCAGATCGGTTACTACAAGATTTACAATAGTATGATCGTGTTTTTTGTCAAAGAAATGTTTAGCAAGATTGAAATTTCCGATGTGTGCGGTAAGCAAAATCCCGCCTTTATTTTGTTTCAGTAAGTTTTGAATATGCTGAATTCCGTCAAATTCAAAAGTATATTTATGTTTTAATCCGGAGGCTATGGCCACCCGATCTAATTGTATTCTTCCGAAGGTAAAATAGCTTTTATAAACGTTCAGGACTGCTTTAAGCCTGGAATAGCCAAGATGCTTTCGGAATAAAAAATATACGCTCTTAGTAGAATTAAAGGCAAAAAAAACAAAGTAAAGCGCCACAAAAAGAAGAACAAAATACGACGCATAAAGGCCGAAAGTTTTTAGGATAAAAATATAAATCCTCATTCCCAAAACGCTGCCCCTGGATTTACCTTTCCACTTTGCCATTTAAGAATAGAGTCCGCCGTTAATATTTATAACTTCTCCGGTAATGTAGGAAGACTTTTTTGAAGCCAGGAAACTCACCAAATCGGCTACTTCTTCTGCTTCGCCAAAACGATTTAATGGGATCAATTTTTTAAGCTCTTTTTCATCAAAATCGGCTGTCATATCTGAAGTTATAAAACCGGGTGCTACAGCATTTACAGTAACTTTTCTTTTACCAATTTCCTGTGCCAGTGCTTTGGTTGCAGAAATTAATGCGCCTTTTGCAGCCGAATAATTTACCTGCCCGGCATTTCCTTTTAAGCCGGAAAGCGAGACAATATTAATAATTCTACCATAGCGCCTTTTCAGCATATTTTTTAATAGAGGTTGGGTAACATTATAAAAACCATTTAAGCTGGTGTTGATTACCGAGTGCCAATCTTCAGGTTTCATCCACATAAAAAGTCCGTCGCTGGTTATTCCTGCATTATTTACAATGATTTCAATTTCTGCATCAGGATTATTTTTACGGAAATCCTCCAAAGCTTTCGTGGTATTTTCAGCATCAGCAACATCAAATTGAAGCAATTCACAGTGTACATTTTCAGCCTCTACCAGTTCTTTTGTAGCATTAGCGGCCTCGATATTAGAATGGAAATTCAACAAAATATTATATTGTAATTCTCTTGCTAATTTAATGGCAATAGCTTTTCCAATTCCGCGGGAAGCACCTGTAACGAGTGCGTATTTCATTGAGTTCTTGTTTTCTGGTTAAGATTGAAAAAAGCTCGCAAAAGCAATCAGTTTTTATTTATAAACTTCGTTATTTTTAAGGTATTCTTTTACTTCAGCATTAGTTTTATAAAGTGGAGAATCCTCTTTTATTTCAGGAATTATCTTATTCATTTCTTCTAAAATCTGCCTGGTTTTATTCGATAATTTTTCGTCGAAATTCAAATAACGTAAAGCCTGAACAATAGTAATTAGTTCTACTGAAATCACTTCAAAAGCGTTATCAATAACGGTTTTTGTAATATTTGCCGCATTGGTGCCCATACTCACAATATCCTGATTATCGTTATTATTGGGAATACTGTGAATATACATAGGGTTAGACAAGGTCTGGTTTTCTGCCGTGGTAGAAACCGCGGTAAATTGGGCTCCCTGCATCCCAAAATTAAGCCCTAGTTTTCCCAAATTTACAAAAGGAGGTAAAATATCGTTGAGCTTATTATTGAGCAAATAATTGAGTTGGCGTTCAGCAAGCATAGATAGTTTGGTAACCACGAGTTTCAATTTATCCATCTCCAGGGCTACATAATCGCCATGGAAATTTCCACCGTGATAAACATGTTCGTTTTCCACATCTATAATGGGATTATCGTTGGCAGAATTCACTTCTTCGATAAGGATTTTGGCGGTATGTTCTATGGTATCGTAAACCGGACCTAAAATTTGCGGCACACAGCGTAAACTATAATATTCCTGAACTTTTTCTTTAAAATAAGTGTTTTTATCAGCCGTATCATTATACAAATGCTCGTTACGGTCGCGAGTGAGTTTACTGTCTTTTAAATGATCTCGCATTTTTTCTGCAATCTTTTGCTGGCCGTGGTGTTTCTTTGCAGCATTGAGTTCTTCAGATAGATGATCGTCATAAGCCTGCACAATTTCATTAATCGCTGCGGAACAAAAAACTGACCAGTTCAACAATCGCTTAGCATAAATAATATTGACAATCCCAATGCCGGTCATTGCTGAAGTACCATTCATTAAAGCCAGTCCTTCCCTTATTTCAATTTTTATCGGACTAATATTTTCTTCGGAAAAAACTTCTTTGGTTTCGCGGCGTTTACCTTTATAAAAAACCTCGCCTTCACCGATTAAAACCAATGCCAAATGCGCCAACTGAACAAGATCTCCTGAAGCTCCTACTCCACCGTGTTCAAAAATAAGTGGTGTGATATTTTTATTGATAAGTTGCTGCATTACTTCGGCCACAGATCTATGTACACCAGATTTCCCCAGGGAAAGCGTATTTAATCGGGCCAGCATTAAAGCTTTTACATAAAGCGGCTCCATAGGTTTACCCGAGCCCGAGGCGTGACTTCTAATTAAGTTATATTGAAGTTGAATGCGATCTTTATCTTTGATCTTATACTGAGCCATTGGCCCAAAACCGGTATTAACGCCATAAATAACCTTATTCTTAGAAAACTCCTTTAGAAACTTAAAACTAGCATCAATTCTTTCCAGATTTTTTGAAGTAGGCTGAATTTCAGTATTTTCAAACAAAACCTTGTGAAAATCATCGAGGCTAAGGGTATTATTGATTTGGAGCATAGACCGCGTAATTGTTAAGAATCTTAACAAATGTACTATATTTAGGCCGTATTTTAAATTGCCTATTTTAGATTTAGAACGAATATTCATAGCAAACGCAAGTTGGCTAAGCCCAAAAAATGAAACAGCTTAACACACAGATCTTAATTATTGGCGCCGGCCCTTCTGGAATGGTCGCAGCCGGATATTTGCAAAAACAAGGTGTAGATTGTTTAGTTGTGGAGAAAAGTTCATTTCCGCGCTTTAGTATTGGTGAGAGCCTATTACCAAAAAGCATGGAAAACTTTAAGGAAGCAGGATTATTAGAGGCTATTAAAGCCGAAGGATTTCAAAAGAAATATGGTGCCAGATTTATAAAAGAAGATAAAGTTGGCGAATTTGATTTTTCTGAAAAATTTGGAAACGGCTGGAATTGGACCTGGCAGGTTCCAAGAGCTGATTTTGACCTTGTTTTAGCGAATGAAATTCAGCGAAAAGGCGTAAAGATCTTTTTTAATGCGGAAGTTGAGCAAGTGAAATTTAAAGGAAAGAGGTCTTTCTCTGAAGTTGTGATAAATTCAGAAGAAAAAATTGAAATACAAGCTGAATTTATAATTGATGCCAGTGGAAACGGCAGCGTATTGGCAGAGCAGTTAGATTTGAATGCTTCCCCAAAAATCACCGGGAATTCTTCCATATTTACCCATATCAAAGAAACAAATCGACCAAAAGGCAAAGAAGGTGAACTTATTACCTTTGAAGTTTTAGATACCAAAACCTGGTTCTGGTATATTCCTTTTTCTAACGGAAATTCCAGCCTTGGTTTTGTAAGTGAAAATGAGTGGTTTGAAGGTTTCAGTAAAAATAATTCGGTTGCCTTTAAAGAAATGTTGAACAAACTGAAGTATTATAAGAACCGGTTTGACTCCTACCCTTTTTTATTTGAACCGGTTAAGATGCCGAATATCTCACGAAACGTAACAAAGATCTATGGCGAAGGATTTGCATTGACGGGGAACAGTGCAGAATTTCTTGATCCTATTTTCTCTTCTGGAGTTGCCTTTGCCACCGAATCTGGTTTGCAAGCCGCTAAATTAGCTAAACTTGAAGTAGAAGGTGCGAAAGTTGATTGGGAGAAAGATTATGCGGAATATATGCAAGCCGGGATTTCTGTATTCAGCAGTTATGTAAAAGAATGGTACACCGGGAATTTACAGAAATTATTTTTCCACGAGAATCCCCGAACTGAAATTAAGGAACAAATTTGTGCGGTTCTGGCGGGTTATGTTTGGGATAAGAACAATCCTTTTGTGAAAAATCATCAACGAATTATCGGAAATATAGCCCGTATGATAGATCGGGAAGAAATAAATATTTAGAAATTTTCAAGCTTAAATTTCTGATGTCAAAGCGATTAAAAAAAACGGGGAATTTTATTCTGTTCTTTAGCCTAAAAAAGTTTGGAAGGTAAGTAAGTAAAAGTTACATTTGCAACCGCAAAATTGTTTGCGCGTTCTTTAAAATTGGAGAGGTGGCAGAGTGGTAATGCAGCAGCCTGCTAAGCTGTCATCCTTTTTGGATGCCCGGGTTCGAATCCCGGTCTCTCCGCAAGATTTTTTAGTCTGCGGATTTTTATTCTCCTTTTCTTATGGAAAAGATAGGGATAATCTTCCTCCGTCTCCCGGACTGCTTTTTAAAGAGTATTTTGGATCGGAAAAGGCTAAAATTTCCGTTAATAGTTTATCACTATTAATTTTGGGATTTATTTATGGCTTTTGCCAAATTAAATCTTCCCAATTATCGCGCCGAGCGCGATTAAGAAATTACTCGGGGTGTAGCGTAGCCCGGTTATCGCGCCTGCTTTGGGAGCAGGAGGCCGCAGGTTCGAATCCTGCCACCCCGACGAAATAATTAGCCTTTCATTTAAAAATGAGAGGCTTTTTTTATGGGTTAGATCTGCTTTAATATCCAGCTCGCCCGCATATTCCTCATTAATATAGAATATACTTGAACTAATCGGTTATAAGTTTTTTCTTATCTTTCCCTATCTTCAGCTTAATTTGGCCTTTATAATAATGTCTATGGATTTTAGAGTTGATCCCGATACCTGGTTTGTTTTTAGCACGCTATTTATAAGCGGTCTGGGCCTGTTTATAGCAGGGTTTATAGTTATTCCATATATCCTTCGGAAAAAACAAATTGAACGTCTTCAATTTAAGTTTGTAAGAAATAATCACCGCTACGAAGAAGTAGTAAAGAAAATTTCCCATCGCAAAGAAATATTCCTGGAAAGCAACAATAAGAAGTTGAAATCAGATTTAAGTTCTTCTTTACAAAAAATAGCAAAGTCTAATAATAACGAGTTAGACGTACTTACTTTCTTCTCCGACTTTGAAAAAGTTTATCCTGATTTCACAACTTCACTTCAAAAAATAAATCCGAACATTACGGCAAATGAATTAAAGTTATGTGCGCTATTACGGCTAAATCTAAGCGCGAAAGAAGTCAGCAAAATATTAAACATCACTCCTGAAAGTGTAAATAAAGCACGTTACAGATTAAGAAAAAAGATTGGTCTCAAACCAAAAGAAGACCTGGATATATTTCTCATAAATATATAATATTCAGTATTTTATATCGACGTCCATTCTTTGTCCATTGGCATTATTATGATTTTTATCGAACTCGTTACTATGTTTGTTCAAAACAATAAAGATGAGATTTTTAGAAATTATTTTACTGCTAATTGTTACCGTATATCCTATTTTGGTATTACTTAAACTCCGAATTCCAGAAAAGAAAATTTTCGCCGTTGTAATAGGAATTATTTTCCTTTTGCATTTAATATTTGAAGGATTAAGATGGCAAATGTTTCCGGGTTATTTACTGTTAACCGGAGTGGTCTTTCTTCTTTTAAAACAACCAAGTTGGAAGAAATCAGGTTTATTAGCGAAGATTTTTATTATAACCGGCACGGGCGTTATTTTGGTTTTAGGCTGGGTTTTACCCATCATCTTACCGGTTTTCGATCTACCTACTCCTACTGGAAATTTTAAAATTGGATCGAGAGATATTCATATAAAAACTAACCGACCGGAATTAATAACTTCAGCGAAAGAAGATAAAAGAGAATTAATGGTCAAAGTCTGGTATCCGGCACAGATTGAAAATGAAAGTTTAGAAAAATATCTTGACACAGGAAACAGACTGGGTTTTGCTGCTAAATACGGTTTACCCGGCTGGACAATGGATTATTTAGACTTTATAGAACCTAACACCTATAAAAGTCCTGAAGTTGCAAAAGGGAAATTTCCTGTTTTAATTTTTTCTCACGGTTACTATTCGAAAGCTTATGGCTACTATGCGCTTATTGAAGAAATTGTGAGCCAGGGATATATTGTTTTAAATATTAATCATACTTATGAAAGTACGGGCTCAGTATTCCCCAATGGGGACATAAAGCTTTATAATACTACCTATGATAGCTATAAATAATAATCAGCAAATGGCTGAAATGGCCTGGAATGCTACTCAAGAATTCAAACAGGCTGAAAGCGATAAAGAAGAATTTAAGGCTATTGAAAATTTATTACAGGATTATATTGCTGCTGAAGGTATAAAAAGATGGAGTAAGGATATTTCTTCGGTAATAGATCATTTAGAAAATGAAGATGATTTCTCTTTTTTAAATAATCATATAATTAATTCAAGGATTGGTGTTTTTGGCCATTCCCACGGAGGAGCAGCGGCGGGAGAAGTTTTAATTGAAGATGACCGGGTAAAAGCTGCAATAAATATTGATGGGACCCAATGGGGTTCTATGGTAAATAATTCTTTAGATAAACCTTTTGCCTTAATTTCTTCAGATTGGCCTGAAGAACAACCAAATTTTAATAAACACGCATTTCACAAGGGTAGTTCTGCCGATTTCTATAATATTAAAATTGAAAATTCAGGGCATTCAAGTTTTATGGACATTCCATTAATGGTTAATCTTTCAGCGGTAAATGAGGCAGGAAATATAGATCCCTTTAAAGCATATAAAGCCACAACCTCAATTGTGCTAAACTTTTTTGATCAATATCTTAAAGGGAAATCAACCGACCTTCTTGAAATTGAAAAGCAGATCCAGGAAGTTTCTATAAAAAAAGGATTCTAAACAGGTTTTCTATAAGGGTTTATAAATTCCAGAAAGATCTTTTTTGTGTTCCCGAAATGGATAATAGCACTGAAATATTGACCAATAGCACCGAAATTTTATAGGTATTTTAAGACACGTTTTAGCTACTCTTTCGTAATTTAAGTATTATGAAAAATAATGGTATTACATACTTAATTCTAACCAGTATTTTATTGGTTATAATTACCATACTTGTATATTTCAATACCAATTTCCCATTGGTTTTCTATTTAACCTTCTTCGGACAATGCTTATTGGTGTATAGTGTTTATAGAATTCTTACCGATAATTACAAAACGGAAAGAACCTTTGATGATTGGTATGAAGATTATCCGCATAATAAAGAGGAATACTAAACCAACTACTTATTCAACTACATTAAAGGTTTT
Source organism: uncultured Flavobacteriaceae bacterium (assembly GCA_963727565.1). Taxonomy (GTDB): domain Bacteria; phylum Bacteroidota; class Bacteroidia; order Flavobacteriales; family Flavobacteriaceae; genus Salegentibacter. Next base: position 260,042 of record CAVSGU010000009.1, read on the forward strand.
TCTGATGGATATGGGTTTGCCTGTATCGGTAAATCCTTCTATGCTTATTTCGAATTTTCCTATTAGATCTGAAGTATAGAAACTAATTTTCTTACTTTCTTGTCATTCAATTCAAATGTCTGGTTCCCAAAATAATTGATATCGATAATCTGGAATTCTTTTCAATGAACTTGTTATCTATAGTCTGGGTCTATAATATTTCTTTTGTTTTTTGTGGTTTGTAACAAGTTTAGATTAAAAATCATTTCTTCTACGAAATACTTCCGGAAAATCTCCATCTTTAGTTTCAACAACAACAGCCCTGGTAAAAACTGAGGGCCAAAGAATAATTTATTCCTTAAGAACACTAATACTTTCAATCAATAAGCATCGTAGGAAATAATTTTTCATGATCTTTTGCACCACTCCCATCTACAATTAATAAGGCTGGAGCGTAAATTCACCATTAAGGATTAATGATTTCTAACCATAAAACATGATTCTCCTTCTTGCATTTTTTCTAATTCTTCCAAATTTAATAATCTCTGCAAAAGTTTGGGAAACATCAGCAAACCTATTATAATCATCTAAATTGTATTTAACAATTTTGAACCAAAAAAATAATTATTCTCTTATCCTGAAAGACCGTTCGGTCTAGTTTTAATTGCAGTTATATGCATTTTCAATTTGAATATTAATGCTTTTCTCCAGAATATAATTCTTTAAACTAATTGAATACTGTTTTTAAAGATGAAAGGATAATTTATCGAAGTTCGGTCTTTTTTGAGGAGATAAATTTATTTTATAACAATTTGTTAGTATTTAATACCTGAAATAAAAACTTATCATTATTAGTAGATTCATTTACAGTAAATGAAAAATTGCCATTATTTTCTATAGAAACAATTTGTAATTGATTTTCTTCACCCGGGGAGGAGATAACTATATTATTCTCGGATTAAATCACTCTAGATTATTATTCGCTTTATTTTCCCCTGATAAGATATGCTCCCTTAATCTGGCAGGATAAAACAAGGTATCATTGAAATTCCAGCTCTATGTTTTTATAGTACTTACTATATTTAGCACTATTAATTTTCTTCGGTTTATCAATTTCATCAATCTTCCTTACAGAAATAGAAAAATTTCCAGATATTTCTCTTGGTTTTCCAAAAGCAATTTCACCTTCTCTCTTTGTTTATAAGAACTTTTATCTAAAATTAAATTTAGGTAAGTGCTATTATCTTTCAGAAAACTCATTAAATCTAGCGTCACTAGACTGTTGTTCCACTACACTCTGATTTAATTCCAGATATGGATTGATAATATGAATATCTTGCTGAAAAAAACTATTTTCAGCATTAAGCATCCAATTTGTATAGCCTATGAGTTTATAGGTACCTGATTTTAAATCAGAAGAAATAAAAAAATCTGCCGATACCCCGACCATTATTTAATTTTACTTTTTGTTGAAAAATAATATCTCCTTTATCTGATTTATTAATTCTACCCGCCCTATTTTACTTAGCTTACTTAATTCATTGGATTCAGCTTGAAGAGCATAAAATTTATATAATAATCTTTCACCTGTTAGCAATAAACTATTATTAATATGAATGTAAACCTGTTCTTGAGGAATTTCACTGGTTAAAAGAATTATCGTGGTTTTCTACCTGAGCGGAAATAGGAGTTAAAAACCCTAACAGCAAGCAAATTGTAATAATGAGAATTTTTAAACATCTGTATATTATTGATTTATTCTTCCCAGAATTCTGGTACTTCATTAGTTCCTAAAAGCGTACAATCTACACAGTTGGCCGGTACCACATCAAATCCAGTTAAGGAGTTTGTTGGGGTAATGGAGTAGCGAACCATTTTACCGTGCCTGCTTCTATTCTTCTAATAAGTGCAGGTAAGCTGGGAGTCTCTATAGGACAATATGAAACCAAATAAGAACGGTCGTCGTCCAGGATCAAAAAAGTCTCCGTGATTAAAGAAAATTCTTTTATCTGAAACAGAAGAGACGTCAAAGAAACCTATCACTTTTTCGCCTGGATTATCAATATTTGTAATATTTCCGTTAAAATACCCAGGTTGGCTTTGTGAAAAAATATTGTCGCTACTTGAAAGTTCATCTAAAATTTTATAATAATTATATGCTGGTCTGCTTATAACATATTGCTTCACTAGTATACTGTATCTCAATGCAACTTTAGGATCTTCGCCATCAATAAACGTTAAGAAAAGGTTATTTACATTATCTTCAGACAATGAGTTAGTATTAGCTAAAATAATATCTTGAGAATTTTCACTTCGGTAACATGTATATTCTTCTTTTAGTTTTATAAACTTCAACTGGTAAACCATCTTTTATAACAAGATCAATGGGTTTATAATACCGGGCAGTAAATTTAAAGGTCTCTACATATTCATATCTGTAGTAATTGGCAGATCTCATTGGAACTTTGATTATTCAAAGTGATTGCAACCCCATTTTCTCCCTCGTAATCAATTTTGTTAGCTTGTAATTCACCTATACTGCTGCTACCGGGTAATTGGACAGGATCAGATTCATATTCTTCCCCATTTGCTGAAATTTGCAATTGATAATTAACACCTGGTTGTGCCGCAAAACTATCTCTGGAAACATAAATTCCCGGTTCGGTCTCCTGGAATAGAAACTCACTGTTTCCTATCACTCTAATATCAGCACCAGATAAAGCACTTGGTCCTGTAGAGTCTATAGCATATACTCGCGATAATTTAATTTCATGTTGTTTGAGTTCATTAGTAATAGTTCCCTCTATAACTATGGCTTCCTCAAAACCTTCAGATTCTAATGGGATTTCTTCAACACAGGAAGCTATCAGCATTGCAATAGCCAATAGCAAAAAGGTCTTTTTATATTTCAGAATAAACTTTATTAATTTCATTACTATTAAAATCTAAAATTATAGGTGATTGTAGGAATTGGAATAGAGAAAATTGAACTTTGATAGGCCTTCACTTCTCCACTATCGGTTACGAAAAATACCGAGTATGGATTGTTCCTACCTAATACATTATACACCGAAATATTCCAGAAGCTATGCGCAAATTTTTCAATCTTATGGTTTCCTTCCACATTAAAACTCAAATCCAATCGATAATAGTCTGGAATCCTGAACTGGTTCCTGTCACTATACAATACATACTCAGAATTGTTAAAATTATATTTCCCAATTGGATAGGTTACTGGTCTTCCGGTTTGGTACACAAAATTAGCTGAAAAACTAAAACGTTGTGTAAGCTTATAATTTAGCACAGCGCTAAAATCATGCGGCTTATCAAAATTTGTAGGGAAAAATTCACCGTTATTTACTGTTTCTTCCTGGAAATCTCCTGCTAACTTTATAAAAGACCTGGAATAGGTATAGCCCAAATATCCATTTAACCTTCCTTTGTTTTTTCTAACTAGAAACTCTACTCCGTAAGCTTCACCTTCACCCTGCAGAACTTCGGTTTCAATATTTTCATTTAAGAATAAATCGGCGCCAATCTTATAATCTAAGAGGTTATCTGAAGTTTTATAATAGCCTTCTAAACTGAGTTCGTAAATATTTTCATCAAAATTCTTGAAGAATCCTAAACCAAATTGATTGGCCCTTTGCGGTTTTATATAAGAATCTGAAAGCTTATAAGTATCGGTTGGAGCGGCTGTAGTATTGTTAGATAAGGTATGAATGTATTGATAAGTATTATTGTAACTCACTTTAGTTGAAAATGTTGGTGTTATAAAATACCTACCGGAAACCCTAACTTCAGGGCCGCCATAAGTTTCTATCACTTCCCCACTATCATAGTTTTCTACACCTGTAGCGGTATTGTCGTTTCTTGGCAAACCTTCTTCGTAGGTGTTTAGTTGTGCCGGCCCGAAGGCGGTATAAAAGGAATATCGTAAACCAGCATTAATTAATAGTTTTTCGGTTACTTCAAAACTATCTTCAATATAAATGGCGGTTTCTAAAGCTCTTTCCTCGGGAATACTAACTTGTTCAATAAGAGATTCGGGGCTTCCGGGATTAATCTCGCCGGGAGAAACCATATAATATTTTCCGCTTATTCCATAGTTAAATGTATGTGCCTTGCTATGGAAATATTTCATTTTTAATTTCACTTCAGATTCATTGATGGTGTATCCCGACTCAAAATCATTATTGAAATCACTAGCGTAATCTAAATTGAAATCATAATTACTATTGGTTAGTACCACCTCTCCCTGGTGCTTTTCATTAAAATATTTATTGTAAGAAAGCGAAAACATCCTGTTGGTGTAACTAAATAACGAGTCTGAAGTGATACTAAAAACATCACTGCTATAATAACCGCTAACATTTAACTCGTCACTATTATCAAATTTATGGTTGTATTTGGCCACAACATCATAAAATGAAGCCTGGCTACCTTCTAAAGATTCATCTTCTAAAAGATTTAAGATCCAATCTGAATAAGTACCGCGACCACCTACAATTAAGCTCGATTTACCTTCTACAATTGGGATTTCCAGACTTAAGTTCCCGGTAACCGGCCCTATAGAAACTTCGCCGGTAAACTCTTCTTTATTTCCCGTTTTGGTATTAAGGTCAAAAACCGAAGATAATCTCCCTCCATATTCCGCTGGAATACTTCCTTTATAAATACTCACATCTCCAGTGGTAAAAGGATTTAGTCCAGAAAATATTCCGAAGAAATGGGCAGGATTATAAATCACTCCTTCATCGAGCAGAATTAAATTCTGGTCGGTTTTTCCACCTCTTACATTATAACCGCTTGCGCCCTCTCCGGCCGTAGAAATTCCAGGCAAGGTAGTGGCTACTTTTAAAATATCGCGCTCGCCCAGAACAAGTGGAATATTCTTAATTTCGGCTACGTCTATTCTTTCTACCCCGGTAAGGGCAGTTCTAACATTATCCCTCGCGTTGGCTTCAACCAAAACTTCCCCTAATTCTTCAAAACTTTCTTTCAGTTGTAGATTTAAAACTCCGTCGTTATAAACTACGAGGCGCTTCTTAACTTTATCTATCCCGAGTGCCTGGGTTTCAAAAATGTTTATTCCTTTGGGAAGCCTAATTTCATAATTTCCATTAATATCTGTAACCGTTCCTTTATCCTGATTAGGGATCAAAATATTTAATCCAGAGATAGGTTCTCCCTTCTCTGAAACCACTTGACCGCTAAGCTTATAAGTACTTCTGTTAGACTGTCTATTTTCCTTTCCTATTAAAACGGTTTCCACTACTTCAGCCTGCTCCTCATTATCATTGTAAAAAACAGGGTCAGCACTTTGATTTTCTTCTTCCGCAACCGCAGTTTCTTCGCGGGTTTCTAAAAAGCCTTCCGGTAACCGGTCATAAATTATACTACCGCGAGTTAGAATAATACGCTGTCCTTTTACAAAGTAATTGATATTGGTTTCCTCCAATAAGTCTTCTAATACTTCTGTTACTTTTGTTTGCGAATATTCTCCGGAAAATTTAACAAGGCCAAACCAGTCTTCATCAAAAAAGAATTGATAATCGGTTTTTGCTTCAATTTCAGCTAAAATATCAGGCAGTTCTTTATTTTCAAAACTTATAGATATTTCTGGATCGGCTGTTTGTGCGTAAGTGAAAGGGCAATATATAAGTAAAAAAAGGAGTAAATATTTTCTCATTCTTGAATTTGATTTGTAGCAGAAGGAATAAGGCTATTTATTTCATTGGCCAGGTTTTTCATAAAAACATCCGGATTATTCCGCGATTGTTTCCTGTATTTGCTATAAAAACCTCTTATTTTACCTTTAAGTTCTGGAAATTTAGAAAATAGATCTCTTCGGTTATCCAGCTCAAAAAATTCATCTTCAAACTGAAAAATATAATCGGGATCGGCAGGACTAAATTCACTATAAGCCACACTCCTATCCCTAATTTCCATTCTATTTCTAAGATGTTTCTTGAAAATTTTAAAGGCTCCTTCTTCATTAACTACTTCGTAGAAACCTAATATGTCTGAGTTATTATTAGCCTTTAAATATCTAAACTTATTTTCATCAATCTGAAATTGATTCACCTGATTATCTATAAGCTGAAAAATAAAATTTCTTTGATCTTGCTCGAGATTAACCAATAATAAATCGTCGTAGATGTTATATTTTAAAGGTACTTCGTAAAAAGTTTGACCGTTATAGGTAACACTTCCTTTCTGAAACTCCTGCGTTTCAAAAAATTTATGTTTTTCATTAATCATCCTATCGGTTTCCACGTATTCAATTCCCTGAAACAGCGTAGTATTCTCAATTCCAATATTTTGATCGTACCAGGAAAAGATTTTTTCTTCCGAGTAATTTTGCGAGAAAGTGGAAAGTGTAATTATAAAAAACGAAAATAAGAGAAAGTAATTTTTATACATTCAGTAGCTAATAGGTAAATAATTCGCAATTTTTCTGGAAAACTACAAAATAAAATAATTATTTTTCAACCTTTCACCCTTAATAATTAAAAAATAAATTAAAAACATTAATATTTTTAATCTAGAAAGCTGAGAACAATCATAAATTACATCTGTTAGAAAGTTTTAAATTTGTAAATCCTAAAAAGATACGATGCAACTTAACCAATTTATAGATCACACCTTATTAAAACCCACGGCAACACCTGAAGATATTGAAAACTTATGCAAGGAGGCAATAGCACATCAGTTTATTGCCGTTTGTATTCCTCCTTCTTATTTGAAGCACGCTAAATCGGTTTTAAAAGATTCAAAAGTAAAATTAGCAACGGTAATAGGTTTTCCATTGGGAGCTATGACCACAGAGGCTAAAGTTTTTGAGGCCAAAGACGCTCTTGCAAATGGTGCCGATGAAATTGATATGGTAATTAATATTGGAATGCTAAAAAGTGGTGAGGCCAATTACATAGAAAAGGAAATCGCTGAAATTAAAAAGGCTATAGGTTCTAAAGTGCTTAAAGTAATTATTGAAACCTGCTATTTAACCGATGCTGAAAAAGAAGCGGCCTGTAAAGCTGCTCTAAATGCAAATGCCGATTACGTAAAAACTTCTACTGGTTTTGGAACTGGCGGCGCTACGTTTGAAGATGTAAAACTGATGAAAAAAATTGCAGGAGATAAAATGCAAATTAAAGCTTCAGGCGGAATTAAAGATCGGGAAACCGCTATCAAATATATAGAATTAGGAGTTTCCAGACTGGGAACATCCTCGGGTATAAAATTAGTAACTTCAGAAGAAAACTAGTATGAGTGTACATATACAAGCACAAAAAGGTGAAATCGCAGAAAATGTTTTACTTCCGGGAGATCCTTTAAGAGCAAAATGGATTGCCGAAAACTTCCTGGAAAATGCTGTTTGTTATAATGAAGTTCGCGGAATGCTGGGCTATACCGGGACATATAAAGGCAACAAGATTTCTGTGCAGGCAACCGGGATGGGTATTCCTTCGGCATTGATTTATGCAACAGAATTAATTACAGAATACGGAGCTAAAAAGCTTATTCGAGTTGGTTCTGCGGGTTCCTATCAAAAAGATTTAAAAGTGAATGATGTGGTTTTGGCTATGGCTGCTTCTTCTAATTCAGGCTTTAACAAAGCTAAATTTCAACACGCCGACTTCGCTCCTACCGTAGATTTCGAACTGTTTATGAATGCGGTAAAATTTGCCCAAAATAACGATATTCAATTTAGAGCCGGTAATGTGCTTTCGTCAGATATATTTTATGAAGAAAACGATCTCGGTTATAAAAAATGGGCCGATTATGGGGTGTTATGTGTAGAAATGGAAACCGCCGGCCTCTATACGGTTGCTGCCAAAACATAACGTGCAGGCACTTTCTGTACTTACGGTTTCAGATTCCCTGGTTACAGGTGAGCATTTGCCTGCAAAAGAAAGAGAACAAAGTTTTAGCCGAATGGTTGAAATAGCATTAGGCAGTATTTAAGCTGGTTTGGGGAAATTTCATTAAATTCGGGAATAAATAGCCTCGCGGCAAGCCAACGAGCCATTAAATGGAAATTTTTTTGGATTTCGCGGCAAGCCTAAGAGCAATAAATCTCGATTATCGAGTAAATCCTGAATAAAATGAAGTTTCTCCCAGCTGTCTTTTTTGTATTTATTGGTTTTCTTTCCAATGCACAAACTTCTACACAAGAACTTCAGAAGAAAATAGCTTCTATTTTTGAAGAAAATCAGGGAGACTTCGCCATTGCTTTTAAGAATATTTCCGAAGAAAAAGATAGTATTTTAATAAATGCTCAAGAAAATTTCCACGCTGCAAGTACGATGAAAACCCCGGTAATGATCGAGGTTTTTAAACAAGCTTCCGAAGGAAAATTTTCGCTTCAGGATTCCCTGGTAATAAAGAATGAATTTAAAAGTATTTTAGACGGAAGTTCTTATTCCATGGAACTTGGTCGGGATAGCGGGGAACATCTCTACGAACAAATAGGTCAAAAAAGAAGTATTGAAGACCTGGTAACCGATATGATTATTTACAGCAGCAACCTGGCTACCAATATTGTAATTGAGCTGGTTGACGCTAAAAATGTAAATCAAACCATGCGCGAAATAGGCGCAATGGATATCAATGTACTTCGCGGTGTTGAAGATATGAAAGCTTATGAAGCTGGTTTGAGTAACTCCACTACTGCTTATGATCTGATGTTAATTTTTGAAGCTCTTGCCAAAGGAAAAGCAGTAAATGCCGAAGCAGATAAGGAAATGCTCCAAATTTTACAGCAACAAAAACACACCGATCTTATTCCTGCTTTACTTCCAGAAAATTTAAAAATTGCTAATAAAACCGGCTGGATAACCGGTGTACACCACGATTCAGCTTTAATTGAATTACCCGATGGCAAAAAATACGTTTTGGTTCTGCTTTCAAAAAATATGAAAGATATGGAGGCCGGCACCAAAATGTTAGCGGAAGTTTCTAAGCTAATCTACGATCACGTAAACAATAACTAATTTTTTCAACTAAAATTTTTAAAATGAAAATATCATTAAAATCAGGTTTATTGGCAAGTACATTTGTATTTGCTTCAATCACTGCGTTTGCTCAGGAAAAAGATATCGATTTACCACCGGAAGCTACCGAATTCTATGAACCGGTTCCTCAAAAAATTGAAGCAGGTGAATCTACAAATACACCACCATCTGATGCTAAAATCTTATTTGACGGCTCAGATCTTTCGGCTTTTGTAAATGAAAAAGATGGTTCTGAACCCACCTGGAATATAGAAGGAAATGTTTTAACGGTAAATCCGGGAACCGGCGGTATTTTAACCAAAGAGAATTTTGGGGATATGCAGTTACATTTAGAGTGGCGCTCACCATCAGAAATTAAGGGCGACGGCCAGGGACGCGGAAACAGCGGTGTGATAATTATGGGGAAATATGAAGTGCAAATTCTGGATTCTTACGAGAACGATACTTATACCAACGGGCAGGCAGCCAGTATTTATAAACAATCTCCGCCTTTAGTAAATGCAACAAAAGCTCCAGGCGAATGGAATACTTATGATATTATCTTCACCGCTCCTAGATTCAATGAAGACGGAATGTTATTAAGTCCGGCTAAATTAACGGTACTTCATAACGGCGTGGTAGTTCAAAATAATTATGAGTTACGCGGCCCAACAGAATATATAGGGATTCCCAATTATACTAAACATGAAGAAAAGCTTCCAATTCATTTCCAGGATCACGGGAATCCTGTGAGTTTCAGAAATATTTGGGTGAGGGAACTTGAATAATTTTAAATCACTAATCAATTATATTAAATAGAATTAGACTTTATGAGTAACTATAAAGCTTCAGAAGATCGTTACGAAAAAATGCAATACCGCCGCTGTGGAAAAAGCGGGATTAAACTTCCTTTACTATCCCTGGGATTATGGCATAATTTCGGCGATAAGGATGATTTCGAAAATGCCAGAAATCTATTAAGAACTGCTTTTAATAATGGCATCACACATTTTGATCTTGCCAATAATTATGGCCCACCTTATGGTTCGGCTGAAAAGAATTTCGGGAAGATCTTTGCTGAAGATTTTAAACAATATCGCGATGAATTAATTATTTCTACAAAAGCCGGCTGGGATATGTGGCCCGGTCCTTATGGCAATTTTGGCTCCAGGAAATACCTTATTGCCAGTTTAGACCAATCGCTGCAAAGAATGGGATTAGATTATGTAGATATATTTTATCACCATCGCCCAGACCCGGAAACGCCTTTGGAAGAGACAATGGGGGCTTTAGATCAAATTGTAAGGCAGGGAAAAGCGCTTTATGTGGGAATTTCTCAATACTCTGCAGAAGATACGGCTAAAGCGGCTAAAATCCTTAAAGCTCAAAACACTCCATTTCTAATACACCAACCCAGGTATAATATGATGGATCGTTGGGTAGAAGGTGGTTTATTAAATACCCTGGAACGCGAAGGAATTGGCAGCATAGTATTCTCTCCTTTAGAACAGGGAATTCTAACCGATAAATATTTAAACGGAATTCCAAAAGATAGCCGTGCGGCAACCCAGGGAAGTTATTTAGATGAATCGCAAATCACTCCTGAAGTAGTGACCAAAGTGCAAAAACTAAATGAGATCGCTCAATCCAGAAACCAAAGCTTAGCACAAATGGCTGTGGCCTGGTTGTTAAAAGATGACCGAGTGACTTCGGTATTGGTTGGAGCTAGTAAGGTTTCCCAATTAGAAGAGAATATACATACTTTAGAAAACCTTGAATTCAGTAAAACTGAATTGAATGAAATAGAAAAAATCCTGCAGAATAAATAGCAGGATTTTTCTGAAAAATGGCTGTTTGAAAAGTTTATTAAATCGTCATCCTGAATTTGTTTCAGAATCTAAGTTATTGAAGATCTATTAATAATATTAGAAGCTGAGATAAGTTCAGGATGACGAATATTACACGTTTTGCAGAAGCCCTTTTTTTATTTAATATAAACTTCCAGTAATTCACAATTTTCAGCTGAAAGTTGAACTTTTTTATTTTCTGCAGGAATAAGTAAAGTTTCTCCCTGCTTGATCTTTTCTGAATTACCATTTACTGAAATCTGGCCTTCCCCACCAACACACATATAGATCACAAAAGAATCCAAACTGCTATAATCTTTCTGAATCTCACCCTTTACTGGTAAATAATTGGTGGTGAAATATTTACAACTGGCAACTTCAGAAGAGGTATTTACCTCCTTTTTGTAGTTCAGTTTAAAATCATCTTTCTTTTCGAAATCTATAGCATCAATGGCTAAGGCGGTGTGGAGTTCCCTGGAATTTCCGTCATCATCGGTACGATCCCAATCGTAAATTCTATAAGTAACATCTGAGGTTTGCTGAATTTCAGCTAAAAGCACCCCTGCTCCTATTGCATGTACTTTACCGGTATTTATAAAAAAACTATCTCCCTTTTTTACTTCTTCAAAATTAAGAAGCTCTACAATTTTTCCTTCTTCTAATCTGGCTATATAATCTTCTTTTGAAACGCTTTCCTTAAAGCCAATATTGATTTTCGCTCCCTTATCGGCCTGCATGATATACCACATTTCGGTTTTGCCGAAGGAATTATGGCGTTGCTGTGCAAGTTCATCATTAGGATGCAATTGCACAGAAAGCTCTGTGTTGGCATCTATAAATTTAATAAGCAAAGGGAAATCGGCGTCAAACTCCTTATATATTTTTTCACCTAAGATTCTATCTTTGTATTCCTCTAAAAGATCTTTTAAAGAGAAACCTTTAAATTCACCATTAGCAACCACAGAAATATCTCCAGTTACACCAGAAATCTCCCAGCTTTCGCCAAGGTCGTCACGGTTGGTTTGTTTATTTAAAATATTTTTGAGTTTTTCACCACCCCAGATCTTTTCCTTTAAAATGGGATTGAATTTAATCGGATAATCAAGCATTGGTTGGTTAGTTTAAAATCGTCTCAATATAATCAAATATTGCCGTGTTAAAAAATGGGTGATTTACTGGTTTTCTGCTTTTTCCAGTAAATAGAGCTCGCGATATAACCTTCGTTTATGTTTAGTGCTCACAGGATTCATATCTACACTATCTATTTTTGTTGTTTTGTAATTACTAAAAACCTGTTTCAAGCTATCACTAAGGTAAGCTCCCGTTAAAATTAAAAACTTATTAGGGTTTGAGGGTTCCATCTTGTTTTCCTGGGTTAAAACCGGAATAGGCTTCCCATATTCCCAGATAATTTCAGGAGTAAAGGTTTTAAACTCATATACCTTTGTATCATACTTTTTTAGATGCTTATCTATATTTACTATGCTATTGTAATCTTTATTTACATTGATCTTGTCAGCCATCGGCAAACCGAACCATACAACACTTATCAGGAAAAAAATACTTAAATAAAATACAGGTTTTATTTTCTTCAGCATTAAAAACCTGAACATTAAAATCCCAATGATAAATAAGAAAATTGAGCTTAAAATGTACCACAGCAGTATATCCTGCAACATAGGTTCAAAATAAAAATATGCAGCAATTGGGAAGATACAGCCTACTAAAGCAAATATTCCAAAATGAAAATACACTACTGCAGCCTCTTTTATTTTTATACTTCTGAAATGATTAAAAAGGTATTCTATATAGAACGAGGTGTTCATTGCCATTGGAATAAGCACCGGCAAGAGATAACGCGATTTTTTCTCTGGAATTACAGATAATAGAAAAACCGAAGCTAAGGTCCAGAAAAGCGCAAATTTATAGGCTTTCTTGTTGCTAACCCTGTCTTTTAAATATGGGTAAAGCAGCGCTACAAAAGAAGGAATAGTCCATAATCCACTTTGTATAAAAAAGCTCCAGTAATAATAAAACGGTCTAACATTATAATTTAACCATCTTCCGGTTTCCTGGGTAGTGATCTCAGCAACGGCACGGGTATCAAATAAATAAACATAAAGATTCCACCAACCTCCTGAAATTAAAGCGACTACAACCAAAAGCACAATCGCTTTCCAACGTTCCTTAGTCCCTTTAAATTTATAGATAAAACCATATGCAATTAAAAATGGAAGAAATAATGCATAGAGAGAAACCGGGCCTTTACTCAAAATAGAGCAGCCAATAAAGAGCCCGCTGATTGTGGCAAAGAGGTACCAGTTTTTTGTCGTGTTATATAATTTATAGAGAAAAAATATAGCAAGCATCATAAAGCTATGGGTATAAATATCCCATTGCCCGTCTCTACTGGAAAAAACGATATAAAATGAAGTTGTAGCAATTATCCCGGCTAAAAATGACAGTTCAATATTTCTGGTGATCTTAAGCAGGAATTTATAAATAAACACCACCAGGATCAATCCCATAATCGCAGAAGGAAGTCTCAAACCAAAAAGACCTTCCATCCCAAAAACAGACATAGAAATTGCGGTTAGCCAGGTTGGTAATGGAGGTTTTTCATAACGCGGCTCGGCATTCATTGTAGTGAAGATCCAGTTGTTATCGTTCAACATTTCCCTGGCGGTAATAAAGTTACGCGCCTCCATAATGTTGATATAGATAGCATCAAGATTCACAAAAAACACAGCAATTCCCACAAGAACTAGCAGGACCAGATATTTATTCTCTAATTTCATTATGATGAATTATAATATTTCTAATGTACATTAAAGCGCCAAATAAATGCCCAATAAGTAAAACCGGGTCTTTTCTCAAAATAGCATAAATTAGGATCAAAGAGGAACCGGCAAGGCTTAGCCACCAAAATCCCAGCGGTAAAGAAGATTTTTTCTGTTTTTCAGAATATATCCATTGGTACAAAAAGCGTAGGGTGAAAATTATTTGGGCAACAATCCCTAATATCAGTAGCCATAAAGGGATAGCTTCATTCTGAAATAGTTTTTGAAGGTCGTATTCATTATTAAAAAAACTGTAAACCACCACTATTACCGGGAAAACAAAGATCAAAAATCTAATAATAAAAGGAAGTTTACTCCATTGTCCCTGGAATTGTAAATTTCTAATATAAATGAAGTAAGTAAGACTCTGCCCCAGCATAATGGCAAAATCATCCCTGGCATAACCGTAAATAAATAATAAGAAAGAAGCCAGTAAGCTCAATTCCCAAAAAAGGATTGGCGTTAGGACCTTCTTCTGTTTTTCAGAAAGTATCCATTGCATAATCATCCTGGAAGAAAACAGAATTTGAGCAGTAAATCCTATCACATAAATTATTAGCGAACTATCCATGTTTCGCTTTTATACTGTAATCTATATAAGATTTTTTTATCCAGACGTAGGCAAAACAATCCAGCAGCGGGCCAAGAAACCTGTTTTTAAAATTGTATTTCGAATGGCCTTCAATTCTGGGGTAATGATTTATTACTACCTCTTTAATTTCCTTTTGCTGAAGCAATATCATTGCTGGTAAGAACCGCTGTAAACCTTTAAACATCGGGATTTTTTTTGCGTATGCTGTATGCATAATTTTAAGCGGACACCCGGTGTCGTGTATATTGTCTTTGGTGAAAAATATCCTTACCGCATTTCCGGTTTTAGAGGAAATACGCTTTACCAAAGTATCTTTTCTGTTTTTACGCCAGCCGGTAACTAAACCGTAATCTTCAATATAAGGGAATAGCAATTCAAAATCCTCAGGATGGGTTTGTAGATCCGCGTCCAAATAGCCAAGTAAAGGTGTTTTAGTATAATCGAAAGCGGCCTTTAGAGCGGCTCCCTTCCCATAATTCTTATCAAATAAAAGGCAGTTAAAATCATCGTGATCCAGGCAAAACTTTTCTATTGCCGAAGCACTACCATCAATGGAGCCATCATCCACCAGTAATACGCAAGATCTAAGCGATGCCGATTTTAGATAATTCTGTAAATATTCAAAAAGCCTGGGTAGACTTTCTATTTCATTGTAAACCGGAACAATAATCGTAAACTGAAACTCCATACACAATTATAGACTGTAATTAAGATTTGGTAATAAAGACCGCAATTTTAAAACCTGGTATAGTGAACCAACATAGTGTAGCGTGAAGCAGGTTTAATTTAGCAATGGGACCTTTAAAAAAATTACCGCAGCAAAATTAAGGATATAATTTAGAAAAACTTTCAAAATAAAAATTAAGTTAAAAAGAGATTAAAACCGGGTTAAAACAGGGGCGAATAAAAAAAATAAATTTTTAATTAAAAAAAGGTTGTTTTATTTCGAAAGAGGCTTATATTTGCAACCGCAAAAACGGTCGCGTAGCTCAGCTGGATAGAGCACCTGCCTTCTAAGCAGGCGGTCCCAGGTTCGAATCCTGGCGCGATCACAAAAAGTCTTCCAATTTTGGAAGACTTTTTTGTTTTATATACATTTTCAATGAATGTAAACCAATCCTAAATGCTTATTTTTCAGCCTGATTAACTCTGGAAAATAGCCTTGAACAAGCTTACTCAAATCATCAAAATTGCCTTGCTTATACTCTTCTTCATACTTATAAATATCCATTCAACATACTGAATCTTAAAATGATACCTGAATTCTAGAATTAGGTGCCAGAAATTTACCAATGTATGATCGGGCTCATATATTAAGTGCTTAAAGTTGAACACCTTTACCAACTCAATTTTAATAATAAAAATATTCCCAGTTCTTAGGTTTTACAGTTCCATTATATGGCCCGGATATTGTAAAAATGTCTTTTAAAACCAATCAGAACTATTACTAAAACCCTCTATTTGAGATTAAATTTTTATAGAAATGAAAGAATTAATACAAAAGTCTCTAGCCAAAGCAATAAGCTACGAGGAATACAATGTACTTTTTAAGAAATTGGTAGCAGAAGGAAGAACAACCGGAGAAACTACCAGGGAAAAAATAGACTATACTAAACTTAATTTTAGCCGAAGTAAACGTCTTGATAAAACTATAAAGCTATCAGAAGAGCAAAATAGATACTTTCAGGATATAGACGTAAAACAAACCTGGCTGGTAATTACCGAGCCCTGGTGTGGGGATGCTGCCCAAAGTCTTCCGTTTTTTAATAAACTAGCTTCAAGTTCAGAGAATATTGAATTAAAAATTGTTTTACGTGATGAGAATCCAGAGCTAATGGATTCTTTCTTAACCTATGGCTCCCGTTCTATTCCAAAGCTTATTATTCTAGACAAAAACCTGGAGGTGGTTAATCACTGGGGACCTCGCTCTAAAGCAGCAACCAAAGTAGTAGACGACTATGTTCAGAAACATGCCAAGATTGACGAGCAACTTAAAACAGATCTGCAATTATGGTATAACAAAAATAAAGGGGAAGCTATAATAGCTGAAATGCAAGACCTGGTGCTTTGCGAAAAGAATTCAGAAGTTATCTAGAGAAATTTTATTCCTCCTTTTCAAAACAAAAAAGTCTCCCGATATTGGAAGACTTTTTTGCTTTATATATTAAATTTTATTTTAATCTTTCTTTATTGGTACCATAAAAACCGGTACTTCAGTCTTTTCCAGGACATTTGAAGCTACGGTTCCCATTAAAAGTTTTTCAAAAACTGAATGACTATGAGTTCCCATCACTAGTAGATCTGCATTCCAGGTTTTTGAATATTCAAGAATCGCCGCTGCTGCGTCTCCTTCGGCTAAATGTGTTTCTACTTTTTCATCATCAAGATGTTTTGCTGCAGTTTCCAGAAAATCTTCCACTACACCTCGCATTTCCTGGGCAATATCCATGTTTACGGCCATTTCATCATAACCGGAATAGCCCATAAAAGTAGGGTAATCAATTCCGTAGTAACTTACATTGGCCATCACGTGAAGTAAACAAACCTTAGCATCCAGCTGTTTAGCAAGCTTGTAACCGGCTTCAGCTACTTTTTCAGAGACCGGATGATAATCTATAGCAATTAATATACGCTTCATAAGATTGGATTTCTTATAAAGTTATTAAATGAAATTTAAAATGTAGAAATTTAATGATGAATAATTCTATGGAGGCTGCACTTTAAAAGAGATCACTCTTTAACCACAATTAAACTGGCCTTAGCGCCGGTTAGTAAGTTCCATTCTTTAGAAGCTACCAGATTACCGTTTTCTTCCAAAACTTTTAATTGCGCCGTATTGGGCCCTGAAGATCCCTGGTTTAGCGCTTGAAATTCTATATTATTAAATCCGCTTTCCAAAGTGACTAAAACGGGGCGATAACCACCACCAAGAACTACGCGCTGTATAAATTTCCCGTTTACATAAATATTCACCTGGTCTCCATCTACAAATTGATGATCGCGGCAATAAAGTTCTACAAACTTCCCGGTAGTTTTAAAATCGCCTAAATATTGATCTTCTCTATATTTTTCAAGCGCTTCTTTATCTTCTGTCCATCTTTCTTTAACAGCATCCCCAGCGGTCTTCAAATTATTCGGTTTTTCTCTGAAATCTATCTCCTTTGGTTTCTCTCTAAGATATTTGCTTTCTTCATTAGATTCTTCAGCACGAAGAATAGGAAAACCAGAGGATCTTTTTTCTGGTTCTGCCTTTAAAATCCCTCCTGTGTTGCTGGTAGCCGGAAGATCTATTTGCCCATAGCTTAGCGCAGAAAAGAAAAGAAATAAAAAAGTATATATAAACTTCATAAGATGAATTCTTTAAGCTTGTAATATCAAAAATACGACCAAATTGCTTTAAAGTAAAATCTTTTAAAACTAATTGTCAAATGTCATTTTATCTGGTTACGCATTCGCAAAACATTTACTTACCTTTACGCTACTAAGTGATTATAAAATATTCGGCCCGGGTTCGTAATATTCAAGCAAAAATTAAAAACTACTATGCAGGTAAATCATCTTCTGGAAGAAAATTCAATAGCCGGTAAATTTGTGGCACAACTTAGAGATGTAGAAATTCAAAAAGACAGAATGCGCTTTCGCAGAAATATTGAGCGTTTGGGTGAGATTCTAGGTTACGAACTAAGTAAACAATTAAAATTTTCAGCTAAAAATATCAAAACTCCTTTGGGAAATGCCGAAGTTCAGTTACCGGAAAGTGAAATTGTAGTTTGTTCTATTTTACGTGCAGGTCTTCCTCTACATAACGGTTTATTGAATTATTTTGATGATGCCGAAAACTCTTTTATTTCAGCCTATCGTCATCACCCAAATAATGATGAGCATTTTGAAATTGTAGTAGAATACCTGGCCTCCCCTTCTCTGGAAGGAAAAACCCTTATTCTTGCTGATCCCATGCTGGCCACCGGCGGATCTTTCGTTAATGTTATGAAGGCTCTAAAGCAAATGGGAACCCCAAAGGAAATTCATTTAGTTGCCGTAATTGGTGCCGAAGAAGGTATTGCTCACCTGGAGAAAGAATTCCCTGAAGATTCGAAACTCTGGATCGCTACCATTGATAAAGAATTAAACGACCGTGGTTATATTATACCTGGCCTGGGCGATGCCGGAGACCTTTGCTACGGCGGTAAACTTCAACATTAATCACCTAAAATCTCTTATAGTTTTCTTAAGTGCTGGGCGCTGTTTTTTATATTTCTTACATTGAAATTGAATTAATGTAGAAATTAAAAATTAGCATATGAAAGCCGTAGGAATAAGAAAATCACACCCCATAGATCATACCGATAGTTTTATTGAATTCAATACTGAAGAACCCAAACCGGGCGAATCCGATCTATTGGTACGCATTAAAGCGGTTTCAGTGAATCCTGTAGATTTTAAAGTGAGGCAGAATGCTGCTAAAGATAAGGAACTGGAAGAGCCCAAGATCCTGGGATGGGATGCTGCCGGGATTGTAGAACGAGTTGGTAATAAGGTAACAAAATTCAAGCAGGGAGACGAGGTTTATTATGCAGGAGAAATAGACAGGCCCGGATGTAATGCCGAATTTCAGCTGGTAAATGAAAATATAGCCGGACATAAACCTAAAAATATTTCTTTTGAAGAAGCCGCTGCTATGCCCCTAACCTCACTCACGGCCTGGGAATGCATTTTTGAACGCTTAAAAATTGAAGAAAATTCAGGAGAAAACCAGGATATTCTTGTTCTTGGTGGTGCCGGCGGCGTTGGTTCTATTGCTATTCAACTTTTAAAGAAACTTACCAAATTTAATGTGATCGCTACTGCTTCCCGAAATGAAACCGAAGCCTGGTGTAGAAATATGGGCGCTGATGTGATTGTAAATCATAAAAATTTGGAGGAAGAAATGAAGGCAAAAGGATATGAACAGGTAGATTATATCCTGAACTTTTCTGATACCGATATGCACTGGGATGCCATGGCAAACCTTATAAAACCTCAGGGAGATATTTGCTCTATTGTGGAAACTAAAAATCCGGTAGATCTAAACATACTGAAAAATAAAAGTGTGGCTTTTCATTGGGAATTGATGTTTACCCGTGCAAAATTTCAAACACCAGATATGCATAAGCAACACGAAATCCTGGAAAGAATTTCCAAGCTTTTAGAAGAAGAAACCATTGAAACTACGCTTAATAAAACTTTTAAAGGTTTAGATCCCGAAACTTTTAAAGAAGTTCACAGCCTGCAGGAATCAGGGAAATCTATTGGGAAGAATGTGATTTCATTTTAAGAAAAAGAGGTTGTTTGGAATTAAATTAATTCGTCATTCTGAATTTATTTCAGAATCTAATATGATTAATTAAAACATATTAGACTCTGAAACCAGTTCAGAGTGACGGCAATGAATAATTCCAAACAACCTCTTTAATAATCAATAATTGCAATTAAACAGAAGTTTAAGCTTCCTGCTTTCTGGCTTTGGCTTCATAATCTATATAACCTTTCGCTCCAGGAACATAAAAAGTATCTGTATCCCAATCTGAAAGTGGAATATTTTCAGCGAAACGCTCTACTAGATCTGGGTTGGAAATATAAGGTTTACCGTAAGCTACCAGATCTGCATTGCCTTCCTCAATAACCTTATTTCCAGATTCCTGATCAAAGCCGGCATTGATCATTAAAGTTCCGTTATACATTGGGCGGTATCTTTTAGCGATCTCTGTTACCGCGTATGGTACCTCAGAAACATCATTAAAAGGCTCTGATAAATGTAAATAGGCAAGATCATAATCATTAAGCTTCTTGATAATATAGTCGAAAGTTGGAATGGTTTCTTCATCCATCGTCATTCCAAAAATACCGTGAAGGGAAGGGTTCAGCCTTAAACCAATTTTATTCTCGGGCATTACTTCTTTTATCGCATCTATAGTTTCAAAAAGTATTTTTGCACGGTTTTCTATACTTCCGCCGTATTCATCATTTCTTTTATTAGAAGTCCCATTAAAGAATTGGTGGAATAAATATCCATTTGAAGAGTGAATTTCTATTCCGTCAAAATCTGCATCCATGGCATTTTTGGCAGCATTTTTAAAATCCTGAACAGTTCTTTTAATATCTTCAATACTCATTTCCTTTGGCGTAACCGTATCCTTAAAGCCTTCATAGGTATAAGACTGTGACTCAGGATTTATTGCGGAAGCAGATAATGGCAAGTCTCCATTATGAAAATCTGGATGAGACATTCTGCCTACGTGCCAAAGCTGAATGAACATTCGGCCATTAGCCTCGTGTACCTTTTTATTTACCATTTTCCAGCCTTCCACTTGTTCTTTACTATAAATACCTGCTGTATTCACATAACCTACAGCTTCCTTAGATACCTGAGAACCTTCGGTAATTATTAGGCCTGCTGAAGCTCTTTGGGTATAATAAACATCGTGCAGTCCTTCAATAGGTGCATTTTCAGGATTATCGGCTCTACTTCTCGTCATTGGAGCCATTACCACTCTGTTTGGAAGTTCTAAGCCGTTTAAATTATATGATTTTAATAAATGTTGTTCTTTACTCATAGTTTTATAAAATTGATTTTATTAATCTTTTTCTTAGCAATTTTTTCAGCGCTAAATTAATTTAAAGGAGGGAGAAATTTCTTGATATATGTTAGCAGTAGCTGTTAAGAAATGTTAAGGTGAGTTACAGCTAACCTTTATAGTTCAAAGACCTGTTCTCGATATAAAATTCTTCCAGTCCCGAGGAGTCGGGACACTCGAACTGACGCGCTTTTCTTATGTCGAATTGAGATTATCAAACTAAAAAAGCTCTTTTCTAAGTCGGCTTAAACTTTCAGGTTTTATACCCAGGTAATTCGCTATATGATAATTAGGTACGCGATTCTCGATCTCGGGGTATTTTTGACAAAATTCAAGGTAACGTTCTTTGTTGTTTTTCTGAAGAGAAGATAGAACTCTACTTCTTAGAGCTACAAAGGCATTAGTAGTTTTTATTCTGAAAAAACGTTCAAATTTTGGAATCCGCAAGTATAAGGTTTCAAGGGTATCGCGATGAATTCCCAGAAGCACCGAATCTTCTATGGCTTCCACATATAACTGTGCAGGATAATTTCCGAAGAAAGCTTCAAAATCGCTTATCCACCAATCTTCTAAAGCAAATTGAATAATATGCTTATTACCATTTTTGTCTAGATAGTAAGCCTTTAAACACCCTTTTACGACGTAATATTCGCAATCTACGGCCTGCCCGGGTGCAATTAAAATTTCCTTTTTGGAAATATTCTTTTCAGTGAGAATTCCAACAAATTCACGTTGTTCATCTTTAGAAAGTTCAATTTTTGAAGTAACGTGTTTTAGTATTTCCTGATGCATCTTTCAACAATAAATTAAGAATTTCGGGGGCAAGCCCAAGAGGTATGATTAGGCAAAAACTTTTCAAAGTTTCGAGGAAACCTTGGATTACTAAACCCTCTGGAGGGATTAAAAGGGATAACCAATAGCAAAATTCAACACAGGATTTGCATAATCAAATTCCCAACGCTCGCCTTCAGGTAAAGCAGGATCGTGCAGCGGTGCAGCCAGATCAACACGAATCACAAAACTTTGAATATCTACCCTTAAGCCAAAACCGGTACCAATCCCCAGTTCATTCATAAAATCTTTACTGAATTCGCCGCCTTCCAACGTACTATTTTCTCCTGTATACCAAACATTCCCGGCATCGGCAAAAACAGCTCCATATAAATATGGAAATAAAGGAAACCTGTATTCTATGTTAGCTTCTAAGCGCACATTCCCGGCCTGATCATAAAAGTCTTCTGTATCGTCTCCTGCAGTATATGTTCCCGGACCTAAAGAACGCGTATTAAATGCTCTTACACTATAAGGCCCACCGGCAAAATATTGTTTTGTAAAAGGTAAAACCGTTGAATTTCCGTAAGGCAAACCATACCCTGCAAACAAACGGCTCGCAATTTTAGAATCCTGGCCCAACTTTAAGTGGTACCTAAAATCTAAATCGGCTTTAGCATATTGTGCATATTCCAAACCTAAAAAAGTTTGCGGATTCTCTTGGCCGTGACCACTTATAGCATCTACTAAATTACCGGCTACATCTAAGGTTGAATTTAAAAAAAACTGATGTCTTTGGTTTTGATCAATAAGTCCGTTATAAATAAAAGAATAGGTTAAACCGGCAATAAATTCCTGGTTAAAACTATTCTGTAAAAATGGATTATCATCAAGAATTTCTTCAAATTCATCACTGGTTTGTCCAAGGTTTACATAATTTACCGAAACAGGATAAAACTCGTGCGTAACATATCTATTGGCATTCCAGAGATAACCAAACCTGGCCGATACCGAACCGAGGCTAAATAATTCACTCCGGCTAAGATAATCCAAACCTAAACTGGCCTTGGTTTTAGGAATAGAATACGAAAACCAGTTTTCATTAATATCGATAGGAAATAACATCCTGGGGAAAATCAGATCACCTACCAGCCCTAGTTGAATACTGTTTAAGCCTGCCTCGGTGCCGCCGCCAACCTGGAATTCATAACCAAAGTCACCGGTGATATTTAAAATTTCGCCCCCTTTAAAAAGATTCCTGTTGGTGTAACCTAAAGCCAAACTCGGCCCGGTAAAACCATTAGATTTGGTTACTGCCTGAATTTCTGCTCGTAACGAACGCTTTTTTAAAGGAGATAGATAAATATTAGTTTCCAGAACACCTAGACTGTCGGTAGAAAGGCTATCTATTTCCTGGTAATTTATATTTACGAATTTGTAAGCGCCAATATTTCCCAATCTTCTGGCGGTATTTCGGGAAGTTTCAGGATCGTAAAGCTGACCTTCTTCAATAAGCAGATAAGGATCTAAATATTTAGGTTTAAAGAAAAGCTCTTTTTGAAAAAAGTTCTTTTCCGCATAACGAGTTTTAGCTGTAGAACTGTCGGTTCCTACCTCGTAATTCGGGTATACATTAACGCTCTTAATTTTATATGGAATAATACTTCGAGTAGGAACATCTTTTTTAAGCCTTAAAAAGAGATCAAACTTTTTTTGTACGTATTGATTGGTATCAGCCTCAAAAATTAGAAAGCCAGAATTGAAATTATAATATCCTTTAGCCTTTAAATTTCTATCAATTCGCTCTCTCTCCAGTTTTAAAGTAGAAAGATCAAACCGCATTCCTTCCTCCAGGGGTGAATCTTCTATACTATTACTTATCTCTTTATAAATTTGAAGACTGTCTGAATCTAATTTATATTTCTCGAGCAAATAAGGTGTGGGAACGTCTACAGAGTAAGCTACATTCATTCTTTTATTTTTTTCTTTCCTATTCACTGTAGAAATAACATTACTGTAAAAGAAACCCCTGTTTTGAAGTCTGTTTTTAAGCAAATCTTCGGTTCTTACGGGATCTACATCACTGCCGTAAACCGGCTCCTCGCCTATTTTTTTATTCAAAAACTTATTGATAAAACCCGGTTTCTCCCGCTGGGCTTTATAATGAAAATATAATCCCGGCTGCATTCCTAAAAAAGAACTATTAGGCTCCGGACTAAGAACAGATGCTAACTCGGTTTTTAACTTAGAACGTTTTTTTATGGTAGTATCACTTGTTAAAGAAATTTTTGCACCGGTATATAGCAATTTACCGTCTGGCACAAATTTCTTTACATTGCAGGCCTGAAATAGTAAAAGAACTAAACAAGCAAGCGTGATATATTTTAAGTATACTTTCATCTATTTAAAACTTCAATCTTAATCCTAGAATTACTCCCAGGTTTATAGTTTTTCTCAATTATTCAAGATTCGTTTTAGCCAGCATACTGCTGGTTTTATTGATCATTTTCTTCTGCGTTATTTTCGGTTGAATTTTCTTCTTCCTCTTCTTTCAAAAAGAAATTATCCCATAGTTCCTGAAATTCATTGAATTCGCGGGTGAAAATAAAGGCAATTCCACTAATAATAAGCTGCCCGTCTATAACATTCTCAAATTCATTTCTACTAAAACCTTTTAATCTAAAACGGCCATTTTCGGTAAGTAAATATTCAATACTCACATTACCTATTAGCGGGCTGGCTTCTTCTCCCGGCCTATTATCGCCTTGAACGCCAACTTCGCTACCCACACTAACAATTAAACGATCGTCAAGTAAAGACTTTTGAGCTTCTATATCTACATCAGTACGATCAGTCCCGCTAGCATCCGTATAACTATCTACCCCAAAATTAAGTTGTACCCCGGTGTCTCCCAATAATTTATCAGAAAACACATTTAATTGATCTGATAAGGCCTGGCTTAGATTGTCTTGGGCAATGGATAAATTTCCCCCGCTGTCTCCAGCATTATTGGAGGATGGATAAAAACGGTTTAGCACTAATAATGAAAACACTTGCTTGTTCAGCTCGGCTTCCTGAGAATTAAGTTGCTGAAGCCTTCCATAAACCTCTCCGCCGCTAGCGCCTTGTTCATCGTCTGGCAATTGGAGGCCAAAAGATAAGTTAGGTTGCATTAATTCACCATCTACATTTAAATAGACTAAAAATGGTAATTCCCTTCTAAACTGGTCGCCATCGCCGGCAGCCATAAGGGATGCCGGTGAAGTTTCTACCCGGTAAATAGCGCTAACGTCTAAGCTGGCATCAAAAGGATCTCCTGCCCAGGTAATTCGGCTACCTTCAGCAATTTCAAATCTTCTTTTTACTAAATTATAAAGGCTCATCTCATAATGACCACCGCTCATCGTATAACGGCCAGCAAGCGTCATTCTTCCGTTTGGTGAAATATTAAAATCCAATTCTCCTTCCCCTTTCACTCTAAAATTATCACCGGTTTGTTCATCTATTATAATATTAAACGCAGCTTCTTCATTGATATTAATTAGTGCGTTAATGTTATAACCCGTAAGCGTAGCCGATTCTTCTTCTTCATTTCCGGTTAAAATATCATCTGGATCTTCCCTGTTTGTAAAGATCACGATACCATCTCTTTCCTGAATTGCCAGTTCCTCTTCCGGCATTACGTAAGTAAAGTCGGTATTAGAACCTATGGTAATATCCATATCTAAGTCTGGGACATTAAGATCTCCGGTAAGCGTGGCATCAGCATCAAAAGTTGCGGTTCCGTAGAAGAGCTCGTTGTCTTCTTTAGTAGAATTTAGTACCTGAAAGTTTCTTGCCCTTAGATCAAGATCGAATTCAGGATTAAGCAGGTTATCTATAAGCACTTCTCCATTTACTACAAATGAATTGGAATCCTTATCCTCCACTCTAAATTCATTGAAATAAACTCCCTGGTTATCAAATTCTAATTTTTCTGACGGAAATGTGAACGGAGCATTTAATAAAGCTACTCTAAATTTAGCCTGGTCAAATTTAAGCTCCCCGTTGTATTCTGGTTCTGTGGTAGTGCCTCCAAGAGTTAAATTACCCGAAAGACTACCTTCTCCATTGGTAATTGCACCCATAGAAAATCCTTCCAGGGTTTTCATACTAATCTTATTAATATCCATCTTCATATCTACCACCGTGGTAGAATCCAGTGCCTGGATATCACCATCCATATCAAGGTCTACATTATCTCCTTTTATCGCGAGACCAACATTATATTGGAAATCGGCTTTTGGGGTAGAATTTAAGCTTAGTTGGCCTAAAGGAACCTCCATTACATTAAACTGATTTATTTCCAGGCCTGCTAAAATTCCGATTTTCTGCAAAGGATCTTCAAAAACCAAGTGCCCGTTTAACTGCCCTGTAGCAAGTTTTTCTTCGGAATTAAGGAAATTAAGTAATACTCCTAAATTGAAATTATTAAACTGTAACCCGATATGATTTTTATCTGAATACGAAAGTTCGTCGCTTACAATCATTTCCTGGTCATTACGAGTTAACCTAAAATTGTTAGCGCTAATTTCCTCATCGTAAACCAGTATTTCATTGTCAGCAGCGATGTTCCACTCCTTCTTGTTCAAGATCAAATCTTCAGGATTTATATGAAACCTAAGATTGTTTCCGGGTTTTGTGATTTCTGAAGCTACGTGAAATAGGCGTTCTTCTCCCTGAATTGAAGTGAAATCAAGAAAAAGTTTATCTTCAGTAAGACTTCCGCTAAAATCAGTTTTTTGAATAGCAATTGGCCCAGAGTTAATTGCTTTAAATCCAAGATTAAAATCAAAATTATCAGGATCGGAATTTAACCTGAATTCCAGGCTGTCAATTTCACTGCTGTAATAATTTATATAAGGCAAGCTCACCAAAGCATCCAGCTTTCGTTCTTTTTCATTGAAATCTGCTTCAATATTTATGGTATCCAATTGTTCTAAATTAGATAGAAAAACTTCATTTAAAACAGGCGCATCCTTAATTGTACCTCTTAGTTTTAAATTTACCGGTTGCACGGTATCTAAAGGATCTACCTCGGTAAAATAGGATTCATAATGTCTATTTAATGCCGCTGTGAAATCTGCAGGATCAGCATTCGATTCCAGGTCTAGTTCTAGGATTTTATTGCTAATCTGTACCGATGTAGAATCTGGCCGCACAAAAGCGTGGGCATTTAGATCTCCCGGGAGATACGTGCTATTATCATAAACCACCACCGCTTCAGTAAAATCGGCATAGGTTTCATATTCTTCAGCATTTCCTTCAAACTCTGCATCCAATTTAAAACCTAATCTAATATCGCGGGAAGCAAGTCCTAATTCCTGTAACCTCGCGCCTTTAAGATCTAAATTTAGATTGGCTTTTGGTTTTACTGAATCCAGCTCTACCTGGGAAGTAAGCTCCAATTCTAAATTTTCATCTTTATAACTGGAGGCTATATCACCCTTACCATTTTCGATCTCGCCGGTAATATTAAGATCATTTATCTCGTAATTGTTATATGAAAATGAAGTGATAGTAGCGTCTAAAGTGGCATCGAGCGTATTTACGGTACTTCCACTTCCGGTGGTTTCCAATTCCAGGTTTAAGGCACCCAGGCTTTCATTTTGTAAAAGATTTCCAAGCTGAAGTTCTTCAGAAGACATTTTTCCTTTAAAAGCGATCTCTTCTTTATTGGTGAAATTCCCGTCTACACGAATATCTCCTTCAGAAGTTTGTAAAAACGCTTTAGCAGAAAGGTCTTCCGGACTTCCTTTGAAGTTTCCACTTAGCTGAATATTTTTCGGAATACTTATTCCAAGGTCTTTTTCGCTTACAAAACCGGTAAGATCTGATTTTCTAGATTTTGCGCTAAAACGAGGAATATCAAAGCTTATGTTATCGGGATTGGTAGCATTATAAATATTTCCGTTAGCGGAAAATGAAGTGTTTTTCCAATTAAAATTAGCTCTTGAAATCCCAATAGAAGATAATTTACCCGAAGCTTTAAGGTTCCCTGAAACTTTATTGCTGGCCAACTCCTTCATATAAGGGTTAGACTTTAAATCTGGCTGAAACCTAAAAGCTTCCTTCACATCTACCAGAATTGTTGGTAAATTGACTGAAAGTTCTGCCGTTTCGTAATTATCTATCAATTCCTGAACAGAATTATAATTCAAACTCGCCTCCCCTTTTAATTGATTTCCATTTAAAGCTACTACCAACTCTGTAAGGCTTGATTGCGTATCTTCAAAATTTAGATTGAAATGAAGTTCATTTAAATTAAGCCCTGAAGCTTCCTTAAAATTAAAAGCAGCAACTTCTGCTCCTGCTTTTTTATCTTTTAAAAATAAATTATTTGCTCTAAAATTTAGAGAATCAAGAACTAAAGCTTCAGCGTTGAATTCTCCTTGTTTAGGCTCAGCACCATCTACCAAATAGCTTAATTGATTTTCAGAAAAATCTATTTTATCTACGGAAACTTTCCAATCTGGCCAGGTAAAAGGAGAAGTTTTAGCCACCGTGCTATCTTGCGGCTTCTCTATGGTTTGCATTTCTAGCTTAATATCAGAATTTTGGAGTGCAATTTCATTGACTTCAATCTCCTGGCTTTTAAGATCCATTAAGGGAACTTCAGCTAAAAATTCATTTATATCAATATTGGCATCAATTCCATCGGGAATAGAATTATAGTTTACCTGTACATTTTCCAAATTAAAATTATCTACTACCAAATAAGGCATGGGCGCAGGCTCCTCATTCTCGGGTGCTGGAAACGGCTTGTTCTGTAAATAAGATAATTCTGTATTGCTAAGGCTGGCATTTTCTGCCCGAAAATCCATTTTTTCCAGATCGGTTTTCTCGAATTCCAGGATAAGCTCACCAAGGGATAATTGAGTATCTATACCCATCACATCATCCTTAAAAGTAATATTGAAATCTTTAAAATTAATATTACCTATATTAATTTCCTGTGTAGCTGTAGTATCTTGTTGAGTTGATTGCTGGTTGGTTTGAGTAGAATCTGTTGCGAAAGCTTCCATTAAAAACTCATAATTGAAACCATCGATAGAATCTTTTCTAACAATATTGGCTTTTAAGCCTTCCCAGTCTAAATTATCTATACTTATGGCGTTCCCCTGAATAATAGGCCAAATGGGAATATCGGCTTCTAGTGAACGTGAGTAAACCAGGGTATCTCCCTTTTTATCCTCCAGGTAGAGACCATCTAATTGAATATTTCCGGAGAACGTAATAAAAAGTTTATCTAGCGCGATCTCAGTATTGGTTTTACTGGAAATATTCTTTACCACCTGATTCTTTATTATATCCTGTCCCCAGGGACTTCTAATAAAAAGTAACAGTAGTATTATAAAAATAAAGAGCCCCGCAAAGAATTTTGCGAGGATCTTTAATATTCTATATCTTTTTTTCTTCTTCTTTTTTTCCTTTTCCAAATCCTATAACCGCTAGAATTTCAAATTTATTGTATTCTAAGAGTAATATAAAGTTTTTAAACCTAAGATTAAGTTAATTAAGCTTTATTCCGCCGGGCTCAGTTCAATATCGGGAATCGTGGCAGGTGGAACGGTATCCTCTGGTTCTGAAGAAGATTCGAGGATGGGAGCATTGCTAAAAAGATTCAGTTCTAAGGCTTCAACTTCCATAAAGTTTAAAATCCTAATATTCACTGAAGGAAGATCAGAGTCTGAACCACTAGTTCTTTCAGCTACACTTAGCACTTCAAAAGCAACTACACCAAGATTTTCACCTTGCAGATTTCCTTCTACGGGATCGTAATTAATACTAATATCACTGTCAAAAACCACAGCAATAATAGTTTGGCCTGTTAACATTGCGAGTCCGGTTGCCCTAAGAGGCATAACATTAGGAATTTCATCTAATAGATCTTCGCTTTCATCCTGCCCCAGCCCCGGGCCTGGTTCGAGAAAATTCCTGGCCCCACTTGCAGTAGGCCCTGCATCGTTCCAGGAATTAGGGATTTCTTTTAAAGCAAACCAAGCTTCATCCCCGGTTTGGCCGGTGTATAGTGTAATTTCTTCACCCACATTTTCACTAAAGTAAGCGAGAATTTCACGTTGGCCAATTTCAGAAATATTATCATTTACATCGTTTTCAGAAAAGTCGTTAGGTTCGTTTCCATTATCAATGCTTCCTTCATCTATTAGAATGAAAACCGCTGCGGCATCAGGATCAGGATCGCCATTCCCGTCACCATTTCCGTTTCCATTATCATCGTCAGTTCCGTTAATATCATCGGTAATATCATCGGATACATCATCTACATCGTCATCATTACTGCAGGCCGATAAACTAAACACCAGCAACAAGGAGAACAGCATTTGGTAAAAAGCTTTTGAATTTTTCATAAGTCCCCATTTAATTATTAGCCCAGAAAATTACGAATAAAAAAAACTTAAAATACTGACAAATAGATATTTAACAATCATGGTGTTTACTCGAACATTTAGCTTCGTTCAACTAAAAAGTGTGCAATTTCACCACAGTTTTTAGTGGAAATCCACAATTTTGGTTTTATGTTAAATCAGAAATAAATTATTCCTTTAAATTAATTTCAGTACCCGGGAGCACTGTAAAACACATAAAATGAGAAGTTCAGAAATTAATAAATATAGGCTCCTGGTAAAAAATTGATTATTATTCCCAACTGGTATGGTTCTCGCCTAAAAAGTATTAGCCTTTAAATAACCAAATCTAAAACTAAGGCCTAACTTAAAAAAATCCGAAATATGAAGAGAGCAATCACAGTTACAGTTTTAGCAGCAACAATGCTAAGCTCATGTGTATCAAAGAAAAAATATGTTGCACTGGAAAGTGAACTTAATGATACCAGAAGTACGCTGCAAAAAACACAAGTAGAAAAAGAAGAAATTGAAGAGAAATACGCACGTATAGAAGAACGTGTTGCAGATTACAACTCAAAGATCAATTCTTTACGTGAAGAGAACGATAGTAAGATGGAAATGAACGATCTTACCGTGATGTCTAACAACAATAAGGATAAAATGCGAGCTACCATCGCAAAAATGGATCCTGAGAAAGTTGCACAGGCTGAAACTTTAGAAGATTCTATTAACCTTGCGGTTTCTCATAACTTAAAGAATAATATTTCTGAAGGAGCCGACGATGAGGATATTGATATCACCGTTGATGAGACTGTAGTGATGATCAATGTTTCAGATAAATTATTATTTGGAAGCGGAAGCTACAGAGTTTCTAATAACGCCCAACCTTTATTGAAAAAACTTGCTGAGGTGATCAATTCTGAGCCTGCTATGGAAGTTATGATTGAAGGACATACAGACGACCGTACAATGGTTGAAGGTTCTTACATCCAGGATAACTGGGATCTTAGTGTGAGAAGAGCAACTTCAATTGTACGTTTACTTCAGGATAAGTATGATGTTGCACCAGAGAAACTTATTGCAGCAGGAAGAAGTAGCTACCAACCTTTAGTAGACAATACTAATAACGAGAACAGAGCAAAAAACAGAAGAACCAGAATTGTAATTATACCTAACCTGGATAAATTCTTCGCAATGTTGGAGTCTGAATAAAACTTATTTTCCAATTATTTATATAGATGGCCTAAAGAGAGAATAATCTTTTTAGGCCATTTTTATTTAACCAGATTTTAACCTGGTATTTTCTTTAAGTTTCCTTCTATTTAGTAATTTCAAGAAAAGCAAAATTATGAGTAAAGAAGAAAATAAGAAAAAGTATAATTCTGATATCACTGCGGAAGACAAACAAGCCTTGAATGAAAAAGGTCGTAGTATGAATAAAGGTCAGGATAAAGACCTGGACAGGGAAAAGCCGGTAGATTTTACAGCCGATAATATGGATATCCCGGGAAGCAACCAGAGCAATAAAAAAGACAAAGAGGAACTGGTAGATGAAGAAAACTATCGTTTTAATAAAAAAGGAACTTCTGATAAAAAGAAAGATCTAGACGATTTACCAGATCCTGATACAAAACGAGATAACTAATTTAGTTTAAACAATAACTTTAAAAAACCTCCTGTAATTAAATATAATGACAGGAGGTTTTTTTTGTGAATTTTATTTATTCCTTCTACTCTGATCAGGATTACAAAATTTATCCTTAGAGTACTATAGAAATAGAGCTAAACCAGTTGTGCATTTCGAATAAAATTCGTCAATTCGAGTGAATTTTACGATTGAAAATGAGTGAAATTTGTATCGAGAATAAGAATTTCTTACTTAAATTAGTTCTCGATACGATTTTTCGTACCTCAAAATCACTCGAACTGACGTTTCATTGTATTTTTTTTCTGAAAATGTATAAAAGGTAGTTTTAGTCTTTCTTTAAAAGATAGTAATCCAGTGAAAATTTTCCTGCGCCTGTAAAGAAAAGTAAAAGAAAGCCTCCCATATATAATAAAGGTAATTCCTGCCGACCAAAACCATCTGTCCAGTGAACAATAATTGCGGCTACAGCCATCGTAATTATTAAAGGTATCGAAGCAAAGCGAGTAACCCAGCCTAGAATAATAAGTATAGCACAAACAAATTCTGCAAAAACTGCAAAAGTAAAGGTGACGGTCTCCCCTAATCCAATAGGATCTGCAAAAACAATCTCCTCGCTCCCAAAAAAAGTAATCAGTTTTGGAATTCCGTGCGTTAGCATTAAACCTCCAATAATTAGTCTAAATAGTAAAAGTCCAAAATCGGTATTTTGAAGGTTTAGACTGGTAGAGTAAGAGTTTTTCATAGATAAGCAAATTAAGTTAATTGGTTAAGACCTCTAATTTACTCATATTCCTTTCACAACCTAAATATTTTAAAACTTAAGCCATATAGACTCTATCCCATTATTAAATGAGCTAAAAACAAATTAAAAAGTAGTCATTTTCAGCTAGCAAAACTTAGCTATCAGCAAAAAACGTGTATTTCATCGATTTTTAGTGTATTTCATCGATGATAACTAAAAAGTTTTTATATCTTTAAAATACGAAAATCAATTTAAGCAGTTTGAAGATGTCCCGAATATACACACTAATCCTATTTTTCTCTATTATAACGGCAAATAGCTTGTTTTCCCAGGCTTCTGCCACTGCTAATTTTACGGCTTCGGCTACCATTATCCAACCTATTGGGATTACCACCACTAATAATATGCAATTTGCTAATATTGATGCTAGAAATGGCGGCGCAGTAATTTTAACTCCTGAGAATACCAGAATAACTAATGGAGATATTGAACTTGCCGAAGGTGGAACTGTTTCTGCCGCTACCTTCGAAGTTACCGGGCAAACAGGTTTTGCTTTTGGTATTAGTTTACCTCAGGGAAGTCATAGGTTAAGTAGCGGTAGTGAAAGTATGCTACTCCAGGATTTTACCACAAATTATGATGGCTCTTCTATAGCTGGTGACGGTAAAACTATAAAAGTTGGGGCAAGTTTAATTGTAAATCCTAACCAGCAACCCGGCGACTATAAAACCAATGGCGATTTGCAAGTTACCGTAAACTACAATTGAAAATTCCTCAATAAAAACTACTATATCGTTGTAGTTTTATCATAAATTTATCTAAACGTGCATTTCAACGAGTATTTTATCTTGATTATCGAATAAGTTTCATTCGTATAAGGGTTTACCCCCATATTTGCAGTGTTAAACTTTTGAACCCAAATCAAAAATTAAAATAAACGAAATGAAAAAAATTACTTTTATCCTACTAGCCCTTATTTCAGGAACTGCTTTTGCACAAGTTAGTGAATCTACTGCTTCGGCTACCGCTAATGCAGCCGCTGACATTGTAAGTCCAATAGCAATTGAATCTAGTCAAGATTTGAATTTTGGTAAAGTTGCAAATAATGCTGCTGGAACTGTAGTAGTAGGTACAGATAGTGATATAACCGACTCTAGTTTATCTCAGATTGGTTCTATAACGCCAACTGCTGCAAGTTTTAATGTTACGGCAGCTGATGGTTTTAGCTATTCTATTGCTTTACCAACGTCTGTTGATCTTTCTAACGGAACCGAAGATATTACAGTAGATGAATTTAAACACGATGCTGAAGGAAATACAACAGGAACCGGCAGTGCACAAACTGTTGGAGTTGGAGCAACTTTAAATGTTGCTTCCAGTCAAGCAACCGGAAATTATACTGGTACATTTGAAGTAACTGTAACTTACGAATAATAAGGAATACATCCTATAAATATATATTAAAACGCCGCCCCCTTGTGGCGGCGTTTTTTAGTTTTAACCAATATTTGTCTAACCGCTTTTATAAAAATCACAATGAAAAATTATCTTTTCATTTTATTTTTTAGCTTATTCGGATTTAGCGTTTCTGCGCAAAATTCGGCTTCCGCTACGGTAAATAGCAGGGCAACGGTTATAGATCCTATTAAAATTGATAAAACGGTAGACCTTGATTTTGGCAATGTAATAAGCGCTTATAACCCAGGCCAGGTGATTTTATCGCCAGATGGTTCACGGGTTGCTTACGGAGTGCAGATTTCCAATTCTATTCCGGGAACGGTAAATCCTGCAGAAGCAGTGGTTACCCACGGTAATAACAATTACTCAATTACGCTGCCTGAGCAATTTACCTTATACAACCAGGAAAATCCTAACCAAATTCTTACAATAGACCAGTTTACAGTTGCTCCCCAGCAAGGTAATGTAACCGATATTATTAAAATTGGCGGTACTTTAAACCTGGAAGCTAATCAGACTTCCGGATTTTATACTAATTCCTCCGGTTTTAACGTGACGGTTTCCTATAATTAAATTTAGATTTCCTTAACAGGTAAATTCTTATTTATTATCTTTGAAACCAACATTATAACATAAAAATCCCGCCCCACGGATATGATTAAAAAACTACTTAGCCCCCTACTCCTATTATTCATTTTTATTTTTTCAGGACTTGCAACTTACGCCCAGGGCGATCTTATGATCATGCCCAAACGTTTGGTATTTGACGGTTCTGAACGTTCGCAGGAAATAAATCTTGCCAATACCGGTAGCGATACGGCTGTGTATGCCATTTCCTTTGTAAACTATATAATGACCGAAAAAGGAAATTTTGAGCAGGTAGAAGAGCCGGAAGAAGGTCAGCGTTTTGCCGACCGATTTCCTAAGATATTTTCCACGACGTGTTTCCCTGGCTCCTAATGAAGCACAAACTATACGTGTTCAATTAACCAGAACCGGAAACTTAGAACAGGGCGAATATCGTTCGCATATGTATTTTCGAGCTGTAGAAGAGCAAACTGCCCTTGGCGCTGAAGAAGCAGAAGAAAGCGAAGGAATTTCCATCAATATCAAAACCGTATTTGGAATTAGTATTCCAATTATTGTTCGCGAAGGAGAATCTACTACCAATATTGATCTTGACAGAGCTTTCACTAAATACCGAAGGAGAGAATCCAAAACTATCTTTAGTGATCAATCGCTCCGGGAATATGTCGGTTTACGGAAATTTAACCGCTACTCATATTTCCCCCGATGGTACTCGAAACCGAAGTTGGGATGGTAAAAGGGAGTTTCAGTATATACACCGAATTCCAAAAGAAGTTTTAGTTTCGAACTTAGAAATGCTGAGGAAGTAGATTTAACCAAAGGAAAATTAGAAGTTTCATATGCTGAAGATAAAGGAGAAACTTTAGCCACTACCGAAATAAAACTATAGGTTTTACGGCGTATGAAAAAAAACTACCCTCAACTTTCCTCTTGTTTTAAGCCAGGATTTTTTCTGGTGGTTTTTTTGTTTTTTGGGTTTAGTGGCTCAGGCTCAAACTATTGATGCCCCCACAATTAGTAATAGGCCTATCCCTGCCCGGGATCTTCTATTGAAATTAGTTTTAGAGTAACTAATGGGCCGGGGTATGGCGGCTTTCTTAGCGCTGTCTCAAGGGCGCCATTCACAACAGAAACCTCCTACGAAGTTTTCATAGTATCTGGTTCCCGACAGGAGCAAAGTTTAGATATATTTACATCGGACACTCAACCTCCTCAAGGAATTGGAATCTTTGGAATCCGCTATGAACAGGCAAATGCCAGCGCAATTATTGACCATTCCATCACCATACCATCTACAGTTGTTGCAGGTTCCGGCTATAAGCTAAAGATTATATCTAATAATAATAACGCAACATCTACCCTATCATCTTCCTTTTCAATAGGAACTGTGGCACCAACAATTTCCAGCAATTCCCCGGTATGTGAAGGTAATGCTATTCAGCTAACAGCTTCCAATATTCCAGGTGCAACTTACAATTGGACTGGACCAAATGGTTTTACTTCTACTCAACAGAATCCGAAAATTTTAAACGCAACTGCAGCGAAGGCCGGAAAATATACAGTTACGGCAACAGTGAATGGTTGTACAAGTGAGGCGGCTACAACGAATGTAGTTGTCAATCCAATTCCCTTGATTACAGGAACAACTCCTGCATCTCGCTGTGGACCGGGAACTGTGAATTTAGGCGCCACATTTTCTGCAGGAACAATTAACTGGTATTCAGCAGCAACAGGAGGAACAATTTTAGGA
This sequence comes from uncultured Flavobacteriaceae bacterium, assembly GCA_963727565.1. GTDB lineage: Bacteria > Bacteroidota > Bacteroidia > Flavobacteriales > Flavobacteriaceae > Salegentibacter. The sequence continues at coordinate 296,278 of CAVSGU010000009.1, forward strand.
ACTGGTACAATCTTTACAACTCCAAATATTTCCTCAACAACCACCTATTATGTTGATGCAACTTTAAATGGCTGTACTACAGGATCTAGAACTCCTGTATTGGCAACTGTCAATACTGTTCCAACCATTACTGGAACAACCCCTGGATCTCGATGTGGTCCCGGAACAGTAGATTTAGGAGCCACGGCTTCTGCAGGAACAATCAACTGGTATGCGGCTCCAACAGGAGGAACGAGTTTAGAAACCGGTCCAAATTTTACACCAAATATCTCATCAACCACCACCTATTATGTTGATGCAACTTCAAATGGCTGTACTACGGGATCTAGAACTCCTGTAGTGGCAACTGTAAATACAGTTCCAACCATTACAGGAACAACCCCTGGATCTCGATGTGGACCGGGAACAGTTAATTTAGAAGCTACAGCTTCTGCCGGAACAATTAATTGGTATGAAAGTCCAACAGGAGGATCGAGTTTAGGAACAGGTTCCACTTTTACCACCCCAAGTATTTCGTCAAATACTACTTATTATGTTGATGCAACTTCAAATGGCTGTACTACAGGTACAAGAACTGCTGTACTGGCAACTGTAAATTCTATACCATCTGCTCCTTTAGTTAATAATAATGGACCAATCTGTGTGGAAGGGACATTAAAACTCACCGCTTCCGATATTCCGGGAGCGACCTATCAGTGGACAGGGCCTAATGGTTTTAATTCCAACCAGCAGAATCCTGAAATACCCAATATGACCGCAGCTAAGGCCGGAACTTATTCAGTAACGGCAACGGTGAACGGCTGTACAAGCGAGGCAGCTAAAACCACAGTGAGTGTTAACTGTTAACACACCTTCTACAGGAGATGAAACTACTGCAGGAACAGACTCCTGGATTGGACATGTGTATGATGGGACAGATTTTGAAACTTACCTTGGAACTTATACCGAGCAGGAAGAATTTGCGCAAGGTTTTGGCGGAAATTATAGTTGCTTCGAGGTATCTTCTGAGAATGGTTTTAATTCTTTATATACCGAAACTTTTTCTGTTAGGTATTTGAATGCTACATCTAAAACTGGTCTCTATGTTGTCGACCTTCGGTCTGATGACGGCATTAGATTAAAAATAAATAATGAAACTATCCATGAGTATTGGACAGACCGAGGTGCAAGGACAGATGCTAATGTGCTATTAAACCTTAATGAACAAGAGAATCTACTCGCTTACGAATATTACGAAAACGGTGGTGGTAATGTGGTAGAGTTTCAAAATCTAAGGAAAGTTGCCGGAAATCAACTTGCAGGTGCACTTGACCAGGTAATTTGTGATGATGGTACGGCACAAGAAATTACCGGAGATGATATCGATTTAGTTCCCGGGGTAACAAAAGTTGGATCCGGTTTTCAATGGGTATACAGTACTTCTGAAAACGGCTCTAAAATTGAAATTCCCGGGGCAACACAAAAGAATTTTACACCAGATTTATCAGCAGCTCCTTTTGATCAGCCCGGAGAATATTTTATTTACAGGCGAGTAAGTTTGCAAAGTGCTAATAATAAAGGTTTAGGAGCAAGTCCATATATTACAACTCACGAATCTGATGCTGCTCGCATTTTAATAGCTGAAACACCACAGGTGAATTTTAGTGCAAGCCCTACAGAACTTTGCTTAGGAGGAGAAGTAATTCTTTCAGGAAATTTCACGGGTAGTGGAAATTATTTGGTTTCAGCAGAGGTTAATGGAACTCCTGTAAATAATATTCCTGTGGATAATAATGTTTTCACCTTGCCTTATAACATAAATAGTACTACTAATTTTACCATTACGCGTATTGAAGACACCGAAACGGGTTGTGTAAATAATTCTCCAAATGCTTCAGTAACCATTATTATTAAGGATGAATGGGAATGGACAGGAGCAGAAGATACCAACTGGAACAATACTAATAACTGGAGTTGCAACTAGCCTACCAACATTAGAAACCAATGTCTTAATTCCCGAAAATTTAGCTTCAGGAAATTATCCGGAAATAACTACCGGAGACAATGCACTCGCTAAAAATTTAACTATTGAAAATAATGCATCAATTCTCGTGTGATGATAACTGGTTGCGAATCGCCGGAAATTTAACAAATAATGGAATTTTAAATACCGAAACAGGAAGTATTTCTTTTGAAGGAAATTCAGCACAAACAATTCCTGCATTTGGCTTTTGAAAATAATCGAATTCGAAATTTAAGAATCGATAATATTTCAGGAGTAACTTCAGAGGCGATTATTGAGGTTACCGGAACTTTAAAAGTTGAAAATGGAAATTTTGATACCGGAAATGAACTAACCTTAATTTCAAACGAAGACCAAACTGCACTTATAGATGGAGCAGGAAATGGTGAAGTAATTGGCCTGGTAAGCATGCAGCGTTACCTGGATAAAGCATTTGGCTATAAATATTTTAGCTCTCCATTTCAAAATTCTGTAGTAGGTGATTTTGCATCCTTTTATGGATTTTACAGATCCTGATAAGTGATTTTCCTCATTTTTATCGATATGAATGAAAACCGAAATGTAGACATTGACTGGTACCTTCGAGATGCCACCGGATGGGAATCTTATATAGAATCCAGTAATACTTTAAATGTTTCTGAAGGATATGCACTAAATTTCGGTACTTCTTCTGCTCCACAAACCATAGAATTGATTGGAGAAGTTAATAATGGACCAATTTCTTCCCGACAATTAGAAAATAATCATCGTGAATATACCAAAGGTTTCCATTTGGTAGGGAACCCCTACCCTTCGCCTATAGATTGGAATGCGTCCAAGGATGGACCGAGAACAAATATAGATGATGCTATTTACTTCTTTACCGCAAGTGATGATAACCAATATACCGGGACTTATACCGCCTATGTAAACGATATTTCTACCGGAGATCCAATGTCAGATGGGCGCTCATCCAACATTATTCCTTCTATGCAGGGCTTTTTTATTAAAGTAAGTGATTCTGATACTCAGGATTTGGTAACCGGCAGTTTTGGAATGGATAACAATGTGCGTGTCAACAAATTTCGACCAGGAATTCTATAGATCGCAACTTCCTGAGCAAAAATCACTCAATTCGTTTGGAAGCAGGTTTTAAAGGAGCTAATCGAAAAGATCCTATGGTGATCTATTTTTCCCCTTATGCCACTCCTAATTTTGAAAAGGAAATGGATGCGCATAAATTGATGAATACCGATCCTGCGGTACCGAGTTTTTATAATATAACTGAAGACAAAAAAGAACTGGCGATTAATGCGATTCCATTTCCGGAAAGCAGGAGCTACAAAAAAATTCCACTGGGAATAAAAGCTGATCAAAATGGCCAGATGCAGATCAACTTAGCCTCAATAGAAAATTTAAGTCCGAATTTCAATATTTATTTAATAGATCACGCAAAAAGTATCGGTCAGAATCTAAGTAGAAATCCTGAATACACTTTTAATATTAAAGCAGGAACACATAATTCCAGGTTTGAATTAATGTTTTCTGAAGAAGAAGTTCCAAGTCCGGCAATTGCATTTAACGAACCTTTTGATGTTAAGGTTGAAGATGGGAATGTAGTGATTAGAGCTGAATTTAGAAGAAAACCAGCAAGGAATTTTAAGAGCGAGTACTATTACCGGACAAATACTCCAAATTAAAGAAGGGCGTGGAAAAGACCAGGTGACTTTTGACGGTATTACCAGTGACGGAGTATATATTATTAACCTTCAGGTAGGTAAAGCAAGACACGCCAAAAAAGTAGTAATAAAAAAATAGAGAAAATAATATGTATAACTTCAGATTTTAATAAAACCTCTTTTTGGCTCTTGCTATTAGTGTTTTCAGTGATGGAAGTTAGCGCCCAGGAGAATCCACCAATTCCAATAGAAGTTGAAGTAAGAACTTCCAGAAATCTTAATTTTGGTTCGTTTACTGCCGGAAATACTGGCGGAAATGTTACTGTTAAGTTATGACGATCAATCGACTGTAGATGGTGATATTTTTGAACTTAATTTTGGCGAGCCAGTTTCTGCGGCTATTATTTGATGTTTATGCTAACCCCGGAACAATAATCCAAATTCAAGATAGTGGGAGACACTGACATTAACAAATCAGGCAATGGAGGTACAATTCACCTTTCTATTAGATAGTTTTAGTACTGGACAAAGAACCTTTGTAACCCAGGCGCCGAATGCACAAACTCCCAACGAAGTTTTTGTGGGAGGTACTTTAACCATCCCTGCAGATAACTCCGGAAATCTACCCGGCCATTACAATGGTACTTTCACTCTTAATTTTATTCATCAATAGAAAGCACTCCCCGGTTAATGCATTCACTATTCCGATTTTTCTTATCAAAGTTTTCTATAAAACTTTACTTAGGCTTTCTATGTTTCTTTTGTTTCTCATTTTCAACATTAGCCCAGGAAGATTTTCCTGAATACGATGAGTTAAGCGTAGAAATGAATGTACCCGATCTTGGTGTGATAGAAATTCCTATCGCTATTAAAGGTCAGGATGCCTACATTCCTGTTAAAGAACTTTTTGATTATTTAAAGATCAAGAATGAAGAAACTGAAAATGGTGTAGAAGGCTTTATTATTCATCCCGATTCTTCTTACGTTATAAATCCGTCAGAGAATAGAATTCTTTATAAAGATCAGGAATTTGCGCTTAGTGATGAGCAATACATACAAACACCGCTAAACCTTTATTTAAAATCGAATCTTTTTGGGCAAATCTTCGGCTTAAATACAAACTTTTCTTTTAGAAGTCTCTCGGTAACCATGAAGACTGAAAAAGACCTGCCTGTTATAAAAGAAATGCGGCTTAAGAAAGTAAGGGAAAATCTTAATCGGGTAAAAGGTATTATAGAACCCGATACTACCATGGCCAGGCGTTATCCTTTTTTTAAAGGTGGGGCTTTAGATTGGGGTGTGGTCACTACACAGCAAAGTGAATTTGAAGATGATAATCGCCTATCTCTAGGGCTTGGGTACGATGTTTTTAGGTGGGGAAACCAACCTCATGCTTAACTATTCTACTCGGGTTCCTTTTGATTCCAGAAACCAATTTTACCAATGGCGTTATGTAAATAATGATAATAAAGTTTTTAGACAGGTAACCGCAGGTAGGATCTTTACACGCGCTACCTCTTCCCTATTTGCCCCGGTTAGTGGTGTACAAATTAGCAATAGCCCATTTCAAAACCGAAGGTCTTTTGGAACCTATGTGCTTAACGATTATACCGAACCTCGTTGGACGGTAGAATTATATGTGAATAATGTTTTGGTTGAATTTACCCAGGCAGATGCCTCGGGTTTCTATACTTTTGATGTTCCGTTAATGTATGGAAATACCGCGGTGAGCCTTAGATTTTACGGTCCGTACGGGGAAGAACGAATCCAGGAAAGAGTAATTAATATTCCTTATAATTTTGTTCCTAAAAATGAATTAGAATATACGCTTAGCGCTGGAATTGTTGAAAATGAAGAGCTAAATCGCTTTTCTCGCGTAAATTTTAATTACGGATTAAGTAATGCTGTAACTATAGGTGGTGGGGCAGAATATCTTACCGGCGTTACCAGCGGGGAAGTGATGCCTTTTGTAAACTCTTCCATCCGTTTTGCTTCAAATTTTCTCTTTACGGGTGAATATATGCACGGCGTTAAAGGAGAAGGGATTTTGAGTTATAGAACTCCAGGAAATCTTCAGGTAGACCTTAATTATATAAAATATGATGAAGATCAAACCGCGATTAATTTTAATTACCTGGAAGAAAGAAAAATAAGCTTTTCGGCACCTATTCGAACTAAAAATTTCTCGATGTTTAGTCGGTTTAGTGTGAACCAGATCATTATGCCTACTACCGAGTTTACTACGGCACAATTATTACTTTCTGGTGCAATAATGGGTATTAGCACCAACCTTACTACTTACGGGATTTATAACGATCGTGTAAAAGAGCCCACAATTTATACCTCGCTTTCTCAGAACTACAGGCTTCCGAATAAATTCCTTTTTTCACCACAAATACAATATGATTTTAGTCGAAATCAATTCAATAATATAATTCTTGAAATAGAACGCCCGGTTTTTGAGCAGGGTTTTGTCAATTTTGCTTATGAAAATAATCTTTTACGGGACGCTCATATTTTTGAAGTCGGTTTAAGGTATGCTTTCAATTTTGCGCAAACCTCGGTAACTTCAAGGCTTGGGAATAGAAACAATTCTTTTGTACAATCTGCTCGCGGAAGTTTATTATTAGACGATAATACAGGCTATATAATGGCCAATAACCGCACTGCTATGTCTAAAGCAGCATTAAGTATTATTCCGTTCTTAGATTATAATACCAATGGAAAGAGAGATCCTATGGAGCCTGCGGTACGTGGAATGGAAATAAAGAACACTTCTGGCAGGCTTTCCTATAATGAAGACGAAACGGTGCTTAGAATTACCGAACTTCAACCTTATATAGACTTAATCCTGGAAGTTAACCCAAATAGCCTTGACAATATTGCGTGGAAGGTGAAAAATGAAAAGATAAAAGTGCACACTATTCCTAATCAATTCCAGGAAATTGAAGTGCCCGTAGAAGTTCTAGGTGAAGTTGCCGGGATGGTTTACTTTAAAGAAGGAAACAGCCTTCGCGGCCAGGGTAGAATTACGGTAAATATTCTAGATGAAAGCGGAAACCTAGTAAAAGAAATTTTAACTGAAGGAGACGGTTACTTTACTTACCTGGGATTAAAACCAGGGAATTATACCGCTGAAATTGATCCTGTTCAAATGCAGAAACTTGGTTACAAAGCCAGCAACGCCATAGATTTTGAAATTCAGGTAGATGAATACGGTGATATTGTAGATACGCTGGAATTTACCATTGAAGAAGAATAATTAGATCAAAAACCATAAAAGTAGGGAAACTAAAAGACCAACTACCGCAATCAAGGTGGTCATTACCGTCCAGGTTTTAAAAGTTTGTTTTTCGGTGAGTCCCAAATACTGTCCCACCAACCAAAATCCGCTATCATTCACGTGAGATAAAATTGAAGCTCCTGAGGCAATTGCAATTACAATTAGTGAAGTTTGGGCCATAGAATAGTCACCACCGGTTAAAACCGGCGCGGTAATTCCTGCTGCGGTGATCATTGCTACGGTAGAAGATCCCTGTAAAATCCGTACCAGCGCTGCTACAATAAATCCAAATATCAAAGGATTAAACCAGGCATTGTTCAATGCATCGGCAATCATTTCACCCGCACCGGTATTGATCAGGATTTGTTTAAAAGCACCGCCGGCACCGGTAAGTAAGATTATTATTCCTGCTGCCTGAAAAGATTTTGTAGCCACTTTCTGTAAAAATTCCTTTTGCATTCCTCGTTTAACACCCAGAAAATACCAGGCAATAAGATTCGCAATAATTAATGCGGAAAAAGGATGTCCTACTAATTCTATGGTATATAAAATACTTCCCGGAATTGAAACTCCATCAAATAAAGGACTTTGCACCAAAGTATTTGCCACAATTAAGAAAATAGGAATTAGAATTATAGAAATAATAAGTCCCGGGGAAGGTGCTTTTTCTTCATCGTATTCAATCTCTTCAGAAAATGTTTTTGGTTCAATTTTTATTCTTTTTGAGATAAAACGAGCAAAAATAGGTCCGCTGATAATTGCCGCGGGAATTCCTGCCAGGAAACCAAAAACGATTACCCAGCCCAAATCGGCTCCCAGAATATCGGCAACTGCAATTGGTCCCGGCGTTGGCGGAATAAAAGCGTGGGTAATTGCCAAACCGGCCAATAGAGGCAGCGCATAAAGCAAAAGTGATTTTCCTGTTCTTTTGCTCAGCGCATAAGTTACCGGCACCAGAATAATAAAAGCAACATCAAAGAAAACGGGAATAGCCACCGCAAAACCGGTAACCATCATTGCCCAGGGTGCTTTTTTATCGCCTGTTTTCTTTAATAAGAAGGAGGCCAGGCGCTGTGCCCCACCAGATTGTTCCAAAACTCCACCAAATAAAGCGCCCAAACCAACTACCGTGGCTACAAAGCCTAGCGTGCTCCCCATCCCGTCCTTCATAGTCTCCAGGATTTCGGTAGCGGGCATTCCTGCAAGAATTCCAACGGCTATACAAACAATTAAAAGAGATAAAAATGCCTGTATTTTTAATCTTAAAATTAGGAATAGCAAAAGTGCGATTCCGGCGAAAACGGCAAAGAGTAATTGTAGTTCCATTAATTATTTTTTTTCCATTGGGTATGAAAAAATTCACCTCGCGGTTTATCGTTTCGCTCATAAGTATGTGCTCCAAAATAATCTCGCTGCGCCTGTATCATATTGGCTGCATTTTGTGCCGAACTAAAATTTAATAGGTAATTTGCGGCAGCCGATAAAACTGGAACGCTATAACCTGCCTGCAATGAGATTCCAACTATTTTGGTTAATGAAGCCTGATCTTGTTTTATTGCTGAAATAATATTTTTATCCAGTAATAAATGGCCATCTGAATCTTTAAGAATCTCTACCAAATCTTCCATTAAGCCCGATCTTATGATGCAGCCATTGGTCCAAACCCTGGAAATTTCAGATAAATTGAGGTTCCAGTTGTATTCTGAAGATGCTACCCGAAGTAAATCATAACCTATTGCGTGATTAATAATACTCGCTGATTTGTAGGCTCTAAATAATTCTTCTTTAATCTCATCTAATTTCCCTTCTTGATTATTTGCGGGCTTATATAATTTCGAAGCTTCTATTCGAATTTCCTTCATTCCTGAAATATTCCTGGCCAAAACTGCTGCCGTAATTGTATCTAAAGGCACACCAAGCTCTAAAGCAGCATTAGTAGACCAGCCTCCTGTCCCCTTCTGTTTGGCTGCATCCAGGATTTTATCTATAAGAAAACTTTCATTTTCTTTTTTCCGCAGAATACCTACAGAGATTTCTAATAAATAGCTTTTTATTTCTTTGTTCCAGGCCTCAAAAAGATCGGCTATCTCTTCAGGATTGGTTTTGGTATAAAAGCGTAAAAGATGATAAATTTCAGCTATAAGTTGCATTTCACCATACTCAATTCCATTGTGCAGCATTTTTACAAAGTGCCCGGCCCCATCTGGTCCTATATGGGCACAACAAGGATTTCCGTTTTTATCTTTGGCCGCTATTTTTTCCAGAAATGGTCCCAGTTGTTTGTAAGCTTCCAAAGAACCACCGGGCATCACAGACGGGCCTTTTAAAGCTCCTTCTTCGCCCCCAGATATTCCGCAGCCCATAAAATGAATTCCTTGCTCCTTTAAAGCCTTTTCCCTGCGCAAAGTATCTTTATAATGAGAATTCCCGCCATCGGTAATAATATCTCCAGTATCTAAAAAAGGAAGCAGACTTTCTATTACTGCATCAACTGCAGCGCCGGCATTTACCATTAATAAGATCTTCCTGGGGCGTTTGAGTGATTTTACAAAATCCTGTAAATCGTCAAAACCTTTAAAAGTGTATTTTTCAGCATTTTCCTGAACAAAATCTTTAGCAATACCTTCTTCTTTACCGGGAACGTGCCGATTAAAAACCGATACCTTAATATCTTTTGAAAGCAGGTTTAGTGCCAGACTCTTTCCCATTACTCCAAGACCAATAAGCCCGATTTCTGCTTCAGGAAGATTTAATTTCGCCATAATTTCTTTTAAAATATTTTCTTCAGAAGTATTTACATTAATTCTTAATCCATAAGTTGGCTCTTCCAGGGTTTCAAATTGAGAGTTGAGCATTTCTGGCTTAAAATAATGCCCTTTCCGGGATTTTAACCTGTTTAAGATCACCTCAAATTCTGCCTGAAGAAAAATCCAGTTCAAGTCCTTTTCGGGAATTGAAGTTAATTGTTTTCGGTACTTCTCCTTTAAGGCTGAACAAGCCAATACCGCACCGCCGCTTTGGTTCCACTCTATAATATTTTGGGCCAAAACCTTTAACCAGCCTTTTCTATCCTTATCCTCCAGTGGAATCCCGTTTTTCATCTTTTCCACATTTTCCGCAGGATGAAAATCATCGGCATCATAAAAGGGCAGGTCTAGTTTTTCTGCAAGCAGTTTTCCGATGGTAGTTTTACCAGATCCAGAAACGCCCATCATAATATATACCGCCATTAGTAAGTTATTTTAAGAATTTCAAGCTTTCGAGTTTCTTCCCCTAGTTTAAAGTCTACTTTATCGCCCACCTTCTTTCCCGTAACGGCCTTAGCAATAGGTGCTACAAAAGCGATCTTTTGTTTTTTTACATTAGCTTCATCTACACCTACAATTTGAAACTCCTGTTTATTTCCATTCTGCATCAATTCTACTAATGCACCAAAACGAACCTCGTCTGCAGGTTGGTCTTCTGGTTTCAATAATCTTGCGGTACTAATTCTTTCGCGCAAAAGTTTTAATTTTCCGTCTATAACTGCCTGTGCCCTTCTTCTTTCGGTATCATTTTGTTTATCAAGATTGGCTCTTTCCTCAATGAGCGCTTCTTCTTCATTTTTTAATTCCTTTAAACCGTTTGGCGTAACATAATTTGTTTCTCCTGCCGGTAAAGCCGCTCTGGGCGGAATTATTGGAGCTTCTTCCTGGTCGTCTTCTTTAACAAATCCTCTACTCATGTTTTTGTTTTAAGCTTCAAAATAGCAATTATAAAGGCTCGATGAAAAATTATCTGCATTTAATAAATCATAAATATTTCAGAAGAAGCTTTTAAACATTGGCTATTCGCTTATTTTTATTTCATAAATTTAAATAATGAGCCTCGAGATAGCCATATTGTTTTTGATTATAATTGTGGTGATCATTTTATTTGCCCTGGAAGTATTTCCTGTAGATAAAATTGCTTTTTTTATTCTCGCAGCGCTTTTACTCACAAACCTGGTAAGTCCTGAAGAGGCTATTTCTGGATTTTCAAGTCCTGCAACTATAACCGTTCTTGCTTTAATGATTATCGCCATAGGGCTTGAAATCAACGGAGTTATAGACTGGTTGGCTAGCGGCCTCAAGAATTTACGCGTGCTCCCTGTCTTTATAATGGTTCCTGTTTTTATGTTTATTGCAGGAAGTATTTCAGCCTTTATTAATACTACGGCCGTAGTGATTGTTTTTATTAAAATTATTACAGAGTTATCTGCCAGGTACGATATCTCCAGTTCAAAATTACTTTTACCAATTTCTTTTGCCGGAATTATTGGAGGGAGTTGTACGCTTATGGGAACTTCTACCAACCTTATTGTGAATGCTGTTGCTGTAGATCGAGGCATAGAACGCTTTAGCTTTTTTGAATTTACCTGGTATGGCGTAATTTTTATGGTAATTACTATAATTATTGTGAGCGCTATGGTAAAATTTCTCCCGAAAGGAAAAAAAACTGAAATTAGTGAAGATTATAATCTAGATGAGTATATCACCAAAGTAATTATTACAAGTAACTCCAGCGCAATTGGAAAAAGTATTGGGGAAAGCTTTCTGTCTGATGAAGATGATATCGAGGTATTAAGACTTAAAAGAAATGGAATTATTAACGACTGGCCCGGCAAATTTACCACGCTTAAAGACGGAGATCAACTTTTACTGCGTTGTAACCTTGAAAATTTATTAAAATTAAAAGACGCCGAAGGTTTTACCGTAATTAAGGAAGAAGACAATAAGAAACTTGCAGATCCTATTATCGATTCTGAAGAGTTGGAAGAAAACGTACAGGTAGTAGAAATTCTAATGTTACCAAACTCTCCTCTAATTGGTAAAAGCATTAAAACAGTGGGTTGGTACGATCTTCACGGGGCAGTTCCCCTGGCGATTAGAAAACGTAGAAACTTTAGAAATCCCAGAAGAAGAATTTTTAATCGGGGAAAGGATGAAATTGAATTAAGGGTTGGAGATCGTTTGCTGGTAGAAGTTAGCGAAAGCGCCCTGGAAGAGCTTCAAAAAATTGAAAATGTTACTATCCTGCAACAGCATAAAAATATTGAGGTTACCACAATCAAAAAAAGATATCTTTCTTTAGGCATTTTATTAGTGGTTATTGGACTCTCTGCATTTTCTATTTTCCCAATCTTAAAAAGTGCAATTATTGGTTGCTTTCTTATGATTTTCACCAAATGTATAGATCTTGGTAAGATCTATGAACAGGTTAACTGGCAAATTATTTTCCTGCTGGCGGGGATGATTCCCTTGGGTGTGGCAATGAATAATACCGGTGCAGACCAATGGATTTCAAATCAATTATTACTGGTTTTTGAAAATCAAACCGATACTATCATAATTGGAATTTTATTTCTTGTAACGATGGTCTTAAGCGGATTTATTTCCAATAACGCCACGGCAATTATAATCACGCCAATTGCTATAAGTATTGCGGCTAGTTTGCAAATGGACCCTAAGCCTTTTATTCTATCGGTTCTATTTGCTTCTAATTTTAGTTTTTTTACGCCGGTTGGCTACCAAACTAATACCATAATTTACGGGATGGGAATTTACCGCTTTAGGCATTTCTTTATTATTGGTGGCCTTGTATCTCTGGTACTTTGGGTAACAGCTTCCCTCCTGCTTTCTGCTAGTTTTTAATTAGGAATCTGGGACAATTTCAGGTATTTTTGAAAAAAAATTATGCAGCGTCTACTCGATAATCGAGATTTAAATGTTCGCAGTTCTGAATCCAAATTAGAATATTAACTAGTCTCTGAATTTCTCATGAGCTTAACCAAAAGTCGTCTACTTGTTATTGGTTGTGTTTGGCCCGAACCTAATTCTTCTGCCGCCGGTAGCCGTATGCTTCAATTACTGGAATTTTTTCTTGCTGAAAATTATAAGATCACCTTTGTAACTACCGCGGCCAGAAGCGAATTCGCTGTAGATCTGGAGAAAATGAATATTGCTTCTGAAGTGATTAAAATGAATCATCCTTCTTTTGATGAATTATTAAAAAATATTCAACCAGATTTGGTGCTTTTTGATCGATTTATGACCGAAGAGCAATTTGGCTGGAGAGTAGATGAAATCTGCCCACAAGCCGTTAAAATTCTAGATACGGAAGATCTTCATTTCTTACGAAAAACAAGAATAGAAGCTTTTAAGAAGAATATCCCTGCAGAAGATCTTTATTTTGATGCTGAAATCACTAAAAGAGAAATTGCGAGTATTTACCGTTGTGATCTTAGTCTCATCATTTCAGAAGCTGAAATAAAATTACTGCAAGAGGAATTTAAAATAAGTTCTAAACTTCTACATTATCTTCCTTTCCAGCTGGAACCCATTTCCGAAGAAGAAAAAATAAACCTGCCTGGATTCGAACAGCGTAATAATTTTATAAGTATTGGTAATTTTCTTCACGAACCCAACTGGAATGCCGTTCTATACCTAAAAGAAGAAATTTGGCCTTTAATAAGACAGGAATTACCTGGGGCGAAACTTTATATTTACGGCGCTTATCCCTCCCAGAAGGTCTGGAATCTTCATAACGAAAAAGAAGGATTTATCGTAAAAGGCCGGGCTGAAAATGCTGAAGCTGTAATGCGAAATGCAAAAGTTTGTCTCGCACCAATAAGATTTGGCGCCGGTTTAAAAGGAAAACTCATTCAGGCAATGCAATGCGGCACACCTGCGGTAACTACCTCAATTGGAGCTGAAGGAATTCCAGGAGATTTAGCCTGGAACGGATTTATCACCAACGATCCGAATGAATTTGCAAAAAAGGCCGTGAGTTTATATAACGAAGAAAATCTTTGGAAAGATGCAGTAGAAAATGGATTTAAAATAATTAATTCAAGATTTAATAAGACGGAACATCAACAGGAATTTTCTAAAAAATTAGCGGATCTTTTTCAGAATATAAGTGTTTATAGAAGAGAGAATTTTGTGGGTAGAATGCTACAACATCATCAGCATAGAAGCACTTATTTTATGGCTAAATTCATAGAAGAAAAGGAGAAAAGTAAACTACTTTAAAGCAAATTCACGAAGCATTATAATTGAAAAATATAATTTGATTTCGAGGCATCCCGACTCTTCGGGACGGAGCATTTAATCTCGATTATCGAGTAAAAAAACCGCCGGCTAAAATTAGCCTACCGGCGGTTTTCACTACACAAAAGGAACAGTCTCCTGTTCACAAACAGAAAATCAAACAAATTGAGGCATTATTCTCTCCTCAAATAATTTTCGGTTTAGACCCTGTAAGGTCTGCACCTTGTTTTTAGTATCTACCAAAAGAGAAATATTATTATTGCTACCGCCATAAGAGATCATTCTCACAGAAATATCATTTAGTAACTCAAATAAGCGACTGGTGCTTTTATCTTCAATAAGACCTTCGCCAACAATACAAATAATACTATGTTCTTTCTCAACGGTAATCTCACCATAGTCGTTTAATTCTTCCAGGATCTCATTTAAATTCCTGTCGTCGTCTATGGTTAGGGAAATCGCAATTTCTGAAGTGGTAATCATATCAATTGCGGTTTCATATTTATCAAAAACTTCAAATATCTTTTTAAGAAAACCGTGTGCCATCAACATTCTATTAGATTTGATCTTAATGGCGGTAATTCCATCTTTTGCTGAGATCGCTTTAAGTCCGCGAGAATGGATCTCTGCGGAAATTCTTGTTCCCGGTAGATCGGGTGTAAATGTATTTTTTAAGAATAACGGAATTTGCTTTTTTATAACCGGAGAAATAGTTTGTGGATGCAGAATCTTAGCTCCAAAATAAGCCAGCTCTGATGCTTCTTCAAAACTTAACTCTGCTATGGCGTGCGTATTTTCAACATATCTTGGATCGTTATTATGAAAACCGTCAATATCAGTCCAGATCTGGACTTCTTCAGCTTGAACCGCTGCAGCCAGAATAGTTGCGCTATAATCGCTGCCACCTCTTTTTAGCGTGCTAATTGAGTGCTGTGCATCTATTCTAACAAAACCCTGCGTAATATAAATTTCTGATGCTTCAAGGTTTTCTATGCTCTTTTGAAAAAGCTTTCCTACTAAATTAGTATCGGGATTTTCAAGGTTTGAGACCTGCATAAATTCCTTGGCATCCAGAAAATTATTCTGAATTCCTGAATTAGTTAGAAAAGTAGAGAAAATGTAAGTGAGCATGGTTTCGCCCGTGGTGACCACTTCAGCATAAACTCTTTCTGAATAATTACTTTTACAAACCTCCTTTAAATTGTTAAGTACGTTATTTACAAAGTTCTTCGCCTGGGCATTTAGCTCAGGTTCATTTATAAGTGAATCAATGGTATTTTCGTGCTTGTCTTTTAATTCAGCAATAATATTAGCTATTGCTGAATGATCTTCAGCCTTAATAAGTTCAGTGATCTCCACCAATTTATTTGTTACCCCGGCCATAGCAGAAAGAACAAGAACTTTCTTCCCTTCCCTGGATGCTAAAATATTTTTTACATTCCTGATACTCTCCACAGAGCCTACAGATGTTCCACCAAACTTTAATACTTTCATCGCTGATTCTTTTCTTAATTATTTCAGTTTGTAACTTATTTAGTTACTAAAATAACTCTGTGCATAATTAGAATTTAAGCTTCCCGCGACAAAAAATATCT
Organism: uncultured Flavobacteriaceae bacterium; assembly: GCA_963727565.1. GTDB lineage: Bacteria > Bacteroidota > Bacteroidia > Flavobacteriales > Flavobacteriaceae > Salegentibacter. The sequence continues at coordinate 311,886 of CAVSGU010000009.1, forward strand.
CTCAATTTATATACATTTGCACAAAATGTACAATATTTAACAATGAAGACGATAACTACTTGTGTTCACGATATTATAAGGCACCAGCCATTCCTGGATGATGCGATTGCACGTGATATTATAAATTTTAGTGGACTTGCAGAAGATATTCAGCCCCAGGTAGAAAAAGAAATGCGGAAACCTGTTAAACAGGGTTCTATTATTATGGCTTTACGCCGTTATGCGCCGCATAGGACAAAAATAAATATGCAACATTTAAGGGAGCTGGGAGATATTGTAGTTAGATCTGGAATTACAGAATACACTTTTCTAAATTCCAATACAATTATCGCTAATAAAGCCCGCTTGCTGGATGCAGTAAAGGATCAAACCGGAGTTTACCTTAATTATTCAAGTAACTACCAGGAAAGTAATATCCTGGTATCTTCCAGTCTTACTAACCTGGTTGAAGATTGTTTTAGAAGCGAAAGACGCGTCTCTATAAAAGAAGAACTCTCTTCTATAACCATTGCCCTTCCTAAAAACAGTTCGCAGTTTGTAGGGCTTTATTTTTATCTATTTAAATTGCTGGCTTATGAAGGGATTCCAATATTTGAAATGATCTCTACCTCAAATTATTTCGCGCTCTTTTTAGAAAAAGAATATGTAAACCAGGCATTTCTGCTGATTAACGAGATAAAAAAGTAGTACCTAGAACTAAGAATAAACTTGGCTCAGAAACAAGTTCAGGATGATGACTGGAATATTCCGGGTTAGTTACCACAACTCGAAGTAAAACCCGGAAATCGCTACACCAATAATCAAAATAATTAAAACGGTAATGATAAAGCCAATTCCAAAATTGGTTTTCTTATTTTCTTTAAGGATATAATCTTCAGACTCTTTATCGTCTTTATCTTTCTTTAGTTGCATTTGATTGGTTTTGCCTCAAAAATAAAATTTCAGAAATATGAAATTGATAACAATATCTTAAATTATTGCAGCTGGTACCACCAAACAGCGTTTTGATGATTCATTGGTAGCACTAATTGATCTTTTTCAACATCAAAAAAGATGTCTCCTGCGCTTTTTTCTGAAGTTAAGACTTCTGTTATTTCACCATCTTTCTTTATAAGATGAATTTTTCCTGTAGCCCAGTCTGAAATATAGAATGCATCTTCACCAACCGGTTGTACTCCATCCAGATTTCCAATTCCTTCTTTTGATATTTTTTCGATTTCACGAGTGTCCATATCTACTTTCAGAAAATTACCATCGTTGTTTTCTCCCCAGGCAGCTGCGTAAAGATGATCTTTCTGCGCAAAAAGTCCGTTTACATATTCTAATCTCGTGCTATCCAAATATTCAATTATTTCGCCTTTTTTATCTTCAGGGATCATCATATTTGCTGAATCGCCAGGCATTAAATAAATAGCACTCTTCCCTGAATCTGAAATAAAAATATTCCCAACGGCATCTACGGTGATATCGTTTAATGATTTTGAGCCATCTACCTGGATTCTTCGAAGTATTTTTGAATCTTCAATACTAATCTCAATAAGTTCAGTATTATTGGTCACATAAACTTTATCGTCTTTTATCAGCAAACCCTTTGGATCTTTTAAGCCATCTATCCATTTTAGCTCTATAATTTCACCTTCAGCAGAAACCCTGGAGATAAATCCATCGCCTTCTTCCCTATCGGCCATATTCGAAATATAATATTCGTTTTTATCTTGATTAAAAACCACCGATTCCGGATGACTGAAACCTTCAACTTTCTTAATCAATTTAGCCGACGTGCTTTGCGCATAAAGTCCGCTGCATATCATTAAGCTTAGTAAAAGCAATTTGAATGTATGTATTTTCATCATATTAAATTTTTGATTTTCATAAAGATACAAAATTGGAAGTTTTAGAGATTTTAAGGTTTACCCGCAAATGCTGCTAAATATTTGCTAATTCTAAAATTCAAAATGCCTTTTCAACTAAATTAGTGTTGACTTAACCTAAAAACATCCTTATTATGAAAAGTATCTTCAGGGCTATTTTAGCCGGTTGGGGCGCCAAAAAACTGGGCGGTGGTTGTGGTTGTTTTGGAATAATCGTGGTATTTATAATCCTATGGATAATTCTTGGTTATCTGGGATTGGGTTAATTATTCGTATTTGCTCAATATACTATTCCACTCCATAGTTTTTAAAACACCAATAAGTACAGGATTAATCTCGTCTACTAAATCTGAATTCTTCGGAAAACTATAGCCGTAATAATCCTTTTTAAGAGTTTTAGGAAGAACTTCTATTTCATCTTCCAGGCCGCTTCTCTTGATTTCATAGCGTAAAATAGGCTCATCGTAAACAAAAATTTTGGTTTCTTCGTTTTTCAGCAAGGCTATACCTTCCTTTTCATCAATCACTTCATTATGCTCTATATTATAAAGGTTTAGTAATTCTTGCGCGCTACTACTTTCTACACTAGTTACTTCAAATTTAGAAAGATCCTGTACCGAACTTATCTCATCGTTCATAGTTTGCACGGTTAAGGATGAAGCGATTCCTGCGGTTAAACTGGAAATAATTATGATAGCCATAAACATCCAAATAAGCGCTATTACACGTCCTCCGGTTGTTCTGGGTGATTTATCTCCATAGCCAACGGTGGTCATAGTTACAGCACTCCACCAAAAACCCTGAAGAATCCCACGAGAACCTGTTCCAAACTCTTCGGCATTCTTTTTTCTTTCAAAAACCCATACCAGGAATCCGAAAATAAAGATTACCGCCAGTAAAATTAAGATTGCCGAAATAAAATTCCAGCTAAATAAATTTCCTAAATAACTAAAGATTTGCGACTCACTTCTTTTGGCCACACCGGTATTCGATATAAAATATGGCTGGGAAAAATCCATTCGCTTCATTCTATTATCGGTAACGGTTACCGGATTAATACTGAAGTCTACTTCGTTGTTTTCTATTCCGCTCAAAAGCTCAGCCAGCGAGCCATATTCCTTAAATTCATAATCTAAATTCATTTTTTCATTGATCAATTCCCAGGAATCAATGCTTAAACCGGCATATTCGCCATTTTCCTCCATCACAAATGGTGGAGTTGGCGTAACTCCAATCACCATTTTTTTGGATAGATCCAGGCTATCTGGCGATTGCTGCGCATTAAAACTTAAACTTGAAATTAGAAGGCTAAATAGAAAAAAGTATTTTTTAATCATTAAGAATTTTTGTTTTGCGTTTTGTTATTATTTGAAATTGAATCGCGTGGAACCTCATAATATATCTTTAATTTCTTACGACCAAACTTTCTGGCTTTTTTGACGTCCTCACCCATATAGATATCTATTTTATTTTTCCATCTATAATGCATTTTATCTTTAACTCGAAAAACCCCTTCAAAACCTTCTATTTTAACCGGCGTGTCGTGATCTAAACCTTTTTTTATTAGATCTCGGGAAACTGCAATAGCTTTTAGTCCGGGTTTTAGAGTATCTCCCCAGGCAGTTATATTTGCACCGCCGGCACCCGTTTGCCAACTCACCGAATTATATGCTGAAGCAGAAACTTCTAAGGTATCCCAAACTGTGGGTGATTCGGAATTTTTATTATTGAAATTACAAGCTGAAAAGCTGAAGTAAAAAATTACCAGATATACAATTACTCCAACTTTCATAACTTATATTTTTTTAATTATTATTCTAGCTCAGCTTCCAACCATCCCGGTATTCTCTGCGTACAAATTGATTAGCTTCATCGAAATTAGTTACCCGCATATTTTCTGAATCCCAAAGCATTTTTATATCACGCCCAGGATAATTATAGTAAACATCTCCATTAGCACGTTTTTGTTCATTTCTTACATCGTAACCTCTAATGGCCAGGTTAGCAATTAGGAGCGTTTCAGTTAATGGTCCTGCAATTTCAAAAGGAGAACTCAAGTCTTTTTTCCCGTAGCCCGCGATGGCTCCTTCTACCCATTGTGCATAATGCCCTTCTTCTCCTCCGGGAACGCGATCATATTTTTCGGTTACATTAACTTCATCGGTTTTTGAAGTTGGTAATAAACGTGGATTTCTACCATAAGTACCACACATCATTTTTCCTTTATCGCCAATAAATAAAACGCCGTTGCCACCATCGCCAAAAGTTTCATTTGGACCAAGTTCTTCCGGTCTCTTTGGTTTAATTCCACCGTCCATCCAATGCAAAGTTACATCTTCATTGGTTTTTTCGGTTTTAGGGAATGTCATTACCGCATGACTTGATGGCGGACAACTTTCAGGGAAATAACCTCTCTTAAATTCATCTACATAAACACTTCCAACACTACATTGAACATCTTTTGGATGCCCCAGACCTAAAACACGATAAGGTGCCTCAATTAAATGGCAACCCATATCACCAAGTGCGCCGGTACCATAATCCCACCAGCCACGCCAGTTAAAAGGAACAAGTCCTTCTATATAATTTTTATTGGGAGCGGTATTCAACCATAAATCCCAGTCTAAACCTTCAGGAACCGCAGTGGTTTTTCCTTTTGGCCAGGGAATTCCCTGTGGCCAAACCGGGCGATCTGTCCATACATAAACGGTATGTACTTTTCCTATTAGATCTGCATCATACCATTCGCGCATTTTTCTAACTCCGTCTCCAGAAGCGCCCTGGTTTCCCATTTGGGTAACCACTTTGTATTTTTCTGCAGCTTCGGTTAGTTGCCTGGCTTCATAAATATCATGCGTTAAAGGCTTTTGAACGTAAACCGGTTTCCCTAGTTCCATAGCGGCCAGTGCCTGTACAGCATGGCCATGATCTGGAGTTGAAATAGAAACAGCATCTATATTTTTTGCTTCTTTTTCTAACATTTCCCGGTAATCGGTATAAAACTTCGCCTTTGGAAATCGAGCTATAGAATTTGCAGCTCTTCTTTTATCTACATCACATAAAAAACCAATATCAGCCTTTCCAGATTGATAAAAACTATTGATATCACTCTCACCTTTTCCTCCTACTCCAATTCCTGCAACCACCAATTTATCACTCGGTGCTAAAAACCCGGGGCCACCCATAACGTGCCTGGGAATAATACTAATTCCGGCAGTAGCCAATGCTGTGGTTTTCAAAAAACTTCTTCTGGAATTTGATTTTGGGGCGTGCTTTTCTTTCATCTTTTCGGAATATTTAATTGTAGTAGATTAGGTTTTACGCTATAATTTTCTAAAAGTTAAGTTAATAAATGTATTTACTTATTACCGAAATTCCAATTTTAATATTAAGCCTTTGTCTTTCAATGCCTAACATTCAAAAAAATATGTCAACCGAAATGTTAATGTTTTTTTAAGATTCAGGGATTATAACTGCTACAATTTGGAAGCGGATTTAATAACTGTACCTTTGCACTCTTTAACGGGCAGCATGTTAATAAAGCCCATTATAATTTTTGAAAAACAACATTATGAGTCAAGTAAAAGCAAATGACACGGTAAAGGTACATTACACAGGTAAACTAGCTGACGGGCAGGTTTTTGACAGCTCCGTAGAAAGAGGTGAGCCTATAGAATTTACTATGGGACAGGGACAGTTAATTCCTGGTTTCGAGAAAGGCCTTATCGATATGGAAGTGAACGAAAAGAAAACCATAAATATTCCTAAAGAAGAAGCTTACGGAGAGCCAAGAGAAGAGCTTGTGCAAGAAGTACAAAAGAGCCAGCTTCCGGAAGAAATTAAGCCAGAAGTAGGAATGGGACTTGTTTCTAAAAGCCCTGACGGTCAGGAAATGAATCTTGTGGTTAAAGATGTAAAAGAAGACACTATTGTGGTAGATGGAAATCACCCACTAGCAGGTAAAGACCTGGTATTTGATCTTGAAGTTGTAGAGATCAAGTAAGTTTTTATAACTTATATACAAAAGCCCGAAGCCTCCTGGTTTCGGGCTTTTTTTGTTTTATAATTGGAAAAATTAAATATAAGTAAACAACTTCGGAGCAAGCTCACGAAGCATTATTATTGGAAAATATAATTTAATTTCGAGGCATCCCGACTCTTCGGGACGGAGCATTTAATCTCGATTATCGAGTAAAGCTAGAAAATGTTCCGTTCAGGACAATTTTTGAATTTCTGAATAACATAAATAATAAAAGCTCGATTATCGAGTAAGGTTTGGGTTAAGGTTTTGATAATAATTTTAGTTTGCCTTTAATGATTCCTATCTTAGAGATAAATCAAAAAATTAGTATTATGATAAGAAATGGAACCGCAGTTTGGAAAGGTAATCTTAAAGAAGGTAAAGGAACAATTAGCACCCAAAGTGGTGTTCTAGATAAAACGCAGTACTCTTTTAAAACCAGGTTTGAAGATGGTAAAGGTACCAATCCAGAAGAACTTATAGGCGCTGCACATTCCGGATGTTTTACTATGCAGCTTTCTGCTAATCTTACTGAAGAAGGATTTGAACCTGATGAGTTAGAAACTAAATCTGAAATTACTTTTGAAGATGGTGCCGTGAAAAAGTCGCACTTAATTTTAAAAGCAAAAGTAAAAAATATAGAGAAAGTGCAGTTTGAAAAAATAGCCAATGATGCTAAGGAAAATTGCCCAATTTCTAAATTACTGGATACCGAAATCACATTAGAATCTGAATTGATTCAATAAGTTTTTGAGGATATTTTTATTCTGAAAAAATTAAGCCACGAATTCACTCCTATAAAATAGTGATTCGTGGCTTTCTTTATTTTAATGAAGCTTTTAAAGCTGAAAATACTTGCTCCTTAAGGGCTGAGTTCATTTTGTTATTATTCACAAATTTCTGGTTTACTTCCAATTCAATTCCCATATAATTTTCAGGAAATCTCTTTCGTAAATAGGTAGTAAATCCATCTGCTTTTCCCAAATAAGGGTAATTAAACCTGATTTTTAATTCGGGATTTTGATCCTTTAAATTTCGCTTAAAATTTATACAGAATTCCTTTTCTCCAATCCTTGAAGGATCATAAAGTAGCCCAATATCCGTATTTCTAATCTCTTCGTTTAAATTTGGAGTAAAAGTGTGCACCGAAAAATGTAGCAGCTTCTCCCCTTTTTCTATTAGCTCAGAAATAGTATCCTCTACTGAATTTCGATATGGAAAATAGTATTCGTTTAAAAGCTTGATTTTCGACGTTTCAGAAAGATTTTTAGTGAATTCGGAAAATAAATTAGAATGCCCTTTAGATCTATTTACTTCCACTAACAAACGTCCCGTTTCATGAAAAGATGAAAAATCGGCTAAGTCCTTCAGCTCATTAAACAGATCTAAGGCACCGGGATCATAGCCACGATGAGATTCCAGTATTTCCCTGGCATTAATAAATAAATTCTGATATTCCTGCGGAATAGTATTAAAAGCGTGCTCGCAGGTTAGAATCAGTTTCACGGATTAAAGAATTTATTTTCTTCCAGGCAATCTGCTAGACTCAAAATAGGTTTTTTTGATATTTTCTTCTGAAAAATCATTCCCCACTGCTTTTAAAATTCGAGTTGAAAGACTTCCATTGTTCAATAAAAACTTGATACTCTGCTGGTGTTTCTCAGCAATATTCTTTTTTACTTTTGAAAATAAAATGCGCCAGATTTCTTTCACTTCTATCGTTTGTGAAAGTCCGAAAATCTTGAGATAGTCTTTATTACTGATTTTAGTATTTTCAGCATCTTTGATTATTGAATCAAAAATCTCAAAAAGCTCGTTTTCGTGCCATTTTTTCTGATCTTCAATGGAAATCAATTCTTCACTAACCAGCAGTTTTAAACATTCAATAATAAAAATAGCAATCGCTAAATCGGCTTTAGGGCATTCCTGAACATCTATAACGCGAATTTCTATGGCATTCCTATCAAAACGAGCAATGGCACCACGGGAATTTAAAAAGTGATGATCAAGGATGTTTTCGGTATCGTGAGGTTTTATTGCTTTATTGATCGGTTCAAAAATAGTTTTGTGATAATCGTCTTTAGAAAAAACCTGCTCCGGTATTACCTTTCCCGTCATTTGCGGAATTTCCTTTTGGTTGGTCTTATAAACCTGCATCCTGGCATCTTTAAAACCGGTATCTTTTCCTTCAAAAATAGGAGAACTGGCACTTAATGCAGGGATTATAGGTAAAAGTAAACGAACTGCAGCATGCAGTTTTTCAAATTCTGCATCATCAAAAAACGGAAGGTTAATATGCATACTTTGCACATTGCTCCAGCCGTGGCCACTACAATCAAAAATTCTATTATAAAGTGCGTAAATCTTACTGGAACTGTGTTTCCATAATTTGGTTTCAGTTTCAGGATGCATTAAAGGATGTGCCGCCGAAGGTAAAAGCATGGTATTTTTTTTCTTCAGCAAAAGATTTACTTCCTTTATATTTTCAGCAAAAAGCAGATCTAAGTTTTCTATATCTCCGGTTGGACCATTAGTTTTAAGTTCTACTACATGCGCTACCAGCTCGTTGCTCCATTCAATTTTACCGTTTTCAATATCTGAAGTGATTTCGCCATTTTTACTAATAAAAAGTTGATCTACAATTGGATTCACTTTGAAGCTGGACTTATTGATAAGCATATATTCCAGTTCAATTCCAAAAACTTCAAAAAGATGATATTTCATAATTACTTCTTTTCTAATCTTTCTTTTAATGCCGAAATAATGTCGATATAAACCTGATCGCCATAGTACCCGTCTTCCACACCAAAATCGATGTTTGGATTATCGTTAATTTCAATCACAAGCGGCTTTCCTCCTACTTCTTTGATATCTATCCCGTATAGTCCTTTTCCCATTAATTTAGCCGATTTTAATGCGGCTTCCAGTATTTTTTTCGGAACCTTTTCTATAGGTAAGCAATCTGCATTTCCGTCCTGGTCGTCTTTCTCTTTCGCATCCCAGTTGTAGATCTGCCAGTGGCCTTTGGCCATATAATATCGGCAGGCATAAAAAGGTTTATTGTCTAATATTCCTATTCTCCAGTCATATTCAGAAGGAGAAAATTCCTGGGCAATTACAAGTTCAGATTTTTTAAGCATTGCATTAACCAACTCCTGATATTCAGCAGGTGTAGTTGCTTTCTTTACTCCGAAAGAAAAAGTAGAATCCGGAGATTTTAAAACCACCGGAAGTCCTGTAATTTCCAAAACCTTATCTATATTTTCTTTATGAACTATCAGTGTTTTTGGAGTAGGAATATTGGCATTCTCCAATGCTTCGGCCATAAAAACCTTGTTACAACATTTAAGAATTGCATCGGGATAATCAACGATGGCGATGCCTTCCTGCTGGGCTTTCCTGGCAAATGCATAAGCTTCATTATTCACTTCGGTACTTTGGCGAATAAACAAGGCGTCAAAAGCCGATAAACGTGAGAGATCTTTAGGAGAAATTATTTCTACATAGAAATTCATCTTTTCAGCGATCTCCACAAATTTCTTTAATGCTTTAGCATTACTTGGTGGCGCCGGATCTTCGGGTTGTACTAAAATTGCCAGATCAAATTCAGCAGTATTGGCTCGCGGTGTATCATAGCGCTTTTTAGCAAAATATTGAGCTGCAAACACATACATGCTTTCCAAATGTTCTTGCGGAATTTCAGCTTCAGAAATCGCTTTAATACTTTTAATATTCCATTTCGTGGTGAAATTGAATTTTACACGTAAGAACGGGATCTGGAAATGTCGATGAAACATCGCACTTAGCTCTTTATATTTTTGAGCCACATTTTGACCAAAATAAATACTTAGGGTAAATTCCTGAGATTTGATGCCTTTTAAGCTGGTTTGCATTAGATCGTCAAATTCTTCAGAAACTATTTTCACCAACTTTGGTTCTCTAAGATCCACAATGTTTTTTACCGTTGGAATCGCCAAATGACCTCGAGCTTCAGCTAAAAGGGAAACGTAATAACCTTTAGACTGGTAAGAATAATCTTTACATAAATTAAAGATCCTCGCGTTTTTTATCCTGGCAAATTCGGGGTTGGTGAGATAGGATTGCGCTGAAATAATCTCTATGTTATCCAGTGCTAATTTCCACTTTTCAGGCTTATTAACTATAATATATTTGTTCATGGAATAATTGAAAATTCTATCAAATGTAGTCGAAAATCAAATACGCTGTAAATAAATTTCGATGGTAATTTAGCTTCATTTCTGGATCAATTTTCACCAAAAAGTGCTCTTCAATTTAATTCTTTAATTTTTATTAGTAATTTCAGGGCTTCACTAAATTGAAATACACTACTTATGAAATTAAAACTTTTTAGCCTTGTCCTATTATTTACGGGAACATTGGCGTTTGCTCAACAAAATAGCGATGAAGCTCTGTTGGAAAAAGCCAAAGAAATTCACGAGAATATAATTACCATAGATACGCACGCCGATATTAATATCAATAATTTCACGGAAGACAGGAATTATACCATGGACCTGGGCAACCAGGTTACCCTTCCTAAAATGGAAGCCGGCGGACTTGATGTTGCCTGGTTTATTGTATATACCGGCCAGGATGAACTTACCGACGAAGCCTTCAAAGATGCCTACGAAAATGCGATGAGCAAGTTTGATGCGATCCATAAACTGGTAGAAGACTTTGCCCCGGAACAAATAGGATTAGCAACCAACTCTCAGGAGGTTCGCAAATTGGTTTCTGAAGGTAAAAAAGTTGCGATGATTGGTGTTGAAAATGGCTATTCTATAGGACTTGATGTCGAAAATGTAGAGAAATTCTATAATCTAGGCGCCAGGTATATGTCCCTTTCTCACCAGGGTCATAGCCAGTTGAGTGATTCTAACACCGGTGAAGAAAATGACGAATGGTTACATAACGGACTTAGCGATTTAGGAAAAGAAGTGATTGCAGAAATGAATCGCCTGGGAATGATGATAGATGTTTCGCATCCTTCTAAAAAAGCTATCAAACAAATGTTCGAGCTTTCTAAAGCCCCGCTTATTGCTTCCCACTCTTCTGCACGCGAGCTTTGTAATCACAGCCGTAATTTAGATGATGAGCTTTTAATGTTATTTAAAGAACATGGCGGAGTTGTACAAACAGTTGCATTTAGCGCTTACGTAAATACTCAAAAAGATAAAGCATTCTCTGAGGCAAGTGAAAAAGTTTATGAGGAAAAAGCTGCCGAAATGAATTTTGAAATTCTACCGCGAGATACTGTTAGAGCTATGAGTAATACTGAAAGAAATACTTATTATGCAGATTATCAAAAAGTGAGAAATGCAGCGTCTCCAGACATTGAGTTACTAAAAGAAGAAATTGAACCTGTAGGAGTTTCAGACTTTGTAGACCATATAGATTATATGGTAGATCTAATAGGGATTGAGCACGTAGGTATAAGTTCAGATTTTGATGGCGGTGGCGGCATTGATGGCTGGGAAGATGCTTCAGAAACTTTAAATATTACCAAAGAATTAGTGAAAAGAGGTTATACCGAAGAGGAAATAGCCAAACTTTGGGGTGAAAATTTACTTAGAGTGATGGATGAAGTTGATGCAGTAGCTGCCGAACTTCAGAAAGCATAAATTCTAAAGTTTGAATATTAAAAAAGCCTGTCCGGTAAATTTACCAGACAGGCTTTTTAATTCTAATATCTTAATTTAAGATTATGCGTGTTGCAGATCGTGTTTTCCTTCTTTAATCTCTTCGATCATTTTAGCATTAAATGCCGGAAGATCGTCAGGATTTCTTGAAGTTACAAAAGCTTCATCTACAACTACTTCTTTATCTACCCAAAGGGCTCCTGCGTTTTCCAGGTCTTTTTTGATAGAGTTAAAAGAAGTCATTGTTCTGCCTTCTACAACTTCTGCATTGATTAACGTCCAGGCTGCGTGGCATATAGCGCCTACAGGCTTACTTTGCTTAAAGAAATCACGTACAAATACAAGTACATCTTCGTTTCTTCTTAATTGATCTGGGTTAATCACTCCACCAGGAAGTACTAAAGCATTATATTCTTTAGCGCTTACCTCATTTATGGTGCGATCAACATCTATTTCTCCAGACCAGTTAGTACCTTCCCAGCCTTTAATTTTTCCTTTTTCCAGGCTTATAACATCTACTTTAAAGCCTTCATTTTCTAAAGCCTCTTTCGGAGAAAATAATTCACTTTTTTCAAATCCGTTAGTGGCTAATATTGCAATTCTCTTTTCCATAATTCTATCTTCATTTTTGGTTTACACAAAGATAAAATACGTTTAGAGGATAGTGTGCTAAGGACATTATAAAAGAAAAGCGGCCTAAAGTTAAACTTTATTAATTCTCTTAAAAGGTTCTAAAATGGAGCTATTTCTTCTTCTTAGACTTCTCTTTTTTTCCTCTGTTCTTTTCCCAGTCCATATTATTTTTAAGCGTATCTATTATTTCTTTTTCTTCTTCCAGTTGTGTACGCTTTTCCTGCAGTTTTTCCAGTTCCTGGTAAATTGCAGGTTCCCCATATTTATTTGGCACTACTCTTTCATTTTTCAGCAGGGCGTATTGTACCGTAAATTCGGCTCCAAAAAATAAAATTAAACAGGTATAATAAACCCAAAGTAAAATAAGTACCACCGATGAAGCACCACCATAAACCGAAGCCGGTTCACTTTGGCCAAAATAAAAACTTATAAGGGCTTCTCCCAGCAAGAATAAGATAGTAGTAACTGCAGCTCCCAAATAAGTGATTTTCCAACGTAATTTAATATCGGGAAGTAATTTAAAAATAGCCGCAAATAAAGTTGTGATCACCAGAAAGGAAATACTAAAATTGGCAACCTCTACCATAAATTCGGTAATGTTTGGCGCATATTGTTCTATCTCATCTTTTAAAACCCGAATTAGAGCAGAAATAACCAGGGATAGCAAAAGCAAAAGCCCTATAACCATCACCATTCCAAAAGAGATCAACCTATCTAGCAGCATTCTTAGGAAATCGGTTCGCTTTGCGGCAACATTCCAAATATTATTCATCGCCATTTTAAGCTGAAAAAACACTCCGGTAGCACCAAATAGCAACATTCCTATACCAAATATAATGGCCCAGGTAGACTCTGTGGCCAGGGCGGCGCTGGCAATCATATTTTCTATAGCATTTGCGGGCTCCTCCCCTACAAAACCGCTAATTTCTGAAGTTAGTCTTCCCTGCACTGCTTCCTGCTCAAAGAAATATCCAGCAATAGTTACTACTATTATTAGCAAAGATGGTAAAGAGAACAACGCGTAATAAGCAATAGTAGCGCTTCGGGCGTATGGTTCATTCTTGATCCAGCTTAAGTAGGCCTGTTTAAAAAGCGACCATGCAGTTTTAAAAAACTTCATATAATATTATAATTCTCTTTAAAGAGTTCAATATGATGTTTGGTATGCCCTGCGGAAATAAAACCTAAGGCACGGCAACTTGTAGAGCTGCCACTTACAAATCCTTTGCGTACCAACATTTCTTCTGAAAAACTCTGATAAAGAGATATTCCCGAATCTCTAACTGCTCCAAATTCCTTTTTAAGCGATTTTAAAGTTCTATTTTTGGATGAACTCATAGGAACATAGGCATCGTGATCAAAACCGGGTAATTTAATTCCGGGCTCTCTTGCCAGGGTAAGTGATCTATATTGAAAAATTCTTTCCACATCTATAAGATGCTGAATTACTTCGGCTACGGTCCATTTACCTTCTGCATAGCTATAAGTTAGGTCTTCAGGCTTTATCTTATCCAGTAAACGAAGAAATTCTTCCTTATTTTCCAGAAGTAAAATCCCCAGCTCTAAATTGCCGGGGATTTTTTGTAAATACCTGTCGTAGTACGCATTGTACTCATCAGAATTTAAACTGTTTGCTATCATATTAAGCTGAATTTCTACTTGCGTTAATATTTCCGTAAAGGGAACGCGTTACCATTTTCTCGTAAACCTCCAGCATTTTCTCTGCACTTTTACCTTGCTCCTGCAATTCCTGCACTTTTCTAAGCGCGTGCTGCTGTATGGTTAACAATGGTAATACAATGCGCTCACGCGCCTGAATGGAAGCTTTACCGGCAGGCTGATTTTCCATAAGCTCAGCATAACCGGTTACTTTAAGTAACATGGCATGGGTACGCTTATATTCAGCATAAATGATCTTCCAAAATTCACCAAATTCTTTATCCTTCTCCATATAATTGGTAAGGGCAAAGAAAGATTTTGTAAGGCTCATCATAGAATTCTCCAGTAAAGTTTTAAAGAAAACCGAATTATTATAAAGATGCTTTACCTTTTCAAATTCACCTGCTTCTTCGTACTTCTCCAAAGCTGTTCCTACTCCAAAAAATCCTGGAACATTTTGTTTTAACTGGCTCCAGCTTCCAACAAATGGAATTGCCCTAAGATCGTCTAAATTAAGTTTAGCCGATTTATTTCTTTTAGAAGGGCGACTACCAATATTGGTTTTAGAGTAGTATTTAAGCGTACTCATTTTCTCCAAATATGGAATAAACTTTTCGTGCTGCTTAAAGTCTGTATATGTTTTATAACTTATTTCAGCCAGGTTCGTCATTGTTTCCCGGTCTTCATCAGTCAACTTGTTTTTATCCTGACTAAAAATTTCATTAGAAACCCCTGAACTTAACAATTGCTCCAGGTTATATCTACAAGAATCCCGGGTTCCAAAATTAGAACTAATGGTTTGCCCCTGTACGGTTAATTGAATTTCTTCATTTTCAATTCCAGATCCTAAAGAGGCGTAGAACTGGTGAGTTTTACCACCACCACGTGCCGGTGGTCCTCCTCTACCATCAAAGAATACGACTTTAATCCCGTGTTTCCTGGAAACCTCTGTAAGCATTTCTTTGGCTTTATAGATACTCCAATTGGCCATTAAATATCCACCATCTTTAGTACCATCACTAAAACCGAGCATAATGGTTTGCTTATCTCCTCTCCTTTTTAAATGTTCACGGTAAACAGGATTGTTATATAAAGTCTCCATGACATCTGGAGAAGCCTTTAAATCGGGAACCGTTTCGAAAAGCGGGATAATATCTACTGTTGGTTTCTTCCATCCACATAGTTTTAAGAAGGCAAAAGGCTCTAAAATACTTTGTGGCACTTCACTATGACTAATTATATATCTATTGGCTCCATTCTCTCCATTTTTCTTCTGAATTTCCTGCATCGCATAAATAGAAGAAAGCGTAGATTTTGTTATTCCATCTTCGTACTTATCAGGATCTATCTTCCCTTCAGCTTTTGTAAGGATTTCAATTTGTTCTTCATTAGAAAGTGAAGCATAGTTTTTTGGAAATATTTCTGGGTGACTTTTAATTACTTCCTCTAAAACTTCAGCGTGTTTTCCGGAATCCTGACGAATGTCTAGGGTTGCGAAATGATATCCGAAAATATTTACTTTATTGATTAAATCGTTAATCTCTTCAACAAATAAACCCTGGTGTTTCTTTTCTACTATATCTTTGATCTGGTAGAGTTTAGATCTAAAGTCTTCAAGTGACATTTTAATCTTTCCAGTCTTGGAAATTGCACTTTGATAAAGCGGAGTTTCCATTTCGGAAATAATCACATCTACTTCATTAAAGGTCACTCTTCTTTTAAGCGCTCTAAGATCCCGGTAATAATTCAGTAGAATTGTACTTCTTAATCTTTGGGCTACTTTCAAGGTAATTTCTGTAGTCACAAACGGGTTTCCATCACGGTCTCCCCCTGGCCAGAATCCTAAATTAATAACCTGGTTGCCTATATCTTCGCCATCAAAAATATTCTGCTGAATATAATTATAAATCTTACTTACACTTTGGTAAAATACATTTTCAAAATACCAGATAAGGCTTACAGCCTCATCGTAAGGTGTTGGTTTTTCTTTTTTGAAAAATGGTGTTTTACCAAGTTGCGCTAAAAGCTTTTTGATAAGGGTGATATCATTTTTCTGAACAGCCTTATCTAAATCGGTTATAATTCCCAAAACTGCACCCGGGTAGAATTGTGTAGGGTGAGCAGTTAAAGTTGGCCTCACATTAAAACGTTTAAGATATTCGCGTAGCTGTGGCGTTTTATCTTTAGCTTCGGCTTCTTCCTTAACGTTTCTAAGGGTACCACGACCATCCATATTATTCACTGTAGTAAAAGAGGCATCTTCAATAGCATCAAAAAGCACAACCTGTCTTTCAATATACTGAATGAATCTGAAAAGTAAACTGATCTGGTCTTCTTCTGAAGGATCATCCTGATATTTACTGAAGAAATTTTCAATAATTTCTGAAGGGTTTTTGTTGTCCTTAAAGCCCGCTTCGCAAATTTCCTGAAAAAGAGGCAGCAGCGATCCTGTTTTACTAATATCGTCAAAAGGCAGCGTTAAAAATATACTGTTATAAACCTGATATTTTGAAAGTACGCTCTCATTAAAACGTTCTAGTTTTGGTTCTCTGTGCATAATAAATTTTAGTTGATTAAGATTAAATTTAAAGTTATAAAAAAACCCTTTAAACACGTAAGCCTAAAGGGTTTTTATAATAAGTTTAGGATTGCTTACATATCCTGAAAGATAGAGTGCATTAAGCGTTTTTTATCGTTTAAGCTCTCTTCTAAAGAAATCATAGTTTCTGTTCTGTAAACTCCTTCAATATCGTCTAACTGAAAGATTACTTCTTTAGCGTGTTGTGTATTGCGCGCTCTAATCTTACAGAATACATTAAATTTACCTGTAGTAACGTGTGCTACAGTTACAAACGGAATTTCGTTAATACGCTCTAATACAAATTTTGTTTGTGAGGTATTCTTTAGGAATACGCCTACGTAGGCGATAAACGCATAACCTAATTTTTTATAATCAAGGGTTAGCGAAGAACCTTTAATGATTCCTGCTTCCTCCATTTTCTTTACACGCACATGCACGGTTCCAGCTGATATTAATAGCTTTTTCGCGATATCGGTAAATGGGGTCCTCGTATTCTCAATTAACATATCGAGAATCTGGTGATCTGTTTCGTCTAATTTAAACTTGGCCATTTTTTAAACTTCTTTATTTATATGAAATTCAAAATTAATACAAAATCCTTGAATTATTGCTAAGGTTTTTGAGAATTATTCACATTTAAGAGGTAATTCCACCCCATTTAAGACTATTTTATTAACTATAACGTTTTCGGTGAGCATATTTTCATCGTTAATTTCAATTTTTTTATTCTCACAAAAGATTTCTTTATGTGCGAACTTCTTAATTTTAGGCCCTATTTTTTCAATTTCCGGGAAAAAGGCCAATTTTCCATCTTTTATCATTTCTTTATATTGAATAGCAATATCCACCACTCCATTTTCTGAATTAGCTTCCCTTAGAATAATATCATTGAACAATTTTTCATTTTCAGGAATTTCCTGGTATTTCTGATAATCTATCTGCTGAAAATTCTTTTCACTAATAGATTTTAAAACCGAAATCAGCGCCAAAAACACGTATTTCCTGGTTTCTTCCCGCTCATAATCCCCGGGAAAATGACCTGCTTCAAAAAGAATGGTAGGTGTTTGTGTACTTTGAAAGGTATCTCCGGTGCAATTTATATTAAACCCATCATCATACCTTCCTATTTTTCCGGGCAATAATTCAGAAAGATCCTGAGCTATTTTAGCGATAAGCTGCATGCTTTTAATCCGAGAAGGGAAGATTTGCCGGTCTTTATCCATGGAAGGCGTTAAAAACGACAATACAGCCGGTTCAGGATTATTACCTGCACTAAATATAGTGCGCTGATCGTGCAGATTAAGACAGAAATCAGGATTGAAATTCTTAAAAACCTGGCTAAGAATTCTGCTTTCCGGCTGACTCAAATCCTGCGCATCCCTGTTTAAGTCTATTTTATTAGCGTTTACGCGAGTGTAAGCCTCGGCTCCGTCGGGATTCAACATCGGGATAATACAAAGACTGCAGTTATTTAAAATAGATTGCACTAAAGGTTCTTCTTTATGTATACTTATATAATTAAGCAGATCAAAAACGGCCTTGGTGGTGGTAGATTCATTTCCGTGCATTTGTGACCAGGCAAGAATTTTAATCGGTCCATTACCAAATTGAATACTATGAATAGGTTTTCCTAAAACCGATGCTCCAATTTCTTTTAGCGAAAATTCCTCTCCCAAATTATCCAGTAAAACTTGAATGTCTTTTTGCTGAATATACCGCCCTGAAATTTTATGGTTTTTAAATGAATTATAATCTTCAAAAAGCGCTTTAATAAATCCTGTTTCTTCCATGTTTACAAAAGTAAACAATACAAATTTCACAATTGTAAACAGTTAAATTTACTTTTGTTAGTTACAAGTGTAAACACTGCGGCATTCTCACCAATCTCCAAATTGGAATAAATCCTATCCCCTTATTTTAAATATCTAAATTATTTATTTTTAGTTAATTAAATATAAATAAGTAAAGTTAAACTTTATGCATTTTTAATTAATTACAATTGTAATTTGGTGGCTATTCAGGGTTTGATTACATTTGTAAATAGCAATTTGGCTTTATATAATTTACAATGGTAAACACGGAAGATTTTTCTAAAAGGTTGCATAGAATACTGGAATTTTATGAATTATCGGCCGCTGGTTTTGCCGATAAAATTGAGGTAGGCCGCTCTTCTATTTCACATATTTTATCTGGCAGAAATAAGCCAAGTTTAGACTTTGTAATGAAGATCGTAAAGTCTTTTCCGGAGGTAGAATTATACTGGCTGTTAAATGGAAAAGGAAGTTTTCCTCCTTCAGAAAAACCCACACCTCCACCTGTGGCCAAACCGGAAATTAGTACAACGCAACCACCACGCGAACAAAATATCCAGGAGAAAAGTGAAATGCCTTTTCCTTTTCCGCAGCAAGGAAAAAGCAAACCCATTAGAAAGATTGTTATTTTTTATGAAGATGGCACTTTTGAGGCCTTTGAAAATTGACAGTCCGGTGAAAATAGGTTTATTTTGCAGTTCAAAAGGAATTGCAATAATGAAGAAGCTTTTACTAATATTAAGCCTGGTTTTTATTTTTACGGGCTGTTTTGAACCGGAAAGAAACTGTACCGATTTTAAAACCGGCACATTTGAGTATAAAACCTATTTAAACGGCGAATTAGCCACTTCTACCTTTATAAGGAACGATTCTATAGAAATTGATAAATTCCAGGGGAAATCAGACACCTCGTCGGTTAGATGGATTAACGACTGCGAGTATATTCTTAAAAATCTAAATCCAAAGAGTATGGCTGAAGAAAAACCCATTCATATGAAGATCTTAACCACCAATAAAGATGGTTATACTTTTGAATATGGGATTGTAGGCCAGGATAAAAAACAACGCGGCCAGGTAGACCGCGTTAAATAGATTAATCTTTATTCGAAAAATTCTTTTTAAGCAACTGGTTTTGCTCTTCCATTAGATGGTTCATCTTCGATAAAAGCTCAATATCTTTTGGAGTTACTTCCCGCTTGTCGTCAGGGTTTTCGGCTTTAGTTCTAAAACGGTTCATCACTTTTATGACCAGGAAAATAGTAAAACCAATAATAAGAAAATCCAGGAAAGCTTCTATTAAAGCGCCGTAGCCAATCGCTACTTCCTCAATAGCGGTAATTCCCTCTGCTTCTGCAACACCATCGCGTAACACCCATTTTTTATCGGCAAATTCAATACCGTTGGTCATAAGGCTTAAAGGTGGCATCACCACTTCTTTCACCAGGGTATTGACAACAGAGTTAAAAGCGGTACCTATTATAATACCTACCGCCATATCTACCATATTTCCCTTTATGGCAAACTCTTTAAATTCTTTTATAATCCCCATTTACTCATCAAATAATGTTCCCTGGCTTTCAGAAGAGTCAGCTTTATCTTCCTTTTTACCCACGATATTTAACTTGTTCTTTTCATCTGAAACCGCTTCATCGTCTATCACCTCAATATCTTCTGCAGGTGTTTCTTCTTCCTCTTCGTATGGTAAAGGTTCTAACGGATTTATCTGTTTTACCTTATCTGTAGTTAATTGGTTTCCAAGAGCCTTAATGCCCTTTACCGAAATAAATTCTTCAATATTAACTTCTTCGTTAGGACGCTGTTCTTTGCCACGTTGTTTTGAGAAAACGATTTCCGCTTGCGGGTAATAATCGGTAGAAACCAGTTCTAAATAGGAGTTTTCATGTTCGCTGATAAACTTTTCTTCCTTATCCGGATTTTCAATTAAAAAACGTTTTACATAAAAACGTTCTTTTTCCGGCTCCCAGTAAATTGCTGAAATTGGCTTTTTCGGAACCCATTTTTCCAACACTACCATTTCTTCATCAAAACGGGTAGTAAGTTCAGGAATTATGGTTTTTGCAGTTCCGTCCTGCGTAACGATCAAAATTCGATCTTCTCCCCTAAATTCTCCAAGGAGTTCTCCGCGTTCATCAACATTCAATCTTTTTACCGTTTCGTCAAACCAGATTCTTCTTGGCTTTAAGGTAGAAACGCCTTCTTCTTTAAGCTCTACGCGTTTTACAGCATATTTGGTAACAATATTTCCTTTTACGTTTCTGCCCTTAATAAGCATATCGGCAAAGTCTACATCAAATTTTAGTTTTTTAATGCTACCAACCTGTCTTAGAAAAATAGTCACTACTTCAGCTTCACCATTAGGGTTTGCTGTAAAGTAATGCACTTTTGAATCTTTTTTCCCCTGGGATAAATCGTATTCCCTATCCCGAGTGACCGAAGTTACCGAGAAACGTTTTATATATGAGGCACCAGCTTTACCGTCTCGGTAGATCATATTATAAATGGTACGCTTATCTTTTTTCTTAAAAATGGCAACGTGAATAATATCTTTACCTATAAAGGTTTTGGTATCTACCTTGGTGACCATCATTTTACCATCTGCAGTAAAACAAATAATATCGTCTATATCACTACAATCGGTTACATATTCGTCTTTCTTAAGCGCGGTACCAATAAAACCTTCTTTACGGTTTACATAAAGTTTTGAGTTTCTAATCACCACCTTGGTTGCTTCAATATCATCAAAAATACGAAGCTCGGTTTTTCGATCTTTTTCTTTCCCGTAATCTTTCTTCAGTTTAGTAAAATAGGCAACCGCGTAATCTACCAAATGATCTAAATGATGTTTCACATTTGCGATCTCATCTTCTAAAGACTCAATTTTTTGTTGCGCTTTATCTAAATCGAATTTCGAAATTCTTTTGATCCTAATTTCGGTAAGCCTGGTAATATCTTCGCGGGTTACGGCGCGCTTCAAGTGTTTTATATGTGGTTTTAAACCTTCATCTATGGCATTGATCACGCCATCCCAGGTTTCTTCCTCTTCTATTTCACGATAGATTCGTTTTTCAATAAAAATTCGCTCTAAAGATGAAAAATGCCATTGCTCTTCCAATTCGTCAAGAGTGATCTCTAATTCCCTTTTCAGCAAATGAAGCGTATGATCTGTAGAGCTTCTCAATATTTCTGAAACTCCAAGGAAAATAGGCTTATTATCTATAATTACACAGCCAAGCGGTGCGATAGAATTTTCGCAATAGGTAAATGCATAAAGCGCATCTATAGTTCTATCTGGAGAAATATTATTTGGTAGATGAATAAGGATCTCAACTTCAGCAGCTGTATTATCCTCAATCTTCTTGATCTTAATTTTACCTTTATCGTTCGCTTTTAGAATGGAATCTATAAGACTTGTAGTGGTAGTTCCATAGGGAATTTCGGTAATTGCCAATGTATTTTTATCATACTGGCTAATTTTAGCCCGAACTCTAACACGGCCTCCACGCTTCCCATCGTTGTAATTTGAAATATCTGCAATTCCGCCGGTTGGAAAATCGGGGAATAAGGTGAATTTTTTCCCTTTTAAATGTCTTATAGAAGCATCTATAAGTTCATTAAAATTATGCGGAAGCACACGAGTACTCAAACCTACGGCAATACCCTCGGCGCCCTGAGCAAGCAACATAGGGAATTTTACCGGCAGGTTTACGGGTTCTTTCTTTCTACCATCGTAAGAAAGTTGCCATTCAGTTAATTTCGGATTAAATAAAACTTCCAGCGCGAATTTAGATAAACGAGCTTCAATATATCTTGGTGCGGCAGAACGGTCTCCGGTTAAAATATTTCCCCAGTTTCCCTGGGTATCTATTAAAATATCCTTCTGGCCAATTTGCACCATGGCATCGCCAATACTGGCATCACCGTGTGGGTGATACTGCATGGTATGCCCTACGATATTTGCTACTTTATTGTAACGACCATCGTCCAGATCTTTCATAGAATGCATGATACGGCGTTGTACCGGTTTAAAACCATCTTCCATGGCAGGTACCGCACGTTCCAGAATCACATAAGATGCATAATCAAGAAACCAGTCTTTATACATCCCGGTTACTTTTATAAGCTCTTCTTTTGGTTGTTCTAAATGTTCATCTTTAGCTTCTTCCTGGTTTTCTTCCATTAAGCTGTAGTTTTTTGATTTTCCACTATTTTCTGCATAGAAGCTATCATGCCACGCTTCTTTTTACGGCTGAGAAAAGTAGTATTAAAAGTATATTTTTTGTAACCGCGTCTTCTGCGCGAACTTATGTAAATTGTTACTGCGGAATAAAAAAAGTAATCGCTGAATTTAAATTTCCCAAGTTTTCTTTTTGGGAATTCGGCCTTCTTTACCCGGTATTCCATAAATTTTGAAAAGAAAACCCCGTTATTCTTTAGATTCAGGGTTTCACCATCACTATCAAAGTCAAAACTCTGACCTATTTTGTGTACATAGAACCCAAGTATAAGCACCACAATGTTTGGTACATAATGGCTAAACCTTACCGGTTCTTCGCTGCTCATTAGCTCAATATTCACAAAAATATTGGTAACAAATATCGCCACCAAAACAATGTACATTGAAGGAACTATTTTTACTTCATTTCTATTGGTGAATCTCATAAGCCTAACTCTTCAATAAGGTCAAGTTCAACTTTAAGATTGTCAATAATAAATTCCTGCCTATCGGGCGTATTTTTACCCATATAGAAATTAAGCATTTCGTCTATAGACTTTTCTTTGTCCAGCATTACGGGATCTAATCGAATATCTTCTCCAATAAAATGCTGAAATTCATCTGGAGAGATTTCACCTAAACCTTTAAATCGAGTGATTTCTGCTTTTCCGGTTAATTTTTCTACCGCATTTCTTCTTTCGGTTTCGCTGTAGCAGTAAATAGTTTCTTTTTTATTCCGAACCCTAAATAAAGGCGTTTGCAGAATATATAAATGATTTTCCTTGATCAGTTCAGGAAAAAACTGAAGGAAAAATGTAATTAGCAACAACCTAATGTGCATTCCATCTACATCGGCATCAGTTGCAATTACAATATTGTTGTACCTAAGATCTTCTAAAGATTCTTCAATATTTAATGCGGCTTGCAATAAATTGAATTCTTCATTTTCGTAAACAATCTTTTTACTTAAACCGTAACTGTTTAAAGGTTTTCCTTTTAAGCTGAAAACCGCTTGCGTATTTACATCACGAGATTTGGTAATAGAACCACTCGCCGAATCTCCCTCGGTAATAAACAAAGTAGTTTCTAAATAGCGTTCTTTTTTACTGTCTCCAAGATGAATACGGCAATCACGTAATTTTTTATTGTGAAGACTGGCTTTTTTAGCCCGATCTTTTGCAAGTTTTCTAATTCCCGAAAGATCTTTACGTTCTCTTTCTGCCTGTAATATTTTACGCTGAAGCCTATCGGCAGTTTCCTGGTTTTTATGCAGGTAATTATCCAGCTGTGTTTTTAGAAAATCGTTAATGTAAGTCCGTACGGTGGGCATTTTCCCACCCATATCTGTAGAACCCAGTTTTGTTTTGGTCTGACTTTCAAAAACAGGCTCCATCACTTTAATACTAATTGCCGAAACTATAGATTTTCTAATATCGCTGGCATCGTAATTTTTTCCGTAGAACTCGCGTACCGTTTTAACGATCGCCTCTCTAAAAGCCGCGAGGTGTGTTCCTCCCTGGGAAGTGTTTTGCCCATTCACAAAAGAATGATATTCTTCACTGTATTGGGCTTTACTATGTGTTAATGCAACTTCAATATCCTCGCCGCGCATATGGATAATTTCATATAAACGCTCATCTTCGTGAATACTATCTTTTAAAAGATCTTTAAGTCCGTTTTCTGAATAGAATTTTTCGCCGTTAAAAATTATGGTTAACCCGGGATTCAGGTACACATAATTTTTCAGCATTTTTTCTATATACTCATTTCGGAATTTAAAATTCTTAAAAATAACCTCATCGGGAACAAAGGTTACTTTGGTTCCGCGACGACGGGAAGTTTCATCAAGATGCTCTTCATCTTTTAATTCTCCCTGTTCAAATTCAGCAGCGTGAGATTTCCCATCCCTGGAAGATTCTACTCTAAAATATGAGGAAAGTGCATTTACTGCTTTAGTACCAACTCCATTAAGTCCGACCGACTTCTTAAAGGCGCGGGTATCGTATTTTCCGCCCGTATTCATTTTTGAAACTACATCGACTACTTTTCCTAGTGGAATTCCACGACCATAATCACGAACAATAACACGCTGATTTTGCACCGAGATCTCAATGGTTTTTCCAGATCCCATTACAAATTCATCAATACTGTTATCCAGCACTTCTTTTAAGAGAATATAAATCCCATCATCTGCACTGGAGCCGTCTCCCAGCTTACCAATGTACATTCCGGGACGCATCCTAATATGTTCTTTCCAGTCTAAAGACCGTATATTATCTTCAGTATACTTCGTTTCCTGGCTCATAAGTAGTTCATGGAGTTGTGGCGCTAATATAAGGCATAGCCCAAAAAGTTAAAACAATGCTGGACTATTTTAATTAACAAAAATTTAAATTTTAATGTTAATTATAATTCTAAGGGAAAATAACTATTTAGAAGGAAGTTTCACCAAATTCACCCAAAACTCTTCAATTTGATTAACGGCTTTCATAAAATCGCCAACTTCTATAGGTTTTGTTATATAACAATTAGCATAATTCCGGTAAGAGTTATCAATATCTTCCTGGGATGAAGAGGTGGTAAGCATTATTACCGGTATCTTTTTTAAAGTCTCGTGCTGCTTTATAAATCTTAGCACTTCGTGGCCATTCATTTTTGGAAGGTTCACGTCTAATAGAATTAGATCTGGAGTAAGTGCTTTTACAAAAGCTCCGTCTTTATTCAAGAAATCTACGGCTTCCCTGCCATCTCTAACCACACTTAACTTGTTGAGAATTCTACCCTCTTCAAGAGCTTCGGTTGTTAATATAATGTCTCCTTCATTATCCTCAACTAAAAGTATGTGTACAGATTCCATAGCCATAAAAATATTTAGTATAATATAAGGATATTAATAATGCTTAACTAAACTCCTTATTACTTTAATTAACAATAAGAGTTAAAATGTAAGAATTATATTACAATTTAGCAATATTTTTAGAAATTGTAAAATGAAATGTAGTCCCTTCACCTTCCAGGGATTCCAGCCATATTTTACCGCCAAGATTTTCTATGATCTTTTTCGTCACTGCAAGCCCCATTCCGGTACCGGAATATTCTTCACGGCGATGCAAGCGCTGAAAGATCACAAAAATACGATCAAAATATTCCTGCTCTATTCCAATGCCATTGTCTTGAATAGTAAACTCCCAGAAATCTTCAGTTTCCTTGTATTTTATATTTATTTCCGGACTTACCCCTTCTTTGCTATATTTTATAGCATTACTAATTAAATTCTGAAAAACCTGTCTTAGCGGGCTTTTAGGTGCTTCTATTACCGGTAGAGGTTCAGCTATAATATTCACTTTTCTATCTGAAATCTTTTTTCGGTAAAGGTGCTTTACATCATCCAGAACATCATTTATATCAACTGCTTCCAGTTTATCCTCGGTTCTCCCTACCCTGGAAAACTCTAAAAGGTCCAGGATAATTTGTCGCATTCTTTTTGCGCCGTCTACCGCAAAATCTATATATAACAAACCTTTTTCATCCAAAACATCACCATATTTCTTTTCTAATTGTGTAAGAAAACTGGTTACCATCCTTAAAGGTTCCTGGAGATCGTGAGAAGCCACGTAGGCAAACTGCTCTAATTCGGCATTAGAAATTGCAAGTTCTTTAGCTCGCTTCTTTAAGTCTAAATTTAATTTTTCAAGTGAATTTTCGTACTGTTTCTTGCGGGTAATATCCTGGATTGCTCCAACCATTCGTTTGGCTTTTCCATTATTGTCCCTAACTATAAAGCCCCTGTCAAAAACATCTAAATATTGCCCCAGAATATTTTTAAACCTGTACTCCTCTTCCCAGATCTCAGTATCGTCATTTATTGCTTCCCGAAAGCTTTTATCAATTCTTTCGCGATCCTCGGGATGAATATTTTCATACCAGGGGCTAAGGTCCGGCTTTAAATTTTTGAGTTTGTATCCAAATAAATTTTCAAAACCTGCACCCCAAACTACACTTTCATCCACAGCATTGTAGTCCCAGATAGCATCTGATGTAGCCTTGGTGGCAAAACGGTATCTTTCATTCGCATTTTCAAGTTCTTTTTCATAGGCTTTTATATTGGTAATATCCCGCAAAACCCCTATCATTCGTATCGCTTCGCCCTCTTCATTCCTAATGATATATCCACTTTCAATAATATCAAGGTAGCTTCCATCAGCTTTCCTGAAGCAATATTCAGAGTTCCATCTATTTATATTAGTATTTTTTAGGCTGGCTTCCAGATCTTGTTCTACTGCAGCAACATCATCGGGATGCACACCGGAACTCCATTTATTTAAGGTAGATTTTTCACCGTCGCGTTCATACCCAAACATTTTATAAAAACCATCTCCCCATTGTATTTCATCGTTTATAGCATCCCAATCATAAATAGCATCTTCGGTAGCTTTATTTACAAATTCAAAGCGCTGATTACTTCGTTTTAAAGCGATCTCATTCAGATGAAATTCTATAATTAATTGCAGCAGTCCAATTGTTCTCCTAATAGTTCTTTTCTCTTGCTTTTTTTCTGGTAAAGGATCGTTTTTATAGAAAACAGAAAATATTCCCAGCGTCTCTCCTTTTGAATCTATAATAGGAAAAGACCAACAGCAATCAATTTTATTTTCTAAAGCTATGTGTTTTTAAAGGGGAATCTATGGCATCTTTGGTTTTTAAGATCTTTGATTCTTTTCCTTTAAAGCTTAACGCACAAATTCCATTTTCCTCTTTTATTGGTCGTCCCTCTAAGGCATCAACCAAATTTAGAGGTGTGCCTCCAGAAGCCCAATTGTGTAATTTGCCATTTTCTAACTTCCTAATCACGAAAAAGGCATTAGGATTTATGGCCTCTAATTTTTCGAGATAAAAATTTAAAATTTGCTTTAGTCTTGAACCTTTCTTAAAGTTCATTTCCAGGATTTTGCGCTCCAGGTATTCCAGTTCCTGAAAACGCAGTTTTTCGGTAACATCCCTGGAATTGGCAACAAAACCTTTAACAGCTGGATCGTCCATAAGATTGGTTACCGTGGTTTCCAACCAACGCCAACCCCCGTTTTTATGACTAAATCTAAACGGACTTATTTCCAACCTTTTTTTAGATAAAATCTTTTCAAATTTCTTTTGAACTCTTTCCACGTCTTCCGGGTGAACAAACTCAAAAGCATTTCGATTACTGAAATCCTCAGGAGTATATCCTAATACAGAAATGGAAGTTGGGCTGGCATACATATAATCCCCATTTTCATCTAATAAAGCGATAAGATCACCACCCTCCTGCACCAGGCCTCTAAAACGCTGCTCACTAAGCTGAAGCTGTTCTTCTGCGAGTTTCCGCTTAGAAATATCAGTCATTATACCTCTTAGCCATTTTACCTTTCCATCTTCTTTAACTATTGAAACCACATCGCTCACCCAAACATAACTGCCATCTGCTTTTAGCATCCTATATTCAAAACTGTGGTTTTTTTCTTCTTCCACCTGATTCATACAGAAATTGATGGCATATTCCCGGTCTTCAGGATGAATGTGAGCTTCCCAGAATTTAGGATCGTGGTACCATTTAGAAGGCTCAATTCCTATAAGGTCTATAGCTTGCCTGCTCACAAAGGTGAATTCAAAAGTTTCAATATCTAGTTCCCAAAAAACACCTTCGATACTTTGTATCAATCCTTCGTACTGTTTCTTTGCTTTATTCAAAGCAATTTCGGTCTCTTTTTTCTTTGAAATATCTATTCCTATACATTGAATTTCGGTTGGATTCCCTTCAGCATCAGTAAGAGCAACAAAATCCCAAACCGTTGTGCGCACCTTCCCATCACGTCTTGGTTTTCCTATTTCTATCTGAAAGGTTTCGTTAGGGTTTTCCAGGCACTTTAGGGCTGTGGCTTCAACTTTAGGTCTATCTTCTTCAATTACAGCTGCCATGCAGCTGTCTCCTATTACTCCAGATTTTTCGTGTATCCAACCAAAATCTTCCTGAAATTTATTATTGTAATAAGTATAATTTCCGTGAATATCTGTTCTAATCACATAATTAGTCTGTGAATCCAGCAAACTACTCTGCCTGGATTCATTGATCTCCAATAATTCGTAGGCTACTTTTTCTTCGGTTACATCAAGCACTACAGAATCCCAAACTATGCTACCGTCAGAAAGTTTTTGAGGCGCTCCAATTCCTCTATTCCACCTAATTCCTTTATCCGGATGGTTTATTCGCCATTCTTTGGACCATACCTGCATATTTTTAGCAGATTCCCTGACAGTTTCGTTAACGTATTCGAAATCTTCTTTACTGTATAAATCCCATATTCTTTTATTATCGAGAGTAGCCTCATCGGCAGAAACACCCCAAACCTCTTTCGCTCCTTCACTCACATACATTAATTCATCCTCACCATTAGGTTTAAGTTTATATCTAAATACAACTCCGGGAATATTATCGTTTATATGCTTGAGTCTGGTTTCAACAAATTTTCGAGAAGTAATATCCTGGGTAGCGCCGTATAGACGAACACATTTTCCATTCTTAAATTCTGTTTTCCCGGTAGCTCTTACCCACCTATCATTATTTTTAGCGGTAACTATTTCCAGTTCAAGGTCAAAACCCTCTCCGGTTTCAATAGCTTTTGAAACCGCATTGCTTATTATGGCTTTATCTTTATCTGATTTATAAAAAGCTATGGCAGCTTCCACTTCCGGAATATAATTCTGTGGAACTTCGTGAATTTTTTTCAGCATATTACACCAATGGAGCATGTCTTCTTCCACATCTAATTCCCAGCTCCCTATTTGCGCTACCTCTTGAGTCTCTTTTAACAGGTTTTCATTTTCCCTAAGGTTTTTTAAGGAATTTTGCTCTTTTTCTTTGGCTACAACTGTATGCGTAATATCCCGAAGACGGTGTAATATAAAGTCGGTTTCCCCTTTATCGTTTGTAATAGGAATATTATCTGCCTCCCAGAATTTACGCTGTAAAGTTCCGGTCTCCGAGTCGGTGAGATCGTATCTAAACGATGAAATATGATCTGGTTTTCCAGATTCTAATGCATTTTGCAAAGAGGAAGAAAGTATATCTTCAAATTCCTTACCTACGCTCTCTCCGGTAAAAAATTCTATTAGATCACCCCCTAAAAGCTTTTCCTTTTTGTTTCCGGTAATTTCTTCAAAAGAACGATTAACCTCTATTATATTGAATCTTGGCAAATCTGGTTTTAATAACACGCAGTTGTCTGGAAAAGACTGAAATATTTCCTTTAATTGGTCAGGGCTTATCATTGTAGGCTAATTACGAATTTCACTATGGATACAAAACTCCATTTCAGGCTGAAAATACTTAAAATCTTTGAAATAATTTAACAGCCGGGCACAAAAAAACCGAAGCTTATACTTAGCACTTCGGTTTTATAAGAAAACATAAAATAATTTTATTTCATTCAAAAAAATACTCCCAATACCTCATGAACTTGAGCAGCTCCTAAAACACTAAAATTAGCCATAAAAAAAGCAGGAATTTACGGCTTAAATCCCTGCTTTTATTTAATGCAATTAGCTTAATTAGATAGCTAGTTTTTCAGTAAAAACCTCGCCAGAAACACTTACTTTAAAAGTATATTCACCTTTTGGCATTTTTGAAAAGTCAAGTGTTTTATTCATAGTGTAAGTTTTCTCTCTCATCTCTCCAACTAACTCACCACTGGCATCGTATACTCTTAGGCTGGCATAAGTTTTTGAAGGATTAGTCAGGAAAAACTTCACCTCTTTATCGTTAACCTTATAAATAGGCTTAAACACTACGGCTGCTGTTTTAGCTTCAATTCTAATCCCGCTAGAAGATTTTTTAATTACCGTAGTATAAACACCATTAAGATCTTCAGTATTTAAGAAATAAGTTCCGGCAGGAATTCGACTAAAATCAATTTGTTTACTGTAATTGCCATCTAACGCCGGGCTATCTTTAAATAAGATGAAGCCAGAAATGTCTTTTAAACTTATAGTACTTACCTCATCTAACTCTATAATAAGAGTCTGCTCTTCTTTTACACTAACCTCCACACGATCAGCTGCATAAATATTTATTCCTGTGATTAAAGCTACTAGCAATAACGAATTTTTCAATAGTTTTTTCATAATCCTGTTTTTTAACTGTTAATACTCCTTGTTTTCATTTACAAAGATAGGCCAGGGTTTCCCTTTAGAATAGTAGTGAATAAACAAGAAAATGTTCATTATTAACCTTTGTAATTATTTAATAGTTGTTTATTGTACAAATAGCATATTTTAGAGTTAATTTTGCTTTAAAACAGAACATTAAGCTCACATTATATAAAAGTTAATTTATTGATGATATGATAAAAACCAGCAAACCTTCTTTTGAAAAAGTTGATCCAAGCTTTGGAAGTTCATTTTCTTTTAAAAGTTTTAACCAGGAACATCAAAACAGAAACCATACTTTTTGGCACTACCATCCAGAAATTGAACTTGTTTATGTAAATGGGGGCTCGGGAAAAAGGCAAATTGGAAGTCACATTTCCTACTATCAGCACGGGGATCTTATTTTAATTGGATCTAACCTGCCACATTGCGGCTTTACAGATAGTTTAACCGATAACGATAAGGAAACCGTAATACAATTTAGTCCCGATTTCCTCGGAAATAATTTTTGGGAACTGCCGGAAATGAGAAATATAAAAGTTTTACTGGAACGAGCTAAGAAAGGAATCGTCTTCCAGGGAGATGATAAAATATTAATTGGTGAAAAGATTGAAGCTTTAAGCTCTCTTACTAATTATAAACGCCTTTTAGGCCTGCTGGATGTGCTTAATATGCTTGAAAATGCAAAAGATTTTACCCTTTTAAATGCTGAAGGATTTGTACTTGATACCGAGCTAGAAGACAACAACAGGATAAATGTGATCTTTAATTTTGTAAAAAACGAGTTTAAAAGAAATATAACTTTAGAAGAAATTGCCAACCTGGTAAGTTTGACGGTTCCAGCATTTTGCCGGTATTTTAAAAAAACAACTGGGAAAACTTTCGTCCAGTTTGTAAATGAATACCGACTGGTTCACGCTGCTAAATTACTTCACCAAAAACAAATAAGCATCACCGATGTGTGTTTTGAGAGTGGCTACAATAATTTTAGCCATTTTAATAAACAGTTTAAAAAGTTTACGGGAAAGTCTCCCTCAGTTTATCGCAATGAGATCAAATTTGCAGTTTCTTAAATTAATTAATGAAACTATTTAATTTCATTTAGAGTATAAACTAAAAAAGATCCTGCTTCTGTAGAAACAAGATCTTTTACGTATAAAAATTTTCAGTAGTTAATACTACTCGTCTTCGTGCATAAATTTTTGCTTCCCAAGTAGCTCTTCCTCTGTTTCTACGTGCTCATCATCTGGCACGCAGCAATCTACTGGACAAACCGCTGCACATTGTGGCTCTTCGTGAAATCCTTTACACTCAGTACACTTATCGGGTACAATATAATAGATCTCATCACTAATAGGTTCCTGTGCCTCATTTGCATCAGCTTCTTTTCCATTTGGCAGTACTACATTTCCTTCCAGATCTGTACCATCGGCATAACGCCAATCGTCTGCACCTTCATAAATAGCTGTATTTGGGCACTCGGGCTCGCAGGCTCCGCAGTTTATACATTCATCTGTTATAACAATTGCCATAGCTTTCTTTCTTTGTAAATTAATTAACTCAAAACTTATGTGGTATTTCCCCTGTAATTTTAGGAGTTTGCCTGCTTAAGTTTTAATTTCGCGTACAAATTTAAAGCCATTGGCTATCATAACCAAATAAGGAAATGACAATCGAAGAAAGAAAATCATATTTTGTTGAACTGGGAAAATTCCTGAGTCTTTTCGGGGATAAGACTAATAATTCGGTAAAAATCACACCTCATAACGAAAGATTTTTTAATGAATTGAATGATAAAATAGACCAGTCTATTCATTATAACGGTTGGTTTACCCGGGAAAATGTAATTTTTTCCCTTCAGCAATGGAGCAAAGCGTTAACTACAAGCAATTTGGATACCTGGCTTAAACCTTATCAATTTAACCAGGATGAGCAAAAAACAGTAGCCATTGTTATGGCCGGGAATATCCCATTGGTTGGGTTTCACGACTTTCTTTCGGTTTTAATTTCAGGGCATAAAGTACTGGTAAAACAATCTTCTAACGATAAACAATTGTTACCGGTTATTGCCAGTTTTTTAATGGAGATCGCTCCCGAATTTGAAAATCGAATAAAATTTACAGAGGACAGACTAAGCGATTTTGATGCGGTTATCGCTACCGGAAGCAACAATACCGCACGTTATTTTGAATATTACTTTAAAGGAAAACCAAGTATTATTAGAAAAAACAGGAATTCGGTAGCCATCCTAACTGGGAAAGAAAGTAAAGAACAGTTGGAAGCTTTGGGCGAAGATATTTTCAGGTATTTTGGATTAGGTTGTCGTAATGTATCTAAGCTTTATGTTCCAAAAGAATATGATTTCGATAATTTTTTCAAAGCTATATATCCCTGGAATACTTTATTGAATTCAGCTAAATACGCCAACAATTACGATTATAACAAAGCCGTATATTTAATGAGTGAATTCAAATTACTGGAAAACGGTTTTCTTATCCTGAAAAAGGACGAAAGTTTCGGTTCCCCTATCGCCACTTTATTTTATGAAGAATATGAAGATGAAAAAGACTTACAGGAAAAACTTCAGCAAAATAAAGAAAATCTACAGTGCGTTGTAGGCCGTGAAGCTGAAGTTGATTTTGGCCAAACCCAACAACCAAAATTATGGGATTATGCCGATGGGGTAGATACTTTAAAATTTTTAGAAGAACTTTAAAACATAAGACTAACCACTTTTATAAACCAACTATGAAAAAACATAATTATAGCGCCGGCCCCTGTATATTACCACAGGAAGTTTTTAAGGAAGCCGCGCAGGGCATTTTAGATTACCAGGATTCAGGATTGTCTATTATGGAAATTTCTCACCGTAGCACCGCTTTTGTGGAGGTGATGGAAGAAGCCCGCAGTCTTTCCCTGGAACTTTTAGGCCTTAAAGATAAAGGTTATACCGCCTTGTTTTTGCAAGGAGGTGCGAGTATGCAATTCCTGATGACTGCTTATAATTTATTAAATAAAAAAGCGGCCTATCTAAATACAGGAACCTGGTCTTCTAAAGCGATAAAAGAAGCGAAACTTTTTGGAGAAGTGATTGAAGTCGCTTCTTCTAAAGACAAAAATTTCAACTATATCCCTAAAAATTATCAAATTCCTACAGATGTAGATTATTTTCACTGTACCAGCAACAACACTATCTTCGGAACCCAAATGAAAGACTTTCCTGAGGTTGATGCGCCCCTGGTTTGTGATATGAGTAGTGATATTTTTTCCAGGGAACTGGATTTTTCAAAATTCGATCTTATTTACGCGGGTGCACAGAAAAATATGGGCCCGGCGGGAACTACGCTAGTGATAGTTAAAGAAGATATCTTAGGAAAAGTTGAGCGTGAGATTCCTTCAATGTTAAATTATAAAGTTCATATAGAAAAGGACAGTATGTTCAATACTCCGGCTGTTTATGCGGTGTATGTTTCCTTGTTAACTTTACGATGGATCAAGAAAAACGGCGGGATTAAAGCTATGGAAAAACGAAATGCAGAAAAAGCCGACCTATTATACAAAGAGATAGACCGAAATCCATTATTTAAAGGTTTTGCTGAAGTTGAAGATCGTTCAGCAATGAATGCCACCTTTAACCTTACCGATGAAAGTAAAAAAGAAGCTTTTGATAAACTGTGGAAAGAGGCTGGTATTAACGGACTTAATGGTCATAGAAGCGTTGGAGGTTACCGTGCCTCTATGTACAATGCCTTAGATATAGAAAGCGTAAAAGTTCTGGTTAATGCCATGCAGCAATTAGAACAACAATCTTAAGTAGAATTACCCCAAGAAATCCGGCATGATGCTGGACGCAAAAATTAGCAATAAACAGGATAATTGTTATACTCCTGTATGAAATTCCCACCCGAGGGATAAAAATATAAACAAATGAAGCCTGAAGATTTTTTTAATAAACCAGCAACTCCTTCAAAACCGGAAAAAATTAAAGTACTCGCTAACGATGGTCTTGCTAAAGCCGGTGTAGAGCAGCTTGAAAATGCCGGTTTTGAAGTAATAAGCACTAAAGTAGCCCAGGAACAACTGGCCGAATATATAAACTCAAAGAATATCCAGGTTTTGTTGGTTCGTAGTGCTACCACGGTAGATAATAAGCTTATAGATTCCTGTAAAAATTTAAAATTAATAGGTCGCGGCGGTGTTGGTCTAGATAACATTGCGGTGGAGTATGCCGAAAGTAAAGGAATTAAGGTAATTAATACTCCGCAGGCAGCTTCAGGCTCTGTAGCCGAATTAGTTTTTGCGCATCTTTTTAGCGGAGTTAGAAAATTATTCGATGCCAATAGAAATATGCCTCTAGAAGGTGAATCCCGGTTTAAAGAATTAAAGAAATCTTATTCCGCAGGAATAGAACTTAGAGGAAAAACGCTGGGAATTATTGGTTTTGGAAGAATTGGTAGAGAAGTCGCCAAAATTGCCTTAGGTCTCGGAATGAAAGTTATTGCGAGTGATAAGGAAGTTGGAGAAGTAAAAATCACTTTAGAATTTTACAATCATCAAAGTATAGAAATACCTATTAAAACTGAGCCTGTTGAAGAACTCATAAAACATTCAGATTTTATAACGCTACACGTACCAGCGCAAACTAAACCATTAATTGGTAAAAAGGAGCTGGAT
Organism: uncultured Flavobacteriaceae bacterium; assembly: GCA_963727565.1. Taxonomy (GTDB): domain Bacteria; phylum Bacteroidota; class Bacteroidia; order Flavobacteriales; family Flavobacteriaceae; genus Salegentibacter. Next base: position 347,208 of record CAVSGU010000009.1, read on the forward strand.
GCGATGAAACCCGGAGTTGGTATAATTAATACAGCCCGCGGCGGAGTAATAGATGAAGTAGCGCTTTTGGATGCTATAGAAGAAGGGAAAGTCGCATTTTCTGGTTTAGACACTTTTGAAGCAGAACCAAGACCGGCCATAAAATTATTGATGAACGAAAAGCTTTCTTTGAGCCCGCACATTGGTGCTTCTACTCTTGAGGCACAGGAACGCATAGGTTTAGAACTTGCTCAACAGATAATTTCACACTTTAAAAAGTAGATTATAATAAAGCTTTAACGCCCAATACTGGTTAAAAGCCGTAAATTCAATAAAAAATAATTTATGGCTTCTATATTAGATTTACTGAATACACAAATGGGAGAAGAACTGGTAAAGAAAGCCAGTTCAAAAACTTCTGAAGATAAAGGAAAAGTAACATCAGCCCTTGGAATGGCTTTGCCATTAATTCTTGGGGCGATGAAGCGAAATACTAAAGATCCAGAAGGTGCTGAAAATTTAGATAAAGCTTTACAGAGCGAAAAACATAATGGTGACGTCTTAAACAACCTGGAAGAAAAAGATGCTGAAGAACTTACCGGCGAAGGCAGTAAGATTTTAAACCACGTTCTTGGTTCCAGGCAAAGCGGAATAAGCAAAACCATTGCCGGAGCTTTAAATATGGACGAAACCTCTGTAAACAAAATTCTGGAAATGGCTGCTCCTGTTATCATGGGGCTATTAGGGCAACAAAAGAGGAAAGATAATGTAGGCGCTTCAGGATTATCTGGCTTATTAGGCTCTGTTATGGGCTCCAATTCCTCCCACGATCAATCTTTAGTGGAAACTTTATTGGATGCCGATGGTGACGGTAGCGTAATAGACGATGTAGCAGGAATGGTAATGGGTGGTAAAAAAGGAAAAAAAGGCGGAAGTTTGCTTGGCGGTATGTTGGGTGGTAAATAAAAATAAGGTATAATTTTTGCCTTATTTATTTTCAGAAATACTTCTGAAAGAAAAATTTAGATAAAGAAACAACCTCACAGGGTAAGTTAAAGAACAAGAATGAGAAATTTCATTTATATAATATTACTGGGATTATTTGTTTACAGTTGCGGAAGCACAAGAGACAGGAATCTTGGAGATTCTCAAGTTAACGAAGACACCGTACGTATTGCTAATGATAGTTTAGAATATGAAATAATTATCATTGAGCCCGGTTTTAATTTGTTTATCAATTCTATCGCGAGGCCAGAAGGTTATTACTCTCAGCAATATTTAGAAAACAAAAACAGATTTCTGGTTTCAGAATATAATCAACGGGTAAGCCAGCCGCAAAATTATAATCCTGATCTCTATCTTCAGGAAATAAATTATAATCCATCCATAGATTATGGTTACGAAGTGAATTACTTGCTGTACAATTATTTTGTCTTTTTTAGCAGGCATTACAACCAAAAATTCTCTGTGCCTACACGCATTTAACAGTGTTTATTTTAATTATTCAATGCTTTTAGTACTTTTGTCGTATGAATAAATTGAAAGAGCGTTGGGGTATAGATTCTAATTGGCAAATATTTATAATTCTTATAGTATTTGCAATTACGGGATCTACATCGGCTAAATTGGCTGAACCTCTATGTAATTTTTTAGGTATTTATGAAACTACTTCCCATTGGGCTGTTTATTGGAGCGCCAGAATTTTTCTGATATTTCCTATTTACCAGGTATTATTGGTTAGTTTCGGCTGGATCTTTGGCCAGTTTCAGTTCTTTTGGTCTTTCCAGAAGAAAATGTTAAGTAGAATGGGACTTGCTAAGCTATTTCAATAATATTTTTTGAAGATCTTTAAACACATATTCGCCATCTCACTGGGAGCTTTACTTTTGCTTCCCGTGGTAATTAGCTTCTCGCATATCTTTAGCGGGCACGGGCACGAATTGTGTTATAATTATGCCGATGAGCATTTTCACGCAAGCAGCATTGACTGCGAACTACATTCTTTTCACAAAAACCCTGCACTGGTTACAAGCTTCATTAATTTTGAACCCTTTGTAGAAAAACAGGTAAAAAAACAATTCTTAGATTTTTATCAATTTTTAAGTGATTATCAGAAGCTGCCTTTCCAGCTTCGCGGTCCGCCAGCGACTGCCTAACATTTCGATTTTTATTTGTTAGAAGTATAATTATTTAAAAAATTAATATGAAAAGTTTACTTTTCTCATTGCTATTTTTAGCGGTGAGCCCCATTATATATGCTCAGAATACTTTTTCTGGCAAGGTTACCAATGCTGAATCCGGAGAACCTGTATTTAGCGCAAATATTTATTTCCCAGAACTCGGTAAAGGCGATATGACCGATATTGATGGAAGTTTTAGCATACAAAATATTCCTAATGGAAAATTTAAAGTCGTAATTTCATCAGTAGGATTCGCTACTTATTCTAATGAACTGGATTTCCCGGGAACTTCAAGTTTAAACATCACTTTAGAAAAATCTGCCATAGAAATGGAAGAAGTGATCGTCTCTACTCCTTTTCACCAGTTACAAAGTGAAAATGTAATGCGCGTAGAACGTGAAAATGTAGAAGAATTAAACCGAAAAGGTGCTATCACTTTAAGCGACGGGATTACTCAAATTGCCGGGGTAGAAAGTTTAACAACCGGCGTGGGAATTGGTAAACCGGTAATTCGCGGTTTGAGTTCTAATCGCGTTTTGGTTTACACCCAGGGTGTTCGGTTGGAAAATCAGCAATATGGGGATGAACACGGGCTGGGAATAAGCTCTAAAGGAATTGAAAGTGTTGAAGTTATAAAAGGTCCCGCTTCCCTACTCTACGGGAGCGACGCAATTGGTGGTGTTCTTTATCTAAACCCTGAACGCTATGCTGCAGAAAATGAAACCAATGCTGAAGCAGATATCAATTATTTCAGTAATACTCAGGGTTACCAGGGAAGCCTAATGGCTAAAACTTCAGGAGAAAAATTGAAGTTTATTGCTCGGGGGAGTTATGCCGCGCATAGTGATTATGAGACAGGAGATGGTGAAAGAGTTACTAATACCCGGTTTAATGAAACCGATTTCAAAGCAGGAATTGGTTACCAGGATGCTAAATTTAAAACCGATTTAAGATACAATTTCAATAAATCTAATATTGGAATTCCGGAAGAAATTGGTGTACAATCTACAGATAAAGACCCTCTTCTTCCCTATCAGGAAATAGATAACCATATTCTAAGTTTAGAAAATAAGCTTTATTTCCGCAATTCTAGTCTGGATTTTAAAGTTGGTTATCAATATAATGACCGAAAAGAATTTGAAGAACATCATCACGAAGAACACGAGGGAGAAGAGGAACACGAAGGTGAGGAAGAACACGCTGAAGAAGAGCACGAAGAAGAAGGTGTAGATCATCCTGCGCTAGAAATGCATCTTGAAACTTTAAATTATAACTTAAAATATAATTTGCCACGAACCGGAAGGTTTGAAACTATTTTAGGGGTTCAGGGAATGCACCAAACCAATACTAATTACGGTGAAGAAATTTTAATTCCTGATGCCACAACAACAGATTTTGGCGTATTTGCCACTACCCACGTGCATTTTGATAAATGGGATTTTCAAGGTGGACTTAGATATGATGTACGAAATATTGATAGCGAAGCGGTAGAGCCTCACGAAGAAGAACACGGCGAAGAAGAACACGAAGAGGAGGGTGAGCACGCGCACGAAAGTGGAGAAATTGCGGCTGTAGATAGATCTTACAAGAGTATAAATGGAGCCTTAGGAGCAAAATATATTATTACCGATAAACTAAGTGCTCGTTTGAATCTTGCTACCGGATTTCGAGCTCCTAACCTATCTGAATTGACTTCCAATGGTGCTCACCACGGAACTAATAGATATGAAGTTGGAGATCAAACTTTGGAAAACGAACAAAATTTCCAGGTAGATCTTTCTTTAGAATGGAGAAATAAGCATTTTGAAGCCTTCGTAAACGGGTTTCATAACTCAATAAACGATTATATTTATTTGCAACCTACCGGAGAATTGATTGAAGAAAACCCTGTTTTTGAATATACACAGAATAATGCCGAATTGTATGGTGGAGAAATCGGACTTCACATTCACCCGCATCCATTAGACTGGTTGCACCTGGAAAGTAGTTTTGAAACAGTGACAGGAAAAAGAAATAATGGTGAATACCTACCTTTAATTCCTGCCAACTCTTTAACCAATACTTTTAGAGTAGAGTTTGAAGATGTAGATGAAAAGATTTACAGTAAATACGCATTTGTTCGATTAAAGAATGTTTTTGATCAGAATAATGTGAGTGCTTTTGAAACCCGAACCGGAGGATACGGTCTTCTAGGCGCCGGATTTGGAGGAGAGTTTGCTATTAATTCAACTGAAATGATAATTGGAGTAAGTGGGAATAATATTTTAAATAAAGATTATATCTCGCACCTTTCCCGTTTAAAACCTGATGGGATTTCAAATATTGGAAGAAACATTTCGGTTTCAGTTAGATGGTTGCTTTAATAGTCTGTCTAAGAAGTTAAACCAGGTTCGGTTTAAACACAAAAAAAGGCCTCACAGGTTTAAAAAACTAGTGAGGCCTTTTTAATTTTTAGCAGTTATTTATACTACTATTTTCTTTTTCCCTTCTACTTCAGGGTTATTGTCTTCAATATTATCTATATGGGTTAAATCGTTCTTTTTTCTTTTCTTTATAAAGCTGTAAGCAGCAATTCCTGCTCCCGCGGCTAATGCCCCAACTCCCAGTGCACTTGCCGGTTTTTTCAGGATAGCTTTTCCTGCTTTCAGAATAACAGCTCTTTTAAGCCATTTTACACCTTTTTCTACTACTTGATTATTCATAATTGTATGTTTATTGGTTGATACCATTTTTTCGGTAAATTAAATATCGTAGTAATTTTATAGGATAAGCGTTAAAGAGATTTCAAATAACACAGTTTTAACGGTATGAAGTTTCTTTGTAAAATTCAGTTCAAACTTTTAACTAAAAGAAGTAAGTTTCCTGGCATACCTTTCTGAAGCAGAATTAATTTGAGCTCCTAATAGAACCGTAAAACAGGTTATAGAAAGCCATAGCATCATAATAACTACGGCAGCAATAGAGCCATAAACTTCACCATAACTTCCGAAGTTACTTACGTAGAATGAAAAACCCCAGGAAGCGATTAACCACAAAATAGTTGCCACCAGCGCACCGGGAATTACCCATTTTAGTTTAGGATTAGTTCTTTGTGGTGCATATTTATAAATAACACAAAGGAAAAATCCGACAATTATCGCCAAAAGAGGCCAACGCAGCCAGTTAATTAGGACTTCAATATTTTTAGGTAAACCAAATTCCCCTACAATAGCCGGAAAAGCTACAATTAAGCCCATACTTAGAATTATCTGTACTATAGCGCCAAAAGTAAATAATAAGGTAAGTGCATTTTCTTTTATAAAGCCACGTTTACTGCGGGTAGCGTAGGCTACATTTACACCCCTAAATAAAGATTTCATTCCCTTATTAGCACTCCAAATACTAAAAAGTATCCCCAGGGCCATACCCCAGCCGAGCGTACTTCCCGAAGTAGAAATAAACTCCTGCAATCTTTCCTCTACAATTCCAAAAGCTTGTTCCGGAATCATAGACCCAATTTGAGTTAATTGATTTTCAATTTGAGCCGGACTTACCGCCAGGCCATAGATAGAAACCAAAGCCATTATAGCCGGGAAAATCGCTAGAAATGAATAGAAAGCTACACCAGCCGATACAATCCCCAGGTTATTTTCGTCTATTTTGTCCTTTATTATAAAAGCTATTTTCTTCCATCCGGAAAATGATATTTTTGATGGTTTAGAAATTTTTGGTCTGTCGTTTTCAAATTCTGACATTTTATAAGTTTTATTTAAGTAAACTCCCTCGGAGCATTAAATCTCGATTATCAAGTAAACTACTTCGGAGCAAGCTCACGAAGCATTATTATTGAAAAATATAATTTGATTTCGAGGCAAGCCTCGGAGCATTCAATCTCGATTATCGAGTAAAATACATAAATGTGCTCTAAACCAAAGAAATATAGCTGTTAAAGAGTTTTTAAATAATTTAGATTAAAACAAAAAAAGATCCCAATTTTGGGATCTTGTAACTTTTCTGAAAAATATGTTGAAATTTTATTCTATAATTTCAACATCTATCACCCGGTTATTTCGTTGTTTGTTTTTGCCCCATACAAAAGTATAGAAGTACATTAGGGTAAAGGTTGGAATAATGTCGGTTCCAGGTAAAATCTCTTCTATAAATACTAATACCGATGCCACTTTTCCTTTTTTACCGGGATACATCTCGCCCATTTTTCTGGCTGCATAGGGTGCCCACAATAAATCTAGAAACGGCCCCACTAACGGAATTGCCATGGTAGCCATACCTACCGCATCGTACATAAGGCCTTTTATAAATAATCTATCTTTTAAAAGTTTCATTTTGATTGCTTTTAACCTTAATAAAGCAAATAAAGTGCCAATTCCCTATTTAAGATTTGAGCTGATGAGTTTTAAGAATTCATTCCTGGTTTCTATTTTTTCAAACTGTCCCCTAAATCCTGAAGTGGTAGTAGCACTATTCTGCTTTTGTACACCACGCATCATCATACACATATGTACCGCCTCTATAACTACCGCTGCTCCTTTTGGCTTTATTGTATTATTAATACATTCCAGAATATCATTCGTTAAACGTTCCTGTACCTGCAATCTTCTTGCAAAAACATCTACAACCCTTGGTAATTTACTTAAGCCAACAATATGTCCATTGGGAATGTACGCTATGTGCGCTTTCCCAAAGAAAGGCAACATATGGTGTTCACACATCGAGTATAACTCAATGTCTTTTACAACCACCATTTCGTCATAACTTTCCTTAAACATGGCTTCTTTTAGAATGGTTTCCCCATCCATCTTATAGCCTTGCGTTAAAAATTGCATGGCCTTAGCCGCTCTTTCGGGTGTTTTTTCTATGCCTTCACGGCTAATATCCTCTCCTATTCCTTCAAGGATATTTCTGTAATTTTCCTGAAGCCCATCGGTGACTTCAATATTATACTCTTCTTTAAATTTGTAAGCCATCTTTCTATTTCAATTTGTCTGCAAAGACTTCTGTTAGTTTCTTTATTTTAGGATCTATTATAAACTGGCAATACGGCTGCTGCCTGTGCTGGTTATAGAAATCCTGGTGTTCCTTTTCGGCAATATAAAAATCTTTTACCGCACTAATTTCGGTAACTATTTTATTCTCAAAAATTTCTTTTTCTTCCAGTTCCTGAATTACTTCTTCAGCTTTTTCTTTTTGTTTTTCAGAATGATAAAATACCGCACTTCTATATTGAGTGCCTACATCATTCTGTTGTCGATTTAGCGTTGTAGGATCGTGCGTCGCAAAGAATACGTATAATAATTCCTGAAAGCTTATAATCTTAGGATTAAATCTTATTTGAATAGCCTCGGCGTGACCGGTTCTACCGGTGATGATTTCACGATAAGCAGGATTTTTTATATTCCCCCCGGTAAATCCCGAAAGCACCTCTTCTACTCCATTTAAACGTTGAAAAACAGCTTCTGTACACCAAAAGCAACCTCCTGCTAAAGTTGCAAGTTCTAAATTTTCTGAATTCATAGATTAATTTTGTTTAGCAAATTTAAGGTATTAATAAACAAAAACAGCGAGTTTAACTTGAATTTAAATTATAGCTTGTTCTCCATTGAGAACTATGATATATTTGAACTCATTTTTACCCAAATCGTCAATTAATGCTTTCGAAATTCTGGTTTATTTCAATATTCTTCATTTTTACTCATCAAATTTATGCTCAAATTGATAGTCTTCAGCGTAAAAATTATACGGCAGTAGAAACAAAAAAAGCTCCTATAATAGATGGAGTTTTAGACGAAAAGGCCTGGAACAAAGTGCCTGTTGCGAATAATTTTGTAATGTATTATCCCGGAGATGGAGATCCAATTCCGGAAAGTCATAAAACTACGGTTAAAGTGGTTTATGACGATAATGCACTATATATAGCCGCTACTTTAATTGACAAAAATCCTGAAAAAATTGTAAAGCAATTTACACAAAGAGATAATTTGGAGCAAAGCGATTATTTCCAGGTAGATATTAATACTTACGACGATGGTGAAAATCAAATTAGGTTTGCGGTAACAGCGGCTGGAACCCGTGCCGATGCAAAAATAACCGGTGAGAATACAGATTTTGGTTTTAATATTGTTTGGGATGCTGCAGTCTCTCAAGATCAAAATGGCTGGTATGTAGAGATGCGTATTCCCTACGCTGCGCTACGATTTCCGGAGAGCAAAGAACAGGAATGGGGAATTCAGTTTTTAAGGCAAATTTCTCATAAAAATGAAAGTTACACCTGGAATTATGTAAATAAAGCCGTAGGGCAAATGAGTCAGCAAACAGGCTTAATTAGCGGAATAAGAAATATAAATCCTCCTACCCGATTGAGTTTCTACCCTTATACTTCTGCTGAAGTAGATAGATTTGATGGGGAAACCGAAACTAATTTTAATGCCGGTTTGGATGTTAAATACGGAATCAGCAAAGCCTTTACTTTAGATATGACTTTGGTCCCGGATTTTGGTCAAACTGCTTACGATGACGTAGAACTTAACTTAGGCCCATTTGAGCAAATCTTTGGAGAAAATCGTGCTTTTTTTACTGAAGGAACTGAGCTTTTTACAAAAGGAGATCTCTTTTATTCCAGACGGGTGGGAAATACACCTATAGGATTTAACAACGCACAACGTGAAAAGCTTGAAAATGAAGAAATTCTTGAAAATCCAGAAAGAACAGATCTTCTAAATGCATTAAAAGTTTCGGGAAGAACAGAGCGCGGCCTTGGAGTTGGTTTTTTTAATGCGGTTACGGCTGAAACTAAAGCTATTTATAGAGACACCCTCACCGGTAATAATCGCGAGAAAGTGACCGAACCACTGGCTAATTATAATATTTTAGTCCTGGACCAGCGTTTTAATAAGAACTCTTCTATTAGTTTAATAAACACGAATGTTACAAGAGAGGGACATTTTAGAGATGGTAATGTAACCGGTTTTCTTTTCGATGTTTTTAATAAATCGAATTCCTTTAATGTAACCGGGGAAGCAAAAATGAGCAATGTAAACTTACCGGGACAAAATGAAACCGGCTTTGCTTCTGAATTTTCATTGAATCGAACTAAAGGAAATTTCAGATATGGCATTTCTCACGAATTAGCCAATGAAACCTATGACATTAACGATCTTGGGATTAGTTTCACCAATAATTACAATAATTTTTACCTGAACACTTCCTATCAAATTTTTGAGCCCAGCGGAATTTTCAATCAGTACAGTATAGAATTGTATGGCAATCATCAACGCAGATACCGTCCAGATATTAATGTAGCCACTGGTGGCGGTGCAAGCATATTTGCAATGACGCGGGATAGATTCGCTTTTGGTGGTTTTGCAGAAGTGAATTCAGCTTTTAAAGACTTTTTTGAACCGCGCAGAGAGAACACTTTTATCACTTACCAGCCCAATATTACCGGGAATGCCTGGATCTCTTCAGATTATAGAAAGAAATTAGCTTTAGATATTCGTTCTACTTACCAGGTTTTTGGTGAGAATTCGCGTGAAAGTTTCAATTTTATCTTTAAGCCCAGGGTTCGAATAAGTAATAAATTCCTGGTAATTTATGGTTTTGAATATGACAATGAGATTAATCGTCCCAGCTTCGTCACGCTTCAGCCTCGCGATATTATTTTTGGGAACAGAGATATGAGAAGTTTTGAAAACTCGCTGCAGGCAAATTACAATTTTACCACCAGGCAGGGTTTAAACTTGAGCTTTCGTAATTTTTGGTCAGTTGCTCAATTTGAAGAAGATAAATTTTCAAAATTAAATAAAGACGGCAGTTTATCGGCTGTAAATTATAATCCTGAAGAGAATTATAATCCCGATGCTAATTTTAATATTTGGAATCTTGATCTAAGTTATCGCTGGCAATTTGCACCCGGCAGTGAAGCCATTTTACTATATAGAAATTCAATTTTTAATCAGGATGAATTAAGTGATCTTGACTTTCAGCAAAGTATGGATAATCTTTTCGCCAGGCCGGCAAGACATAATATTAGCCTGCGTATTGTATATTACATAGATTACAACCGGGTTAAAAACATATTCAATTCTTAGCTTGGGGGTTTTCCTTAATTTGGCTAATTTTCCGAGCCTAAATAGAAGAAATGATTTCAGCTAAAAATATTCATAAATACTACGGAGACCTTCACGTTCTAAAAGGTCTTGATCTTCATATTAAAAAAAGCGAAATTGTTTCTATAGTGGGAGCTTCGGGAGCAGGGAAAACCACTTTGCTTCAAATTTTAGGGACTTTAGATAAACCCGAAAAAAATAAGGAATCTTCCCTGCAAATAAACGACACCGATATTTACCGACTTTCTTCAAAGGAATTGTCAAAGTTCAGAAATAAGAATATTGGGTTCATTTTTCAGTTTCACCAGTTATTACCTGAATTTACTGCGTTGGAAAATATTTGTATTCCTGCTTATATTCACAATACTCCAAAAGAAAAAGCTGAAGAACGCGCCAAAGAGCTTTTGGGTTTCTTAGGACTTAAAAACAGGGCCAACCATAAACCCGGGGAACTTAGCGGTGGGGAACAACAGCGTATTGCTGTGGCCAGGGCACTGATAAATAACCCCGCGGTAATTTTTGCCGATGAGCCATCGGGAAATTTAGATAGCGAATCTGCCGAAAATCTTCACCAGTTATTTTTTAAGCTTCGGGATGAGTTTGAACAAACTTTCGTGATTGTAACCCATAACGAGGAACTTGCTGATATGGCCGATAGGAAAATCACGATGCAGGACGGAAAAATTATTGATAAAAAGGAAATTTAAACAGTTTGAAAAAAAGTGAACTCAAATCTTTTCTCGATTTCAAAGCCGAACAATACAATACTCCTGAATTTATAGCTACCGATCCGGTGCAAATTCCGCATCAATTCAGTAAAAAAGAAGATATTGAAATTGCTGGATTTCTTACCGCAACCATTGCCTGGGGAAACCGAAAAAGCATTCTTAAAAACGCTAATCGTTTAATGGAAATGCTGGACCGCAGTCCGCACGATTTTATTTTGAATCATTCAGAAAGCGATCTTGAAAATCTATCTGGTTTTGTGCATCGTACTTTTAATGAAACAGATCTTATTTATTTTATTTCAGCTTTAAAGAATATCTATAAAAATCACGGCGGGATTGAAACTGTTTTTACTGAAAATGCTGAAAAAAAATCCTTACAACCGGCTATTCACGAATTCAAAAAGATTTTTTTTGAAATTCCTCATCCGCCCAGAACGCAAAAGCATGTGAGTGATCCCCTGAAGAACTCAGCAGCCAAGCGAATTAATATGTATCTACGCTGGATGGTAAGAAATGATAAGGCAGGGGTAGATTTTGGGTTATGGGAAAAACTCAATGCATCTCAGTTAAGTTGCCCTTTAGACGTGCATTCGGGAAACGTAGCAAGAAAATTAAAGCTTTTAAAAAGAAAAGCTAACGATGCAAAAGCTTTAGCCGAATTGGATACTTCGTTAAGAAAACTTGATGCTTCCGATCCCGTCAAATATGACTTCGCTTTATTTGGACTCGGAGTTTTTGAAAAATATTAGTAAAAATTTAACATCGTCCGGTAATTTTGTTAAATTTGATTTAATTCAATTTTGCATTATATGTTACGTCCTGCGATTCCGGAAAACGAAAGTCAACGACTGAAAGCGCTTCAGGATGCTAACATTTTATATACTCCTACCCAGGAAGAATTTGATAATATTACCCAGTTAGCTTCCTTTATTTGCAAGACACCGGTTTCCTTAATTTCTTTGGTTGGCGAGCACGAGCAATGGTTTAAATCTAAATATGGCACCGATCTCTGCACTTCAGATCGTGACATTTCTTTTTGCAGTCACGCTATCCTGAACCCGGAAGAGTTAATGGAAGTACAAGATACCAGGTTAGACAAACGTTTTGAAGACAATCCTTTTGTGCTCTCCAAAAATGACCCTGTTCTTTATTACGCCGGAATGCCTTTAAAAGACGTTAATAAAATGGCTCTAGGCACGCTTTGCGTGATTGATACCAAACCAAACAAATTAGATCAAGATCAAAGAAAAGCCTTGAAATCGCTTGCAAAACAAGTGGAGATTCTCTTAGAATTAAACCGGAAAAACGATTACCTGGAGAACGTAAAAAAGGAACTGAACGACCACAACGCCATGCTTAAAGATTTTGCCGGGGTGGTATCTCACGATATGAAAATGCCCCTGGCAAATATGATTATCACCGCCGATATTCTTAAAGCAAAATTTGGAGAGAAATTAGGAGAGGAAGGTTTATCTTATTTAAAAAACCTCAAACAAGCCGGATTAAGGCTTAGCGGCTACATTAATGGCATTCTTGATCATTATGAAAGCGATAGTATTGCTGCCTCCAACAATGAAGAATTTGATGTTAATCATTTATTGGAAGAGATTATAGACCTTCTAAATATCACGGAAGATTGCATTATAAATCTTCCAGAAGATAATATTATAATTAGCTCTAACCGGGCGGCACTGGAACAGATATTTTTAAACTTGTTAGGTAATAGTCTTAAATATAATGACAAGCCAAAAATTGTAATCGATATTGAATTTTCTCAAACTCCTGATTTTTATTATTTCAGCGTAAAGGATAACGGGATAGGTATTCCTAAAGAGAAAGAAGACGATATTTTTAAACTATTTACCATTGTAGCAAAAAGTGACCGTTCTGGAAATAAAGGCAATGGTATAGGTCTTTCTACCGTAAAAAGACTGGTAAGTAATTTGGGCGGAAACCTAAAAATGAAATCTGAAGTGGGTAAAGGCACTCGTTTTAATTTTTCGATTAGAAGAAAACTTTAGAGAATCTACTTTTTAATTTAAAGCAAAACTGGCAGAAGGTATGCAGCAAAAATATATTTCTTCAAAAGAAAAATTACGCCGGGCAGCTCTCGCAGAATATGCAATTTTTAATTCTGGAGAAGACAAAGATTATGATCAACTTACATATCTGGCGGCAAAAATTTGTCAGGTTCCTGTAGCTAAGATTAGTATTATAGGTAAAAATAAGATCTGGTATAAATCTGTTTACGGTGTTGAACAAGATGAAATCTCAAGGAAAAACTCATTTTGCGAACAAAGTATCTGGGCAGGAAAAGAAATTTTTAGCATTAACAGTAAAGATCATCCGGAATTCTTTGAGCAAGCTAAAGGAGTTTACCAATGCAATTATCATTTTTATACCGGTGTGCCCTTATTAAACGCAAATGGTCACGCCATAGCGGTTTTCAGTATTTTCGATACAAAAATTAGAAAGTTAGATGAAGAGCAGAAAAAGTCATTACTGGCCTTGGCCAACCAATGTATGAACCTTTTCGAAGCTCGAAAACATAAAAACAAACTTCAACACGTTCAGCGTAAGTTAAAGCAGAAATATAAAGAGTTAGAGAAATTTGCCAGCCTGGTCTCGCACGATATCAAATCACCCTTAGCAAATATTATTTCCTTAACCGAATTACTCAAAGACGAAAACAAAGAGAAACTAGATGAACAAAGCAGGCAGTATCTTGATTTTCTGGTAGAATCTTCTTATTCCCTGCGTAATTACGTAGACGGAATTCTAAAATTTTACCGCAGTGATCACATTTTGGAAAAAGATTTTGAAGATGTCCACCTCCCTACTCTACTAAAAAAAATCACCGATCTATATAGCTTAGAAGAAAACGTACAGATTACGTATCCAGATAAAGGACACTTAAAAAATGTAAACAAGGCTGCGCTCAGCCAGGTTTTTATGAACTTGATTAGCAATGCTTTAAAATACAATAATAAAAGCCTTAGAAAAGTAGATATTACTTATAAAACTACAGATTCTTATTATTGTTTTGCCGTTAGCGATAACGGGAATGGAATAAAAAAAGAAGATGTAGAAAAGATCTTTAAACTCTTCACAACTTTAGATGCGCAAGATAGGTACGGAAATCACGGCAGCGGCATTGGGCTAGCAACTGTTAGGAAACATATAGAACAAATGCAGGGTTCTATAGATGTTATTTCTGAAAAAGGTGAAGGCAGCACTTTTAAATTCAAAATTAAACGCCCTTAGCTTAAATTCCATTTCCTATATTTGATAAACTTTTTAAAGCTTTATGGAATTTAAACAGCCGGAACTTCTTTATGCCCTGTTTTTACTACTCATCCCACTGGCTGTTCATTTATTTCAACTCCGCCGATTTCAAAAAGAAGATTTTACCAATGTAAAATTTCTAAAAAAAGTTATCCGGCAAACCCGAAAAAGCTCCCGATTAAAAAAATGGCTGGTATTAACTACAAGAATGCTGATGCTTGCATTTTTGATTCTTGCTTTTGCCCAACCTTATTTCCCTGCAGAAGATCCTGAAGCTGCTTCAAGCGAAAAAGTTATTTTTCTAGATAATTCTTACAGTATGGAGGCTACGGGCCAAAATGGTGAGCTTCTCGCGGCTGCGATACAGGACTTGATCAAAAGCCTTCCTGAGAATGAAGAAATAAGCTTATTTACCCATAATGATGAATTTAGAAATCTTTCTGCAGAAGAATTAACTGCCGAACTTCAAAATCTTGGTTTTGCCGAAAATCCTTTAGATTTCAATACCCTAAAACTAAAAGCAAATCAGCTATTAAAGACTTCTGCTGAAGAAAAAGACTTTATTTTTATTTCCGATTTTCAGCAAAATTTGAATTTTGATAAAACAATAGACTCTACTACTAACTATCATCTTATTCCCCTGGTTCCCGAAAACACTCAGAATATAAGTATAGATTCAATGTTTATTAGCAATCGGGAAGCTAATGAAATTAATTTTCAGGTGTTGCTTAGCAGTTCCTCTGGTTATTCTGAAAGCATAAGTGTATCTGTTTATAATGGGGAAGATCTTTTGGCAAAAACTGCGGTGAATTTTCAGGAAAACGAAAGCGCACAAGCCGGTTTTAAAATTGATGCCGAAGAAATTGAAGATGGAATGATAAAAATTGAAGATGCTTCTCTGGAATATGACAATACGTTATTTTTTAGTTTTAATAAACCAAACCCTGCCCAGGTGGTGGTTATAACTGCAAATACAGATGCTACTTTCATAAATCGTATTCTTACTCCTCCCGAATTTAATACAGAAATATTTGAAATAGATCAACTTGATTTTAATAAACTAAACACTGCCGATCTTGTAATTCTAAATGAATTGGAATCGGTCTCAGGGGCTTTAAAAACTAATTTAGCAAACCTTCATAGTAACGCAGTGCCGCTGGTAATAATTCCGTCAGGAAATAGTGACCTCAATTCTTACAATAACTTCCTTACTCAGCTAAATGCTCCTTTATTTTCTGAATTGAAAAACAAAGAAACCTTAATCACCGAACTTGCTTTTGATCATCCTTTACTCGCTGGTGTTTTCAAGGAAAAAGTTGAGAATTTCGATTATCCCAAAGTGCAGACTTATTATGAAATCCAAAATGGAAATAACGTAATTTCTTTTCAGGACAATTCAGGTTTTTTAGTGGAAGGAAATGGAGTTTTTCTATTCTCGGCACCATTGAATACTGAAAATTCTAATTTCAGAAATTCCCCACTAATAGTTCCTGTATTTTATAATTTGGGGCTTAGCGCTTTAAAAAGCCCAGACCTATATTACGAAACAGGAAAAGATATCGAAATTAAAATTCCGCTTCAAACCCAACAAGACGAAGTAGTTCATATAGTTTCAGAAACTGAAGATTTTATTCCGCAGCAACGATCTCTTGGTGATAATGTAGAAATTAATACTAATTCACTTGAAATTCCGTCAGGAAATTATTCTTTAGAATATAGGAACGAGAAACAAACTTACCTGAGTTTTAATTCTCCCAGAAGCGAGAGTGAACTTGAGTATAACATTCCAGAAGAAACAGAAAACATAAAAATTCATCAAAATATAGGTGCTTATTTTAATGAACTAAAAGTAGCCAGCCAAAGCCACGAGCTTTGGAAAAGCTTTGTTATTTTTGCATTGCTATTTCTAGTTGTAGAGATGCTGCTCTTAAAGTTTCTTAAGTGAAATCAGCACGATATTGGACTCAAAAAATATACAGGAAAATGATTATATGCCTGTAATAAATTCCCACATTGGGATTAAATTTATAAAGAAATGAAACTACTCTTAAAATCGGCCACTATCATTGATAAACAATCGGTTTACAATAATAAAAAGCTGGATATTTTAATTGAAAATGGAATTATTAAAGAGATTGCCAAAGACATTTCCACAAAGGCCGATAAAGTGATTAATGAAGAAAATCTTCACGTTTCCAGGGGATGGTTTGATAGTAGTGTAAGTTTTGGAGAACCCGGTTTTGAGGAGCGCGAAACCATAGCAAACGGACTAGATACTGCCGCTAAAAGTGGTTTTACCAGTATTGCCTTAAATCCCAATACGTATCCTATAATTGATAATAACGGCGCGATCACTTCGGTTAAATCTAAGGCAGCTCATCACCCGGTTAAATTATTTCCCACCGGGGCTTTAACGGTTAAAGGTGAAGGGGTGGATCTTGCCGAACTTTATGATATGAAACAGGGCGGTGCCGTAGCTTTTGGAGATTATAAAAGAGCAATTAAAAATCCTAATCTACTGAAGATTGCACTTCAATATGCTCAAAATTTTGATGCGCTAGTGCAGTCATTTCCGCAGGAAGACCGAATTGCCGGAAAGGGAATGGTAAACGAAGAACAAAGCAGTACCTCTCTAGGATTAAAAGGAATTCCTAATCTCGCAGAAGAATTACAAATAGCACGAGACCTTTATTTACTGGAATATACCGGCGGAAAATTACATATTCCTACAATTTCAACTAAAAAATCTGTAGCGCTTATTAAGGAAGCCAAAAAGAAAGGTTTGGATGTTAGCTGTAGTGTGGCCATTCATAATCTAATTTTCACTGATGAACTCTTGCAGGACTTTGATACCAATGCTAAAGTTTTGCCTCCCTTAAGAACCAAAGAAGATATAAAAGCTTTAATAAAAGGGATAAAAGATGGAACTATAGATATGCTTACCAGCGATCACACTCCAATTGATACCGAGCACAAAAAAGTGGAGTTTGATAATGCTTTATATGGGACTATTGGTTTAGAATCTGCATTTGGCGCTTTGAGCACCATTTTTTCTACGGAAGAAGTGATTGAACTATTAACCAAAGGAAAGCAACGTTTTGGCCTGGAAGATATAGAAATTAAAGAAGGCAATGCCGCAGATCTAACGCTGTTTATTCCGAAGGAAAAATATGAATTTACCGAAGCTCATATCTTTTCAACATCTAAAAACAGCATTTTTAAAGCCTATCCACTTCAAGGAAAAGCTTTAGGAATTATTACCAAAGCGGGGGATTTCGGTTTATAAATTTCGCTATAAATTTAATACCTTTACAACATACAAAACCAGCTATGAAAACAGTGGCCGAAGAAGGAAAAACCCCAGCTATAGTTGCCTATCTCACGATTATAGGTACTATTATAGCCTATTTTATGAATAATGAGCATAAAAATCCTTTTGCTTCCTTTCACATTAGGCAGGCATTAGGAATACACGTGACTTTCTACGTACTTGGGAGTTCTGGTAGGCTTGTTTGACAGCTGGCTAATTTCATCGGCCTTTTATATTTTCATCGCCGTTTTAGGCATTTACGGGCTGGTAACCGCCATACAGGGCGAACAAAAAGAAGTACCAATTCTTGGTGCGTATTTTCAAAAATGGTTTAGTACAATACAATAAATGAATACCAAACAGCTTTCCCTACAACATCTTATAAGAAAACCCAAAATAGAATCCGAAAAGCCGCCAATGCTTATTATGCTGCACGGTTACGGAAGCGATGAGAACGATCTTTTCTCTTTTGCTGAAGAATTACCAGATGAGTTATTCGTGATTTCAGTAAAAGCGCCTTACGCGATGCAACCCTACGGTAATGCGTGGTATGCGATCCATTGGGATAACCAGGACGGGAAATTTAGTGACGATGAGCAAGCAAAAGAATCTCGTGAAAAAATCGTTGATTTTATAGATGAAGCTGTGGAAGCTTATCATTTAGATGCTAAAAATGTTACGCTTTTAGGGTTTAGCCAGGGCAGTATTTTAAGTTATGCAGTAGCACTCTCCTACCCGGAAAAAGTTAAAAATATAGCTGCGCTAAGCGGTTATATAAATAAGGGAATTATAAAACCCGGATTTGAGAAAAATGATTTTTCAAACTTATCATTTTATTGTTCACACGGTTCGGTAGACCAGGTGATTCCTGTAGAATGGGCACGTAAAACCAAACCTGTATTAGACGAGCTTAAAATTGAAAACAGCTATTCAGAGTTTCCGGTGGGTCACGGTGTTGCTCCACAGAATTTCTTTGAATTGCGGGAATGGCTTAAGAAAAGAATCTAATTTGCAGGATAGAGAAATGATTTTTCTGCATTTAGCGCTAATTCTCCGTTTTCATCTATTTCATAAGTAAAAAATACTTCGCCCCAATACTTACCATCGGTGAAATCGGCGATAATCCATTTATGATTTAGAATCTTGATCTTGTTTATGCGCATATCACCTTCCATCCCGGCAAAAGGCACATAAGAATTATCGGCATCTACTTTATTCTGACTCATGAGCTCGTTTTCTATAGCTTCAGAAACATTTGCTGCTTCAATTCCCCTATTTTCAAAATAGCTCATTGCATCTCCATTATCAAGCAAAGAAAAATAGCCAGCATTTTCGTTTAATTCAGCTAAAGAATCATTTTCAAACTCCAGTCTTTCCACCTCTCCTTTTAAATCCTGAATATCAGCATCTCTCGAATCAAGGATCTTTTTATCATTCACATAAATAAAAATGGTAAACAAAAGAGAAAAAATAAAAAGGTAGAGTAATAAGTTTTTACGCATTTTAAATAGTGATTTCTAGGTTATCGTAAGCAACGAATACATTTTCTGGAAGTTGTTCCTGGACTTCATCATGAAACCCGAGCAAATGGCTAATATGGGTTAAATAAGCCCTTTCTGGCTTTACACGATCTATAAACTCCAAAGCTTCCTCAAGATTTAAATGAGAATGATGTGGCTCAATTCTTAAGGCGGTCACCACCAAAACTTTTACACCATCAAGTTTTTGTACTTCTTCTTCCTCAATAGATTTTAGATCGGTTAGATAAGCGAAATCTTTAAGCCTAAATCCAAAAACCTGTAAGCGATTATGCTTATAATCTATAGGCGTGATCTTTAGATCGTTAAAATAAAAAGGTTTATTTACAATTTCGTGCTCAATTACCCCTGGAGCACCAGGATATTTGTTGGTTGAAGTAAAAATATACTCAAAGCGCTTTCGTAAGGAATCTAGTACCCGTTTATGGGCAAAAACCGGAATATCTCCCTGCCGGAAGAAAAATGGTCTAATATCGTCTAAACCTGCGGTATGGTCATTATGCTCGTGGGTGTACAAAATCGCATCCAGGTTCTCTATAGGATTTGAAAGCATTTGCATCCTAAAATCGGGACCACAATCTATAAGGATGTTATTGCCTTCCCATTTTACCAGAACCGAAACCCGCAAACGCTTGTCTTTTGGGTTTTCACTGAGGCATACCGGGTGCTTACTGCCTATTATTGGAATTCCCTGAGAGGTGCCTGTGCCTAAAAATATTACTTCCAAGAATTATATGTTTTCCTGCAAAAGTAAAGATAATTTTTTTCTATACCTTACCGTTTTTAGTACCTTTGGTATACACAAAAAAGAAATCACACTTAAAAGAAAAATTATGCCAATTACAATAATGGGCGATAAGGAATTTGAAAATGTTCCTTCTATAAAAAGTAAAGCACTTCGCATTAATTTAAATGAAAATATCTACGGAACTTTTTCTGAAATTGGTGCCGGCCAGGAGACTGTAAGGAATTTCTTTAGAGCTGGAGGCGCTTCTGGTACTATTGCGAAAGCGATGAGTGCTTACGATAAAGATTTTAGTGATGCTATTTATGGAGTTGAAAATGACAGAAGATATGTAACTGAAGCGCGATTAAAAAAGATGCTTTCTCATGAAATTGGCTTGATTGAACAGCGAATTTCCCGCGAAAAACATCCCAATAAACTTTTCTTTAGTTATGCTAATACCGTTGCAACTATAGATTTTGCAAAGAAATATAAAGGCCACGGATGGGTAGGTATTAAATACCAGGTAAGCCCAGAAGAGGATTATAATGAAATAAGCCTGCACGTAAGATTTCACGAAAATGATGCACGTCATCAACAAAATACTTTAGGAATACTTGGTGTAAACCTTATTTACGGTGCCTATTACAAATACGATAATCCAAAGAAACTTTTACGCTACCTCTACGATCATATAGATAAAGATCAAATAGAGATTGATACCATAAACTTTAGCGGACCTCGATTTAAAGGTGTAGACAATCGCCTAATGAGTTTGCAGTTGGTGAAAAATGGAATGACAGATGCCGTAATGTTTGCTCCTGACGGAAATAACGTTCTGCCTGCCAAAATTCTTTATAAAAAGAATATTCTCGCTTTCCGCGGAAGTTTTAGACCGGTGACTAAGGTTAATATGGATATGTACGAGCGTTCGCTTGAATTATTCCTTAAAGAAAGTAAGGTAGAAAAAGAAAATACCGAAGTTATTTTTGAAATCACCTTATCTAACCTCAGAGCCGAAGGTGAAATTGATGAGCGTGACTTTATGGACAGGGCAAAACTTCTATGTTCCCTGGGACAAACCGTAATGATCTCAAATTTCCAGGAATATTACCGTGTGGTTGAATACTTCTCAAGATATTCTAAACAACGTATGGGCTTAGGTATGGGTGTGAATAATCTTGTTGATGTTTTTGATGAGAAATATTACAGACATTTAAGTGGTGGTATATTAGAAGCTTTCGGAAAATTATTCTTTAAAGATCTTAAGGTTTACCTCTACCCTCTTAAAGATCCGGATACCGGAGAAATTACTACCAGCGATAACCTTAAGGTGCATCCTAGAATGAAAGAATTGTATAAATTCTTTAAATATAACGGAAGAGTTGAAGATATTGAAAACTACAACCCTGAGATTCTCGATGTATACTCTAGAGAAGTACTTCAAATGATTAGCGAAGGAAAAGAAGGATGGGAAGATATGTTACCCGAAAAAACTACTAGAATGATTAAAGAACATAATCTTTTTCATTATAAAGAAAATAAGAAAAAAGCAGAAACTGAAGTATAGTTACTGAAACTGCAAGCATAAAAAAATCCGGATGATGATTCATCCGGATTTTTTTTATGTTTAATCGTTATTCTGAATTTATTTAAGGATAAGGATTAATAATTTAGCCTTAAGCCACTCGCTCTATTTTGGCGCCAATTGCTTTAAGACGTTCATCTATATTTTCGTAACCTCTGTCTATTTGTTCAATATTATGAATGGTAGAAGTTCCTTTAGCTGAAAGCGCCGCAATAAGCAAAGAAATACCTGCTCTAATATCTGGCGACGTCATTGTAGTAGCCTTTAGCTGCGACTGGAAGTCATGGCCAATTACTGTAGCACGGTGCGGATCACACAAAATAATCTTCGCGCCCATATCTATCAGTTTATCCACAAAGAACAAACGGCTTTCGAACATTTTTTGATGAATAAGTACACTTCCGCGAGCTTGTGTAGCCACTACCAGAAGAATACTTAATAAATCTGGTGTAAACCCTGGCCACGGCGCATCACTAATATTCATTATAGAACCATCTATAAAGCTTTGCACTTCATAGCCATTGGTATGTGCGGGAATAAAAATATCGTCTCCCCTACGCTCAATAGTAATTCCTAATTTTCTAAAGGTAGTTGGAATAATACCCAGCATATCCCAGCGAACATTCTTAATAGTAAGTTCGCTTTTAGTCATTGCAGCCATACCAATCCATGAACCTATTTCTACCATATCTGGAAGAATTCGATGTTCACAACCTTTTAAAGAATCTACTCCTTCAATAGTTAAAAGATTAGAGCCAACACCACTAATTTTAGCGCCCATTGAATTTAGCATTGTGCAAAGTTGCTGTAAATAAGGTTCGCAGGCCGCGTTATAAATTGTAGTAGTTCCTTCGGCAAGCACGGCAGCCATTACAATATTGGCGGTTCCGGTAACTGAAGCTTCTTCAAGAAGCATATAATCACCTTTAAGTCCGTTTGGAGCTTCAACCCCGTAGAATCGCTCTTCTTTATTATATCTAAACTTAGCACCCAGTTTTATAAATCCTTCAAAATGGGTATCCAGTCTTCTTCTACCAATTTTATCGCCACCCGGCTTCGGAATAAAACCTTTACCAAATCTTGCTAAAAGTGGCCCTACTATCATTATTGATCCTCGTAAACCGCTACCGTCTTTCTTAAATTGTTCGCTGCTTAGATAATCAAGATTTAGATCATCACTTTTAAAAGAATAGCTTCCTTTTCCAAGTTTTTTGATCTTAACCCCAAGATTTTCTAGAAGCTGAATTAATTTATTCACATCCAGAATATCCGGAATGTTATTAATAACAACTTCATCTGAAGTTAATAATACGGCACAAAGAATTTGCAGGGCTTCGTTTTTGGCTCCTTGCGGCTGAATTTCTCCGCTAAGTTGCTGCCCGCCTTCAATTTGGAAAGTTCCCATGAAAGTAAAGTATTTTTTTAGTAGCGCTTACGTCCACCTCCACCTTTGCGGTTGGACTTTTTAGGATGATTGTTTTTACTGCTGTGTTTCTTCTTATTTCTAACAAGACTGGAAGCATCGCTAAGATCTTCGTCGGCGTTCTTTAAATTAATTTTACCGCCGCTAAGTTCACGAAGATGTTCAAAGATCACATCATCTTCTACTGCATCACGATTCCAGTTTAGGTAAGATTTCTTCATATGGTTGGCTATCGTCAAAACCAAACCTTCTTTTAAAGGCCCTTCTTCCCAATCTTTAACCTCGTTGATCATTCGGTTAATATTATTTCCGTAGAAACGATATTTAGGGAAATTCTGCGGATAACCTAACATTTCAGGTCGCTCTTCCAGCATTTCTCTACTAGGCTTTGGGAAAGGCGATTCTACATCAAGTTTAAAATCACTAATTATAAATAATTGATCCCATAATTTATGCTGAAAATCTGGCACATCACGTAGATGCGGTTGCATATTACCCATTACGGCAATTATAGATTTCGCAACCTGGTTACGTTCTTTATCGTCTTCAATTTCTACGGCTTCCTCTACCATTTTTTGAAGATGTCTTCCGTATTCGGGAATAATTAAGTGGCTCCTTTCGGAGTTATATTCTAATGCGTGTGTCAAAATTGAAATTTATAAGATGATACTTTACTCGATAATCGAGACTTAAATACTTTGAGGCCAGGCTCAAAATCAAAAAAATCTTCCCTTTAATGCCTCATAGGCTTCCCCCAGAGGTAATTTACTGTAGAAGTTAATCGCTGCAAAATACTAAATATTATCGGGATAGATAAAATTTTAAGAATTTAAAAAATAAGGAAATTTAAAGCTCGCTCAGGAAATTGAAAATTATTTCTTCCCTCAGAGCTAGTCTAAAATAAATTACCCAATTTTCTAGATTGATTATAGGGAGATCACACCTTCCACTTTAGCTGCAACTTCTTTATATTTTTCAATTACGGCATCAGGATTTTTCATTCGTACATTCACAGAAGTACTTATATACGTTCCCTTTTTTGATTTCTTAGTCGTTATTACGGCTCCCATATTATCAAAAATATCTTCAATAATTTTCACCTGATTTGACTTTGCCGGTACTATAAATTTATAAAGATACTCAGATGGCCAAAGAGATGTATCCTGCAATTGCGACTTTAATTTGCTGTAAAACTCTTCCTGATCTTTCGCTTCACTCATAATTTTCTAACTTAAATTTAGGTTGCAAAGATACAAGGATTGAATACATTTTTATAATCAATTTCAAATGTCGAAATTTGCAGCGTGAAAAAACAAAAAATAGTAATTACCGGTGGCCCCGGTACAGGGAAATCTTCAATAATTCGCCAACTGGAAAAACACGGGCACGAATGCCTTCATGAGATTTCCAGGCAGGTTACCTTAGAAGCGCAAAAACAGGGAATTGCTCAGTTATTCCTCGAAAAACCTGTACTCTTTAGCGAAAAGCTATTGGAAGGCCGAAAAATTCAACATAGGGAAGCCGATATGATTCCTACTTCCACTATATTTATAGATCGCGGCATCCCAGATGTTTTGGCATATATGGATTATTTTAAAACAGAGTATTCCACATATTTTACTGATGCCTGTACAGAATATGCTTATGACAAGATATTCTTTTTACCGCCCTGGGAGGAAATTTATCAGAGTGATAACGAGCGTTACGAATCTTTTAAAGAGGCAAGTCTAATTTCAAAATATCTTTTTGAAACGTATAAAACTTATGGTTACAAACCCATTGAAGTTCCTAAAACCTCAATTATTGAAAGAACTCAGTTTATTTTAAATCAAATTGAATAAGCTATTTGCAGGATGCACATCACATATTAAAAAAATACTGGGGACATTCGTCCTTTAGGCCGCTGCAGGAACCCGTAATTGAAAAACTCCTGGAGCAAAAAAATGTGCTCGCCTTAATGCCTACCGGCGGGGGAAAATCGCTTTGCTTCCAAATCCCTGCGTTAATGCAGGAAGGAATCTGTATTGTAGTCTCCCCTCTTGTGGCTTTAATGGAAGATCAGGTGAACGCGCTTCAGCAAAAAGGTATCAAAGCAATGGCCTTAACCGGCGGAATGGCCTATCGCGATCTTGATGCTGCTCTTGATAATTGTATTTACGGAAATTACAAATTTCTATACTTATCTCCCGAAAGGCTTCAACAGGATCTGGTGCAGGAACGCATTAAGTTGATGAATGTTAATCTTATTGCTGTAGATGAAGCGCACTGCATTTCGCAATGGGGCCATGATTTTAGACCGGCTTATCGTAATATTTCTCAATTAAAAGACTTAAAACCCGGCACACCGTTTATTGCGCTCACCGCAACCGCAACCCCGGCCGTAGTTAAAGATATTGTGAAAGAGTTGGAACTGGAAAATATAGAAGTCCTAAAAGACTCCTTCTACCGGGCCAATTTAGCTTATAATGTACTAAAAGCTGAAGATAAATATTATCGCCTGGATCAATTATTGAATAACAAGAATGAGCCTGCGATAATTTATGTAAGAAGCCGGAAAGCCAGCCTTGAAATTGCTGATCTATTAAACAAAAAAGGCTTTAAAGCTGATGCTTTTCACGGAGGATTGCAACCAAAAGAAAAGACCAAAAGGCTTAGCGACTGGCTGGAAAATAAACACCAGATAATGGTGGCCACCACCGCTTTTGGAATGGGAATAGACAAAGCCGATGTAAGGCAGGTTATTCATTTAAATCTTCCGGAATCTTTAGAAAGTTATTTTCAGGAAGCCGGCCGCGCCGGGAGAGATGGAAAAAAAGCGATCGCCACTATTTTAACCAATAAGAGCGATATTCCTATTTTAAAAAATCAGTTCCTGGCAAATTTACCGCAACTGGAAGATGTAAAACTGGTTTATAAAAAACTAAACACCTATTTCAGGATCGCTTATGGCGAAGGGGAACAAACCGAACATAATTTTAGTTTTTCTGAATTTTGCGCTCAATACGAGCTTCCGTTTTCTAAAACTTACGAAGTACTTCAGCTTTTAGACCGGTGCAGCGTATTAAAGCTTTCAAAGGAATTTCATAAAAAAACAAGTATACATTTTACGGTTTCCGGAAAACAACTTCAGTTTTATTTAGATCAGAACCAGAAATACGAAAACTTTGTCAAGGCTCTTTTAAGGACCTACGGGGGCATTTTAGAAAACAAAACCAATATAGATCTGGCTTCGGTTTGCAAAAAATCTAATACAGATCAAAGAACAGCGCTTAAATATCTTGAAGAATTAGAAAAAGCCCAGGTATTGGAATATGTTTATGCCGAACATGATGCTACTGTGCTATTTTTGGTTCCACGGGAAGACGATTCGGTTATTTTTCCGCTTGCACCATACATTAAACAGCATAATAAATCTAAAAAAGAAAAAGTTGATGCGGTCTTAGGCCTATTTAGAAAACGATAAAATTTGTAGGAGCAAACAACTTTTAGCTTATTTTGGAGAAGAAAAAGCTGAAAACTGCGGTATTTGTTCGGTTTGTCAAAAACAAATGACACCGCTAACCAGGGAACTTAAAAATGCTATTTACCTGGAAATTATAAAAGTTTTAAAAACCTCTAAAGCATCTTCCCGGGAAATTACTGAAGCAATAAATTATCCGGAAGATCAGGTTTTAGAAGTATTACGCTTATTATTAGACAAAGAATTTATTTCCCGTGAATCAGGGAATATTTATAAAATTAATAATTAATGAGATCATTGAGAATAGTATTTATGGGCACCCCAGATTTTGCGGTGGCCAGTCTGGAAAGTATATTAAACGCCGATTATAATGTGGTAGGCGTAATAACCGCACCCGATAAACCCGCAGGCCGGGGAAGAAAATTACAGGAAAGTCCGGTGAAAAAATTCGCAGTAAGCAAAGGTTTAAAGGTTTTGCAACCCACAAATCTAAAAGATGAAGCTTTTATTGATGAATTAAAAGCTCTAGATCCCAATGTACAGGTAGTAGTTGCTTTTAGAATGTTACCTAAGGTGGTTTGGGATTTGCCACAATTTGGCACTTTTAATCTACACGCTTCCCTCCTTCCTCAGTATCGGGGTGCTGCGCCAATTAACTGGGCCATTATCAATAACGAGACAAAAACCGGCGTTTCTACTTTTTTTCTAGATGAAAAAATTGATACCGGAGCGATGATCCTTCAGAAGGAAATAAATATAGCTGCAGAAGAAAGCGTTGGGGAACTTCATGATAAGCTAATGGAATTAGGAGCTGGAGTGGTAGTAGAAACTTTGGAGCTTATAGAAAAAGGCAACCTCACTCCTACACCACAACCATTTGACGAATTACTAAAAGATGCGCCAAAGCTAAATAAGGAGAATACGAAGATTAATTGGGACGATTCATTAGATCAAATCTATAACCTAATTCGTGGGCTCAACCCTTACCCGGCCGCCTGGTCTATTTTGTTTAACGATGGAAAAGAAGAAAAAGTCAAGATCTATCATTGTAAAAAAGAAATTGCCAGTCATTCTTTAGAAAATGGAAGTATTCTGGTTGAAGATAAAAAGCTGAAGGTAGCAACAGAGGGCGGTTACCTTATAATTGAAGAATTACAACTTCCCGGAAAGCGAAAAATGGATGTAAAATCACTTTTAAATGGTTACGATTTTTCAAAAGGAGCAAAATTCCTCTAAGGCCTTATGGTTACTGAAACGGTGAAAAATCAACTAAATCGAGACTTGTTTATTAACAAAATGACCGACTTATTAACAAAATCCTGCATTTCCCTTGATATTACTTGCACGGCCGAGAATTCCATATAAATTTGTAGAGCAATTTAACAGAATGTTTAACCAACAATTTATTTAAAATTCAAATTATGAACAAAACAGATTTAATCGACGCAATGGCTGAAAATGCTGGAATTTCTAAAGCAGCAGCAAAAAAAGCCCTAGAATCTTTCTTAGAAAACGTAGAAGGTTCTCTTAAAAAAGGAGATCGCGTTTCTTTAGTAGGATTTGGATCTTGGTCAGTTTCTAAAAGAGCTGCTCGTGAAGGAAGAAACCCACAAACCGGAAAAACCATTAAAATTGCTGCTAAAAATGTAGTGAAATTTAAGGCCGGTGCAGATTTACAAAAAGCTGTAAACTAATAATTTGTATTAGTAAAACATTAAAAGCCTCCCAAATGGGAGGCTTTTTTAATGAAAATACTTTAGCATTTTATTTGATTTTTTTTAAATAAATGGTAGCTTAGAGTAAAACTACGCTAAAATGATCGCTTTAAAACCAACCAAAGGCCATCTATTGGTAGCAGAACCATCTATAATTGGAGATGTTGCATTTAACCGCTCTGTGGTGCTACTTGCCGAGCATTCTGAAGCGGGTTCTGTAGGTTTTATACTTAACAAAGTGCTGGACTTCACTTTAAAAGATCTTGTCCCCGATCTCTCCGCGAATTTTAAAATATATAATGGCGGCCCGGTAGAACAGGATAATCTTTACTTTATACACAAGATACCAGATCTTATTCCGCAAAGCGTAGAAATAGCGAATGGCATTTATTGGGGTGGTAATTTTGATGTAGTTACAGAACTAATTAATCAAGGTTTAATTAGCGAAAAAGAGATCCGATTCTTTTTAGGATATTCCGGTTGGGATGCTAACCAGTTAAATGAAGAACTAAATTCACATTCGTGGATCATTACTAACAACGAAGACACTAAAGACATTATAGAACGTCCTTACCGTTCATTTTGGAAAGATAAAATGATGCAACTGGGCGGGGAATATATATTATGGTCTAACGCCCCAGAAAACCCAAGTTACAATTAACCCAATCTTGCTTTTACATTTAATTTTGAAAGCAGATCTTTAGCCACTTTATTCTCAAATTTCTTTTTACGATATTTTGTTACCGGTTGAATTCCTTTAATCACATTAGTGATAAACAATTCATCGGCTTTTTGAAGCTCAAAAGGAGAAATTGAAGTTTCTTCTAAAGTTAGATCGGGTAAGGTCTTAATTATTTCAACTAGCTTCTTCCTGGTAATTCCGTTTAATGCACCGTCGGTTAGCGGTGGGGTTTTGATCTTATCACCTTTTACAAGAAAAAGATTTCCGTTAAGGGCTTCCACTACGTTTTTCTTTTCGTTAATCAGGAAACAGTTTTCGTATCCGTTTTCAGAAGCGAAAATACTTCCGAGAACATTAATTGCACGATTATTCGATTTTATAGTAGAAAATAATCCGCTGGTTATATAATGATCTTTAAAGAGCTCAACTTCATAATCTTCTTCATTCAGCAAATAAAAAGCATCAGCAAGTTCTTCTGTAGTAATAATAAATCCAATTTCACGAGTAGCAGGTCTATAATAACCGCCCTCTTTACGATAGGCTGAAAATTTTACACGCGGCAGCTGTAGCATCCAGGCCATTTTCTTTTACTAGATCTAAAATTTCTTCTTCGAGAAATTCAGGAGAAAAATTTGCGGGAATCTCCATTCGCATGATGCGCATTGAAGCCATTAACCTGAAATAATGATCTTCCCAGAACATTATTTTTCCGCTAATTACGCGAATGGTTTCAAAAACCGCA
>CAVSGU010000010.1:0-51192 GCA_963727565.1 uncultured Flavobacteriaceae bacterium
AAGGAGCTGTAAAAATTTAACGGTCCCGGTTATCGCAAGTTGCGGGAGTAGGGACGAGGACTTGCCAGCTTAATTATTTTCTTCTTAGGTTTCTAAAATTACATTTTTGCTGTAAAACCCCTTATTTGCAATTAACTGATGTTAGGCAACGTTTTTTATTATCGCTGTAATTGCTTCAACATTTTCTTTATTTCTTCCATTATCTAATAAAGTCAATGGATATTTAGGCCTACTAGAAATTTCTATACTTTTATTTTTAATATCAATTTCAACCACTTCTCCCCAAGAACTCCAGGAGTGATTTGTGTTAATTTTAAAACCGCTATTGGTTTTATGAATTTTCAATTGTTTGAAATCAGCATTCTGTTTTATTTTTGATAATATTTCTTCGCTATTTTTTTGAGTCGTGATTACCTTTTTATGTTTGACTTTTAAATTTTCACTATTAATAACAATCCCCTTATTTTTAAGTTTCTTAAGGTAACTATAAACAGTTAATATTGAGAATACCAGGCTCACAACTGCAGATTTTATTAACAATCGAATTACAAGAGGTTTTGAAAGTTCAAATAGCTCAAAACTCCAATAAACTAATCCAAAACCCATAAAGGAGAGTAAGAAATGTTTTAAATATAACTTATAAATACCTTTCATCTTAATTGTATTTCAATGTTTCTCGGCAGCATCGATTATCGCACACGGTTTTGTTGGCTTAATTCTGAGAAATGCGAACCATAATGTTGTTCCCAATGCATAATTCTTTGATCTATTTCCTCCAGGGTTGGTTGATTATAAATACCAATAGCACATACAATTAAAAGCACTGTACAAATGGAAAGTAATAGTGTATTCAAGTTTTCTTTTTTCATTTTAGTCTTAATTAGTTAGTTTTTAAACAATTGGGATTTCGTATTTTTTACTGCCAAATGGATTGCACATTATAAGTTTCTAAAATTCCTTAGAACCTTCTTTTTAAAGTACGTGATATTGTCTTTATTTCCTTAATTAGTTGCTATTTGTAAATATTGTTACAGTTTTTTTCGAAAATCAGCAAATATTTTGCAGAGTTTTGAATTAGCTCTTTTTAGCCTTAGATGCGGTTTTTTAGTAAGCTTTCCCTAAATTTGTTCAAAACAAGATTACCATGAAGATCAGCCTTAAAAGACTTAATAAAGATTACCATTTTGAAACCGTAAACGAACGTGGAGACATTGTTCATTTAGATAATAAAACCGATGCCGAACCAAAGGGTGCCAGCCCAATGGATCTTTTATTGCGGGCTATTGCGGGTTGCAGCAGTATTGATATTGTAATGATCTTAAAAAAGCAACACCTGGAACTTGAGGATCTTCAGGTTGAGGTAGAAGGTTTTAGGGAAGATGGCGCAGTGCCTAATGTTTTTAAGAAAATTCAGGTTAATTTTCTTCTAAAAGGAGATGTGCCTTCGGCGAAAGCAAAACGTGCCGTAGATCTTTCTATGGAAAAATACTGTTCGGTTTCTAAAATGCTGGAAAAAGCCGCCGAGATCAATTATGCGATCACTTTAAATGGCGAGCTTATCAATTAGATGAAATCATTTGAAACCAGAATAGTTAAAACCTGGAAGCCTTCGGTATTTTTAAGGATTGTTTTTATTATTCTCCTTCTTGGAGGCGGGGCACTTACCTCGGTTTTTGATGTAGAAGAGAAATGGCTTAGAGTAACCGGTAGTTTTGCTTTTATGCTGGGAATGTTTGGAGCCTTAAGTCAGTCGTTTGTTAAGCCGAAATATCTTGGTGATATTGAGATAGATGAAACCAGGGTGAAAATAGATTTAGCCAATTCTACCCAGAAATTTTTAATTTCTGAATTGAAGGAAATTGGTTTCAAATATGGAGGTTATGCCAGTTTCTGGAAGTATACTTTACACGGAAATAAAAATCATATTTATTTTACTACGCTTTCAGGTGAAAAATACAATTATGAGATAATTCTTCAGAATAAACAAATGAAAGAAGAGTTGAAAACTTTCCTGGAAGAATTAAGCGCCGGCGATTCGATTTCATTTAAAAAATTTGGAAATTCTTCGTTTTAATTGATATAGAAAATATGGAAATTATTCTGGTCTTTTTAGAAGACATTATTTAATTTTTAATATCGTTCTTCCTATTTTTCTGAAAATATATCTCAGAAAAACATATTAAAATATATAATTCATAAAAATAACTGCAAGGCCTTGCGTTTAGAAGCCTGTGCCGTATATTTGCTAGTTCAAGTTCATTGTTTATAACATCGTTATCAAGAAAGGTTGAGGGAATAGACCCATTGAAACCTTGGCAACCCTCCTGTAATGGGAGAAGGTGCTACATTCTACTTCGTATTTGCGCAGATAGATAACAGAAAAGAATTCTTTCCCGCTTCTTTTTTTGATAGTGATTTTAGATAAAATTATATGTCAAAATTAGAAGAACAACTTCAAAAAAATATACTCATTTTAGACGGTGCCATGGGCACGATGCTTCAGGAATATAAATTCTCTGAAGAAGATTTCCGTGGGGAACGTTTTAAAGATTGGCCGGTTTCCGTACAGGGAAATAACGATCTTTTGTCCCTTACGCAGCCTGAAGCAATCGCCACCATTCATCGTAAATATTTTGAAGCCGGCGCCGATATTGTAGAAACCAATACGTTTTCTGCAACCACAATCGCCATGGCCGATTATAAGATGGAAGAGCTGGTAGACGAACTCAATTATGAGTCGGCCAGGATTGCCAAAGAAGTCGCCGTAAAAATGACAGAAGAAAATCCCGAAAAACCTCGTTTTGTAGCCGGTGCCATTGGCCCAACCAACAAAACCGCGAGTATGAGCCCAGATGTGAACGATCCCGGCTTTAGAGCAATTTCTTTTGAAGAATTACGCGTAGCCTATAAACAACAGGCCAAAGCTTTAATAGAAGGTGGCGTGGATATTCTCCTGGTAGAAACCGTTTTTGACACTTTAAATGCTAAAGCTGCACTTTTTGCCATAGATGAACTTAAGGAAGAATTGCAGTTAGATATTCCTATAATGGTAAGCGGCACGATTACCGATGCTTCCGGGAGAACTCTTTCCGGGCAAACGGCTGAAGCTTTTCTAATTTCAGTATCGCATATTCCATTATTGAGTGTTGGCTTTAATTGCGCATTGGGCGCCAAACAATTAACTCCGCACCTGGAAGTTCTAAACCGTTTTGCCAGCTCCGGGGTTTCTGCTTATCCCAACGCAGGCTTACCAAATGCCTTTGGAGAATACGACCAGGATGCTGAAGAAATGGCCAGCCAGATCAAAGAATATTTAGAGAAAGGATTAGTGAATATTTTAGGTGGCTGCTGTGGTACCACACCGGAGCATATAAAAGCTATTGCTGAAATCGCTAAAGAATATGATCCAAGAAAAATAGTAAAACCTGAGTTTTCGACTGCTTTATGATAGAAACGATGAATAAAGAAAAAGATCAGGAAAAATCTACTGGAGTAGAAAAAATAGTCAGGCCTTTAAAATTATCTGGCCTTGAACCGCTTATAATTACTCCCGAAAGCAATTTTGTAAATGTTGGGGAACGTACCAATGTTGCGGGTTCCAAAAGATTTCTTCGGTTAATTAAAGAGGAAAAATTTGAAGAAGCCCTGGAAGTTGCAAGAGACCAGGTAGACGGCGGCGCGCAGATTATCGACATCAATATGGACGATGGTCTTATTGAAGGCAAAGAAGCCATGGTTAAATTCCTGAATCTTATCGTTGCTGAACCCGATATTGCCCGTGTGCCCATTATGATAGATAGTTCTAAATGGGAAATTATTGAAGCCGGTTTACAGGTGGTGCAGGGGAAATGTGTGGTGAATTCTATAAGCCTTAAAGAAGGCGAAGCAGAATTTATTGAACACGCTAAAAAAATAAAGCGATACGGTGCAGCCGTAATCGTTATGGCTTTTGATGAAGTTGGGCAGGCCGATAATTATGAACGCCGAATTGAAATCGCAAAACGTTCCTATGACATTTTGGTTGATAAAGTGAAATTTCCACCGGAAGACATCATTTTTGACCTGAATATTTTTCCTGTGGGAACGGGGATGGACGAGCATAAACGCAATGCCATAGATTTTATTGAAGGAACGCGTTGGGTGAAAGAAAATCTTCCGCATTGCAGTATTAGTGGTGGGGTGAGCAATGTTTCATTTTCTTTCCGCGGAAATAATCCGGTGCGGGAAGCGATGCATTCGGTGTTTTTATATTATGCGATTAAAGCGGGAATGAATATCGGGATCGTAAATCCTGCGCTTCTGGAAGTTTATGATAATATTCCCAAAGACCTTTTAGAACACGTAGAAGATGTAATTCTTGATAGGAGAGAAGACGCTACCGAGCGTTTACTTGAATTTGCTGAAACTGTAGTGGGTTCTAAAAAAGCAAGTAAAGTAGATCTTTCGTGGAGGGAAAATCCGCTTCAGGACAGGATTACCCACGCTTTGGTGAAAGGAATAGACGCTTATATTTTAGAGGATATAGAACAGGCCCGCCAGGAAGCCAACAAACCTATTGAAGTAATTGAAGGTCATTTAATGATTGGCATGAACGTGGTTGGCGATCTTTTTGGAAGCGGAAAAATGTTTCTTCCGCAGGTAGTGAAATCGGCCAGGGTAATGAAAAAAGCAGTGGCCTACCTACTTCCATATATTGAAGAGGCAAAAGAAGCCCCCCAACCCCCAAAGGGGGAGCGCTACTGGCAGACGGCTGAACCGGCACTCTACGGTTTAATGAAAGAATTTGCTAAAAAGAACCGATATAACCAGCCAACCGAAGCTGAAACTGTTCTCTGGGAATCATTAAAAAATAAGCAACTTGAAGGATTTAAGTTTAGAAGACAGCATATTATTGGAAGCTATATAGCCGATTTTGTATGCCTTAAAAAGAAACTTGTAGTAGAAGTTGATGGTTTAATTCACCAATTACCCGAAAATAAAAAAAGTGATAAGGAGAGGACAGCCTGGCTAAAAGAACACGAATTCCGTGTGATTAGGTTTACCAATGAAGAAGTGCTCACCAATTTAGATCAGGTACTGGATAAAATTTTACGCACACTTAAAAAAGCTCCCCCATCGGGGGCGGGGGGGGCTGGAAAAGTCCTTATGGCAACCGTTAAAGGAGATGTTCACGATATTGGGAAGAATATTGTGAGTGTGGTTTTGGGCTGTAATAATTACGAAATTATTGACCTGGGCGTAATGGTGCCTCCGGAAAAAATTATAGAAACTGCAAAAGCAGAAGGCGTAGATGCCATTGGTTTAAGCGGATTAATAACACCTTCTTTAGACGAAATGGTTTTTTTAGCTAAGGAAATGGAACGCCAGAATTTTGACGTGCCTTTACTTATTGGTGGCGCCACAACTTCAAAAGCGCATACGGCGGTAAAAATAGATCCGCAATATAAAAATGCGGTGGCCCATGTGAACGATGCATCGCGTGCGGTCACGGTAATTGGCGATCTTTTAAAGGAAGAAACGCGCACTAAATATATGAGCGATCTTAAAGCCGAATATGATAAATTCAGGCTTAATTTTAAGAAAAGAAGTAAAGTGAAATCTTTCCTTTCAATTGAAGAAGCGCGAAAAAATAAGTATTCCATAGACTGGAAAACTAGTCAGATTACAGAGCCAAACAAAATAGGAATTCAGCAAATAGATGATTTCGATTTAAAAGAACTGGAAGCTTTTATAGACTGGAGCCCGTTTTTTAGAAGCTGGGATCTCCACGGGCAGTTATCCCGATATTTTAACCGATAAAGTAGTTGGTGAACAGGCAACTTCTTTGTTTAAAGATGCTAAAGTTTTGCTGAAAAGGATTCTGGATGAAAAGTTATTGAAAGCGAAAGCGGTTTACGGATTGTTTCCGGCGAATACGCTTAATGATGATGATATTGAAGTTGAATTTCAAGAAAATTCCGAAGAAAAAAAGATGGTTTTCAGAACGCTTCGGCAGCAATTAAAGAAACACGGCGGAAAACCGAATTTTGCACTTTCCGACTTTATTGCGCCAAAGGAAAGCGGAATCCAGGATTATATTGGGTGTTTTTGTGTCACTACCGGTTTTGGTACCGCAGAACTTGCCAAAAAATTTGAAGAAGATCACGACGATTATAATTCGATAATGATCAAAGCCCTGGCCGATCGACTTGCGGAAGCTTTTGCTGAATTTCTTCATAAAAAAATAAGACGGGAAGACTGGGGCTATGCGCCCGAAGAGAATTTAAGTAATGAAGAATTAATAAAGGAAACTTATAAAGGAATTCGCCCGGCTCCCGGTTATCCTGCCTGCCCAGATCATTTAGAGAAACTAAGTATTTGGGAAATTTTAAAGGTAAAAGAACGAATTGGAGTTGAACTTACCGAAAGTTTAGCGATGTGGCCGGCAGCCAGTGTTAGTGGATATTATTTTGCCAATCCCGAAGCCCGTTATTTTGGCCTGGGAAAAATTAAAGATGACCAGGTGAAAGATTTTGCTGAAAGAAAAGGAATTCCGCTGAAAAAAGCCGAAAAATGGCTTAACCCAAATATTGCAGATTAAAAAGCCCCACCTGGCCTCCCCAATGGGGAGGAATTGGATGGTTTTAAAACTTGTAAACTTTAGATTTTAAACACTTAAGTGAATTAAAAAGAATGAAAATTACCGAACATATAGAAAAAGCTAAAGGAAGATCTTTATTCTCTTTTGAAATTTTGCCGCCATTAAAAGGGCAAAATATTCAATCAATTTATGATGGAATAGATCCTTTAATGGAATTTAAACCGCCATTTATAGATGTAACCTATCATCGGGAAGAGCACGTTTTTAATGAAAAAGAAAACGGATTGCTGGAAAAGAGAATTGTAAGAAAGCGTCCCGGGACAGTTGGGATTTGTGCGGCTATTCAGAGTAAATACGGCGTAGATGCCGTGCCTCATATTCTATGCGGAGGTTTTAGCAAAGAAGATACCGAGAATTTCCTCATTGATCTCGATTTTCTCGGAATTCAAAATGTAGTAGCCTTGCGAGGTGATGCCATTAAGAGTGAAACCTATTTTACCCCGGAACCAAAAGGCAATAAATTTGCGAAAGACCTGGTGGAACAAATTATGGAAATGAATAAGGGGAATTACCAGGATGAGGTGATTGAAAAAGGTCATAATACCAACTTTTGTGTGGGCGTGGCCGGTTATCCCGAAAAACATATGGAAGCCCCAAGTCTTGATAAGGATATCTGTAGGCTGAAAGAGAAAATTGAAGCTGGCGCTGAATATGTGGTGACGCAAATGTTTTTTGATAATAGTAAATATTTTGAATTCGTAGATAAGTGTCGCGAAAGTGGAATTACCGTTCCCATAATTCCTGGGTTGAAACCTTTGGCTACAAAAAGACAACTAAGTATAATTCCGCATAGATTTCACGTAGATATGCCCGAAGATCTTATCAGCGAAGTTGAAAAATGCAAGGATAACAAGGAAGTTCGCCAGGTTGGCATAGAGTGGGGGATTCAGCAAAGTAAAGAATTGGTAAAAGCGGGTGTTCCGGTTTTACATTATTATTCAATGGGAAAAAGTACCAATATTCAAAAAATTGCGAAAGCGGTTTTTTAAAATATTAGGCTACATTTGCCGATAATGAAGAAAATTACCGCCCTTATTTTTCTTTTCAGCATTTTTAATAGTTCTGCCCAGGAGTTCGGGAAGAACTATTATTCTTTTGATGCCAGTTATTTCTACGGAACCATCGCCGAACATAATCCTGATATTGCCCATTTAATTACGGGGCATCCAACAGGTTTAATTCTTGGTTTTAATAAAAAAAGTTTCGGATTTGAAGATTGGGAAAAGCGCTATAATTATCCCGATGTTGGTGCTTCTTTCACCTATCAGGATATGAAAAACCCCAGTTTAGGTGAAAATTACGGACTCTATGCGCATATGAATTTCTACCTTTTCAAAAGAAATTTAATGTTTAGAATAGGGCAGGGGCTGGCGTATGCTTCCAATCCATATCATCCAGATGATAATTATAAGAATAATGCCTACGGTTCGCGCTTGCTTAGTTCTACTTACCTGATGGCAAATTATAAAAAGGAAAATATTTTTGAAGGTTTGGGATTGCAGGCCGGGCTTTCGTTAATTCATTATTCCAACGCCGATTTTAAATCGCCCAATGCCAGTACAAATACCATCACCTTTAACCTGGGAGTAAATTACGTTTTGGATCATCAAAACCTCCCTAATTATATTCCGAAAGGCCCACGAGAAAAATATACAGAACCCATTCATTTTAATTTTGTGTTGCGAAGCGGCGTAAATACTATGGGAATTATCGGTTCTAAACAGTATCCGTTTTTAACTTTTTCAGCTTATGCCGATAAGGTGCTTAATCATAAAAGTACACTCCAGGCGGGAACCGAAGTTTTCTTTTCCAAAGCTATGGAAGAACGTATTTATTATCAGTCGGTAGCTTTTCCTTCGGGAAATACCACCGGTAGATGAAGACTCTAAACGAGTAGGAGTTTTTGTTGGGCATCAGCTAAATTTCAATAAATTATCGGTGATCACGCATTTGGGATATTATGCGTATTATCCATACGAGCATTTTGTAGATCAGATTATATAACAGGGTTGGTCTGCAAAGAAAAATCACCGAAGATCTTTGGGCATCGCTTACGGTACGCTCTCATTATGCGAATGCTGAAGCTGTAGAATTTTCAATTGGATATCGATTATGAGAAAGCAGATTTTCAGGAATACTGATATTGATTTTTGTCTTTCTAGGATGTGATTCTGAAGAAGTGCCGACTTGTGT
The DNA here is from genome assembly GCA_963727565.1 of uncultured Flavobacteriaceae bacterium. GTDB lineage: Bacteria > Bacteroidota > Bacteroidia > Flavobacteriales > Flavobacteriaceae > Salegentibacter. Next base: position 8,834 of record CAVSGU010000010.1, read on the forward strand.
AAAGACTTCCGGAGAAATTATTTCTGAAGAATTTAGCGTTGATGCTTTTGAGGAAATTATAGTTTATGAACGTGTAAAATTGTTTATTGAACAGGGCGATGAATATAAAGTGAAGATCGAAACCGGGGAAAATCTTCGAGAAGATGTTTATGCTGAAGTTGTAGATAACCGACTTGAACTACGAAATGAAAATTCCTGTAATCTTTTTCGGGATTACGAGATCACAAAAATTTATGTCACTACTCCAACTTTAAACTGGTTACAAAATAGCAGCGGTAGCGCGATTGAAAGTATTGGAACCCTAAATTTCCCTGAGCTTTGGTTGCGGTCTTTTAACCAGGAACGCGATCCCGATATTCATACCAATGGTGATTTTATCCTTGATCTTGAGGTTGAAAACCTAAGAATTACCAACGATAATATTTCTAATTATTTCCTAACCGGAAATGCAGAAAATGTAAATCTCTTTTTTGCAAATGGTGACGGCAGGCTGGAAGCCGAAGATTTAATCGTTCAGCATTACGATATTTTACACCGGGGCACCAACAAATTAATTATCAATCCGCAGCAGTCTTTAAGAGGTGATATTTTTGGGTTTGGAGATATAATTTCAAAAAACCGTCCACCGGAAGTAGATATTGAAGAACATTACACCGGCCGACTTATATTTGATACAGCCCCCTGGCCCCCGAAGGGGGAGTTTAGGTTGCTGATATCATTCCTGAATTATAATTACTTTAATCTTTAAAAGAAATCGAGTTTGCAGATATTTTACGCAACGCTTAGAATTCCCCCTTCGGGGGTTAGGGGGCTTGTTGGGGGGCTGTAAGTTCAGCAAATAAACTTTCTAAATTCTTTGTTTTTTGATTCAGCTGTAAAGTTTTCAATCCGTTATCGTGGGCAAAATCGAATACTGCGGGGCGCATATCTTTTTTGGTGTCAAACGTGAGTTCATAGGCAAATCCGCCTACATTTTTAGCTGAAATAAGATGTGGTAATTTTTGGAGGGCAACTTGCTCCACCCGGTAATCGAATTCCACTAAAATTACCTGTTCATTTTCTTCCCTTAAATCTTTTAAATTTTTATCGGCAACTACCTTTCCTTTATTGATAATAATCACACGGTCACAAACGGCTTCAACTTCCTGCATAATATGAGTAGAAAGAAATATGGTTTTTCCAGATTTTTCCTTTCCAATATTCTTAATAAGGTTCCTGATCTCTACTAATTGATTGGGATCTAATCCAGTGGTAGGTTCATCTAAAATCAAAACCTGGGGATCGTGCAGCAGGGCAGTAGCTAGTCCCACACGTTGGCGATAGCCTTTAGAAAGTTGCTCTATTTTTTTATTGGCTTCGGGTTTTAGCCCTGTAAGCTCAATAACTTCTTCAATTCTTGATTTATCGGTCTTATAGATCCTGGAATTAAATTCCAGATATTCCCGAACGTACATTTCAGTATATAATGGATTGTGTTCCGGTAAATACCCAATTTGCTGCTGAATTTTATGTAAATCGTCTTCAAGGGAAATTCCATTTACTTCCGCTTTTCCTTCTGAAGCAGTTAAATAACCGGTAAGGATTTTCATTAAAGTGGATTTTCCGGCGCCGTTTGGCCCCAAAAAACCAACAATTTCTCCTTTGTTCAGCTTAAAAGAAACAGAATCCAGCGCTTTTTGTTCGCCATAAAATTTTGAAATTCCTTCAACATGAATAGACATAGCAAGCATTTTTTCAAAAGTAAGGATTTTTAACTCGCCAATAATAGTTCGAAATTAGATATATCGGGTTTCAGTAAAGTCATCCTGTTAGGGATTTCGGAATTACTAAGTGTTTATTTTAAAAGCTATTATAAATATTTCGATGATTCTTTAGAAAAAAAATCAAGTTTGTAAAAAGCTCACGGAAGCTTAAAAAAAGCTAAAAAAGGGTTTTTGTTTAGGTAATAATATTCTACTTTAGCCCCATAACAACGAAACAATGAATCACTTAATTAGCTGGAACGCATTTTACTTTTTTTATTTCTATTTCAGAGATAGGAACGGGAATGCTATGTAATTAAGTAAGAAATTATATAAAAAAGTCCCGATAAACATCGGGACTTTTTTTTTACTCAATATTGAGATTAATGGATAAGATTATTGCAATTCAGGGAGTGCAGGGTTCATTTCATCATTTGGTGGCCCAGGAATATTACCACCAGGAGGTTGAGGTTTTAGAATGCATGTCTTTTGCTGAACTAACTAAAAGCCTTTTAAAAGGTGAAGCTAACGAAGGCGTGATGGCTATAGAAAACTCTATCGCCGGTTCAATTTTGCCGAATTATGCTTTGATAGATGAGAATAATCTAAAAGTGGTTGGCGAGCATTATATCCCGATAGATATGAATTTTATGGCTATGCCGGGACAAAAAATAGAGAACATTAAAAAAGTCTATTCGCATCCTATGGCGCTTTTGCAGTGCAAAGAATTCTTTAAAAAATATCCGCATATTAAATTAATTGAAGACAGTGATACCGCCGAAGTAGCCCGAAGAATTTCAGAAAAGGGTAGTACAAAAGTTGCGGCGGTGGCGAGTAAAGCGGCAGCGGGATTATTCGGATTGGAAATTCTTGCAGAAAGTATTCATACCAAGAAAAGCAATGCGACTCGTTTTTTGATTATTAGCACCAAAAAGAAAGAGCCAAACGGCGATAAAATAGATAAAGCTTCTTTAAAATTTGAACTGGAAAGTAAACGTGGCAGCCTGGTTTCGGTATTGAATATCTTAAGGGATTTCAATCTTGATATGACTAAGATACAGAGTATGCCCATTATAGAATTTCCGTGGAAATATTCATTTTTTATCGATGTGATCTTTGAAGATTATTCTGAATTCCAGAAAGCGATGGATATTCTAGAAGTAATGACCGAGCGATTAACAATTTTAGGAACCTACAAAAACAGTTTGTAATGATAGAGCAGGCCAAGAGGTTGGATAATGTAAAAGAGTACTACTTTTCTTCAAAGTTAAGGGAAGTGCGTGCAATGGCAGCTGCCGGGAAAGATATTATTAATCTTGGTATTGGTAGCCCAGATTTGGCGCCACCGCAGCAGGTGATTTCTGCTTTAAACGAGGCTTTGGTAAATACCGGTGCGCACCAATATCAGCCTTATAAAGGCACGCCAGATTTTAGAAATGCCATCGCTGAATTTTATCAAAATCATTACCAGGTTTCTCTGGATGCAGAGACTGAAATTCTTCCGCTTATGGGGAGCAAAGAGGGAATTACCCATATTTCTATGGCTTTTTTAAATGAAGGCGATGAGGTATTAATTCCAAATCCCGGGTATCCTACCTATTCTTCGGTTACCGAACTTGTTGGCGCCAAAGCGGTTTATTACGATTTAAATGCAGAAGGGAACTGGTTGCCGAATTTAGAAGAATTGGCAAAGAAAGATTTGAGCAAAGTAAAACTTATGTGGGTGAATTACCCGCATATGCCAACCGGAGCTTCTGCGAATGAAAAGCTTTTTGCTGATTTGGTAAAGTTTGGAAAGGAAAATAACATCCTCATTGTAAACGATAATCCATATAGTTTTATCCTGAACGACAATCCAAAAAGTATTTTAAAAGCGGAAGGAGCTAAGGACGTTGTTTTAGAGCTGAATTCTTTAAGTAAAAGCTTTAATATGGCCGGCTGGCGAATAGGAATGCTCTGCGGAAGCGAGAAAAACCTAAACACAGTTTTAAAAGTAAAAACCAATATGGATAGTGGGATGTTTTATCCGCTTCAGGCTGGTGCTGCAGCGGCATTACGTTTAAACGGAGATTGGTTTTCGGCTCAAAATAAGGTTTATCAAAGTAGAAAAGAAAAAGTACTGAAGATTGCTGAAGCTTTGCAATGTGAGCCCGAAAAAGATCAAACAGGAATGTTTGTTTGGGCAAAGGTTCCGAAAGGAACAAACGCAGAAGCTTTTGTAGATTTTCTGCTAAATAAATATCACATTTTTACCGCGCCGGGTTTCATTTTTGGAAGTAATGGCGAAGGATATATTCGGTTTTCACTTTGTGCTACGGAAGAAAATATAAACCGCGCAATTAAAAGAATAGTAGACTAATGAAAGTTCAAATAATAGGAATAGGACTTATAGGCGGTTCTTTCGCGCTGGATATTAAATCGGCTTTTCCCGAAGTGGAAATCTATGGAAGTGATGCCGATGAGCAAAACTTAAAAAAAGCGAAAGAACTCGGGATTATAGATCATTTTTCGAAAATGGAAGATGTTCAACACGCCGATGTTGTTTTGGTGGCTGTTCCGGTAGATGTTGCCAATAAAGTGGTGACTGAAGTTTTAGATTTGGCAGGTGAAAATACCCTGGTTTTTGATGCCGGTTCTACCAAGTCTGGGCTTTGTAAAGAGATCGCGAATCATCAAAACAGGAGGAACTTTTTAGCGGCTCATCCTATTGCAGGAACCGAATTTTCCGGGCCCGAAGCAGCAATTCCTAACTTATACAGGAATAAAACAAATATTATCTGCGAGGTAGAAAAAACAGCTTTTAAACTTCAGGAAAGAGCGCTGGATATTTTTCAGAAACTGGGAATGCGAATTCGATATATGGATCCGGTTTCGCACGACAGGCATATCGCTTATGTTTCGCATTTATCGCATATAAGTTCATTTATGCTGGGAAAAACGGTATTGGAAAAAGAACGTAACGAGCGCGATATTTTTGATTTGGCGGGCAGTGGATTTGCTTCTACGGTGAGACTTGCCAAAAGTTCTCCGGCGATGTGGTCGCCAATTTTCAAGGAAAATAAAGAGAATGTGCTGGAAACTTTAACTGAATATATTAATAACCTTACGCATTTTAAAGACTTGCTGGAAAATGATGATTTCCAGGAAGTTTATAATGAAATGCAACGTACCAATCATATTAAATCAATTTTAAACGGAATAAATTAAAAATCAGGATTAAATTTTAAATTATGGAAAACAACAAAGAACAAAGAAAGTGGCTTGACGATTTCGGATTAGACCATCCGCTAGTAATCGCCGGACCTTGTAGCGCTGAAACCGAAGAACAGGTTTTAAAGATCGCTCACCAGTTAAAAGATACCGATGCCACGGTTTTACGTGCCGGGATTTGGAAACCCAGAACAAGGCCGGGAAATTTTGAAGGTGTGGGAGCGCTTGGTTTAAAATGGTTGAAAAAAGCCAAAGAAGAAACCGGAATGCTAACCACTACCGAAGTTGCGAATGCACACCACGTAGACCTTGCTTTGGAAAACGATGTTGATATTCTTTGGATTGGCGCCAGAACAACGGTTTCGCCGTTTATTGTTCAGGATATCGCTGATGCTCTTAAGGGAACCGATAAAACCGTATTGGTTAAAAACCCGGTTAATCCAGACCTTTCACTTTGGTTGGGTGCTGTTGAAAGATTTCATACTGCCGACATCAAAAATTTAGGAGTAATTCACCGAGGATTTTCAGCTTACGAAAAAACGAAATACAGAAATAATCCTGAATGGCAGATCGCTATTGAGCTTCAGAATAAATTTCCAGATCTTCCGCTAATTTTAGATCCTTCGCATATTGCAGGACGTAGAGATATTATTTTTGATCTTTGCCAAACCGCTTTAGACCTTAATTACGACGGACTAATGGTTGAGACCCACCACACTCCCGATGATGCCTGGAGTGACGCTGCACAGCAAATCACCCCCGCAACACTTGTTCAGATTATGAAAGATTTGAAGATTAGAAAAGAGGTTTCAGAAAGTGAAGAATTTCAGAATAAATTAAGCACTTTAAGAGCTAAAATTGATGTAGCCGATAACCAACTGATCGAGCTGCTTTCAAAAAGAATGAAAATTTCAGATGAAATTGGCCAGGTGAAAAAATCACAGAACGTTTCGGTTTTACAAACCAAGAGATGGAACGAAATTCTTGGAAATATGGTATTAGAAGGAGAGCAACACGGATCTAAGCGAAGAATTTATTCTGCGTTTATTTAAAGCGGTTCACCAGGAATCCATTAACCACCAGGAGAAAATAATGAAAGCTTAAAAATCTTGTTTTCCATGATTTTTGGTTTAAAAGCAAATAGTGAAAACTGCTTTTGCTATTTTAGCAAAGTGGTTGTTTGAAAATATATTTTATACGTCATGCGAGGTACGAAGCAATCTGTAAATAGGTAGTAAATCAATTTGAGATTACTTCACTCCGTTCGTAATGACGTTCATATTTAAAACTTTCAAACAGCCACTTAAAAAACCATAATGTGAATGAAAGGAACCGTTTATAAATCTACCGGAAGCTGGTACCAGGTGAAAAGTGAAGCGGGAACGTTTTATGATTGCCGAATTAAAGGAAAATTTAGGATTAAAGGTATTAAAAGTACCAATCCTGTTGCTGTGGGTGACCGCGTAGAATTTGATATTGAAGATAAGGAAGGTGCAGAGCAGGGAGTGATCAAAAAGATTGAAAAGCGGGAGAATTATATTATTCGAAAATCGGTTAATCTTTCTAAGCAAACCCATATTATCGCTTCTAATATAGACCAGGTTTTTTTACTGGTTACGCTTAATAATCCGCCTACGCTTACCACTTTTATAGACCGCTTCCTGGTTACAGCTGAAGCTTATCATGTAAAGGCGGTTTTGCTTTTCAATAAAGTTGATAGCTATAATGAAGACGAACTGGTGGAGGTGAAATACCTTGCAGCAATGTATAGAAATGCAGGTTATGAATGTATAGGAATTTCAGCAACTACCGGTAAAAATGTAGATAAAGTTAAGGAAATGATGCTGGGTAAAACCAGTATGTTTGCCGGCCATAGCGGAACGGGAAAATCTACCTTGATCAATGCCATAGAACCCGGTTTAAACTTAAAAACTTCCCAGATTTCTGAACAGCATAAACAGGGGCAACATACTACTACTTTTGCAGAAATGTTTGATCTTACTTTTGATGCAAGAATTATTGATACCCCGGGAATTAAAGGTTTTGGAGTGGTAGAAATTGAGCGTGAAGAATTGGGTGATTATTTTCCTGAATTCTTTGAATTAAAACAGGATTGTAAATTTCATAATTGTTTACACCTGGAGGAACCAAAATGCGCTGTAAAAGACGCCCTGGAAGAAGGCGAGATCGCCTGGAGCCGTTATAAGAGTTATTTGCAGATTTTGGAAGGGGAAGAAGATAATTACAGAACAGATATTTATCCAAAAAAATGAGAGTAGTATTACAGCGGGTTTCTAAAGCTTCGGTGCAAGTGCATCATGAAATTAATGCAGTGATGCATAAAGGTTTACTCATTCTGCTGGGAATTGAGACAGAAGATACACAGGAAGATATAGACTGGCTTTGTAATAAGATCGTGAAAATGCGCATTTTTAATGATGAAAATGATGCCATGAATCTGTCTTTGCTAGATGTAGACGGTGATGCTATTGTGGTGAGTCAGTTTACTTTGCACGCTTCCACTAAAAAGGGAAACCGCCCAAGTTTTATAAAAGCAGCAAAACCCGATGTTGCAGTTCCGCTTTATGAAAAATTTTTAGAAAAATTAGAGGAAGCTCTAGGGAAACCAGTAGGAAGCGGAAAATTTGGCGCCGATATGAAGGTGGAACTAATTAATGATGGCCCGGTAACAATCTTAATGGATTCTAAAGATAAAAGTTAAAATTAGTTAAAAATTTATATCTTGCAAATCTAAACTTCATCTCTTTAGATAAATGCGCAAGATTTTATTAGCCCTATTTTTATTTTTTCAAATAGGTATCTCCCCAATTTTCAGTCAGGATTATGCTGCTTTTTCCATTGATCCTAACTTACTTTCCAACGCAAATGCCGTATTACGCAATCAATCTGTAGAGATCTCAATTCTGGCTCTGGATAAGATGAGAGTGAAAACAAAGCGGGTGGTGACGGTTCTCAATGAACATGGAGAACAACACGTGCAGGCTTACGATTTCTACGATGAGAACAGCAAAATAAAATCCCAGGAGGCTATTGTTTATAATAGCATGGGTGAAGAGATAGAAAAAATTAAGGAGCGTGATTTTGATGATCGTAGTCTGGTAGGTTCCAATACGCTTTACAGTGATAACCGACTTAGTTATTTAAATTATACTATTAAAGATTATCCTATTACCATTGCTTATGAAAGTGAGGTAGAAACTAATTCCACTATTTTTATTCAAGCCTGGAAACCGCTGGGAAATTATAATCTTAGCGTTGAACAATCTTCGTATAAACTTGTAAATCCAAAGGCTATTCCATTTAGGTTTGAGGAAAGAAATTTGGAAGGCTTAGAGCTTGATAAGAATAATACAACTTCAGGTTTATATTATAAAGCAAAAAATATCAGTGCAGTTGAAAATGAAGTTTTAAGTCCGGATCTTTCGACTTATACGCCCCAGGTGTTAGTTGCGCTGAATGAATTCGCATTGGTTGGAGTAGAGGGTAAAGCTTCAAACTGGAAGGAATTAGGAAAATGGCAATATGACTATTTGCTGAAGGAAAAAACTGAACTTCCGCAGGAAACCATTTTAAAACTGAATGAGCTTACTGCAAATGCAGAAATCAGACCGGGAGAAGGCTGAAATAGTTTATAACTATGTTCAGGAAAACACCCGTTATATAAGTGTACAGCTGGGCATTGGCGGTTGGGAACCAATGCCTGCCAAAGATGTTGATGCGCTAGGTTATGGCGATTGTAAAGCCTTAACCAATTACACCAAAGCTCTCCTGGAATCTCAAAATATCCCTTCTTATTACACGGTGGTTTATGGTGGTGATAAAACTAATATTGATCCTGAATTTGCTTCTATGCAAGGTAACCACGTAATTCTCAATTTACCATTAGCAGAAGAAGATGTGTGGTTAGAATGTACCAGCCAATCTAACCCTTTCAATTATTTAGGTGACTTTACCGATGATAGAAAAGTCTTAAAAATAACTCCTGAAGGAGGGGAAATAATTAGTACTCCAAATTATTCGACCGCAGCGAATCTTAGAGAAAGTAATGTTGAAATTCAATTAGATGAGTCGGGAGGGTTTTCAGCAAAAATCACACGTAAGAATTTGGGTGTTCCTTATGGTGATATTTATTGGATCAGAAATCAAAAAGAGGATCACCAGAAAATATACTACCGGGAAAATTGGGGGCATTTAAAAGAACTGAAGTTCGGTAAAATTGCTTTTGAAAATAACCGGGATTCTATTGTATTTACTGAAGAATTAGAGGTCAAAGGAACTAAGCTAGCTTCAAAAGCAGGAAATCGATTGTTATTACCCGTTAATTTTCTTCGGTCAAAAACCTTCAGTTTACCTAGAAATGAGTCCAGAAAACTTCCGTTAGTGATTGAAAGAGGAGAAACTTATAAAGATCATTTCCAATTTAAATTACCGGCAGGTTATAAAATAGAATCTATTCCTGAACCAGTGACTATAGAGAATGAGTTTGGGAAATTAATCCTCAAAACCAGTGTTGCCGGTATTGATGAAACCGAGCTTAAAGTAGAACGACTTTTGGTTTTAAACGAAGGAAACTGGGAAAATTCATCATATATCGCTTATCGCGAGTTTATGAATCAAATAAAATCTTATACCAATCAAAAAGCAGTATTAGTCAGTAATTAATCTTATTATGAAACATTTTTATTTTTTTATCATCAGTTTATTTTCAGTGTGTTTGCTTCAGGCACAGGATTACAAATTCGGAAAAGTTTCCGAAGAAGAAGTACTTGAAAAAGAGCATCCCGAGTTTAAAGAAGCCAATGCGGCAATTCTATATAGGAAACAAAGGGTTTATTACGATATTCAGAAAAATTCGGGTTTAACTCTTATTACCGAGGTACACGAACGCATAAAAATATATAATAAGGAAGGTTTTGACTGGGCTAATAAAACTATAAGCGCATATCAAAACGGAACCGAAACCGAAGATATAGGTAGTATTAAGGGGTATACCTATAATATGGTTGATGGGAAACTAGTGGACGAAAAGCTTAGAAGAAATGGCATTTTTCAAGAGGAAGCCAGTAAGTATACCTTAAAAACCAAGTTCACTATGCCTGCGGTAAGCGAGGGTAGTGTTATAGAATATACCTATACTATTAGATCGCCATTTGTTACGTCTATGGATGATGTACCGCTACAGTTTGAAATTCCCGTAAATAGGTTGGAAGCAGAGGTTAAAATTCCAGAATTTTTTGGCTTTAGAATGCATTATAATCCTAAGTCACCTATAGTTTTCCCAATTGATAAAACAAGAGAGAATTTCACCTATAATTATACCCAAAAAACTAGAGGTGGACGAAGAGTAGTTCAAACGGATTATAGCCAGGAGAGTATAGATTATATGCTGGATGTATATAATTTTAAGCGAGATAATATTCCCCCTTTAAAAAAGGAAATTTATGTAGATTACCTGCCAAATTACGCTGCCTATTTGCGTTGGGAATTGCAGTACACCAAATTCCCGAACTCACCAATAGAAAATTATTCACGAACCTGGGAAGGTGTGGCAAAAAGTATTTATAATGATGCAGGTCTAAAACAAGAAGTAAATAGAACCAATTTCTTTGATAAAGAGCTGGATCAACTACTTGCTGAAACCAAAGACCGCCCGGGAAAACTAGCGAAAATTTTTACTTATGTGAAGAATAAAACTACCTGGAATGATTTTATAGGATTTCAAGCCGAAAATGGGATAAAAACTGCGTATAAAGATGGAAAAGGAAATACAGGCGATATAAATCTTCTCCTTGTAAGTATGTTGAGATATGCCGGTTTTGATGCCAACCCTGTATTGGTAAGCACCAAAGCACACGGAATTCCAATTTATCCAACCCGAAATGGGTTTAATTATGTTGTAGCCGCTATTGAAGATCAGGGCGAGATAATTTTAATGGATGCAACAGATAAAAACGTGGCGATAGGAGAACTTCCCGAGAGAGCTATGAACTGGCAGGGAAGGATTATAAGAGAAGATGGCTCGTCAGATTGGGTGAATTTAATGCCTACCGTGAAATCTCAAAATATCACGATGTTGAATATGCAGTTTGATGAGGAAATGGTTTTAAAAGGAAAATCGGTAAGAAATATGAACGGGTTGCACGCTAAAAAATTCAGGGATAATTATTTAGGATTAGCCAACGAGGATTACGTTCAGGTTTTAGAAAAAAATAAAGGAAATATAGTTATTTCTGATGTGGCTATTTCCAACGAAAAAACCATTGGAGAAAACATAAAACAAAGCTATAATTTTGAGCTTAGGGATGCGATGGAAGTTATAAATGGGAAAATCTATTTTAAACCTATGGTTTTCGCCGGGCTTAACGAAAATCCCTTTAAAGGTGAAGAGCGTAGTTATCCAATATTTTTTGACTTTCCATCTAGCGACAGCAAAACAATTAACCTACTAATTCCAGAGGGTTATGAAGTAGAATCTTTGCCTGAAAGTGCTATAGTGAACCTTAAAAATGGAGAAGGAGTTTTTAAATTTGTAGTGAGTTTAAATGGAAGGTTTTTAAGGATAGAATCTTCTTTAGATATGAATAATATGGTTTACACTTCCCTGGACTATGAAGGGCTTAAAAATTTCTATGGTGAAATGGTAAATAAACATTCAGAAGCCATAGTTTTGTCAAAATCTTAGGAACAAATGAACATAGAAAACGCTCAAAAAGCTGTAGACGACTGGATAAATGAACACGGAGTTCGGTATTTTAACGAGCTTACCAATATGGCGCAGCTTACCGAAGAAGTAGGCGAAGTTGCCCGAATTATAGCGCGCCGTTATGGAGAGCAAAGTGAAAAAGAATCAGATAAAGAAAAAGATTTGGGAGAAGAGCTTGCAGACGTGATGTTTGTAGTGCTTTGTCTTGCCAATCAAACTGGAGTTAATCTCCAGGAAGCTTTTGATAAAAAGCTGGATATAAAAACAAAAAGAGATCACGACAGGCATCATAATAACGAAAAGTTAAAATAATGAAGTTCAAAGAAATGATTTCGAAAAGAGCCTTCTGGAAATCGGTTTTATTACTGGGGTTAGGCTTCCTTATTGTTTATGATATTGTAAGTATGCTGTTTGAATACGGCGGATTTCATTTTGAAGCCTATTTTACTGAACGTACCGAAGATGGTAAATTATTTCGCTTTCTTATAGGCCAGTTCCTTGCTGCCTTTGCTTATGGTTTTATAATCTCGTTTGGACAATTTAGAGGAAAAAATAAGAAAGATGCTGAAAATTAATACAGGCAGATAATGAATTTAAAGATCTCAAATACCAAAAAGCATCTCTCCGGAAATATTAAAATTACCGGATCTAAAAGTGAATCGAACCGTTTGTTGATTCTTCAGGCTTTATATCCTAGTTTAAAGATTAGCAACCTTTCTAATAGTGATGATACACATTATTTGCAAAAGGCCCTGGAGAGTGAAGATGAATTAATAGATATTCATCACGCAGGTACCGCTATGCGGTTTTTGACTGCTTATTTCTCAACCCAGCATGGCAGGGAAGTAGTACTAACCGGAAGTAAAAGAATGACGGAGCGGCCGGTTAAATTATTGGTAGATGCGCTTAAAAAAATGGGAGCCGATATTTCTTATGAAAAGAACGAAGGTTATCCGCCAATTAGGATTAAAGGGAAGAAATTAGAAGCTAAAACGGTAAGCCTGGAAGCAAATATTAGCAGCCAGTATATTTCAGCCTTGATGCTTATTGCACCTTCTTTACCCAGCGGACTCGAAATTAATTTAGAAGGTAAGATTACTTCTACGCCTTATATTAAGATGACCTTAGAGATCCTGCAAAGAGCCGGTATAACCGGAACTTTTAAAGGGAATACTATTAAAGTCGAACCGGTACAGCAATTAGAAGAGCAAACTTTAGCAGTAGAATCAGACTGGAGTTCTGCTTCGTATTATTATAGTTTGGCTGCAATAAGTGAATCTGCTGAACTTAAATTAAGCACTTACAGAAAAACCAGTTTGCAGGGAGATTCCTGTTTGGCTGAGATCTATAAACAGTTTGGGGTAACCACTACATTTAAAGAAGACTATATTCTTCTAGAAAAAAAGCCTGGCAGTAAACCAAAACATATAGAAGAAAACCTTCAAAATTCACCCGATATCGCGCAAACCATAGCGGTAACCTGTTTAGCTTTGAACGTGCCTTGTTATTTAACCGGGTTGCATACCTTGAAAATTAAGGAAACCGATAGGCTGGTAGCTTTAAAAACCGAAATTGAAAAATTTGGTAGTAGAGTTGAGGTTACTCAGGATAGTCTGGAGCTTTTCCCACAGGAAGATTTTTCAAAGAATGTTTCGGTAGCTACTTATAACGATCATCGTATGGCGATGGCTTTTGCTCCTTTAGGGCTCAAAGTTCCTTTTGAAATTGAAGATGCCGAAGTAGTTTCAAAATCTTATCCCGGCTTTTGGGAAGATTTTCAAAAACTCAATTTCGAGGTTGAAAAAACCTCAATTTAAAAGCATTTTTTAAATAAACCGTTAAATACTTGACAACCCCTATCTTGAGATTGTATATTTGCCGCTTCTAAAAATTCAATTATGGGAATGAAACTTTCACACTTCAATTTTGAACTTCCGGATGAACTTTTGGCCGAGTATCCTTCTGAGAACAGGGATGAAGCAAGGCTTATGGTTCTTAACCGAAAAGAACAAACAATTGAGCACAAACAATTTAAAGATATTCTAGACTATTTCGAGCCAGAAGATGTTATGGTATTGAACAATACCAAAGTTTTTCCGGCACGTTTATATGGAAATAAAGAGAAAACCGGTGCGCGGATTGAAGTATTCCTATTAAGAGAATTAAATCCTGAAACCAAACTTTGGGATGTGCTTGTAGATCCTGCAAGAAAAATTAGAATCGGGAATAAACTTTACTTTGGTGATGACGAAAGTTTAGTGGCTGAAGTTATAGATAACACTACTTCCCGCGGAAGAACACTTCGTTTTCTTTACGATGGTTCTTACGAAGATTTCAGAAAGAAACTAAAGGAACTAGGGGAGACTCCACTTCCAAAATATATAAAACGTGACGTGCAACCTGAAGACCAGGAGCGTTACCAAACCATTTACGCTAAAGAAGAAGGAGCTGTAGCGGCACCAACTGCCGGACTTCACTTTTCTAAGCATCTTTTAAAGCGTTTGGAAATTAAAGGGGTAGATTTTGCTGAAGTTACATTACACGTTGGTTTAGGAACTTTTAGCCCGGTTGAGGTAGAAGATCTTAGCAAACATAAAATGGATAGCGAAGAAGCTTTTATTGAAAGAAAAGCAACTGAAACTATTAATAAAGCGAAACGTGAAAACAGGAGAGTTTGTGCGGTAGGTACCACCGTAATGCGTGTTATGGAAAGCGCAGTTTCTTCAAACCATACCTTAAATGAGTTTAGTGGCTGGACCAATAAATTTATTTTTCCTCCTTACGATTTTAGTATTGCGAACTGTATGATCACTAATTTCCATACTCCAAAATCTACACTGCTTATGATGATCTCGGCCTTCGCCGGTCACGATTTTATGAAGCGTGCTTATGAGGAAGCGGTAAAAGAGAAATATCGTTTCTATACTTACGGAGATGCGATGTTGATTATCTAGTTTCTAAAAAGAAATTATATTAAAAAGCCACAGCTTATAAGAATAAGTTGTGGCTTTTTCTTTAGCTTAAGTTCAGAAATTAAAACACTTAGCTTTGGCTTAACTTAAAAATCCTTTAATTCTTAGTACTTTTGCAGCGTGAAAAATAAGAAGAAAGACATACGGGCACTTACCAAAGCACAACTGCAGGAATTTTTTGTAGCTAATGGCGATAAATCTTTCCGCGGAAGTCAGGTTTATGAATGGCTTTGGAACAAAGGCGCGCACAGTTTTGAGGCGATGACCAATATCTCTAAAGCTACCCGTGAAATGCTGGACGAGAATTTTGTGATAAACCATATTCGGGTAGACCGGATGCAGCGCAGTAGCGACGGTACTATTAAAAATGCCGTGAAGCTGCATGATCAGCTCACCGTAGAATCGGTTTTAATTCCTACGGCTACCAGAACTACGGCTTGTGTTTCTTCGCAGGTAGGTTGTAGTTTAGATTGCCAGTTTTGCGCAACTGCCCGCCTAAAAAGAATGCGAAACCTTAATCCAGATGAAATTTACGATCAGGTAGTTGCAATAGACAATGAAAGTCGTTTGTATTTTGACAGGCCGTTGAGCAATATTGTTTTTATGGGAATGGGCGAGCCGCTTATGAACTATAAGAACGTAATGAAAGCGGTTGAAAAGATCACTTCTCCCGAAGGTTTGGGGATGTCTCCCAAGCGTATTACTATTTCTACCTCTGGAGTGCCTAAAATCATTAAAAAACTGGCTGACGACGAAGCTAAGATAAAACTTGCCGTTTCCCTTCACGCCGCAACCGATGAGGTGAGGACTCAAATAATGCCTTTTAATGAAACCTTTCCTTTAGATGATCTTAGGGAATCTTTAGAATACTGGTATTCTAAAACTAAAAGCCGAATTACTTACGAGTACATTGTTTGGAAAGATATTAACGATACCCGTAAAGATGCTGAAGCTTTGGTACGTTTTTGCAATTATGTGCCTTGTAAAGTGAATTTGATTGAATATAACCCAATAGACGATGGGAACTTTCAGCAAGCTTCTTCTAAAGCTACAGATATGTACCAGCAAATTTTAGAGCGTAATGGGATTACGGTAACCGTAAGACGTTCTCGCGGAAAAGACATCGATGCTGCTTGTGGACAATTAGCGAATAAATCGGCTTAAAACCCTGATGGAGCGTTGAATTTGCCGCAGCCTACCCTTAAATTTTAAAATAATTTTTAGAATCTCTCAAACTTGCCTAATAATCTTGATTTTGAAAGAAAAACCACCACTGAATATTCTCTATAAATAATTATCTTTGGTGGCTTAATGAAAGTAATTTCCCAAATAAAACTTCCGGTCGAGAAAGAAATGGAACTTTTTGAAAGAAAGTTCCTGGAAGCCATGTCTTCTAAAGTTGCCCTTCTTAACAGGATCACTCATTATATTGTTAACCGCAAAGGAAAACAGATGCGGCCTATGTTCGTTTTCCTGGTTGCCAAAATGGTTTCAGAAGGCAATGTGAACGAGCGTACTTATCGCGGGGCTTCAGTTATAGAACTTATTCATACCGCTACTTTGGTTCACGATGATGTGGTAGATGACTCTAACCGCCGCCGTGGCTTCTTCAGTATAAATGCTTTGTGGAAGAATAAAATTGCCGTTCTGGTGGGCGATTATTTACTTTCTAAAGGTTTGCTGCTTTCTATAGACAACAATGATTTTGATCTATTAAAGATCATCTCAGTTGCCGTAAGGGAAATGAGTGAAGGGGAACTGCTACAAATTGAAAAAGCCAGAAGGCTGGATATTACAGAGGAGGTTTATTACGATATTATTCGGCAAAAGACTGCTACCCTTATTGCAGCTTGCTGTAGTCTGGGCGCTGCTTCGGTGAAACCAGATTCTGATGCTGTCGAGAAAATGAGAAAATTTGGGGAGTTGATAGGGATGGCCTTTCAGATAAAAGATGATCTCTTTGATTACGGAAACGAAAAAATAGGAAAACCTACAGGCATTGATATTAAAGAGCAAAAAATGACTTTGCCACTAATTTATGCTTTAAATAATTCTACTAAGAAAGAGAAAGATTGGGTGATTAATTCGGTTAAAAATCACAACAAAGATAAGAAGCGTGTAAACGAGGTGATCCAGTTTGTGAAAGATAAAGGTGGCCTTGATTATGCCGTAAAGCGTATGGAAGAATTTCAGCAGGAAGCTTTAGTGATCCTGGAAGAATATCCTGCCTCAGCTTATCGTGATTCTTTGGAATTAATGGTTAATTACGTGATAGAGCGTAAAAAGTAAGGCTGTTTTATAAACTTTACTAGCCTTTCTCAACCATATTGGTTCAGGATCTAACTGCATAAAAGCATTTAGACAGGCGTAAAATATTTACAAAACAGCCCTGGTTTCTTTAATTCACTTTAAGATTTACTGATTACATATCATCTTCGTGAATCTCTTCATCGATTTCTTTTTCTACTTCTTCAGCACCTTTTTCTATTTTTTCAGCGCCTTCTTTAACTTTGTCTCCGGCCTTGTTCACATTGTCTTCAATGTCTTCCCCAATAGCTTCTACGGCATCTTCTGTCTTTTCCTGGGTAGTTTCACGACAGGAATATAGGCTTAGGGTAAAAATAGCTCCTAAAATTAAAATTGACTTTTTCATATTTACATTTTTATTTTTAATGAAAAAAGCTGCTTCCTGTGAAGAAAGCAGCTTTTGGAATTTTTCAAGAATGAAACGATTACATGTTATCGTCTTCGTTCATTTCTTCTTCCATTTCTTGTTCCATTTCAGCTTCAGTTTCTTCGGCTTCAGCTTCCATTTCGTTTCCAGCTTCTTCCATTTCGTTTCCTGCTTCTTCAGCTGCGTTTTCTATATCTTCACCTGCAGACTCCATAGCGTCTTCAGTTTTTTCTTCAGTAGTTTCTCTACAAGAGTAGATAGAAAGAGACATTGTTGCAACAGCAAAAAGTAAAAATAATTTTTTCATTTTAGAATATGTTTAATTAGTTGAAGTAGCAAATTTAAACTATTTTTTAATTATGCAAGGGATTCTTTTCACTCAAATATTTCCAATATCGTTTGGGTACATGTTGGTGGTGAAGCCTTGTGTTTATGCGGGATTTGATGGTGGTGGCCTCAAAATATTTCTTCCATAATTGCTGAAATTCAATTTCTGAAGCATCAAATAAATGCTCTTTTTCTTCTGATAAGGATAAATTTTGGGAAAAATTAATATGAATTACTCTCGTTTTTTCTAGGTCATAATACAACCCGAACTTTCGTTTTAGATCATAGATAATCCATTGTTGATCACTATAACGTGACGTAAAATGCTTTTCAATTATTGGAAGTACATTGAAATCGGGTTCAATATTAGAAAAATAGATATTGTCTTTAGTAAGCTGAAACCTAACAAAAGCTTCCATTCTATGTTTTTCCCTTCCCACTTTCTTAGCCGTTTGCGCAATTTTTAAAACGTGAACATTGGCAAAATCGCCATCAACACTCGTCTTGCAATTAAAGGTATGCTGAAAATACCTTAAAATATCAAGTTCAATCTTAGGAAGTTCACTCAGGTAGGCATAATATATCGCGTTTTGTCCCCGTGGTGTAGCATATTTTTGAAATCCCCGCCAAACACGTTTAGCTTTAACTTCATCTGTAAAAATCTCAATATTTTCGGCAAACATATCAGTTTGAGGAGTGCCCGGCGGGAGAATATTATTAACCAATAATTTTTCTTCAAAAGCGGTATAAACGCAGGTGAGTAGACCGTGAAAGGTGCCATCGTAGATAAGACAGGTAGATGATTTCATTCTAAAATAAACTTAGTTGACTGCTGTACTCCTTCCTAAATTTTCCAACGGAATTCCGAAGAATTAAAGATTTTATTTTCGCCGGTCCCAGGTCGCGCGTTTCCCAACCTCGGGAATCACAGATAATAAAATAGCGAGCGCGGTTTAAAGCAACGCCTATTGCTTTTAGATGATCGAAATTGAGTTTTCTAAACCTTCTGGCCTGAAGTATTTTATGAGCAGACTTTAAACCAACTCCTGGAATTCTTAATAACATTTCTTTTTCGGCATTATTTACATCTACCGGAAACTGATGCTGATTTCTTAGAGCCCAGCTTAGTTTGGGATCTACCTCTACATCTAAATTTGGAAATTGCTGATTCAATAATTCGTTTACGTCAAAACCATAGAAACGCATTAGCCAATCGGTTTGATAAAGCCGGTTTTCTCTAAGCATAGGAACTTGTGAGCCCAGGGATGGTAATCTTGGATCATTACTTATAGGTACATAACCCGAGTAATACACCCGTTTCATATTATAATTTTTATAATAATAATTTGCCGAAAGCATGATTTCCCTATCGCTTTCTCCAGAGGCTCCAACTATCATCTGGGTGCTTTGGCCGGCAGGTGCATATTTTGGTGTGCTTTTAATTAATTTTTTTTCAGAATTATACTGTATAATTTCATTCTTCACTTTATTCATTGGTTTAATGAAATCAGAATGATTTTTCTCCGGTGCGAGTTTTTTTAGACCGGAGATTGTTGGAATTTCAATATTTACACTTAGCCTGTCGGCATATAGGCCGGCTTCACGCATAAGTTCGTCACTTGCGCCGGGAATAGATTTTAAATGAATATAGCCATTAAAGTTTTCTTCCAGTCTCAGCTTTTTTGCTACCCGTATAAGTCGCTCCATAGTGAAATCGGCATCTTTAAAAATCCCGGAACTCAAAAACAGGCCTTCAATATAATTTCTTCGGTAGAAATTAATCGTTAGATCTACTACTTCCTGGACTTTAAAAGCAGCTCTTTTAATATCGTTACTTCGGCGGGTAACGCAATAAGCGCAATCAAAAATACAATGATTGGTAAGTAAGATTTTGAGTAATGAAACGCAGCGCCCGTCCTGGGTATAAGAATGGCAAATTCCCATTCCATCTGAATTTCCCAGTCCTTTGTTTTTGTTACTACGTTTACTGCCGCTACTGGAACAGGAAACATCGTATTTTGCTGCATCAGCAAGAATTTCGAGTTTTTCCTTAATTCGTTCAAACATCATAATTCTGAAATTTGAATCAAAAATAGGAAAAAATCCAATAAATAGGAATAATTACTAATTCAACTTAATTAAGTTTGGAAAACTATTCATTTTTATAACCGGGATAATTTTCTGGGTTCTCTCCTGCCATTCGCGCAAAGTTCCTATAGGCTTGATTTACCTTAGTTTCCGGGGTGGTAGCAAATTCTTCTTCGGTAACATTATATTTTTGCTGAAGGGAATCCAGACTGGAATGTAGTTCTTTTCTAACCTCGGCATAATCTGGATGGTTGTAGATATTATTCATCTCTCGAGGATCTTTCTGAAGATCGTACATTTCCCATACATCTATATCGTCATAAAAGTGCATTAACTTAAACCGATCGGTTCTAATTCCGTAGTGCCTTTTTACCATATGAAAGGCTGGAAAATCATAGTAATGATAATAAATGGCATTTCTAAAATCTTCATCAGAAATTGAATTATTCATCAGTGAGCGTAGAGACCTGCCCTGCATTTCTTCGGGGATTTCAGCATTTGCAAAATCCAGGAAAGTTGGCGCAAAATCCAGATTCTGGGTAAGCGCATCAATTTCGCTCCCGGGTTCAATTACACCGGGGAATTGCATAAGCATAGGCATTGCTAAGAGATTCTTCATACATAAAACGCTTGTCAAAAAATCCTTTTTCTCCTAAATAGAAGCCCTGGTCTGTAGTGTAAACAATTAAAGTGTTTTCAGCTAAACCTGATTCTTCCAGGTAATCTAAAATTTTTCCCACACCTTCATCCACGGCGGCTACGGTAGCAAGATAATCTCTTAAATAGCGTTGGCCTTTCCATTTATCAAGCTCCTTGCCCGATAAATTCGCGTCATGGAAAGCGTCATTTTTAGGTCGGTATGCTTTATTCCAGGCGTCTCGTTGTGCCTTCGTCATTCTTTCAAAATCTGTTTTCCAGGGATTGTGCCTCAAAGAATCACTGCCTTTGGCCACGGTCATTTTAAGATCGTGCCCTTCATACATATCTTTATAAATGGTCTGTAACTGTTCTTGCGCAGCTACCTGCCCTTCGTGATCTGAAAAATAACTTTCGGGTAATGGAAATTCAATAGAATCATATTTATTAATATGTCTTAGGGCCGGCATCCAGTTCCTGTGAGGTGCTTTGTGCTGCACCATTAGCATAAAGGGTTTTTCTTTATCTCGATTATTTTTTAGCCAGTCTAATCCCATTTCGGTGATTATATCTGTGGCGTAGCCTTCAATTCTGGTTGTATCCTTATTCTTTATGAAATCAGGATTATAATAATTTCCCTGGTCAACAAGTATGTTCCAGTCATCAAAACCCTCTGGAGAACCGTGTAAATGCCATTTCCCAAATAATGCTGTTTGATAACCTGCTTCCTTAAGATATTTTGGAAGCGTAGGTTGCGAACCATCAAAGGTTTCCCCATTCATTCTAAACCCATTTAAATGGCTGTGTTTCCCGGTAAGAATAACAGCGCGGCTGGGTCCGCAAATAGAATTTGTACAAAAATTATTATTGAATTTAACTCCATTATTAGCAATGCGGTCAATATTGGGAGTGGGTGCTAATTTACTTACCGGATGCCCATATGCACTAATTGCCTGTGCTGCGTGATCATCGGTCATTATGAAAACTATGTTGGGACGCTTATTCTTTTGGTCTTTATCTAATTCTTTTTCTTCGGAATTATTTTTACAGGAAATAAGAGAAATAGCCAGAAAAAGAAAGCTAAGAATCAGGGGAAGTGCGTTTTTAGATTTCATAAAGAAATGTTTATCGAATTGAGAAACTACCAAAGTACAAAAAGTATGTATTTTTACCGTAAATTAGAACTATACAAAAACTGCTCAAATAGAATTTATGAAGCTCTTTATCCCTAAAATAATAGCTCTGTTTATCTTTGTATTTCAGTATTCTAGCCTGTTTTCCCAGCAACTTACGCCACCTATACATAATTATTCTTCTACCACCTATAATGCGGCAAGCCAAAACTGGGATATTGATGTAAATGAAGAAGGTATAATTTACGTGGCCAATAATCAGGGCTTACTAAGTTATGATGGTCAATCCTGGGAACTTCTTCCTTTGCCTAATGGTAGCATTATTCGGTCGGTTTTTGTGTATGAAGACAAAATATTTACCGGTTCTTATAAAGAATTCGGGTATTGGAAAAAGGATGACACCGGGAAAATGTTTTATACTTCTTTAATCCCAAAACTTGGTAAATACGCCATGCAAAGTGAAGAATTCTGGGAAATTCTTGAATTTCAGGGAGATATTTATTTCAGGTCTTTTGGCGCTATTTATAAGTATGATCATAATACTATAGAACCTGTTCAAAATGTGGTGAGCAATAAAATGATCGTTTATAAAGACCGGCTTTTATTAGCAGTAAGAAAAAAAGGGCTTTATTTTCTAGATGCTAATAACGAATTGGAGAAGTTACCCAACCAGGAACTTTTAGAAGAGGAGATGATTATTGATATGGCCATTCAGGGACAGGATCTGATAATTGGGACGCGTGAAAAGCTATATAAATATAACGATGAATCTCTGCTCGCTTTATGAGGACACTAATTTACTCGAAGAATTAAAGCGCTCTGAGTTGAATCATATAATGGCATTTGGTGCTGATAGATTATTACTTGGTACCGTAAAAAATGGCGTGATAAACTACGATAGCCAGGAAAAGACCTATACAATTCTTAATAGAAATAACGGACTGCAGAATAATACTGTTTTGGGATTCGTGGAAAAATATGGAAATATCTGGTTGAGTCTTGATAATGGGATTGATCGTATTGAAATTGATTCGCCGGTTAAATTTTATACCGATGATACCGGGGAATTGGGTGCTGTTTACGATCTCGCATTTCACGATAATAGAATGTTCCTTGCAAGTAATACCGGTGTTTACAATTTTATTGATGATAAGCTTGAAATTATAGATGGGGCCGAGGGTCATACCTGGAATCTGGAGATTTTAAATGATACTTTATTTGTAAATCACAATACCGGAACTTATTATGTAGATGGAAATAGTTTGAAACCGGTAGAAACAGCCACAGGTAGCTTTAAAATTAGTGAGCTTCCTTATGCTAATAAAGAGTATCTGATTAGTAGTTACACTGGGATTAGAAAATTCAGTCATTCAAATGATAGTATCTATGAATTAGATAGTTTGAATTTTCCGGTTAAGAACGTTGTCTTTGAGAATGAGAATACATTATGGGCCGCCCATCCTTACGAGGGGCTTTACAGATCGGGATTTGAAAACAATTTTAATAAAACCAGTTTTGTCAAGAAGATTGCAATTCCAGATGGAGGGAATAGTATCAATACCAATATTTTTGAGATCAACAATCAGTTGGCCATATTTAATGGAGATCACTGGTTTAAATATAATTCCTTCAAAGATTCTTTAGAGGTCTTTGAAGAATTGAAGCCTTTCCGCAAGCATAAAATGCTTCTTAAAGATGTTAATTCTTATTGGTTTAGTAATACCGAAAACAATTCTTTAAAATTCACCGATTTCAATAAAACCATAGTAGTTGCTCCGGGAAGTTTAGGAAACAGGCTGGTGAAAAATTACGAGAGAATTCTAAAAAATGGAGACTCATTATACTACGTGGCCTTAAATGATGGTTTTGCTCGTATTGACCTGAAGAAATACATTAATGATCTAGAAAATATTCATGTAAGCACACCGGAGGTGAGAGGCTTTTTTGATTTAGATGGGCGGTTTAGTTTAGAGAAAAAACCGGTGGTACCTTATAATAGCTCAAGAGATCTAAATATTTATACTTCCTTCCCTACTTCTGGGGCTATGGGATTAAGGTATAGGTTAAGAGGTGAAGATACACTTAGTGGCGAGGTAAATAATGGGATGATAAACCTGCAAAATCTGGATCACGGTAATTACGAGTTAGAACTCTTAGCGATCGGGCCACAGGCAAATATTGCTGAAAAAAGCAGTTTCGGCTTTAGTATAAAGCCACCCTGGTATCTTTCTAATTTAATGAAGTTGGTTTATATTTTAGTCTTTCTTGCGCTTATAGCCCTGGTTTATTGGTTTAATCAGTTAAAACTAAAGAAGCATCAATTATTGCTTGAAGAAAAGTTTGAAAAGGAACATCAGGAGCGTATTAATAATTTGGAAAAAGAGCGACTTGTGAGCCAAATTAATTTAAAACGTAAGGAGCTTGCCAATACCACAATGGTTGCAGCAAAGAAGAATGAAATGCTCATGGAGATCCAAAGTGAATTGAATAAGGATAAGAATAGTTTCTCTAATGAATTTAAGATGAAACATATCCTAAATAAGATCAACAGGGCGATTAAAAATAAGGATGAATGGAAAGTTTTCGAAACCAATTTTAATGAATTACACGAAGACTTCTTTAAAGATATTCTAAAAAACTATCCCAAACTCACCAGCAAAGATTTAAAACTTTGTTCTTATTTAAAAATGAATCTTACCTCAAAAGAGATTGCTCCTTTAATGGGTATTTCTGTTCGGGGAGTGGAAGTGCATCGCTATAGATTACGAAAAAAAATGGATCTGAATAAGAAGGAGAATTTGACAAATTTTCTCATTAAAAATTACTAGGTTGTTAATTTAAAGCTCGTAATTTAACAAAAAAACAATACATCATTACTACATCATCGGTTTAAATCACTGTTAAAATTTTACTTCAAAAACAAATTAAACAATTGTTAATCAAATGTTTATAGCCTTAATATTTTTGATGTAGCAGTAGTGTACTACATCGTTTGCGTAAAAACAAGCCTTAGTTGTATCTTTCTGTTAAAATTCAGTAAAAATTCAACCGTATGAAATTAAAATTATTTTCCATTTGTATGGTCCTTTTATCTGGTTTTGGATTCGCTCAGGAAACCAAAACAATTTCAGGTGTAATAACGGACCAAAATGAAATGCCTTTACCGGGAGCCGAAGTAAAGGTAACTGACAAAGAGATTTTCGATGTAACCGACTTTGACGGGAATTTTACTCTTGAGAATGTTGAAGAAGGTGATGCTGTAAGAGTAACTTTTCTCGGTTTTCTTCCGCAGGAATTTACAGTAGGTCAGAATAACGATTATACCATTACATTAAAGGAAGATGCAGATCAACTAGATGAAGTGGTGGTGGTTGGTTATGGTAGGCAACGTAAACAGGACTTAACCGGAGCAATTAGCCAGGTTTCTTCTGAGGAAATCACTAAACAACCGGCATCCACAGCCACTCAGGCATTGCAGGGTAAAGTAGCCGGGGTAAATATTATAAATAGTGATGCCCCCGGTTCTACACCTACTGTTGCAATTCGTGGACTGGGAACTGCTCTTGGTGGTCGTGATCCTTTATATGTTGTTGATGGTGTGCCGGTAAATGATATTCAGAATATTAGTCCTTCTAATATTGAATCTATGGATTTCCTTAAAGATGCCTCTTCAGCGGCTATTTATGGTGTGAGAGCTGCCAACGGAGTTGTAATTGTAACTACCAAACAAGGTAAGTCTGGGAAACCAAAAATGAATATTAGAAGTTTTTATGGGGTTAAACCTATTGTCAACGAAGTAGAAATGGCAGATGCCAGCCAATACATCACTTATTTTAATGAGGAAAACGCGGCAATTGGTGGGGATCAATTAAATCAAACCCAGCAATACGATACAGATTGGTACGATGAACATAGTACAAACAGGATTCGTAAACAATACCGTTTTTGATATCAATGGAGGCGGAGATAATATCAATTACTTTTTTAGTTATGATTACTATGAAGAAGAAGGCGTTTTAGAAGATCAAAAATTTAAGAGATCTACTATTACCAGTAACAATACTTTTGATCTTTTTGACGATCGATTAAAAATAATTCAAAATTTGAATATTTCCATTCGGGATGAAACACCGTAAACCCTTTGGAGCTTTTAATACCGCTTATCGTCAATCTCCTTTAGTTCCTGTCTTTTATCCTAATGGAAGATACGGTGGTTCATATTATAATAGAACAACAGGAGAAGCAACTTATATTGCCGGCCCGATGAAAGTATTGGTAATCTAACCAGCCATGGAAACCCGGTTTCTGCGGTAGCTTTTCAAAATCAAATATTTAATTCATGTAAGATTACAAGGTAGTGTTACTGCGGAACTTAGTATTACAGATGATATTACTTTCACTTCTCGATTTGGGGCAAGGAAAGGAGTTTTAACAAGGTAGAAATTTTAATCCAATACAAGAAGCGATTGGTTAAATAGTGATCCTACTAGAACAGTAGAACAATTTGAAAATTTAAAGGCTCAAAACCCTGAACAATTGCAGTATGCTTATAACCAACTATCCTTTAATTCCGGTGAGAACTATAAATATAACTGGGATAATTTTATAAATTACAATACCAATTTTGGGAATCATAATTTAGATGTCACTTTAGGTGGATCTAAAGAACAAATTGGAATTGGAATGCCGGATAATTATCAGACATGGGACGTTCCTGAAAATGAACAGTATTGGAGTTTGGATCTTGCAAGTGATCAGTATGATAAGCAGGTAAATCAAACCTATTTAACTCCTACTAATTTTATGTCATTTTTTGGCCGTGTTCAGTATAACTTTAATAGTAAATATTATTTTACCGGTACTCTACGCCGTGATGGTTCCAGTACCTTTCAGAATAATGCCAACTATTGGGGAACTTTCCCAGCATTAGGTGTTGGTTGGACATTAACAGAAGAGGAATTTTTGGCTGATAGCGAAACTATCAATTTTTTAAAATTGAGAGGTTCCTGGGGCGAATTGGGAAATGCAAATGTTCCGCTTAATACTACACAAATTCTAACCAGTCCAACAAGCTCAAGTCAAAATTATGTCTTTGGGCCTAATCAGGATCTTGTGTTTGGAGCTTATATAGGCTCTCCGGCTCAAAACCTTAGTTGGGAAATTGTAAGCGAATATAGTGCAGGACTAGATTATGAATTATTCGATTATAGATTAACAGGTAGTTTAGATTATTATATTCGAACCACGGAGAACACGATTCTTCAGGTTCAACCCTTGTTAAACTCTACCTTCTCTACGAACTTTTTTGATCATGGTGCAGAAGTAGTGAACGAAGGTTTTGAATTGGCTATAAATTGGAGTGATGAAATTACAGATGATTTTAGCTATAGTATTGGAACTAATTTTTCTTTTAATGAAAATACAGTTAAGGACGTTCAGCGTAATTATGAAGGACAATTAGGCGGAAGTCTTGGTAACGGTCAAATTACTAAAAGACTTGCTGAAGGTCAACCTCTAGGTGCTTGGTGGTTGTTTGAAACCGAAGGCGTTTGGCAAACCCAGCAAGAAATAGACAATAATGCTTCTATTGGTGGCGGCAAGACCAGGGCATTTAAGATATACCGATCAGAACAATGATGGAGTAATTGACGACCGGGATAAAATTTATCACGGTTCGTATATTCCAAAATATAATTATGGTATTAATCTTGGACTTAACTATAGAAATTGGGACTTTAGTCTGGATGGTTATGGTGTAGGAGGTAATAAAGTTTATAATGCATTGCTAAATACCAGGATTGGTGGTGAGAATGTGCCGGTAGAGGTGTTTAATGAAAGATGGACTGGTCCGGGAACTTCTGAAGTTAATCCAGGAGCAGATCGTGATGCAAGAGCTTCAGATTATTATTTCGAAGATGGTGATTTCTTTAGGATTAATAACATAACCTTAGGATATACCCTACCTGAACTAACTGAGTGAATTTGTAAAATGTCAGGGTTTATGTTTCTGCACAAAATCCTGGCAATGTTTACTAGGTTATTCAGGATTTACTCCAGAATTAAATTCTAACGGAAATCCATTATGGAACTACCGGAATTGAACTTTCAGCTTACCCATTTACAAGTACCTATTTAGTTGGATTAAATATTCAATTATAAAATTTAAAAAATATATTATATGAAACGAATATATAAAATAGCGATTTTCACTTTTGCATCTATCATGGTGATAGGGTGTAGTGAGGATTTCCTGGAAGTAGATTCCAGAGAAAGTATTGAAGCAGAGGACAGGGATGAGAACTTTACTCCCGAAGATTTTGTAACTGGAATTTACGGCCAGTTTACTGATTTTAATTATGCCTTTTCCTATCTGGGGATTACAGAAATTATATCAGATAATGCTGACAAAGGGAGTGCTCCTACTGATACAGGGACAGATAAACACTTGCTGGACGATTTGGAATTTACAAGTACTGCACCATCAGTTTCCAATATGTGGGAACATTGGTACAAAACTATTGGCCGTGCTAATTATGCCATAGCCTTTGCTGAAGAAGAAGGTGGTCCGGATACAGGTAGGCTTATTGCTGAAGCCAAATTCTTAAGAGCATATACCTATTTCTTTCTAGTACGAGGCTTCGGTGGTGTTACTATTCAAGGTGAAGTTGAGTTTGTAGATGGAGAACCCGTTATAGATCCAGATGTTGATCTTTCTGCGAGAAATACCGAAGATGAAGTATATGCATATATTGAGCAGGACTTAATGGATGCTATAAGTGTTTTACCTGCGAAAAGTGAATACCCGGCTTCAGATTTAGGTAGAGCTACCCGCGGGGCAGCCCAGGCATTGCTATCAAAAGTTCATTTATACCAAGAAGAATGGAGCGAAGCCTTAGAACAAGCTAATGCGGTAATTTCTTCTGGTGAATATGGTTTAGAACCAAATTATGAAGATATATGGAGAGAATATTCTGAAAATGGAATAGAGTCTATTTTTGAAATTCAGGGTCGTGGCGAACCTATTGTTCACGGTGTCCAACAATATTCTACCACTCAAGGTGCCAGAGGTACCAGTGGATGGGGATGGGGTTTTAACACACCCTCAGAAAGTCTTGTAGAAGCCTTTGACGCTGAAGGAGATTCTATTAGAAAAGATGCCACTATTATTTTTGCCGGCGAGACATTATGGGATGGTCGTGAAGTAAGTTCTTCCGTAGAAAACCCACGTTATAATGAAAAAGCATACTCAAGTGCAAATGCCGGTGACGGTGATGGTGATAAGAATATTCGTGTACTTAGATATGCCGAAATACTTTTAATAAAGGCTGAGGCTGAAGCTCAATTAGGCAATATAGCGGCTGCTACGGACGCGCTTAATGAAGTAAGGGATAGAGTAGATCTTGATCCTGTAAGTGGCCTGGGCCAACAGGAATTACTTGAAAAAATATGGAACGAAAGAAGGCTGGAACTTGCCTTTGAGCACGATCGTTGGTTTGATCTTACCCGTACAGGGCAGGCTCCTGAAGCTATGGCTGCACACGGAAAAGATTTCCAGGAAAGACATTACTTATTTCCAATTCCTGAAAATCAAAGAATTCAAACACCTGATATGGAGCAGAATCCAGGCTGGTAATAGAATTTAACTTTAAAAGTTCCGCGGCTCTTTTAGAGTCGCGGAACTTATTTTCTTATTTTTTAAATCACCTTCTTTTGAATATTAAATTTCTATACATACTTGTTTTTTCAATTTTTGCAATAAGCTGCAGCTCATCTGATAACGAAACTGATGATTTTTCTGATGATGCGCCTAAAGAAATCCCGGAAGAAGACTCTGAAGAACCCGATGAAGAAGCTCCTTCTCTTACTGATGAAGAGCTACTTGATGAGGTTCAGGAACAAACTTTTAAGTATTTCTGGGAATTTGCTGGTACCAATTCAGGCCTTGCAAAAGAAAGATCAAGTGATAATAATACAGTAACCACCGGAGGATCCGGTTTTGGTCTAGCTTCTTTTCCCGCAGCTGTAGAACGGGGATGGATAAGTAGAGCTGAGGCTTTAAAGCGGTTGGATAAAATTCTTACCTATCTGGAAAATATAGAAACTTATCATGGAGCTTTTGCACATTGGTATCGGGACGATACCGGTGCAACACAGCCTTTTTCAGCAAATGATGATGGTGGGGATATTGTAGAAACGCTTTTCTTAATTCAGGGCTTGTTAATTAATAGAAGTTATTTTTCCGAAGAAACAGAATTTAAGAAACAGGATTACCGAAATTTGGGAAGCTGTAGAATGGGATTGGTATACCCAGGGAGAAAACGTAATTTATTGGCATTGGTCCCCAAATTATAATTTGAGAAGAATTTGAAGGTAAAAGGTTGGAACGAATCGCTCATGGTATATGTGCTTGCAGCATCATCTCCCACTCATTCCGTCGAAGCTGATGTATACCACCAGGGTTGGGCATCTAATGGAAGTATATCAAACTCGGCAGCAGTTACTATGGAAATCGAGTTGCCTTTAGGGCCAGAACTACGGGGGCCCTTATTTTTTGCCCATTATTCTTTTATAGGTTTAGATCCTCAGAAATCTAAGTGATCAATATGCCAATTATTGGCATCAAAATACCTCCCATAGTCTTATTAATTATGAATATGTGGTAGATAATCCAAGTAATTATGAAGGTTATGGCGAAAATTCCTGGGGTTTAACCGCAAGTACAGTTATGATGGTTATTCTGCACACAGCCCGACAAATGATAAAGGGATGATCGCACCAACAGCTGCCCTTTCTTCTTTCCCATATACTCCGGAAGAATCTATGAAAGCCCTGCGTTATTTTTATGAAGAAATAGGAGATGATATTTGGGGAGAATATGGATTTTACGATGCTTTTTCTGAAGAAGTAGATTGGTATGCCGATGGTTATCTGGCAATAGACCAGGGGCCTATTATTGCAATGATAGAAAATTACCGAACAGGTTTACTATGGGATCTTTTTATGCAGGATGAAGAAATACAAGCCGGTTTAGACAAACTGGAGTTTAATTATTAATTCCGAAAATTAAAAATTATACAAAATGACTAACTATAAATCAATTCTAAGCTTTCTCCTTATCGGTTTCGTGCTTTTTAGCTGTAAAAACGAATCAAATAAAGAGGAGCAGGAATTAGAAAAAACTGAAACCTCGTCTCTTTCCAGGGAAGCATTATTAGATACGGTTCAAAAGCAAACCCTTAAATATTTCTGGGATTACGCCGAGCCAAATTCCGGAATGGCACGAGAACGCTATCATCCAGATGGGGAGTACCCGAAAAACGATGCGCACGTGGTAACCACAGGAGGATCCGGGTTCGGACTTATGGCTATAGTTTCCGGAATGGAACGGAAATGGATTGAGCGTGATTCAGCGGTTGCCCGCTTAGATAAAATTGCTGATTTTTTAGATAATGCTCCAAGATTTCACGGGGTATGGCCACATTGGTTAAATGGTGAAACAGGCGAAACACAAGCCTTTAGTGAAAAAGATAATGGAGGGGATCTTGTGGAAACTTCATTTTTGGCGCAGGGATTTATTGTAGTTCGTGAATATTTAAAAAATGGAAACGAAGAAGAACAAGCCGTTGCAGCAAAATACGATGAGCTTTGGAAAGGCATTGAATGGGAATGGTATACCAACAATAAAAACGGACTTTACTGGCACTGGTCGCCAGATTATCAGTGGGAAATGGACTTTATGATAGAAGGCTATAACGAGTGTTTGATCACTTATGTAATGGCTGCTTCTTCTCCAGATCACGCAATTGATGCTAAAGCTTATCACGATGGTTGGGCTCGTAGCGGTAATATAGTAAGCGATAAAGAAGCTTATGGAATTCCGTTAATACTAAAGCATAACACCCGCGGCGATAAAGCCGGGCCGCTTTTTTGGGCGCATTATTCTTATTTAGGATTGAATCCGAAGGGACTTGAAGATAAATATGCTAATTACTGGGATTTGAATGTAAATCATACCCGGATTAACTATGAGTATACCCAGGAAAATCCGAAGGATTTTGAAACTTATACAGAAAATTCCTGGGGACTAACCGCAAGTTATACCCGAAATGAAAACGATGGTATAGGCTACACGGCTCATTCTCCAGATACCGATCGTGGAGTGGTTTCACCAACTGCAGCCATTAGTTCTATTCCCTTATACTCCAGAACTTTCTTTAAATGCAATGCGTTATTTCTTTGAAGATCAAAATGAATTGCTTTGGGGACCGGCTGGTTTTTACGACGCTTATAGCCTGGAAGGTGAAGATTGGGCAGCCCAAAGATATTTAGCGATAGACCAGGGACCACAAGTGGTAATGATAGAAAATTACAGATCAGGCTTGATTTGGGATCTATTTATGGGAGCTCCCGAAGTACAAAACGGTCTCGAAAAATTAGGATTTAATACTTCTGATTAATTTATATGAATTACGACCTAACATATTTTAACCGTATTCGGAGTTTTATTTTGATACTTGTCGCAGTATTGATTACAGGTTCTTCATTGGCTCAACAGAAGTCTTTTGAATTTGTAGTACTGCCGGATACCCAGACTTATGTTGAAGAATATCCAGAAATCTATTTGCACCAAATGCGTTGGTTGGCAAATAATAAAGATAGATTTTCCTTTGCCCTGCACGTTGGTGATATTACCCAGAATAACAACGGTAAAGAATGGGATATTGCTAAGAAAGGCTTTAATATTATTGAGGGAAAAGTGCCATTTTCTTTTGTTTTAGGAAATCACGATATGGGAAGTGCCAGCGGTAAATTTGCCGATACCCGGAATACCGCTATGGCCAATGCCTACTTTTCACCAAATGAGATTCCTAATCTTGTAGCTTCATTTCCCGAAGGAAGAGTAGATAATCTTTTAAGTGAGTTTAAGATTGGTGATCAAAATTGGATGGTATTGTCGTTGGAGTTTGGTCCCAGGAATAAAACTATTCAGTGGGCAGATGAGATGATAGAAAAATATCCTGAGCATAATTTCATCATAGCAACCCACGCTTATGTTTACGAGGATAGCACACTGCACGACGGTGAAGATTGGTGGCTTCCTGAGAACTACGGAATAGGTGAAGGATACCGGCGAAGAAGCTCCAAATAATGGCGGTCAACTTTGGGAAAAACTAATTAAAAAGCACGATAATATTTCAATGGTATTTTCAGGGCATATTCTTAAATCGGGCGTTGGAACTTTAGTAAGCGAAGGTGAAAATGGGAATAAGGTTTACCAGATGCTTGCCAATTATCAAAAAGGGGTGGAAGGCTCAGAAAATGGTGGAAATGGTTTTTTAAGAATTATAAAAGTTAATCCCGAAAAACAAAGAATTGAAGTGAAAACCTACTCGCCCTGGCTTGACGAGTTTAAGACAGAGAAAGCGCAAGATTTCACTTTTGAAAATATTCAATTAAAATAATAGCATCAAAAAAATAAATATGAAAAAGAGATTTTTATACGTCTTAGCGGTTTTCCTGGTAATTTTTCTCATTGTACCATTTTCAGTAGAAGCACAGGAAAATGAAGCTTTTAAAAAAGAACATTTTATTAAAAATTCTGATACTCTAAATTACCGTATTCTTTTTCCGAAGGATTTTTCTGAAGAAAAAGAATATCCTGTGGTTTTGTTTCTGCACGGTGCGGGAGAAAGAGGTAGTGATAACCAGTCACAATTAACCCACGGCAGTGATTTGTTTTTAAAGCATCAGGAAGAATTTCCCGCAATAGTTATTTTTCCGCAGGCACCAAAAGACGACTATTGGGCAAAAGTGGAGGTAAATCGTGATACGGTTCCTTTTCAATTCGATTTTATGAATGAAAAACCTGCTACGAAATCTTTGCAATTAGTCATGGAGCTTATGGATAAAATGACTTCAGAGAGCTACGTCAATAAAGATCGAATTTACGTGGGCGGACTTTCAATGGGAGGAATGGGAACCTATGAGATTATCTATAAAAAGCCTAAAATGTTTGCGGCAGCCTTCGCTATTTGCGGTGGCGCCAATCCGGAAATAGCTAAAGAATATCCGGAAGGCTTTAATATTTGGCTTTTCCACGGAAAAAAGGATGATGTAGTACTTCCAAAATATTCTGAAGCAATGGCGCGATCTATTAATCATTACGGTGGCAATGCCAAGCTTTCTTTATATCCAGACGATAATCATAATAGCTGGGATTCAGCATTTGCAGAACCTAATTTATTGCCCTGGTTATTCTCTCATAAAAAGGAAGAATAAGGAAGTAGTATAAAAAAGAAATGATGAAAAATTTCAAAAAGTTATTTACAATTACCGCCATACTTTGTGGTGCAATTTTAAATGCACAGGAAGTAGTCCCGGAAACCTATATCAATCCTCTGGATATTGATTATACCTATATGGTTTATAATTCCAGTAAGAATATTTCCTATCGTTCGGGTGCCGATCCTGCGGTAATTGAATTTCAGGGCGAATATTATATGTTTGTTACCCGTTCTTTTGGGTACTGGCATTCCAAAGATTTGATCAATTGGGAATTTATTAAACCAGAACAATGGTATTTTGAAGGTTCTAATGCGCCAACCGCTTTTAATTATAATGATTCGCTGGTTTATTTTGCAGGTGATCCCGCAGGTTACGGAAGTATTCTTTATACCGACGATCCTAAGAGTGGTAAATGGACTCCAACGGCTTCAATTTCTAATAATATTCAGGATTCAGAATTATTTATTGATGATGACGGGAAAACCTATTTGTATTGGGGCTCATCCAATGTACATCCACTTAAGGTTAAAATGCTGGACAAAGACGATCGTTTTCTTGAAACCGGGGTCGAAAAGGAACTTATTAACCTGGTAGAAGAAGAACACGGCTGGGAACGCTTTGGGGAGAATAATTACCATCCAACCTTAAAGGAAGGATATATGGAAGGTGCTTCAATGACTAAACACAATGGAAAATACTATTTACAGTACGCAGCTCCAGGGACACAATTTAATGTTTATGCCGATGCCGCTTACGTAGGCGAAACGCCACTTGGTCCTTTTAAATACATGAAAAACAATCCTATGAGCTTAAAGCCGGGCGGATTTACCAATGGTGCCGGCCACGGGATTACCATGCAACAAACCAACGGGCAATACTGGCATTTTGCCACCATGGCCCTGGCTTCTAATTCTCATTGGGAACGCAGGCTGGCTATGTTTCCAACCTATTTTGATGACGAAGGTTTAATGTACACCATTACCAGCTATGGCGATTATCCTTTGTACGGTCCAGATCATCCTACAAAAGCAGGACTGCACAATGGCTGGATGTTGCTTTCCTATAAAGGAAAAACAACAGTCTCCTCTTCACAAATGCAGGTTAGAAAAAGCACTGCCACAGATGGTGATTTTGATATTACCGAAATGCCACTGGAAAAGAATAGTGAAGGTGAAATTATCTCGAAGCTGTTAACCGATGAAAGTCCGAAATCTTTTTGGGTTGCTGAAGCTAATGACGATAAGCAATGGGTGGAGATCGAAATGCTGGCACCCGGAAATATCTATGCGTTTCAACTGAATTTTCACGACCAGGAATCTGGTATTTATACCCGTACCGAAGGTTTACGACACCGGTATACATTAGAGGTTTCAGAAGATGGTGAAAACTGGGAAACTGTTGTAGACAGAAGTAAAAGTTTTGAAGATACACCGAATGCCTATATCACCCTTAATCAGCCTGTAAAGGCAAAATACGTGCGCTATAATAATATTGAAGTTCCGGGGAATAACCTGGCTTTATCAGAAATAAGGGTTTTTGGTAAAGGTTTTGGCACAAAGCCTGCTAAGGTTAAGGAATTCGAAATTTCCCGCGAGGAAGACAGGAGAGATATTTCCCTGAATTGGAACCCGGTGAAAGGAGCTCAGGGTTACAATATTCGCTGGGGAATCGCTCCAGATAAATTATACCATTCCTGGTTAATTTATGATAGAAAATGAACATTTTATGCGCAGCCTGGACCGTGATACAAAGTATTACTTCAGTATTGAAGCATTCAATGAAAATGGCATATCTGAAAGATCTGAAATATTACAAACAGAATAACCGAAAACTAAATTATAAAATTTAAAGAATAGGAAAAATGAGAAGAATTTATCTATCAATGAGCCTCATAATTTTTATGGGAATTTCATTTCTAAATGCCCAGGAAAGAGTTCCGGAGGTTGAGGAATTACTAAAGAAAATGACGCTGGAAGAAAAGATTGGCCAGCTTAACCTGCTTACTCCCGGTGGCGGTGTGGCTACAGGATCTGTAGTAAGTGAAGGCGTAGAAACCAAAATTAAAGAAGGAAATGTTGGAGGCGTTTTTGGTGTTTCCAGCCCCGAAAAAGTAAGACAGGCGCAAAAATTAGCCGTAGAAAATTCCCGTCTTGGAATTCCGTTGCTAATTGGCTCTGATGTTATTCACGGATATAAAACCACTTTTCCAATTCCGTTGGGACTTTCTTCCAGCTGGGATATGGATTTGATAAAAGAAACCGCCCAAATTGCGGCTAAAGAAGCTACGGCTGATGGGATTAACTGGAATTTCTCGCCAATGGTAGACATAGCTCGCGATCCGCGTTGGGGTCGTATTGCTGAAGGTGCCGGGGAAGATCCTTATTTGGGTTCCCAGGTTGCAAAAGCAATGGTGGAAGGTTACCAGGGAGATGATTTTACAGCGCCTAATACAATGATCGCTACCGTAAAGCATTTAGCGCTTTATGGAGCTTCTGAGGCCGGCCGGGATTACAATTCGGTAGATATGAGTAAGATTAAAAATGTTCAATGAATATTTGCCACCATATAAAGCAGCGGTAGATGCAGGTGTTGCCAGCGCAATGACTTCCTTTAACGATATTCACGGCGTTCCTGCTTCAGGAAATAAATGGTTAATTACCGATTTACTCCGTGAGCGTTGGGGTTTTGAAGGTTTTGTAGTTTCAGATTATACTTCGGTAAACGAAATGATCGCCCACGGAATGGGAGACCTGCAGGATGTTTCGGCTTTGGCTATAAACGCCGGACTTGATATGGATATGGTTGGAGAAGGATTTTTAACCACCCTGAAGAAATCTGTAGAAGAAGGAAAAGTTTCCGAAGAACAGATCACCAAAGCGGCTCGTAGAATTCTGGAAGCAAAACATAAACTGGGACTTTTAGACGATCCATATTTATATTCAGATGAAAGCAGGCCAGAAAAAGATATTCTTTCCGAAGAAAATAGGGCAGTAGCGAGGAAAGCAGCAAAACGTTCTTTTGTGCTTTTGAAAAAGCATGAAAACACACTTCCATTGGCCAAAAATGCAAAAATTGCATTGGTTGGACCGCTGGCAAATAATAAGAATAATATGCTTGGGAACCTGGGCACCAACCGGGGATCCGCAGCTTTCCGTTCCGGTGATGGAAGGAATAAAAAATGTAGCTCCAGATGCTGAAATCTCTTATGCAAAGGGAGCCAATATTAGTAACGATACTACATTTGCTAAAAATGTAAATGTTTTTGGACCGCGTATCGAGATTTCAGAAGAAACTCCTGAAGCAATGATAGAAGAAGCTTTACAGGTTTCTAAAGATGCCGATGTAATTGTTGCTGTGGTTGGAGAAGCTACCGAAATGAGCGGGGAAGCTGCCAGCCGTACCAATTTAAATATTCCTGATAGTCAGAAGAAATTGATCAGGGAACTCGTGAAAACCGGGAAGCCTGTAGTTTTAGTATTGATGAGTGGCCGTCCGTTGGTGATTTCCGAAGAAATGGAAATGCCAGTGAGTATTCTTCAGGTTTGGCATCCAGGTGTAGAAGCCGGAAATGCCATAGCCGATGTGCTTTTTGGAGATTATAATCCTTCAGGAAAGTTAACTGCTACCTGGCCAAGAAATGTTGGGCAAATCCCAATTTACTACCGAATGAAAACCACCGGTAGACCAGCGGCATCACCTTCTGAATTTCAGAAATTCAAGTCTAATTATTTAGATGTGGAAAACACTCCGCAATTGCCATTTGGCTACGGACTTTCGTACACCGATTTTGAATATGGGGAGACAAAAGCAAGTAGTGATAAATTAAGCGAAAACGGTAGTATTACCATTACCACTACGGTTACCAATACCGGTGATTTTGATGGGGAAGAAGTAGTGCAGTTATATATTCACGATAAAGTGAGAAGTATTACGCCGCCAATGAAGGAGTTGAAAGCTTTTAAAAAGATTAATTTAAAGAAAGGTGAAACAAAAGAAGTGAGTTTTGAGCTTACCGCTGAAGACCTGAAATTTTATAATGCAGATCTGGAATTTGTTGTAGAACCCGGCGAATTCGAGTTTTTCGTTGCCGGAAGTTCAGACCACGAATTTACCAATGAATTTACGGTAGAGGAGTAGTTTTTTATTGATGCACAACCTTGAGATACCCTACTATCTCTGGGTTATTAAATCCCGCTTCGGCGGGATTTTTTGTTTTAATGCGCTTTAATAATACTTACTATAACTTTTCCAGTTTAACTCCTGAAAGCAATGCATTTCCCGAATTTTCTTCGAATTCAATCTCGATCCCCGCATCGGTTTTTATTTCATAAGAAATTTCAACAGCCTGAAGCCTGCCATAATCCCGGGCCAGGTTGAGGTCTCTGGAAAGTGTTTTTCCATTAATTTTTATATCAAAACTTCTTAAGCCGGGGATATCCTTTTTCTCAGCTTCACTCAGGTTATAAATGTTTTCTTCGGAAGCATTGTATTCAGGTTCAGCGAAAAGGAGGGTCACACGGTATTTCCCTTTTTCTACATCGAATTTATAAGCCTCAATGCCTTCCCGCATGGTTTGAAATAACGGATCGTTTTCTGTGCCTTGAATATCTGAGGCAGTTCCCTGGAATTTACTGCTGTTTTTCTGGTAAACATTACCGCCAACATACCCAAAACTTCCTTCTTTATATTCCTGATCGCTAATCCAGGTTTCGCCGGTAGTTTCATCGGTAAAATTCACGTGAGTGCCTACATTTACTAGTATCGCATTTTGATCAATTTCAGCAACTAGGTTTTTTCTGAATTTTACATTTATCTCCCGAGAATGAGAAACCTTCCCATTTGTAGCGACTAGTTGATGTTTTCCTTCCGGAAGCGAAAGTTCAAAAAGGGCAATGCCATCTTCAACTTCTGAAGTGTATTCAGTATTATCTACCTTCAGATTTCACTTCTTCGGCATTAGAAAATACAGTAATTTCTATAGACTATCATTTTCATCTTTGGGATATCGCTTTTCATAATTTTTTCCGGCGATATAGATAAAAGGTTCTTCCAGTAATCTGGCCTGGTAATAATGATAAATATCCTTCTTGCTCCGGTCCATATTCACCAAACCTTTCTGGTTGATATAAGGCCGGGAATCCTGCCGAAATGAAGAACCAAAATCGGCGAAATTCCAGGCGGTCATTCCAAATACATAATCGCGTTCCTGCACCTGGTTTATATAACTGCGGTGCAATTTTAGCTGGTAAGCTTCAGAGTAATCCCAGGGTTTTGGCTCATTGGTCTGGATCCTGGAATCGGCACCGGGACCGTATTCCGAAATAAATAAGGGTCGGTCTGGATATCGCTTGTGTTGTTCATCTAAAAATTCTCCAAAACTTTCCAGTCCGGGAGAATACCAGCCAAAATAAAGATTCCAGCCAATTACATCAGGAATATCGGCAATGCCCGATTCGTTGTATAATTCGTTTTCGTGCAAAGCCATAACACTTAAACGGTCAGGATCCAGGCGTTTGGTTTCTTTTTCTAGTTTTTCAGCCAGCTCTACCGTAGTTTTTATTTTGGCTTCTTTTTCCTCTTCAGTCATCTGGTTATTAAAAACCAGTCTGATAAAGATCTCATTCATAAGTCCCCACATTACTATGGAAGGATGATTATAAAACTGAAGGATCTGCTCGCGCTGCATTTTAAGCGAAACTTCGTGGTAAGCGTCGGTATCGGTGACATCGTTGATAACAGGAACTTCTGTCCACACCAATAATCCAAGTTCGTCGCATATTTTATAAACCTCAGGATCTTGTGGATAATGAGCGGTACGAATTACATTAGCGCCCATTTCTTTAATGGTTTTATAATCTGATCTATGGATATTATTCGGTAATGCATTGCCTAAACCTTCAAAATCCTGGTGGCGGTTGGCGCCAATGAGTTTTATAGGTTTTCCATTTAAAACGAAGCCTTTTTCGGTGCTCACTTCAAACCATCGCAGTCCGAATTTTGAATCTATTTCATCTAAAATTTCTTCGGAATTCTCTTCGGAAATTTTCGCTATTGCTTCATATAATTTTGGAGAATCTGGCGACCATAATTCAGGATCAGTAATTTCTTTGCTGAAATTAATCGATTTAGTTTCAGCCGGCGAAAGCTGAACCTGTTTGGTTAAAGTTTCGATTTTCTGTTTTTCGGGATTAAAAATGTCTACACTTACCTGGAGGTTTTTAGAAGCTTTTGAATGATTTACGATTTTGGTTTCAAAAGTAACCTTTGCACTTTCAGCAGAAACATCAGGAGTTTTAATAAGCATATTCCCGGTGGCTTCATTTTCGAGTTCAAAGTGGATCTGGTTAGTGAGAATGAGTTGTAGATCACGATAAATTCCGCCGTAGAAATTAAAATCGGCATCCAGCGGGGGAATATCTGTATTATGAGCATTATCCACTACAATTCGTAGCTGGTTTGCTTCTCCATAATTTAATGCTTCAGAAATATCGAAAACAAAACCCGTGTAGCCGCCACGATGTTCGCCTACTTTTTCCTCATTAACATACACAGTGGTGATTTGATTGCTGCCTTCAAATTTTAAAAAAGCTCGTTTTTGTTGCCATTCCTGCGGAACAAAAAGCGATTTTTTATAAGTCCCTTTTCCGCGGAAATATTCTTTTCCATCGCGGAAAGCATCTTCGGCATTCCAGGTATGCGGAATATTTACAATTTCGGTTTTTTCATTTTTTTCCGAAGAAAACTCCCAGGCAGAATTTATGGTTTGGATATTTCGTTGCGCAGCAAGGTTAAGGCTGCATAGCAGAATTATAATAATAAGATAGTAAGCAGATTTCATAGGAATAATTTTAAACGAGGTTTCTTATTTCCAGACTTCAATTTGCCGATTTTCTCCATTTAGAAATACCTTGTTGAAAAACTCAAAAACTTCCGGTAAATAGTTAAAAGGCATTCCTGAATGTTCGTGTTTTCCGCCTTTAAAACTATAGAGCATATAAGCGGTATTCAAATTTGCCAGCTTTTGGGTAATCGTTCTGGAGCCGTCTAGCATAATATATCCCGGTTGGTCTGGATCACACCAGTGATGCGGTGCGGTTGCGTAAGGCACAAGATTATCTTCGGTTCCGTGGAAAAATATTCCGGGAACGGCGTTTTCTTCAGTAATATATCGCGCATCTACAATGGCGCCGGCAAGAGAGAAAACTCCGGCAAAATCTATATTTTTGTATTTAGCAGGATCTTGAAACATTAGCCTGTTGTTATAGACCGCGTTTAGAACCGCTTCGGCCCCGGCGCTGCTTCCTCCAACAATTATTTTGGAAGTATCTATGCCGTATTCGTCCTTATTTTTCACCATAAAACTAACTGCATCCATAAAGTCTTCGGCCGCCAGTTTAAAGGTTTCCATTTTTCCGGAGGCTTTATAATCGCAACCAAAAGATTGTCCTTTTCGGGTTAGCCGGTAAGATATCTGTACGGCTACATAACCTTTTTTGGCCGCGTTTTCTGCAAATTTAACTTCGGCGGGATTGGTTCGGGTACCGCCTGCAAATCCGCCACCGTGCATAAAAATTATTACAGGTCTTTGCTGCATGGTATCCTTTTTCGGCTGATAAATATCCAGCTTTAAAGCTTCGCCATTTTTGGTAGCGTAAGTTTTGGTTTCGGTTTTTTTGAGCTTAAAAGAATCTTCTATAAATCGCTCTTGTGCTGAAATTGAAAAGCTTAGGAAAAGAAGGATGCAAATAAAGAGGTTTTTCATAATAAAAGCTATGTTTG
Source organism: uncultured Flavobacteriaceae bacterium (assembly GCA_963727565.1). Classification (GTDB taxonomy): domain Bacteria; phylum Bacteroidota; class Bacteroidia; order Flavobacteriales; family Flavobacteriaceae; genus Salegentibacter. Next base: position 50,404 of record CAVSGU010000010.1, read on the forward strand.
AAGTCTCAAGATACTTAATTTTGAAGGGAGAATAAGTGGGGAATTTAATTTTAATATTTTATCTTCGCTGCTGAAATTAGATTTCCGCCTGCGCGGAAATAACACTAATAAACTATGAGTTTACAGGATAAAGTAATGGCAGAGATGAAGGCTGCTATGAAGGCTAAAGACAGCGAAAAGCTAGAAGCTTTACGATCGGTAAAAGGAGCTATTTTATTGGCAAATACCGAAAGTTCTGCAAAAGATGGTTTAACCGAGGATGAGGAGTTAAAGCTTCTGCAAAAATTGGTAAAGCAGCGCAAAGACAGCGCTGTGATATACCGTGAGCAAAACAGGCCAGACCTGGCAGAGCCTGAAGAAAAGCAAGCCGCTGTGATCGAGTCTTTTTTACCTGAACAATTAAGCGAAGCTGAGATTGAAGCTAAAGTAGACGAAGTTATCGCGAAAACCGGAGCCAGCGGAATGCAGGATATGGGGAAAGTGATGGGAATGGCAAGCGCTGAATTAGCCGGTAGAGCCGATGGTAAAACCATTTCTACAATTGTTAAGAAGAAATTGAGTAAGTAATTTTCAAAATAAATATTTTTTAGTTTTATGCTAACTGCTAACTGCTAACTGCTAACTGCTAACTAAATAAGGCCCCGTGGCGCAACTGAATAGCGCATCAGATTTCGGCTCTGAGGGTTGCAGGTTTGAATCCTGCCGGGGTCACAAAATAAATCCGCAAACACTTGTTATATTGTGTTTTGCGGATTTTTTGTTTAAGATTGAACCTTTTATTGTGTGGCC
>CAVSGU010000011.1:0-168306 GCA_963727565.1 uncultured Flavobacteriaceae bacterium
TATCACGAGACGTTTGATTTCCGGATATTTTTTCAAAATATGTCCTGTTAAGGCTTTACCAAGGGATCCGGTACCTCCCGTAATTAAAATTGATTTATTCTCTAACATGTTCATTTGTTTTTCTGTAAAATTTAATTCCCTATAGCATAAAACTCAAATCCGATATCTTCTTTTGTTTTTCTGTCCAATAACCTTCTTCCATCAAAAAGAAAAGCAGGTTTTAGCATTTCCTCGTATACTTTTTCCCAGTCTAAGTCTTTAAACTCATCCCATTCGGTTAAGTAAGGCCACCGCATGAGAATTATTTGTGGCTTCGTAGGGTTCGTTAACCACTTTCACCCTAGACCTATTTTCTTCAGAAGAACGGGTGTTTAAATAATCAAGATCTGCATAAATTTGTTCTGCTTTCACTTTAGGATCATAAACCACAATTTCTGCCTGTTCATTCAATAAGTAGTCTGCTACATAAATAGCAGCAGATTCCCTCGTATCATTTGTATCCTTTTTAAAAGCCCAACCTAACAAAGCGATTTTTTTACCAGAAACAGTATTAAAAAGGGTTTGTACGATCTTAGCTGCAAATCTTCTTTTTTGATGATCATTCATTAATATCACTTGTTCCCAGTAATCAGCTACTTCATCTAAACCAAAAGACTTTGAAATATAAACCAGATTCAAAATATCCTTTTGAAAACATGAACCCCCAAAACCAACTGAAGATTTCAAAAATTTAGGACCAATTCTGGAATCCATTCCTACCGCTTTTGAAACTTCATTTACATCAGCTCCGGTTTTCTCACATAATTCACTCATCGCATTTATACTAGAAACTCTTTGGGCAAGAAAAGCATTTGCAGTAAGTTTAGACAATTCAGAAGACCATACATTGGTAGTTAAGTATATGTTCTCTAGGAACCCAATGTGCATAAATATCTACTAAAGCTTCAACGGCTTCTTTCCCTTCAGGGGTATCTATATCTCCTCCGATCAACACCCGATCTGGATTCATAAGATCATCAACCGCAGTTCCTTCCGCTAAAAATTCAGGGTTGGAAAGAATTTGAAAATTAACTCCATTTCCAGTATTATCCAAAATATTTTTTAAAGCTTGAGCGGTTCTCACCGGTAAAGTAGATTTTTCAACAACAATTTTATCATCTTTTGAAACCCTGGCTATTTGCCGGGCACAAAGTTCAATATATTTTAGATCAGCCGCCATGCCTTTCCCAATACCATAAGTTTTAGTGGGCGTATTTACCGAAATAAAGATCATATCTGCTTTATCTATAGCTGAATCAACATCGGTAGAGAAAAATAAATTTCTATCCCGAGCTTCTTTAACAACTTGTGATAAACCAGGTTCGTAAATAGGGATGTTTTCTACATCTTCATCATTCCACGCCGCAATTCTTTCTTCATTTATATCTACGACAGTCACATTAATTTCAGGACATTTTTGAGCAATTACCGCCATTGTTGGCCCTCCTACATAACCTGCACCTATACAGCAAATATTTTTTATTTTCATATTAAATTAACTTCAATATCATCCTTTACGGTTTCATTAATTTACTTTTAGTCAATCCTTCAAGATTCAATGACTAAACTTTGTTCTAAAGTTTTTTATCACATCTATCTCCAAGAACACCTTTTACGTCATACACAACGGTATTTCCGTTTTTTAACTGATCCAGATTCATTTCTAAAAATTCTTTATGCGCAACGGCTAAGACCACAGCTTCATATTTTTCGCCAGGTATTTCTTTTACAGTTGTAAGTCCGTATTCGTGTTTAACTTCTTCTGGATTCGCAAGCGGATCATAAATGGTTACATTGGTTCCATACTCCTTCAGGTTCTTTATAACATCTACCACTTTAGTATTTCTAACATCTGGGCAATTCTCCTTAAAAGTAATTCCCAAAACCAAAATATTTGCTCCTTTTACTTTTTGATCATTTTGCAGCATTAGCTTAACAACTTCAGAAGCTACATATTGCCCCATAGAATCATTCATTCTTCGTCCGGCAAGGATGATTTCGGGATGATAACCAATTTCCTGAGCTTTTTGAGCCAGGTAATATGGATCTACTCCAATACAGTGCCCACCAACAAGTCCGGGTTTAAACGGAAGAAAATTCCATTTTGTTCCGGCAGCTTCCAGAACATCCTGGGTATCTATCCCCATCATATTGAAGATCTTCGCCAGTTCGTTAACAAAAGCAATATTGATATCTCTTTGTGAATTCTCAATAACTTTAGCAGCTTCAGCAACTTTAATTGTAGGTGCCAGATGAGTTCCGGCAGTGATTACTTCAGCATAAAGATCATTAACCTTTTTTCCAATCTCTGGAGTAGAACCAGCGGTAACTTTTAAAATCTTATCTACCGTATGCTCCTTATCACCCGGATTAATTCTTTCCGGAGAATATCCCACAAAGAAATCTTCGTTAAAGGTAAGTCCGCTATGTTTCTCTAATACGGGAACACATTCATCTTCAGTTACACCAGGATAAACAGTAGACTCATAAATAACTATATCCCCTTTTTTAAGAACTTTAGCTACGGTTTCACTGCTTTTATAAAGAGGAGTAAGATCTGGTCGGTTATTTTTATCTACTGGGGTTGGAACGGTAATTATATAATAATTACAATCTGCAATATCTTCAAGTATCTGCCGAACAGATATAAGCCATTTTCCTCTACTCAATGCTTCTTTTTCAACTAAAGCAGACTGAAGCACATCGTCTTCCACCTCCAGAGTAGAATCATGTCCGCTCATTAGTTCTTTAACTCTGGCTTTATTGATATCAAAACCAACTACAGGATATTTAGTTGCAAACAATCTCGCTAGAGGCAAACCAACATATCCTAGACCTATAACGGCTAATTTTTTATTTCCATCAATTATATTTTATCTTTTTCCAGAGATGATAAACAAATTCAGGTTCGCCCAATGACATCCCATAACGTTTATAAATGCTTTTATTGCTTTTTCATTTAATTCCTGGGTACCTCCTACTAACAAATTTACAACCTTGTGATTACACAAATATGTTTCAATTGCTTTCATCAAAGCTAAAGCATACTCCCTTTACCTGCATATTCACGCAAGACTCGCAAAAAGAGGTATATATCCTTTGCTTCCTTCTAGTTTTATAGTAGCAGAATCCAACAATTTCTCCACTCCTCTTTATAAACTAAGAATATCAGACGCAAGATTATCTTATTACCGAATTGATAATCCAGATTTTTAAATATTCCATCGCATTGTTCAGGTGAAATATTAGGGTCTTTACCAAATCTTCCATACCCTGCCGGCTAATTGTGCCAACTCTAATTAAATGCTTCATCTACATCACCATCTTTATTATAAATAGAAATTTTTTGATGAAATGGTGGGTTCTCTTTCAATCTCTTGAAATAATGGAATCTGTTTATAATAAATATTGAAACTGATAATGCTTATTTTCAATATTTTCAATAACCTTACTGCTCTTGACAGTATGCCAGATCAACATTATGGTCCAATAGCTGTGAAACTATTCTAGAAGGTGAATACGAAATATCCTCCAGCTTACTAATTTCAACTACGTTTAAACTTAAAATAATCTGAGTATCCCAGGTCTAAAATTTTATATGATTTTCCATTTAACTATTAAGTATAAATTAAAATTTTCCAATACCAAGCTACTGCTTCTTTTAAACCATCATCAATTCGGTGACTTGGCTCATACCCAATAAGTTTTTAGCTTTTTCTACAGAAGCTAAAGAATGAGGAATATCCCCGGCCCTATTGGGACCGTGTTTTACTTCAATATTGGCAATTTCAGGATCAAATTCAGAAAGATGTTTTTTCAGTAATTGAGTAAGCTCTACCAAATTGGTTCTATCCCCAACGGCCGTGTTATAAACTTCATTTACGGCTTTTTCATTTTCAGAAGTTATTGCCCGTAAATTCATTTGAACTACATTATCTATATAAGTAAAATCACGTGAGTAAGTTCCATCACCATTAATTACCGGACTTTCGTGCTTCATAAACTGCATCACAAATTTTGGAATTACAGCAGCATAAGCTCCATTTGGATCTTGTTTTCTTCCAAAAACGTTGAAATATCTTAATCCAATGGTATCTAATTGATAGGCATCCTGAAAAATATCAGCATATAATTCATTTACGTATTTAGTAATTGCATAGGGAGAAAGTGGCTTTCCTATTTCATCTTCTACTTTTGGAAGTTTCTCTGAATCTCCATAAGTAGAAGAACTTGCCGCATATACAAATCTTTTAACACCGGCATCTCTAGCAGCCACCAGCATATTTAAAAATCCAGAAATATTAACTTCGTTACTGGTAATAGGATCGGCCAAAGACCGCGGCACAGAACCTAAAGCTGCTTCGTGTAATACATAATCTACATTTTCACAAGCCTTATGACAAGTCTCAAGGTTACGAATATCACCCTCAATCAACTTAAAATTCTCGTGGTTTTTAATTACCTCTAGATTATGTTTATGACCGGTAGCAAAATTATCCAGACAGACCACTTTTGCATTTAAGCCTATTAAGGTTTCACATAAATTGGAACCAATAAAGCCGGCACCACCGGTAACAAGTATTTTTTTATTTTCTAATTTCTCCTGAAATTCAGTCATTTGAGAATTTTAATTCAACTTTTTATCGGCGGCAAAGATAGAATTTCTTTATGAGCCTATTGCTAAAGAAACCTTAAAGCTTCAAAAAACGTTAAAAATTATTCGAAAGACGGCTTCGGAAATTAGGTATAAAAAATTCTGTTTTAATTAAACTATCTCGAATGTTTTAGATTTCAGTGCGAGCAGGGTTACAAATCCTAAAGAGTTTGGATTTCAAACAATTAAATTCTGAAATATCCCGATGCTTCGGGACAGAATGACGAGATTTAAAAAATAAATCTCAAATACTATATACAACCATTTTATTATAAATATTAATCTATAATTCATTGGCGAGGTGAATTAAGTTCCTTCTAAGGATGTAACCGCAAAGAAAGAAAAACGATGCGCTGCGATTTATTTACCAGATTCAGAACGAGGGTTTTAACAGAACAGATACCCATCCTGTAAACCACTTAACAAGCAATGAAAAGAACCAAATACCAAATTCACAAGAACCCTTACACCACCATTCCTGCGGCTACGGTTTCATTAGTACTTTCATCAATAAGTATAACACTGCCGGTATTACGATTATCCCTATAAGCATCTAACATCAATCTGCGGGTAGTTCTTATTTTTACCCTGGCGATATCATTCATACTTAAACTTGAATCTTCGCTATCTCTTTCAAAAGTATTGATATCCATTTTATAGACCACATCCTTAATTATAGCGCGCTCCTCATGAGAAGTATGTACAATTGTATATTTAGCTCTGGATTTAGCGGCTTCATTTGCCAACCAGCATAACATCACGTCAAATTCCTGTTCCATTTCAGGCTGATTGTTTTTCCGCACAATCATATTACCCCTACTTACATCAATATCATCTTCAAGAGTCATAGAAACACTCATTGGAGCATAAGCTTCCTCCAACTTCCTTTTCTCCCGCATTAATCGACTTGATCTTAGACTGAAAACCAGATGGTAAAACAGCAACTTCATCACCAACCCGGTAAATCCCACTGACAATTTTCCCAGCATAACCTCTATAATCTCTAAATTCTTCATTTTGAGGCCGTAAAACAGTTTGTACTGGAAAACGAGCATCTATTTTATTAATATCACTACTAATATGTAGATTTTCCAGCACGCTCAATAATGTACCTTCGTGATACCAGTCCATATTTTTGGAATAATTCACTACGTTATCTCCCAAAAGTGCGCTTATAGGAATAAAACGCACATCTTTCGTTATAAGTTTAGAAGAAAACTCTTCAAATTGCGTAATAATACTATTATAAACTTCTTCGGAATAATCTACCAGGTCCATTTTATTGATACACACAATTAGATGAGGAATATTCAAGCAAAGAAGCAATAAAAGAATGTCTTTTAGTCTGCTCTATTACTCCATGCCTGGCATCAATTAAAATAACAGCCGCATTAGCCGTGGAAGCTCCGGTTACCATATTTCGGGTATATTGAATATGTCCCGGGGTATCGGCAATTATAAATTTACGTTTTGGAGTGGTAAAATATCGGTATGCTACATCAATAGTGATTCCCTGCTCTCGTTCATCTTTTAATCCATCGGTGAAAAGCGCCAAATCTACCCCATCGTGTCCCTTCTTTGCGCTGGTTTGGCTCACCGCATCCAGTTGATCTTCAAAAATAGATTTTGAGTCAAATAAAAGCCTTCCAATTAAGGTACTTTTCCCGTCATCTACACTTCCGGCAGTGGTAAATCTTAGTAGTTGATTGTTATTTATTTCCATGTTTATATTTCTTTGTCTTAAAACTATATCGAACTTGTTCCAGTTTCTTCATGTTAGATCTCCGAAGAAAATACGGAGCAGGCTCTGAAACAAGTTCAGGATGACGTTCTTTAGAAGTAGCCTTGCTTCTTACGATCTTCCATGGCAGTTTCACTTCTTTTATCATCAGAGCGATCTCCTCTTTCTGTTTTGCGCATCGCAGAAACTTCCTCTACTATTTTATCCAGATTATCTGCATGAGATTCTATTCCACCAGTGATGGTAATATCACCCAAGCGTACGGAAACGTATTTTCTTTTTTTCTAATTTCTCACTTTCTTCGAGTTTAAGATATTCTGAAATCGGGATCCATGAATTACTTCTAAAAACTACTTCGCTTTCATGAGCAAAATATAAGACACGGAATACTTAATTTTCACGTTTAATATAATTCCACACATCCATTTCTGTCCAATTACTAATTGGAAAAGCTCTAAAATGTTCTCCTTCAAAATGTTTCCCATTTAACAAATTCCATAACTCTGGTCGTTGATTTTTAGGATCCCACTGCCCAAAATCGTCACGATGGCTAAAGAAGCGTTCTTTGGCCCGGGCCTTTTCTTCATCTCTTCTTCCGCCGCCAATGGCACAATCAATTTTGTTTGTCTTCAATAGCATCAAGCAAAGTTGTTATTTGTAAAGAATTTCTGGTAGCATTTTTTCCTCTTTCTTCAGCTACACGTCCCTTATCTATTGACTTCCTGGACAGAACCTACAATTAATTTTACACCAAGTTTCTCAACTAAATCATTTCTAAATTGAATTGTTTCCGGAAAATTATGGCCAGTATCTACATGCATCAGCGCAAACGGAATTTTACTGGGATAAAAAGCCTTCTTCGCTAAATGGGTTACTAGAATAGAATCTTTTCCTCCTGAAAATAAGAATCACAGGATTCTCGAATTGCGCCCATACTTCTCGTAAAATATAGATCGCTTCTGATTCTAATTCGTCTAAATAATTTAAATAATACTTGCTCATTTTACTTTAATTCAAGTTTTTTCAAAAACCTTTTAAAAATTTAATTTATTCTATAGGGTTTTCACTTTCTTTATTTACCGCAACGTTTAGGTTTCAAAATAACAAAGCCTTAATCTGTAGCCCATCAACTATTTATTCATTTTCAATTCCTGGTTCAAACTTTCTTCTTCTCATTCCCTTCTAAGTAGTTTTTCAGGTTGCACCTAAAAGATTGGAAACGACAAATGAGTTGTTTCTTAGGTTTTGCTTATTGTAAACCATCTCTTTATTGGTTTGCATGTCAATAACCCTAAGCCCTACTGCTTTACAAATAGCATGGCCTGCCGCTGTATCCCATTCCATTGTAGTACCTATTCTGGGATAAATATTCATAGTCCCATCGGCTATTAAGCAGAACTTAAGGGAACTTCCTTTAGGAATAACTTTTACTTCCTGAGAATATTTTTTCTTAATCCCTTCAATAAACTCTAAGGTCTCTTCGTTAATATGCGAGCGGCTTCCGGCAACGTGTATTATTCCCTCTGCCCGCTTTGGAAATACTTCTTCAGCATTTTTTAATAAATCTTCTATTTCGATTTTATCATCAACAAAAATTTTAAAAGATTTTCCTGTCTTTACATCACCAAAATAAAGCTCCTTACTCACAGGAATATAAATCACCCCAAAAACTGGCTTATTATTTTCTACAAGTGCAATATTTACTGTAAACTCACCACTTTTTTTTATAAATTCTTTAGTACCGTCCAACGGATCAACGATCCAGCAAGAATCCCATTGTTTTCTTTCTGAAAATTCAGCTTCAACATTTTCTTCACTTATAATTGGAATACCGGTAGGTTTTAAAAACTCATTAATTACGATATTCGCAGATTTATCGGCAAGGGTTATTGGTGAATTATCTTCCTTTGATTCAATTTCAAAATTACCATCCTCATAAATCCTCATTATTTCTGATCCAGAACTAATGGCGGCTTTTATTGCCACAAGATAGTCTGGTAGAATTTTATTTTGGATTTCGCTTTTCATCTTTAGATAATGTATTACTACATCGCAAATATAATATTTCCTATTAGTCTATCGAATTAATAGGGTTTTAAAATATTAGATTTTTCAGGTTCTTATTACAGAAGGAGTTTTCTTGCAGAATATATTAGAACTCCATACTCAGGATAAGGAAAATAAGAATCTCTTAATTAAATTAGCGAAAGGTTCCTACACCAATTTGATTATATCGTCCATAGACTTCAGAAGCAAATAAGAGATAGACAAGATTCAGGAGCTTCAGTGAAATTATTGCATTAATTTCATTAAGTACTTTCCATATTCACTTTTTTCAAGATCAGTAGCCAGGTTTTGTAATTGATCTTTATTAATATATTTCTTACGAAAAGCAATCTCTTCAGGGCAGGCAATTTTTAAGCCCTGTCGTTTTTCTATGGTTTGTACAAAATTAGAAGCTTCTAACATAGAATCATGGGTTCCGGTATCCAGCCAGGCGTAACCACGGCCCATAACCTCTACTTTTAATTCCTTCAGCTTTAAATATTCCTGGTTGATACTGGTGATCTCCAATTCTCCGCGAGCACTGGGTTTACATTTTTTAGCGATTTCAATAACTGAATTCGGATAAAAGTAAAGTCCGGTAACTGCAAAATTACTCTTGGGCTTTTCCGGTTTTTCTTCTATGCTAAGCGCATTTCCTGTTTCATCAAAATCTACAACTCCATATCTTTTTGGCTCTTTTACGTAATAGCCAAAAACGGTAGCTTCACCAAATTCCTTACAGTTTTTAACCGCATTTTCTAACAAATTGCTAAAACCCTGACCATAAAATATATTGTCCCCGAGAACCAGGCATACATCATCGTTATTTATAAAATCTTCACCTATAATAAACGCTTCAGCCAGTCCATTGGGTTTAGCTTGTTCAGCATAAGACAAGTTTAAACCCCAGTCTCTTCCATCGCCTAATAAATTCTGAAAATTAGGAAGATCTTCCGGGGTGGAAATAATTAGAATTTCCCTGATTCCCGCTAACATTAATACAGATAGCGGGTAATAGATCATTGGTTTATCATAAACCGCCAATAACTGTTTTGAAACGCTTTTGGTAAGCGGATACAATCGTGAACCAGTTCCGCCGGCTAAAATTATTCCTTTCATTTGTGATTATAATTTTCTATTTACAATAATAGCTTCTATGACCTGAACCATGTAAAATTTTATCCATATACTTAAGACTTTTGCAAGCTTAAAGTTTTATTTATTATTTTAGAAATAAAACCTATCTCATCATTTCTAAGCTCAGCATAAAGAGGCAAACATAAAATACTTTTGGAAATATCTTGTGATATTTCCATTTCTTCAAATTTAACATAGTCTAAGGTATTTAGAGAAGGATAAAAATATCTTCTTGGGAAAATTTTCTCTTCGTTCAAGGCCCTCTGAACCTGTAACAAATGGTTTTCGCTTTTAAAAATAACCGGATAGTAACTGTAATTCCAATCTGTATTCTCCCGTATTATAATTTTTTTTAAATTTTCAAAGTCCAAAATTTTGTTATAAAGTTCAACCTGCTTTTTTCGGGTTTGAATTAGATCATCAACGTAAGGTAAAACTGCCAACCCCATTGCTGCTTGTAATTCATTCATTTTACCATTTATCCCCAAACCATAAAATTCCAGTTCGCCTTTATGACCAAAATTATGGCTATAAAAAAGCTTATGATATAGATCTCTTATCTTTACAAAACAAAGCCCCTCCTTCCCCTGTATGAAAAATCTTTGTTGCATGAAAACTACAGGTACTTATATCTCCATAATTAAAAAGGGACTGACCTTTATAGTTCACACCATAGCAATGTGCAGCATTATAAATTACCTCTAAGTTATATTTCTTTGCGATTCTTTCAATTTCATCAACATTACATGGGTTCCCGAAAACGTGTGTTGCCAGTATTGTTGTGGTTCTATTTGTAATAGCAGCTTCAATTTTATTTTCATCAATCGTGAGATATTCAGGATGAATATCAACAAACACAGGAGTGCAATTCTCCCAAACAATACTCGAAGTAGTAGCTACGTAACTAAATGGTGTAGTAATCACCTCCCCACTTTTGGCCATATTTTTAAGAGCTATTTGAATAGCAATTGTTCCGTTGGCAGTAAGAATAAGATCTGTGCATCCCAATTTATTTTTTAATTCTTTTTGCAGACCAAATAAAAGTTCCCCGCCATTTGCAATCTGGTTGCTTTTCCAAATTTGTTGGATCACTTGCGTGTATTCATGCTTAGGAGGCAAAAATGTTTTAGTTACCGGAATCATTTTTTTAAAATTAATTTATAAAGTTCGGAGAGGCTTTCAAAACGAAAAATAGAATGCAAAACCGAAATATGCTACAATTCCGGTTATTCCGCCAAGAGTTATTCTTACTATATCGAGTTCATTGCTCAGGCCATATTTATCAGTGAATAAATACAATTATACCCGAAAAACCAGCTGTTATAATTATTGGAAAAATATCGGTTATTTGCTGCCATCCGGAATAGTCTATGAATTTTTTAGTATAACGCGCATTGATAAAAAATGCCAAAAGAGATACAATTACCTGCCCATACAATAAAGCTAAGATCCCAAAAGGTATTGCAAGCACAATAATGTATTACAATTAATATTTTTCTTAAGAGCCTCAAGTTTCAAAAAAAGGTCGCTTCGTCCCTTTATGTTTAAAATTGTTAAGTTATAGGAATGAAGCGGATAAAAGGATTCCTGTTATACAAAGTATTTGAAAATAGGGAACTGCCGGCAACCATTTTTCGGTAAACAAAAAACGAAATGTTGGCTCAGCCAGAACCGCTAAAAAGATTAGAAATGGAGTTACTACAAACACAACCATCAGCATAAGCTTTTTATAAACCCTTTTTAATCGCAGCTCATCATCTTTAATTGAAACTAGCAACGGAAAACTAACTTTATTTAGCGCATTGGAAATATTATTTACAGGTAATTGCTTCATAGTCTCTGCCCGGGTATAAAAACCTACCTGCGCAGCGGAAAAATATTTTCCGATAACTATCAAAAATAAGATTATTAAATACTCTGTTTAGCAGATCAGACAAAGTAAGTTTATACCCGTAATTAAAATGCTTTTTGAATTTCACCCGGCTAAAAATAAAATCGGGAGACCAGCCAGAGTATATCCATACCTGGATAGAATTTATTGTAGAAGTTATAATACTGCTCCACACCAGACTCCAGACTCCATAATCTTTATATGCCAGGAAAATTCCTACAACTCCTCCAATTATGGCCGCAGGAATAGCTATTAAAGCCTGGGTTTTAAAATCCATTATTTTAGTCAGCCTAGCTAACTGAACAGCTGAAAAAGAGGAATGATAACCAGGCTCAATGAGTACACCCTGATTATATTAATCAGAATTTTCTTTCATAAAAATCTGCTATTAAAGGAGCCGAGACAAAGAACCAAAGCGTATACTACTAAACTGGAAACGATATGAAAATAAAATACAGTAGAATAATCCTCCTGATCACATTCCTTATCGCGAATAAGAGATTTGGTAAGTCCACCATCTAGTAAAGCGTTCCCTATTGCCACTACTACAGCTATCATTCCTATAAGTCCAAATTCCTCAGGAAGCAGGATTCGTGCTAGAACCAATGAAATTATAAAACCTACGAGCTGATTTCCGAATTGTTGGGTGAAGGTCCAAACCAGACTTTTAGCAGCTTTTTTTTTTAAAGACATTTAAAATTGAACTAATTCAGAGGTTATCGCTATAGCCAAACTATTTTACGAATGTATTAATTTATGATGTATTATCACACATACCTGATAACTATAACCAAAAAGCAGAAAAAAGAAGCATTTTGATTAGATTTGATCCATAAAAATGGGGTTCGGAGAATGAAAAAAACAATAAGAATTTGGTTTACAGACTTTTACAAAGGTTTTAACCCTCATAATAATTATTTAATGGATTTTCTTCAACCAGAATTTCCACTTGAAATTACTCCTAAAAACCCCGATTTTCTTATTTACAGTTGTCACGGCAAAGAATTTTTAAAATTTGACTGCGCCCGTATCTTCTATACCGGAGAAAATCTATTCCCAGACTTCAACCTATGTGATTATGCTATTGGCTTTAACCATCTTCAGTTTGACGACAGGTATTTAAGGTTTCCGAATTATGCGTTTCTTCGGGATCAGTTTAAAAAATTAGTAAGTCCTAAAACATTTATTTCCGAAGATCTTCACCAAAAAAATATTTTTTGCAATTTTATTTATGCTAATGCTCAAGCCCATCCTGCTCGTGATAATTTTTTTCAGGTTTTGAGCAAATACAAAGAAGTATCTTCTCCAGGTAAGCATCTCAACAATATGAATTTTGATATTGGAGAACGTTTTGCAGAGGACTGGATGTACACCAAGCTAGCTTTTCAAAGCTCCTGTAAGTTTAGCATTGCTTTTGAGAACAGCTCCACATCTGGTTATCTTACTGAAAAGATAATGCACGCCTTTATCACCAATACCATACCTATTTACTGGGGTGACCCACATGTCATTAAAGACTTCAACCCTGACGCCTTCATCAATTGCCATAGCTTTAATAATTTTAGTGAAGTAGTTGAATTCGTTAAGCAAGTTGACCAAGATGAAAAATTATACTTAGAAATTTTGAACGCACCTGCCTTCCTAAATAATGAAATTCCGAAACATTTAAAAATGGAAAATCTAATTGGATTTTTCAGTAACATTTTTAAACAGGACTTAGAAAAAAGAATTAGAAGACCACTCTATGGTACCACTAAAAAATACGAAGAGGAATTAAGACAAAATCACAATGAACCTGGAGTTTTCCAAAAAATAAAAGGTAAATTGAAATTCTAAGAAGTGTATTGCTTTTTATAATATTCCTGATAACTTCCTGAAACTACAGCTTCTATCCAAGCAGGATTCTGTAGATACCAATCTACTGTTTTAATCAAACCTTGCTCAAAAGTTACCGAAGGTTCCCAGCCAAGTTCTTCATTAATTTTACTTGCATCTATAGCATAGCGTTTATCGTGGCCGGGACGGTCTTTTATAAAAGTGATAAGTGTTTCAGAATCACCTTCCCTTCTATCCAACTTCTTGTCCATTATCTCACACAATAGCTTAATCAAATCAATATTTTGCCACTCGTTAAACCCACCTACATTGTAAGTTGATTTATTGTTTCCTTTATGAAAGATCAAGTCTATCGCTTTGGCGTGATCCAGAACATACAACCAATCGCGGGTATATTTTCCGTCTCCATAAACCGGTAAAGCTTTGTTTTCGATTATATTATTGATAAAAAGGGGAATCAATTTTTCAGGAAATTGATTTGGACCGTAGTTATTCGAACAATTTGAAATTACATAGGGTAAATTATAAGTTTCGCCATAAGCTCTTACAAAATGATCTGAAGCTGCTTTTGAAGCCGAATAAGGTGAGTTAGGAGCATAAGAAGTGGTTTCGGTAAACAATCCCGTTTCTCCCAGGGTTCCATATACTTCGTCTGTACTAATATGATAGAATAATTTGTTTTCAAAATTGCCCTGCCATATTTCCAGGGCCGCTTCCATTAAGTTAAGCGTGCCGGTAACATTGGTATCTACAAATATTTTAGGATTGGAAATAGAACGATCTACATGAGACTCTGCAGCGAGATGGATAACACTATCAAATTTATATTTCTGAAAAAGCGATTTTATTTTATCGGCATCGGTGATATCAGCTTTTAAAAAATGATAATTTGGAGCGTTCTCTATATCCTTAATATTTTCAAGGTTGCCTGCATAGGTTAATGCGTCTAAATTGAAGATCTGATAATTCGGATATTTATTTACAAAAAGTCGGATCACGTGAGAGCCGATAAACCCTGCTCCGCCGGTAATTAGTATGTTTTTTTCTAAAGGATTATCTTTCATTTACAAAATATAAAATGTCTTTCAAAGATAGTTTTTCTGGCTATTCCCTGAAAATGTCTCGTATTTTTAAATTTAAAATCCTGTAGATTCCATATGAATCAACTTAGTACGTATGGTCTTATTAATTGGAGGTTTTCCTGCGACTCTATTTTCTATGCGATCTACTAATAGTTCAACAGCTTCTTCTCCAATTTCTCCCGGAAATTGCTCCACATAACTTATTGAAGGAGTTAAATAACGAGCCACATCACCATTTATAAAACCAATTACTTTTAGGTCTTCCGGAATCTTGATTTTATTCTCATAGGCCATTCGGTAAACCAGCATTGTACTTTCAAAATCTGAGCAGAGGATGGCTTCCACTTTATCCTCTACCAGAAGTTTCCTGGTTTTTTCTCTTAAAGTATCAGGCTTGGAAGAGTTTGCGATATAAAAGTCCTTTTCATCTTTCAACGCATTCCTGTAGCCTGTAATTCTAAGCTTACCTACTCCCAAATGATGAATTGAGGTTGCAATTCCTATTTTTTTTATGCCACGGGTTTGCAATAAACGAGTAGCATCTTCAAAACTATGTTCATCGTCTATCCCAATTTTATCTACCGGAAGATCCAGGTTAACCCTATCGTAAAGCACCACCGGAATATCGTAATCTACCAAATTAAAAAGATGTTCATATTCTTTTTTACGCTGCGTTTCTTCTGAAATAGCTATAAGCACTCCATCTACAAAACCTGAAGTTAGCATTTCGGTAATTTGTTGCTCTCTTGCTAAACTTTCATTAGAAATATAAGTGATAACCTGCAAACCGGCTTTTTGAGCCCGGGCCTCAATGCCCGATAAAACATTGGCAAAAAAAGTATTGGCGATATTTGGTATAATTACTCCAATAGTCCCACTTTTACTACTCTTTAAATTCACCGCTACCGGATTCGGTCGGTATTTATGTAACTTTGCGAGTTCCTTAACCCGTTCCACAGTTTTAGGACTAATTTCAGGACTATCGTGCAACGCCTTGGAAACTGTAGAAACCGATACATTAAGCAATTTCGCCAGTTCCTTTAAAGTGATTTTGTTTTTCATCTATTTATTATTTAATCCTGCTGAGGGAATTCATCACAGGCTTATAATCATCTCCTTTTGTTAGCTTTTATTGCGTTCCGCACTACGCTTGTTTCCATTACTGAATTCTTAAAAATCAATTATTTCCCTCTTGATTTCTTTTTGAAAAATCGCTAATCTGCAAATATCCAATAAATTCGTGAGTTAAGAAACCCCCAAATTCATAAATGTTTTTCGCACAGTTGAAGACTGAAAATAAAATTATAGAAAAAATTTACAAACCAAATATTTCTTCCCCTAAGCTAAGCTTTATTAGGAGTAAAAGCTTTTTAAAAGTTGAAAAGCCCAATTAAAGTTTCCTTGATAATTAACTCCAAACTTTTAAAGAAAAGGCTATTTATTAAGTTTGTATCCAATTTTCAATTTATCAAACTATGAAATTCCATACCTCTTACTGGTTTTATATTATTGCTGCAATTATTACAATTATAGGATTAGTTACGGGCTGGTATTTTTTCTTTCTACTCGTTTTCCCTCTCGGGCTTTTCAACCTGGGAAAGAAGAAAAATGACGAGGATAATTAAGTCAATTTTCTGGGTTGACTAATGAACACCTAAAAACCCTTGTGAGCCTTTTAAAAATGCGCCTTCGTTTGGGAGTTAAACTTATCCTAAACAGGTTTTAATATTTGCATATCAGGGCTTGTCAACGTAATTTAACATTATTAATCAGTCAAACAATTTAAAATGAAAGATTACGGAACGCTTTCCCAGGCGATAAACAAACTAAAACTAGAAGAAGGTTATGAACACGACTTCAACCTTCTGGACGAAGAAATAGAGCTTAAATCTGAAGATGAAACCTTTGGGGTTGAAGATTTTGATGTTGATAAAGTTCTTAGATTTGAAGGAATGAGTAATCCTGATGATAATGCTATACTTTATGCTATTACCACTTCTAAAGGTTACAAAGGAATATTAGTTGATGGCTACGGTGTTTCCAGTGGCCAGGTTTCAAAAGAAATGATCAAAAAGCTAGATTTAAAGGACAATCGTCCTATTAATTAAGCTTCGTTAAACTTCTATTAAATCAGCTGAATTTATTGGCTGAATCACCAAACTATCATATTTTCGTATTGAAATTTAAAAAACAATAAAATAAAACTATGAGCTATTTAGGACTCGATAAAGAAAAAACAGGTAAAACCGTAGACGAATTGAATGTTCTTCTTGCAGATTACCACTTGTATTATCAAAAACTTAGAAATTTTCACTGGAATGTAATCGGTAAGAATTTCTTTGATCTACACGAAAAATTTGAAGAATTATACGATGAAGCTAAATTAAAGGTAGATGAAATTGCGGAACGTATTCTTACTTTAAGATACACTCCTATTAGTAATCTAACCGATTATCTAGAGGCTTCAAATATTAAAGAATCTAAGGCAGATTTAACCGATTATGAAATGATCGAAACCCTGCTTAAAGATCATGGAACATTATTAAAACAAATGCGATCTGTAGTAGAAACTGCAGATAAAGCTGGAGATGAAGGTACTATAGACCTTATTGGCGCTTACATTAGAGAACTGGAAAAAACCAGTTGGATGCTAGATGCCTGGAAAATGAAAACAACAGATTCTCATAAATCCAGCTAAAATATAAATATTGGAAGAAAAATTTAACCTTAGAGAGTCCCTGGAGGGAATTAGCGCAAAATTAATAAGCTGGCTTGATTCATTGATATTGAATTTGCCAAACTTCTTATTAGCAATTCTTGTTTTTGTAATATTTGTATTTCTTGCGAAATACACTGGTCAATTACTTAATAAACTCCTTGGGAATAGGGTTAAACAAGATTCCATTAGACAGATAACCGTTAAGGTGAGCAAGGCAATTGTGATCCTTATCGGTTTTTTTATTGCCCTTGGTATTCTAGACCTCAACAAGATACTTACCTCGGTGCTTGCGGGTGCAGGTGTTGTTGGTTTAGCTATAGGTCTAGCGCTACAAGGTACTTTAAACAATACTTTTTCAGGAATTATCTTAAGTTTTCTGCCTGAACTTCAAATTGGAGATTGGATAGAAACAAACTCCTATGCAGGAGAAGTTACTGAAATTAATCTTCGGAATATTGTGGTGAAACAAGCCGACAATAATTATGTGGTAATTCCCAATTCTAAAATTGTGGAAGAGCCTTTTAAAAATTTCTCCAGAACCAGCCGCTCCCGGGTTATGCTAAATTGCGGAGTGGGTTACTCTTCAAACCTTGAAAAGGTTAAAGAAATGACCATAGAAACCATTTCTGAACATTTCCCTTCCCGCGGTAACGAGCAGGTAGAATTTATGTTTACCGAATTTGGTGATAGTTCTATTAATTTTGTGGTGCGCTTCTGGACCGATGTTACCAAAAATCGGGATTTTCTAATCGCCAGGGACATCGCTATTATAGAAATCAAGAAAACTTTCGATAAGAATGGTATCAACATCCCATTCCCTATTCGAACTATCGATTTCTCGAACACTCTTAATATGAAGAAGCCGGATTAAGCTGAATAATCCCAGCTAATTTCATTTCAGCTTTAAGTTGATTTTACTTTAGGTGTTCTAGCTTCAGACTAACTTTAATTCGACTTTTTGATCAAGATAAAGTCATTTCTTTTTTCTTTACTGAATCTGCTAATAACTATCATTAAGACCTATGGATTTTGCTTACTATAAGCTCTGCAGGGATTCTTTTGGTATTATAATCTATTCCAGGGAAGCCAGATACTTAAAACTTAAAAAGATCAGGTAGAAAGACAAGACAGCAAGGAATAAGACGATGTGAAGTTGAAAGAAATAAAACTCTATTGAACTCCAGAAAATAAAAAAGCTCCCGGGAAATGAAATTCCCGGGAGCTTTTTTTGAATGTTTATTTCTTACTATCTATTAAAATTCAAATCCGAAACCAAAGGAAAATCTATAGCCTTCGCTTCCTTTAAATAAACTGAAGGTTCCATTTACCGCTTCCGCGCTATTTACCCAAAATCCTACACCATAGCTATCGTGCCATTTGCTACTATCCTCAAAGTCGTTCCAGACTCTACCTAAATCGTAACCGGTAAAAACACCAATTTGTAATGGCAGGAATCTGGTGGTAAACTGGTCGAAACCATACCTTAGATCGGCACCTGTGGCAAAAGCACTTTTACCGGTGAAACGCTGCAAGCGATAACCTCTTAAGCCGGTGTTTCCACCTAATTGCGCAGCCTGGTAAAATTCATAATCATCTCCCATATTTAAATGAGCCTGTACGCGAGTTTTTAAAACCAGTTTTCTATTCCTGGTAAGCGCATTATAGAAGCCCCAATAAGGTTTAAAATATCCATAAACCTGTGAAGTTTCAGCTGTATTCATTTGCCCACCAAGGTTCAATTCAAATTTCATTCCTCTACTTGGGTTAAGCCTATTATCATAACTTTCGTAACGATATAATGCATCTAAGCCGGCAAAATATTTTCTGTCAAAGAATTCCGGGTCATCGGTAGTAAAGTCTTCAGTAATAAATCTTCCATCTGTAGGATCAACTTGATTTCCTTCAAAACTGGCCATATACCTAAACATACTACCAAATGGCGTCTGGTTTTCAAAACCTGCTTTTACTCCAAAACGACTAATTTTCACCCGATTATAATCAAAGTCAAGAGTTTCGTCAAAATTTGGAGTTTCATTTCCATAGCCAAAAAAGTTACTCGCAAAATTAGGACTGGCATAATTAGCACCAACTTTTAAGTTATACTCCCCAAGGATTAGTGCAAATTCACCTTCATAATATAAATCAAAACCGTTGGTGGCAAAATAATAGCCCGCACCAAAAGTATGTTGCGTAGTAAACGGATTTCTCTTAAAGGCATTTTTTGTGGTTACCATTTCCAGACCAAGCTTAAACCCGTCGTCTGGATTAAACCCAAAGGCCGGCACAATTGCACCGCCGGTAAAGATTTTCTTATCCTTATCGTAAGTATTTATCTCATAATTGTCCCGAAATCTGAATTTAGCATCTCCGGCTTCTTTTACGGTATTAGGCTTTGATTTATGATCGTATATCTTAAGCCTGTTTCCATTTTTAATGGTATACACATCATTATTCTGGCCACCAATTATTCTTGTGAAAATATAATCGTCGCCCTCTCCTTCAACTAAAATTTTATCATCATCATCCAGCGCGTATAACCAAATTTCTTCGGTTTCATCTTTATGGTAAACTTTTTCACTTACCACCTCGCCTCTTTCGCCGTCTTTATTTCTGCTGATTTTAATTTTAGTCTTCCCGCCTTTCATTCGGGTAACATCTACAAAATCGTCTTTATCAGTTCCTGTTATAATAGCAAGATCTGCAAAATGATCGTAATATCTTAACGCGATATCTACAATATTATCTCTGCGTGCCTTTACTTTTTCAATTAATTCTTCGGTTGTTTCATCGTAGGTTTCCGGAGGAAGTTTTTGGAAAGCTTTTTCAATAACCTCATCGGTCATATTCTCCTTGATGAATTCGGCTTGTTCTTTCCAGGTTTCTTTTCCTACATTCTGAAGTAGAGAACGATCTAAACCGGTTGCTGAAACATTAAACCACTCTACATCGTTAATATCATCATCGTAAACCGCAAATTGTGAGGCAAAACCAGTTAGAGCTCTTAAAGTTCCAAAAAATGCACCATCAAAATTTGAAAACACCTGATCTCTATCTCTGGGAATTGGTTCGAATGTACGATTACCTTCTTCATCTTCAATTTCAGCCCAGCGCCATTGATCCTGGTGCCTGTCCCAATCGCCAATAAGCATATCAAATATCCTGGCTTTAACATAAGCAGGTTCATCTAAAGAATACTTCTCGTCCCGGCGCAAACGGTCAAACATTCCCGCGGTACTTTGAATATCGTGATTAGGAGAGCCAAAACTTTCTGCTCCCAACCAATGATCTTCAGGTCTTTCCTCTATCATATAAATAGCATCCCCGTGCTCTTCGTTGTATTTTCCTAACCTAGGTTGTTTTGGTAAATAATAGATTTCTGGATTAGTATGATAAACCCCAATAGCATCTGCCATAGTTGGAATGGCTAGAAAGGCATAAGGATGGGCAGCAGTATAAAAATCTGATATAACATCTTCAGCTACCGTATTCTCCAGTTGCGTTTCTATAGGTGTATCCTTAAATGCTACCGTTTGCAAAAATTGAACGGCTTTCTTTTTAATTCTCCTAATGTTATATTCCCTACCTAAACTATCTTTTAATCGAATAGAAATAGTTTGATGACCTCCACCTGCACGCATTGGAGTAAGCCCACCATAAAGCGTATCAAGATCTGCGATTTTTACATTAATATCTGTACCATAAAGTTCTCGATAGCGTTGTCCCCAAACAGTTCTGTGTACCGTTCCTTTTTCGGTTTCGTCTTTTGGATAAACTGAGGTTGTAATTGTTTCATCAAATTCCTCCTTGAAATCTGAAACATCATATTCCTTAGGCGCTTTAAAAATTTCTTTCTGATATAATAGTTTAGGTTTATTGTTTTCATTTCCATAAAAACTAGCCCAGGAAGAACCATCTTTAAAAACATCATAAACTACAAAACCCTGCTCCGGATAAGCAAAAAGGCCATCATTGCTTAAGGTTGCGTAAGTTGCTTTTGAAGCAGATCCAGAAACAATTTGATTTATTTTCCCGTGCTGAATATACTGTAAAGAATGTTCGTGCCCACTTACAAAAAGTAAACGATCTGAATCTTGCCCTAAAGTTTCAAGACGTTTAACCAGAGATTTATATCGCTCGTTCTGCGCATCCTGGATAGAAACTCCACCAGTAGTTCTTATTAATGTGGCTAAAGATCCTAAAATTGGTATTGGAATTTTCTTTTGGGAAGGATAAATATGACTATCAAAATTATATTGCCCTCCGTGAATTCCGTTAGTAAACAACGGATGGTGTAGTGCTACAATAACCGTTTTGTTCTGGCTTTTCTTAAGTTCGGTTTCAACTTCAAGAAACATTGCCTCCCGCGTTTTAATTTCGGCGCAGTTATCATTTATTGTAGGATTATTATTCCAATCTTCAAGATACCATTGGGAATCTATTACAATTAAAGTAATTTCTTCACCAATATCCATAATTTCCAATCCGCAGCCTGTTTTTGGACTCCAGATCAAATCGTCACCAAATTTTTCTTTTAAGTAATCCTCTTCCCTTTTTAAACCTTCAATACGCTCGTTGTACCAATCGTGGTTACCGGGAATAAAGAGCACATTACCATCGTAAGCCTCAATGGCGTCTAACTGGGCATCAATTCTATATTCGGCAGCTTCCCTATCTGGAGAGTCTTTTTCAGGCATTCCATCGGGATAAATATTATCGCCTAGAAAAATAGTGTAATTGTCTGATTGCTTTACAGAATCTAAATAGCTTTTGAAAGCGATAAGACCATCGGAACTTCCTCCAATGGGAGAATAACCACCGTCTCCTAACAGGTAGAAGGATTTCTCTATTTCTTTGTTTTCAGGATATCCAAAATTAGAAGTAGGTTCACCTTCGCGATATTTGGGGTCTGTAGATACACACGAAAAAATCACTAACAGGGCAGTTAGTGATATAAAGATGTTAGTTTTTTTCATAAGGGGTATTGAACATTTTTTGTACTTTGGCTAAACAAAAACAAGCTAAAATATATGAATAATCTCATTGAGAAAGCAGATGATTTTGTTTTAAATCTTTTTAAGGAAAAACTACCGAACACGTATATATACCACAATTATAAGCATACACAGCGAGTGGTTAAAAGTACTAAAGAATTAATAGCCAAATCTGAAATTAATGTTAAACAAGAGGAAGCACTATTGCTTGCCGCCTGGTTACACGATACTGGCTACACTCGTACTTTTAAAGGGCACGAAGAAGAAAGTGTAAATATTGCAAAAGACTTCCTGGAGCAGAATAATGCCACTCCAGAGTTAATTAAAGACGTAGAAAATAACATTAAAGCCACCAAGTTTGATTCTACACCGGAGACTATTTCTGAAAAAATTATAAAAGATGCAGATTCCTCTCACTTTGCAAAAGATTATTTTGAAGAAACCAGTGAACTTTTAAGGCAGGAATTGGAACTTCATAACATTAAGAATTTCACTACTGCGGAATGGATACAGGAAAACATAAGAATGTTTACTGAAAAACATCAATTCTACACTGATTATGCTATCGAGGAATGGGGGCCAGCAAAGGAAGAAAACCTGCTGGAACTTATTGAAGATAAAAATAAACAACAGAAAAAACTTAAGAAAGAAGAAGCTAAAGCGCGAATGAAAGCGCGTTACAAAAACGATAATCCTGAAAGAAGTATCCAAACACTTTTTAGGGTAACGCTTAGAAACCACATAAAATTAAGTGATATTGCCGATACTAAAGCCAACATATTACTTTCGGTAAACGCAATTATTATTTCACTGGCGCTGGCAAATATGATCCCAAAACTGGATGCTGCCAGCAATAAGCACTTATTGATCCCAACCCTTATCCTGATTTTATTTAGTGTAGCTTCAATTATTCTTTCGGTATTATCTACACGACCACAGGTTACCAGTGGAGAGTTTACAAAAGAGCAGGTAAAGAACCGGGAAGTAAACCTTTTATTCTTTGGGAATAGCCATAAAATGCCGTTTGAGCAGTTTAAATGGGGAATGAAAGAAATAATAAAAGATAAAGATTACGTCTACGAATCCTTAATGCTAGACCTCCATTTACTTGGTAAGGTTTTGCATAGAAAATATAAAATACTCAGGATTACCTATACGGTATTTATGATAGGTATCATTATCTCGGTAATTGCATTTGTAGGAGCATTTTACCTAATGTAATTCTTCCATTAAATTTTCATAATTAATAGTTCTATCGGGTTCATTGCTATTGGGCGTATATAACACTTCTACCCTAATAGCTTTGAGCCCAACTACTCCCTGCACATCTTCAAGATCTAAAAGCTCTACCTCGTCACCAAGGTAATTTTTAGTCTGCAGGTATTTAATATATCTTAAATACTCTTTTTCGTCTGCTCGCTGGCTATAAACTATGGCTATTTTACCTTTTTGCGTCACACGCTCCTCAGTTCCTTTAATAAACGATTTATCTATACGCTTTTTAATAATCTCGTAACGTGCATTATAAGTACCATCTACATCAAATTTCTTTTCGTCCATTCGGTAACGAATAGACATGGTGGAATTATAAACCAAAATTAGAGAAGCGGCATCTAACTTAATAGGTGTGGTTTGTTGCAGCTGGTAAAAACGATTTTCCATTTCGCACATCGTACTCAACTGCCAAAGCCTTAAATTATAAAGATACACCTTGTTAAAAGGCCGATCCTTTACCATAGAAGCGCCAATGTAAATATTATGGTCTACCCCATCTGTCTTATAGCGTTCAAAATAATGCGGATAGATCTTTTGTGCATCAATTTGTTTCCTGTCTAAAAAACGGGACATCGTACGGTTTATTTGTTGTACGGTTTTATCGTAGTCTTTACGATGATTGTAAATTATTCCTGTTTCCGGATTGAGTTTATTTTGATATTCCTCTACGAGGTCTTTTAATTCTGAAGACTGCTTCCTTAAATGGCTCATTATAGGATTCACTTCCTTCTGAAGTAAATTAAATACCTTCTGTTCACTGGAAGCATTCAGGCTACTTTCCAGGTCTTCCATAAAATCGGAAATTCTAAATTTCACCTGCTCATAAATAGGAAGTTCTTCCAGTTTATAGGCCTTATCAATTATAGATTGAATTTCTTCTAATTGGTGCAGCAAATCTTTTTGAATCGCATCGTTTCTGGCATCTGAAGAAGCTACCACATCTATTTGTCCGTAAAGCGGATAAATATCTTTAAAGACAATATCTTTAAAAGAAGCAAGGCCGTCTTCATCATAATCCCGAATATATTTCTTCGCTTCCTTCTCAAAAACCCAGAGAACGCTAGGGTGTATAGAGGTACACTCACTTTGGATAACGGCTTTCACCCTATTTTCAAAATCACTTCTATTTCTATCTACCGCAGTGGCGATATATGGTAAAATTTCATCTAACTTAATCGTATTAATACTGTTAAGTTGATTTTTCTTCTTTGCTACCAATTCTAAAACCCCCAGCAAACGATTGTTTTTCACCACCGGTGCCAGGATACAGCTTTTTACATCACTCTCCTTTAAACGCCTGGAAAGAATATTATTTTTAGTTTTTTTGGCATAATCTTCAACATTGGCAATACTAAAAAAACTATAATCTTTAAAAATATTATTGAAACCTTCCTCACAAACCCCTTCCCTACACTCGCTCACTAATTCATCATTAAGAATATAACTATTGGCATCTTTATATTCCATTTTTTCAAACATCTCATCCTGCGGATTATAAACTGTAAAGCCTACTCTTAGATCGGGAATTTTGTAAATCGACCTAAAAATTTCTTCCAGTTTTAAGAGTTCGTCCTGTTCAGAAGATTTTTCAAAAAGCAAGGCCGTTTTTAATTCAGATATAGCATCATCCATAGTAACATCGGTAAGATTTACTATGGTAAAGCCTTTAAAAACCCAGCTTTGGGGCGGAAATTTTTCTTTCCATAAATCTATATTCTCAACATTCTGCAATAATTCATCTACATCGTCATCGGTGATCTTTTTAGCTTTATCCTTAGGGAAAATATCAATAAAATCGCCGTTTAAAGCAATACGATAACGCCTTATTATGCCCTGTTCATCCGGAATATCAAAATATAAAGGCCTGGAATAATCAATATCATAACCATAATAATCGTTTAAGGATATTAATGCATTCCTGTACATAAATAGTTTTATTATCCAGGTTTCTTATTTCCAGTTCAAAATCATCTGGAGTGGCCTCCATTATTTTTTTTAGACGCTTAGATCTATTAAATAAGAAGTTTTGAAAAGGTACAGACGCAGCTTTTATTTCATTATTGGTAAGCACACTGGGAAAAAGATCGTCTAGCAAAACCCTTACCGGTTCTTTGTATTTTTTGAGCTCATCAAAATCATTAATTCCTTCGGTTAATGCAGGAAAAGATTTTACATGCTCTAAAATGCTTTTTATATAATTGCGGGCAACCTCACTTTCTTCATGCTCCAGTTGCTTCTTATATTGTTCAACAACTTTATGAAAACTAATCTGGATCTCAAAAGGTAAATCTTCTTTCTGTTCTGTCATAAAAAGGTAATATCAGTTAAAATTACATATTCCCCAATGCTTACAAATTAACAGAGTTGAAATTAACAATTTTTTATAAAATTACGGTGGTATTGCAAGGCTAGATGCTTATTTTTGCCTTAAACAAAACAAATTTTATGCGTAAAATAATAATTATGCTTGCTGTTGCAGCAGCGTTTACTTCCTGCCAGGAAGATAAAGGTTATTCTATCTCGGGCGAGGCTCCTAAAATGGAAGACGGCAAAATGGTATATATTTCTGAAATTGATGAAAATACCAACCGTCCAAACCGGGTAGACTCTACTAAAATTAAAGACGGGCATTTTGAACTGGATATGGAAGATCCTGAAACTCCTAATTTAAGCTTTCTTGAATTTGAAGGCACCCAGGGAAATGTGATTTTTATTTCTGAAAATGAAGAAATAAACTTTACAGTTTACAAAGATAGTTTGCGTGCTTCTGAAGTAAGCGGAGGAAAGGAAAACCGTTTATTACAGGAATATTTAGGCCACTTGACAAAGGTAAATGAAAAGGTGATGAAAGGCCGTACCGCTATGCGTTCTGCTTATCAGCAAAAAGACAGCACTAAACTTACCAACCTACAGGAAACTGAAAAAGAAATTATAGATAACGATAAGGTTTTTAAGAAGAAAGTAGTTCAGGAAAACCCAGATTCTTTTGTATCTATAATGGTGATAAGCGATATGCTTAGAATGAAATCTTACCCGGTAAACGAGATCAAGGAAATGTATGACGGGCTTTCTGAAGAAGTAAAGAATACTGCTATCGGAAAACAGATCGCTAAAAACCTTGAAAAAGAAAATAAAGTAGCCGTTGGTAGCAAAGCTCCAAACTTTACTGCTCCTACTCCAGATGGTGACGAACTTGCTTTAAAAGATGCCATGGGAAAAGTTACGGTGATCGATTTTTGGGCAGCCTGGTGTAAACCTTGCCGCGTTGAGAATCCAAACCTCGTTAAAACATACAATAAATACAAAGACGATGGTTTAAGCATAATTGGCGTTTCTTTAGACCGTCCCGGACAAAAAGATCGTTGGATAAAAGCCATTGAAGAAGATGGTTTGCCATGGCACCAGGTTTCTAACCTTCAATTCTGGCAGGATCCTGTTGCACAGCTCTACGGAATTAAAGCTATCCCAGCCGCTTTTGTATTAGATGAAGATGGTACCATTGTAGCCCGTGATCTTAGAGGTGATGCTTTAGATAACAAAATTGGAGAATTGCTTAATAAAGGTTAGATATTCTGATTTTTCCATAAAATAAAAAAAGCGCCTTTCTGGCGCTTTTTTTATTTAAAACTTATTTCTTTTACTCCATAAGTAATTGGAAAGCAACGTTCACTTTAATATTAACCTCCATTTCCCCGGGAGCAATCGTCTCCTGGTTTGAAGCCTGGTCTGATGAAGCTTTCATCTCCATTGCACGATAAACAGGCTGATAATTGCTACTACTGCCCTCACTTATCATAAAAGCTTTTCCCACGGTTTGTCCTAAAGGTTCAGCTAGAGCTTCAGCTTTTTCTTTAGCATTCAACACTGCCCTTTTTCTCGCTTCTGCTTTATGTTTTTCTATTTCTGAAGATTCAAATTCAATTCCACTAATTCCGTTAAGGCCATTTTCCAGTAAGCCTTTCATGATAGATTCGTATTTACTAATATCCTCAAGTGTAATAGAAATAGCCTGGCTAGCTACATAAGTATAGGTTTTATCATTATAATTATATCTTTTATTCAAATTGATATAATCGGTATTAATGTTTTTTTCAGCTACATCTTCAGATTTCAGGAATTTAATCACTTTATCTACCACCTCATCGTTTTGAGATTTCACCGAAGTAGCGCTTTGGCCTTCGTGTTCAATCCTGGAATTTATGGTCACCTTATCTGGGGTTACTTTTACAATTCCTTCTCCGGTAACGTGAATACCGGGATTGCTATTATCATTTTGAGCTTGCATTCCAAGCCCCGCAACTAAAGCGAAAAGTAAGATTATCTTTTTCATGGTTTTGTGTTATAATATTGATGCAGTACCAGTAAACAAGAAGAGTACCAAATTATATTTTACCCATTTTTTGTAGCACAAATAAAACTAGAATCGGAAGAGCTAAAAGAATTACCATCAGCAAATGTTCTTCAAAGACCCAGCTAGCAAGCAACAAGGTTAACAAGTAGCCGCCTACCGCACCACCAAAATGTGCATCGTGACCAATATTTCCTAACTGCCGCTTCATCCCGTAAATAGTGTAAAACAAATAACCTATTCCAAAAATATAAGCCGGCACCGGAATAATAAAAAACAGGCCAAGCATCATATCAGGCCTTAATAAAATTGCAGAATAAAGCACGCCCATTACCGCACCACTTGCTCCTACAGCCGTATAATGCATATCTTTTTTATGAAAATAATAAGATAGCAGATTCCCTAAAACCAAACTGGCGAGGTAAACTAAAATGAAGCCTAAAGTCCCCAGGAAAAAGATTACTGAATTCGCAAAAAAGTAAAGGGTAAGCATATTCACCAAAAGGTGGGTGGTATTTACGTGCAAAAACCCGGAAGTAAGGATTTGATATTTAGCCCCACGATTAATATCGGCGATATTAAATTTATATTTCTGAAAAAAAGAATCGTCTTTAAATCCTTTGAATGAAACCAATACATTTACACCAATTATTATAAGGGTAACCAGGTTTAATTCTCCCATAGCAGCTTTAGTTTAGTGCCAAATATACCATATATTTGCTGAAAATTATTTTATGCAGGCTGTAGTTTTTTGGTTGATTTATCCGTTGCTTTGGCTTATTTCCATTCTACCATTTTGGCTTTTCTACCGTGTTTCAGATGTGGTTTATTTTATAGTTTATCATCTTGTTGGGTACAGAAAAAAAACCGTTACAGATAATTTAAAGCTGGTTTTTCCCGAAAAGTCTTCCGAAGAAATTATTAAAATACGGAAGAAGTTTTATGCTCATATGTGTGATATGTTCCTGGAAATGGTAAAGAGTATTTCAATTTCTGAAGAGGAACTAAAGAAACGTTTTGTTTACACCAATATTGAAGAAATAAGACGAATAGAAAAACTGGATAAAAGTATTATGCTTATGTGCGGGCATTATGCCAGTTTTGAATGGCTTTTTGCATTACAACTCCACGACTTAAAACACGGTGCTTTTGGTATCTACAAAAAAATTAAAAATCCCGGTTTTGATAAATTGATCAATGATATTAGAAAAAGGTTTGGCGCAGAACTTATTCAAAACTCTAAAGCAAATATGCGCATTGCTCGCAATGAACAGGCCGGTTTACGTGGCGCTTATGCCATGATAGCCGACCAATCTCCCAAATCTCCCAACTATAAATTCTGGACCGATTTTATGGACAAAAAGGTACCATTCTATACGGGTTCTGAAAGGATAGCTAAAGAATTTGATATGGTTGTGCTTTACCTACACGTAGAAAAAGTAAAAAGAGGCCATTATAAGGCCTCTTTAATTAATATTACTGATAATCCCGCTGAAACTGAAAACAACCAAATTACTTTAGATTATATACAGCATTTGGAAAAACAAATTCGGGAAAAACCAGAACTGTACCTGTGGACGCATAAACGCTGGAAGCATCTTGGGAAAGAAATTCCCAAGAATGCCGTAGTGCGTTAACCCACTATCTTTTTAATTTCTTTAATCATATCCTGGGCAAGATCATCTGCTTTATCCTGAGATTTTGCTTCGGTATAAATCCTAATAATAGGCTCTGTATTCGATTTTCTTAAATGCACCCAGTTTTCGGCGAAATCTATTTTCACACCGTCTACCGTAGAGATTTCTTCGTTTTTATACTTTTCCTCCATCGCTTTTAAAATCTCGTCTACATCAATTTCAGGAGTCAACTGGATTTTATTTTTGCTCATATAATAAGCCGGATACTCTTTTCGTAATTCAGATACGCTAATATTTTTTTCAGCTAAATGCGTTAAAAATAATCCCACACCAACGAGACTGTCACGCCCATAATGTGAATCAGGATAAATAATTCCGCCATTTCCTTCTCCTCCAATAACAGCTTCAACATCTTTCATAAGTTGTACTACGTTTACTTCACCTACTGCGCTGGCCTTATATTCCCCACCGTGCTTTTTCGTAACATCATTAAGGGCTCTGGAAGACGAAAGGTTGCTCACTGTATTGCCGGGAGTTTTAGAAAGCACATAATCTGCACAAGCCACAAGGGTATATTCTTCCCCAAACATTTCTCCGTTTTCATCAATAAAAGCAAGTCTATCCACATCTGGATCTACCACTATCCCAAAATCAGCTTTCTCTTTTTTCACCAATTCACAAATGTCGGTAAGATGTTCTTTTAGAGGTTCAGGGTTATGCGGAAAATGACCATTTGGCTCACAATACAATTCTATAACCTCAACACCCATTTTTTCAAGAAGCTTAGGAATAGCAATACCACCGGTAGAATTCACTCCGTCTACAACTACTTTAAAGCCTGCCTTTTTAATCTTATCAGCTTCTACAAGCTTAAGTTTTAAAACTTCCTCTATATGAATATCAATGTAATTATCTATTCTGGTAATTTTTCCCAGATCATCAACTTCAGAAAAATCAAAATTATCCTGCTCTGCATATTCTAAAATTTTTGCGCCTGCTGCTCCGTCAAGAAATTCTCCTTTATTATTTAATAATTTTAGTGCATTCCATTGTTTTGGGTTGTGGCTGGCAGTAAGAATAATTCCACCATCGGCTTTTTCCAACGGCACAGCTATTTCTACAGTTGGCGTAGTAGATAGGTCTATATCAATAACATTAATCCCCAAACCGGTTAAGGTATTCATAGTTAATTCCTGCACCATTTTTCCTGAAATCCTGGCGTCCCGGCCAACTACCACGGTCAACTTTTTATCTTCTGAATTATTTTTTAACCAGGTACCATAAGCGGCTGCAAATTTCACAGTATCTATTGGCGTAAGGTTGTCTCCTGTTTTACCTCCAATAGTACCGCGTATACCTGAAATTGATTTTATTAAACTCATAAGTTTATTTTATAATGAATAAATCTATTTTCTAAAACTAAAATTTTAACAAATATACAAGGAGCAGGCAGCTAGCGCCAAAACTTAACAAAAATTAAACAGGAAACAACCGGATTTACGTAACTTTCAAGAATGAATTTCTTGGCACATATATATCTTTCAGGCGACAACGAAGAGTTGAAAATCGGAAACTTTATAGCAGATTCGGTTAAAGGGAAGCAATATTTAGAATATCCTCCAGAAATTATAAAAGGAATAGTATTACATCGTGCTATTGATACTTTTACTGATACACATCCTATAGTAAGTAAAAGTGTGGAGCGTTTATTTGAGCGTTACGGTCATTACAGCCGGGTAATTGTAGACATCTTGTATGATCATTTTCTTGCAGCAAACTGGAAAGATTATAGTGATATTCCTTTAAAGATTTATACTGAAGATTTTTATAAACTCCTTCAGGATAATTTTGAAATTCTTCCAAAACCAGTTCAAAATTTTCTGCCGTATATGGTCGCCGATAACTGGCTTTATAACTACCGAAAAATTGAAGGAATTGAAAAAATTCTTTTCCAAATGAATAGAAGAATTAAGTACCGTGCTAAAATGCACTTGGCTGTAGAAGAACTGCGCGAGTTTTATGAGGAGTTTGAGGATGAGTTCACTAGATTTTTTGAAGAGCTTAGAGCGTATGTTAAAGTTGAGATTAATTCAAAGAAAAATTACTAGGTATATTCATTGGTTTTTTAGCCTTAAAATTATGTGAAAAATATACCCACTCTGTAGAAAATTGTTTTCCCAATTTCCCCATAAAAAAACCCGGACAAAATTGTCCGGGTTCTTATTTTTATTAGAAGTTGAGTCATTAAACCCAATACCAACGGCCATTTTTTAATTCAACTCTTTTGAATCCGTATTTAGTCCAGAAATACCAAAGATCGTTCGCTCTAAGTACAGTAACCCCACTAATAGTATAATATTCACCATTAGTATAAGATGGAGCACCTCCATCTCCCGGATACATTGCGTCAATACCTCTAATATCTCCAGAAGAAAGTTCAGATCTTTGAACCTGGTAAATACTACCATTATTTCTGGTAATTGTAGGCTCACCATTCTTAGAGAAAGAATAGGCACTATACATCATTATTGAACCAAAATCCAAGCTACTGGTAAATTCATCACCATCAAAGCCACTGGCTTCGTAGGTATGAAAGTTATGTTCAGTACCACTTCGAACATTTTCGAAATTAACATTAATATAGTTATCACGATCTACTCTACTTTGCTCATGCCAAAGTCCAACCGCGTGGCCAATCTCGTGAATAGTATTACCTGTGGTACAACCACTTGCCAATGTTACATTTTGACGACCTCCAATCATTCCAACATAAGAAGAACAGCCAGAGCCAGGGGTGAAATAAATATAATTAGACTGACCAGATCTTTGAACAAATTTAAGGGATGTATTAGACTCCCAATGATCTATGGCATCGTAAACACGGTTCTTATCTGATAGATTATTATCTATAGCATAATAAACAGTATTATCAGGCCACATACCACTTGTTCTCCCAGTACTTTTCTGAGGAGTCTCATCCTTATCTAGTATAAGACTTTGCGGAGATTTACTGGTTTGATTTGCAGGGATCATAATATCTCCCTGATAAACATAATTACCGTTATGTGACTCTACAGGCATCATTTGACCTCCGTAATAAATCTCTGAGACTGGGCCTTGTTCGTCGGGGTATGCTACTTCGGTAAGTTGCTCGGTAATTTCTTCAGGCTTTAATTGCGTTTCTGATTCTTCATTTTCTACAATGGGATCTTTACTACAAGCCAAAATCGCTAGAACAGGTAGTAACAAGAATTTGCTTTTTTTCATAAGTAGGGTTCTCTTTTTTAAAATTAAATAATTAGAAATTTTCATTTTGTTTTACAAAGGTCATTCCAAAAAAAATACCCTCAGAAGGCGTTTAATAATTTAATAGTCAGATTCCTACAAATATTTCTAAGTCTATTGATTGATTACAATTTTCAATTAATTTGATTCTGAAAAAATACTTTTTAATTCATTATTGAAAGCTTCTATTTTACTGCCGTTCCGAAGTTTTTAGGATGAAATTCATCTGAATAAATCCAAAAATTATTGGCTAAACATATAGATTTCTTTTCGAGTTCCTAAATTTTTTAAAAAGAAAAGCTGTGCGGAAAATCCGCACAGCCTCTTTTTACATCTCTCAAGAAAGAGGGAAGTAAAAACTACTCAGCTTCTTAGTCACCCCCCGGTAAAAATTAGCTGAGATTATTATTCTCCTGACACATCGCAGATATTTGCCCTTACACTTATAGAAAGTGGCAAATCATCTTCTGTAATACCAGGTATTGTAACCGAACCTCCTTCATCTGGAACAGTTACAGTTTCACAAGTAGCACTTTGAAGTACTATAACTTCTATGTCTGAAATTTCGAATGGAATTACAGGCGTAACACCTACAAATAATTCTCCATCCACAATTTGCACTGTCCAATCTCCATAAGACACATTGGTAATACTAGGACCGGCACTATCAAGATTAATGTTTAATGCATCTGTAGATTGGCATCCGTCAGCGGCTTCAGGCAGACAAGGTTCTACAGCTGTTTCACCACATTCTGGATCTGGATTTCTAATACAACCTTCGTTTTCATTAACATTAAGAATTCCGTCTCCATCAATATCTGTATCACAAGCATCTCCAATTCCGTCTTCGTCTAAATCACCCTGGCCTTCATTAGCCGTTTCAGGACAATTATCCTGACCATTCGGAATAGTATCACCGTCACAGTCATCAGCTGGGTCTTGAGGATCACATTCACCATTTCCATTTCCATCATCATCTTCGCAATTAAAGAATATATGCCAGTAATCCATGTTATCACCATCTACAAAGAAACTCTGTACTTCGTTCCAGCTTAAATCTGCAGAAATAGGATCTACAGCGCCTGGTGCAGGATAATTAGCATCCCAATTGGCCAGGGTAGCAGTAACCCTAATGTAATCAGTATCGGGTCCCTCTCCATATATAGGAGCTGGAATAGCTAAACATAAAGGATCGGCATACCAGTCGCCAGAATCGTCATCTTCTGTATTCCCTGTCATTGGCATTTCGCCGGTATACAACGGTATATTGTTATCATCACCTATATAAGTAATATCAAACGTATAATTAGCGGTAAAATGTCTTCCTGCATCGTTACAGTAATTGGCAAATACGCAGAATTCATGAATTTCTACAGGTACAAGATCAAAGAATTGGTAGCCGTACAAATTCACATCACGGTCATCAAAGCATAGCACTTCAATATCTACATATTTTTTAGAACCGGCTCGAATAGTAAAATCAAAAGGAAGCCCCTGACTAACTAAGCTGCCATAATCACTTGCGGTGGTTGGAGTGGCCCAAATTAAGGTTGAAGCTTCATCCTCCGGATCCCCATCGTAAACCAAGAATGAGGTTAAGGATACCATAGCTGTATTAGTTTCACTATTTGCAACTGGTATTTTTAAACCTTCATCATAATCGGTATAATAAGTTCCATCTTCTTCCAGTATGGGAACATTTATCTCTATAGTTCCTTCTAAGTTCAGTACCCATGTTATGAGTAAGTTCAACGTGAGCATAAGCCGGTGCTTCTGAAGAACACTCAGGAAGGCTTTGCTTTACAGCTGCTCTGTTCACAAGACTATTTAAGCTTGCGCCTAAACTAAGTTCTGCAAAATTTTCAGATGCTGGATCATCCGTTAGATTGTTTTCCTCCTTGGTACAAGAAGAAAATACGAGTGAGAATACAGCAATAACTGCCATATATTTTTTTAATAATTTCATAATTAAAGTTTTTTTGATTAAATATTTAGAATGGTTATATAATAGCTACCCTAATTATTGAAAATTAGGAGTAGCTATGGGTTATTGTTAATCATCTACCTCATCTACACCACATACATCTGCGTGAACGATTATAAAAAAGCTTCCACTTTCATTATCGGTTCTATCAAAGATGTATTCTTTTCCTGAAGCTGGGTTTTCATCTGTATTACCATATTGTCCAGGAGCTGATTTAGTAGGAGAATACTCACTGTAGTAAATATGACTAGTATTTATACTAACTCCACTAGCAAGATCTATGACCACCTTCACGTTAGCATCAGTTACAGTAACTTCTACTGAACCAACATTTGTAGCGTTATTTAGGTTTTCCTGGCCAGCGCCGGCATATAGAGTCTGTACATAAGTACCATTTGCTCCATCAAAATAATCTGCCCAACCCCATCGGTTGCTATTAAAATTCAAATCATTAATAAAGGAAATGTCTCCAAATCTAAATGCTGTTTCGCAACCTGCAAGTGGTGGTGTATCCTGATCACAGGCGTCACCTACTGCATTCCCATCACTATCCTCCTGATAAGGGTTCGAAACGTTTGGACAGTTATCACAAACATCACCAACTCCATCTTCATCTGAGTCCAATTGATTTTCATTAGATTCTAAAGGACAATTGTCACAAGCATCACCCAGACTATCACCATCACTATTAGTTTGATCATTTGCATCATCTGGACAATTATCACAAACATCCCCAAATCCATCCGAATCTGTATCTGTTTGATCTGGGTTATAATCTGAAGGACAATTGTCGGTGGGATCATCAAAGCCGTCACAGTCAGCATCTGTTTGCGGATCGCACTCTATTTCCTCACAATTAAAGAAAACATGTTCAAAGTCTATAGTGTTATCAGGACCAAAATATGCCTGAACATCATTCCAGCTTAACTCAATTTGTTCAGAAAACTCACCAGCCGGATCTCCATAATTATCTTCCCAGGCAGTTAAAGTAACGGTGACACGCAAATAAATATCAGTATCAGCTTCACCATAAAGTGGAGCAGGAATAGCTAGACACAATGGATCTGCATACCAGTCTCCTGAGTCATCATCTTCAGTATTTCCTGTTACAGGAGATTTTCCCTGATAAAGATTAATCACTTCTTCCCCTACTAAATAATCGATATCTAGATCGTAGTTTGCTGTATAATGTCTACCTGTATCGGTACAATAGTTAGCGAAAAGACAGAATTCGTATAACTTTAATGGTACAAGATCAAAGAATTGATATCCATATAAGTTCACCTCTCTGTCATCAAAACAAAGTACTTCAACTGGCACATATTTTTTTGAGCCTGCACGAAGATCAAATACAATAGGTAATGGATCATTGACGAAATTTTCGTAATCACTACCTTCTTTAGGAGCTACCCAAATTGGCATTACTTCCGCACCTGGTTCCTCCGCATATACCATAAAATCTGTAAGACTAACTTCCGTGGTAGTTTCCCCATCTGGAATCGGAATAGCCAGCTCTTCATCATAATCTGTAAACAAACCTGAATCATCAGCCAGGATAGGAACTACTACATCTACACTACCCAATTCATGAGTTAACATTATTCGGGCAAAAGTGGGTACTTCATCAGAACATGCAGGAATATCCCCCTCAACCTGATGATTTAAAAAATCATTTAAAATTGGTCCTAGTTCAATTACCGCCTGATTTTCACCAAATTCTTCCTTTCCTACTGGTTCATCTTGAGTACAGGATGTAAAGAAAAAGAAAATGAGAGCCAAAGAAAGCACTTAAAAATTTTATTGTAGATTTCATTATATATGCTTTAAAAGAATTAAAAAAAGAGGCGCCCTCTATTTAAGGGCACCTTCTAATTACTTCTTAATAACTTTCGTATTCTCCACAAGAGATTACGGGTAAGCCATCTACATTTTCGTGTAAGATTATTGTTCGGTCAGCGCATCCCCTAATGCGCTTACTTGTGCTGAGTTAAGCTCCAGGTTCTTGTGTAGTAACAGTTCTCCACTACCATCCGAAGTTGGATAATCTCCTCCAACTAAATCAAGCGACCATACATACGCCTCCGGCATCATCACAAGAAGCATTTTCATGAATATGTTGTGGTATTGTTGCGTTGTAAGTCCTAAATGGCACCGAGGTAGTTCGCAGTTAACTCGTTACCAATTAAGTTAAGATAAGCAAATCCAAATGCATCTAGAATCACCTAGGTTTTTTAAACAAGCCTTATACCTTTGCTCTTACAGTAGGATCGGTAAATGGTGGAGGGTTATCGTCACCACATCCGTAGTTAAAGTGGTAGTAATCCATTAGCATCCTGTTTCTTCACCGTAGAATAATTTGATTTCTTCATCAGTGATAGCACCAGCAAGAATTATTTCTCCCGCATCATCTGAATCATACTCATCAGTATTATTTAATAGTAATTTCAAAATAGTAAGTATCAGCTTCAGCTGTATCAGGTAAGGCAGAAACATAAAGGATCTGAGATAATAATCTCCAGTAGTTTCATCATCCATCATAACGTCATTACCGATTCCGTGTAAAGTGGATCTCCAACTGCATTATCAGCCCATACCATACATTTACTGTATAACCGGCCACATAGTGTCTACCATCTTCTGAAGGACAGAAGTTTCCGAATAAACAGAATTTAATAAGTGGTACTGGTACCAGATCAAAGAATTGGTAACCGTAAAGGTTTACCTCTCTATCATCAAAACATAATACCTCTACATCTACATACTTTTTAGAACCTGCACGCAAGTCAAAATTTAGCGGCAATGCATCGTTCACAAAATTTTCATAATCACTGCCCTCTTTTGGTGCCATCCATATTGGCATTACACCTTCACCTGGTTCTTCTGCATAAATCCAGAAATCGGTTAGACTAACAGCAGTGGTAGTTTCTTCAGCAGGAATAGGAATTGCTAACTCCTCGTCATAATCCGTAAAATAGGTAGTGCCATCAAAATTGATAGGAACTATTACATCTTCTTCTCCAAGCTCATGAGTAAGAACTACCCTTGCATACATTGGGGCATCATCTGAACATTCAGGTATGCTTTGTTTCGATACATCCTGATTCCTGATAAAATCATTTAAAACTGCTCCCAATGAAATAGTAGCCATCTCATCCCCTACTTTGGGTTCACCAGCATTTTCATCCTTACTACAGGAAGCAAAAAGCATCGCTACTATCGCAATACCCATAAAGTAATTTTTAAAAATTTTCATAACTCTAAAGTTTTTTAGTTAATAATATTTAAGAATGGTTAATAATATATATACACAGTTCTATTTCTAGAACAATTGCATTCAGGAACAAGGGTAAGTAAGATTGGGGGCCAAAAAAAGTAGAGAAGTGGGGTGACTACTTTTCGATAAAATTTCTAGTATAAATGTAGGTCAATTCTTTCCTATAAAGCTATGGGGGTTTTCTTCTATTTTTAACCTTAAATAGAAGTTACTGCACTTTTTGATAATCTATGAGATCATGACTTATTGCATAAATGATACTTTCTAGTATAGTATCAGAGTTTGTTCGCTTTATAATATTTGAACGATGTTTTTCTATTGTTTTTGGGGAAATAAATAAAGCTTCAGAGATGTCTTTTGTTTTATAGCCTTTTATAAGTAGTTCAATAATCTCTTTCTCCCTATTCGTAAATTTAAATTCTGTTAGCTGGCTATTCTGCCTGAAGCAATTTTCTACCTCTTCAGAGGAAGTACCAATGCCATCATTAATTTCTTCATTTTTCTCAACAAAATCTATGAACATAACAAATTGATGTCCGAAATTCTTATTCAACTTCGAAAAATTGATACGCGCATTTCTTAACTTATCATTTCTTAATAATAAGGTGGTTTTTGTCGCGGCTTTAATATGTTTACCTCGTGCAAAATTTCGTAAACTATCTTTTACTTTTTGTACGTTTTCGCATTTAACAAAATCGGTGAGTTTTAAACCCTTACTATTTTTTACTCTAAAACTTTGTTTAAAGGCATCATTCATTGCAATTATTTCATTTTGATCTAATAACAAAACAGGTTTTGAAATAAGATTAAACATTCCCATAAATGCATCTTTCCAGAAATTAGAAAGAGAACGATTAGCATAAACCATTTTAATTATTTTCCCACAAAGGGCTTCCATAGTAGGAGAATACACAAATTCATCTACTACTTTTCTAAACCTACTTTCGGCCTCGGCTCTAAAGCGATCTTCAGCATAAACTATGAGCCAGGCTTTAGTTAGAAAATGATTTGATTTAAAATTAGCTATATTTTTAAAGTTTCTACCAGATCTAAAAGAAGAGTAATCTAAAAGTATCACATCGGGTAACAAGTTGAGGGCAATATTAAAACCGATGTGTAATGAATTAGCCTGTGTTAGCTCAAAGTGCATACTTACCCCCTCCTGTACGCAGTCTACCATACTTTGCTTATTCGTAATAAGCAATAATTGCTTTTTATCCGTAATCATATTCTATTTTTTTGGCTATTAGCCGGTTAGTAAAACCTGGGGATAGGGCCCAAGACATTAGGTTGAAAAGACAAAACATTTCGATTTAAAAATCGATTTGTTTTAAATCTTACTTAGCTAGTAAAAAATAAATAGAGGCAAAATATAAAGGGGCTAATAATAAACCTATAAGTAGGTTTTAAGTTTCCGGGGGGTGGAAAAATTTAAATTATGAAGATCTGGTATTTCAAATATAGGGGAATAACCTTAATTATCGCAAAAAATTACCGTAATATTATACTGACAATCAGTATGATAAACTAACGACAAAAGTTATTACTAAGCCGATAAATTCAATTACATTTTCTTACAGGATTAAATCTTTAAAAAGTAAACTTCCAATCTTAACTTCAGCCTTTCCTAAACTTTAAACCATAATTAACACTAGCCGAATCTTGCTTTCTTTTTAGTTAGCAACACTTTAAGTACCTTTGCCCCCTTGATAAAAAATATGGCTAAAACCGAAGAAAATATAGAGGTATTAGGGGCTCGCGTCCATAATCTTAAAAATATAGATGTTAATATTCCCAGAGAGAAACTGGTAGTGATTACCGGTCTTTCGGGATCCGGGAAGTCTTCCCTGGCTTTTGATACTATTTATGCTGAAGGCCAGCGGCGTTATATTGAAACATTCTCTGCTTATGCCCGGCAATTTTTGGGTGGTCTGGAGCGTCCCGATGTAGATAAAATTGAAGGCCTCTCCCCTGTTATTGCTATAGAACAAAAAACCACCAGTAAAAATCCTAGAAGTACGGTTGGGACTATTACCGAAATTTACGATTTCCTACGTCTTCTTTTTGCTCGTGCCGGTGATGCTTATAGTTATGAGACCGGTGAGAAAATGGTTAGCTATACCGACAGCCAGATAAAAGATCTTATTTTAAAAGATTTTAAAGGAAAAAAAGTGAGCGTGCTCGCTCCAGTTATTAAATCCAGAAAAGGGCATTATCGTGAATTATTTGAGCAAATAGCCAAGCAGGGTTTTTTGAAAGCTCGTGTAGACGGAGAAGTTCGTGACCTTGTAAAAGGTATGAAATTAGATCGTTACAAAACCCACGATATTGAAATTGTAATCGATAGGTTAAAAATCGACGATAAAACCGATGCACAAAAGCGCCTGGACGAGAGCATAAAAACCGCGATGTACCACGGTAGTGATACCCTCATGATCTTAGACCAGGAAACCGAAAAGGTGCGTTACTTTAGTAGAAACTTGATGTGTCCTACTACCGGAATTTCCTATCCAAACCCAGAACCTAACACATTTTCATTTAATTCACCTAAAGGTGCCTGCCCCAGCTGTAATGGTATTGGCACATTATACCAGGTGAATATTGATAAAATTATTCCCGATTATTCTAAATCGATCAAAAATGGAGCTTTGGCTCCACACGGCCCCCAAAAGAAAAATTGGGTGTTTTCTCAATTGGAATTAATTGCAGAAAGATGGGATTTTAAATTAACAGATCCTGTTTCTAAAATTCCCGAAGCTGCAATGAAGTTTATTCTGCACGGCGGGAAAGAAACCTTCACTAAAGAGTCTAAAAGCCTTGGTGTAAACCGGGAGTTTAAGATCAATTTTGAAGGCGTGGCTACTTTTATTGAAACCACTTTTAATAATAACGATTCTACTTCACTAAGGCGTTGGGCCAAAGAATATATGGACAAGGTTGATTGTCCGGTTTGTGAAGGAAAAAGACTTAGAAAGGAATCGCTCTATTTTAAAATTTACGACAAAAATATAGCCGAACTTTCATTAATGGATATTGAAGATTTGGCTAAATGGTTTGTTGGTTTAGAGAAAAAACTAAGCGAGAAACAAAATCAGATTGCTGCTGAAGTTATTAAAGAAATAAGAACAAGAATTGGTTTTCTTGTAGATGTTGGGCTAACCTATTTGTCTCTTAACCGAGGTTCTAAATCGCTTTCTGGTGGGGAAGCACAAAGAATTCGCCTGGCGACTCAAATTGGTTCACAACTGGTTGGTGTTCTTTACATTTTAGATGAACCGAGTATTGGTTTACATCAGCGGGACAACGAAAAACTAATCAATTCGCTAATTTCTCTGCGAGACATTGGTAATTCTGTTATTGTGGTTGAACACGATAAAGATATGATAGAACGCGCCGATTATGTGATAGATATTGGCCCCAGAGCAGGAAAACACGGAGGAGAAATTATTAGCGAAGGGCCACCTTCAGAATTAAAGAAACACGATACCCTTACCGCATCCTATTTAAACG
The DNA here is from genome assembly GCA_963727565.1 of uncultured Flavobacteriaceae bacterium. GTDB lineage: Bacteria > Bacteroidota > Bacteroidia > Flavobacteriales > Flavobacteriaceae > Salegentibacter. The sequence goes on from CAVSGU010000011.1 coordinate 41,450, forward strand.
GAAAGAAAGAAATTGAAATTCCGAAGGAAAGAAGAAAAGGAAACGGAAAAAATATTGAGCTTAAAGGAGCTACCGGAAATAACCTCAAAAATGTTTCTATTAAAATTCCTTTAGGAAAAATGATCGCGGTTACCGGTGTTTCGGGAAGTGGGAAGTCTACCTTAATTAATGAAACCCTCTACCCTATTATGAATGCGCATTATTTTAATGGGGTAAAAGAACCAAAACCTTATAAAACAATCAAGGGACTGGATAATGCCGATAAGGTGATAGACATTAATCAAACACCAATTGGTAGAACTCCAAGATCTAATCCGGCTACTTATACCGGCGTATTTTCAGAAATTAGGAGCTTGTTTGCAAAAACACCTGAAGCACTTATCAGAGGATATAAACCCGGAAGGTTTAGTTTCAATGTTAAAGGTGGAAGATGTGAAACCTGCAGAGGTGGCGGACTTAGAGTTATAGAGATGAATTTTCTTCCCGATGTGTATGTAGAATGTGAAACCTGCCAGGGAAAACGTTTCAATAGAGAAACTTTAGAAATTCGGTATAAAGGAAAATCTATAGCCGATGTTCTGGAAATGACGATTAATGAAGCGACAACCTTTTTTGAGCCAATTCCGAAGATCTATAGAAAATTAAAAACTATTAAAGATGTTGGTTTAGGCTATGTTACTTTAGGCCAACAAAGTACAACGCTTTCTGGTGGAGAAGCACAGCGTATTAAGCTGGCTACAGAGCTTTCAAAGCGCGATACCGGAAATACTTTTTATATATTAGACGAACCAACTACCGGTTTACACTTTGAAGACATTCGGGTTTTAATGGATGTTTTAAATGAATTAACCAATAAAGGAAATACCGTCCTTATTATAGAACATAATATGGATGTTATAAAAATGGCCGATTACATATTCGATATTGGGCCCGAAGGTGGAAAAAATGGCGGAAAAGTAATCGCTAAAGGCACACCCGAGGAAGTAGCGAAATCGAAGAAAAGTTATACAGCTGAATTCCTTAAAAAAGAATTACACTAACAATACTAATAAATAATATGAGGACTAACCTTCAGAATAAAGCCTGGAATGAAATAAAAACAAACGATTCCTGGGCTATCTTTAAAATAATGGGCGAATTTGTAAACGGCTATGAAAAGCTAAGTCAAATTGGGCCTTGTGTTTCAATATTCGGTTCAGCTAGAACCAAACCAGATCAAAAATATTATAAACTGGCCGAAAAGATTTCCAAAAAGATCGTGGAAAACGGTTATGGAGTAATCACGGGCGGAGGCCCCGGAATTATGGAAGCCGGTAATAAAGGTGCTCATCTTGGCGGCGGAACTTCTGTAGGATTAAATATAGATTTGCCTTTTGAGCAACATGACAATCCTTATATAGACAACGACAAAAGCCTGGATTTCGATTATTTCTTTGTGAGAAAAGTAATGTTCGTAAAATATTCTCAAGGTTTTGTAGTGATGCCCGGTGGCTTTGGAACTTTAGATGAATTATTTGAGGCTATTACCCTTATTCAAACTCATAAAATAGATAAATTTCCTATTATATTGGTGGGAAGTGAATTTTGGAGTGGTTTGGTAGATTGGGTTCAAAAAACTCTTCTGGATACTTTTCAAAATATAAGCGCGCCAGATATGGATTTGGTACAGGTTGTAGATACAGAAGATGAAGTTATTGAAATTCTAAACGAATTCTACGGCGAATATAATCTTAGTCCTAACTTTTAATCAATTCTTAAGGAGGGATAAAAACTTTGATTATATTTAGCTCAAATTCTATGTGACGCTAAAAAATTTTCCCCCTTGAGATTTCATCTATTTTATTTACTTTTTATTGTGGGAATTGGATGGAGTTTTGCGCAAAACTCCATCTCCTTAAACGCTCACCTAAACGATAGCACCCACATCTTCACTATAGAGCAGGAATTGGTCTATACCAACTCCAGCAAAGATACGCTTACCCAAATTTATCTTAATGATTGGGCTAATGCCTTTAGCGCAAAAAACACACCGCTGGCAAAACGTTTTGCCGAAGAATTTGCAAGACGATTTAGATTCGCCAAACCACAAGAACGCGGGGCTACCTATATTGAGAGTATCACGAATTCTAAAAATGACAGCCTAATATGGGAACGGCCCGAAGATGCTCAGGATCTTATTAGGATCAAACTTTACCAACCTTTACTTCCCGGCCAGAGCTTTACCATAAATCTTGATTATAAGGTTAAAATTCCTATAGATAAATTTACCCGTTTCGGAGTAGATTCAGATAACAATTATAAACTTAGGTATTGGTACATCACTCCAGGGGTTTATAAAAATGGGGAATGGCAAGTTTACAGTCATAAAAATTTGGGAGATCAGTATAATGCTCTTTACGATGTACAAATAGAACTTACCACTCCACCACAATATTATGTAGGCTCTGCTCTTAACTTTAAAGGTGTTAGCACAAGTAATGGTGCAAAAACGGTTAAACTTTCAGGGAAAGATCAATTAGATAGTAAGCTTTACCTTACTAACTCTTTTATTTTTGAATCCTTACCAACCGATGATCACGAAATAATTACCAATGTGGCTGACGATGAACTTCAGCCGGAAATAAAAAGAATTTTACTGAATCGTATCCTAAAATATTATCAGGAGCGAGTAGGTAAATATCCGCATCAGAAAATTTTTGTGACGCGAGACGACTATTTGAACAGTCCTATTTATGGCTTAAACCAGTTACCCGGTTTTATTCGTCCTTTTCCCGATGGTTTTCAATATGATATTAAGCAATTTAAGACTATCACCAATTATTTACTGGAAAACTCTATACACATCAATCCCAGGAAAGAACAATGGGTACACGATGCGATCCTGGTTTCTTTAATGATAGATTATGTGAATGAGTATTATCCCAACATGAAACTATTGGGAAATCTCAGCGATATTATTGGGGTAAGATGGTTCCACGCCGCAGATCTGGAATTTAACGATCAATATCAGTTTCTATATATGAATATGGCGCGAATGAACTTAGACCAACCTTTAAGTGCAGCGCAGGATTCCCTGGTGAAATTCAACAAAAATATAGCAAATTCATACAAAGCCGGGGTAGGATTAAAATACGTTGAAGATTACCTCGGAAATGATACGATAAAAGAAGCCGTAAAAGATTTTTATTCTCAGCATAAAATGCAGCCAACTTCGGCTGAGGATTTTGAGCAAATTTTACGAAAATATGCTACAAAAGATATTTCGTGGTTTTTTAAGGATTACGTAAGCTCAAATAAAAAAATAGATTTCACTATTCAAAACTTATACAAAAGCCGGGATTCCCTTAGGATTACCATAAAAAATAAGGGAAAAAATGATTTCCCTATTTCATTATATGGTTTAAAAGATGGGGAAGTAGTTTTTAAAAGATGGGTTGAAAATATAGATAAAACAAAAACTATAGAAATTGCAAGGCAGGACGTAGACCGGCTTGCGCTAAATTATGAGCAGAAAATACCGGAATTTAATCAGCGTGATAATTATAAAGCAGTAACCAAGCTTTTCAATAAACCAATTCAGTTTAGGCTATTACAGGATATTGAGGATCCCAGGTATTCCCAATTATTCTTTATGCCCGAGTTTAATTATAACCTATATGACGGAATTGCAATAGGGCCAAAATTGTATAATAAAACAGTTTTATCCAAGACCTTTAATTTTAGTATTTCGCCAAAATATGGTTTTAATAGTGAAACTATAGTTGGTTCAGCTTCGGTAACAAATAAGCACCAGTTTGCAAACAAAGAGCTTTATGCCATCACTTACGGAATTGGAGGAACTCGTTACTCTTATGGTTACAATTTGTTCTATGAGAAATACACCCCTTTTATAAATTTTTCTTTCAGAAATAATTATTTACGGGATAACGAGCGTCAAAATCTTTTAATTAGAAATGTAAACGTGAGACGGGATATTGACCCTAATCAAAATTTAGAGCAACCTAATTATAATGTTTTCAATATAAATTACCGCTACAGCAAACCGCATTTAGTAGATTATTATTCAGCATCTTTCGATTTTCAACTGGCAGAAAAGTTCAGCAAAATATCTATGAGCCTGGAGTATAGAAAACTGTTTAGAAATAACCGTCAAATCAATCTACGCTTTTTTACGGGAACTTTTCTATACAGTGATGATATGGAATCAGATTATTTCAGTTTTGCCTTAGATAGGCCTACAGATTATCTTTTCGATTATAATTACTACGGAAGAAGCCAGGGCTCAGGTTTATTCAGTCAGCAAATAATTGTTGCTGAAGGCGGTTTTAAATCTCAATTACAACCCGAGTATGCCAACCAGTGGTTAACTACTTTAAATGGCAGTACCAATCTTTATAAATGGTTTTTTGTCTATGGCGATGTAGGCCTGGTAAAGAACCAGCACGAAAACGCTCAATTTTTATATGACTCCGGAATTAGATTAAGCCTGGTGGACGATTACTTTGAGCTATTTTTCCCTGTTTATTCCAATTTAGGTTGGGAAGTAGCCCAGGAAAATTATGATCAAAAAATAAGATTTATCGTTTCTCTAGACATAAATACTTTGATCAAGCTTTTTACCCGCCGGTGGTATTAACAAAGTTTTAATCTGGTTAGCTAATTCTTAGCATTCCTCACTGGAATTACATAAAACGCAGTAATTTCTAGTATTTTAAAGATTTTGTTTCAGTAAAAACAATAAAAATAATTTAAAATACACTTTTCTTAAAATATTTTGATTTTAATGAATTGTGTACAATCTAAGTTTTCGTTACATTTGTTATTATTCAAAATAACGTTCATGCAAAGCGAAACACAAATTAAAGATTCAATTTCATTTGAGGATTTCAAGGCCCAGGTAATGGCAGATTACAAAATAGCCGTTACCAGCCGGGAATGCAGCCTTCTGGGAAGACGCGAAGTTCTTACCGGAAAAGCTAAATTCGGAATTTTTGGCGATGGAAAAGAAGTGCCACAACTCGCAATGGCCAAAGCTTTTAAAAATGGTGATTTTAGATCTGGTTACTATCGTGATCAAACTTTTATGATGGCCATTAATCAGTTTAGCATAGAACATTTCTTTGCCGGTTTATACGCAGATTCTAACCTGGAAAACGAACCAATGTCTGGCGGGAGACAAATGGGAGGTCACTTTACCACACACAGTCTTAACGAAGATGGTAGCTGGAAAAACCTGATGGAACAAAAAAACTCCAGTGCAGATATCTCTCCTACCGCCGGCCAAATGCCAAGACTTTTAGGCCTGGCACAGGCTTCAAAAATATATAGAAACGTAGAAGGAATTTCATCTGAAAAATTTTCAGAAGACGGAAATGAGATCGCCTGGGGAACCATTGGTAACGCCAGTACAAGTGAAGGTCATTTTTGGGAAACCCTTAATGCCGCCGGTGTCTTACAGGTACCTATGGTACTAAGTGTATGGGACGATGAATATGGAATTTCGGTTCACGCAGAGCATCAAACTACAAAAGAAAGTATTTCTGAGATCGTAAAAGGTTTCCAGAGAGATGAAGAAAACAAAGGTTACGAGATCATTGTAGTTAATGGTTGGGATTATGTAGCCTTGATTGAAGCTTATGAAAAAGCTGAAAAAATAGCTAGAAAAGAACATTGCCCGGTTCTTATTCACGTGGTAGAACTTACGCAACCTCAAGGGCACTCCACTTCTGGATCTCACGAACGTTACAAAGATGAAAAACGTTTGTCCTGGGAACGCGAGTACGACTGTAATGTGAAGTTTAGGGAATGGATTATTGAAAATAATATTAGTACCGATGAGGAGCTGGAAGAAATTGAAAAAGAAATAAAACGTGAAGTTAGGGAAGGTAAAAAAGCTGCCTGGGATAATTACCTGCAACCTACTAAAGCAAAGCAAAAAGAACTACTCTCTGTACTTTCTAAATTAGCTAAAAATACCGAAGAAAAAGAAACGGTTGTTAAATTGGCTAAAGAATTAAACGGAAATAAAGAGCCTCTTAAAAAAGATCTGGCTATTACGGCAAGAAAAGCTTTAAGAGCTATTAGAAAAGAAGATTCTGAAGAAAAATCTAAGCTTATTGATTGGCTAAATGATTTTGACAAGGATATGGCTGATGATTATAATAGCCATTTACATATAGAATCTAATGGTCTGGAAGCCGAAGTTTTACCAGAATACAATGAAGATTCGGCTGAAGTAGATGGAAGGATCATTTTGCGTGATAATTTCGATCAAATATTCGGAAATAAACCTGAAACCTTAATTTTTGGAGAAGATGCCGGTGAAATTGGTGATGTAAACCAGGGATTAGAAGGACTTCAGGATAAATACGGCAAACTTCGTGTAGCCGATGTTGGTATTCGCGAAGCTACTATTCTTGGCCAGGGAATTGGAATGGCAATGAGAGGACTTAGGCCTATTGCCGAGATTCAATACCTTGATTACGTGATGTACGCTATACAGGGAATGAGTGATGATCTTGCTACCCTTCAGTATAGAACTAAAGGAAAACAAAAAGCTCCACTTATTATAAGAACCCGTGGCCACCGTTTAGAAGGAATCTGGCATAGTGGTTCCCAAATGGGCGGAATCTTAAATCTTGTACGCGGTATGTATGTTCTAGTACCTAGAAACATGACTAAAGCTGCAGGATTCTATAATACTTTATTAGAACAAGATACCCCGGCATTATTAGTAGAATGCTTAAATGGATATCGCTTAAAGGAGAAAAAACCAAGTAACCTGCCTGAACTTAGAACGCCAATTGGAAAAGTTGAAACAATAAGAGAAGGAAGCGATATCACCTTGATTTCTTACGGTTCTACTTTAAGAATTGTAGCTCAAACTGCAGAGGAATTAAGTGAATTCGGCATTAATGCTGAAGTAATTGATGTACAATCTTTACTTCCATTTGATCTGGATCACGATATCGTAAAGAGCGTAGAGAAAACCAACCGACTCCTGGTTATAGACGAAGACGTTCCCGGAGGAGCTTCTGCATTTATTCTGGATAAGGTTTTAAACGAACAAAACGCCTGGAGATACCTGGACAGTAAGCCACAAACGCTTACCGCTAAGGAACACCGTCCCGCTTACGGAACCGATGGGGATTATTTTAGCAAACCTTCGGCAGAAGATATTTTTGAAAAGGTTTACTCGATTTTTAACGAGGTTAATCCTGAGGAATATCCAGCGATAAGATAAATCTTATTTAATGTTTAAAATATAAATCCCCGATCTAGATTTAGATTGGGGATTTTTTATTTCTTGATTTTCCCACATAATAGATCCTGAAATAAATTCAGGATGACCTTGTATTCAAGGTTTAGAGCCATTGAAATTCACTGATTCTAAAGCCGATAAAACAATCATCTACACAGCCTTTTTCAACAAAACCGCAATTAGAAATAATTCCGGCTTCGTTTGTATTAAAGTAAACATCATTCTCACCTGTATTTACTCTTAAATATTCTGAAATGCAGGTTTCATATAATTCATCTATAAGCAAAGGATCAAAACCTTCAGAGTGACTACCGATTTCCTCTCCGGTTTCTGTGTAAGATTCAATTTCTACTTCTTCCAGTTCGCTCTCCTCGTTAAGTACTCTGTTCAAAATAAAGATATTCTCTTTTGCTAATAAGGCCATCTTTTACAGTAATGGTAGTTCTACTGCCAAATCCCGACCAGGAAATAAAACTCACGGTGTAGCTGTAGGTTTCATCATTCTGTGCTTTTAGTTCCTTCCACATTGTTTTACTATCGCTGTAACTGATGCCACTTTCGCCGGTAATTTCACCTCTATCATTATCATTCGTGGAGCAAGATAAAAGAGTAATACAAAATAAAAATAGGATAAAACAGTTTGAAATCTTCATAGTCTCAGTTTTGAATGACTATTTATAAGATGCAGAAAAGTACATTTGGTTGCGTGCCATTTACAAACTATTTGAGAATTAAGTTTTAATTTGACTTTTACATCCAGTTTCGCTTACTAACTTCAGCTTTGTACAAGACATAATTTATATACCGTAAAATATCATTACTAACCGCGTAAAACTTAAGATCACCTCCCGCGGTATGAAAAACTATATTCACTAAATTTCGCCTGCGATACCAAATTGGTTGCTTCACACTTATAGATTGTATTTTGAATAACTCCAGGGTTTCTTCGGTTTTATTCCACAAGCCTCTTTTCTTTTGCAAAAAATCTTCCGTAAATATTAATTTTCGAGCCTTAAAAGAGAATATTTGTACTGCTATTGCGGCAAAAACATACAACCCAGCTAAAACTAAAACCGCCCAAAATTGTAAGCTTACTAAAGCTGTAAAATACCAAACAGCCAGGAAAATCAATGCCGGGACCATTGCCAGTGAAATTTTGCGGAAGAGTAATAATTTATCTGGACTAAAGGTAGTTCTAAATTGAGACTCTGAAGATTCGCTGTATAGAAAAGACTTTATCTTTTTTACTATTTCCTTTCCTAAGCCGGGAATCTTTATTTTGTTTTTCTGAAGTTCATTTTCACTGCTGGATAAGGAAATTTGAGCTTCATATAGATTAAATCGCTTCTGAACCGGATTCGTACTAATTCGCATTAACTGAAGTCTTCTGGGTTGAAGCGAAACCTTGGTATTGGTCTTTAATCCCATTTCCACTTCCAGTTTGTCTTTGGTCTGCTGAATTTTTAAGCCATAATACTTTATAAAAACTTCAATAATGGTAATGCTTATACTTAGCAATAAAAGCACTACAAAAAGCAGCACTAAATATCCAATTGACTGAAGCACCCCGGAAAATTGACTGAAATAAACTTCAACATCTTCAATCCTGTCTTTAAAATAAGTATTTATCCTGTTGTAAATACTTACCACAAAAGCAAAAACAAGAGATAAACCGCGTAGGTAATTTGTACTTATTCCAATTTTAAGCAGGGTAAGAATATCAACTTTATGCGTCCAAACTTCAGTATCTTCGGTCTCTACCCTTTCTTCTTCTATTTGATTTTCTTCAACTTTTTCAGATTTAGCTTTTAAAAGAATTTCTGAAAGTCTATTAGCATCATTTTCTGAAATAGCTTTTATTTCTACTTCTTTTTGGTTACTTCCGGCGGTATCTATAACCAGGCTATAGACATTGATAACCCGCTGAAGGATAGAACGTTTAAAATAAACCTGCTGAATCTTATCAAAAGGAATCGCTGAATTTTCAGTAGAAAAAATTCCTTTTTCCAATACGAATTCCTCACGTTCATAATCAATATAGAAAATGAACTTTAAGGTAGTAGACGTAGCTGTAGATCAAGGTTAGACCAGTCACTACCAACAAGCCTATGGCTGTATAAATTAAAGTAGTTTTGCTCGGTCCGCTTAATAATAAATAAGCACCCATAGCCCAGAATATCTTAACCAGTTTATATAGGCTGGAAACAAAGATGAGTAGAATTCCGGCTATAGATTGACGTTGAGCGGTACTGTATGCTTCAGAATTCATCTTTTGAGATCTTAACCGCAATAGCTTCTTTTAACCGCACTGCCATTTCTGGATCTAAACCAGGAATAGTGATATCGCTTCCACTTCCGCCGGCGGTAAAAATGTTTAGAGTAGAAATACCTAAAACCTTATCCCAAACACCTCGTGAAATCGAGGCGTGCTGCACTCTATTAAATGGAATTATCGTTGTCTTATTGAAGATAAAACCTCGTTTGTAAACCACATCTTTATCTCTTACAGCATAACCCAGGCTTTGTAGCAGTTTATAATTATTCCAGAACCTAAATATAAAAGCTGCTGAAATAAGGCCTAAAATAATACCTGTTTGTAATTGATTTAGTTGAAAAAACCACAAAACGCCAAGCATAATAAACAAGACGAGCATTAAAATGCCCGTCTGAATATTCATTTTTATAAGATATTTAGACGAAACTGAAGAAAAAGCTACCGACTCATATTTTGGTAAGGAAGCTAAATCAAGCTGCTCGTTGCTAAAATCTTTGGCTATGGGATCCATTTTTTATCAAAATTTGGTTTTCTCTTTTCCAGAAAGGCATCACGGCCTTCTTTGGCTTCATCTGTCATATAAGCGAGGCGGGTAACTTCGCCGGCAAAAACCTGTTGACCAACCATACCGTCATCGGTCATATTCATGGCGTATTTCAGCATTTTTATAGAAGTTGGGGATTTAGCCATAATTTCCTGGGCCCATTCATAAGCGGTATCTTCCAATTCATCATGCGGAATTACTGCGTTTACCATACCCATTTCGTAAGCTTCCTGAGCCGAATAATTTCTTCCGAGGAAAAAGATTTCCCTGGCTCTCTTCTGCCCTACCATTTTTGCTAAATAAGCTGAGCCATAACCGGCATCAAAACTGGTCACATCCGCATCTGTTTGTTTAAAAATGGCATTTTCTTTACTGGCAAGCGTAAGGTCACAAACTACGTGTAAACTATGGCCACCGCCTACAGCCCAGCCTGGCACCACACAAATTACGGCTTTAGGCATAAACCTAATTAAACGCTGAACTTCTAAAATATTTAATCGGTGATAACCGTCTTCGCCAACATAGCCCTGGCGACCTCGAGCTTTTTGATCACCACCGCTACAAAACGCCCATTTCCCATCCTTAGTAGAAGGACCTTCTGCAGAAAGTAAAACACAACCAATTGAAGTGTCTTCATGCGCATCGTGAAAGGCATCTAAAAGCTCTGATGTAGTTTTAGGTCTAAAGGCATTCCGAACATCTGGTCGGTTAAAGGCAATTCGCGCTACACCTTCAGATTTTTTATAAGTTATATCTTCGTATTCTTTTGCAATTTTCCAGTTAATTTCACTCATAAGTCTTTATTTTACTCAAAAATAAGCTTTTCAATTTATCTTAATATCTTTGTACTGCAAATAGATTTGCATTGTTTTTGCTATATTAAAAACAAAAGCCCTGATAATGAAATTTCGTCTCCTGTTTATAAGCTTATTTTTGTTCAGCATAACTCCTGTTTCTGCCCAGGAATATTGGGATATGGCTGATTTTGAAATTAGCAATTACAGTATAGAACCTGCCTGGAGCGACCTTAGTTTTGGCCAGCAATTTTTTAAAGGAAGTTTTGATCTCCCCAGTGGAGATTTTCTAAATGTAGACGAAAATAAACGTACTACGGTAGATATGGTTGGGATTCTCGAACAGCAGCGCAATATGAAAAAACGCACTGTAGATATTGGTACGCCTTTACCTACAACTACTCAAAAGAAAAAAGCTTTTGAGATTTCTAATAATTACAGGATTAGAGATAATGATGAAGTGTATAACGATGCGCTTAACTCCAATCCTTATTACCAGAATCAGCGAATTTATCAAAACGCGTTACACAGGCAAACCCAACGAAGAATGTATTATGGTTCTTCTTATTACGTGCCAAGAGGTAATTATTACTAAGCCTCCTCTTTAAGATAGAGTCCGTCGTCTTTAATATCTATTTTTCTTTGTTTATAAAGGTTTCCGGCAGCACGTTTAAAACTCTTTTTGCTAATCCCCAACTGACCGTGAATTGCTTCTGGAGAAGATTTATCGGTAAGGTTTAGGTAGCCTTCGTTTTGCTTCAATTTATCGAGAATAAGATCAGCATTTGGCTCAATACTTCTGTAACCGGGCCTTTGTAAACTCACATCAATTTTACCATCGGGACGTGTTTTGGTAATAAATCCACGCATTTCATCACCCACGTTTATTTCCTGAAAAACATCGTCGTGATAGATCAAGCCTAAGTGCAATTGATTAATAATAACATTATAACCTAAATCACTTTTATTACTTATTATAAGATCTACCTCCTCAAAAGGCTCTATGGTTAATTCTGAATTATCTAAAAATGCATGTACTTTACTGGAAGCTACCAAACGATCGGTTTCTTCATCTAAATAGCAAAAAATAAGATAACGCCCGCCCTTTTTCATAGGGTAAGCCTGCTCTTTAAACGGAACAAACAAGTGTTTTTCGAGACCCCAATCTAGAAATGCGCCAAATTCAGTGGTTTCTACACATTTTAGAAAAGCGAATTCATCCAACTTTACCAAAGGTTCTAATGTAGTGGCAACCGGTCTTTCTTCGTGGTCCAGGTAAATAAAAACATCTATCTCGTCTCCAATTTCAAAAGTTTCAGGAATATATTTATTTGGAAGTAAAACTTCATTTCCTTCAGCATCTGTTAAAAAGAGTCCGGGTTCGGTTTCCCTTACAATATTAAGCGTATGATTTTCGCCAATTCTAAGCATAATCTATATTTTGAGTGCAAAGATACTTTATATTTGCGGCTTTTCCATAAAACAAAAAAATCCGTTTTTACACTGGAAAAACGGATTCTTATATAATTTTTTAAAACTGAAGTTTATTTAAAAACACTTTCCTTTTTAAAGTGTTTAGTAAGCAGGTAATATACTACTGCACGATATTTATTGCGGTTAGATTTCCCATATTTTTCCATCACAGCATTTAATCCCACATCCAGCTTTTCATCATCTTTTAGCCCTAACTTTTTAATGAGAAAATTGCGTTTTACGGTTTCCAATCTCAGATTCTGAAGAACTGGAAACAGTTTCCGCATCACTTCTAAAGATACTTGGCCCACAAGATTCGGTTACTTTTCGTAACAAATCTACATCGGGTTCATCTCCTGTTTTGTCTTTTACATCCTGGATGTATTTTCCTACTTTTTCATCGGTTTTTGTACTCATAATTAAGTTTTTGGTTTATTTCTCAACAAGTTACTTAAATGAGTGATTTTTCACGAATTTAAAATCTTAAGATTTCATAAAATTGAAGTACTCTAATAGCACCTCATCGTTAATTTTTCTGGGAGTGAAAATTTCTAAGAGTTTTGGTTTCTCAGAATTACTAAAAAACTCTTCTAAATGTGTTTCTATCTCTTCGGAAGTTTTAGCCGAGTAATACTGAAATCCATACATCTCACTTAAAGATTTCGCCTGAAGTTGATGCGTGGTTTCAAAATAAGTCTCAAAATTCTCTGTATTCTTATTTCCAGGAAGGATTCTAAAAATCCCGCCGCCATTATTATTTAAAATAATTATCCTGAAATTTTTAGGAATATAATTATTCCACAGCGCATTGCTATCATAGAAAAAACTGAGGTCCCCGGAAATCATTAAGGTAGGCTCGCCATTAACGCAGGCAGCACCCACTGAGGTAGAAATGCTACCGTCAATTCCGCTGGTACCACGATTACAAAAAATACGAAGACTCTCTTTCCATTTAAATAATTGCGCATACCGAATGGTAGAACTGTTACCAAGATGCACAATATAATTCTCGGGAATAGTCGGAACAATTTCCTGCATTGCTTTTAAGTCAGAATACGGGATTTCATCCATATACTCTTCGTGACGAACTTGCCGTTTACTTTTAACTTCTTTCCAATAAGTTCCATAATCGCTTTGAACTCTTTCAGTAAGCGGAAAAAAATGAGTAAAGAAAGAGTTTACAGTAGTTTCAAAATGTTTATTAAGGCAGAAAAAAGTGTTGTAAGCTTTTTTAGGATCAATATGCCAGTGTTGCTGTGGCTGGTGATTTCTCAAAAATGCCTTGATCTTTTTAGAAACGATCATTCCACCAAAAGTGAGCAGAATTTCAGGCTGAAGCTTTTTAAACAATTCTTCGCTGTTTTCATCTTTTTCAATTGGACCTATCAAGGTATCAATACGCGTAAAGAATTCAGGATGATTTAAATTAGAAGTGGTTTCGGTAAGCACAATAACCGATTCATCTTGGGCTAACTTTTCTAAAAATCCCTGTTCAACAATATTAGGTTGGGCAACCCCAACTATTACCATTTTTCGCTTCGCTTTATTCCAAAGCTCGGCATAACCATTCAGCTGATTTTCTGTATAGGTGCGTTCCTTAATTTCCGGTAAGATCTGTAATGGATTTACGTCCACATTTTCTACCAAATCATACAAAGGCTCATAAAAAGGCACGTTAATATGAACCGGGCCCTTTCCTTCTATCGCTTTATTGAGCGCCAGGTTTACTTCCCGTTCGTTATGTTTTTGCGACTCAAACTGCTTTTGCTGAAGCTTCTTATCAATCGCTTCAGAATCCAGCACTAATTCCGAATGTAAATTGGCCGAATATAAAATATGATTTTCAAAAACGTTTTTCTGTCTAATGGTTTGCCCATCGCCAATGTCTATTCGCTCTACAGGCCGGTCTGCCGAAATAATTACTAAAGGAATATCACTATAATAAGCTTCAGCAATTGCAGGATAATAATTAAGCAAAGCCGATCCCGAAGTACAAACCAGTGCTACCGGTTTTTGTAGTTGCTGCGCCATTCCCAACGCATAAAAAGCCGCGCATCGTTCATCTACAATGCTGTAAGGCTTAATATCTGGATGATGTGTAAAACCAATGGTTAGGGGAGCATTTCTTGAGCCGGGAGAAATTACTACGTGGTTTATATTTTTAGCAACGCATAGCGCTACAATAGATCGGGCAACAGGTATTTTGGAGTATTTCACAAAGTTTATTTTTCAAACCAGACCTCACAGTTATAATATTTATCCAGGTAAAATCTGTTAGGTCTGCTTCCAAGTCTATAGTTTTTACTCGTCATTGCGATCCCGATAAATCGGGAGAAGCAATCTGTAAATAATGGATAACCAATGGAGAGATTACTTCACTTCGCTCGTAATGACACTTTTTATTTCCACTCAAAATTACAATTTCAAAAGTATTTTAAGCGCAGGTTTTACCCTTATTTAACAAGCACCGATTTTATGGTATGTGATTTATTTACTGTTTCCTGCCATTCGTCTGCAGGATTAGAATCTTTGGTAATTCCGCCGCCGATAAATAGACTGGCTTTTCCGGCTTCAAGCTTCATACAGCGCAGGTTCACAAATAAAGAAGTTTGCTTCAAAATACTCGCATAAGCCTGGTTTTCCTGGTTTCTGCGGTTACTATTCCGCTTTATTTCCTTTTTCATATTCATTTCTCCCAGAAATCCAGAATAGAATTCACGATCGTAACCTTCATTTTTTAAGATGAATTCTTTCGCATTTTTCTTTGGAAGTCCGCATACTGCAGGAGTTGGGTGTAAGGCTAAAATCAAACTTTTAAGGTTCGATTTTTCTGAATCTAATATGCCCTGAATATCTGTTTGTAAATGCAGTAAATTTCCTGCTTTAGTAGTGTATGGTTCTGATCTATGAATAGTGCCGGAAACTTTATCTTGTAGATTTTCTAAAATAGAATCGGTGACTATTTGCTGTTCTTCAATTTCCTTTTCTCCCCAATTCACGTTACTGGTCCCCTGGAACGATTGCGTACCGGCGAGAGACATGGTTTTAAATTTATCGCGTTCTACCTTTAAAAGTGTTTCGGGTGTGGCGCCAAGCCAAATTCCGGTTTCCGGATGAAACCAGTAATACACAAAAGCAGTTTCATATTTTTTAAGCAAATTCTTAAAGATACCAAGCGCTTCTAGTTGAGTCTGCACGTCTTCGTTTCGTGATAAGACCACTTTTTTAAATTCGCCTGTTTTGAATGGCTTCAATACCGTGTTGAACTAGTTTTTCGTGCTGTATTTTAGCTTCAGCATTAGTAAACACTGGCGGAAAATCCTGATTTTCTTTTTTCACTTCAGAATCCTTGTCGGCCGCATATTCTGTGGTAATACTTTCGGCATTTTCGGAAGGAATAAAGAATGCATTATTATCACTTTCAAAAGGAGCAAAAACAAATCCGCTTTCATTAAAAACAGAGGTTCTGTAAGCTTTACCCGAATCCTGAAGCAAAGCTTTGGTTAGTCCGTTTTTGTCATTAGGATTTCTATAAGCCACAAATGGATTTCCATTCTGGATTTGCGTTTCTAATTTTGTGAAAAAATCTTCGCTATTCATTTTCTATTTCTTTTTAGGCAATGCTATGGTAGTAAGTTTTACAATAGAAATAAGATTTTGGTCTTCATCGGTAATTCTAATTTCAAAAAGTTGAGTAGTTCTGCCTTTATGAATAAACGAAGCCCTGGCAAAAACAAAACCTTCTGATATACTCTTTAAGTGATTTGCCGAAATTTCAATCCCCCGAATATAAAATTTTTCAGTATCCAGAAAAACATAACTCGCCATACTTCCAACACTTTCTGCCAAAGCCACACTGGCACCGCCGTGTAATACACCGTCTGGCTGGTGCACTCTGGAGGTAACCGGCATTTTAGCGATTAAAAAATCGTCTCCAACTTCGGTAAATTCTATCTCCAGAGTTTCCATTAAAGTGTTTTTACACACTTTTTTAGAAAGCTCCAGAATTTCTTCTTTGGTCATCATTTGAAAGCTTGGTTATTTTGTAAAAGTACAAAACCGGGTGGGAATAAGCGAAATGAAAGTGATTGATGTAAATCTCTATAAAAAACAAAGCCGCTTTAGAGCGGCTTTGTAAAATTTAAAAATGTTTTATTAATATCCTGTTGACGAGGAAGGATTAGACAACTTTGTATTAGATTGTCTAGATTTCGATCTTTCAACCTGTGCTAGCTCAGTAATTGGAGCTGTATCAATTTTTGCAACGCCACCTAAAACTAGTTCATTTGTTGAATCGTAAAATAAAGGAAAATCTCCTTCTCCAGGTTCTATTACAGATGCACAAGCAATAGTTAAGTCATCTATACCTGCCATAATAGGATGATCTCTGTTTGAGGTTGAGGGCAATACATTATAACCACAATCAACTGCACCTCCACTATTAAACAATACTGCGCCCATACTTGCAAGGAATTGATTTTCTACCTCTATATTTAAATAAAAACCATCGTGTTCTCCTATGAAAATTATCCTTCCACCTTCTGAAGCAAACTGTTTTAAAATGTTAATCTCTTCAACAGTATATTGCGAAGTTGGCATAACCAGCATCACTATTTTTACATCTGAGGGAATACTTGTTAAAGAGCCTACAGTTGAAAAAATACTCTCAACAGAAAAACCTGCGTCAGTAATAACAGATTCAGCTGTTTCCCATCCTGCTTCAGTACATTCTCCATTGCTGTAGCATCTTGCATTCCGACCACGATCTATCCAAACTACATCACCTCCGTTTCTTACACCTGTGGTTGTATAATTCACTAGATTTTGAACAAATCTTACGTTATCCGGATCTTCCATCGCACTATTGTCAAAAATATTGATGTCATTTAAAACAACTACATCTCTCCCCGGAACCTGAATACTTTCACAACCAACTTCATCCACTTCTACTCCTGGATCTGTACCGGGACATTCATCAATATCATTGGGTACTCCATCCTCATCATCGTCTGAGCCGGTTTGACCACCATCATCATCATCTCCGCAATTAAAGAATATATGCCAGTAATCCATGTTATCATCATCTACAAAGAAACTCTGTACCTCGTTCCAGCTTAAATCTTCAGAAATAGGATCTACAGCGCCTGGTGCAGGATAATTAGCATCCCAATTGGCCAGGGTAGCAGTAACCCTAATATAATCAGTATCGGGTCCCTCTCCATATATAGGAGCTGGAATAGCTAAACATAAAGGATCGGCATACCAGTCGCCAGAATCGTCATCTTCTGTATTCCCTGTCATTGGCATTTCGCCGGTATATAACGGAATATTGTTATCATCACCTATATAAGTTATATCAAATGTATAATTAGCGGTAAAATGTCTTCCTGCATCGTTACAGTAATTAGCAAATACGCAGAATTCATAAATTTCTACAGGTATAATATCAAAGAATTGATAACCGTACAGATTCACATCTCGGTCATCAAAGCATAATACCTCAACATCGGTATAGGTTTTGGATCCTGCTCTCAAATCCCAGCTAAAAGGAAGGGATTGAGAAACGATGCCCGCAAAATCACTTCCAGTCTTGGGAGCTGCCCATATTACTTCTCCTGGAGCACCTCCATCATCATTCCATACAAGGAAATCGTTTAAGGTAACAGAAACTGTTGTTTCGCCGGAAGCTACAGGAATTTCCAGAGCTTCATCATAATCGGTAAACAAATCAGTTCCATCAATTATAATGGGAACAATAACATCTACAGGAGTATCTGCATCACCATATACCAAAGAAATTTGTGCATAAGCTGGCGCATCTTCTGAACATTCAGGAAGGTCGGCCTCTTGTTTTTGGAGAGCTTTTCTTATCTCAGCATTCAGCACTGGACCTAAGTACAGCTCTGCTACTTCATCTGAAACTTGTTGCTCGACTCCAGAGTTCTCATCTTTACTACAAGAAGTGAAAATAAGGGCGAAAATCGCCAAAATCATCACGTTGAATTTAAAATTTCTCATATCTAAATTATTTAAATGGTTAATAAATATTCTGTTCTTAGTCCCCTCACGTATTAAAAAAAGTAGAGGGACAAAATCTTAATTATTGAAACGATACTTTATAAAAAGAAATACCTGCATAACAATATTGAGGTAGGATGTAAAGTATTAATATACAGGGCAGTAAAAACTTGAATAAATTTAGAATCATTTAGAAGAAAATCATATAGGGGTTTACCCCAGAAATTAAATAAGCTTTAAAAATTTTATAGATGAAAATACCCGACCCTTGCCTATATTGCCAAAAATGATTTTTTTTGATAAAAACTAACTACGAAAAATGAGTACCGAAAAGCAGCTTTCTTACCAAATCACCAATACCTATAGCGTTTTAAATAATTTTACTGAAAAAACAAAAACGGTATGGTTGGTTTGCCACGGAATTGGTTATTTGAGCAGGTATTTCTTAAGGCATTTTTATCATTTAAACACCGAAGAAAATTATATTATCGCTCCGCAGGCGCAGTCTAAATATTACCTCAAAAACGAGTATAAACATGTGGGTGCCTCCTGGCTAACCAAAGAGCGTACTGAAGCCGAAACAGAAAATGTGCTTAACTATCTGGACGAAGTTTATAAGGCTGAAGATCTTAAAAATGCTCCCAGACTTATTATTTTAGGATATTCTCAAGGAGTTTCGGTGGCAACACGTTGGATTGCCAAACGAAAGATTAATTGTGACGAATTAATTATGCATTCGGGAAAAGTTCCTGCGGAATTAGAGAGGGAAGATTTTCAGTTTTTAAAAAATACAAACTTCACCTTTATCTATGGAACCGAAGATGAATACCTAAAAAATGGAATTATTAAAGTGGAGGAAAAACGATTAAATGAATTATTTCCAGATAATTTTGAAATAAAAACTTATAAAGGAGGTCACGACGTAAATACCGAAATAATTGCCGAATTTGCATAAATTGTTTTCTCGGCGGCGCCCGTTTGTAACGGTTTAAGATTCTAAATGAAACAAAAAAATACTTCTTCTAAAAATTCTATTTTAAAAAGTATAGGTCCCGGCTTTTTATTGGCGGGAGCAGCTATTGGAGTTTCTCATTTGGTGCAAGCCACTCGCGCAGGTGCAGATTATGGATTTATTTTAATTTGGGTTTTGATTATAGCCTGCATTTCAAAATATCCTTTTCTTGGAATTTGGCCCCAGGTTTGCCGCCGGTACCGGAAATCACCTAATTACCGGTTATAAAAAGCTCGGTAAATTTCCTTATTGGATCTATATTTTAATCACCGTAGGAAGTATGTTTATTATTCAGGCTGCAGTGACTATTGTTACCGCCGGCTTAGCCGAGCGATTATTCAATTTTGGCTGGTCGCCTTTTCTTTGGAGTGGGATTATTCTTATTGCGTGTATCGCTTTACTTTTAATAGGAAAATATCCCGGCCTGGATAAAAGTATGAAGGTTATCGTCACTTTATTGACCTTTGCCACTCTTGCTGCCGTAATTATGGCTTTTGGCGCTGGTACAGTGAATGATGCAGTTACTACCGAATCGCCTTCGCTTTGGACTACTGCCAGTTTGGGTTTTATAATCGCTTTTATGGGCTGGATGCCTATTCCTTTAGATGCTTCGGTTTGGCATTCCATCTGGACCAAAGAGAAAGCAGTTCAAAACAAACAGAAAATTTCAGTTAAAGGTGCTTTTGCCGATTTTAATGTGGGTTATCTTTCGGCTGCTTTTATTGGATTACTTTTCTTTTTGCTAGGCGTTTTAGTAATGTTTGGCAGCGGCACTTCATTTTCCAGCAACAGCGTGGAATTCTCGAGCCAGTTGGTGGAACTTTACGGAAAAACCCTTGGGGAATGGAGCAAGCCTTTGATCTCTGTAGCAGCTTTTGTTACCATGCTAAGTACCGTTCTAACAGTTACTGATGCTTACCCGAGAGTAATTTCTGAATTAAAAAATCCTGAAAAAGACAAACCTGAAGACAAAAAAGAGAAATGGAAAATTTACCGAATTTCCATTTTCATTATCCCGGTTCTTTCGCTTTCTATTTTGTATTTCCTCTCCGGTTCGTTTACCATTTTGGTAGATTTCGCCGCCGGACTTTCATTTCTATCTGCACCATTTTTGGCCTGGTTTAATTATAAACTGGTAACAGGAAAACAAATGCCTGAAAAACACCGCCCGGGAAAGAGTTATAGGATTTTCAGCTTAATATGTTTCGCTCTTTTGGTGGTGTTTAATTTTGTGTATTTGTATTATACATTTTTGAGTTAAAAGACAATTCTTGCAAGTTTGGGCTTCTTAATATTCAATCATCTATCCATTACAACTAAAGATTTCCTCAACTTCACGCTCTAAGTCTATTTAAAAATGCCCTGCTTTCTTCAACTGTAAATTCTTTAATTATTTTTCCAAAACAGTTATATAGATATCTTACTCCAACTGAATTACATAACGGGTCTGTTACAAGAATATAAAAAACTGTTTCACTTTCATATTCACTTTTTAAAATAGCATACTTCACAGGAAGAACTACAATTTAACTCGGCTAATTAAATCCTGCATCCACTCTAATTCTAATGGTTTTTCTGCAGTACATGCGTTTTGAACTTCTAGTTGTGAATCTGCAATTACTTCATCATCATTATTGGTACAAGAAATTATCGTTACTGAAAAGAATAATGTAAATAGAATAAATTTCTTCATAATTGTTGGTATTTATATAGTAGATGTAAAAATCACAAAATGGTTGCGTGTAAAAACGAAAAAAGCGCAATCAAATTAATGATTGCGCTTTTTTATATTGCTCAGATGAAGTTTGAGTTTTGATGATCCGAAGCGAGTTCGGGATATAAGCCTCTCGTTTTCTTGAGATCCCGACTTTCGTCGGGATAAGCGATTCGCACATTTTTCTTTAGCGCAAAGCGCTATGAAAAATGGCTCTCTGCTTACTTCACTTCCTCAAAATCTACATCTTCTACGTCGTCTCCGCTTTTAGAGTCTCCTCCAGCTTGCTGTCCGCCTTCAGCTCCGGTAGCACCTTGTTGTGGTCCTGCCTGTCCGCCTTGTGCATCAGCTTGTGCTTTATACATTTCTTCAGAAGCTGTTTTCCAGGCTTCGTTCAATTTGTCTAAAGCAGGAGTTATTTTATCCAGCTCTTTAGTTTCGTAAGCTTTCTTCAATTCTTCTAAAGCTTCTTCAACCGGCTTTTTCTTATCTTCAGAAATCTTATCGCCAAATTCTTTCAACTGCTTTTCAGTTTGGAAGATCATAGCATCAGCTTCGTTAAGCTTATCTACTTTTTCTTTGGCTTGCTTATCGGCATCAGCATTTGCTTCAGCTTCTTTCTTCATTTTCTCGATTTCTTCTTCTGTTAATCCTGAAGAAGCTTCGATACGAATATCCTGAGATTTTCCAGTTGCTTTATCGGTAGCGCTTACTTTAATGATACCATTGGCATCAATATCAAAAGTCACTTCAATTTGAGGAGTTCCTCTTGGCGCTGGTGGAATTCCATCTAAGTGGAATCTACCAATTGTTTTATTATCTGCCGCCATTGGACGCTCACCCTGCAACACGTGAATTTCTACTGAAGGCTGATTATCTGCCGCGGTAGAGAATGTTTGTGATTTCTTGGTTGGAATCGTAGTGTTAG
This sequence comes from uncultured Flavobacteriaceae bacterium, assembly GCA_963727565.1. Classification (GTDB taxonomy): domain Bacteria; phylum Bacteroidota; class Bacteroidia; order Flavobacteriales; family Flavobacteriaceae; genus Salegentibacter. The sequence goes on from CAVSGU010000011.1 coordinate 63,469, forward strand.
ATTCAATTAACTTAGTGTTAACTCCTCCCATAGTTTCAATACCTAAAGAAAGTGGAGTAACATCAAGTAACAATACATCTTTTACATCTCCGGTTAATACACCACCCTGAATAGCTGCACCAATTGCAACAACCTCATCTGGGTTTACACCTTTAGAAGGTTTTTTACCAAAGAATGCTTCTACTTCTTCCTGAATTTTAGGAATACGGGTAGAACCACCAACAAGAATTACCTCGTCGATATCACTTTTTGAAAGACCTGCATCGCTAAGTGCTTTCTTAACTGGGTCCATAGAACGGGTTACCAATTCTGAAGCTAATTGCTCAAATTTAGAACGGCTAATAGTTTCTACAAGGTGTTTTGGTCCGCTTGAAGTTGCCGTTACATATGGTAAATTGATCTCAGTTTGACTTGAAGAAGACAACTCAATTTTAGCTTTTTCAGCAGCTTCTTTTAAACGCTGAAGTGCCATTGGGTCTTTTCTTAGATCAATATCTTCAGCCTTTTGGAAAGTATCTGCAAGATAATCGATTAATACCTCATCAAAATCATCACCACCAAGGTGCGTATCACCATTAGTAGACAATACTTCAAATACACCATCACCTAATTCAAGGATAGAGATATCAAAAGTACCACCACCAAGGTCATATACAGCGATCTTTTGGTCCTGAGATTTTTTATCAAGTCCGTAAGCTAATGCTGCTGCAGTTGGCTCGTTTATAATACGGCTTACTTTTAAACCTGCGATCTCACCAGCTTCTTTTGTAGCCTGACGCTGAGAATCGTTAAAGTATGCAGGTACGGTAATTACCGCTTCTGTTACATCCTGTCCAAGATAATCTTCTGCGGTTTTCTTCATTTTCTGAAGTACCATTGCAGAAAGTTCCTGCGGAGTATATTTTCTTCCATCCACATCTACACGTGGAGTATCATTATCACCTTTCACTACTTTATAAGGAACTCTTCCTGCTTCTTTAGAAGATTCAGAATATTTGTTCCCCATAAAACGTTTAATAGACGAAATAGTTTTTTCTGGGTTAGTTACTGCCTGACGCTTAGCCGGGTCACCAACTTTTATTTCGCCACCTTCTACAAATGCGATTACAGAAGGTGTAGTTCTTTTTCCTTCGGCATTAGGTATTACCGTAGGCTCGTTACCTTCCATTACGGCAACGCAAGAGTTGGTAGTACCTAAGTCAATTCCAATTATTTTACTCATAACTTTATACGTTGAATTTTATATTATTGATTTCAATTCTTCGATGTGTTAAAGTCAATCATTATGCCAGCAGAAAACTTATGACAGGTTGTCATTTTTTCCTGAAAGTACTTGCCAAATCTGCGCTTTATAAGAGAATCGCTGACTCGTTTCGTATTTTACTCGCTACGAAATCGTTTTAATATTTTTTCAATTCATTCTACTTCATACTAACAAATCCTTATTTTTGCAGCAAAATAGGAGTTATACGATGCGAAAAATTGAATGTATTAGTGTTTTTGATATGTTGAAGGTTGGCGTAGGCCCTTCCAGTTCTCATACTTTAGGCCCCTGGCGAGCAGCACAACGCTGGATTGCAGAATTAAAGCAAAAAGGGACTTTTGATGACGTGGAACATATACATATAGATCTCTATGGCTCTCTTTCCCTTACCGGAATAGGTCACGCTACAGATATTGCTACTGTTTTAGGACTTTGTGGTCACGATCCTGTAACTATGGATATTTCGGTAATTGATCCTGAAATTCAAAAGATCAGGGAAACAAAAAAACTTCAATTTAACGGCGAAAAAGAGATCGATTTTAGCATTGATAACGATGTAAAGTTTAACAAGAAATTCCTTGAATTTCATCCTAACGGAATGACATTTCGGGCTAAACTGAAAAACGGTAAAAAAACCTCTTCTTCTTTTTATTCTATCGGTGGCGGATTCGTTGTAAAGAAAGAGCGTAAAAACGCCAGCAAGAAGATGAAAAGCTTTTTGGAATTTCCTTTCCCTATTGAAAAAGCTACAGAACTCCTCGCCTATTGCAAAGCTGAAAACAAACCTATTTCTGAAATAGTTCTGGAAAATGAAAAATCCCTTAGAACCGAAGAAGAAATAAATGCCGGCTTAAAACAAATTTGGGATGTGATGCTGGAATCGATGTTCATTGGCTGCCATACCGAAGGTACTCTTCCCGGCGGACTCAATGTGAAACGTCGTTCTTTTGAAATGCACCAGCGCCTTATTGGCGAAGAAAAATATGATTCGCCCGAAGATTGGATAACCGCTATTAGAAGAACTGAGGTAAAGTTCAGACAAATCCTTAAATGGGTGAGCTGTTTTGCCATTAGTGTAAATGAAGTAAATGCATCTTTGGGTCGTGTAGTTACTGCGCCAACAAATGGTAGTGCCGGCACCGTACCTTCTGTAATGATGTATTATATGGTGATAGAAAACCACGAAGCTACTTTTGAAGATATGAAACGCTTTATGCTGGTTGCCGGTGAAATTGGCAGTCTCTTTAAAAAAGGAGCCACGATTTCTGCCGCGATGGGTGGTTGCCAGGCAGAGATTGGCGTATCCTCTGCAATGGCTGCCGGCGGACTAACAGAATTGCTTGGTGGCACACCGGAACAGGTATTAATGGCCGCAGAAATCGCAATGGAGCATCATCTTGGATTAACCTGCGATCCTATTGCCGGTTTGGTTCAGGTGCCTTGTATTGAAAGAAACGCAATGGGCGCCATAAAAGCCATTAACGCTGCTGAGATCGCCTTAGAAAGCGACGCTACCAAAGCAAAAGTTCCACTTGATAAAGTGATTGAAACAATGTGGGACACCGCAAAAGATATGAATTCAAAATATAAAGAAACCTCAGAAGGCGGACTCGCAGTTAAAGTGAATTTAAGCGATTGCTAATCCTAGCGTCATTGCGAAGAGCGAAGCGATGCGGCAATCTTTTCTTTGGCTGCTCTCGTAGTTATGGGTTATCGTTTGTTGGTTTTCAGTTTGTAGTTTATGGTTGAGGGTTTTGAAAAAAACTAACGTCATTGCGAGGAAGCGATAGCTGACGCGGCAATCTGTTTTGATTATCCCTTCATTACGAGGAGGCGATAGCCGACGTGGTAATCTGTTCTAGATTAGTTAGTTCGTTCCGGTTATGAGTTATCAGAATCTTCATATTTTCAGAAATAAAAATTCGTGAATTCGTGGCTTAAAATATCATACAGTATTAAATTGCAGCAATAATCAAATCTAAGTCTTTGCAGCTCCTAAACATCCCACCAAAAGTCAGCAATCTCTTTCGCAATTACTGGTTCATGATTGGGACCTATTTTCTGTTTTTCTTTTTACTGGGATTTTTAAATACATTTTTACCAGAATTAGACCTCGAGAAATACCAGCAAACCGAATTATTCAATTTAATGGATGAGAGTCCGCTGGCATTTATTCTTATGGCGGTTGTTATAGCGCCCATTTTGGAAGAAAGTATGTTTAGGACACTTATTAAGCCTTCTTTTACCGAAATCTATATTTTTATTTGTGCGGTGCTTGCTTTTGTAGGCCTGGGTTTTATTCCGCAGGAAGCTCATTCTTTACTTAAATACGGCCTGGTAATATTATCGGCTATTATCATTTTTCTTTTTTTGCAATCTCTTAAACCTTCAAGATTTCTTAGAGTATTTCGTATAATCCTCTACCGAAATTATAGATTAATATGGCTACTTACCGCTGCTCTTTTCGGTTTGGTTCATATCTGGAATTATGTTGAAGGCTGGCAATTTGACCTGATTTTATTCCTGTTAATTTTCCCACGAATTATCGCCGGGTATTTCTTCGGAAAAATAAAAGTCGAAAACGGAAACCTTATCTGGCCCATAACAATGCACGCCATGAACAATGGAATTGTAGTATTCTTCCTTCTTCCAAAGCTTTTATAAACTTATTTAACAAAGACTTAAAACAGAAGCTTTTAGCCTTTTTGTAACTTCAGTTTCCAATTAAAAAAAATGTTATGAAAGCTGTACAGGTAAAAGAAAAAGGCGGTGATTTTCATGTTGTTGAAATAGACAAACCATCACCAAAAGAGAACGAAGTTTTAATCAAAGTAGAAGCTTGTGGCATTTGCCATAGCGATGCCTTTGTAAAAGATGGCGCGTTTCCGGGGATCGAATATCCACGAGTTCCCGGCCACGAAGTGGTGGGAATTGTAGAAGAAGTTGGGTCTCGTGTAAATAACTGGAAAAAAGGTCAGCGCGTTGGCGTAGGATGGCACGGCGGACATTGTTTTGAATGTGAGCCTTGTCGTCGTGGCGATTTTATTAGCTGCGAAAACGCAAAAATAAGCGGGATCTCTTACGATGGTGGTTACGCCGAATTTATGACTGCGCCACAGGAAGCGGTAGCTAGTATTCCGGAAGATCTATCTTCTGCTGAAGCTGCTCCCCTGCTCTGTGCCGGGATCACGGTTTTTAATGCTTTAAGAAATTCAGGAATTACCGCCGGCGATACCGTTGCCGTTCAGGGAATTGGCGGTTTGGGCCATTTGGCCATTCAGTATGCTGCAAAAATGGGAATGCGCACCGTAGCCATTTCTACCAGTGACAGCAAAAAAGAACTAGCCGAAGAATTAGGCGCACATCATTTTATAAATGCAAAACAAAAAGATGCGGCTAAAGAATTACAAAATATGGGCGGTGCTAAATTAATTTTGGCTACTGCACCCAATAGCGAAGCAATTACCTCTGTAATTGGCGGCCTGGGAATAGACGGTAAACTATTAATGGTAGCAGCAACCGGAGATCCTATTGAGGTTTCGCCAATGGAACTTCTAATGGGAAGAAAATCGGTTGCGGGTTGGCCTAGTGGTACCGCAATGGATTCTGAAGATACTTTGAAGTTTAGCGCAATGACCGGTACAAAACCAAAAATAGAAGAATATCCGCTTGATAAAGTTAGTGAAGCTTATGATAAAATGATCAATAATAAAGCGAGGTTTAGAGTGGTTTTAAAGCCTTAATAAACTTTGATTTTTATAAAAACTGCCACGGAATTTTCAAATACTAATTTTGAATTTCGTGGCTTTTTATTTGTGCGATTTTGCCACGAATTCACGAATAATAATTTTATAAAGGCCTTACATCTAAGTTGCAGAAAACCACTTTAAAGTTTTTATTCCTTTAATTAGTATAAAATTAGTGTATTCGTGGCTGGAAAATATTTTCACCAATGGCCAATCTTTAGTTAGAACACTTCTATATCTTTAGCCGAAAATCGATTAATGCGTTTCTCCTTCCTAAAATATTTCATCGTCGCCTGTCTCTTCTGTTCATTTTTCAGCTGTAAAAATCAGGAAAAAGAGAAGGCTAAAACTTCCGCAGAAAAGATTGAAAGAACTGAAAAATCTTATCACGAAAAATATCTGGAAGAAATTGCCGAAATAGAAGAACGCGATTCAGTTTCAACCTCTGGAATGCTAAAAATTGAAGGAGGGGAATATTTGATGGGTGGAAATTCTCAACAAGCCAGGCGCGATGAATTTCCGCAGCATAAAGAAACAATTGAAACAATTTGGGTAGATGAAACTGAGGTTACTAATGCTGAGTTCAGGAAATTTGTAGAAAAAACCGGTTACGTAACTACCGCCGAACGCAGCTTTGAAATTAACGGAGAAAGCTTTCCTCCCGGTGCCATGGTTTTTAATGCCGAAAATCCGCAGGCCTGGTGGAAGTTTAAAGAAGGTGCCAACTGGAAACATCCGCAAGGTCCCGAGAGTAATATTAAAGGTAAAGAAGATCATCCCGTGGTGCAGGTTTCCTGGTATGATGCTATGGCTTATGCGAAATGGGCGGGAAAACGTTTACCAACAGAAGCAGAATTTGAATACCTGGCTCGAGGCGGAAAAGAAAATCAAGTCTATCACTGGGGAAATAACTTTGAAGAAGCTACCGAGTTTGTTAATTTTCACCAGGGCGATTTTCCTGTTACTAATGAAGTAAAAGACAGTTTTGAAAAAACAGCACCCGTAAAAAGCTTTCCTCCTAATGCTTTCGGACTTTATGAAGTTTCCGGGAAATGTCTGGGAATGGGTTTTAGACACTTATTATCCCAATGCCTACTCAAAACTGGAACAACGCACCGATGGTTATTTCAAGGAATATTTTAATGAAGAGCAGCAAAAAGTTATTCGTGGAGGTTCTTTTTTATGCAGTGAATCTTACTGTACCGGCTATAGAAATGCTGCCAGAATGAGTTCTACACCCGAAAGCGGCCTGGAACATTTAGGCTTTAGATGTGTAAAAGATGTAGAATAAAAATTTATTTACATCCTAATTTACTGCGAGTGTCTACCAGGTAAATAATTTTCCATTCGCCTTTAGACTTCATCAATTGAAAAGTGTTTACCCCGCAATGACTTAATTCATCATTTAAAAAAAATCTATACGGCGTACTTGCATTTGCGATCATCCCGTTAGTATTGATTTTAAAATCGGTTAATTCCTCTCTGAATTTGGTAGATTTTGGAATAGAAGCAATAGATTTTAAAAAACTAGAGTATTCTTCAGTAGATAGACTGGTATTCCCTTTTGCATCAATAGCCACCGATTGCATTTTAATTTCTGGATGGGCAAATTCTTTTAGCGCAGTAGAATCCTGGGCGTGAAAAGCTTCAAAAAAGTCTTCAATTAAAACCTTAATATTTTCTGTGTCTGTATTCTTTTGGCTCCATGCGCCCTGGGAAATCAGGAATAGGCCTATTAACAATAACTTCTTCATTAAATCTTCTTATTTAAACGCTAACTTAGTATTTTAAAATATCACTCTCAAGGTTTTAGATTATGAAAATTGTAAAAAACATCCTGCTTATCCTATCGGTAGGAATAATTCTCGCTACCTGCCAATTACAAGCTCAGGAGCAAAATTCGAAAAAGATTGTAGGTTATATTGTTGCCGGAAATGTAGATGATAAATTCGATGAAATCTCTGCAGAAAAACTTACTCATATTAACTACGCTTTTGCGAATATTAAAGACGGAAAAATTATAGAGGGAAATCCCAAAGATGTAGAACGCTTGAAGAAACTAAACAGTTTAAAGAAGAAGAATCCTGAATTAAAGATCCTGATTTCAGTTGGAGGCTGGACCTGGTCTGGTGGCTTTTCTGAAGCAGTGGCTACAAAAAATGACAGGGAGCGATTTGCCAATAGCGGAATTTCCTTTCTTCAAAAACATAAAATTGATGGGATAGATCTAGACTGGGAATATCCAGGACAACCGGGAGCAGGAAATATTCATTCTCCAAATGACAAAGAAAACTTCACCGCTATCCTGAAGCTATTTAGAAAAAAGTTAGACTCGATTGGTAAAATCGATAATCGAAATTACCTATTAACTATTGCCACCGCCGCAAATGAAGAATATTTAAAGCACGTTGAATTAAATAAGATTCATCCTCACCTGGATTTTATAAATATTATGAGTTACGATTACCAGGGTGGTTGGAACGATTCTACATCACATCATACCAATTTATATGTTTCAGAAACCGACCCTGATGATTATAAACAGAGTACTAAAACTGCGGTAAAAGAACATTTGGCGGCAGGCGCTCCTTCAGAAAAACTTATTATAGGAATGGCTTTTTATGGGCGAGGTTGGCACGAAACCCAAAATCAAAACTCAGGTCTTCACCAAAAAGCTTTCGGAAATTCTTTCAGTATAAATTATCGGGAATTAAAAGACAGTTTAAAAACAAGTAATTACAGACGCTTGTGGGATGAAACGGCTAAAGCACCGTATTTATGGCGCGAAGATACCGGCACCTTTATCACGTATGATGATCCCGAGTCTATAAAGGAAAAAGCTCAGTTTATTAAAGAGAATGATCTTGGCGGAGCAATGTTTTGGCAATATCATGGAGATGATGGCGAATTATTAAAAACGCTATATTCTGAACTTAAAAAACAATAAAACCAGCTTCTTGCCTTAAAACCGAGTGTTTTTGTATTTTTACCTTCCAAAATTGAAAATATGTCTGTAGCTAAGAAAGAATATAAAAGAGTTACCACCAAGTCACTGGTAGATATGAAAAAGAATGGCGAGAATATCGCTATGCTTACCGCATATGATTACTCGATGGCAAAAATTGTAGATGGCGCCGGAATAGATGTAATTCTTGTGGGAGATTCTGCCAGTAATGTGATGGCAGGACATGAAACTACGCTTCCTATTACTTTAGACCAAATGATTTATCACGCAACCAGCGTGGTAAGAGCTATAAATCGTGCGCTTGTGGTAGTAGATCTTCCCTTCGGAAGTTACCAAAGTGATCCTAAAGAAGCTTTGAGATCGGCTATTAGAATTATGAAAGAAAGCGGCGGACACGCTGTAAAACTTGAAGGTGGAAAAGAGATCAAAGAATCCCTGAAACGTATTCTTAACGCTGGAATTCCGGTAATGGGACATTTAGGACTAACCCCGCAATCAATTTATAAATTTGGTACATATACCGTTAGAGCAAAAGAAGAAGCAGAAGCCGAAAAATTGAAATCTGATGCGCTATTGTTAGAACGTCTTGGTTGTTTTGCTATAGTTTTAGAAAAAGTTCCGGCAAAACTGGCTAAAGAAGTTGCCGAAAGTGTAAATATCCCTGTAATAGGAATTGGCGCCGGAAACGGTGTAGATGGTCAGGTTTTGGTTGTTCACGATATGCTGGGAATGACACACGAATTCAACCCAAGATTCTTAAGAAGATACGCCGATTTACATACCGAAATGACCAAAGCTTTTGAAGGCTATAGGGACGATGTAAAAAGCAAAAAGTTCCCATCTGATGATGAACAATATTAGTTTAGTAAGCAATCGCAAGTTGCAGTTTGCAGGCAAATAAAATATCCAGTTTGGAAAAAACAATTTCAGATAAAAATAACCTACAGGTACTTTTTGAAGATAATCACATAATTGTGGTAAATAAGCGACCCGGTGACATTGTGCAGGGTGACAAAACCGGGGACAAACCGCTTAGCGAAGTCGTAAAATCTTATTTAAAAGAAAAATATAATAAACCCGGAAATGTTTATTTGGGCGTAGTTCATCGTCTCGATAGACCAACCAGCGGAATCGTACTTTTTGCAAAAACCTCTAAAGCCCTGCCCCGACTCAATAAACTTTTTCAGGAAAAAGAAGCGCAAAAAACCTACTGGGCTATTGTAAAAAATGCGCCACCAAAAAAGTCGGATACTTTAATTCATTTTTTAAAGAGAAATCCGAAACAAAACAAATCTTACGCGCATATTAAAGAAGTTCCTGAAAGTAAAAAAGCTATTCTGGAATATCGACTTCTAAAAAAACTCGATAACTATTTTCTGTTGGAAGTAGATTTGCATACCGGGCGGCATCATCAAATAAGGAGTCAGCTTTCGGCCATTGGCAGTCCGATTAAAGGCGATCTAAAATACGGATTTGACCGAAGTAATAAAGATGCCAGTATTCACCTACATGCAAGGGAACTTAAATTTATTCATCCCGTAAAAAAAGAAGAAATTCACATTCTTGCACCTCCTCCAGATGAAGTACTTTGGAATAACTGCATAAACTAAAAACTACCTAAATCACCTATGAAGAATCTTTACCTCAGCTTAATTTTTACAGTAATTTCATTTTCCGCATTTGCCCAGGATACTATTTATATGGATAATAAGTACCAGGAATTGGATACGAAAGAAGGTGCTAAATATTTTAAAATTATCACTCCCACTCCAGATAAGGACTATGAATTTTTAAGAACCACCTATTTTATAGATGGAACGAAAAAAGCAGAACAATCTTATGATCTTAAAGGTGAAAAGAAAGTTTATGAAGGTGTGCACAAACATTTCTATGAATCTGGAGAGTTATTTTATCAATTACCATATAAAAATGGAAAAAAACATGGAAACCTATTAGCTTACTGGAAGAATGGCGAAAAAAGACGCGATGATACTTTTAAAAGAGATAAGCTGAAAGAAGGAAAGGTCTGGAATGAGAGCGGAGAAAAAATCGAATATTTCGAATATCTTATTCCTGCAACGTTCCCCGGTGGACAGGATAAATTATTTTCCTTTTTAAAAGAAAATATAAATATACCACAGGAACAAAAAAATGGTGTTTCGGTTAAAGTAATTCTAAGGTTTACCATAAATCCTGACGGAGATCTATCTGAAATTCAGATAGTAGATGGAGCTCCACATCGCTACAATGCAGAAGCTGTAAGGGTTTTAACTAAAATGCCAAAATGGAATCCTACCAAACGTTTTGGAGAACCAATTGCCACGCGATACGCTTTACCTATAATCTTTAGAAAATAATTAACGGCTAACCAAAGCCGCTTTTTCAGCGATCACATCAGCCACAGGGCGGTTTTGTATTTTGCTTTCCAGCCAGGAAATTATATCAAGATAGAGAAAGGCTCTACGTTCGTAAGGATGATCTTCAAATTCCTTCAGTTTACTATGCAGTTTTTTGAATTCATCTTTAATTTCAAGCGGCGATACTTCGGGTAAATTTCTAAGAAAACGAATCATTTCTTTTTGCACCTCGTGTAAATCGTTCATTTTAATCAAAAACTTATAAGTAGATTTTACCAGGCGATCCAAATGATAATCCAGGCCGGCTTCATAATGTGCTACCAAACTTAAAATTCTGGCAAAACACATTAAGTCTTCCCGCATTTCAAGGGATTTATTATTGATGATCTTATTCAGATATTCAATACACTTTTTATTGTTCCCGTCTCCAAAATAAAGACTGGCAATTTTATAGTAAAAAACCATAATGTGATGTTCGTCAATACGGTCTTTATATTTTTTTATTCGCTTCTGAATTTTTTCGACAAGTTCATCGCCATTAGCAAAATTCCCCTGCATAAAACGCAAATTCAGTTTATTGGAATATAAATAAAGAAAAGCAAGGGCTTTTATATTATCATCATCTGGAATCTTAGACTCCTTCAGCATACCTTCCAGGTTCTTCAGCGTCTTTTCAAATAAATTGGTATGATTTAGATAAAATAAAGACTCCAGTAAATAGTGATTCCCTTTTAAATAAGAAACAGGGTGAATAGACACCAAATGCTTATGCTCGTTAAAAAGGTCTATCCATTTCATAGAATAGCGATAGCAGGCCAAAAAATCCTGTGTAATAAAGCTAAACCAAAGATGAGCCTTGTAAAGCCATAGTTTTTCCCTAAAACCTATGTCTTTGATCTTATATTCCGGTAGACTTTGGTAAAAATAATTCCTGATACTATCTGCTTCTTCCTGTGTCCTGGCGTAACCCATTTTTAAGAAGATAGCGTATAATTGTAAAGATAAGTTTGAAAGCTTGCTGGATATTAAATTAAGCTCGCTCAAATCTTCTGTTTGCTGAATAAGACTTTCGGCCCGGTTTTCTATACTTCGGGTAATATATTGCGACTCTATTATTTTTTCCAGCTCCAGGATCTCATAGGCCAGGTTTTTCTCTTCGTATTCCAGCGCCTGTCCTTTTATCTTATCGAGTAATTTCAGACTCTGTTTATAAAGCCCTTTTCTATAAAGAATATAAGCAAAGTCGAATTGCTCCCTAATTTGTACCGGAATGCTCTGATGTGCAGGGTTCAGCCTTAAACTAATAAGGATTTGCTTATATAAATGTGCCTTGACATTCGATAACTGCTGCTTACTAATTTTGGTTTTCTGAAGAATCTCCTTCTCATTATACTTCTTCAGCTTGGTCATTACCTTAAATAAATTGAGAAATTTACTATCGGTATTCACGCCAATTCTTCCTACATACAACGAAAACTGACGCTTTTCTGAAGGGGAAAGCGACTTAATTAAAGAAAATAGGTTATCGGTTAAATCATTAGTCATTGTAACACAATCGTTTATAAAACACTGATTTACAGTGCTATTACATTTTTATTTTTAATTTAATTATCGTAATGACCTAATCCGCGAAGGTCTGGAGTGTATAGATTAGCAATACTTTAGTTAAAGATAAAGTAAAATAAATCTCTTATGAGCACAGAAAAGGTAGAAATTTTTGACACGACGTTACGAGACGGAGAGCAGGTTCCAGGTTGTAAATTGAACACAGCCCAAAAACTAAAAATCGCTGCGCGCCTTGATGAGCTGGGAGTAGATGTTATTGAAGCAGGTTTTCCTGTTTCCAGTCCCGGCGATTTTCAATCGGTTTACGAAATCTCTAAATTGGCTAAGAACGCCGCCGTTTGTGGACTCACCCGTGCTGTAAAAAAAGATATCGAAGTTGCTGCTGAAGCTTTAAAATATGCCAAAAAACCACGTATTCATACTGGGATTGGCACTTCAGATCCTCATATTAAATATAAATTCAATTCTACAAGAGAAGAAATTATTGTGCGTGGCGTTGCCGCGGTGAAGCACGCCAAAAATTTTGTAGATGATGTTGAATTTTATGCGGAAGACGCCGGGAGAACAGATAATGAGTTTTTAGCTCGTGTCTGTACCGAGATGATCAAAGCGGGAGCCACGGTATTAAATATCCCTGATACTACAGGATATTGTCTTCCTGAAGAATATGGAAGAAAAATAAAGTACTTAAAAGATAATGTAAAAGATATTGACAAGGTTAGAATTTCCTGTCACTGCCATAACGATTTAGGTCTTGCTACGGCAAATGCCATCGCGGGAGTGATGAACGGTGCCCGCCAGATAGAATGTACCATTAATGGTATTGGCGAGCGTGCAGGAAACACGGCTTTAGAAGAGGTCGTTATGATCTTGAGACAACATCCGAATTTGAATTTAAATACATTAATAGATCCTAAGTTCCTTTTTGATACCAGTTGTATGGTTTCTAAAGAAATGGGAATGTTCGTGCAGCCAAATAAAGCAATTGTAGGTGCTAACGCCTTTGCTCATAGCTCAGGAATTCATCAGGATGGCGTGATCAAAAATCGTGAAACTTACGAAATTATTGATCCTGCAGAAGTTGGCGTAACCGAATCGGCTATTGTTTTAACTGCAAGAAGCGGAAGAGCAGCTTTGGCTTATAAAGCCAAGAAAATGGGTTACGATTTAACAAAACTTCAATTAGATGAAGTTTATTCTGAATTCTTGAATTATGCTGATGCGCGAAGATGTGTTGAAGACAACGACATTCACGAAATTATGGAAATTTCAGAAAGAAGAATAAGAGCAATCGCCTAAATGCGGAACGCAAAAATGGCAGCACAGGAAAGGATTATAAACCTGTGATGAATTCCCTGGATGGGATTGAATTTATAAACAAATGAAGAAAACTTTATTCGATAAAATTTGGGACTCCCACGTGGTGGAATCTATACCAGATGGGCCTGATATTTTATATATCGATAAACACCTAATTCACGAAGTCACGAGTCCGCAAGCTTTTAATGAGCTAAAGGAACGTGACATTTCGGTGTTTCGACCAGATCAGATTGTTGCTACGGCAGACCATAATACACCGACTGAAAATCAGCATTTACCGGTTAAAGATTTATTGTCCAGAAAGCAACTTAAGGAGTTAACCCAAAATTGCGAAGAAAATAATATTACGCTTTATGGCCTTGGCCATCCTTACAACGGGATTGTTCACGTAATGGCTCCAGAATTGGGAATCACTCAACCGGGAATGACGATGGTTTGTGGTGACAGCCACACCTCTACTCACGGCGCTTTTGGCACTATTGCTTTTGGAATTGGTACCAGCCAGGTTTCCCAGGTTTTCGCCAGCCAATGTGTTTTGGTTCAAAAGCCGAAAAAATTGCGGGTAAACGTAAATGGAAAACTTAAAAAAGGGGTTTTACCAAAAGATGTGATTCTTTATATAATAAGCAAACTGGGAACCAATTCCGGAACAGGATATTTCTGCGAATACGCAGGAAATGTGTTTGAAGAAATGTCTATGGAAGGCCGCATGACGGTTTGTAATATGAGTATTGAAATGGGCGCCCGTGGTGGTTTAATCGCTCCAGATGAAACTACTTTTGAATATGTAAAAGGCAAAGAATTCGCACCAAAAGGTGAAGAATTTGAATCGGCAAAAGCTTACTGGGAAACTTTAAAAACCGATGAAGACGCTGAATTTGATCAGGAATATTCATTTGATGCCGAAGATATTGAACCGATGATCACCTACGGAACAAATCCGGGGATGGGAATTAAAATCACAGGTGCAATCCCAATGGAAGGTGGAAAAAGCGACGCTAAAGCTTTGGCCTATATGGGCTTTAAACCAGGAGAATCTTTATTGGAAAAACCTATAAATTGGATTTTCATCGGAAGTTGTACTAACTCCAGAATCGAAGATTTTAGACAGGCAGCAGCTTATATAAAAGGTAAACAAAAAGCGAAAAATGTAAATGCCTTAATTGTACCGGGTTCACGCCAGGTTGCCGCACAAATTGAAGCGGAGGGTTTACGCGAAGTATTCGAAAATGCCGGTTTTACACTAAGACAACCCGGTTGTTCGGCTTGTTTGGCAATGAACGATGATAAAATTCCCGCCGGTGAATATTGTGTTTCTACCAGTAACAGAAATTTTGAAGGAAGACAGGGACAGGGTTCCAGAACCATATTAGCAAGTCCGTTAACGGCGGCTGCAACTGCAGTTTCAGGCAAATTAACCGACTTTACAAAACACTTAAATTAAATGGAAAAGTTTATCACATTAACCGATACAGCGGTTCCTTTAGAAATAGAAAACGTAGATACCGACCAGATAATTCCTGCAAGGTTTCTAAAAGCAACAGATAAGTCCGGTTTCGGAGAAAACCTGTTTCGGGATTGGCGTTTTGATAATAACGACGAGCCAAATCCTGAATTTGCTTTAAACAAACCAGAATATAAAGGATCTATTTTAGTTGCAGGAGATAATTTTGGTTGCGGCTCCAGCCGGGAGCACGCCGCCTGGGCAATTAAAGCCTATGGTTTCACCGTTGTTGTTTCAAGCTATTTCGCCGATATCTTTAAAGGAAACGCATTAAATAATGGTTTGCTTCCGGTTCAGGTAAGTCCGAAGTTTTTAGACCAGCTTTTTGTTGAAATCACCAAAGATCCTTCCGTAGAAATTAAGGTAGATCTGGAAGCCCAGAAAATTAGTATTCCGAAGGGAAATATTTCAGAAAGCTTTGAGATAGATCCGTATAAAAAAACCTGTATGCTCAATGGTTTTGACGATATAGATTTTCTGGTAAGCAAACTGGATGCGATAAAAGAATATGAACAGAAAAGATCACAAAAATTACAAGCGACCACACCCTTGTAGATTTGAAATCGTTTTCGTCAAGCTGAACTTGTTTCAGCTTCTAACATGATAAAACAACCAAAAGAACTTAGATCTCCGAATTAATTTCGGAGCAAGCACTGAAATAAATTCAGGATGACGCAATCAAAAGCTTTTAGAAAGTATTAGAAAATAACCACACATAAAGAAGAAGAAAAATGAAATTAAAAATAGCAGTCTTGCCCGGAGACGGGATAGGTCCTGAAATCACACAGCAATCAGTTAAAGTTTTGAAAGCTGTAGCAGATCGTTTTGATCACCACTTTCAATTTGAAGACGCCTTGGTAGGTGCGGCAGCAATAGATTTGCTGGACAATCCGTTACCTGAAGCTACGCTGGAATTGTGCAAGAAATCTGATGCTGTGTTATTTGGGGCTATAGGACACCCAAAATACGACAATAATCCCGATGCAAAAGTTAGACCCGAACAGGGACTCTTGCAGCTAAGAAAAGGCCTGGGACTTTTTGCCAATATTAGACCCGTAAAAGCTTATGATAAACTTATAGAACAATCGCCATTAAAGGCCGATCGTATTGCCGGTGCCGATATGGTGATTTACAGGGAACTTACGGGCGGAATTTATTTTGGCGATAAATTTACGGCTGAAGATGGTCAAAGCGCCACCGATGTTTGTACCTATTCTGTAGAAGAGATTTCCAGAATGGCACACCTGGCTTTTAAAGCCGCACAACAACGTTCTAAAAAATTAACGCTGGTAGATAAAGCCAATGTTCTGGAAACTTCCAGGTTATGGCGAAAAACAGTGACTAAAATTGGCGAAGAATATCCAGATGTAGCGCTAGACTTCCTTTTTGTAGACAACGCGGCCATGCAAATGATTCTTAACCCAACTCAATTTGATGTAATTCTTACCGAAAATATGTTTGGTGATATTCTTTCAGATGAAGCCAGTGTAATTGGTGGCAGCATCGGGTTATTGGCATCGGCATCTGTAGGGAAAGAAAACGCGATGTTTGAACCTATACACGGTTCTTATCCGCAGGCAACCGGGAAAGGAATCGCAAACCCTGTAGCTTCCATTTTATCGGCTGCAATGCTTTTAGAACATTTCGGGTTGAAAGAAGAAGCCGAAGCAGTTAGAAAAGCGGTGGAACTTAGTATTAAACTAAATGTTTGCACCATAGACATTAACAAAGACAACCATTATACCACAGAAAAAGTGGGTGATTTCCTTGAGGGACTTATCAGTGAAGTTGATAATATTAGTATCAACAACGAGAACCTGAACCTTGGGCAAATGACTATTATTTAAGATTATTTTTCTTCATTTATGTTTTGAACCCTTCGCATTTCGTGTGGTTTTGCGGGGGGTTTTTTAGTGATACCCACTTTGCAGGAGCTTGAAAAGCTTCCGCAAAGTGTTGGTAGAACTATCCCGACTTCAGTCGGGATCTTATTATTCTATACTCACATAAAATTCAAAAACCTAAACCTCATCCTTTTTTCTCCTAATTTCTTCCAAAGCAAGATTATCCTTACTTCCTAAATGTGAATGCTTTTTTCCTTCAGCAGCTTCATAAGTTCCTTCCTGCACCTGGCCGCCAATTATTTGATAAGCTTCTCTAAAAGATTTTCCCTGCATCACCAAATCGTTAATGCTATCTACCGTAAAAAGATATTTATATTTTTCATCCTGTAAATTGATATCCTTCACCTTAATTAAAGCGATGGAGTGAATAAAAACATCAAGGATCTCTTTAATATTTTCTACCGCATAAATGCTGTTTTCTTTGATCAGTTGATAGTCTCTATGATAACCGCTCGGTAAATTATTAGTAATTAAAATCATCTCGTTGGCGATACTCTGTAACTTGTTGCATTTCCCACGAATCAATTCAAAAACATCGGGATTTTTTTATGAGGCATAATGCTGGAACCGGTGGTAAGTTCATCGGGGAAAGTAATAAAATCAAAATTCTGACTCATATATAAACAAATATCCATCGCGAAACGAGACAGTGTATTTGCAACTGATGAAATATTAGAAGTCACCGTTCGCTCACATTTTCCACGTCCCAATTGTGCCGCTACTACATTATATTTTAGAGTAGAAAACCCTAACTCTTTGGTGGTGAATTCCCGATCTATAGGAAAAGAAGAGCCATAACCTGCCGCAGAACCCAACGGATTTTGATCTACAACTTTTAAACCTGCTTCCAGTAAATAAAGATCGTCGATAAGTAATTCTGCGTAAGCCGAAAACCATAAACCAAAACTCGAAGGCATCGCTACTTGCAAATGCGTATATCCAGGAAGCAATTTTTCCTGATGTTTATCTGCAAGGCCTAAAAGAACATCTATCAATTGTTTTGTTTTACCAGAAATCTCTTTCAAATTTTCTTTGAAATACAATTGCATCGCCACCAAAACCTGGTCGTTTCTGGAGCGAGCGGTATGGATTTTTTTACCGGTATCTCCCAACAGCTTTGGTTAATTCAAATTCAATTTTAGAATGTACATCTTCAAAATCCTCTTCTATCTCAAAAGTTCCATTTTCAAGCTGCTGCTGAAGTTTTGCTAATTCTACTTCTATACTTTTCACTTCTTCTGAAGTCAGAATATCAACTTTCCCTAACATTCTAGCGTGAGCTTTTGAAGCTTTTAAATCGTATTCAGCAAGGTGCATATCCAATTCCCGGTCATTTCCCACCGTAAACTTTTCAATCTTTTTATCTATTGATATTCCTTTATCCCAGAGTTTCATAGTATTTATTTTAAGCTAAAAATTAATTATAAACGTCATTCTGAATTTATTTCAGAATCTAAGTTGTTATATACCCGGAACACATTAGAAGCTGAAACAAGTTCAGCTTGACGCAAATATTTTCTATCAGTCTACTTATAGTTTTTATACTTTTAATGCCTTTTCCAGCAATTTAATGTACTTCTCAATTCCTTCTTCTATTTCCTTAACATAAATAAATTCATCTGCGGAATGTGATCTTGTGGAATCTCCCGGACCTAATTTTAAGGAAGGACAGCTTAACATCGCCTGGTCGGAAAGTGTAGGCGAACCATAAGTTTCCATTCCTAAAGAAATTCCAGCTTTAATCAATTCGTGATCCTTGGGAATTGAAGAGGAATTCAACCGAAGCGAGCGTGCAGTTATTTCATCAACCGGAGCTTTTTTCTGTAAAATTTGTTCAATTTCAGCGTTGGAATAAGCATCATTCACCCGAACATCTATCACCAGATCTACGTGCCCCGGCACTACATTATGCTGGCTGCCGGCATTGATCTGGGTTACCGTAAGTTTTACTTTCCCCAAAGCTTCAGATTCCTTCGGAAAATCAAATTCCTGAAACCATTTTAAAGCTTCTGCAGTTTTGTAGATCGCATTATTATCATTGGGATGAGCTGCATGTGAAGGAGTTCCCTTTACTTTTGCATCAAAGACTACGAGACCTTTTTCGGCAATTGCCAGTTGCATTAATGTAGGTTCTCCAACGATGGCAACATCAACTTTGGGCATTTTAGGCAACATACAGGCTATCCCATTTTTCCCGTTTATTTCCTCTTCAGCAGTTCCCGCAAAAATCAGGTTATATTCCAGGTTTTTCGCTTCATAAAACCAGGTAAAAGTAGCGAGTAAAGAAACCAGGCAACCACCGGCATCATTACTACCCAAACCATATAACTTACCGTTTTCAATTTTGGCTTCAAATGGATCTCGAGTATATGCTGAATTTGGTTTTACGGTATCATGATGAGAATTCAGCAACAAGCTTGGTTTAGCCGGATCAAAATATTTATTAGTAGCCCAAACATTGTTCAAATGCCGATAAAAGGTCATCTCTTTAGTTTGAAACCATTCCTCCAGTAATTCGGCTGTTTTATCTTCTTCCTTTGAGAAGGATTGCGTTTTAATAAGATTTTTTAGTAATTCTAAAGCATCCTTTTGTAATTCTTCGAGCTTCATCAATTCGTGATTTTAGTATAAACAGATTCCTTCTTTAATAGCCTGAAATCTCCCAGGAATATATTTTTAACGCCGCCTTCAACCGCCTGGAAACAATTATGTAGTTTAGGCAGCATCCCATCACTTATCACTTTCTCCTGGAGCAATTCTTGGTATTTTTCACTGGTAATTTCTTCAATTACCGAATTATCGTCTTCGGCATTGGCCAGCACACCTTTTTTCTCAAAGCAGAAATAAAGTTCGGTTTCATAAATTGAACTCATCGCCTTGGCGATTTCCGCAGCAACAGAATCGCCATTGGTGTTTAAAAGCAAACCATCTTCTGTACAGGAAATTGCCGAAAAAACGGGCGTAATATTTTGTTCTAAAAGTGAATTTATAAATTCTGAATTAACCTTCTCCACATCTCCTACAAAACCAAAATCGACTTCCTTCACAGGGCGTTTCTTGGAAACAATACTCATCCCGTCGGCACCACTTAAACCTATGGCATTGGTTTGAAGTGCCTGAAGTTTGGCAACAATATTTTTATTAATGAATCCACCATAAACCATAGTAATCACCTTAATCGAATCGGCATCGGTAATTCTCCGCCCTTCGAACATTTGAGTTTTATAACCGAGTTTTCCTGCAATTTCGGTAGCGAGGTTTCCCCCGCCGTGAACCAGGATTTTGGGACCTTCTAAAGCAACAAAATCTTCAAGGAAGGCTGAAAACTTAGTTTCATTTTCAATAAGCTTCCCTCCTATTTTTACAACTTTTAAAACTTCGCTTTTCATAATTCCTTAATTCCGTCAATTAGAGTTTCATCAAACTAAATACTGGTTAAGCATTCTTCCCTAATTCTGTTTCCTTTACTTTTTCTTTTAAAATCCTTTTTAAAACCGCCTGCGCAGCAAAAGTTCTGTTTCCTGCCTGTTGAATCACCACCGAGTTTTCTGAATCCAAAACCTCATCGGCAATCACCATATTTCTTCTTACCGGCAAACAATGCATCACTTTTGCATTATTGGTAAGTTTTAATTTTTCCGCAGAAAAAGTCCAGTTTCGGTCTTCACTTAGTTTTTGACCGTAACTTTCATAACTGCTCCAATTTTTCACATACACGAAATCGGCATCTCTTAAAGCCTCAGCCTGATCGTGAATAACCGGAACATTTTTAGTGATTTTTGGGTTCAAATCATAGCCTTCCGGATTGGTGATCACAAAATCGACATCCAGATTTTGCATAATTTCAGCAAAAGAATTGGGTACACTTTGCGGTAAAGTTTTTGGGTGCGGCGCCCAGCTAAGCACAACTTTTGGCCTGTCTTTTTTCTTTAATTCTGAAATAGTAATCGCATCGGTAAGTGCCTGCAACGGGTGGCCCGGTAGCACTTTCCAAATTTACAACAGGTACAGAAGCGTATTTTTTAAAACTATTCAATACCGTTTCAGCCTCATCTTTTTCTTTGTCCTTTAAATCAGGAAACGCCCTCACCGCGATGATATCACAATACTGCGATAATACGGCGGCAGCCTCTTTAATATGTTCAGCTTTATCAGAATCCATAATGGCCCCATCTTCGAACTCCAACTTCCAGCTATCACTTCCGGCATTCATTACCATTACCTCCATCCCCAGTAATTTCCCTGCTTTTTCGGTACTTAAACGCGTACGTAAACTGGGATTAAAAAATAGCATTCCCAGGGTTTTTCCTTTCCCAATGTCTAAAGTAGAAGTGCCTTTTTTTAGTTCCAGCGCTTCAGTAATTAATTGCTGTAAATCTTCTATATCTGATAATTCTGTGTAATTTTTCATGCTATTATTTTTTCAGGCTTACAGATTTCAAAATCTGTAAAGTCTACACTCAATTTATTTTAATGTCATTTTCAAAGCTTTAAACAACTCATCAAAATGTTTCTTTTTTATATTTAATGGCGGTAAAATTCTTAGCAGTTTTTTATTGGCCGAGGCTCCGGTAAAAATTTGATGCTTATACAACAGTTCTTTTCTTAATTGTGCGATCTCAAAATCGAATTCTAAACCAATCATCAATCCGCGTCCTTTGATCTTTTTGATCTGTGGAATATCAGACGCTTTCTGCTTTACATATTCAAATAATTCAGCAGCATTCTTTAAAAGATTTTCTTTTTCAATAACCTCCAAAACTGAAATCCCTGCGGCACAAGCCAAATGATTACCTCCAAAAGTAGTTCCTAGCATTCCGGGTTTTGCTTCAATAGCTTTATCGATTAAAACCCCGCCAATTGGAAATCCGTTGCCCATTCCCTTTGCTACGGAAATGATATCAGGTCGAATATTATGTTTCTGAAAAGCAAAAAAGTCTCCTGTCCTACCGTAACCGGACTGTACCTCGTCTGCAATTAAAACTGAATTATACTTTTTACATAATTCAGCTGTTTTTTGATAAAATTCGGAAGAAGCCTCGTCCAGGCCGCCAACGCCCTGGATCACTTCAAAAATAACTGCGGCCACATCACCTCTTTTTCAACTCTTTTTCTAATGCTTCAGAATCTTCAAAAGCAATTTTGGTCGCTTTATGATTTTGATTGAAGGGTGCTTTGATATTTTCATTATCAGTCACCGCAACCACTCCGGAAGTTCTTCCGTGAAAAGCATTTTCAAAATAAATCACGCGGTCTTTCCCGGTATGAAAAGAAGCGACTTTAAGCGCATTTTCATTGGCTTCAGCCCCCGAATTACATAAAAACAGGCTGTAATCTTCTATTCCTGAAAGTTTTTCCAACTTATCGGCAAGTTTGTTTTGCAAAGGATTTTTGACCGAATTAGAATAAAAACCCAGTTCTGAAACCTGTTTAGAAATGGAATTCACATAAGCCGGATGGGAATGACCAATAGAAATTACCGCATGGCCGCCATAAAGGTCGAGGTATTTATTTCCTTCTTTATCAAAAACATAAGCGCCCTTGCCCTTCACCGGAGTGATATCGTAAAGCGGATAAACATCAAATAATTCCATAGTTAGTCGGTTGTAATGGTGTTTATTTTCTTGAAGGAAGCCTGGATTCCTTTTATCAGTGAAGAACTAAGTCCGTTGTGTTCCATTTCATTTAAGCCTTCTATAGTGCAACCCCGTGGCGTAGTTACCTTATCGATTTCCTCTTCGGGGTGTTTTCCAGATTCTATAAGCAAGCTGGAAGCACCCAAACAGGTTTGCATAGCCAGCTGCTGTGCGTCTTTAGCATCAAAACCAAGTTGCACAGCGCCCTGGGTGGTAGCGCGAATCAGTCGCATCCAAAAAGCGACTCCACTGGCGCAAATTACTGTAGCAGCCTGCATTTTGTTTTCCGGAATAATAATACTTGTGCCCAATCGATTAAAAATAGCCTCAGCAATAGCGATACGTTTTTCACCTTTTTCGTTGCTGCAAAGACAGGTCATTGATTTACCCACTGCAATTGCCGTGTTAGGCATAGAACGCACAATAAACTGATCCTTGCCAACAATAGCTTCCATAGCAGCGATCTTAAAGCCTGTGACGGTAGAAATAAGAACGTGTTTCTCGGTAAGCTGATCTTTTATCTCTTCCAGAATTCGCTCCATTTGCGTAGGTTGAACCGCAAAAACGAGGATATCTGAATTTTGAACGGCTTCCCGGTTATCTTTAGTTACCGTAACCTTTGAATATTCTTCGTACTCCTGAAGCTCCTCGATCTTTCGTTTTGTGAGGTAAAGCGTGGTAAACGCATTGTTCACAATAAGTCCTTTGGCTATGGAAAGCCCAAGGTTTCCGGCTCCTATGATGGCTATTTTCATTGGTTTGGTTTTAGTTGGTTTTTCTACAAATATTAATAAGTGGTTGTGCCAAACAATTATTACTCGTCATTGCGATTCCGATAAATATCGGGAGAAGCAATCTCCAATTACTAGTTATAAATTGTGAGATTACTTCACTCCGTTCGTAATGACGTTTTAAATTCGTGTATTAGTGGCATATCTCATTAAAAATAACTCGCTTTTAATTTTAATCCGGTGGTTTCTTCAAAACCAAACATCAAGTTCATATTTTGAACTGCCTGCCCCGAAGCTCCTTTCAGTAAATTATCAATCACACTGGTTATTAAAATCTTATTACCGAATTTCTGTAATTTCAGCAAACATTTATTGGTGTTTACTACTTGTTTTAAATGCAGCTCTTCCTCTACCACAAACGTAAAAACCGAATCTTTATAGGCTTCAGAATAAATCGCTTTAGCTTCCTCCAGGCTTCCTTCAAACCTTGTATATGCAGTTGCGTGAATTCCTCTTGAAAAATTCCCCCTATTTGGAATAAAATTAATTTCCGGGAGCTTGTTATTCTGAAGTAGTTTTAAACTCTGCCCTATTTCATTTAAATGCTGATGTTCAAAAGCTTTGTAACTGGAGAAATTATTATCTCTCCAGCTAAAATGCGTAGTAGCCGAAAGAGATGTGCCGGCTCCGGTTGCTCCGGTTACTGCATTGATATGAACTTCATCCTGCAACAATCCGGCTTTTGCAAGCGGCAAAATTGCTAAACTAATAGCCGTGGCAAAACATCCGGGATTAGCTATAAAACCGGCTTCTTTTATCTTTTCTTTATTGAATTCAGGTAAACCGTACACAAACGCATGTTCTCCATTCATTCGATAATCGGTACTTAGATCTACAATTTTTGTTTTTTCTGAAAACTGATTTTCAGCAAGGAATTTTATCGAATTTCCGTGTCCCAGACATAGAAAAACCACATCTGCATTTTTATTGATCTCTCCGCTAAACTGCAAATCGATCTCACCCAGTAAATCCTGGTGTACTCCTGCAACAGGTTTCCCCGGCTGCGAGGTGCTGTAAACAAAGTCCAGCTCAACCTCTGGATGGTTTATCAAAATCCTGATGAGCTCTCCGGCCGTATAACCGGCGCCACCTATTATTCCTGCTTTTATCATTTTTCTGAATTAACGTGTTGGTAGATCTTGCCGGCATTCGAAAGAATCTTTATAAATCCTTTGGCATCATTTGCGGTCCAGGCTTTATTTTCTTCGCCATAATTCCCGAAACTGGAATTCATTAAATCATTTTCAGATTTAATTCCGTCTAAAGTGAATCTGTAAGGGTGCAAAGTGATAAAAACCTCTCCGCTAACCTGCTTTTGTGAACTTTCTAAAAATGCTTCCAAATCTCGCATTACAGGGTCTAAATACTGGCCTTCGTGTAAATGTGTACCGTACCAATTAGCCAAATAATCTTTATGCTGTAATTGCCATTTACTTAGCGTATGCTTTTCCAGTAAATGGTGAGCTTTAATAGTAATTAAGCGCCGCAGCAGCTTCAAAACCAACTCTACCTTTTATTCCAATAATCGTATCACCTACGTGGATGTCTCGCCCAATGGCATATTTTGAAGCGATATTTTCCAGGATTTCAATATTCTTCTCAGGAGAATTTTCTTTTCCATTTACCGCGGAAAGTTCACCCTTGAAAAATGTCAAACTGATTTGTTTCGGTTCTTTCTCCTGAAGCTGGGAAGGGTAAGCCGATTCGGGCAAAGGTTTTTCTGAAGTCAAAGTTTCGGCTCCACCAACACTGGTGCCCCAAAGACCTTTATTCACCGAATATTTTGACTTTTCCCAATTCATTTCCACTCCATTCTGCTTCAGGTATTCAATCTCTTCCTGTCTACTGAGTTGCTTATCCCTAATTGGGGTGATAATTTCAATTTCTGGAGCGATAATTTGAAAGATCATATCAAATCTTACCTGGTCGTTTCCCGCCCCGGTACTACCGTGGGCAATATATTTAGCATCAATACTTTTTGCGTAATTCACGATCTCTATGGCCTGCACAATTCGCTCTGCACTTACCGAAAGTGGATAGGTATTGTTCTTCAAAACATTTCCGAAGATTAAATATTTTACCACTTTATGGTAAAATGAGGAAACTGCATCAATATTCTTATAGGTCTTTGCCCCTATTTTTTGCGCGTTTTCTCCAATTTTCTTCACTTCTTCTTCTGAAAATCCTCCGGTATTCACACTTACCGCGTGGACTTCAAAATTTTCTTCTTTAGATAAATATTTTGCGCAATAAGAAGTATCTAAACCTCCACTGTATGCTATAACTACTTTTTTCATTTGACTTAATTTGAATCGTGGGGTTCGCCACGAATTCACTAATACTTATATTTCAGCCTCCCTGAAAGGCTTACGGGATAGCTTAACCCTTCCGATCAGGCTTTCGAAGTGCCACCTTCCCTTGAATGACAATAAATTTAATTTCCGTTTTTCTCTTTTTTGTAAAACAAGGTTTGTTTAATATTCTTCAGCCTTTTAAAGGCTTTATCATTTAAACTTTCCTTTTTCTGTGTTTTCTTAGTGTCCTTTTTTCTTTCAGGATCATACATCATCCCGGTGCAAAGGCACATATTACGTTCTGTCCTGGTAAGGATATCGTAATTTTTGCAGGTTTGGCAACCTTTCCAAAATGAGTCATCATCGGTTAATTCAGAAAAAGGGACGGGTTGATAGCCCAGCTCATAATTTATTTTCATCACAGCCAAACCGGTAGTTATTCCGAAGATCTTTGCATTGGGATACATTTTCCTGGAGTGATTAAAAACCACCTCTTTGATCTCTTTGGCCAGGCCCTGATGTCTAAAATCCGGGTGTACTATGAGACCTGAGTTTGCCACATACCTATCGTGGCTCCAGGTTTCGATATAGCAGAAGCCGGCAAATTTTTCGCCGTCTAAAGCAATAACCGCATTCCCTTTTTCCATTTTACCAATGATATATTCGGGAGTTCGGCGGGCAATACCCGTGCCTCGAACCTTTGCAGATTCTTCTATAGTTGTACAAATAATCTCAGCGTATTGAGCGTGAGATTTATTAGCAATGATAATCTTCATTTGCTAAGAAATTAGTGAGAAAATAAAATTTGATTTGGTCTTTTTGAAAGGGGAACCGGACTCACCTAAGTTCCATATAAATTATACACGCACAAACGTGCGACGCGGGAAGCGGCGGCGAATAGGTGTGATTTCAGAAGTAATTCTGAAATCTAAATTGGACGGTATGTTTTGTGAATCTTTCAAATTATAATTAAAATCAAATAATATTAAAAAAAGGAAATGGGGGTGTTTTTCTTACCTGCGGCGGCGCGGGAAGAAGCGAAAAACGGGAAATACTATTTGTCTCATTGAAAGCATGTTGTAAATGTACATAATTATTTTAACCAACAAAATATTTATACTAAATACTGAAACAAATTAGGCTTATCGTTAAGATATTCCCCGTAAAAATTATTCGCTTTCATCCTGTCAACCAATGGCTTAAAATCTGCCGGGTCGTTTATTTCTATCCCTACAACCGCGGGAGCGTTCTCCCTATGATGCTTTTTAGAATATTCAAAATGGGTAATATCGTCTTTTGGTCCCAAAACTTTTTCCAGGAAATCTTTTAATGCACCTGCTCTTTGCGGAAAGCTTATCACAAAATAATGTTTTAAGCCTGCATACAATAAAGCACGTTCTTTAATTTCAGCTGTTCTGGTGATATCATTATTACTTCCGCTTACGATGCACACCACGTTTTTCCCTTTAATTTCTTCAGCAAAAAAATCGAGCGCACTTATGGCCATTGCCCCTGCAGGTTCTACCACAATAGCATCCTGGTTATAAAGATCAAGGATGGTTTGGCAGATCTTGCCTTCAGGAACCGTGATCATTTTATCTAGATTCTCCTTACAAATCTCAAAGTTGCGACTTCCTACTTTTTGAACCGCAGCTCCATCTACAAACCGTTCTATAGATTTTAATTCTACCAGTTTCCCTTCTTTTAAAGAGGAAGTCATGGAAGCTGCACCTTCCGGCTCTACACCAATTATTTTAGTATTGGGAGAAAGCTCTTTAAACATAGAAGATAATCCCGGCTAAAAGTCCGCCGCCTCCAAGAGGTGCAAAAACATAATCTATAGGTTCATTAGATTGCTCCAGGATTTCGAGAGCAATAGTGGCCTGGCCTTCAATTACCTTTTCATCATCAAAAGGATGAATAAAAACCAGTCCGAATTTATCGGCGTGTTTCATCGAGCTTTTAAAAGAATCATCAAAAGTGTCACCTTTTAAAACTACCTCAACCCATTCGCCGCCAAACATTTTAGTTTGTTCCACTTTTTGCCTGGGAGTGGTAATTGGCATATAGATCACGCCTTTTGCCTGTAGTTTATTACAGGCAAAAGCTACACCTTGCGCGTGATTTCCGGCGCTGGCACAAATAACCCCTTTATTAAGTTGTTCTTGTGGAAGGCTTGAAATCTTATTATAAGCCCCGCGAATTTTATAAGAACGCACCTGTTGCAAATCTTCCCTTTTCAACATCACATTAGCTGCAAATTTGTTGCTATAAGTAAAAGATTGCATCAAGGGTGTTTTTACCACCACTTTAGAAATTCGCTCAGCCGCTTCTTTCACAGCTTCAACTTGAGGTTTGTATATTTTTTTATCTGCCAGCAAAGTATCCATTTTATTCCTGTATTTTTTTCATTGCGGTCATCGCTTTTCGTAACCTTCCGCCTACTTTTTCTACCGGATGTTGTCTAATTTCATCATTCACAGCTATTAACTGCTGATTATCTACCCCGGTATAATCGGTTCCAAAGGAATGGCCAATAACCTCTTTAGGTAAGCCGTTTACATAATCTTTAATTAAAGGTTTTGCCGAATGATCAAATAAATAGCAACCGTATTCTGCCGTATCAGAAATAATCCTGTTCATCTCGAACAATTTCTTCCTGGCTATGGTATTTGCAATTAATGGAGTTTCGTGAAGCGATTCGTAATAAGCCGAATCTTCAACAATCCCGGCTTCTACCATAGTTTCAAAAGCCAGCTCTACACCAGATTTCACAAAGGCTACTAATAATACACCTTTATCAAAATATTCCTGTTCTTTTATTTCTTCAGAAGTTGCTTCAGATTTTTCAAAAGCGGTTTCCCCGGTTGCGGCACGCCATTCCAATAATTCCTTGTCATTATTCTCCCAATCTTGCATCATTCTACTGCTAAATGCTCCCGAAATGATATCGTCCATATGTTTTTGAAAAAGCGGACGCAATATTTGCTTTAATTCTTCGGAAATCGCATCAGCTTTGATCTTGGCTGGATTTGATAGCCTATCCATCATATTGGTGATTCCGCCGTGCTTTAAAGCTTCGGTAATAGTTTCCCAACCATATTGAATTAATTTTGAAGCATAAGCAGGTTCTACACCTTCAGCTACCATTTTATCAAAACTCAAAATAGACCCTGTTTGCAGCACTCCACATAATATGGTTTGCTCACCCATAAGATCTGATTTTACTTCAGCAACAAAAGAAGATGCCAAAACTCCGGCACGGTCACCACCAGTGGCTACAGCGTAAGCTTTGGCCCATTCAAACCCAATTCCCTGCGGATCGTTTTCAGGATGAACGGCAATTAAAGTCGGCACTCCAAAACCTCTTTTATATTCTTCTCTAACTTCACTTCCGGGACATTTTGGCGCCACCATAATTACGGTAATATCTTCCCGAATTTTCATTCCTTCTTCCACGATATTAAATCCGTGGGAATAAGAAAGTACCGCGTCTTTTTTAATATGCGGTTGAATCGCTTTTATCACCGAAGTATGTTGCTTATCTGGCGTTAGGTTAATTACCAGATCAGCCGTAGGAATCAATTCTTCGTAAGTCCCGACTTTAAAATTATTTTCTGAAGCGTTTTTATAAGATTGGCGCTTTTCCTTAATAGCTCCATCCCGAAGCGCATAAGAAATATCCAGGCCGCTGTCTCGCATATTCAAACCCTGGTTAAGGCCTTGAGCGCCGCAGCCCACAATCACTATCTTTTTTCCTTTTAAAGCAGCCACTCCGTCGCTGAATTCATCACTCCCCATAAACCTACAGGTTCCTAATTGGGCTAATTGTTCACGTAAAGAAAGACTGTTAAAATAATTCGTCATCACTTTTATTTAATTGGTTGTATCAAATTGTTCTAAAATGTTCGAGATTGGCATTTCGTTCTTGGTCACGGCAATAGTGCCCGAACGTACAAACTGCATCAATCCATAAGGTTTTAATTTTTCGTAAAGGCTATCGGTTTCATGGCGTTTTCCGGTTTTTTCAATCACAAAAAACTTAGGAGTAACCGTCACAATACGTGCATTAGATTCTTTTATAAAATCCTGGATATTAAGATCTTCAACAAAATCTGAAGAATTTATCTTGTAAAGTGCAGTTTCCTGGTAGATCATTTCATCATCGGTATGATAAAAAGCTTTAATTACTTCAATTTGCTTTTCTATTTGCCCGGCGACTTTTTTAATCTGCTCTTCGGTAACCTGCACCACGATTATAAAGCGCATCACTCCGTTCACTTCACTTCTGGAAGCGGTAATGCTCTCTATATTGATATGCCTTTTCTGAAAAATAGCCGCAATACGGCTTAAAAGGCCTATGTTATTTTCGGTATAAACCGAAACGGTGAAATTTTTCTTTTCCATTACTCTAATCTTATATCAGAAACTGAAGCCCCGGTAGGAACCATTGGGAAAACATTTTCTTCCTGTTCAACTTTTACTTCAAGGAAATAAGCCTCTTTAGATTGCATCATTTCGGTAACCGCTTCTTTTAAATCCTCCCGCTTACTAACCTGTTTTGCCTTAATATGATATCCTTTGGCAATGGTTATAAAATCTGGATTAATCATTTCTGTAGAAGCATAGCGCTTTTCAAAAAACAATTGCTGCCATTGCCGCACCATTCCAAGGAAATCGTTATTTAAAACCACAATTTTCACAGGAACTTTTGTTTGAAAAATAGTTCCTAATTCCTGTATGGTCATTTGATAACCGCCATCACCAATTACTGCAACCACATCGCGCTCTGGTGCGCCCATTTTAGCTCCAATAGCCGCGGGAAGTGCAAATCCCATTGTTCCTAAGCCTCCGGAAGTTACATTACTTCTGGTTTGATTGAATTTTGAATAGCGACAGGCCACCATTTGATGCTGCCCAACATCTGAAACAATTACCGCGTCTCCTTTAGAGCATTTATTGATCTCATCAATAACTTCCGCCATTCCAATTTTACCGCGTTCAGCATTCAAATCATTTTTAATGATCTTATCGAATTCTATTTGATAATGATCTTTAAATTTTTGATGCCAGGCCTCGTGCTTATTTGGTTTTAAAAGTTCTAATAAAACTTTAAGCGTTTCGTTTACATTTCCCAGAACCGGAATATCAGCATAAACATTTTTATTAATTTCAGCCGGATCTATTTCAAAATGGATCACTTTAGCCTGTTTGGCATATTTTTCCAAATTTCCGGTTACCCGGTCATCAAAACGCATCCCAATCGCAATCAATACATCGCATTCATTGGTTAGCACATTTGGACCATAATTGCCATGCATTCCTACCATTCCCACATTTAAAGGATGATCGGTTGGCATTGCTGAAAGTCCTAAAATAGTCCACGCAGCCGGTACGCCAGATTTTTCTACTACCTGCTTAAATAATTCTTCGGCGCCACCTAAAATCACTCCCTGCCCAAAAACGATCATTGGTTTTTTAGCATTGTTGATCGCTTCGGCAGCTCTTTCAACTTCTATTAAATTTATTTCAGGTGTAGGTTTATAACTTCTAATGCCAGAACATTTTTTATAATTGAATTCCAATGAAGCGAATTGTGCATCTTTGGTAATATCTATTAAAACCGGACCCGGTCTTCCTGAACGGGCAATAAAAAAAGCTTTTGCTAAGATTTCCGGAATTTCTTCTGCTTTGGTAATCTGGTAATTCCACTTGGTAATAGGCGTGGAAATTCCAATAATATCGGTTTCCTGAAAAGCATCACTTCCCAGTAAATGCGAACCTACCTGCCCGGTGATACACACCATTGGCGTAGAATCTATTTGCGCATCGGCAATTCCTGTTACCAAATTCGTGGCTCCGGGACCCGATGTTGCCATCGCTACCCCTACTTTTCCACTAACTCTAGCATAGCCTTGTGCGGCGTGGGTTGCACCCTGTTCGTGACGGGTGAGGACGTGGTGAATTTGTTTCTGATATTTATACAATTCATCATAAACGGGCATAATTGCTCCGCCGGGATAGCCGTAAAGCGTATCCACCCCTTCCTCCAGCAAACATTTTATCACTGCTTCAGCTCCTGAAACCGTGGTTGCTTTTGGGGAAGCCGTTTTTTCGAAACTAGCTGTTTTAACTTCCATAATTCACCTTATTAAAATTCGTCGGTAACACAACCTTGTGAGGCCGAAGAAACCGTTCTTGCATATTTGTAAAGCACACCCTTATTAAATTTTAAAGCGGGGGCTTTCCAGTTTTCTTTTCTTTTCTTTATTTCTTCTGCTGAAAGCGCAACTTCAATTTTATTGGTTTCAGCGTTTATGGTAATCTGGTCTCCATCTTTCAGAAATGCCAGCAAACCACCTTCCTGGGCTTCCGGGGTAATGTGCCCGACGACAAAACCGTGAGTTCCTCCAGAAAATCTTCCGTCAGTAATTAAAGCCACATCTTTACCGAGTTTTGCTCCCATTATTGCTGAAGTAGGCTTCAACATTTCCGGCATTCCGGGACCGCCTTTTGGCCCTTCATACCGAATGACGACGACATCACCCTTTTTTACTTTTCCTTCTGAAATTCCATCATTAGCATCATATTCACTATTAAATACTTTAGCTGTTCCGGTGAATTGCAAACCTTCTTTTCCGGTAATTTTCGCTACAGATCCGCCTTCAGCAAGATTTCCGTAGAGAATCCTAATATGTCCGGTTTTCTTGATCGGGTTATCCAAGGGTCTGAATACATCCTGACCTTCTTCCATACCTGGAACATCAGCAAGATTTTCGGCTAAGGTTTTTCCGGTTACCGTCAAACAATCGCCGTGAAGCATATCGTTTTTCAACATATATTTTAGAACCGCTGGAATTCCGCCAATTCTATGCACATCTTCCATCGCATATTTTCCGCTTGGTTTTAGATCGGCTAAAAACGGAGTGCTATCGCATATTTTTTCAAAATCGGTTAAGCTAAAATCAACTTCAGCCGATTTCGCAATGGCCAAAAAGTGTAATACTGCATTGGTAGAACCACCTAGCACCGTAAGTAAACGAATCGCATTTTCCAGCGATTTACGATTTACAATATCACGAGGCTTTATATCTTTTTCAATTAGCAAACGCACCGCTTTTCCGGCTTCTTCACTTTCAGTTTTCTTTTCTTCTCCCACCGCAGGGTTTGAGGAATTATAAGGCAAGGCCATTCCCAAAGCTTCAATTGCAGAAGCCATAGTGTTCGCGGTGTACATTCCGCCGCAGGCACCTGCACCCGGACAGGCTTTTTCAATAATACTATCGTATTCCTCTTTGTCTATATCTCCGGCAGTTTTTGCGCCCCAGGCTTCAAAAGCCGAAACCACATCCAGTTTTTTACCGTTATGACATCCGGAAGCAATTGTACCGCCATAAACCAGAATTGCCGGACGGTTAATTCTTAGCATTGCCATAAGCGCACCTGGCATATTTTTATCGCATCCTACCACGGTGATCAACGCATCATAAGACATCGCGTGAATTACCGTTTCCATAGAATCGGCTATAATGTCTCGGGATGGCAGCGAATAACGCATTCCCGGGGTTCCCATAGAAATCCCGTCGCTAACGCCAATGGTATTAAAAATTAAACCAACAAGTTCATTCTCGTTAGCGCCCTTTTTAACCAATTTGGCCAAATCGTTAAGGTGCATATTACACGGATTGCCTTCGTAACCGGTACTGGCAATACCCACAAATGGTTTTTTAAAATCTTCTTTGGTTAAACCTATGGCGTGCAACATAGCCTGTGATGCCGGTTGCGAATCGCTTTGTGTTAAAACTTTACTGAATTTATTATGCATTACTTATTCTTCTTCGTGTGATTTAAAGATTAAAAGTAAGCCGATAAGAATTCAACAGGTAAGTTGCAGTATAGAAAGCACTACTTTCGGAATAAAAACAATTAACTCAAATACCTGTTTTACAGTGTTTTAACCGTGTTTTGATTACGATACCTGAAAAGGCATTTTGAAGAAGAAAAATTACAGCATAGAAAAAGCCCGAAATTCCGCGGAATTTCGGGCTTTTGAAAAATTCTTAATTTATTGAGGTAATTTTTGTTTTTTGACTGTTTTAAGCTGAGTTTCTAATAATTTGATAATTATAATTGGTTCTCGAAATAATTCACATTTTAGAAGAGATTGCCACGGCCTCTGGCCTCGCAATGACTTGCGAAAAGTAAACTAGCGTCATTGCGAAGGAGGTACGAATGAAGCAATCTCTTCAACCAAAGAACTTATAAATCTCAAAATAAGATTACCACGCTCCTTCGTCGCTCGTAATGACGGAAAGCAACAAATGAAAAGAATTATTCTTCAAAATTTCGAAAAAGGCGTCATTGCGAAGGAGGCACGACTGAAGCAATCTATTGATATAAAAATCTCATTACAATGAAAGTTCTCAGTTTAAACAAAAGATTGCCACGGCCTGCGGCCTCGCAATGACAAGTACTTACTGAAACCTACTTTTTCTTTTTTAAAGAATACAAATCTTTCCTTCTATCTTTCATATTTCTTACACTTCCAAATGCGTGTAGTTCTTTTAAGAGATCCAAGTCAACATCTACCAATAAGGTACTTTCAGTATTAGGCGTGGCTTCGGCTTTTATTCCGTTTACGGGAAATGCGAAATCTGATGGCGTTAATACCGCGCTTTGGGCATATTGAATATCCATATTATTCACTTTAGGTAAGTTCCCTACAGATCCAGCAATGGCTACATAACATTCATTCTCTACCGCCCTGGCCTGTGCGCATATTTTTACACGAGAATATCCGTTTTGCGTATCGGTCATAAACGGAACAAATAGAATATTCATTCCTTCTTCGGCAAGAATTCGGCTTACTTCAGGGAATTCTACATCATAACAAACAAGCACTCCTATTTTTCCGCAGTCGGTATCAAAGGTTTCGAGTTTGCTACCGCCTTTCATTCCCCAGGCTGACTCTTCAGCCGGAGTAATATGTAATTTTTCGTAACGCTCGTAGCTACCGTCCCTTCGGCATAAAAAGCCCACGTTATACATATGTTCACCAATAACCATAGGCATACTTCCGGTGATGATATTTATATTATAATTAACCGCGAAATCCTGAAAAGTTTCCAGCAAGCGGTCAGTATAACTTGAAAGTCCGCGGATGGCTTCAGGTTCAGTTAACTCATTAAATTCGGCCATAAGTGGCGCGTTGAATAATTCGGGAAAAAGGATAAAATCACTCTGGTAATCACTTACCGCATCTACAAAGAATTCAATTTGGGAAACCAGCGCATCATAATCTTTAAAAAGTCGCATTTGCCATTGCACCAAACCAAGGCGAACCACGGTTTTAGGCGTATCGATCAATTTGGTGGTTTTGGTGTAGTAAATATTATTCCACTCCATTAACACCGCGTATTCCTTGCTTTCAGCATCGCCGGGCAAATAGCCTTTAATCACTTTTTTTACGTGAAAATCGTTAGAAAGCTGAAAAGACAAAACAGGATCATGAATTTCCTGAAGTTTTACTTTTTCAATATATTTTTTAGGCGTGAGTTCTTTAGAATATGTCGCGTAATTAGGAATAC
This sequence comes from uncultured Flavobacteriaceae bacterium, assembly GCA_963727565.1. GTDB lineage: Bacteria > Bacteroidota > Bacteroidia > Flavobacteriales > Flavobacteriaceae > Salegentibacter. Next base: position 98,403 of record CAVSGU010000011.1, read on the forward strand.
GCCCACCAAAAACAATAGATTTTAGATTAAGCTGCTCACAAACCTCTTTTCGGGCTTCGTATAAACGTCTTCCCAGGCGCATTCCGCGGTAATCTGGATGAATAAAAACATCTATTCCGTATAAAATATCACCGTTCTTAGTGTGGGTAGAAAAGTTTTCACCCCCAATTATTTCATCATAAGTATGGTCTTCATCAAACTTTTTAGAATCGATAATGATAGAAAGCGCACAACCCGCAATTTTATTATCTATAATAATGCAGAACTGCCCTTCGGGAAATTTATTGACCAGGTTCCTAATTTCATCTTTACTCCAGTAATCCTCTGGCATTTTCTGGTAGCTCTTTATCATAGAAACTTTAAGTTCCTGATAATCTTTAAGCTTTAAATTTCGAAGTTCAATTTTTGGAGTTTCGTTCACGACATTATTTTTTTGAGATTGCGAAGATACAGTAGAAAGTGTTGGTTTAAAAATAGGAAAGTGATTTGCCACGAATTCACGAATAATTTTTTACGGATAACCTTGTACAATTCCTATCTTTGTTCAGTTAATCGTCACCCTGAACTTGTTTCAGAGCCTGCTCCGAAATTTATTCGGAGGTCTAAGTAGAGCTTAACTAGTTTTCAAGTTAGATTCCCGAAGAAAATTCGGGATAAAGTCTGAAACAATCCCGAAGCGTCGGGACGACGTCTATGTAAGATCAGAATTATTAGAAACAGATTCAAATAATCTTAGTTCTGTTTAAAATTTTCGTAACTCCCCCTTCGGCAGGCTGGGATGCCTTACAACAACAAAATCCTGTGTTTAATGGCATAAAGTACCAAACCGGTTCGGCTTCTTACGTTTAGTTTCTGAAATAAACTCTCGCGGTAACCGTCTATGGTTTTTGGGCTAAGATTCATTTCGTTTGCCACTTCTTTATAGGTCATTTCAGAACAGGCCAGGCTAAGAAATTCCAGTTCGCGTTTCGTAAGGTTTACAAGTTTATTTTCTTTATCCTTATTTTTAATGGCTTCAGAAACCGCATCGCTATAGAAAAAGCCTTCCTTTATCACTTCATCCAGGGCAAACTTAAACTCATCTGGATCTATATCTTTTAGTAAATAACCGCGACAACCCAATTTCACCATAAAAGTCACGGTTTCCTCATCGTCTTCCATAGTAAGCGCCAAAACTTTTTGGTCAGGATAATTCTCTTTGAGCCAGGCCATCGTTTCAGGGCCATCCATTATAGGCATTCTAATATCCAACAACACCAAATCGGGTTTAGGCTGGTTAGCTTTAAATTGAGTCACCAGTTCCTGCCCGTTTTTATGCACGCCATTAACCTCGTAATTCTCAAAAGAATTCACCAGGTTTTTTAAAGATTGTGAAAATAAAGTGTGATCGTCTACAATTGCTACGGTATTACTCATCTTGATGCCCCATTAAAGAATAACGTAAAGATAAGGAAGTTCCCGCGCCTATAGAAGTTTCCAGCTCAAACTTTGCCTGTATCAGCGCTGCCCTGCTTTCCATATTGAATAATCCTGAATTCTTCTTCACCGCTTCCATATCAAATCCCTGCCCGTTATCTTTTGCAGTAATAATTATTTCTTCGGAAGTAAAACTAATATGAACACTTAATGCTGAAGCCTTTGCGTGCTTGATCACGTTAGAAAAGAATTCCTGAAGTATCCTGAATAAAATTATACTGTGCTGCTGCGGAATTTCCTGTTTTTCACCGGTTACTTTCAATTCCGTTTCAATAACGCCCATACGCTGAAACCTTTCCAGTTCATTTTCTACAGAAACCACCAAACCGGCGTAACCAATTACCTGGTTGTTTAAGGACTTTGAGAGCGAACGCACTTCCTGAAGTGAATTCGCCACGGTTTCTTTAATTTCTAAAGCTGAGTTTTTTTCGGCTTCAGGTAGGTTTCTTGAAAAAATATTCAACTGCATATTGGCAACAGAAAGTAACTGACCAATATTATCGTGCAATTCCCAACCCACATTCCTTAAGGTTTGTTCCTGCATTTCTAAACGCGATTGGGAAATCTCCCGCTCAAAACGCTGTTTAGTCTCAAATTGCTCTTGCAGCATTTTATTTTTACGCCTTTGGTAGACCACAAAAAAAACGATCACAAAAGCCGTTAGCAGCAGAATGACTACCACAAAATAGATAATGAGTAAAATTTCTTCTTTAGAAAGCATTTTTTATATTCTTAGAAGTTGGTTTTTTCTTGTTGGCCAGGCTTAAAAAGGCAATGCTATAGGAACTATACATGAAAATATTCAGGGTAATTAAAACCATACTACTCAACTCCACAAATTCTGGACTTTTACTAGTAAAATATTTATAATAAATAAAAATAGGCGTAGTCGTTAAGAAAAACAAAAGTGCTGGAAAGGAAATATAGAAACTGATTTCCCTTTTAATATTTAGAATTTTAGAACTCAATAAAATTTCAAAATAATAATAGAATATTACGCCTAAAAGAAAAAAACTTCCAAATAAATAAGTAACAACTGAATTACTCTGGAAAAATACATCTGAAAAAATTAAATTGCCAATACAGATAATAGTATAGAAGATCAGGCCACTATGAATAATTTGTCTTATTTTTTTATTTGAAATATTCCAGGTAAAATATAGAATATAAACCACAAAACTGATAATCAGATAAGGGTTATAAAGCCAGTAATTGGTATACAAAAAAGTTTCCTTTAGATGATGCAATTCTTCATTCCAGTAGATTGCAGCCGGAAATAACCCTATACTTTCAACAAAGAAGGTAAGCAGTAAAAAGTAGGAAAAGAAACCGACCGCTTTATCAGTCGGTTTTTTTTGATAGTAATATAATCCGGAAATGGCAGCAAAACCTTCAAGTAAAATTACGAGAAATCTAAGATCTTGCATTAATAATTAGTTGGAGGCCAACCTGAGCCAATAGTATTAAAAGGTTCTATTTCATAATTATTAGGGTCAGAATCTTCCCCGGCAGTTGCTGTATCTCCCGAAGCTTCTTTGGTGGGCGAGAGAAACATGGTGGTATAGCTTTTTTTCTCCTTAGTTTTAGGATAAGCCCCTAAATAAAACCGAATTCCCGGTTTCTCTACCCCCTGTTCTTTAGATTTCTCGCGAACATAATCCAGGTATTCCTGTAATTCGTCCACGCTATACCAGAATTCGCGGGTATCTTCATAACCCTGGCTTCTCTGAATATCTTTTCCACGGGTCTTCACCCATTCGTCCTGTTCCTTACGCGCTTCATCAACGCTAATGCATTTTTTTGGTTTTTTCATTTTAAGTTGGTTGGTTAAAAACTTAATTTTTTGTTAAGGTAAATTTAGGAGAAATTTTTATTATGGCAAATCTTTGGTTGTCAGTTGTTTTTCGGTTTTGGGTTGTCAGTTTTCGGTATCGGTTAAGGGGTTTGCTTTTGGCAGTCTGTAGTTTGGTGTTTATTGTTTAGGGTTTAAGGATTGTTGTTTTTTCGCCACGAATACACGAATATTTTCTGTTACGTCATTGCGAGGAGGCGTTAGCCGACGTGGCAATCTGTTCTGGATGAGTTCTCGGTTGCGGGTTATGAGTTTTCGGTTGTGAGTTCTCGGCTTGTCAGTTCGAGTGGCTTTATTTAAGCGAGAGCGAAAATAAGGCTTGTATCGAGAACCCTCTTCAAAGCCAACATTGGCTAATGCTTCAAACCAGGCACTTCTCGATACTTTCCGACTCGCGTCGGAACACTCGAAGTGACGGCTCACTTCAAACAAAAGATCGCCGCGCTCGTTCCTCACTCGCGATGACGGAAAAAAAGCAGCGTCATTGCGAGGAGGCGATAGCCGACGTGGCAATCTGTTCTGAATGAGTTCTCGGTTGTCAGTTCTCGGTATCAGTCCCGTCAGTTCGAGTGGCTTTATTTAAGCGAGAGCGAAAATAAGGCTGTATCGAGAACTCTTTGAAAGCCAACGTGGTAATGCCAAACCAGGCACTTCTCGATACTTTCCGACTGCGTCGGAACACTCGAAGTGACGGCACACTCGCGATGACTGTAATGAAGATCCCGACTGAAGTCGGGATAATTCGATCAGCATTTTAATACGTCTACCACTTTTAAAAATGCAATCTCATTAGAAAGGGGATTTTTCCCCTTGTGACGAGCGTACTTATCTTCTACATTTGACATAGTCATTTTAGTTAGCTAAAGTGTTTTGGGGCAAAAAAGTGTCGTCAACGGTGAGGAGTTTGATTGGTAGGGTAATCAAGCTTCTCGTAACCAAGGCGGCACTTTTTTATTTTAGTGAGCCTTGATATTCATAAGGCCTTTGGCCGTAATGAATATCTTAGAGCGAACTAATCCCGATTTTACATCGGGATCTTCTCCAACTTAATGTTGTTCCACCCGTTACACTGAATTCATTTCAGAGCCTGTCCGATTTGTAATCGGGGGTCTAATTCTAAATATTTAAAACCACTTAAAAATCTGCAAATAGTTCAGCAATAAACTAACTAGCTAACAACTTAGATGCTGAAATAAATTCAGCATGACGTAAGTATAAAGAAAAATATAACACAACTTTTTCAGGATAATGCTTCTCCCCCTTTGGGGGTCGGGGGGCTTTTAAACCTAATCTTATCTCCCGCTTTTTTCTGTGCCATCATATTAATTCCTTTTTCACTTAATTGCAAAACCCTTGGATAACCACCCGTGGTTTGACAATCGCGCATAAGAACGATCAATTTTCCGCCGGGAGTAAGTTGAACGGTTCCGGGAAGCACCGGGCCTGTGATAATAGGCTGAAGTTCGTTCTCTAAGATCTCACTCAGCTGGATAGCCATTCTATTATTATTTTTATCAATACTGAACTTACTTTGTCTTAAATGACTTTTTAAAGTTTCAGGCAGTTTTTCAAATTCAGGGCCGGGAAAAACTTCTATTTCTTCAGAATTCAGATATTCCTCATCAAACTTTATCGCAGCGTGAGTCTCATATTTTTCCTCCTCAGAAGCTTCGTATGGGAGTTTCATTCCTTTTTCGAGCTTTTCGTGGCTGGTAATATCTTCGTACCAACTACGGCTTCCCAGAACCTTTTCAGTTTTAAATCCGTCCAGGATTGCTAAATAGGAACGCATTCCGTATTCCGGTCTTCCAAAAGATAAAATATCACCTTCGTGAATTTTCACCACTTCATTATTGTCAATTTCAGTATCGTTTAGTTTTGGAGAAAGATGTGCTCCGCTAATGGCGATTTTTGTACCTGCCGAAAATTTAAGTTTTGGTCCCATTTGGGTAATTTCCATCACCGCGGCATCGGCCTGATTTTGCAAAATGAGGTTGGCGGTTTTTAAAGCGATCCTATCCATCACTCCACTTAAAGGAACTCCATATTTTTGAAATCCGCGACGACCAAAATCCTGAATAGTGGAAAATAATCCCGGATGTAAAATTTCAACTTCAGCCTTCATAATTTTCTTTTTTTAGTTGAAAAGTTCCTTCGGAAATTTGCTCCGAAATTTCTTTAAATTCTTCTTTGGAAACCGAATAAAATTTCACTTTATCTCCAGCCGAAATTTCACAAGGCGGATCGTTATTTTTATCAAAAAATTGAACCGGACAATTGCCTAAAATCTGCCATCCGCCGGGACTGGATTTCGGGTATATTCCGGTCTGGTTTTCACCTATTCCAACAGCCCCTTTTTCGATCTTCATTCGGGGTTGATTTTTACGCGAAATTTGCAGCTTTTCATCAAGCCCTCCCAGGTATAAAAATCCGGGTAAAAAACCTGTGAAAAATACGGTATAAAATGGTTTGGTATGCAGCTCGATAATTTCTTCTTTTGAGAGTTTTTTTTCTTTGGAAATGTATTCCAGATCCCAACCGAATTCCTCCTCATAGCAAACCGGTAAATGGAAAATTTGCTGGTTATTTATTTTTCCTATCTTAGCCTCTCCAAACAGCTCTTTAATCGCTGAAACCTCATTATAGACGTTTTCTATACTAAACATATAACTAATTAATAACGAGTTATATGTATTGATTACCTCAACATTTACTTCATCATAAAATTCTTCTAGTTTATCTTTGTAAAAAAGGAGCTTTCCGAGAAGCTTTTCACTAATTTCAGGCTCAAATTCTATCAGAATTCCCCGCTCTCCCATCGGTGTTATTTTAGGAAAATCATTCATTTTGCATTCTTAATTTTAATATTATGCTCAGTAAATTTCTGCTGTAAAAAGCTCATAATTTCAACCGAATTTGGTGTGTCACTATGCAGGCAAAAAGTAGTGGCGCTGCAACTAATTTTAGCACCATTTTCACAGGTAATTTTCCCTTCAGAAAACATAGAAAATAGATGTTCAAAAACAGCTTCTTTTTCGCTTATCAGAGCATTCGATTTTGAACGAGAAACCAGGCTATAATCGGGGTTATAATTACGGTCGGCAAAAGCTTCAAAAACGATCGGAATTTTCCCTTTCGCAAGTTTAGAAATCACGGAATTTAACGGACAAAAAAGCGCCAAATTTTGATCGAATTCCAGTAAAGAATCTATGATAATTTGAGCTGTTTTTTCGTCTTTTGCAGCTTCATTATAAAGTGCTCCATGAGGTTTTACATGGGTGAGTTTTACCCCTTCTGCTTCGGCCAATTGTTTTAAACTTAAAATTTGCGCAACAATAGAACGCTGCAATTCTTCCGCAGAAATCTTCATAGTTTTTCTTCCGAAATTTTCCTTGTCGGGATAAGAAGGATGCGCCCCTATTTCTACTCCATGCTCCACGGCAAGTTTAATAGTTTGCTGCATGGTTTCAAGGTTTCCGGCGTGACCTCCACAAGCAATATTGCAGGCAGAAATATGCGGCATTAGATCTGCATCAAAATCGCCGCCTTCACCTAAATCGCAGTTTATATGGATTTTTTTCATCTTTTTATTTTAAATTTTGCAATTCCTCAAAGCTATGAAAGCCTCTTAGTAAGATAGAATATTCGGAATTTATTAAAAGCTTTGTAAAACGCTTAGAATCGCTTTAATCCCTAAAAATACGGAAAGCGCAATAACAAGTAATCCCAGTACATTTTGCAGCTTAGAATTGCGATGTTTCCCCAAAACCGAGGCTTTATTGACTACCCAAAATAAGAAAATAGCAATTACGGGCAATAGGATTCCATTGGCAATTTGGGCGAAACGTATAATCTCAATCGGATTAATTTGCAGGGAAGAGAAGAAAACACCTAAAATAAGAACCACGGCCCAGACAGTTTTAAATTTCGCTGACTTCATCCCGCCTTTCCAACCAAAGCAGCCTTTTACTACGTAAGCGGCGGCTAAAGGAGCGGTAATAGAAGAAGTGATCCCGGCAGCCAAAAGTCCCAAAGACATAAACCAGGTAGCAAATTTCCCAAAAAGTGGCTCGAGGCTTACCGCCATATCAGCTGCAGAATTCACATTAGTTAAGCCTGAAGAAGCGGCACTAATGAGAATTGCCATAGAAACCGTACCTCCAAGGATTATAGAAACTATGAGTTCTTTCCTGGCAATTGGCAAATAAGAAGCTTCTTTCCACTTTTCACTAACGAGAGAAGCGTGTAGAAACAAGTTGTAAGGAACAACGGTAGTACCTACAATAGCCATCACCGTAAGCAATCCGGCAGCATTGCTTGTTGGAATAAGTCCGCTTAAAATTTCTAAAATATCAGGTTTGGTTAGAATAGCAGTAAGCACAAAACTTATACTCATTAGCAAAACCAGGCCAATAAAGATCTTTTCGAGGGTTTTGTAGCTTCCGGTGAATAAAAGTATAAACGCGACTGCGCCAATAAAAATACTCCATAAATTAAGCTTAAAATCGCCAATTTGCAGATTTTGAATTCCGAAGATAGCTTCGGCTCCAAGAACAGCACCGGTAATATTACCTGCTTCGTAAGCAGCATTCCCAATAACTATGGCTGAAAAAATAAGGATAATCGCTAAAACCCTGAAGATCGGTTTTTTGATCTCTTCCCGAATAACATCACTTAAACCCTTTTGAGAGACCACGCCTAGCCTGGCTGCCATTTCCTGTAAAATTATACAGGAAAATATTGAAAGCACTAAAGCCCAGAGCAGGCTGTAACCAAATTCAACCCCGGCGAGCGTACAAACCGTAACCGTTCCCGGCCCAATAAATGCCGCCGAGACCAGGATTCCCGGCCCAAGGTTTTTCAAGAAATTTCGCACTACATATCTTTAGATTCCTGCAAAGCATAAATAGCAAATGTGCCTAACCAATGGCCTCCTTCGTAACTATCTCCTACCAGATTAGGAAAAGAATAAGCCACGTGCCTATCGGCAATTTCCTGTAAATGCGAGAATTTCTCAGGGTATTGATTTATAAGTCCGTAGAAAACCCAGGCACGACTAAAGTTAAGTCCGTCAAGATGTACCAGTTTTCCATCGGTTCTATCTGACACCTCTCCTACTTCCATATCAAAATCTTCAGATTTCAGCTGTGGAAGAAAGTCTTCCAGCCACATTTCAAAGGCGTTCTTTGGCAAAACACGGCTCATAATACTTACCTCCTCCAAACAAGGTGAAAGAAAATCGAACCCGCTAGGTTCCCAGGTTAATGGGCAATTATTATCACTTAGATAGAAATCTTTTGCTCTTTCTGAAATGAGCTCTTTTAATTCAGTATTCTCCACAGCATTTGCATAATCGTAAGCGAAGCTAAGTCCGAAAGCTGTATTAGTGTGTTCTCCAACCCTAATTGGGTAATTTAATTTAGGTAGGAATTCTACATATTTCTTAACGATAAGATCGGTTAAGGGAGCTAAATTCTGACCAAGTTCCTCGGCCAGCGGATCATTCCAGGTTTCAATTTCTTCAGCCAGTTTCAGCAACCAGGCCCAACCGTAAGTACGTTCAAAAGAATCACTTTGTTCCCTTTTAAAGTAATCGATCTCACCCTGAATATTTTCCGCAGAAAGAGATTCCTTTAATTTTTCTCTAATAGTTTCGGCTTTTTTAAGATCAGGAAACTGTTTTAATAAACTTACCAGAGACCAATGTGCGTGAACCGATGAATGCCAATCGAAACATCCGTAAAATGCCGGGTGTAATTCAGAAGGCTCACCGATAGCCTCTTTATTTTCCAGTGTTTGACCCAATTTGTTGGGGTATTCTGTATTGATACAATTAAGCGGAAGCTCGGCCAGGTTATTTGCTTCTTTAGCAGTAAACTCTACCCGATCTTCCCCAAGTAAATCTGCGCTAATAGTATTATTCTCCTTTATACTATCGCTTTCCATTTCTGAAACTTCTTTAACTTCAGGATCGCCCTTACAAGCAATTATTAAAACTAATATTAGTAAGGATAAACTTCTCTTCATCATAGTTTGGTCTTATTAAACTCAGCCCGAAAACAAATTAGATTTATGATCTATTTGATTCTATTATTTCCAAAGTGAATAAACAACTTCGGAGCAAGCTCGCGAAGCATTAATATTGGAAAAAATAATTTGATTTCGAGGCAAGCCTCGGAGCATTTAATCTCGATTATCGAGTAAATATAAATTTAAAAGTTGACATATTTAAACCTCTAAGGTTTTCAAAAATATCAAAATTAACTTAAAATGGAAGAAAACTACCCCAACCAGCCATCTCGATCCAGGCTTCGGTATTGAATAGCTTCGCTAATATGATTTCCTTTTATGTTTTCTGAATTTTCTAAATCGGCGATAGTCCTGGAAACTTTTAAAATTCTGTCATAAGCGCGGGCAGAAAGATTTAAACGTTCCATTGCGGTTTTAAGCAAGGCTTTTGAAGCATCATCCAGCGCACAAAATTTTCGAATTTGCCGTACACTCATTTGCGCATTATAATGCACTGAATCAGATTCTGCGAAGCGTTCGGTTTGAAATTGGCGTGCCTGTGTAACTCTTTTCCTAATTTCAACACTGCTTTCCCCACGGCGCTCTTCACTCAATTTTTCAAATGGTACAGGAGTGACTTCAATATGGATATCTATCCTATCTAATAAAGGACCGCTAATCTTACTTAAATAGCGTTGCATTTCTGCCGGGGAAGAAGTTGCTGGCGCATCTGGATCGTTAAAATATCCGCTAGGGCTGGGATTCATACTCGCAACCAGCATAAAACTGGACGGATAAGTTACCGTAAATTTCGCTCGAGAAATAGTGACTTCCCGATCTTCCAAAGGTTGACGCATTACTTCTAAGACACCTCTTTTAAATTCTGGTAATTCATCCAGAAATAAAACCCCGTTATGCGAAAGAGAGATCTCTCCCGGTTGCGGATACGCCCCGCCGCCGACAAGTGCAACATCTGAAATTGTGTGATGCGGACTCCTAAAAGGTCTTTGAGACATTAAACCCACGTGTTCTTTAACACGACCAACCACACTATGAATTTTAGTAGTTTCAAGAGCTTCGTGTAAAGTCATTGGTGGTAAAATACTGGGTAAGCGTTTGGCAAGCATCGTTTTGCCGGCTCCCGGCGGACCAATAAGTATAATATTATGACCGCCCGCTGCGGCAATTTCCATACAGCGTTTTATAGATTCCTGGCCTTTAACATCGGCAAAATCATGTTCAGGGTGATCCAGGTTTTTATAGAATTCTTCGCGGGTATTGATAATAGTTCGCTCTAAAGCTTCATCTTTATCAAAAAAGTTGATTACTTCTGTGATGTTTTCAACGCCGTAAACTTCGATTCCGCTTACAATGGCGGCTTCTTTAGCGTTTTGCTTCGGAAGGATAAAGCCTTTAAAACCTTCTTCTTTGGCTTTAATAGCAATGGGCAAGGCGCCCTTTATGGGTTGCAAGCTTCCGTCTAGCGAAAGCTCACCCATAATAAGATATTCTGATATATTTTCTGCTTTAATTTGGCCTGAAGCGGCCAGAATCCCGAGACTTAAACTAAGATCGTAAGCCGAACCTTCTTTTCTAAGATCGGCCGGCGCCATATTGACGATAATCTTTTTACCCGGAAATTTATAAGCGTTATTCTGAAGGGCGGCAGCAATTCTAAAACTGCTTTCCCTCACCGCATTATCGGGCAGACCTACCAGATGGTAACCTATGCCGGTTGCTACATTTACCTCTATGGTAATTGTAGTAGCCTCTACCCCAAATACGGCACTTCCATAAACTTTTGTCAACATCTAAGCCTTGAATTTCTTAAATGTACTAAAATTTATGAAAAAAGATAATTATTTCTCGATAAGCACTTCTTTTCTATAGTATTCTATCAGGGCATCAATTGGTCTACGAACAATATTTCCAATTTCTATCCCGTAAGGTTGCGCTACAGCTCGAATAATATCTTCACTAAAATAAGCGATGGTTCCTATAAAATGCACCGGTGTATTTTGTGCTTGTTTATAGCACATTACACGAGAATGCATAAAATCGGTAATTCCTTCGTGTACTAATTTGTAGAAATAACCATTACGTTCGTTAGAAAAGATAAATTCAGCAAAAGAAGCGAGGTAAGTATTTGGATTCTCTTTACGATAAAGATTTTTCTTAATCTCATCAGACTCCATATTGTATATCTTGCCAAATTCTTCGGAAAGTTCCGGAGGCATTCTTTTGTAGTAATAATCTCTTATTAGTCTTTTACCGAAGTAATTCCCGCTGGCTTCATCCATAAGGATATATCCTAAGGAATTAACTGCCTGATGGATATCTTTCCCATCAAAATAACAACTGTTAGAACCGGTACCAAGAATACAAACAATTCCAGGTTCTGTGGTAGCAGCATAAACGGCGGCAACCATATCTTCCAAAATTATGACTTCTTCTACATTGGTAAAGAAATTAGTAAAAATCCCCTCCAATAATTTTTTTGGCGTTTCTGTACCACAACCAGCGCCGTAAAAATGCACTCGTTCTACTTTATCTTTTACTTCCCTTAAATCGGCATTTTCTTCAACACGTTGTTCCAGTACTACCTCAGGAAATACTGCCGGATTTAATCCTTTAGTGCGGGTTCTAAGTAATTCTTCCCCTGTTGCACTAAGTAAGATCCAGTCACATTTTGTTGATCCACCGTCCGCTATTAATATCATGTGTGTGAATATGATTTAAATTAAAAAGCCTGAGGAAAGTGCTAAAAGATTAAAATAACCTAAGCATAACTTTCATCAGGCTCTAAAATAAAATATTAAATTGAATTAACGTGTGCTGCCAATTCTAAAAGCTTAGCAGAATAACCATATTCGTTATCATACCACGCAATTAATTTGAAAAAGTTATCGTTAAGTGCGATTCCAGCATCAGCATCAAAGTTACAAGTATGTGCATCTGATACGAAATCCTGAGAAACCACTGCATCATCTGTATAAGAAATCACTCCTTTGTAAGAACCTTCAGAAGCTTTTTTGAATGCAGCTTTTACATCGTCATAACTTACAGACTTTTCTGTCTTAACCGTAAGGTCTACTACAGAAACATCAGCAGTTGGTACTCTAAAAGCCATTCCGGTAAGTTTACCATCTAATTTAGGAATTACTTTACCTACAGCTACAGCTGCCCCGGTTGAAGAAGGGATAATATTCATAAGAGCACTTCTTCCTCCTCTAAAATCTTTTGCTGATGGCCCATCTACTGTAAGCTGAGTAGCCGTAGTTGCGTGAACTGTGGTCATTAAACCTTCAACAAGTCCGAACTCATCATCTATCACTTTTGCAAGTGGTGCAAGACAGTTGGTGGTACAAGAAGCATTAGAAACTATAGTATCTTCTGGTTTTACATCCTGGTGATTCACACCCATTACAAACATAGGTGCAGTTTTAGAAGGTGCAGAAATTACAACTTTCTTAGCTCCTGCTTTAAGGTGTGCGCTAGCGCTATCTTTTTCTTTGAAAATTCCGGTACAATCTACTACAACGTCTACTCCAACATCTCCCCACTTAAGATCTTCCGGATTTTTCTCTGCGGTGATACGAATGTTTTTACCATTCACTACAAGATTTCCGTCTTTAACAGAAACATCTCCTTTAAATCTACCGTGAACAGAATCATACTTCAGCAAATAAGCCAAATGATCAACATCCAGTAAATCGTTTATTGCTACAACTTCTACGTCACTCTTTTCAGCCGCAATTCTAAACGCGATACGTCCAATTCGGCCAAAACCATTAATTCCAATTTTTGTACTCATAATTTAAATTTTAAAAATTTTACACGGAAGTGATGTTTGCCACCCTTCTCAATTCTTGATCAAATTCCCTGTCTTCTTTTAAAGCAGTTTCCAGAGGTACGTGCACCACTTTTTGATGGTGTACACCTACCATGATATTGGTTTTACCATCGGTTAATGCTTCAACCGCACCAACACCAAGTTTACTGGCCAGAACGCGATCAAAACAACTTGGAGAACCTCCTCTTTGAATATGACCCAGCACAGAGACTCTAATGTCATATTCTTTGTGGCTTTGCGAGATAAATTCAGCTAACTGAAAAATATTCTTTCCGCTCTTTTCACCTTCAGCCACCACGATAATACTGGAGGTTTTTCCGGATTTCTTACTTTTTTCCAAAGAATCCATCATACGCTGAATTCCCTGGTCTTCTTCCGGAAGTAATATTTCTTCGGCTCCTGCACCAATACCACTATTTAAAGCAATATCACCTGCATCCCGACCCATAACCTCAATTAAAAACAAACGGTTATGAGAACTTGCGGTATCCCGAATCTTATCTATGGCTTCTACCACCGTATTTAAAGCGGTGTCGTAACCAAGGGTATAATCGGTACCGTTAATATCGTTATCTATAGTTGCGGGAATTCCCACAATAGGAAAATCAAATTCTCTATTAAAATAAAGGCCTCCGGTAAAAGTTCCATCTCCACCAATCACCACCAAAGCATCTACACCGGCATCGGTAAGTTTCTTATGAGCTTTTGCTCTTCCTTCTTCGGTTTTAAATTCTTCAGATCGGGAAGATTTTAGGAAGGTTCCTCCTTTATTAATGATATTTCTAACAGATCTTGCAGTAAGATCTTCAAAATCTCCTTCTATAAGTCCCTGGTAGCCGCGGTAAACACCAACGCACTCCAGATTATAATATGAACAGGATCTAACAACCGCCCTTATAGCGGCGTTCATTCCGGGAGCATCACCACCGGATGTTAAGACTGCAATTTTATTAATTTTCTTCGCCATTAAGCCAAAGCTATTTTAATTCTACAATATAACCTAATTTACTAAAAAACTAAAACGTTTTCGGTTAATAACTAACAAAAACAGCCCTCTTGAGAGGGCTGTTTTTAGTATTTTAGTAAATTTATTACTTATTTATTAAGATAAAGAACTGCCAGGGTTCTAAATCCATATTTTTATCTTCAGAAATTTCTATCGTTTCTCCCGATAGGTAATCCTCAAAATTTCCATTTATTTCTATGCTGAAATTAGCATTTTCATCGCTCATATTAGCGATATAAATTAATTCAGCTCCATCCTTTTCTCTTTTAAAAGCAAGAACTTTTTCTTCGTCTGAAGTTTCGATTTCCTGATACGAAGCTGCATTTTTTGCACCGTGTAAAGCCTTATTTTCGTTTTTCAGGCTTCCTAATTTTTCCATTAAAGGCCATACTTTTCCCTTTGTCTTCGGAATAGTATCTTTCTCGAAAAACAGAAGTCTTTTATCCATATCATATTCCTGCCCGCTGTAAATAAGTGGCACTCCTGGTAAAGTATAAGTAAGCGCTAACATTGTTTCTGAAGCATCTCCCATTCTTTCCTTTACCGTTCCATTCCAGGAATTTTCATCGTGATTAGTTACAAAATTCATCAAATAGTCATCTTCTTCGTAAGTAGAATCTATTTTCTGCATATAAGCATCCCAATCTTTCGCGGTCTTTTTGCCCTGCGCTATTTCATTCATAATATGGTGACCTTCCCAGTTGTAACCCATATCAAAAGCATTATGAAAAAGGTCTTTGTCTTCTGACTCGGCCAACATAAAAACCGGTTTTATTTCTTTTAATTGCGGAACAATACTTTCCCAGAATTCGGTTGGGACTTCCCCGGCAACATCGGCTCTAAAACCATCTATATTATATTCTTCTACCCAAAACTTCATTTCTTCACCCATAGCTTTGTGAAGCTCCTTGTTCTCAAAATTTAAATGAGCCACATCTGTCCAGCCCCAGGATTCGCCGGTTGCAGGGTTTATAGGATCTGTAACTTCTCCGTCTTCATTTTTATGGTAATATTCTGGATTCTCTTCAATCCATTTATGATCCCACCCGGTGTGGTTAGCTACCCAGTCCAGGATCACATACATATCATTTTCGTGAGCGGTTTCTACCAGTTTTTCAAAATCTTCAAAGCTCCCAAATTCAGGGTTTACATCGGTGTAATCTGAAATCGCATAATAGCTCCCTAGATATTTCTCTCTTTCTTCCGGATCTTCAATATCTTCTACCGAAAGATCACCGGTTGCCTTTCTATTTTTCATAGAAATAGGATAAACAGGCATTAACCAGATCACTTTCACACCCAGTTCCTTTAACTGCGGAATATCTTCAGTAAAGGCATTAAAGGTTCCCTCCGGTGAATATTGGCGAATATTTGCCTCATAGATCACCGCCGACTCTAAAGCGTCGTTAGAAACCGGTGCGATTGCCTGTTCTTTTTCTTTTTGTTCCGGCTGCTCTTGTTTTTCATTTTCCTTACAGGAAAATAAGGCCGTAAAAGCCAGCAGCATTATTAATGTTTTTTTCATTTTTATTTATTTGATATTTGATTTGTATTCTGTTTTTTCTAACGTCATCCTGAATTTATTTCAGGATCTAACATGTTCGAATATAATATCATACTAGAAGCTGAAACAATCCCGATGCTTCGGGACAGCTTGACGTGCCCTATATTTTTCCTCCTGCAAGGTTTCTAAAACCTTGTAGGTTTTCCTTTTTTGTATACCTACGAGGTTTTGAAAACCTCGCAGGAAATTCACTTACTCCATTTTTGTAGTAAAGAAATAAACTCCTTCTTCAGATAATTCCAATGAGTCTTCCCACTGAAAGGTTTCTTCTGAAATAAGATTTTTAAAGGTTTTTCCTTCTAAATTCAATTCGCTGAAACGTTCCAGATCCAGAGTAATTGCTTCTTCATTTTTATTAAGAATAAGCACTACAACCTCATCTCCAGCTTTTCTGGTGATTAGGTAAGTACCGTCTTCCGGAGCAAAATGTTTGGTTTCTCCCTGAATGAATTGCCTCACTGTTTTTGCGGTAATTCATCACTTTTCTAACGAATTCCTGCATCTCAGCTTTTTCTTCTGAGAGACCTTCACCGGTAAAAGCATTTACTTCGCTATCGTCCCAACCGCCTGGAAATTCGGTTCTAATTAAACCGTGATCGCCAGGGTTTTCGGTGTCGTCCATTAAAATTTCTGTACCGTAGTACATTTGGAAGATTCTTGGTAAAACAGCCATATAAGCTACGGTCATTTTGGTTTTGGCTACGTCTTCTCCAAGTTGGGTGTAGATTCGGCTTTTATCGTGATTATCGGGGAAAATCATAATGTTTTCAGGATCGGCATACGCGAAATCGTTGGCTAAGCCCTCGTAAATTTCTACGAGGCCGGTGCCCCAGGATTCTTCGGCTTTTAGGCCGGTTACAATTTTATTCTGCATCGCGAAATCCATCGTAGATTTCAGGTTAGAATCATAACCATTATCCACACCATCCTGCCAGTAACGAATAAGTAACGGATTTAAACTCCACTCCTCGCCTACAATATTAAAGTTTGGATATTCGGCCATAATCGCGCCCGCCCAATCACTCATAAATGCTTTATCGGGATAAGGATAGGTGTCCTGGCGAATTCCTCCTAAACCAAGAGTTTCAATCCACCAAATACTATTCTGAATAAGATATTTGGCCATAAACGGATTTTCCTGGTTTAGATCTGGCATGGTTTCTACGAACCAACCTTCAGTCATTCCTTTTTTATCGGTTTCTGAAGCGTATAAATCCTGGTTGGTCGTTCTGCGGTGATTGGAATACACCAAATCTTCCCCATTTTCAAATTTCTCCTGGAAGTTGATCCAATTGTCAAAAGGCAGATCGTCCATCCACCAATGTTCTACCCCGGCGTGATTAGCCACCTGGTCCATTACCAGTTTAATTCCACGATCGGCAGCTTTATCTGCCAATTCTCTATATTCTTCTAAAGTTCCAAACCGCGGATCTACCTTATAAAAATCGGTCATTGCGTAACCGTGATAAGAACCCGATTTCATATCGTTAATCACTAAAGGCGAAGGCCAAATAGCGGTAAAACCCATTTCATCTATATAATCTAAATGATTGATGATTCCGCGGATATCACCACCGTGGCGGCCATAATCATCTTCGCGGTTCTTGGTTTTTTCGTTTAGAAAATCAAAGCTATCATTAGATTTATCTCCATTCGCAAATCGGTCTGGGGTGATTAGATAGATCGCATCGGTATTATCAAAACCTACATATTCTGATGCAGGTTTTTCCCGACTTTTCAATTCATATTCATACACTTCTTCTGATCCATCCTCAAGCTCGAAAGTAAGCTCAAAAGTTCCCGGTTTTGCTTCCCCGATTTCCAAATCGATAAACAGGTAATTCGGGCTATCGGCTTTTTCAACATTTTCAATGCTAACTCCCGGATAATCGATATTCGGAGTGGCATTTCCAATATTTTCGCCGTAAACCATTAACTGGAGTTCGGTTTCTTCAAAACCCGTCCACCAGTTTGGCGGCTCTACGCGTTCTATTTGCGCAAACCCGGTTAAACCGGTGAGGAGAATTAAAGTGATTAGTATTTTTTTCATGACTATAATTTTAAATTATTGTATTCTCAATATCCCGTCATTGCGATCCCGATTTTTATCGGGAGAGGCAATCTGTTAATTAGGAAAGAGATTACTTCACTCCGTTCGTAATGACGGTTATTTAGACTTAGATCCTGAAACAAGTTCAGGATGACGAAAAATAAATTAAACCGCTAATTCCTGGTTTGGCTTGTAATTCAACAGCTTTTCCATTTACATTAATTTCAATCGCGTTATCGCCTTCCAGGAAGAAAACCGTTTTATCTGCAGCAACTTTTACTTTTAAGATCTGGTCTCTAAAATTCACTTTAAAGGAATAGGTTTTCCAGTCTTCCGGAATTGTAGGATTAAAAGAAAGTTGATCATCTTTAACCCGCATTCCACCAAAACCTTCAACAATACTCATCCAGGTTCCGGCCATACTCGTAATATGGCACCCCTGCTCTACTTCCTTATTGTAATCGTCTAAATCCAACCTTGAAGTTCTCAAGTAGAACTCGTAAGCCTGCTTTGTTCTTCCCAGAAGTGCAGCCTGAATGCTATGCACGCAAGGAGAAAGCGAAGATTCGTGAACGGTAATAGGTTCGTAATAGTCAAAATGTTTTTCAAGCTCGTTTTTGCTAAAATGATCTTCAAAAAAGTAGAAGCCTTGTAAAACATCAGCTTGTTTAATGTAGCAGGAACGTAAAATCCTGTCCCAACTCCATTTTTGGTTAATTGGTCGCTGAGATTTCTCCAATTCAGCGATAGGGACGATCTCTTTATCTAAAAATCCGTCCTGCTGAAGGAAAACCTCGTGCTTTTCGGAATATGGGAAATACATATTTTCAGCAACTTCTCTCCATTTTGACAATTCGCCTTCATTGAGCTTAGTTTTGCCCATTACCCGTTCGTAATCTTCAATATGAGATTCCTTAACCTTTTCAATGGTTTCCAGGCAATATTCAATACACCATTTCGCTAAATAGTTAGTGTACCAGTTATTATGCACGTTATTTTCGTACTCGTTTGGCCCGGTAACACCAAGCATTACGTATTTATTTTTCTGTTCGCTGAAATTCACTCGTTGCTGCCAGAATCTTGCAATCGCGATCATTACTTCCAGGCCTTTTTCAGGAATATAATCGAAATCGCCCGTGTAGCGTACGTAATTATAAATGGCATAAACCATCGCGCCATTTCTATGAATTTCCTCAAAGGTAATTTCCCATTCGTTATGGCTTTCTTCGCCATTCATGGTAACCATTGGATAAAGCGCCGCGCCATTTTTAAATCCAAGTTTTTCGGCATTCTCTATGGCTTTGTCTAAATGATTATAACGATAGGTCAATAAATTCCTGGCTACCTGCTGATCTTTGGTTGCCATATAGAATGGAATACAATAGGCTTCGGTATCCCAATAAGTACTTCCGCCGTATTTCTCGCCGGTAAAGCCTTTTGGACCAATATTTAAACGCTCATCTTTTCCTAAATAAGTTTGATTTAGCTGAAAAATATTAAAGCGAATTCCCTGTTGTGCTTTTACATCACCTTCAATAGTGATATCGGCCATTTCCCAAATTTTCTCCCAGGCTTCTTTTTGCTCCTGAAGCAATTTGGAAAACCCGGCTTTAGTTGCATAATCCAGAACTTTACTTGCAGCGTCAATCAGATCTGAACGCTTATGGTTCATATCGGTTACGTAGCCGGCGTATTTTCTAAGGCTTACTTTTTGTCCTTTTTCAGCTTTAATTGAATAGGAAAAAGTAAGTTTATCTTCGGTTTTCGTTTCAGTGAAATCTATATTTTGTTTTTCCCCATTCAGCAAAACTTCAGATTGCATATAGGTATTCACGTGAAATTCGGTTTTCAGGGTTTTAGAGAGTACAAAACCTTTGTTCGCCTTCAGATTTCACTTCTAAAGTCTTCCAAAAACGTTCTTCCCAGTTGGCATCGGTATTCGTGATTCCGCCATCTAGATAAGGCTCAAAACGAACCTCAGCATCGCTATTCAAAACTTCAATTTCAAAATCTATCGCGCCAAGTTCATCTTCAACAATAGAAAGAAAGCGCGTCGCTTTTACCGAAATTTCGATGTCGTTTGGAAGCGTGGCTACAAAACTGCGGCGGTGAAAACCTTCTTTCATATTAAGCTCACGCTTAAAATCCTCCACTTTTTTACAGGTAAAAAGGTCTAAGGCTTCATCGTTTATAAAAACGTTTATCCCAATCCAGTTGGGTGCGTTAAGTACTTTCGCAAAATATTCTGGATAGCCGTTTTTCCACCAGCCTACTTTGGTTTTATCGGGATAGTAAACCCCGCCAATATAGCTTCCCTGGAAACTTGGCCCGGAATAGTTTTCTTCAAAATTGGCTCGCTGGCCCATAACGCCGTTACCTATACTAAAAAGGCTTTCAGACGATTTTACGCGTTCTACATCAAATCCTTCTTCCAGAATGGACCACTCGTTAGGTTGTATATAATCTTGGTTCATTGCTTTATTTCTGTCTCGTTTCTAATTAAATAACACCGGCACAAGGCCGTAAGGTGCAAATTCTTATATTTTAAAAATCTTACTTAGTGAGTAATTTCTTTATAAATTCTATATCAATTTCGGTGAAATCGGTAAACACATAATCGGCTTCGCCCAGTGTTTTTTGTTCCCCAATTCCTATGCTCATCATATTTGCATTATTTGCGGCCTGCACTCCTGCAACCGAATCTTCAAATACGATACTATTTTCGGGTTTTATATTTAATTTATCAGCAGCGATAAGAAAAACCTCAGGATCGGGTTTTGCTTTGCTAACATCTGTCCCATCCACTATCGCATCAAACTTATCCAGTAAGTTGACTTTTTTCAGAATATTTCGCGCATTTTTACTTGCCGATCCTAAAGCGAAAGGAACATTATTTTCAATTAAATAATCAATTACTTTTTGAACGCCGGGTAGAATTTCGTCCTCGTCCATTTTAGCAACATAAGAGAGGTAATTTTCATTTTTAAGCGCCATTTGGCGTTTAAACTCTGTTTTAGAAAGTTCAAGTTCTCCCCAGTCTAATATTTTCTTTAATGAGTCTTCGCGACTTACACCTTTAAGCTGCTCGTTTTGCTCTTCGGTAAAATCGAATCCCAAATCATTGGCCAGTTTTCGCCAGGCCAAAAAATGGAATTTCGCGGTATCTACAATTACCCCGTCTAAATCGAATATTACTCCTTTATTTGTCTCCATCATTTTAAATTATCTCTCAATCTGTTTAATATGTAGTATTATCATTTGCTAATAGAACTTGCATCCTATTTTATACTGTCACTTCGAGTGATCCCGATTATTATCGGGATTTTATCGAGAAGTTCTCGATACGTTTTGATTTCACTGTGTTTCATCAAATCTACTCGAACTGACATGGTTATGCTTTAACGGGTTCATCCACATCATCTATTCTAAAAGTAAGTATAGCGGCGATTAGAAAAGCAATTCCGCTAGTGACCAGTGCGTAGATTGGGTTTCCATCGTAAAGATATTTTACCATTAGTCCGCCAACAAGTGCATTTACAATTTGCGGGATCACAATAAAAAAGTTGAAGATCCCCATATAAACTCCCATTTTTTTCGGTGGAATTGATCCTGCGAGAATTGCGTAGGGCATTGCCAGAATACTGGCCCAGCCAATTCCTATCCCGACCATTGAAATCAAAAGCCAATATTCGTTTGGCATTATATAAATGGAAAGCATCCCTAAGGCTCCAATAAATAACGAAACGATATGTGTGCTTTTTCTTCCAATTTTTAAAGCGATTGCCGGAAGGAAAAATGCGAAAACCGCTGAAACAGCATTGTAAACCCCGAACAGTACACCAACCCAGTCGCCGGCATCCTGATAGGTTTCACTGCTACTATCTGAAAGTGGTAATCCATAAATATGGTGGGCAATTGCGGGAGTTGAGAAAACCCACATTCCAAAAAGCCCAAACCAGGAAAAGAATTGTACCCAGCTAAGCTGCCGCATAGTATGAGGCATTTTAGCAAAATCTGAAAAGATATCCAGCAAACTGGATTTTTCCTTTTCATCGACCGGTTCTTCAACGTGGTCGTCCATTTTTTCCAGTTCTTCGGGAGAATATTCTTTGGTTGTAATTACCGTTACCAGAATACTCCCAACCAGGATAGCTGCTCCAATTACAAAAGAAAGCAGAAGGTTTAGCGGAACTTCCCCTACTACCGCTCTATTGCTAATATCAAACCAATTGGTCAATACATAAGGCAACCAGGAACCAATTACGGCCCCAATTCCTATTAAAACAGTTTGTACACTAAAGCCAAGGGTTCTTTGATCTGAAGGTAATTTATCTGCCACCAGGGCACGAAAAGGCTCCATCGCTACATTAAAGGAGGCATCCATTATAAAGAGCATCCCGGCACCTACCCAAAGGGAAGGTAAAATAGCAATGAACCAATCGGCATTAGGCATTAAAATAAGGCCTATTGCCGCTAAAATTGCTCCAGTTAGAAAGAATGGTCGCCTACGGCCAAGGCTGGTCCAGGTTCTATCGCTGTAATAGCCAATAATAGGCTGAACGATTAAACCGGTAACCGGCGCCACTAACCAAAACCACGAAAGTTCGTGAATATCGGCACCAAAGATTTGTAAAATTCTACTTGCGTTGGCATTTTGGAGTGCAAACCCCATCTGAATTCCAAGAAAACCAAAACTCATGTTCCAGATCTCCCAGAAACTTAATCTACGTTTTTGCATATCGTACAATTAACGTTTACGATAAGCGTAAGGCTTATCAAAACTTATTTTAGGTAGGAAGTAAAAATATAAGTTCTGATAAAATAATTAAGCTGGGGTAAATATATGCAAAATTTTAAAGCTGAGACTTCAAAATTACTCGATAATCGAGATTTAAATGCTCCGGGGGTTATTTCAGCAATTAAAAAAATCGCTTAATAGCCTGTATTCTTAAATTAAAGCTAGTTTACGACTTGGTGGAATTTCTTTCTATTAAACTCGTTTCTACAATTACGGTTTTATACGATTCCTCTTCTTCTGGTTTTCTTTCCAGTTTATCAATTAATAAGCGTGCAGCTTCGGCTCCCATTCGCTCGCCATGTTGACTTACCGTGGTAAGACTCGGGATAAAACGTTTAGAAAGCTCCCCGTCTGTAAAGCCGATTACCGAAACATCTTCAGGCACTTTTAATCCTTTTTCCTGAACGGCTTTTATGGCGTGAATGGCAAAATGTTCGTTTACGGCAAATACCGCATCTAATTCATTTTTATTGATAAAATCTTTTATTTCGGCCTCACTGTTATCCATATCCTCTATTTTAAGGATAAGGTTTTCATCAATTTCAACGTTGTTTAATCTTAAAATTTCAAGATACCCACGGGTTCTTAGCTTTCCTACACTAACATAATCTACGGTAGAAACCAGGCCTATTTTCTTTGCTCCTTTATCTATTAGGTACTGTACTGCTTTTTTAGCACCAATTACATCATCTATAATTACTTTATCGCAATGAACCTCATCTATCACACGATCAAACAAAACCAGCGGCATTCCCTGGTTAGTAACTTCGGTAAGGTGATGATAATCTTCTTTTTGAAGGGTCTCTTTAGCCATAGACATAATAAAACCATCTGTACTACCATTGGCGAGCAGCTCCATATTCAGTACTTCCTTATCAAAAGAGTTATTAGAGAGACATACAATTACATTATAACCTTTTTCGTTGGCCACTTGCTCTACCCCACTAATTACTGTAGTAAAGAAATAATGAACTATCTCAGGAATAATTATTCCTATAGTTTTCGTCTTTCGGTTTTTGAGACTTAGGGCAATATTATTAGGCCTGTAGTTATAAAGTTTTGCAAAAGCTTTGATTTTCTTCTTGGTCTCCTCTCCAATTTCAGAACTATCTCTTAATGCTTTCGAAACCGTAGAAATTGATACGTCTAATTCTCTTGCAATTTGCTTTAAAGTTAATTTTGGCCTCATATAAAACTATTATTTAGAAATAACCGAAGTATTATTTTTAAGATGTCGTAAAAATACCATAAAAAATACGCGAAACCCTTAAAATACAAAAGTTTTCAACACTCAAACGTTTTCGCAAAATAGTGTTAACGAAGTTCCTATTTCTTCACATTCTATTTACATACATTTAACCTCAGGAAGTAAAAATATAAGCTTAATTTTTAGTAAAAATCAATAGAAAAATTTATGAAAACACTATTTAAAAGCACGTTGATGTTGCTCTTTATGCTGCCAATGAGCTTTTTTGCACAGGAAACCGTGAGCGGTGTTGTTAGCGAAAGCGCAACCGGTCTTCCGATTCCGGGCGCAAACGTTATTGTTAAAGGAACAACTAATGGTGCCGTTACAGATTTTGATGGTAATTACACCATTACTAATGTAAGCGAAGACGATATTCTTGTCTTTTCATTCCTGGGCTTTGCTACTGAGGAAATCCCATTTGCAGGACAGGAAACTTTAGATGTTCAACTAGACGAAGATCAGGCTACTTTAGAAGAAGTAGTACTTATTGGTTACGGTAGTACCTCAGAACAGGATGCTACTGGATCTGTAGAAAAAATCTCTTCGGAAAGCTTTAACCAGGGAGCAGTAGTTTCACCAGAGCAATTAATTGCAGGTAAATCGGCCGGGGTTAGAATTACTCCCGGAAGCGGTGAACCAGGTGGTGGATCTGAAATTAGAATTCGTGGTGGATCTTCTCTTTCAGGGAATAACTCGCCGCTTATTGTAGTAGACGGGATTCCATTAGACCAAAGAGGAGTTCAGGGTGTAAGAAACCAGTTGAATTCTATTAACCCGAATGAAATTGAAGATTTTATAGTTTTAAAAGATGCCGCAGCAACTTCTATTTACGGTTCAAGGGCTTCTAACGGGGTTATTTTAATTACCACTAAAAAAGGTAAAAAGGATAGTCCTCTTTCTTTAACTTATGATCTTAAAGTTTCTGCCGGAAGAATTATCGATAAAGTAGATGTTCTTAACGCAGAGCAATTCAGAACCTTAATTGAAAACACTCCGGGTACAGATCCTTCTTTATTAGGAGATACCAGCACCGACTGGCAGGACCAAATTTACCAAACTTCTGTAGGAGCAATTCATAACTTTACAGCAACACAAGGTTTCGAGAATTTCTCTTACCGTGTTAATTTTAACCACACTTCTCAAACAGGGGTTTTAAAAACCGATGTTTATGAAAGAAATGCGTTAAACATAGCTCTTAACCAGGATTTATTTGACAATCACTTAAAATTGACCTTGTCTTCTAAAGGGATTGTAGATGAAAACCGTTTTGCTGACCAGGGCGCTATTGGCTCTGCTGTAGCTTTTGACCCTACGCAGCCGGTTTACCAGGAAGGAAGTTATTTTGATGGGTATTATGAATTCACTACTTCTCCACAACAACAGCAAATACAGGCTACACGTAATCCATTAGCGCTTTTAGAGCAATTAGATGGACGTGGTACTACTAAGAGAAATATCACAAACTTAAATGCTGAATATAAATTTCATTTTCTTCCGGAATTGAAATTTAATGTAAATGCTGGTTTTGATTATTCAGAAAATGATGGTTACAATAGAAGACCTTTAACTTCTGCAGCAAATAACCAGGATATTGCTTATTTTGAAGACTATGGAGGATTCAACAGAAATACACTGCTTGATTTCTATTTCAACTATAAAAATGATATAGATTTTCTAAATACCGAACTAGATCTTACTGCAGGACATTCTTACCAGGAATTCTATATTACCAGTAAAAGAATTGAAACGATCTCTAACGATATCCAGGATTTCCCTAGAGAAACCAATCGTAATGCTTTAGAATCTTATTTTGCAAGAGCAAGTTTTGATATTGCCGATAAATATTTGGTTTCAGGTAGTGTGAGACGTGATGGTTCTTCAAGATTTGGAGGAGATAATAAATGGAGTATTTTCCCTGCAGTTTCTGTAGGTTGGAAATTACAGAATGAAAATTTCCTTTCAACTTCTAATGTAATAAACCAGTTGAAACTTCGTGCAGGTTACGGGGTTACCGGAAACCAGGAAATTGGACCTAATTATGGTTACTTCGGGGTTTACAATCCTAGTGTAGGTGGAGTGCGTTACCAGTTTGGTAATCAATTCTATAATACTTTACGTCCTGAAGCTTTTGACTCTGACCTGAAATGGGAAGAATTAAAAACCTATAACGTTGGTATTGACTATGGTTTATTCAACAATAGAATTTCAGGTACGGTAGAAGCTTATTACCGTGAAACCGAAGATCTTTTAGCAACAGTACCGGTACCGGCAGGTGCTAACCTTACCGACCTTTTGGTTACCAACGTTGGTAGCACAGTAAGTAAAGGTTTAGAATTTGCAATTAACGGTGCTATTATTCAGCAGGAAGATTTTAACTGGGATGTAAATTATAACATCACTTTCCAGGACCTGGAGATCACCAACCTTACTTTAGGTGAGAACCCAGATTTTGAAATTCCACAAGGTGGAATAAGCGGAGGTGTTGGTAACAACATTCAGCTTTGGAAAGAAGGTTACGATCCTACAACTTTTAATGTGTTCCGCCAGGTTTACAATGAAGATGGGCAGCCAATTGAAGGGGCTTATGTAGATGTAAATGGTGATAACGCTATTACAGAAGAAGATCGTGTTCCTTACAAAAAGGCCACCCCAGATTACTTTATGGGTCTAACCAATACTGTAAACTATAAAAACTTTGATTTCAGCTTTACCTTCAGAGGTAACTTTGGGAATTACATGTATAACAACACGCAGTCTGGAAACGGATTTGTTGGAGCAGGTACGGTAACACCGCAACCTTACTATTCTAATTTTAACAGCAATGTTTTAGAAAGTAACTTCAACAACAACCAGTTCTTTTCAGATTATTACATCCAGAGTGCAGATTTCGTGAAACTAGATAACATCTCTGTAGGATATTTATTCCCGGGAGAAGATTTGGATGTTAGAACTTCACTAACCGCTACCAATGTATGGACCATAACCAACTATGAAGGTTTAGATCCTGAAATTGCTAACGGTATTGACAATAATTTTTATCCAAGATCAACTACAGTAGTACTTGGCTTAAATCTTTCATTTTAAGAAATAATATTTAATAAATTAGTTATGTTAAAAACACTAAAACCATTCTTTATCCTTTTTATAAGCGCAGGTTTCTTCTGGGCTTGTGAAGACGATTTAGATTTGCAGCCTGAAGATAACAGGCTCACGGCAGAAACTACTTTTGAAGATCCAGAATCTTACAAGCAGTTTTTAGCTAAACTTTATGCCGGTCTTGCGGTTAGTGGCCAGGAAGGCCCCGCCGGAGATCCAGACCTTATAGGTCTTGACGAAGGTTTCTCCCAGTATTTAAGATTATACTGGTCTATGCAGGAACTTACTACAGATGAAGCTGTAATTGGCTGGAACGATGGAACTATTCAGGATCTACACGGCCAAAACTGGACTGCAGGAAACGAGTTTATTAGAACTATGTATTCCAGAATTATGTACCAGGTGGCTTTAACCAACGAATTCTTAAGGCAGAGTACACCAGAGCTTTTAGAATCCAGAGGCCTTGCTGCTGAAGAAAGAGAGAATATTGCTCGTTACCGAGCAGAAGCTAGATTCTTAAGAGCTTTACATTATTACCACGCTTTAGATCTATTTGGTAACGTACCATTTGTAACCGAAGAGGATGCCGTAGGTGCATTTCTTCCACAGCAAATTAAGAGACCGGAGTTATTTGATTACGTAGAAAGCGAACTTCTAGCTATAGAAAGTGAAATTGTTAGCGCAAATTCTAATGAATATGGTCGTGCAGACCAGGCTGCAGTTTGGATGTTACTTTCTAAACTTTACCTAAATGCTGAAGTTTACACTGGTGAAGATCACTATACTGAAGCTTTAGATTATTCTGAAAGAGTAATTAATGCTAATTATTCTTTAGCTGATGATTACCAGAAACTGTTCCTTGCAGATAATGACTCTAATGGAGCACAATCTGAAGTGATCTTCCCTATCACTTTTGATGGGCAGGAAACACAGTCTTATGGTGGAATGGCATTTATTATTCACGCCTCAATTGGTGGAGATATGGATCCTGAAGCTTTTGGTGTAAGCAGCGGCTGGGCCGGACTTAGAACTACTTCTGCATTAGTAGATAAATTCCCTGATGGAGCAGATTCTGAAGATAACAGAGCATTATTCTTTACTGAAGGACAAACAAAAGAAATCGAGGATATTTCCAGCTTTAATGATGGGTTTGCAATTACCAAATTCAAAAACGTAACTGTAGATGGAGAACAGGGATCTGATGATACCGGAGAATTTCCAGATACCGATTTCCCAATGTTTAGACTTGCAGATGCTTACTTAATGTATGCAGAAGCACACTTAAGAGGTGGCGGTGGTAGCCAGGCAGCTGCATTAGGATATGTGAACGAATTAAGAGAGCGAGCTGATGCCAATCAAATTGGTAGTTCAGATTTAAACCTGGACTTCATTCTAAGTGAGCGTGCCCGCGAATTATATTGGGAAGCACATAGAAGATCAGATCTTATTAGATTCAATCAATTTACTGAAAATGGTGTTTGGCCTTGGAAAGGTAATGTTCCCCAGGGAACCACAACCCAAAGTTATAGAAACCTAATGCCTATTCCGGCTTCAGATTTAGGAGTAAACACCAACTTAGAACAAAATCCAGGATATTAATTTTATAAAAGAATTAAAATGAAGAAATTTTCAATTTTATTATTAGCATTTGTCGCGCTACTAAGTTTTAACGCGTGTACACAAGACGACGATATTGTATTCGTTGCACAACCAGACCCGGAAGGAATTCAGTTTAGCAATTCTTTGCAAAACACCTATGTGTTACCATCCGGAAATCCAGATAATCTTGCCGAAAGATTTGTTTGGAATGAAGTAGACTTTGAAGCTCCTACTACGATCTCTTACGAACTTCAGGGATCTGCCACTGAAGCTTTTGATAGTTATATGGTAATAGGAAACACTGGTAGCAATAATCTTGGTGTAACTATTGGCCAAATGCTGGATCTTGCAGAAGAAGCTGGTTTAGATAACGATCCTGAAACCGAAATGCCAAATACAGGTACCGTTTACTTTAAGGTACGTGCTTTTGCCGGTGAAGGTGAAGGAAATGCTCTAGAGGAATTTTCAGAGATCCTAAGTGTGAATGTAGAACTTCCTGAAGCTGAAGAAGAAGGTGAAGCGCCTAAAATGGAACTTTATCTTGTAGGAGATGCCACCGCAGCCGGTTGGGATCCTGCTAACAACAACACTCCTTTATTTAGAGATGGTGAAAACGAAAACATCTACTACTTCCAGGGCCGTTTTGCCGGAGGTGCAGACGTAGAAGGTTTCAAATTTTTACAAACTACCGAGTGGCAACCACAATGGGGATTATCTAATGGTGAACTTACTAATAGTGACATCTTAGGTGAAGATCCTAATGCATTCCCGGTTGAAGATGATGCTTATTATTCTTTAATGGTGAATGTTGATGAAATGACCTATACCTGGGAAGCAATAGATGAAAGCGCAGCCGATGTTCAAACAAATATTGGAATAATTGGAGATTCAACTCCTGACGGATGGGATGCTGACACCAATATGACACAATCTGAATTCAATCCTCATATCTGGTATATCCAGGGAATTGAACTAGTTGATGGTTTCGCTAAGTTTAGAGCTAATGATGCGTGGGACATTAACTGGGGGTCAGAAACTCCGGTAAGCGGACAAACCACATCTGGCGGACCAGATATTCCGGTAACCGCAGGAACTTACGATGTTTGGTTTAACACTCTTGATGGTCGTTATACTTTTATCCCACAGGTAGAAGAATAAAGACTGCATAACTTAAGGGCTGCCTGGAAGGTTCAATTACCGTCAAGCTGAACTGGTTTCAGCTTCTAACTTGTTTTGATAATCAAAAACTTAGATTCTGAAATAAATTCAGAATGACGTTCTAAAAACCTTTCAGACAGCCCTTCTTAATTCTTATTTATTATGAAAAAAACTAAAATTTTATTTCCTTTTCTTTTTAGCCTGCTATTAGTAATATCAGGTTGCTCTAAAGATGATGACGAAGTTGTTGATGGAACAGATGATATTACCGGTGGCGAAGAACCGGAAGAAACTCCTAATGATCCTGAAGCCTTAGACCTTTCCCAATATTCCAGCGGGCAAAAAGTAATGATGCAAACTTTCTACTGGGATGTAGAACCTCGCTTTGAATGGTGGAATAACCTTTCAGATAAAGTTGAAGGCTGGGCAGATGCCGGGATAGATAGAATATGGCTTCCCGTGGCTACCAAAGGTCAATCTGGTGGTTACTCTATGGGTTACGACCCTTCAGATTATTTCGATTTTGGAGAATACGATCAGCATGGGACTGTTCCTACACGTTTTGGAACTCGCGAGGAGCTGGAAAATCTTATTTCCAAATCTCACGATCTGGGCTTAGAGGTTATAGCAGATATCGTATTAAACCATAATTCGGGCGGCGGCCTGGAATACAATCCATATCGCGAAAAGGATACCTATACCCTATTCAACGAAGAAAATGGAAACGCCTCAGGGATGTTCAATAGAAACTACGAGCATTTTCATCCAAATGATGTGAGCCAAAGCGATGAGGGCGATCTTTTCTTTTCTGAACAGGATGTAGATCACGATGTTCCTTATGTGCAGGACTGGCTGTGGAAAAATGAGAATTCTGTCGCGAAATATTACAAAAATGAAATGGGCTTTGACGGCTGGCGATTTGATTACGTAAAAGGTTTTGGAACCTGGGTAATTGAAGACTGGATGAACGAAGTTGGCGGATTTGCCGTTGGAGAAAATTTTGATGGAAATGCAGATGTTCTTGTAGATTGGGTTGATGCCACCGGAGTTTCAGCTTTCGATTTTGCGGCATTCTATAAAATGGAAGAAGCTTTTGATCGTTTTGACGACCTAAATTATTTAGACGGAAATACACTTCGTAAGGTAAATCCCGACAAAGCTGTGACTTTTGTAGCCAATCATGACACCGAAAAAGACGAAAATGAAGACAATCGCATCGCTACAGAAAATAAAATGAAGGCTTATGCCTATATTTTAACACACGATGGATATCCTACAATTTTCTACTCAGATTACGAAAATGAAGCTTTTAACGAGGAAATCAAACAGTTAATCGAGATTCATAACAGTCTGGCACTTGGTGATGTAGAAGTACTTCATGTAGATAGTGACGAATATGTAATGAAAAGAGAAGGGAATGCTGAAAACCCCGGATTAATTCTATATATTAGCACCGGAAGTACTACAAAGCGTAGAAACGTTCAAACTAATTGGAATAACGTTACCCTGTTAGATTACAGTGGCAACTCAACATACACCCCTACCTCCGATGAAAACGGAATGGTAACAATTGAAGCTCCGGCGAATGGATATTCAATATATTCCATCACGAAATAGGTTTTATTTTGAATTTTCATAGGTGTTAATTCAAAGACTGGCTGGTTGTTAATTCAACCAGCCTCTTTTTTTTATACTAATTCGACTTTTACTCTTCAAAATAATTTCGATTAGCTCCAATTTCTCATTACTTTCAGACTTAGATATCTTCTACAATTTTTGCGAATTCAATCGAAAAATATTCGAGAATTACCGGTGTTATTTATAGAAAATAGTCTTCTCTACTTCAGCTTCAGCAATTTACTCCTGCACAAACTTTAATTCTATTTTTTTACAAATTTGTCAACTTTCGAATGTTGATAAATTCATATTTAACTGATAATAAGCTTATTAACAATTTTTGTTTGATAACTTTTTTTAACAAGATTTTATATTCTTGTACTTCTTTGTCTATATTTACATTCCGCTTGAAACTATTACTAATCCAAAATCTAAAATTAATATGGGTGTGAACACTACTACCGCCGCTCCTAAGACGTATAGCCAGGATGAGGCTTTTAAAGCTTCCCTGGAGTATTTTAAAGGAGATGATTTAGCCGCACGGGTGTGGGTAAATAAGTATGCGCTTAAAGATTCCCAGGGGAATATTTATGAGCTTACGCCAAACGATATGCATCGTAGAATTGCAAAAGAAATTTCCCGTGTAGAGCAACGCTACCCGAACCCAATGAGTGAAGATGAGGTTTTTGACCTTATTAAAGACTTTAAATATATTGTCCCTCAAGGTAGCCCAATGGCCGGTATAGGTAACCCTTACCAAATTGCTTCCCTTTCTAACTGTTTCGTAATTGGTAACGATGGCGATTCAGATTCTTATGGAGGGATCATGAAAATAGACCAGGAACAGGTACAGCTTATGAAACGCCGTGGTGGTGTTGGGCATGACCTTTCCCACATTCGCCCAAAAGGTTCGGCGGTAAAAAACTCTGCCCTTACTTCTACCGGTATTGTTCCTTTTATGGAACGTTATTCCAACTCCACTCGTGAAGTTGCCCAGGATGGTCGTCGTGGAGCGCTTATGCTCTCAGTTTCTATTAATCACCCAGATTCTGAAGATTTTATAGATGCAAAAATGGAGCAGGGAAAAGTAACCGGCGCCAATGTATCTGTAAGAATTGATGACGAATTTATGCGTTCGGTGAAAGAAGATCGCAATTACGTTCAGAAATATCCAATTTTTAGCGAAAATCCTAAGAAAACAAAGGAAATTGAAGCTAATAAGCTTTGGAAAAAAATAGTACATAACGCCTGGAAATCGGCTGAGCCAGGAATTCTTTTCTGGGACACCGTAATTAACGAATCGGTGCCAGATTGTTATGCAGATCTTGGTTACAAAACGGTTTCTACCAACCCATGTGGTGAGATTCCGCTTTGTCCTTATGATTCATGTAGGCTGTTAGCTATAAACTTATTTTCTTACGTAGAAAATCCGTTTACTAAAGAAGCTTCTTTCAATTTCGAACTTTTCAAAAAACATATTGCCGCTGCACAGCGCATTATGGACGATATCATTGATCTTGAATTAGAGAAAATCGATGCGATTCTTGCTAAAATTGAAGCAGATCCTGAAGGAGATGAAATTAAAGGCGTAGAATATAATCTTTGGAAAAACATTCAGACCAAAGCTAAAGAAGGTAGAAGAACCGGAATTGGCATCACTGCTGAAGGCGATATGCTTGCCGCTTTAGGTATTAAATACGGAAGTGATGAAGGTGTAGATTTTTCAGTAAAAATCCATAAGCACATCGCTATTG
This sequence comes from uncultured Flavobacteriaceae bacterium, assembly GCA_963727565.1. Classification (GTDB taxonomy): domain Bacteria; phylum Bacteroidota; class Bacteroidia; order Flavobacteriales; family Flavobacteriaceae; genus Salegentibacter. The sequence continues at coordinate 131,484 of CAVSGU010000011.1, forward strand.
AAGCTTACAGAGCTTCAGTTTACGCAGCAAAAGAAAGAGGTGCTTTCGGAATATTTGATTCAGAAAGAGAAAAAGAAAATCCTTTTATTCTTCGACTTAAAGAGGCCGATGAGAAATTGTATTACGATATGCTTGAATATGGCCGCCGTAATATTGCTTTACTTACTATTGCCCCCACAGGAACTACCAGTTTAATGACGCAAACCAGTTCTGGAATTGAGCCGGTATTTATGCCTGTTTACAAGCGAAGAAGAAAAGTAAATCCTAACGATAAAGATTCTCGTGTAGATTTTGTAGATGAAGTTGGCGATTCCTGGGAAGAATACGTGGTTTTCCACCATCGATTTAAAGAATGGATGAAGGTTAACGGCCACGAAATAACCGATGATTATACACAAGCCGAACTAGACAAACTTGTAAAAGCTTCTCCTTACTACAAAGCCACTTCTAACGATGTAGATTGGTTGAGTAAAGTAAGAATGCAGGGAGCGGTACAAAAATGGGTAGATCACTCTATTAGTGTGACCATTAATTTACCAAACGATGCTACCGAAGAATTGGTGGGTCAACTATATTTAGAAGCCTGGCAGGCCGGTTGTAAAGGAGTTACCGTGTATCGTGATGGTTCTCGTTCTGGAGTTCTAATTTCTAACGAAGAGAAAAAAGAAGAGGCTGAAGAAGAAAACAATACGCCATTCCCAACTACTCGTCCGCAAAGCTTAACCGCAGATGTGGTTCGTTTCCAGAATAACAAAGATAAATGGATCGCTTTTATTGGCTTAATAGACGATAGACCATACGAGATCTTTACCGGTTTTGCCGATGATGAAGAAGGAATTTTGCTTCCGCGTTGGGTGACTGAAGGGACTATTATTAAAGCCAGAAATGAAGATGGAACTTCTCGTTACGATTTCCAATATGAAAACAAACGAGGTTACAAAACAACTATAGAAGGCTTATCGCATAAATTCAACCCGGAATACTGGAATTATGCCAAATTGATCTCTACCACCCTTAGACACGGGATGCCAATTGAAAAGGTAGTAGATTTAATAAGCAGTTTGCAGTTAGACAGTGAATCTATAAACACCTGGAAAAACGGAGTTGCGAGGGCGCTAAAACGCTTTATCGCCGATGGTACCGTTGCCAAGAAACAAAAATGTACCAATTGTAATTCATCTAATCTTATCTATCAGGAAGGCTGCCTTACCTGTCAGGATTGTGGTTCTTCCAAATGTGGATAGAATAGCTCTTGTTAGATTAGATAAAAAAGGCCTTTTGGAAATTTCCAAAAGGCCTTTTTGTTTGTAGGAAGGAAATGTTCCTTAGTATCGTCAAGCTGAACTTGTTTCAGACTTTATCCCGAATTTGCTTCGGGATTCTAACATGAATTGATTATACTCATCTTAGATCCTGAAATAAATTCAGGATGACGGATTATATAAGACTTTTAGTCTGTCTTAAAAATCTCTCTATTCCAAACTCACCGAAATAATCCCCACTCCGTGCGGATTTTCCAACTCATTATCTTCAATTCCCGGGCCGATAGAAAATTGCAGTGCTTCTGCATTTTTTAATTCAAAATCTCCGTCGTAAGAATGTTCAAAATAATACGGTAAAAATGAAGGATAAGGTCTTGGCAGACTCACCGTTTTAACCGGTTTTAAAGTAGAGAGATCAATTTTATAAGTTTTGGTTTCCTGGTTTAGATCTATTGTAGTTCCAAAGGCCGCTCCGTTTTTCATCACCAAAGCAATTTGAAGTTTATCTGTGCTTTCGGTTAATGCTCTGGCTTTGATCACAAGGCTATCTTTAGATTCCAACTCGGCTTTTCTACCTGCAATTTTTCTATTGAAATTATATCTAAAAGAGTAATCGTAAATTGGTGCTGCTTCGGGGTTTTCAACATCTTCCTCAAAGAGTTTTTCCACTTTTACCTGGTATTCTGCTTCTCCGGGATTATCAGTTGGCACGAGCTTATTTTCAGGGCTCCACTCGCCTACTATATAATCTTCGTCTTCTGCAGCATTAAAAATATAAAGCGGTTTAGTCTCTTTTACAATCTGTGTGGTATATACCTCTTCAGAATGAAAATCCCAGTCTTCAGGGCTTCCTGAAACTTCTCCCGGGAAAGTTTCTTTTCCTTTATTAGTAGTTACGATAATTCGATACTCTAAAAAGCCATTTTTTAATACACTTTCCGGAATTTCTGCCGAATAATTATAAGCGTTGTTATTCTTAAGCTCAATAGCTTCATAAGTATTCCCGTTTTGCAGCCAGGCTTCTACTTTTTCTATTTCTTTATCTGAAACGATCTCTGCATTAATTTCTGCTGAAGAATTTTCACTAAGTTCTTTTATAGGTTCGTGCAAAACATAAGTTTGCTTTACGGTACTTTCTGGAGCGGTAAACTCTTCCAGCTCGAACCTTAAATTTATGTCTGAACTTTTATCAAATTCGGTTCCTTTATTTTTCACTAAATAAGTTCCGGGCTGAATTTTAAACGAATTCTCATTAACTTCTGGCTTAAAATTATTGCCTTCATTCAACGCTTCTAAAGTGAAATTTTCATCTAAACCGGCAAGATCTACACTCATTTCCCATTCGTTCCACTTGATCACCGCAACGGTTTTTTCAAGGCTGTTGCTTCCAAAAGGATTATCTACCAAAATAGCATCAGGCATTATTTCAAGACGCCAAACTCCGTCTTCTAATTTATCGAGAAAATAGGCGCCTTTACCTTCATATTTAACCACTTCAGAATTCCCAAAACCGGCAATTTGCCTAAGATTTTTTAAAGATTTTGGCTGAATTTCATTCGTATTCGTATAAATAAATTTTTCTTCAGAATTCAATACCGCCAGGTCTTTTTCATAATCGATCTTAAAATCCTGAAATTCCAGGTTTTCTGGATAAACACCAAAATCACTATTTACAGGAACCTGATGAAAAACTTCCCCGGCGATCATTAGAGCCAAAGCTTTTTGCGGCGTATAGGCCAGGTTCATATAATGCGTATTGTATTCGGTATTTCCAAACGCCAAATAAGTTGGATCGTAAGCGAAGTGAGTTCCTATCTGGATTCCGGCTTCCCGGAAACTCCTGGCCATTGCCGGATAGATATAAGATTTCATCACATCGGCAGCATCAAATTCGTACACCAGCTTTGCTGCCTTATTTTCTTCAATTACATCATTAAACGGAATATGATAATCGTTTACATTCGGTAAAAGATTGCCTTCCAGTTCCTTTTGAAATCCCAGTCCTGTTGGGTACCATTGAAAAGTTCCGCCATCTATTCCAGCATCAAAATAAGATTCGGCAAGGTGAATACTATGGCTTACATTATAGAAAATTGGTTTCTCAGAACCGGTACTTTTCATAGCCGAAACCATTTTTTCTATAAATTCCTGCACTTCTTCAGGCTCTCCTTTATGGTGAGGTTCGTTGCTAATTTCAAAAGCAATAAGGTTTGGCTCATTTTTATAAGCCACACCCGTATAAGGATTCACATGATTTAGAAATTGTGCCAAGTAATTTTCCTGAGCTTTAATAGCGCCGGGGTCAGTTAAGCTTCCTGCTTTTCCGTATTTATTAGAAAATCCGGGAGTATCTTCATCGGGCTCCGGCCAGCCATTTCCCCAATAAGCAATGGGCGTTATTACGAAATTTATATCACGCTCCTTTAGTTTCTTCAGTAAATAATCGAATAACTCAAGATGTTCATTTTCTATTAAATTTCCTTCTTCATCGCTGATTTCAGTATCCCAAACGTGAATTCGGTAAAGATCAAAGCCTAATCTTGAAAAATGATAAACATCCTTATCTATAGCTTCTTTTAGATCTACATTCAATTTCTGCCCACTGCGATAAGCATGTGCAAAAGGCACCGAATAATTGACTCCAAAACCTTTAACTTCTTCGTCGTTATGACCCCAGCGCATTAAGCCCTTATCATCTACGTAAACATCTTCTTTTTCCTGGGCTTGTCCGAAAAAAGTTACGAGACTAATTAGCAGGCTTAAATAAAAAATCTTCTTCATAAACAATTTTTAAACATCGCAAATTTCAATCGCTTTCTTTAATGAAGCAATCTCATCTGGATTGGTAGGAATAAACTCTTGCGCAACAAAACCTTCAAAACCGGTTTCTACAATGGCTCTCATAATTGCAGGATAAAAAAGTTCCTGGGTCTCATCAATTTCATTTCTCCCCGGAACTCCGGCAGTATGGTAGTGATTAATATGTTTGTGGTGCTTTTTAATTGTGGCAATAATATCGCCCTCCATTACCTGCATATGGTAGATATCGTAAAGCAATTTAAAGTTATCGGCTCCCATTTCTTCAGCCAGGGCCACACCCCATTCGGTATGATCTGCCATATAATCTGGATGATCAACTTTGCTGTTAAGTAACTCCATAACCAGAGTTACATTTTTCTTTTTTGCGTATTTAAGCAGTGGCTTTAAACCTTTTGAGCAATTTTTAATTCCGGTTTGCTCGTCCATTCCTCGGCGATTTCCGGAGAAAACAATTACGTTTTTTATATTATGTTTTGAAGCCTTATCAATTAAACCCTTATATTTTTCCTGAAGATCTTTATGATTTTTAGGTTCATTAAAGCCATTTTGGATATCGGCAAAAACATCTGTAGCCATTGAACATACCAACCCATATTTTTCTACTGTATCCCATTCTGAAGGTTTTAGAAGATCTATAGCCTGAATTCCCATATTCGCGCAGGTCCTGGCAAATTGGTCTAAAGGAATATCCTGAAAACACCAACGACAAACCGAATGCTTAATATTATTCTTCTGGCTGGCTGGCAGGGTATTTTCATCTATATAATTCATAGCCGCAAAAGAAGAAGCCACGCCACCAATACTCAAAATTCCTGAACCTATGGCAATACTTTTTAAAGCATCTCTTCTCGAAAACTTTTTATACATAATTGTTGATTTTTAGGTTGGTCAAAACTTTAAGGGACAAAATCAATACAGTAAAAACTTCACTGCCTGGTTGTCAAATTACCCCTATCGCTTTACGATCAGTTAAGCAATTTCAATAAACGTAAATTTTACAATTATTATCTAGAAAAAAAACTTTTCAGCTATAATTTTTTAGTTTTTTCTTAACATTAGTCCTGAAAGTGGGAACGATTATTAAGCGATTTCAAAATTATATCCTGACTCCAGAAGTTTTTGGTAATTTTTGTAATCAAATTTATAGAGGAAGGCTCCTCGGCGGGAAGTAGACTTATCTTTTTCGTCCAGTTTTATCAGAACATTTAATGACAGCACTTTTTTTCGAAAGTTTCTTGCATCCAGTTTCTTTTGATAAATAGCTTCGTAAAGTTGTTGTAGTTGTGGTATTGTAAATTTCTCCGGCAGTAACTCAAAGCCAATCGGTTTATATCTTGCTTCGCGCTTTATGCGCCCAAGGGCGTCATTTACCATCTGATTGTGATCTAAAACTAAATTTGGCAATGCTTCAATCTCATACCAGTGCGCCCCGTGTTTTTCTACCAGTTCTTTATCGTATGCTTCTAACCTGATAAGCGCATACTGGGCAATAGAAATTGTACGATATCCTGGATCTCTTTCAGCTTTTCCATAGCTTTTAAGCTCTTCCATAAATACGCTCTCCAAACCGGTAATCTCACTAAGAACACGTTTTGCCGCCTGATCTACGTCTTCATCTAATTTAACAAAACTTCCTATTAAAGACCAGGAATCTTTAAGAGGCTCCACACGTCTTTTAAAGATTAATAACTTGAGTTTTCCTTCATCAAAACCAAAGATAATACAGTCTGTAGCGACATACATTTTGTCGTTCTTACTGTAAAAATCTTTTTGAAGCCGGTTCATTTATATTTCGGAAGTTTTAGTTTAAATAAAGTATTTCTTGATAACTGCAGTTCAGAACGCTTAAGTCCATATTTTTTAACCATAAAAAAGCCCGGCAAGACCGGGCTTTTATTTCTTTATTGTTTTACCAGAATAAGGCGTAAAGCATTACTACAATTAATAGAATAGCAAAACTACCAATATTAAATGCAGGACCTGTTTTAAAGAGAGACCTGCTAAGCTCAATTCCTTTTTCATGATCTTTTCCTTTACTTTCAACCAAACTAATAACTACCATTAACAGCATAGTTAGTAACCAAGTTATCATCATTTGATGCATAAACGGAAGTGTTACAAATATAGGGCTGTCTATCCATCCGTTAGGTCCTATCTTAAAGAAAAGCGCGATTGGTATAGAGAAAAGCACACCAAATATTGCGGCTCTATTAGTAGTCTTTTTCCAAAATAATCCAAGCATAAATACGGCCAGAATTCCCGGACTAACTACTCCGGTATACTCCTGAATATATTGAAATACCTGACCTAAATTCTTTAATTGTGGAGCAAGAATTACAGCTACTACCAAAGCAGCAGTTGCAGAAAGTCTACCTACTTTCACCAATTTTTTCTCTGATGCAGCCTTTCCGAAATATGGCTTATAAATATCCATAGTGAAAATAGTGGCTGTAGAGTTTAGCATAGATGCTACAGAAGAAACAATCGCTGCAGCAAGTGCGGCCAGTACCAATCCTTTTAATCCGGCTGGTACAAATTCTTGAATAAGCCAGGGCGCAGCATTATCATTTATAATATTACCGGTACCACTAAAAAAAGAAGCATCGGTATAAGCCTTAGAAATAGTGCCATCTGGTCCTGTATTCATCACGTAGGCAATAATCCCCGGAATAACCACAATTAGTGGAATAATTAGTTTTAAGAATCCGGCTAATACAATACCTTTTTGTGATTCTTTAAGGCTTTTAGCCGCCAATGTACGCTGAATAATATACTGATTAAAGCCCCAATAATATAGGTTAGCCACCCATAAACCTCCAATAAGCACGGCAAGTCCGGGAAGATCCCACCAGGCATCTTTACCATTTGGAGTCATAATTTCTCCTTTATCAAGAATCATAGAAAACTTTTCGGGAACTTCTTCGTACACAGCTACCATTCCTGAAATAACCCCACCATCTTCTGTTACATTAGATAAAGCAATAAACGTGGTAACTAAACCGCCAATGATAAGTAATATTACTTGAACAACATCGGTCCACGCTACTGCAGAAAGTCCGCCATATAAGGAATAAGCAGCCGCAAAAAAAGCAAGTCCTATAATTGCATATATAAAGAAAGAACCGTCACCGCTTCCCATAATAGTATCAAGCGCTGTAGCCCCAAGGTATAGTACTGAGGTCAGGTTCACGAAAACAAAAAGACAAATCCAAAAGACCGCTAAAATGGTTTTTAAGTTTGAACCATACCTAACTTCTATAAATTCAGGGATAGTATATAAGCCTTTCTTAATGAATATTGGTAGAAAGAATTTCCCTACCAACAGTAAGGTAATTGCTGCCATCCACTCATAAGAGGCAATAGCAAGGCCAATAGCAAAACCTGAACCGGACATACCAATAAATTGTTCCGCAGAGATATTGGCTGCTATCAAGGATGCACCTATTGCCCACCAGGGTAAACTTTTATCTGCTAAAAAATAACCTTCAGAAGAATCTCCTTTGCCTCGTGAAACATATAAGCCAATGCTCACGATTAAAAGCGCGTATGCGGCAAAAATAATTTGATCTAATAATCCAAATTCCATAAAATAAGCTGTTAGAATACTATATTCAGTTGGGCGTTAAATTTAAGTTAAAAAAAACACTTGGCAAATTTTAGTATCAGTTTATAAGCGTAAAATTTAGTCCTATTACTTTGAGACTAAAAAACGATAATTTATTCTACTATAGTATTTTTCTCCCGGCTTTAATACAGCCTCGGGGAAATTCCTGAAATTAGGTGCATCAGGAAAATTTTGTGCCTCTAAACAGATAGAAGGATATTCTTCAGCAATTTCGGTATGGTAATTTAGATCATCTGGCAGGCTTTCTGGAGCGTAGGCCACCAATGCTTTTTGATTGGTTTTCACTTCCATTTTTATTCCGGTTAAAGGAGCAAAAAGTCTCGCTGCAACTTCATCTTCCTCAGACTTTAATACAAAGGTATCATCGAGGTTTCGGTTACCAATCAATTTACTTTCACTAAAGTTTTTGGGATGCTTTTTTAGTTTTGTTAAATTTCCGGTAGGTAATAATTTTTCATCAACCTCTAGAATTTTTTCGGCTTCAATCTTTAAAAAATGGTCGCTAATACTGCCACCACCATTTAGATTAAAATAAGTATGATTAGTAAGATTGATCACCGTTTTTTTATCGGTTTGTGCTGAATATTCTATTTGCAATTCATTATCCTCGGTAAGTGTGTACTTAACTTCAACCTCAAGGTTTCCCGGGTAATATTCTTCATTATCTTTACTAAGGTAAGCTAGTGTCACCGATGGATTGGGCGCTGTCGTCTTTTCTTTAATTTCCCATATTTTATACTGAAAACCTTCTTTTCCGCCGTGCAAGTGCACGTCATCTTTTTCAAAGAGTTTATAAGTGGTCTCATCCAATTTAAATTCTCCTTTGGAAATCCTGCCTGCATAACGCCCCACCGAAGCACCAAAACATTTGTTATGCTCTTTGTAGACAGATTTTATAAAATCTTCTGCCCATGGACTAACCACCACATTTACCGGGTTCTCTCTTTTATCTTTAATCTTAAAGCTAAGTACTGCCGCCCCGTAATTAAGAACCTCGAGTTCGCTACCTTTGTTATTTACAAGGCTTATGGTTTTTAGATCTTCTTTTTTTATAATATTCAAGTTCTCTCTTTTTAAATGTTTTCTTCTGAAATCCAGTTATCAACTTTTTCTTCCAGAATATTCAAAGGTACGGCTCCATCAAGAAGAATCACATCATGGAATTCCCTAATATCAAAATCCTGCCCCAATTCTTCCTTAGCGTTTTCTCTTAATTCCAGGATTTTATTCATTCCTATTTTGTAGGCCGTCGCCTGGCCGGGCATTACTATATGCCGTTCTACCATTTTTATACAATCACTTTCAGCGTTTGGAGTGTTTTCCTTATAATAAGCAATTCCCTCCTCACGAGTCCATTTCTTAGCGTGAATTCCTGTATCTACAACCAGCCTGCAGGAACGCCAAAGTTCCATGGCTAACCTTCCAAAATCTGAATATGGATCCTTATAATATCCTATTTCTTTCGGTAACAATTCACTGTAAAGTCCCCAACCTTCTACGTAAGCGGTATAAAAACTAAATTTCCTAAACTGCGGAATTTCCTCTAATTCCTGGGCGATGGCAATTTGCATATGATGCCCCGGGATACCTTCGTGATATGCCAAAGCTTCCATTTGATAAGTGGGCATTGCAGACATATCGTATAAATTGGCGTAATAAGTTCCGGGTCTTGACCCATCTTTTGCCGGCTGTTGATAAAAAGCCTTCCCGGCATTTTTTTCTCTAAAAGGCTCTACCGCTTTTACGATTAATTCTGCCTCTGGTTTTGTTAGAAAAAGTTTATCCAGGTCATCTTTCATCGTATTGATGATATTCTTGGCTTCTGTAAGGTATTTTTTTCTTCCGGTAGAATCATTGGCATAATAGAACTGTTCGTCTTTCCGCATAAATTCGAAGAAATCCTGAAGCGTTCCTTTAAAACCAACCTTCTTTTTGATCTTTTCCATTTCAGCGTGAATACGCGCAACTTCACTTAACCCAATTTCGTGAATTTCATTCGCCGAAAGATTAGTAGTGGTGGTTCTTTTTAAAGCATTCGCATAAAACTCTTCGCCTTTCGGAAACTTCCACGCCCCGGCATCGCTATTTGCACGTTTTTGCTGAGTTTCGAGAAACACAATTAAATTTTGGTAGGCCGGTTTCACTTCTTTCGTAAGAGCAGTTTCGGCTTTTGAGATAAGTTCCTTCTTCTTTTTCTGAGAAATTTCTAAATCGTCTATTTTCGATTTAAAATCTTCAAGCAGGGCACTATTCTCCACAGATTTCCCAAAAGGTTTACCCTTAATTACATTTCTGCTGGATTCCAGAACCCTATCAAACACAAATATTGGAGGCATAATGCCATTTTGCTCCCTTATTTTTAAATTCCCGATCACATCTTCCATCACTTTAGGAATTCCTTTTAACCTCGAAATATAGGCTTCTGCATCACTTATTGAATCTATGCGGTGCATATTGATTAAAAAGGCTGGCAGCTCGGCATGATAGCCAAACATCTGGTTTACCGGGTAATTGTAAAACCTAAAATCATAATCTTCTAATTGATTTTCCTGTTTTTGAAGGTACAGATCATAGCTTAATCGAGTATCTTCATCCAGCGATGAAGGATCTATTTTTTTTAGATCTTCCAGGCGTCTCTTTGCTTTATTACGATCTTCTACATATTTTAAATGTGAAAAATCGTCCCATTTGCCATAATTGGTTTTTTGTCCAAGCCTGGTTTGCATCATAGGCGATTCTTCGACATCCTTTTGAAATTCCTCTTCAAAATATTCGTTCAATTCAGCCGAATGCTCCTTTATTTCTTCTTCGGAATAACTTTCGCTTTTTTGATTACAGGAAATAATTAAGACCAGAAGACCTAAATAGAGAGCTTTATGAATAAATCTGATGCGCATAAACTATTCTTTAATTACTGAAAATTCTATTGCAGAATCTCCAAAAACAGTGTGGGTTTGTTGCTGAAAATCTTCTTCTTCAGCTTCAAAAATATTAGGAACATAGGTTTGTGGATTCCTGTCTATAAGTGGAAACCAGGTGCTTTGAACCTGAATTTGTAATTTATGACCTTTTTTAAAAGTATGGTTAATATCCTGAAGGGTAATATTTACCGAGGTTTTTTTATTCGGTTCAAATGGCTCCGGGTTTTCAAAACTATTTCTAAAACGTCCCCGCATTACCTCGCTACGCACCATCATATGATAATTATCCATATCTAAATGCTCCATAGTTTCTTCATAATCTTCGGCATCTGGAGGGTAAACATCTATTACTTTCACCACCCAATCTGCCGCGGTTCCTGTAGTTGCTACATTTAAACGCGCTTCAATTTCACCGGCTAGCTTCATATCCTCTTCCAGTACTTCGGTTTCAAAGACCAAAACATCTGGTCTCCTGGCAGCAAAACGCTGATCACCCGTCATATATTCTCTTGGGGTGAACACCGCCTTAATTTCATTATTATAAGAAACAGGTTTCGCGGGATCACTTACAAAGCTTTCTTTATTATCGGTAGCTTCATCGGTTAATTCCTGCTCATCTCCCAGGTAAAAAATCTTAGCTTCTGCTTCTTTTGGAGGCCAGGCTTCGTAAGAATTCCATTTTCTTGCACCGGTATCATAAACATAAGCTTCAGCAAGATCTAAATCACCTTCTCCGCCTTTCTTTAGAAAGTGATTAAAGAAAGTAGTTTCAACATTTCTCTGGTAATCTTCAGAAATATTATCTCCAAAATATACATTCCCTACGGCCTGTCTTTCGGTTTGTCTGGCCCAGTCGCCGTGACTCCATGGTCCAAAAACCATAATATTATGGTTATCGCTGGTTTCTTCAATTTTTTTGTAGGTATTAAAAGGACCATAAAGATCTTCCGCATCAAACAATCCGCCCACAACCATCACCGCTGGTTTAATATCGTCTAAATGCTGAATGATACCGCGAGACTGCCAAAATTCATCATAATTAGGATGTTCTTTTAGCTGTTGCCAGAATATATTGTCTTCGCCGTAATATTCATCCAGATTACTAAGAGGTCCCACATCTAAAAAGAATTGATATTGATCCTGTGTTCCAAGATCGGGTAAATCATACCAGCTCTCTGTAGTAGGACCGGCTTTATCGTAACCAAAAAGTGCAGTTACTCTCCAATAACTCAACAAATAAGCACCGTTGTGATGAAAATCGTCAAAAAAGAAATCTCCGATTCCTGCTTGTGGTGAAGCAGCTTTTAAGGCCGGGTGCGCATCTACCAGGGAAGCAACCGCATAATGACCGGGATAAGAAATACCCCAGGTTCCTACCCTACCATTGTTGTTTTCTACATTATTAATAAGCCATTCAATGGTATCGTAGGTATCACTAGACTCATCGAATTCATCGCCTTTCTTATTCGGGATTATCGCACGCATATTGTCGTATTTCCCTTCACTCATCCAACGGCCACGTACATCCTGGTAAACAACAATATTACCTTCTTTCATTAAATATTCGTTGGGCCCAATAAGCGAACGAAACTGATCTTCACCATAAGGCCTGGAGCTATATGGGGTTCGTTGCATTAGAATTGGATATTCTTTAGAAGTATCTTTTGGGGAATAAATAGTAGTATGCAGCTTAGTGCCGTCACGCATTGGGATATCTACTTCTGTTTTATTATAATGTTTTTTAACATCATATTCTTCCTGCGCAATAATTTGAACAGGTAAAAAACTCAAAAACAGAAGGATAACACTAAAACGGAATAATTTCATATGTAAGGGAGATTTTAAGCCCCCTAAGATAGAAATTACACCGATAAACTTAAAAGAATTTTACTCGATAATCGAGTTTTAAATGAATCAGGGCTTGTTTCTAAATTAAAGACGAATTCTAATTAATACCTTCTAAGTTTGACAAGGAATAATTCACGTTAATAATCCAGAATTAAATACTACTTACCTTAAGTCTTATTTCAATAAGATTTTATCAGTAAATGTTTCACGAATTATGAAGTAATTTATTTCTCTGTTTCCTGAAACTTGGCAAGCCCCTCCTTTAACCAGTCCAGGTACTCTGAAGCTTTTGGGGTGTAACCCACGGGCTCGTTAAGTAGATTTACCTCGTTATCTAAAAGCACATAGAATGGCTGTGAATTATTCTTAAAGTTCAGGGTTTGAAAAGTAGCCCATTTATCGCCAATGGTTTTAATAGGTTTTATTCCACCTTTTGGTTTCATATAATTGAATTGCGCTTCTTCCGGCAGTTCTTTTCTATCATCTACATATAGGGAAATAAGTATATATTCTTCATTTAGCATCTCAAAAACTTCGGGCTCACTCCAAACCTGTTCTTCCATTTTACGGCAATTAACACAAGCCCAACCTGTAAAATCGAGGATTATGGGTTTATTTTGTTCTCTTGCTGCTTCAAGACCTTTATCCCAGTCTTTATAAGCTTCCAAACCTAAAGGCGCTTCGGTGCCTTTATCATAGATACTATAAAATAATGGTGGTGGAAATCCACTAAGTAGCTTAAGATTCGCCGCCGAAGTATTGGTTAAACCGGGAATTAAATAAAGCACAAAGAAGAAAGTTATCACCCCTACACCAAACCTGGCTTTACTAATTCTTTGTTTAGGGCCATCGTGCGGAAAACGAATTTGACCAAATAAATAAGCCATAAGACCTAAACCAACGAGGATCCAAATTCCGAGGAAAATTTCACGTTTTAAAAGTCCCCAATGCTCCACAAGATCGGCATTAGAAAGGAATTTAAAGGCCAGTCCTAATTCTATAAAACCTAGCGTAACTTTAACCGTATTTAGCCAACCTCCACTTTTTGGCAAAGAATTAAGCCAGTTAGGAAATAGAGCGAAAAGTGCGAAAGGAAGCGCCAGGGCAAGACCAAAACCTCCCATTCCCATAGAAAGTTGCATCGCACCACCATCGCTGGTAAGCGATCCACCAAGCAGTGAACCTAAAATAGGGCCGGTACAGGAAAAAGAAACCAAAGCCAAAGTAAGTGCCATAAAAAAGATACCCACAATACCACCTACACTTGAAGCTTTATCGTCCATCTTATTACTCCAGGAACTCGGCAAAGTAATCTCGTAATATCCAAAAAAGGAGAAAGCGAAAATGATGAAAATCACGAAGAATATAATGTTCAGCGTTACATTGGTTGAAATATTATTGAGAATTTCAGGATTTACGCTGTCTAGCAGGTGAAAAGGTAAACTAAGTAAAAGATAAATGGCAAATATAAAAACACCATAAAGTATAGCATTTACCAGGCCTTTTTGCCGATTTTTAGCTCCTTTAGTAAAAAAGGAAACCGTTAGCGGAATCATTGGAAATACACAGGGCGTTAAAAGGGCGATTAAACCACCCACAAAACCAAGTAAGAAAATACTCAGGAAGTTATTGCCTTCCTCCTCTTCAGGCGCAAATTTTTCCATTCCTGAAACATTAATATTTAATGCTTCAGTAAGTTCTTTATCTTTTTCTGAAATTTCCAGATCGGTAAAACCTTCGGTTATTTCATTGTCTTCAAGAGAAATATTAAAACGTTCGGTTTCCGGAGGCAAACATTTTTCATCATCACAAACAGAGAAATAGATCTCGGCAATAATTCCAGGGTTACTTCCGGGTTGCACTTTTATTTGCTGCGTAAAAACTGCTTCGTCCTCAAAATAGGTGATATCGGCTTCAAAAACCTGATCGTAGATAGGTTCTATATCTGGCTCTGTAGTTTCACCAATGAGCTCAAAATTTTCTTCAGCATTATTATAAGAGAAAGTCGTGGCGATAGGCGCAATGTCAATATCTGCTTCCTTTTGCGAATATAAATGCCAGCCTTCTTCCAGGCTAGCCGTAAAAACCAGGTTAAATATGCTGTCGTTTTCCTTTTCTACAGAAGCCTCCCAGGTAATGGGATCATCCATTTGGGAATCTTCGCTCCCATCGTTAAAATATTGTGCCTGTAACTGGATAAATGGAATAAAAAATAAGAGCAGACTCGCCAGATATTTCATAAACTGAAAGTGATTTTTATAATTTTTTGATCAGATGAAGTTATCGAAAAACGCCTATCGGCCCGCTGATTGATCACCCAAACAATTTTTTCGCCAGAGCACAGCAACCAGCTGTTTTCTTTCTCGGGCAAAGATAATTTTTTGTCTTTAAAGAAGTCGCTTAACTTCTTTTTTCCTTTCATCCCAAATGGATAAAATATATCGCCTTGCTGCCATTTTCTAACAGTTAGTGGAAATTCCAGTTTTTCCGGGTCTATATATATGCAATTTGAAGCTTTCTCGTTTATTTCCTTTACTTCTGAAAACGAAAAAGTTCCCATAGGAAGCATCGCAAAATCTTCATTTTTGGCGATTTTATAGACTTTATCCTCGGTTTTGTCAATTTCTGTAAGCAGCAAATAATCCCGATCTTTTATTAACCTGTGTGAGGTTGAAAAAACCATTTTGCCCGGTTGTGCATCTAATAAATGGTACACATCGTTCCACTCGGTAAATCCAAAAGACTTTAGCAATTGGTATAAAATTGCAGAACTATTAGGTACCTTTTTAAGGTAATTTATATCCAGGCTATAGCCGTACTCTGTTTTACCAATAATTTTTGGATAGAGTAAGCTCAAATAATCCTCTATTAATTCTTCGTTTTCTTTTAAATGCGATTGGGTTTTTAGAAAAGTCTCTAAAAACTGCGGATTTATTTCTTCTAAAACAGGTACAAGCTCGTGTCTTATTTTATTCCGAAGATATTTTGTGGATGCATTAGTGCTATCTTCCCTCCACGAAATCTTATTTTCTTCGGCATAAGCCAAAATTTCTTTTCGGGAAAAATTTAATAAAGGTCTTATAATGTAATTACTATCGGCATTTATCCCGCTTAAGCCTTCCAAACCGGTGCCTCGTATTAGATTAATAAAAAAAGTCTCCAGGCTATCATTGGCGTGGTGCGCGGTTAAGATAAAATCGAATTGATGTTTTAGCCGTAGTTCTTCAAACCATTCATACCTAAGATCGCGTGCCGCCATTTGGATAGACAGACTGTTATCTTTAGCGTATTGTTCGGTATCAAAATTTTCTACAAAAAGCGCTAAATTCATTTTTTTGGCAAGGGCTGCCACAAAATCCTCGTCGGCGTCACTTTCTTCATCCCTAAGGTTAAAATTACAATGCGCCAAAGTAAAATCCAGTTTGGCTATTTTGCATAAATGCGCAAGCACAACACTGTCTACACCACCACTTACCGCAAGTAAAATTTTACTGTTAGAGAGGTAGGGAAACTGGGATTTGATCTCGTTTTTGAAAGCTTTTTCCATAGAAAACCAAAGATACGAAAACAGTTGGCAGTGTTTCAGTTGGCAGTTTGCGAAATTTTAATCCGAAAAAATTATTTTTTTAAAGCCTGCCGCATTGCGGCTGCTTTTAGCAGGCATTCTTCATATTCTTTCTCTGGTTTAGAACCGGCAGTAATTGCCCCACCTACCGAAAAGGACACATATTTTTTAGCCGAATTATATAAAATACTGCGTATAACCACGTTAAAATCGAAATCGCCGTTTGGAGTAAAATAACCCACGGCGCCACTGTAGAGTCCGCGTTTTGTTTCTTCCAGCTCTTCGATAATTTTCATTGCTGAAATCTTTGGCGCACCCGTCATACTTCCCATAGGAAATGTTGCCCGTAAAGCTTCTACCGGTGGAATGCCGTCATCAAGTTCAGCAGAAACCGTAGAAATCATTTGATGCACTTGTTTAAACGAATAAACCTTGCAAAGTTCATCTACATTTACACTGGCTTTTTTCGCAATTTTAGAAAGGTCGTTTCGCACCAGGTCTACAATCATCACGTTTTCAGATTGCTCTTTTGGATCATTAGAAAGCTCCTCCGCAATTTCAATATCTTCTTCTGGATTTTGCGAGCGCCTGGCTGTTCCCTTTATAGGCTGGGAAATTAATTTTGCCCCAGATTTCTTTAAATAACGCTCTGGTGAAGCAGAAAGTAAATAATGTTCTTCCAGTTTGAGAAAAGTCGCAAATGGCGGGCCGGAGAGTTCATTAAGATCCTGAAAAACTTTAAAAGGCTCAATCTCTCTATTTTCAGCAAAAAATTCCTGGCAGAAATTTGCTTCATAAATATCGCCTCGCTGAATATAAGCGAGCATTTTTTCGACTTTGTGAAGGTATTCTTCCTTAGAGATTCGAGCTTGTATTTTTGATTCTGAGTTTTCGGTTTCCGGTTGTCCGGTCTCAATCTGGTTTATTGGTAGATTTGAAATCTCGGTAAAATCTTCTTCAATTTCATCATCCAGCATTCTTAGATATCGCATTTCCAATTGATCGCCTTTCAGCAAGAATAGTTTTTGAGGCTGAAAAAAATAGAGATCCGGGAAATCCAATCCGTCGTGGTTTTTAGAAGAAAGTCTTTCCACATCATTTTTAAGATCGTAAGATAAATAGCCGAAAATCCAGTCTTTAGTAGTTTGCTGATACTCCTGAAGCTTGGCAAAAGCCTGGTGGTAATCGGTTTTTATAGCGGTAAATGCACCCACAGCAAGCAAAGCATCAAATTCGCCGTGCTCCTGATGATAATTATTGCTGTCCAGCCAGGCAATTTCTTCAAACTGCTTACTCCATTGCAAGAGTTGCTGTTTGAATTTTAATGGCTCTTTTAAAGTATAAGTAGTTTTTGTGCGCACCTCGCTTGTAATTTGGAGCGCAAAGGTAAAAACAATTTGACGTAGCGCCTATTTTAATTCTTCTGCAATTTATCTCGAAAACCCTTTAAATCGGGATTTACGAAATTAGTAGAAATTAGGTGGTGATGCTTCTTGTATTTCTGAGAAAAAAATCTTAATTATACAACATGCGCTTTTCTGCGCTATTTTATGATTAAGAGCCAAATATTACCAATGTTTACAGATACTGATAAGCTTACTTTAGCCGATATAGAAAACCTTGATTTCACTACCGTTATCTGGGTTGTAGCCCCGCTAATGTTCTTTTTTGTCTTACTTGAATTTTTAATTGGAAGAAAAAAATACAAAAACCTTTATTCGGGTAAAGATTTTCTAGCGTCTACAGCTATCGGGATTGGTAATTTAATCCTAAACGGGTTTATGAAGATAGGAGTCTTTATGGTTTTCCTTTTCTTTTTCAATCTGGCGCCGTTTAAAATACCACATACCTGGTGGTCTTATGTTTTGTGTTTAATATTATTGGATTTTAGCAGGTATTGGGCACATAGATTTGCCCACGAACAACGTTTCTGGTGGTCAACACACGTGGTTCATCATTCTTCTGAACATTATAATTTATCAACTTCTTTTAGATTATCCTGGACGCAGAATTTAAAGATCATCTTCTTTTTACCGGTAGTATTGTTGGGCTTTCATCCCTTGGTATTCTTTATTGTGCATCAACTGGAAGTGCTTTATCAATTCTGGATTCATACCGAATTGATAAAAAAATTACCGCGGCCAATCGAGTATATCTTTACTACGCCCTCGCATCACCGGGTACATCATTCGGTAAATGAAAGATATCTGGATAAAAATTATGGCTCTACTTTTATATTCTGGGATCGTATTTTTGGAACTTTCCAGGAAGAAGATGAAAAACCCCGTTATGGAATCACCAAACCGGTAAACTCCTACAATCCTTTTTTCCTCGTTTTCCACGAATGGATTGAAGTTGGCAAGGATATCTGGAAGGCAAAATCATTAAAAGAAGTCTGGCTTATTTTATTCGGAAGCCCCGTAGATAAGCATAAAGCAGATATGGGAATTACTGGAAAAACCGAAACCGAATTAAGCAATTTAGGAAAGGCCAACGAAGAGTTTAGCCCTAAAGTGAAAAAAGCAAATTAATTTGATTGGCCGGATTCCAGTTGATGAGAAAAAGTAGTTAACACATCTTCTATCCCCATATCCAGCACTTCGTTTAGCACCTTCCCGTCTTTAAAATTATCATTAAAAGAAGGTAAACTGAAGCTTTCTATAATCTCGCCGCCAAATCTTGGTAAAATTCCTTTAGTATATTCTAAAGCTGATGCGGCTCCACGTTTGCCGGGAGAAGTACTGATCAATAAAATCTTTTTTCCCTCAAGGAAATTACGGTCTAATCGGGAAAGCCAGTCGATTATATTTTTAAAGTAAGCTGAAACATTGCCATTATGCTCATTTACCGCAATTATCAAGGCCTCGTGCTCGTGGATGATCTTATTAATTATTTTAGCGCTTACGGGAATACCTCTTTCCTTTTCCCTATCGGCGCTATAAATTGGTAATTCATATTGGGTAAAATCCTGAACTTTCACTTCGTGCCCCTGTATGCGATTGGCTACGTGTGTTAATAACTGAAAATTAATGGAAGTACTACTATTAGAACCGGCAAAGGCTAAGATCTTTTTCATCGAAACGATTTTTATCAAAAATACCGAAATAAATGAAATGATTCCTTATTGATAGAATTGAAAAACTTGTGAACTTTCATTTCTTCTTAGTTTGTAATTCATCGTCACCCTGAACTAGTTTCAGAGCCTGCTCCGATTTCTATCGGAGGTCTAAGTTGAGTTTTACATTTATTCATCTTAGATGCTGAAACAAGTTCAGCATGACGGTTTTTGAAAATAAAATAATTCAGAACCTTTAAAGATTATTTTCCATCCTGCGGCGGGATTAGTTCAACTAACTAATTTAAAATTGCCGAGGCAAAAAAACAGCAGAGGTATTTGAGATCCCGCCCTGCGGCGGGATTAGTTCAACTAACTAATTTAAAATTGCCAGGAGCAATTTTAAATTAGAGTTTCACTAACTTTGCCAGTTCATAAAAACTTCATTTAGTGACTTTTCAGGATTTAAATATTACCACTCCCCTGCGCAATGCGCTGGAAGATATTGGCATTAACACGCCTACGCCTATTCAAGAGGAATCGTTTTCTACAATTATGTCTGGGAAAGATATGGTGGGAATCGCGCAAACCGGTACCGGAAAAACCTTTGCCTATATGCTTCCAATATTACGAATGCTTAAATATTCGGAACAAAAAAATCCGCGGGTCCTGGTTTTGGTGCCTACACGGGAACTTGTGGTGCAGGTAGTTGAAGAAATCGAAAAATTAACCGCTTATATGAATGTTCGCACTACCGGTATTTATGGTGGTGTAAATATGAACACGCAACATCAATCGCTTTTACAGGGCCAGGATATTGTGGTAGCAACTCCGGGAAGATTGTACGATCTTGTGCTTAGGCGCGCGCTTCAGTTAAAATCTATTCAGAAATTAGTGATAGATGAAGTAGATGTGATGTTAGACCTGGGTTTTAAATTTCAGATCAATAATATCTTTGAACTGCTTCCGCAGAACCGACAAAACATTATGTTTTCTGCGACAATCACTGAAAATGTTGAAAATCTAATCGAGGCTAATTTTAAAAGTCCGCAAACTATTTCTGTAGCCGCCAGCGGAACGCCACTTGATAATATTAAACAAACCGGTTATAGAATCCCGAATTTCTATACTAAAGTAAATTTGCTAAGACATATTTTAGCCGATAAAGAAACCTACTCCAAGGTGTTGATCTTTGTGGCTTATAAAAGAATGGCCGACCGACTTTACGCGGAATTAGAACAGTATTTCCAGGATGAATGCACGGTAATTCATTCCAATAAAACCCAAAATTATCGTTTACGCAGTATCAAACAATTTGGCAGCGGATTTTGCCGAATTTTAGTTGCAACCGATGTTATGGCTCGAGGTCTTGATATTGAATCGGTAAGCCACGTGATCAATTTTGATACTCCAAAATATCCTGAAAATTATATGCACCGAATTGGCCGTACCGGAAGGGCCGAAAAAGAAGGGAATTCGATATTAATGACTACGGAAGCTGAATTGGAATCGCTTGAAAAAATTGAAGCTTTAATGAAAATGGAAGTTCCGCAGGAAGAATTACCGGCGGAAATTGAAATTTCTTCAGAATTAATTCCGGAAGAGCAACCTAAGGTTTTTGAAATCAATAACCCGGGAAAGAATAAGGACGAAAACGCTCCCGGCCCTGCTTTTCACGAGAAAAAAGAAAAAAACAGGAAAGAAAATCTTGGTGGATCTTACCGAAGAGAAATTGCCAAAAAGTATAAAAAGCCAAAAACTCGCGGGGATAAAAATGCGAACAGAAGAAAGAAAAAATAATTTTTTGAAATGCACGAATTACAGAACGAATTCTTAAGTATAAAAGTAAATCCCATTGGCGCTGAATTATCCAGCCTTAAAAACCTGGAAACAGGTATTGAACATCTATGGCAGGGAAACCCAGAATTTTGGGCAAGCCAGGCGCCTAATTTGTTTCCGGTAATTGGCGTTTTAAAAGAAGGGAAATTCATTTTTGAAGATAAAGAATACCAAATGCCTAAACACGGTTTTGTTAGGCATAACGAGAATATTCGGTTAAAAGAAAAAACAGGTGATAGATTAGTTTTTCAACTGGATTATTCAGCAGAAACGCTGGAGATCTATCCATTTAAATTCCGTTTTGAAATTTCTTTCCAGTTAAATAAAAAATCGCTCACTGTACATCATCAAATTTTTAATTTAGATGATAAGCCTCTATATTTTTCTTTAGGCGGACATCCCGCGTTTAATGCTCCTATTAGTAAAAATGAAGTTTACGAAGATTATTACCTTGAGTTTGACAGAAAAATGGATCTAAGAACTCACATTTTAAATGAAGAAGGACTGGTTAGCGATACCACTGAAGGAATATTAGACAACGAAGATAAAATTAGACTACATAAAGAGCTTTTCGCCAAAGACGCATTGATTTTCAAGAATATTCCCTCTAAAAAAGTGGTGCTAAAAAGTAAAAACTCAGGTAGCATTTTAAGCGTAGAATATAAAGATTTTAAAAACCTGGGAATTTGGGCCAAACCCGGAGCTCCTTACGTATGCATTGAACCCTGGCTGGGAATTGCCGATGTTGAAGGCACAGATCAAAACCTAAAAACCAAAGAAGGGATCGAAACACTGGCAGCAGGAAAAGATTTTCAGGCGGCCTATACAATTGATATCACTTAAAAAGAGAAAATCCCGCAAATTAGCGGGATTTTTATTTAAAACATTCATTAAGTTCTGTTCTTTTTCTTAGCGGCTTTCGCAGCACGCTTTTCCTTTAAGCTCAAAACCGGCTCCTTTCTGGCCGAGTTTTTTGAGGGTGATTTTTCTTTTGCCATAATCTTTGATTATTTAATAGTTAACCCGATAAAGATAGTAAAAGAAAGCATTCAAAATTCATTTTTCATATCTACAGATTTTACTTTTTTATTGAATAAAAATCCTGTTTTTAAAACTAATTATCTGGTTAAGTAGCAAGTAGAAAATTGTGAATATCTATCTCCTGTTTTGTCCTCGAGACTCGTTTTAAATCCTATTTTTGACTCCCTAAAATATAAAGATATGAGCGTAACTTGGTTTGAATGTAAGGTGAAATACAAAAAAACACACGAAACAGGCGAGCAGAAAATGACTACAGATACCTACCTACTTGATGCAGTATCTTTCACAGAGGCCGAAGCGAGAATTACTGAGGAAATGACGGCTTATACCAGTGAAGATTTCAGAATAATGAATATAAAAGTTGCGAATTTTTCAGAAGTTCATCCTTTTGAGAATTCCGATCGTTGGTTTAAATCAAAAGTTTCCCTGGTCGCTATGGATGAAGAAAGCGGAAAAGAAAAAAAGACTAATATTTACTTGCTTGTTCAGGCCAACGATGTAAAAGAGGCTTTCGAGAATACTACCACGGCGATGGAAGAAACTATGGGCGATTATAATATTCCCTCTATTACAGAATCTCCAATTCTGGATGTATTCCCATATTTTACCGGTGAGGAAGAACAATTAGAAAAATTTAATGTTCTTGATTCAGATGAAACTCAAAAGGAAGAAGTTTCAGAAGAAACAGAAGCCCAGGAAGTTTAAGAACTTCAAATTATTTCATTTTAATACCATAGAAGGGTTTGACTTTAGCGTTGAACCCTTTTTTATTTGCCATAAATAACTCCAAAAGAAATACAGTTTTACGCTTAAAAACCGGGAATGGGGCAGAATTGAAAACTTAATGTAGAAAAAATCCCCAGTTTTTTTCTGAAGCTTCTAATATAAGTCTCTTTACAAGCATTTTAATTAGTTGGTACGTGGATTGCTAAGCTAGTCACATAGGAGTCTTAAAGGAATAACCTAAGCTTTTGAGCTCAAATTAAAAATAGACATTAAAATGAAAAATAATATAGCTTCAAATCAATCAGTTTCTTCTGCTGAAAAATCTTCTATTAACGATCAAAAGAATAAGTCCAGAGATTTAAGAGGAATTATGGTACGTGCAAGTAGCCTGGCTTTGCTTTTTGGCGCTGCATACCTGGTATATGTGTTGCAGGGTGATTTTAACCGCTATAATCTTAATGGCCTGGATTCAACCTGGGAATTAGCATTTTTAGCAGTTACTGGTTCTTTACTTTTATTCAGAGCCGGATTCTTCTTCTATAACCTTTACCTCTACCTGAGATATAAGCCAATTAATTCTGTAAGCAATGAAGAGCTACCAACCTGTACGGTAATAGTTCCAGCTTATAATGAAGGAAAACAGGTTTGGGCAACCCTTAAAAGCCTTGCTAAAAGTGATTACCCAAGTCATAAAATACAACTTCTGGCCATAGATGACGGAAGTAAAGATGACACCTGGGATTGGATGCTAAAGGCTAAAAAGGAGCTTGGAGATCAATTGAGCATCTACCAACAACCAGAAAACAAAGGAAAAAGACACGCGCTTTACCGCGGATTCAATTTAAGTACCGGAGAAGTTCTTGTGACCGTAGATAGTGATTCTGAGGTTACTAAAGACACCCTGCGTAACCTTGTAAGTCCTTTTGTGGTTAACGAAAAATGCGGCGCTGTAGCAGGAAATATTCGTGTGCTAAACAACGAGAAAAAGGCTATGCTGCCTAAGATGCTGGATGTAAGCTTTGTACTTAGTTTCGAATTTATTCGTTCTGCGGAAAGTAGCCTGGAATCGGTGCTTTGTACCCCTGGTGCGCTTGCGGCTTACAGGAAAAAAGCTGTTTTTGGCTGCCTGGAAGAATGGATTAACCAAACCTTTATGGGTAAGGCTTCAGATATCGGCGAAGATCGTGCAATGACTAATATGATCCTTAAACAGGGATATCACGTACTCTTTCAAAGAAATGCTTTCGCTTATACCAATGTACCTGAAAAATACACCGGACTTTATAAAATGTTTATCAGGTGGGGAAGAAGTAACGTTCGTGAGAACATTTCGATGGCGAAATATGTTTTCACAGATTTCAGGGAAAGCTCTAAAGCCGGATCGCGACTTCTGTTCATCAACCAGGTATTGAAATTAGTGATGAGTTATCCAACAATCTTGATGATGCTTTTCTTCATCTCTATGGATCCAATTTTATTCTTAAGTTCAACCTTATTCAGTATTCTGATATGGTCTAGTTTCCCGGTACTTTTCTATGCGAAGAGATATAATTTATCGGAATCTTTCTGGGCGTATTCCTATAGTATCCTTTATACCTTCGGGTTATTCTGGATCACTCCATACGCTATTGCCACCGCAAGCAAAAGAGGATGGCTTACCCGTGGATAATCACAAAAGATTAAAAATTTAAAATAAAAAAAGGGAACCGAAAGGCTTCCCTTTTTTATTGAATGTAAAACGATAAATTCCGATAATCGGACAATGAATTTCTATTTTCTAAAAAATGAATTTAAATCTCAAACGTGATTATTTAAGCTTCTTCTGATTTTTTAATCTGATCGATTTGCTTTAAAACCTCATTTGCTTCATACATTTTTTCATCACTTTTACTACGATTAGTAGTAGAGAGTTGATGAGCTTCCTCCAGAAGTTTTTTGTATTTCACTTCCAGTTTTTCAACTTCTGACTTTTTCTTGAATAATCCGAACATTTTCTTTTTTATATAAATATATGACAAACATTGCTTTACACTGATAAACTATCGTTAATTAACCATTGTTTTATTCATCTATACACTAGAGAAATTTTAGAATTATATGATATTTTTCTCCATAGCAAGATGAATGTTTCCTAATAAATTTAGCTTTGATTTTTGATTATCACTTTAGCAGAATTCTCCCATCATCTCACTATCGTTAGTTTTGCTTATTGCTGAAAAATTTGAGCTAATAAAAGATAAATTTTATGTTTTGTTTTTCTTAAAACCCCCTTTTAGGCCTTAATATCTTTCTATATTTATTTTTTTTAAAAAAGAGAAACAATAAGCCTTTATGCAGATAATTAATGCCCATCAAAATAATCTCAAAAATATTGATTTAAGTATTCCTGAAAATCAATTGATTGTAGTGACGGGTCTATCGGGCTCGGGGAAATCCTCCCTGGCAATGGGTGTTATCGCCAATGAAGGTTACCGATATTTTTTAGAGAGCCTCCCTGCTTACAACCAACAAAATAGTCAGTTAATCCCTACTGCTGAAGTAGATGATATAAAAAACCTTCCGCCGGTAATTAAGGTGGAACAATCTAAACGCTTCCAGTCTATCAATACTACTTTTGGTACGCTCTCTGAGCTTGCTTCTGTATTCAGAATTTTATTTGCTCGCTATTCGGCTGCTGAAACTATGAGTAAGTCGCTATTTTCTTTTAATCACCCTAGAGGAGCCTGCGAGGTATGTCGTGGTATTGGAGAAGCAGAATATATTGACCTTGACAAATTAGTGGGAGATGAAAATAAGACGCTTAGAGAAGGGGCCATCACCACTACCCTGCCCAATGGCTATATCGTCTATTCCCAGATAACCGTAGAGGAATTAAATAAAGTGTGTGAGGCGCACGGCTTTAATGTAGATATACCCTGGAAGGAACTCACAGCGGAACAACAAGATGTGGTCTTAAACGGAAGTGATCGCCTCAAAGTATTTTTTGGTAAGCACGGCCTGGAGTCCAGGCTTAGATGGAAAGGAATTAAAGCCAAGCCTCGTGAAGAAGGATTCTATAAAGGAATGCTTCCTATTATGCAGGATATTTTAAGACGTGATAGAAATCCCAATATCTTAAAATTTGCCAGCTCCAAAATTTGCCCTGGTTGTAAAGGCGCCCGTATTAAAGCTGAACATTTAAAATATAAATGGAAAGGACTCAATTTTCAAGACTGGATGGAGCTTTCCTTAGGCGAATTATATGAAAAGCTGAAGTCTCAGCAATTCGCAGCCGGAGAACAAGTTTTGGTAGATAAGATCTGCACTCAATTATATGACCTGATTAGGCTGGGTATGGAAGAATACCGGCTAAGCACACCAAGTATGGAGATTTCCTCTGGCGATGGGCAAAGAATCAAACTCATTAACCAGGTAAATAGTAAGCTGCAAGGTATTTTATATGTTTTCGATGAACCTTCTATCGGTTTGTCTAAAGATTATCAAAAATATTTGCTTCATATTCTTAACCGACTCATTCGCCGGGGAAATACGGTTATGGTGGTGGAGCACGACTTAGATTTTATAAAGTCGGCAGATTGGATAGTAGAATTAGGCCCTGAAGCAGGGATACATGGCGGCGAAGTGGTTTTTAACGGCCCCATCAATAATTTTCTAAAGTCAAAAGACTTAAGCAGCCCAACTTTAGCGGCATTGAAGGAAGCAGGGAATAACAAAACACCTAAAAACCAGCCTAAAAAAGTTTCGGCTGAATCTTTTCAACCCGGCAAAATGGAGCTGACAGCGGTGAGCCGCAAAACTCCTCAAATTATTGAAAGCATCACCCAATTTTGCAAAAATGAAGATCTAAATCTTCTCACCGTAAACGATCAACCTATAGGTAAAACGCCCCGAAGTAATCCGGCTACTTATACAGGCTTAGCAGATAAAATAAGGGATTTACTCGCAAAAACTCCTGAAGCGAAAACTTTGAATTTATCCAAAGGAGCCTTTTCATTTAATAACAAAACCGGTAGATGTGAAGCCTGTGAAGGGGCTGGCGTGATTACCCTCTCCATGAGTGCACTTGGCAGTATCAACCAGGTTTGTCCTACCTGTAATGGCAAACGTTTTAAGCCAGAAGTACTTCGTGTTCATTGGAATGAAAAGAATATTGCAGATCTCTATAACCTAAGTATTGAAGAAGCGTATGATTTCTTTTCCGAGGAAAAGAAAATCAAAGAAATTCTGTCTTTAATGCTGCAATTAGGACTTGGCTATATCAAACTGGGACAGCCCTCCAATACCTTATCAGGTGGAGAAGCGCAAAGAATTAAACTCACTAAACATTTCGCCAAAAAATCAAAAAAGACGCTCCTCTTACTTGAAGAACCCAGTATAGGATTGCATCAGCAAAATGTGAGTCAGTTGCTGGATGCATTGCACCAACTCAAGCAACAAACCGCAGGCATTATCTGTTTTGAAAACCATTCACTTTTTCAATCTCAATGTGATACCTTAGTGGACAATGCGCTGGAGGTTCAACCTATTAAAGTGAAAGAAGAGCCCGTACAGCAAAGGGATAAAATTTCCATTCAGGGTGCGCGTACGCATTCTCTAAAAGATCTCAACTTAGATCTGCCCAAGAACCATTTAACGGTAGTCACGGGAATTTCCGGTTCCGGGAAATCTTCATTGGTAATTGATACGCTGCACGGTTTTGGGTTACAGGAAATGACCAAACAGTTTTCAAGTTATCAGCAATCTAGAGTAGGCGTGAATTTTCAGTTGGAGGTTAATCATATTGAAGGACTTACCCCTACTATTTGTATCACCAGAAAGCAAAAGAATTATTCTCAACGCTCAGATATTGCAAAGCAAACGGGAATTGATAAAATTTTGCGCTTTGCCTTTTCCAGAAAGGCGCAGTATGAAGGAAAGAATTATCGGCCAGTCATTTTTCAAATAATCACGAATTAGGAAAATGTGCGGTTTGTGAAGGCATTGGGCAAGAACTACTGCCCGACCTCAACAAACTTGTATTGGATGAAAATAAAAGCATTGCTAACGGACTTTTCGCACACAATAAAGTAGTAGGGTATTACGGCGATCCGGCAGGAAAGCATATGGCGATCTTAAAAGAAGTTGGTAAAGAATATGGTTTTACTCTGGAAACCCCTTTTAAAGAACTGAACGATTCCCAGAAAGAAATATTACTGAACGGAGCAGGTGAAAAAGTATGGAAGGCCAATTGGCTATACAAAACTAAGACAAGGGAAGGTACGCAAGCCTTAAGTATGAAATGGGAAGGCCTCTACCACTACTTGCAAGACGAGTATTTCAAAACCCGGAAGAATAAAAATATCAGTCAGCTAACTGCGCTTTTTTCTCATAGAGAATGTAGCCATTGTGAGGGAAGTGGATTAAAACCCGAACGATTAGCTTTTCAAATAGCGGGAAAATCCATTCACGAAATTAAATCAATGGATTTTAAAGAGCTTGATCTATGGCTAGCAGAAAATGCCACTAGGAAAGATGTAGATGGAAAACTACTCGCCAAGATTGAACCCCATTTAATTAACACTATTCTTAGAGCGAAGCAATTACACATTGATTACCTGCAACTAAACCGAAAATCGCCTACACTTTCAGGTGGAGAAAATCAAAGGGTAGAGCTTATCAAACAATTAAACAGTCCGCTTAAAGGCATCACCTATTTGCTAGATGAACCTTCAGCTGGTTTATCTAATGATAATATTCCGGACCTGATTCAAATCCTAAAAGAACTTATTGAAAAAGGAAATACGGTGGTGGTCATTGAACACAATAAGGCCATTATACATGAGGCAGATCATATAGTACAGATTGGTCCTAAAGCCGGCAAGTTAGGTGGCTATATCACTTACGAAGGCAGCACCGAAGGTTTATTGCAACAAACCGATTGCCATCCGTTTTTGAAAGCGCCTACCCAAGCGGTAGAACTTAAAGAAGGGAAAAAGCACATTAGTTTTAGTAAGCTAGCCAGGCATACTTTGGTAAGGGATTCATTATCCCTGCCTATTGGGGGCATTACTGCACTAACAGGAAAATCTGGTATTGGGAAAACCACCCTGGTGAAAGATATCCTGGTGCCCAGCATTGAGACCGGACAGCCGGTGAATTGTAAGAGCATAAATTTCCCAAAAAATTATTCAGGCGTGCATTATTTTGAGCCGAAAAAACTTAATACTCACGCGGCCACTTTATTGATTTCCTACCTGGATATTTTAAAGGACGTCAGTAAAATCTTTGCAGCTGAAACCGGCTTAAAAGCCAAAGATTTCTCCTATAAAACCAAGAGCAGTCAGTGCCCAAACTGTAAAGGAAAAGGCTATGTGGAGACCAGTCTTGATATTGCAGCCAATGCCATTGAAAAATGTGAAGTTTGCAAGGGGCAGCGCTATCAAGGCGCATATATTGGCATCATTCTGTTGAAAAGAAAAATATAGCAGAAGTACTTGCTATGAATATCATAGAACTAAAAGAATGGTTTAATAAGCTTACTGTAAATCCTAAAACCCAGGAATTCCTGGATCAGTTAGAGGAAATCGGGTTGGCGCATCTTAGATTAGACCAGCCGGTGCAATCTCTTTCTTCCGGGGAGAAACAACGATTATTATTGTTGAATTGGCTACAGGCCAAAGCTAACGATGTGCTTTATATTTTAGATGAACCCAGCACAGGATTGCATTATGCCGATATAGATCTACTGTATGCTATACTCAAAAAACTGGGCAAAGCCAATGATATTCTCATTATTGATCATAACCCATATTTGCTGGGTAAGGTTGGAGTTGGCGTAGTTTTGGAATAAATTATTTAATTAAGAAAGATTTTCACGCTGGTCTTTTAATTCTCCCAATTATGGCCAGCATTGCTCCTACTCCGCCTGCAGCACCATACCAGAAATCGTAAGCGTCGGTTTCCAAATAATATCTCGATACAAATGTAAAAAGCAGTATCGCGATTCCTATTATTCTAATTTTATTCATCTAATTTTAAAGTTTGGTATTGATCTAGTTAATTTTTGGTTTTACTTCTGACCGATTATAGTAAGAATCATCGCTACAATAATTAAGATATTTGAAATAATATTCATTATTGAAACTTTTTCGGGTTTATCAAAATTCAGATGAAAAATATTCCATATTAAGAGCCCTATGCCAGCAAACAAAACAATATAAGCTAAAACCTTTATTCCCATATTTCTACCTTAATTTTTATTTTACTTCTTATTTACTGATTTTCAAACCACCGGTTAATAGTAAGCCAACTCCAAGTCCTACCAATGTAGCTGCAGCCATCCTCACTATCTCCCATTCCATAAAAAGGAATACAATAATTCCAATTACGAATATTATTAAACCAATAATCCTTATTTTATTCATAGCTTCTTTTCCTAATAAAAATTTATCTGTTATCTCTCATTAAGCTTTAGATAATGGTTGCGGCCGAAGGTTATTGGGAACAGAATATATATTAAAATACACGTTGAAAATGTGATCATTATAGCATCAGGGATATCAAAATAGGAGGATAAAATAAACAGACTTACCTGGATTACAATTAATATAGGCAGAATCCACTTATTTTTACTAAAACCAGTTAATTCAATTTTTGTTTCCTCATTCTCTTTAATTTCAAAATCATTTAGCTGGCTCCCGCACCAGTCAATTTTGGCCTTTAGTTCATAGTTGCCCGGTTTCAGGTCAAATTCCTTCGATTCGCCATTTTTGATTGTACCGATTTTCTGTCCATCAAGATATAATCCGATCGCTCTTGCTCTATTTGCATATTCAGACCTTCTATTTACTATTAATTTGCTCATTGATAAGTTTAAGTACTTTAATTCATTAAAGTTTCTAATTTTTCTTCTAAGTCAATAAAACTTTTGCCTTCTTTAGAAGCCGAGGCATATCGCCCAATAATTTTTCCATTTGGATCTATTAGAATATATGCCGGTATGGGTTTAATGTCGAATTGATATCCTATTGATTCCTTAGAATCGATGTTTTTGAAACCTACGAATGTGTGATCCCAATTATTTAGATCATACTTTTTTACACCTTTTTTCCAGTCATCTTCAGTTTCATCAAAAGATACAAATAGTACTTCCAGGCCCTTATCAGAATATTCATTAATGAGTGACTTTACTTCTGGAAATTTCGCAATACAGGGCTTACACCAGTCTGCCCAGAAATCAATAAGTAAGTATTTACCTTTAAAAGAATCAAGTGATAATTTATTTCCTGAAATATCAACTACATTAAAATCTGGAGCAGCATCATCTACCTTTACAATCATCTTTTTCAAAAAGCTATGAATTTTTTTACCATCAAGTGATTGTTTATTATTAGCTGAAAACGAGCTAAAAATATTTTGTACAGAATCTATAGGAATACTTCTTTGATAGAAATTAAGAAAATATGGACTTAAGCTGGATTCCGGGTTTTCTATGGCATAACTCAATTTTATCTTTTGAATTTTTTCATTCCCTGCAATGAGTAAATCATTTGAGTTTGCTGATTTATTATTAGAAATACTATCGAGTTTCAGGCGTATCGGTTTCGTTTTACTTTCAACTTTTTCGAATTCTTTTTGCGAGTTTGAACCTACTATTTTAATTTCTTTAAAATTATCTTCTTCTACCTGTACCTCTATATTTCCCGGTTCAATAAAGAAATACCCAAGATTAGGATCTTCCATTCCTCCAGATTTTATATTGCCAGTTAGAAGAACTTTCTGTACTCCTTCTAAATTCCCACTAGCTTGAAATTTATTATTTTCTATTTCCAAAGTGTCACTTATATGTTTCCCATCAATATCAATATATCTTAAAACAAGTTCGTCAGTGTTTTGACCTGAAAATTCGCCATTTAGCTTGAAATTTTGAGAAAAACTGATTATTGGAATAAGAAGAAATAGAATTAAATTGGGTGCTTTCATAAGATTTGGATTTTGCAGGTTTCAAACGGCCTTTGCTATTTACGTTACCTATAATTAGAGCTGGCTTTCGAATAAAAATGAAATTAATAAAAAGAACATTATAAAACTTAAGATTACAGCTTAAATATTATTGCTATTAACCGGTTAGTGTTAAAAAATTGAGAGATAACAATCTCTTCTAAGTTTAAGCGTTTCTAATCTCGCCTCTTAAAATTCATTTTCCTCGTTACCCAAAGTTATTTTATCTAAACTTCTTGCATCCCCCATAATTTCTGACGGATAATCGTATAATTCTAAGATCTTGATAGCATTTCTGCTTTTTGGTTTTCCAGGTTTTATTTTATGATCAAAAAACAATTGCTCATTTTCTATAGTTTCAGAAAAATGGTATAGATCGAAATTTCTGTTTCCTAGCAGATCTGTAAGTTCAAGATCATGGGTAGAAACCATCACAATATGCTTGTTCTTATTTAAATAGGAGAGGATGGATTTTCCGGCCGCAATTCTTTCAACCGTATTTGTGCCTTTAAAGAGTTCATCTAAAATAAAAAGACAATTATCTTCTTTTTCAGAGATATCGATCAATTCTTTAATTCGAACAACTTCCTCTAAATAATAACTTGTTTTAGTTATTAAATCGTCTGAAACTCTAATTGAAGAAAAGATTTTGAAAAAAGGAGCTTCAAATTTTGATGCAAAACAGATATTTAAAGTCTGGCCAACTAATGCATTAATACTAAAAGTTCTAATAAATGTAGTTTTGCCAGACATATTAGAGCCGGTTAGAAGTAAACTGCTATTATCTAACATTAAATCGTTGGAAACGCAATGTTCTATTAAGGGATGATAAATCTCTTTTGCGTTCACTTGCTTCTCGTCTAAAAATTTAGGCTTACAAGAAATAATATTATCTGCCCGCAAAGATGCACAGGATATAGCCGAATCAATTTCGCCAATAAAGATGAAAAGCTTTTTAATTTCTTCTTTATTATTTTTTAAGCTTTTCTGAAAATTATAAAAAAGTATAGGTTCTAAATTGAAAGTTATTTTAATCATTTCTGATATAAACCAGAAAAAAAGCGTGTACTCGTTATCCAATTTTTTCTCCCATTCAATAAATCTGATTTTTGACAAAATAGGCTTTGCACTTTTTAAAAAATCAAGGTCTGGAAAAAAGGATTTGATTTCTTTCGAAGTACTTAGGTTTTTGGCCACAACATAACTTGAAGCCAACTGCGAAACTCCATTTAAATAATACTGAACAGAAGATTTATTTTTATAATGAAAGACCAGATTGATAAAAAAGATTGGCGCCAGGGCTAAAAACCAGGTGGGATCAAAAAAGCCTAATATAACAGACATTAACGCACCTATTGATAGAAAGTAGAATAGCCAGATATTCCCCGGTTTTTCTGATTCTGTAGAGCGAAAGATTTCCTCTAAATAATATCCTTTATCAGATGAAATTTTTGAAAGTTCAAGTTGAGTTTGAATTCTAAGCTTCTTATTCGAACTGAAAATTTCAGTCAGTTCTTCAAATTGCTTTAATTCAGAAATTGGTTTTATTGTTCTTAATTTGAAGTAAAGATATTGCTGGCCAATTTTAGAGGTTGTTCTATCAATAAATTTAAAAACCTCATTTAGGTCTAAATCATTCCAGGTGTTATCAGATATTTTCTGATGAACTTTTTCAGAAGATCTATGATTTTCAAAAAACTTATTGATCAACTCAAAATTGAAATAAGATTCTGTTTTAGGCTTTCCCCAGTTTTCATTTAAAGTTTGTCTTGTGATTTTAGTTTTTCGCTTTTTAATCTGAATATCAACAAGATAAACTACAATTAAAACTAAGACCAGACCTAGAATCCAATTCATATTAGTTTTTTATTCTTCATTATTAATTTTGGCTAACTCGTTATACAATCCATTCAATATTTTTTCAGCATTAGGATAAGTTAGCTTATGCTAATTTAAACTTGGCTAATTCTCATTCTTCAGCGATGGTAGAATGAAGTAGTTGTAGCTTCCATCCTTCTTCCGTGAGAATTGCGGTTGCGCTTTCCAACCAATTTAGCTCCCTTACCACTTCTTCTCCCGATTTAAATTCGGCTTTGTTATGATAAGCCACCCAGGCCATTTTTCCTTCAATTTTTATTTCTATAAAATCAAAAGAATTGAATCTTATTACTTTTGATTTTTGTTCACTGGCACGATCTAAATAATTTCTCATCCTTTCCATATCCCAAACCTCCCCGGTCTCCAGCAGGAGAAAATCCTGGGTGCAATAGGTGTCTAATGCCTGCGGATCTAAATCAGAAAATATCTTTTGAAAAGAGTTTGAAATAAGTTCTTTGATCTGATCTTCTTTCTTCAATTCTGAATTCTGGCTCATAGCCGTAATTCCCATAAACATTATTAAAAGCTGAAATATTCTCTTCATAACTATAGTTTAAATTAAGAGCCGTGCTTTCAAATTTATGAAACTAGAATAGTTATTTACTTCTCCTTCATCAATTTAATTTGTAAACAAAACTTTACATTTCAATTATTTTGCTATATTTGTAAAGTAAACATTACATAAAGTAAAACTTTAATTACATTAAAATGAAAAAAGAACGAAAAAAGAATCTTTACACTCTTGCCGTATGGACCTGGAGTTGGGTGGCTACAATGGCAATTGCCACCTTTGGGCCGAAATATATTTGGGACGATCACACCGTTTTAACGGTTTTGGCAATTTCAGTAAATTTTGTTCACGGTATCCTTATGATTTTTGCCAACAGGAAATTCTTTAATAATCTAGATGAGTTGCAACGTAAAATTCATTTAGAATCCCTGGCTTTAACCCTGGGTTTAGCAATTGTGGTGGGACTATCGTATTCCCTTCTGGATGTTACCAACCTTATTAATTACGATGCAGAAATAAGCAATCTTGTGATATTTATAGGATTAACTTATTTAGTTTTAGTCACCATAAATTCCAGAAGATACACATGAAAAATAAGTTAAAAGTGCTTCGGGCTGAACATAGCTATACCCAGGAAGATTTAGCGGAATTTATTGGGGTTTCGCGCCAAACTATTAATGCCATAGAGAAAGGAAAATTTGATCCGAGTTTACCAACAGCATTTAGGATCTCAAAACTTTTTAAATTACCCATAGAAACTATTTTCTATTTTGAGGAAACTTAAATAAAATTCAATTGCTTTTTGAAGAATAAAAAGCGGAACTTTTTAAGTTCCGCTTTGGTTTAGAAGGATATAAATCTTGTCTTTAAATTAGCCCCGAAATATTTCCTTCCATATCAATATCAATCCTTTCTGAAGCCGGTACACCAGGTAACCCAGGCATACGCATCATATCTCCAGTAATTGGGATCAAGAATCCCGCACCTGATGCTATTTCGATCTCCCTTACGTTGAGCGTAAATCCTTCAGGTCTTCCTAAAAGAGCAGGATCATCTGAGAGAGATTTTTGAGTCTTGGCAATGCAAACCGGTAGGTTTTCCATTCCCAGATCATGTATCTTCTTTAGATCTTTTTTGGCTTTCGGTCCAAATTCAACTTTTTCAGCGCCATAGATCTTTTTGGCGATACTTTCAATTTTTGTGATTACTGCAGAGTCCCATTCGTACAGAGGAGAAAATTGTTCTTTGGCATCTTCCACTACCTCAATGACTTTTTGCGCCAGCTCTATAGCACCTTCTCCTCCTCTAGCCCATCCATCGGCAAGAGCAACTCTTACCCCTAACTTATCTGCCAGATTTTTAACAATCTGAATTTCCTCATCACTGTCTGAAATGAACCTATTGATCGCGATAACCGGAGTAAGATTGAAGACTTTGGCATTTTCAAGGTGTTTTTCCAGGTTAGGAAGACCTTTTTTCAAGGCTTCTACATCGGGAATGGTTAAACTGCTCAATTTGGCGCCTCCGTGATACTTTAAAGCGCGAATAGTCGTGGTAATCACTACGGCTTTTGGAGAAAGACCGGCACTTTGACACTTGATGTCCAGGAACTTTTCTGCACCCAGGTCAAAACCAAAACCGGCCTCGGTAACGGTATAGTCTGAAAGGCTCATTCCCATTCTCGTGGCAATAACCGAGTTGGTACCTTGTGCAATGTTAGCAAAAGGACCCAAATGAATAATAGCCGGATTTCCTTCAATAGTCTGTACCAGGTTAGGTTTGATCGCCTCTTTTAAAAGCGCGGTCATTGCACCTTCTGCATTTAGATCACGAGCAAAGACAGGTTTTTTATCAAAAGTGTACCCAATAAAAATATTCCCCAGCCTTCTTTTAAGATCTGAAAGGTCTTCTGCAAGGCACATAATAGCCATAATCTCTGAAGCAGCCGTAATATCAAAACCGCTTTCCCTGGGAATTCCAGAGCCGGTGCCGCCCAGACCAATAACTATATTTCTAAGAGCTCTGTCATTGACATCCATCACTCTTTTAAGGGAAATTGTACGAGCATCAAGCCCAAGGTTTCTTGTTTTGCTCTGCAAATTATTATCCACAATTGCGGCCAAAAGATTATGTGCCTTTTCTACGGCGGAAAAATCTCCGGTAAAGTGCAGATTGATGTCTTCCATGGGAAGTACTTGTGAAAAACCACCTCCTGTGGCACCACCTTTAATCCCGAAAACAGGACCTAAAGAAGGCTCTCTTAGTACCACGGTAGTTTTCTTCCCTAAACGGTTCAACGCCTCAGAAAGTCCTATTGAAACAGTGGTTTTTCCTTCTCCCGCAGGTGTTGGCGAAATTGCTGAGACCAGTATGAGGTTTGATTTTTCTATCTTTTCTTTATCGATCTTGTCAAGGGGGATTTTAGCTTTGTAATTTCCGTACATTTCAATTTCCCGAGGTGCCAAACCCACTTTTTCAGCGATATCTGAAATATGCCGCAGTTTAATTCGTTGTGCTATTTCTAAATCACCAAGAGTTTCAGTATTCTTCATAGTTTCAGATTGTTTATTCCCGATCTTAAGAAAACGTTTTCGTTGTTCATTTTGATGGTATAAACTTCGGAAGAAATAACGGTTGAAATAATGACCATTATCAGGTTAGTTAAAAAAATGATCCTATAAAAAGGCTTCCCGAGTAAATTCCCTATCTCCGCATTTTATTTTCAAGATAGAAATCAATACGTAATCTCTATA
>CAVSGU010000012.1:0-85930 GCA_963727565.1 uncultured Flavobacteriaceae bacterium
TGGAGCAATACTTGCTTGTAACCGAACCAAGTACACGACAGTAAGATTTACGTATTGCTCCATTTCTTAAGTTTTAATTTAGGTTAGTAGTTCTCGGCCTTTGATTATTATAAAAGCGAGAGATACAAATGTT
The DNA here is from genome assembly GCA_963727565.1 of uncultured Flavobacteriaceae bacterium. Lineage (GTDB taxonomy): Bacteria > Bacteroidota > Bacteroidia > Flavobacteriales > Flavobacteriaceae > Salegentibacter. Next base: position 134 of record CAVSGU010000012.1, read on the forward strand.
AGTAGGATATAAAAGATTACAAGATAATCTAGTTTTTTAATTTGATTTTCAGGTATATGATTTTTTGATATTATTTCCTTGTATTTGTCTTTATGTACAAATAAAAAATAATCAATTATTAGAATTAGCAACATACAAATAATATGTATCCATTTTGGATAAATATTTACATCTTCAATTACAAAAGTTATGAAACCAAATACTATAGTTGTGAAGTTGAGAATATGAAGAACAGCTATTCCTAATAAAGTAGAAAATATAGGTAGTTCCTTTTCTTTTACAATTTGGACATTCCACCAATATATTCTAAAAAAAGAGATGATTTGATACTTTTTCAATCATATATCGTTTGCTTATTTTTCTTTAATCTAACTTCATTTCTAATTTTTCGGCTTGCAGGTAACGGTTACGGTTATGGACAAGTAGCGGGAATAGGGACGCGAATTTGTCGGCTTAACCTTTTGTTTCTTGGTTTTCTAAATTACACTTTTTCCACAAAACCCGCTATTTGCTATAACCGATGTTGGCAACTGGCTTTCTATTTTCTCGATTCTACATATTTTTTAAAATTCTCCAAAATCGCTTGCCAGCCTGCTCTTTGTTGTTCGTCCGAATTAGTTCCTTCTGCATCAAAAGTTTCGCTTATAGTTACTTCGTCTCCATTTTCCACAAAATCAATTTTCACCAATCTGCCATCAGACATTTTATAAGTGATTAATTTTTTTTCAATCACTTTTTCATACTCTCCAGTAAAATCGAATCCCGTACTCCCATCTTTGGCTTCCATTCTCCAGGAAAATGTACCATCTGGTTTTAAATCATTTTCAGCTTTTGGGCAACACCATTCATCATTTGCAAAGTTCCATTTAATTATATGTTCTGGTTTTGTCCAGCTATTCCAAACTTTATGAATGTCTGCTTTAATAGTTGTTTTAACCGTAATTGTTTCGGAATTTTTATTTTTCATTTCGTTAGTTTTAATATCCAATCCGTGAATATAATTGATTTTTAACTTAATTTAAATTTCGATTATGTATGATGTAATGGCTCTCACTTTTGCACCTTTTGCTCCACTAAATTCGTAAAAGTCTGAAAACGCAAATTTTTTATCATTTGACATTTTCATAATTCCACTAACAGCTCCTTCTTTTCCGTGAGTTAAAATTCGTTCGACAATTAGTTCGGATACTTTTTGTGATTTCATTTTTGCTTGTTCCTCAACAAAATTTTCTTTTCCTACAATTTTTTTGTCTCCGATAATATCCCATATAATTTTGTCGGTTACACTCGCAATCAGAAAATCAGAATCACTTTTTGCAAAAGCAATATTTAGTTCTTTTAGAAATTGTTTTTTTGGTGAATTTCCACAATCAGGACCAATATTTATTTTTATCATTTAAGCAGAATTTTCATTAAAGCTTGTTGCCAACGTGTTATATCCGGCACAATATACCTTTTTAATCAGAAATATTTCGGGATAAACGCATGTTTCCATCCTTTTTATCAGAATTTGATAATGCTTTTAAGCTAACATCTAACGGACTCGTAATCTTCATTAATTCCTTTTGAGTTACATGAGTGTAGATCATTGTTGTTTCTGGTTTCGAATGACCCAGCAAACTCTGTATATGCCTTAGATCTATACCGTTTTCTAACATATGGGTGGCATAAGAATGTCGCAACGTATGCGGAGTTACTTTCTTTTTGATATTTGCCAGCTTGCAGGCGTGATGTAAAGCCGCCCTGATACTGGAAGAATTGTAAGGCCCGCCCTGTGGACTCTCTATAAAATATGTTCGTGGCCGGTAGGTGCCCAGGTAATTTAGAAGTAGCGGAATAAAGCTCTCTGCCATAATCACTACCCGGTCTTTTCGGCCTTTTCCCGCACGTATGGCAATTTGTTTGCGATCTATATCCATATCTTTTTGCTTCAAACTAATGGCTTCTCCAACCCTAAGACCGGAAGAATACAACAAAGCAAAAATCGCCCGGTGCTTTAAATTTTGTGTGGCTCTTAAAAGATCTATCACTTCTTCTTTAGAAAGTACTACGGGTAAATATTTATATTTCCTGGGACTGGAAATTTGTTCGGCTTTCAGTTCGGGGAAACGGTGTAATGCGGCAAAATGTTTTAAGGCACTTACACATTGGCGGTGCGTACTAATGGCGTAATTCTTCCCGGCAATTTCCTGTTCAATAAAAATCTCAATGCTACGGTTAGTGATACTATCTAATTTGTCTTTTTGAAACGCTATAAATCGCTGCACAAAAGTTGTATAAGTTTTTAAGGTGCTTTTACTAAAGCTTTGCCCAATTAAATAATTCTGGAATTCTTTCAGGATCTCCAGCTGCTGCGTATTTAAATTTGAATTCTCTCCCTCCGGAGTTTCTACCTTCTCTGTTTTAAGATCTTTTAAAGCCGAATAATCTATAATGCAACCTATCTTTTTTAGAACAGTATAAATACGTTTTTTGTTGTTGACCGAATATGGCAAATAGAAACACGAATAGGTGCGGGACCAGCGCATCCCTTCCATATTTTTAATGAATTCATTTAGTTCAAAATCGAATTTATAAGTGATTCCAATTTGTAATTCGTTACGGTGCTGAAACGCAAAAAGTCTAATAGTTCTCATAAGCCTATTTTAAACAAATAAGCGACTAAATTAGTTGGGTGAAAACCCTAAAAATGCGGTATAAGAAGAAAACTTACCTAAAAAGGTCTTTATATTTTCAGCAGAATCTACACAGTGATAAAGGCTTGTAATCTTTGAATATGCCTCAGGTTTTAGCATATTTTACTTAGAATTGTCCAAACTATTTCTACTTAATTATTTAAAGTATTTAATTCAAAAACTCCATCAAAATCCAGTAAAATTTCTCGGGTATCTTCTTCTCCTTGTGGCACAATAATACTCACATCTACATCTATTTCCCATTGATCATTGCTTAGTTTTTCACCCTCAATAATTCCATCGGAAACTGAAAAATAGCCATTAGGGTCACAAAAACATAATAAGGCATATAAAGCTTTTGCATCTTCAAAATCACCGGTTTCCAATTTAAAGTTTTCTGCGTCTGGTGATACTTGAAAAGCCAAATTGTAAACATCCTCATCATCAGCTATTGCCGGGTCATTTTCGTCATAATATTGATAATAAAAAACAAGGCTGTCTCCTTCAATAATTTTAATTTCTCTGGAATTCTCTTCCTCACTTATGGAAGCGTTTTCAAAATAAATAAAATCTTCAATAATAACAGGAGACTCATCGGGGTTGTCATCATCTTTACTACAAGCATTTAAGATTAATACCCCGAAAATTAAAAATATCCCTTTTCTCATGGTGTTAGTTTTTATTAAGATGAAGAAAACCACAAAAGGTTGCGTTCAATTTATTGAAATTATTCTGTTAAGCAGAAATAAAATCCCGGTATTCTTCAAAAAAAGCTTCCATTTTCAGCATATTATCGCTTAAAAATTTCATCACCTCAGGCCATTGTTGCCGGTTGTGAATATTTACACCATCAAGCTGAACATAAACCCGGGAAATTATTTTTCCTTCTGGAAGTTCATATTCTTCTTCATAAACCGCTTCAGGTAAATATTCAGAAATCAGGATATTTTTTAGGGAAAGCAGCTTTTCAAAATAATAGGCTCTAATCAGCGGGTCTTCATCTAAAACATCTATAGAAACCTGGGCGAATTTTCGGTTAAAAGTGAATTTAAGCTGAAGTTCTTTTATACCGGTATCATACAGAACCCATTTTCTGCGGAAAACGATACCGAAGCTGGTCCAGAACTGTTGCCTTAATTTCTTGCTTTCAGCTTTGCTAAACATATTATACCAATTTAATTTTGTACAGTCGCACAGAAAGCGAAGTTGCTTTTTTGTTCTATGACGCTGCGATTGATTTGCATAGCCATAGCTATGGAAATTATGAGCAAGGAAATAGAGCGGAAAATGAACGAGTTTGAATGCGGCATTACATTGTTAATTTGGTATTAGATAAAATAAGCCAGTAAAATTCCGCCCACAATTACCGCCAGTTTAGAAATATTGAATTTATGATTTTTAGAGGCTTCGAATAGAATAGTGGTAGAAACGTGGAGAAAAATACCAATCACCAATGCATTAATGTAAATTGAAATCTCCTGAAGTAAACTAAATTGAGATTTAAAAAAGCTTCCTAAAGGAGTCATTAAAGCGAAAACTGCCAGGAATAATCCAACTTTAATTTTACTCAAATTAGAATGAATTAGAAAAACTGAAAGTATGGTCGCCACCGGGATTTTATGTATCACAACTCCGTGTAAAATATGATCGCCTTCATCCATAGGGAAACCTTCAAGGAAGGCGTGTACACTTAAACTTAGTAGTAATAATATTGGAAATTTTTTCATTCCTTCCTGCTGGTGCAGGTGTCCGTGTTCAACACCTTTTGAAACAAATTCAAGGATAATTTGCAGCAGCAATCCCAGCATTATAAAAATACCAACCTCGTTAGTGCCGTTTAAATAAACTTCGGGTAACAATTCAAAGATCGTAACCGCCAAAAGATAAGCACCACTAAAACTAAGCAGCAATTTAAACCCGGTAGAGGAGGAGGGTTTTAAAAAAGTAGCGATAAGATAGCCGGCAAGCACAGAAAGAAGGGGTAAAATATAGATCATTAATTACTGCAAAATATTATTAGAAAACCTGAGTCGTAAAAGCTTTTAGAATATTTCAGTATCCAAAGCCGGCAATACCTTTATTCAGCAAAATTACCCTATTTTTGTGGACTGTAAAAAACCGATATGGAAAATAATTTTAAAATGATCGCTAAGACCATGTATGGTTTTGAGCCAGTTTTGGCTAAAGAACTCATGGCACTTGGCGCGATGGATGTAAAAGAAGGAACCAGGAATGTAAGTTTTGTGGGCGATACCGGCTTTATGTATAAAGCCAATCTTTGCTTAAGAACCGCCATTAAGATCCTGAAACCTTACCAGAGTTTTAAAATATTTTCTGAAGACGATCTTTACAAGCAAATCTACGATTTACCCTGGGAGAATTTTATGGATGTAAACGATACCCTGGCCATTGATGCCACGGTACATTCAGATACGTTTACGCATTCCAAGTATATTTCCCTTAAAACCAAAGATGCTATCGTAGACCGGTTTCGGGATAAGTTTGGTAAAAGACCAGATGTAGATCTCGATTTCCCAACCTTGCGTCTTAATATTCATATTGAAAAGAATTTCTGTAACGTTTCCTTTGATTCCTCTGGGCAGTCTCTACACAAGCGTGGTTATAAAACTGCGACTAATATTGCGCCTATAAACGAGGTTTTAGCTGCCGGAATGTTATTGCTTTCCGGTTGGGACGGGCAGTGTGATTTTATGGATCCAATGTGCGGTAGTGGTACTATTTTAATTGAAGCCGCGATGATTGCCTGCAATATTCCACCGAATTTAAACCGAAAGGAATTTGCTTTTGAACGCTGGAAAGATTGGGATGAAGATCTATTTGAAAAAATAGAAGCTTCTGTGCTGAAGAAAATGCGGGAATTTCATTTTAAGATCAAAGGTTATGATACTTCGCCATCGGCAGTGCATAAAGCCATAGATAATATTGAAAATGCTAATCTTTCTGAATTTATAAAAGTAGAAAGACAGGATTTCTTTGCTTCTGAAAAAGAAGGAGAGCGGCATTTACATATGTTATTTAATCCGCCTTATGGAGAGCGATTAGAAATTGATATGCCGAAATTCTATAAAGAGATAGGAGACACGCTGAAACAATCTTACCCGGGGACTGATGCCTGGTTTATAACTTCTAATCTTGAAGCTATAAAACACGTAGGCCTAAGACCTTCCCGAAAAATAAAACTTTACAACGGTGCCCTGGAATCTAAATTATTAAAATACCAGATCTACCAGGGATCTAAAAAGGCGAAGTTTCAGGATTAAAATTTTGATCTGTATTCTCGCAGTTTTAAAGATGAAGAACTTTTAAACTGCGGGAAAAACTAGCATTTTTTATTTCTTATAAAAAGGAATCAGGTAACTAATGGTGTAGCCATAACCCACTCCAATATTACTATCGTCGTAAGTTCGGTTAAAACCTGGGATAGTCAGGTTATCAAAATTATCTGGAGCAGATTGGAATAATCTGCGCTTAAGCTGAACATTAACCGATAGGTATAAATTATTCAGTACTTCAACTTTAATCCCGGCAATTAATTCTACCCAGCTAGCCGTTAAGCCCGAATATTCAATATTATCGGTCCTAACATCAGGTTCAAAGAAAGAGTTGGTGGTATAAATTTGGTATTCATCAACTTCCTGGGTAAAAGTGGCAAAGCCATAACGCGCCCCTACAAAAATAAGGTTCTGCATTCCCGTCCAGTTTTCATACGCATTATAATCGGCACCGAGCTTTATGTAGCTTCCGCGAGAAGTTAGGCTAATATTATCTTCTTCATAACCCATACTTTCATTACCAAGTTCTGCAGCGGCGTAATAATTTTTATAAACCCTGTAATCTCCCAGGATTTCAAATCCTGAGTAATCATCCTCAAAAGCGGTTCTTGCCAATTTACTAAGATCTGTTCCTATCCGTAAACCAAATTTTTCGCGCTTGGCCAGGCTATCCTGTACAGTGGTCTCCTGGCTTAATAAAGGGCTAGCCAAAAATAGAAAGGCAAGACTAAAAAAATATGTTGATATGTGCTTGTGTTTCATCTTCAATATTGGGTTCTTCAATAATATAAGAATCAATCCATTGCCCATCTTCACCACCTTCAATGGTTAATTTTAAACTATTGTATATTACTTTATAAGCACAGGCACGGTTTACATAAATCTCTTCGGTGCCGTAAGTAAAGGTTAAAGTATCGGTATCTGGGGTGAATTCTTCATCTTCATCCTCTTCTTCTTCTTCAGAATCAGAATCAAAAAGGGTGAAGGTATAGGTAGTGGCATTTTGATCTGTTCTTAGTGGAATCACAATGCTATCTTCATTACTTCGTTGATACAATGTTTTAATCTCATCGTTTACCGTAGATCTAATACTTAAATTAGTTGGGCTGGCCGGGTTATCTCGTTCTTCGGCATCATAAAATCGCACAACCAGCAAAGGAGTGGTTTGCGTTGCCGCAGGGCAAATATCATCTCTCTGGCAGCCAAGGAAAAGCATGAGTAGCCCACCGATAAAAAAGAGGTTTTTAAGATATTTTGTCTTCATCTATTTTCTTTCTAAACAAACAACATTTTCTACGTGGTGCGTTTGCGGAAACATATCTACCGGTTGCACTTTAGTCACTTTATAATATTCGTCTAATAAAGAGAGGTCGCGAGCTTGTGTAGCCGAGTTGCAACTCACGTAAACAATGCGCTGTGGCAATATACCAATTATTTGGGCAATCACATCTTTATGCATCCCGTCACGAGGCGGATCGGTTATAATAACGTCTGGCTGCCCGTGGGTATTGATAAATGATTCAGAAAAAACTTTTTTCATATCGCCTACAAAGAATTCGGCGTTTTCAACCTGGTTGCGCTCAGCGTTCTCTTTGGCGTCTATAATAGCTTCGGGCACAACTTCAACCCCAATTACTTTTTTCGCTTTTTTAGCAACAAACTGGGCGATGGTTCCTGTACCTGTATATAGATCGTAAACAATTTCGTCTCCTTTAAGATCGGCGAAATCCCGGGTTATTTTATATAATTCGTAAGCCTGGGCAGAATTGGTTTGGTAAAAAGACTTGGCGTTTATTTTAAACTGAAGTCCTTCCATTTGCTCAAAGATATGGTCGCGGCCTTTATAGCAAATTACTTCCTGGTCATAAAGAGTGTCATTTCCTTTTTCATTGATCACGTATTGTAACGAAGTGATCTCCGGAAACATTTCTGCTACCGCATCAAGTAATAACTCCCGCTTTTCTTTGTCTTCGTGAAAAAACTGAATTAAAACCATTAACTCTCCGGTAGAAGAAGTTCTAATCATTAAAGTTCTTAATAAACCTTCTTGTTTACGGGCATTAAAAAAGCTGAGGTCGTTATCTGTAGCGTATTCTTTTACAAAATTTCTTATCGCGTTGCTGGGATCTTCCTGCAGATGACATTTTTTGATATCTAGAATTTTATCCCACATTCCGGGAATATGAAATCCAAGGGCATTTTTATCATCAAAATCTTTCCCGCTGTTTATTTCTTCTGGAGTAAGCCAGCGGCTGTCACTAAATGAGAATTCCATTTTATTGCGGTAGAAATAGATTTCCTTACTGCCTAAAATTGGGGTTACTTCAGGTAATTCAACCTTTCCTACACGAATAAGATTATTTAAAACCTCGTTCTGTTTGTACTCCAGTTGATATTCGTAACCCATATTTTGCCATTTACAGCCTCCACAGGTTCCAAAATGCTGGCAAACAGGTTCTACACGTTTATCGGAAAATTGATGAAAATTTACAGCAGTTCCCTGGTAGTAAGATTTTCTCTTTTTCGTGGTTTTAATATCGGCAATATCACCGGGCACTACATTGTCTATAAAAATTACACGACCATCTGGAGATTTACCAATACCTTTTCCTTTTCCGCCGGCATCAGTAACTTCAACGGCGTCAAATACCTTGTTTTTATTCCTTCTTCCCATAGCGCAAAAATAGGATAATTGTGAAGATTTATTCCCCGAGTTGCTTAAAATTTCGGCAAACATTTAGTAATTTGCGAAAACTTGAATTTTGGATGATTTCTCTCCCTTGCGGCTCAGACTCTTTAGAGATTGGCTGGGAGCAAAAGAAGGAATTTTGAAAATTAACAGTTAAAAAATTAAATCAATGCCATTAGCAGAAATTAAATCCTCAGAAGAAGCCATTAACCTGGAAGATAAACATGGAGCTCATAATTACCATCCACTTCCCGCTGTATTAAGCAAAGGGGAAGGAGTTCATGTTTGGGACGTAGAAGGAAAGAAATATTACGATTTCCTTTCTGCTTATTCCGCGGTAAATCAGGGACATTGTCATCCTAAAATTGTAAATGCTATGTATGAGCAAGCCTCAAAATTAGCACTTACCTCAAGGGCTTTCCATAACGACGTTCTTGGTGCCTATGAAAAATATGCCACCGATTATTTTAAGTTCGATAAACTTTTGCCAATGAATACAGGGGCAGAAGCTGTGGAAACCGCCATAAAGATCGCCAGAAAATGGGCTTACGAAAAGAAAGGAGTTAAAGAAACAGACGCTCAAATTATTGTTTGTGAAAATAACTTCCACGGAAGAACAACCACGATAATTTCTTTCTCTAACGATGAAGGAGCTCGTAAGAATTTTGGTCCTTATACGCCAGGATTTATAAAAGTAGCTTATGATGATCCAGATGCTTTAGAAAAAGCAATTACAGAAAATGATAATATAGCCGGCTTTTTAGTAGAACCTATTCAAGGGGAAGCAGGAGTTTATACACCTGCTAACGATTATATGAAAAGAGCTAAAGAGATTTGTAATAAGCATAATGTGCTTTTTATGGCCGATGAGATCCAGACAGGGATCGCCAGAACCGGAGCTTTATTAGCCGTTTGTGGAAATTGTACTTGCGAAGGCCATTGTGAGCGCCAGGAAACTTATACAAGACCAGATATTTTGATCTTAGGAAAAGCACTTTCTGGAGGAAATTATCCTGTTTCTGCGGTATTGGCAGATGATGAGGTAATGAATGTAATTCAGCCGGGACAACACGGTTCTACTTTTGGAGGAAATCCTGTAGCCGCTGCAACTGCTGTAGCTGCATTAGATGTGGTGAAAGATGAAAAACTAGCCCTAAATGCACGTAAACTCGGAAATCTTTTTAGAAGATTGATGGACGACTTTATTAAAGATTCTAATATTGTAGAATTGGTAAGAGGTCGCGGATTATTAAATGCAATCGTAATTAACGATTCAGAAGATAGCTCTACAGCCTGGGATATTTGTATGGCGCTAAAGGAAAACGGACTTTTAGCAAAACCAACCCACGGAAATATTATTCGTTTTGCGCCACCATTGGTGATGGACGAAGAACAGCTTAGAGATTGTGTAGATATTATTACTTCTACTTTGAAGCAATTTGAGAAGTAATTATATTCTTCAAAATATATTAAAGAAAAAGCCAGCTAGAAATAGCTGGCTTTTTTGTTTTGAAAATTCAGGTTATTTGAAAGCTCCTAATTTCGTCAAGCTGAACTTGTTTCAGCTTCTAACATAATTTGATAAATTAAAATCCTTAGATCTCCGAATAAATTTCGGAGCAGGCTCTGAAACCATCCCGAGGCTTCGGGACAGGATGACGCTTAAAAGAATTTTCAAATGCACTTCTTCTATTTTTTCAGAATTTATACTTACTGGTTTTGTTGCATCTCTCTTAGAATTTCTTCCTGCATCTCGTACATTCCTTCTACGCCTCCATACATAATAAACATTACAATAGAAGAGATTAAGCTAATGGCACTTAAAACCAGGCCTATGATAGCGAGAATTTTACCGGTTTTTACATTTTGGTAACCGGTGTATAATTCTGGTTCTGCATTATAGATCTCTGTGGCACGTTTTGCCATTACCAGGGCAATGATCCCGAAAATAATTCCGAGTACTCCGTAACAGCAGCATCCAATAATAGAGAGGATCCCGAAAATTAAAATTAAAGTTGAATTTGGTAATTGTTGTCTTTCCATAAAGTTTGGTTTATTGGGTTAGTTGTAAATAAGTGTTCATTTTTATTAAATAGCTTATGAGCATTACCGCACCGCTAAAAATGATGAGTGCAATTTTTATCTGAAAATCATACCTGAATTTCACAAATAGATTTACAATTAGAAAAGCGAGTAAAATTAAGATAGGATAGATTCCCGGAAACATATAAAAAGCCTGGCTGAATTCTGCTTTAAAAACCAGTAATAATGCACGTTGCCCACCGCAACCAAAACAATCTACCCCGGTAAGGCTTTTGTTAAGACATGGCAACATAAATTCTTCCATAACTAATTTTTGATGCTAATTTTACTGGTGAATTCAAGGTTTTCAGAAGAAATAATTTTTACGATATAGATCGCATCCTGTAATCCCGAAGTGGGTAAATTATGTTTGGTACTTCCAATGGCTATTGTTTTATTATATATCATTTGTCCGTTAAGATCGTATAATAATATTTGTTTTAAATCAGATTGCACCATCTGTATCTCCAATTGCGCTTTTAGATTGTTTTGAATAATCAGTGCCTCAGGAAATAAAAATTCCAGTTCCTCTTTAAAGGCTTCGGGTAGGAGATTGTCCTCCTTTTCCTGCATAAAGCTAATAAAAAATCGTTTACTATAATTTCCTTTTTCCAGGTCTATAGAAAAATCATCCAGATCTAACTGATTATAGGTTTCTAATTCGGCATCAAAAAGAAAGATATTCTCACTCTCAAAATCTCTAAAATCATCTAGACTGAAAGTTAATTTTGAAGCTTCGGCTAAATTGATAAATAGCGGGATTTTATCATTTTTCCTATAAGGCCTAACCTGAATGTTATAAAAAGTTTCCGCAATATTCCAACCTGCATCATTTTCTAAACACTCCGTAAATTTTTGCATCCATAGCCCAATCTTCTTCCCTGGAAGAATCTTCGCGGAAGGCTAACAAAAGTGGCCGCGTATACAAATCATTGAAACCCACATTGAGTTTTAATAGTGGAATCTCGCTTTTTTGCTGATTTTTAAATTCTGAAGTTTGCGAGTTTTCTTTCTGAAACCTTCGTTGAGAATTTTTAAAATGAATGTAGCCATCACTCTTTCCGGTAAGCATAAAAGCCTGCCCAATAGGACTGTACTCCCGGGCTATTTGTGCACCATTTGCTCCTGAATTTCCTGTTTCCTCTCCGCCGCCATTATAGGTTTTAAAAACTGCCGGCGCGTATGCATTGGCACCAGGTGAATAAGAACCATAACCGCCTTCGTAATCTTTTAAATAATGCGAGTCACCGTTATCTCTTGAGTCCCAGAAATAAGCGATTCCCGTACTTGCCGGGTTTTCAAACAAAAAACTTTGTAAATGAAGCGCAGAAGGATATGGGTTACCTACCAAAACACTTTTTTCATTTTTAATAAGCACTTTTATTTCCCCGTCATTCGGTAAACCTCTAAAATCATAGCGTTGCTTGTTTCCCGGGTTATTTTCTACTCCGTTAATGATGGTGTGATCGCTGCCGTTTACACCCTTCATTGTAAAACCTTCCCCGGGTGCTACATCAAAATTAACTCCCACATGCTGCCAGTCAGTGTATTCACTTCCCGAATATTTATAAATCCAGCGACTGGAAATTTTTAAAGGATTCGCGTTACCTTCTAAATCGTTTGTAACGAGAGCAGATTTACTTCTTGTTGGTGTTTTGGGTTGGAAGATTACCGCTCCAAATTGATTGGCGCTTATATTATCTGTAATCGGCAGCGCCCAGTAGTTATAATCAAAAGCATTAGAAGTACCTTCCTGGAAGACCGAAATCCATCCATTACCAGAATTTTTATTTGTACTTTTTTCACCCTGCAATAATTGTGATTCCTTTCGCAGGTAAATACTGGCTTCGGTATCAGGAGAATTATTCTTTTTTAGTGAAATATCATCTTCAACATATAGAAACCGGTCACTAAGATAAATATAGGAATCGCCGGTTATGGAAGGAGAAATATGCAGTTGCGCATTTCCGTGGTAAAAAGATAAAATAAAAGCTAAGAAGTAAATTTGCCTCATAATTCCTGTAACTTTGCTGGAAATACAAGAACCGTTATTTTTAACAGCTTTAAAATAAGGGATAACAGGTAAAAAAATGAACAATTCTCAAGTAATAAATACAATTTTAATAGTTCTTGGCGGCGGACTTCTAATCTATGCCATTGCTGCTGAAGGTGCTCACGCTTATTTTAAGATCATTGGTTTAATTACTATTATGCTAGGGCTTTATCGTGCAACAAATTTTTGGGTAGAGACAAAAGATGATCACAAAGAAGACGAAAATAAAGAATAATGGAGCTGAAAAAAGGTGATAAAGTCGCGGTTTTAGATGATGTGCTGGAAGGCTATGTAATAAAAGCCGAAGCCGGAAAAGTCTATATTGAAACAACTGATGGTTTTGAAATGGAGTTTACCGAAGAGGAATTGGTGAAAATAGAAACACCTATTGAAGCTTTGTCTGAAGACGTGGATTTTGAAAAGGTTTTAGCCGAAAAAAAGCTACCTCCAAAACCAAAGTCACAGCGAATAAAGCCTAAAGAAAGAAACCTGCCGCCAATGGAGGTAGATCTGCATATAGAAAAACTAACCAGGTCTTCTCGCGGGATGAGTAATTATGATATACTTAACCTGCAAATGGAAACCGCTAAAAGGCAATTGGAGTTTGCAATTAGCAAACGAATTCAGAAAATTGTTTTTATTCACGGGGTAGGCGAGGGTGTTCTAAAAGCAGAACTCGATTTTTTCCTGGGGCGCTATGACAACCTAAAATTTTATGACGCCGATTACCAAAAATACGGTCTGGGCGCTACAGAAGTCTATATTTTTCAAAATGCTTAGTTAGTAGAAGTTTCTTCGGTTTCTTCCTCATTTTCTTCTTCTGCATCTTCTAATTCTTGCTGGCGGTTTGTTAATTGTTCAAAAGGAATATTATTTACAACTAATCTTCCCAGGTTATAAGAATCAAAACATAATATCTTCCCCGCTACCATCCTGGCGTATCAGGTTAAATTCTTCTATTACTATACCAGATCTATAATCTCGAGTAATAGAGTGGTCTAGTTGAAGATCGTGTTCAAAACTAATTTCGTAAGTTCCTTTTTTAGGAAATTTCGCAATCCATCGTACTTCGGCAATTAATCAGATAATCGTGGGTCTATATTCTCCATACTTCCACATCATATTGTCCTCTCACCTCGTGCCGGGTTAAAACACCATCGTCATCATCATCAGGGTCTAGATAATCGGGGAGATCATCTTCATCATCGGTATCTCAAATAGCCATCTTCAGTGGTTGGTTCTCCCGGGTTCGCGTTATATTCACTTTCTGTTGGTACATTGTCATTATCATCATCCTTATCTAAATAATCAGGAATGCCATCACTATCAGAATCTAAATGATTTCCTCCATCGGGATCAAAACCTTCTTCGGCATTAGGTAAGTCATCGCCATCGGCATCGGCGTCCTCACCTAAGCCAAGATCGTTAAAACTTGTGGTGATCGTGGCAGTTCCACCGGCAGAGACATATTCTTCTAGTAACTCTTGGGGATCCTGGAGGGACTCCCTGGCAAAAATATTTGCGTCCGGTTATTTCCCCATCATAAATTCTGTAAACTAAACGGTTGTCTTCTCCTCACTGAGGTTAATTTCTATTGTGTCTTCATACATTTAGCGTTAGCACATCCTGCAAGGGTATCGTTTAATCTATTATCATCTAATTCCAGAGACATCGATTCATACACATCTTCATTATTAACTACCCAAAGCACTTTTTTATCGTCAATTTCGCAAATCGTAAGATCGCTGTCTTCCAGGTCAAAACTGGTTACGGTAATATCGCCATCGTCACAGGAGTAAAGCGCAAAAGAAAATAATATGGCTGCAAAGATCTTTTTCATAGGTGTAAGCATATATTCAAACTGAAACAAAAATAGCGGAATTAAGAATTCTTAGGGCAGGTTCTTTTAAATAATTTTATTTCCTTTAATTTTGCAGCGATGAAAAATGTATACCTTGATTCTGCCGCAACCACGCAAATGCGTGATGAAGTAATTAACCGAATGACCTCTGTGATGAAAGAGGTTTACGGAAATCCTTCTTCTACCCATTCTTTTGGAAGATCTGCTAAATCTTTAATTGAGCAGGCGCGTAAAACCGTAGCCGGCTATTTGAATGTAAAAGCTTCAGAAATAATTTTCACTTCTGGTGGTACTGAAGCCGATAACCTTGCTTTAAATTCTGCGGTACGTGATCTTGGCGTAAAACGAATTATTACTTCTAAAATTGAGCACCACGCGGTTTTGTATACCGTAGAGCAGCTTCAGGATTGTTTTGATGTTGAGGTAGTTTATGTTGATCTGGATTCCTGCGGAAATGTAAAAGAGGCTCATTTAGAAGAGTTACTGAAAACTTCAGATAAAAAGACGCTGGTAAGCCTGATGCACGTAAATAACGAGATTGGGAATAAACTGGATATTAAAAAAGTTGGGGAGCTTTGCAAAGAACACGCGGCCATTTTTCATTCAGATTGTGTACAATCGGTAGGTCATTATGATCTTGATTTTAGTGAAATCCCGGTAGATTTTACCGCGGTGAGCGCCCATAAATTTCACGGCCCCAAAGGTGTGGGATTTGCTTTTATTAGAAAAAACAGCGGATTAAAACCACTTATTTTTGGAGGAGAGCAGGAGCGTGGTCATCGTGCCGGCACAGAAGGAGTTCATAATATTGTAGGCCTGGAAGAAGCTTTAAAACTATCTTTAGATAATTTAGCCGAAGAAAAAGCCTATATAAGTGATCTAAAAGCTCATTTTATTTCAAAATTAAAAGCTGAAATTCCCGGGGTGAAATTCAACGGAGATTGTTCCGATCTTGAAAAAAGCACCTATACGCTGGTAAATGTTTGTTTGCCGGTGCCCGAGGATAAAGCACTAATGCTTTTATTTCAATTAGATCTAAAAGGCATTGCCTGTTCTAAAGGAAGTGCCTGCCAAAGCGGTAGTGATAAAGGTTCTCATGTGTTAAATGCATTTTTAGAAGAAGAAGACCTTAAAAAACCATCGGTACGTTTTTCATTTTCGCGATTTAATACCAAAGAAGAGCTGGACTACGTGGTAAAAACACTTAAAGAGTTTATTGAATCTTAAAGTCTTTTCTGAAGCTGACCTGAGTCATATTTTATAGACTTTAATCGCTGTTACTTTGTAGCATTAATTGCCCGTTTTTGGGATTAAAATTATAAAGTAATGGCAGATAACCACGAATACCAGGTAGATCTTACCTGGAAAGAAGACCGAAAAGGAGAAGTTTCCTCTCCCGAGTTAACCGATACCATTGAAACCGCAACACCGCCAGATTTCCCAAAAGGAATGCCCAACATTTGGTCTCCTGAACATTTTCTGGTTGCCGCGGTAGAAAGTTGTTTGATGACCACCTTCCTGGCTATTGCTGAAAATTCTAAACTGGAGTTTATCAGTTTTAAATCTACGGCAATAGGAAAATTGGATAAAGTTGAAGGTAAATTTCAAATGACAGAAATTATACTGAAACCGGTTTTGGAAATCACCGACGAAAATAATGCTGAAAGAGCAAAACGCATCATAGAAAAGAGCGAAAAAGCCTGTTTGATCTCCAATTCTATAAAAACGAAAATTACTCTGGAATCTGAGATTGTAATTGCTTCTGTAGGAGTATAGTGATTTTATCGTCATTGCGATCCCGATGATAATCGGGAGAAGCAATCTTTTGTTTTCCGTCATTGCGAGCGAGGAACGAGCGCTGCAATCTTTTATTAAAAGTGTCTGTTCACCACGTCATCCTGTCCCGAAGCTTCGGGATGGTTTCAGAGCCTGCCCCGATTTTTCATCGGGGGTCTAGTTTTTTTGATTTGACGTTGTTGAAATACGATATTCAAGCACAGATTGCCACGTCGGCTATCGCCTCCTCGCAATGACGTGGTGTTTTTCGTCATTGCGAGCGAGGAACGAGCGCGGCAATCTTTTGTTAAAAGTGTCTGTTCACCACGTCATCCTGTCCCGAACTTGGATGTTTCAGAGCCTGCCCCGATTTTTCATCGGGGTCTAGTTTTTTGATTTGACGTTGTTGAAATACGATATTCAAGCACAGATTGCCACGTCGGCTATCGCCTCCTCGCAATGACGCGGTGTTTTTCGTCATTGCGAGCGAGGAACGAGCGCGGCAATCTTTTATTAAAAGTGTCTGTTGACCACGACTCTGTCAGGAACTACGAGATGTATTCAAGCACAGATTGCCACGTAGGCTATCGCCTCCTCGCAATGACTACTTGACCACAAACCGAAAACCGATAACTGACAACCGAGAACTGATAACCGAAATCAAAACAATGTTTTCCTAAAACAATAATTGTTGGTATCTTTGCAGCCCTAAAAATCGTTTAACTTCTACAGAAACAGGCAGGTGTATGAATACTAAGAAGGTCGCATTTTATACCTTGGGTTGTAAACTCAATTTTTCAGAAACTTCTACCATTGCAAGATCTTTTAAAGATGAAGGTTTTGAGCGTGTGGAATTTTCTGAAACAGCTGATATTTATGTGATCAATACCTGTTCGGTTACCGAGAATGCCGATAAACGCTTTAAAACCATCGTAAAACAAGCGCAAAAAGTGAATGAAGATGCGTTTGTAATTGCCGTGGGTTGCTATGCGCAATTGAAACCGGAAGAACTTGCCGATGTAGATGGAGTAGATTTAGTGCTTGGAGCAACTGAAAAATTCAAAATCACCGATTATCTTAACGATCTTTCTAAAAACGATCTTGGGGAAGTTCATTCCTGCGAAATAGACGAAGCCGACTTTTACGTGGGCGCTTATTCTATAGGAGACAGAACCCGTGCATTTTTAAAGGTGCAGGATGGTTGTGATTATAAATGTACGTATTGTACCATTCCGCTGGCTCGTGGAATTTCCCGAAGTGATAAACTGGAAAATGTTTTGACCAATGCCGCTGAAATTTCAGCAAAAGGAATTAAGGAAATTGTACTTACTGGAGTAAATATTGGCGATTACGGAAAAGGAGAATTCGGTAATAAAAAGCACGAACATACTTTTCTGGATCTTGTAAAAGCTTTAGATGAGGTAGATGGAATTGAACGTTTAAGAATCTCTTCTATTGAGCCTAATTTACTGAAAAACGAAACCATAGATTTTGTAGCCGATAGTAACACGTTTGTGCCTCATTTTCATATTCCATTACAAAGTGGAAGTGACGCTTTGCTAAAATTGATGAAGCGTCGTTATATGAGTGCGCTTTATACCGATAGGGTAGCGCAAATTAAGCGAGTAATGCCCAATGCCTGTATTGGTGTTGATGTTATTGTTGGCTTTCCCGGCGAAACCGAAGAACGTTTCCTGGAAACCTATAATTATTTAAATGAATTAGATATTTCTTACCTGCACGTTTTTACTTATTCTGAGCGGGATAATACTCCGGCAGCAGAAATGGAAGGTGTGGTTCCCACTAAAGTTAGAAAAAAGCGTAGCAAAATGCTGCGTGGCCTTTCAGCTAAAAAGAGACGGGCGTTTTACGAAAGTCAGTTAGGAAATATCTGTACCGTACTTTTTGAAGGGGAAAATAAAGAAGGATACATTCACGGCTTTACAGAGAACTACGTAAAGGTGAAAGCACCCTGGGATCCTGCATTGGTAAATACACTTCATCAAATAGAACTGACTTCAATTGACGAAGATGGAATGGTTAGGTTTGAATTTGCTTCAGAAAAAGTAGCGGTTTAAATATTTATTCCTACCGGTAAAAGGTCTTTATATTTTCTTCTGTTCTTGCGCATAAATTTTGCAACGTCTGGACTGGTAGGCATTACACGGGTATTGCGATCTTTAATTTCTTCTAAAACCGCTTCAATAAAAATTTCCATGTAACCCTGTTCCTTTAGCGGTTCGGGCATAAAAACCTTGGTGAGGAATATTTTTCGTTCCTGTTGTGAGTATTCTATTGTGGCAAGTTGCTCCTTAATTGTGGTTTCAAATTGTCTTAAGAACTCATTGTCGGTAATTACAATCTCTTCAGCATTCATCATTTCTCTTTTTTCTGTTATAAACCTTTAAGACAGCATATTTTTACCGCATATAGCGATATAAATTAGCTAGTAAAATTTTGTTTGGATGGTTATTGTAAAGGTAGTTAAATAAAGCCTTCGTAGCTGAAATATTAGCAGTAATAGTTAAAATTAAAGGCTTTAAAAATTTGTCCATTATTTTTAATCTTTCAATTGTGAAAGCCAAATAAATAGCAGTAATTTTGATAAGTAAATTTACGGCTTTAGGCCAGTTTGTAGTGTTATATACTTGTTAAAATGACTGAAGAGAAGGAGTTGATTCATGTTTATTTTATGCCGGGAATGGCTGCAAATTCATCCATTTTCGAAAATATTAAACTTCCGGAAGATCATTTTAAAATGCATTTTTTAGAATGGATTATTCCCAAAAGAGATGAAAGCCTAAAAAGTTATGCCCTGCGTATGAATAAATACGTAAAGCACGAAAATGTAGTCTTGATTGGAGTATCTTTTGGCGGGGTTATTGTGCAGGAAATGGCAAAGAGTCTTGACCTAAAAAGGCTTATCATTATTTCTAGCGTAAAATGTAGAGAAGAACTGCCAAGGCGTATGCGATACGCCGCCAGTACAGGTTTATTTAAACTTATACCTACAAGTTTGTTAGATTATGTAGATCATTTTGAAAAAATTGCGGTAGGAGATTTTATAAAGAAAAGGGCGAAACTTTACCGGCAGTATCTTTCAGTTAGAAATCAGCGTTATCTGGATTGGGCCATAAAAAATATGGTTTTATGGAATTGCCCCAAAGCCCGGGAAGGGATTATTCATATCCACGGGGATAAAGACGAGATCTTCCCGATTAAATATATTTCAGATTGTATTACAGTAAAAAACGGTACCCATATAATGATTTTAAATCGCTATCGTTGGTTTAATAAGTACCTGCCCCAATTAATACTTTCAGGAAAAATAGAAGAAGAAAATAAAAAATAAATTAATTGCTATGAAAATTTTAAAATCTGCTTTAGTAATAGTGGGACTATTTACTATCGTGTTCCTTAGTATCCAGGCCACCCAACAGTCGCCGGATGGTAGTGAAGAGAAAGCATCTGAAACTGCTGAAATCTGCTAAAAAAGACCGGCCGGTAAAAGATTATAATATTTATGCGCTTCCAATGCCTGAAAACGTAAATTTTGCCGGGGAAGAGGTGCCTTTGGACGATCCGGATATTTACGAGAGAATGGATAGGGAATTGCTGGTAAATACTTATTGGCAATCTAATGCGCTGCTTTTAATTAAACGCGCAAATAAATACTTTCCAATCATTGAACCTATTTTGAAGGAAGAAGGCGTACCAGATGATTTTAAATACCTGGCTGTAATTGAAAGTGGTTTAACCCAGGCGGTTTCTCCTGCGGGAGCCAGGGGTTTCTGGCAAATTATGGAAGGCACCGGGAAAGATTACGGACTGGAAATTAATGATAATGTAGACGAACGTTACCATATTGAAAAGTCTACTCGTGTAGCCGCCGATTATCTTAAAAAATCTAAAGAAAAATTTGGTAGCTGGACAATGGCTGCTGCTGCCTACAATGCGGGGAATAGAGGTGTTGAAAGACAGTTAGAGCGCCAAAAAGTTGATGATTATTATGAATTACTGCTTGGAGAAGAAACAGGTAGATATATGTTCAGAATTCTGGCGTTAAAAGAGATTTTAAGCAACCCACATCAGTACGGATTTAATTTTGAAGACAAACATCTTTATAAAAACATCCCCACTAAAACCGTTAAAGTAGATACGGTAGTAAATGATTTTGCCGATTTTGCGAAACATTTTGATATCAACTACAAGATTTTAAAAATTCATAATCCCTGGCTTAGAGAAGCGCATTTAAACAACGCCTCGCGAAGAGAATATGAAATTAAGATTCCTGAAGAAGATACTTATACTGCTGTGAAATAAATGGATTACTTCCTGGATAATATTTGGTGGATATTGTTATCTGCCAATTTTCTAATCGTTCTTATAACGGCCGGTTATGAATTAATGCATTTTAGGGAGCCGGTAAAAAGCATTTCCCTGATTTTCGCCCTATTTGTTTTACCCGTAATTGGCCTTTTGGTCTATTACTTTTTTGCCCAGGAATTTAGAAAAAGCAAATTATTTAATAGGAAAAAGCTTTACGACCAGAAGATCATTCAGCGCTGGGAGAATGAATTAATGCTTAATGAGAAGGATCTCGAGGATATAGATCGGCATTGTATTGAGCAGAAAATGAAACTGGTTCGTTTACTTCAGAATAATCAGAAAAAGCCGGTAACTTTTCATAATAAAGTCCGCGTCCTTATAAATGGCGAAAATAAGTTCTCAGCCTTATTTGAGGATATTAAGAATGCAAAGCATCATATTCATATTGAATATTACATTATTAATAGCGGAAGAATAGGAAACCGCCTTATTCTATTGCTTTGTGAGAAAGCTGAAGAAGGAGTGAAAGTGCGGGTTAGTTACGATTATGTAGCAAGCAGGCTTTCTTCTAAAGCGGTAAAGAAAATGAAGTCTTACGGAATTGAAATTTATCCGTTTATGCCGGTATGGTTTCCAAACCTTACCCGTAAGTTAAATTACCGGAATCATCGAAAAATGGCAATTATTGATGGGAAGATAGGCTTTATTGGTGGCATTAATATTTGCGATGAATATGTGAATTTCGAAGAAAACCCCACTGAAAAATTGTTTTGGCGAGACACGCACTTAAGAATTGAAGGTCATGCGGTGAAATCTTTACAGGCCCAGTTTCTCTTGAACTTTAACTTCATAAGCGGAAAAGAACTAAAAGTTGAAGAAGATTTTTTTCCAAAGATAGATCTACCCGAAAAGACTGCAGTGCAAATTGCTGCCAGCGGCCCTGATACCGATTGGCAGAATATTATGGAAGCTATTCTTACAGCTATTAATACCGCTGATGAATATATTTATATCACTACGCCTTATTTTATCCCTAATAATCAAATTCTTACCGCGCTTTGTATGGCGAGTAGAATAGGGGTGGAGGTGAAAATAATTATCCCTGAAATAGGAGATTCTGTGATTGCGCGTTATGCTACAAATTCCTATATCGAACAATTACTGGAATCTGGAGTGCAGGTTTTCCATTATCACAAAGGAATGGTTCACGCTAAAACTATGGTGGTAGATGGGGTTTTAACCAGTATTGGTTCCTGTAATCTCGATAATCGTAGCTTTGATATTAATTTTGAAATCAATGCTTTTCTCTACGATGAAGAGGTGGCTCAAGAAATGACTGAAGTTTATAAAAAAGACCTACAGGAAACTACAGAGTTAATTTTAGTAGATTGGATGCAGCGACCCGCTTTAGAAAAAATAAGGGAAGCCCTTGCCCGGCTTTGGGCACCGCTACTCTAGAGTATCCTTTTTTACATCTCTGCTAAAATGTATAGGATTTCCTATAGCTTAATCTCTACGGATTTATTAGAAGTAATTATTGTGGAGAGATACCGTTAAATTGGACAGGCATCTTATTTTGTGAATTTCCGATTAGATTATTGGTAATCGCCGAATTGATCGCTTCATAATTAAGCTGAAAGGACTCTTCTTTAGAAATATTATAAGGATGAAATACACTTCTTTTAATATTCATTATTTGTTTGTTGCCGGCAATTAAATAGCAGGTGGGCAAGCCCTAGTGAATGCTTCATGTTTTCTACAACATAAGAATGTCTATTGGTAGTTTCATCTACATACAACACCTCAATATGAGAATTAAACTGTTTAGATAGTTCTTTAGCGGTTTCTCTCTTATCCCAGAATAACATCACGAAATCTATTTTGTCCTGGTATTTTTCTGCCAGTTCGTTAAGTGCAGGTATTTCTCCTTTTCCGGGAATGCACCAGGAAGCGTATGTTAGTAAATAAACGGGTTTCTTAAAATCATATAGCGCAACTTTCTTTCCTTTAAGATTTAGAGAATTTAAAGTTATCTATATAAGTCCCTTTTAATTTAGTTTCTACTAGTGTATCGAACAGGTTTTCAGCTTTCTCAAATTCCCGGTGCCTGTAAGCTGCCTTAGCTTCTTTATTATATTTGGGTAAGTGCATAACAAGTGCATCAGAGAAAAAAAGCTTGTCGTTTTTCTCTGTTTGGGCTTGAATATTTAAGCCAAAAATTATAAAAAAGAGGAGTAAAAATCTCTTCATGCACTTTGTTTAGTTATATCAAAACAAAGATACTTAGGAAGAAAGAAGCATTGAAATATTATCGTTAAGGGGTCAATATTTCGGCTAAAAGTTTTTGAATTATCAACGAAAGCAGAATTTAACTAAAATTATCTTAAAATTAAATCTTTTTCATTTGTTGCTTCATCATCTTGATCTGGTCTTTTAGCATCCCGTGTTTATCCAGCTTTTTAGCTTCGGCAAGTAAATTGGTGGCTTCTCTTTTTCGGCGTTTCGTCATGGCGATTCCGGCAAGGTTAAGCTTAGCCATTGCCAAATCCTGATCCATTGCAAGACCTAATTTAATAGCACGTTTAAAGAATTTTTCAGCCTGGGTAATATTAGTTTGAGATACCATTAGCCCGTGTAGATACCAATAGTAACCCTGCTGCTTTTGGGTAAGCGCAGTTTCTGGATTTTTAATTTTATCCAACCATTTCTTGGCGCCCGGGAAATCCTGTTTTCTTAGCCTTAA
Source organism: uncultured Flavobacteriaceae bacterium (assembly GCA_963727565.1). Classification (GTDB taxonomy): domain Bacteria; phylum Bacteroidota; class Bacteroidia; order Flavobacteriales; family Flavobacteriaceae; genus Salegentibacter. The sequence continues at coordinate 23,635 of CAVSGU010000012.1, forward strand.
GAAAGCCAGCAATATCATTTCGTTTTTAAAATACAGGAACACAAAAATTAAGGAAAGTAGAATGAACATGATACCATTACCAATGTTTCCTTCTATAAACTGCCAAATGGCAAGGCCTAAAATAGCTCCCGCTAAAACTAACTTGATATTCTTATTAAACATAAATGCATTTATTTTGGAAGCGGCAAAGGTAAGAAAAACAATTAAAAATAATTTAAATTACCTCTTGTAATAGTTAAAAAGCTTTGTATATTTGCACGCAGTTTTACAGAGAGCTATAAAAACGATTATTCAGAAGATTTAAAGATATTTAAAATGAAAAGAACGTTTCAACCATCCAAGAGAAAAAGAAAAAACAAGCACGGTTTTCGAGAAAGAATGGCTAGTGCAAACGGAAGAAAAGTCCTCGCTAGAAGAAGGGCTAAAGGCAGAAAGAAAATATCAGTCTCTTCTGAAAACAGACATAAGCACTAATGAGAATTAGGTTTTAAAATATTTAAAGGTGTTACTTTCTTAGTAACGCCTTTTTTTATATCCAAACGCTTCCTTACTTTTATGTTTAATATGCTACAATCCACGAAAAATGCCTAAAAACAACAACCTTAAAAGTATCCTGATTATTGGCTCCGGGCCTATTATTATTGGTCAGGCCTGCGAATTTGATTATGCCGGAACTCAATCCTTACGTTCGTTACGCGAAGATGGGATAGAAACTATCCTGCTCAATTCCAATCCGGCAACGATAATGACAGATCCGTCTATGGCAGATCACGTTTATCTAAAGCCTTTAACCACCAAGTCTATTGTTGAAATCCTTAAAAAGCATCCCAATATAGATGCTGTTTTACCTACAATGGGAGGGCAAACAGCGCTAAACCTCTGTATTGAAGCCGATGAAAAAGGAATTTGGGAAGATTTTGGAATCAAATTAATTGGTGTAGATATTGACGCGATCAATATTACCGAAGACCGCGAGAAGTTTAAGCAGCTTATGGGAAGAATTGGAATTCCCGTTGCACCTGCGAAAACTGTAACTTCTTATCTTCAGGGAAAAGAGGTTGCGCAGGAATTTGGTTTTCCTTTAGTAATTAGAGCCTCTTTTACTTTAGGTGGAAGTGGAGCTTCTTTTGTACACGGCCCCGAAGAGTTTGATGAAATGCTTACCTATGGATTAGAAGCTTCACCAATTCACGAGGTGCTAATCGATAAAGCGCTTTTAGGCTGGAAAGAGTATGAATTAGAATTGCTTAGAGATAAGAACGATAATGTGGTAATTATTTGTTCTATAGAAAATATGGATCCTATGGGAATCCATACCGGGGATTCAATCACTGTAGCACCTGCAATGACTTTAAGTGATACTACGTACCAGCGTATGCGTGATATGGCCATAAAAATGATGCGTAGTATTGGTGATTTTGCCGGTGGATGTAATGTGCAGTTCGCGGTAAGTCCAGATGAAAAAGAAGATATTATTGCGATAGAAATTAACCCTAGGGTTTCCAGGTCTTCGGCTTTGGCTTCTAAAGCAACAGGATATCCAATTGCGAAAATTGCAACAAAACTGGCAATTGGTTATAACTTAGATGAACTGGAAAACCAGATCACTAAATCTACTTCAGCTTTATTTGAACCTTCTTTAGATTATGTGATCGTTAAAATTCCGCGTTGGAATTTCGATAAATTTGAAGGCGCAGATCGCACTTTAGGCCTGCAAATGAAATCTGTAGGAGAAGTGATGGGAATTGGGCGTTCTTTCCAGGAAGCACTTCATAAAGCAACACAATCACTTGAGATTAAAAGAAACGGACTTGGAGCTGACGGAAAAAGCTATACCAAGTACGACGAAATTATAGAAAAACTTACTTACCCGAGCTGGGATCGCGTATTTGTGATTTATGATGCAATTCAGGCGGGAATCCCGCTTAGCCGCATTCACGAGATCACTAAAATAGATATGTGGTTCTTGCGTCAATACGAAGAACTTTACGCTTTAGATGTAGAGATCTCTAAATTTGATAAAGAGTCCCTACCTAAAGATTTGTTGCTGGAAGCAAAACAAAAAGGTTTTGCCGATAGACAAATAGCCCATATGCTGGATTGTTTAGAAAGTGAGGTTTACAACAAACGTGTAGATTTAGGAATAAACAGGGTTTATAAACTGGTGGATACTTGTGCGGCTGAATTTAAAGCGGAAACGCCTTATTATTACTCAACTTTTGAAGCCGAAATTGAAACTCCAGATGGCAAACGTTATGTAGATAACGAAAGCAAGGTGAGCGAGAAGAAAAAAATTGTGGTGCTTGGTTCTGGTCCAAACAGAATAGGCCAGGGGATTGAGTTTGATTATAGTTGTGTTCACGGTGTTTTAGCTGCTTCAGAATGCGGGTACGAAACCATAATGATCAACTGTAACCCTGAAACGGTTTCTACCGATTTTGATGTAGCCGATAAGCTTTATTTTGAACCTGTTTTCTGGGAACATATTTATGATATAATTCGCCACGAAAAACCTGAAGGAGTAATTGTGCAGCTGGGAGGTCAAACTGCTTTAAAACTTGCAGAAAAATTAGATCGCTACGGAATTAAAATTATGGGAACCAGTTACGAAGCTTTAGATCTTGCTGAAGATCGCGGAAGCTTCTCAAAACTGCTTCAGGATAACGATATTCCTTACCCTGAATTTGGAACTGCTGAAACTGCAGATGAAGCCCTGGCACTAGCCGATGAGCTTGATTTTCCAATCCTGGTAAGACCTTCTTATGTATTGGGTGGCCAGGGAATGAAAATCGTGATCAATAAAGATGAGCTGGAAGAAACAGTTGTAGATCTTCTAAGGAAAATTCCGAATAATAAATTATTGCTTGACCATTATTTAGATGGCGCTATAGAGGCTGAAGCAGATGCAATTTGCGACGGGGAAGATGTTCACATTATAGGAATAATGGAGCATATTGAACCTTGCGGAATTCACTCTGGAGATTCTAATGCCTTGCTACCTCCTTTTAACCTTGGAGACCTGGTAATGGAGCAAATTAAAGACCATACCCGTAAGATCGCTTTAGCGCTTAACACAGTTGGTTTGATCAATATCCAGTTTGCGATTAAGGATGATATGGTGTATATCATTGAGGCCAATCCAAGAGCATCCAGAACGGTTCCATTTATCGCGAAGGCTTATAAAGAACCTTATGTGAACTACGCGACCAAAGTGATGCTTGGTGAAAAGAAAATCAAGGATTTCAAATTTAATCCTCAGTTAGAAGGTTATGCGATAAAACAACCGGTATTTTCTTTCAATAAGTTTCATAAGGTGAATAAGCAACTTGGACCCGAAATGAAAAGTACAGGAGAAAGTATTCTTTTTATTGACAGTTTGCGAGACGATGAATTTTACGACCTGTACAGTAGAAGAAAAATGTATTTGAGTAAATAAGATTTAGTATTTAAAGAATAGGCTATCTGAAAAGATTTTATAAATCGTCATTCTGAACTTGTTTCAGAATCTAAGATGTTGATAGTTCAAACATGCTAGAATCTGAAACAAGTTCAGCTTGACGAAACCAGTTCTTTTTAGTCAGCACAATAAACCAAAAACCTACAAGGTGTTTAAACTTTGTAGGTTTTTCTAACTTAAATAAATAACCCTCAGGATTTTAATTATAACAAATGAAAGAAATTGTACTAATAATTGGTGGGATTTACGGCACTTTGGCCGTGGTTTTTGGAGCTTTTGGAGCCCACGCTTTAAAGAAGCGTTTTTCTGAAGATCAGCTAAAAAGCTTTGAAACAGGAGTAAAATACCAAATGTACCACGCGATTATGCTTATAATTTCCGGAATTGTTTTTCCGTTTATTGGGGTTTCCCAGCAGCTTATTGCCTGGTTTTTTATAATTGGAATATTCCTGTTTTCCTTTAGTATTTATGGTTTGACGCTAAGTGCTTCAGCAGGAAAAAAGATAAAGATTTTAGGACCTATAACTCCGCTAGGTGGTCTTTTATTAATTCTCGGCTGGATATTTTTTACAATAAATATTGCTGAAATTGCGCTTTACTTATAAGGTTTCTTCTAAAGTTTCAGCTTTCAAAACCTTTTTTCTATATTTTTCCGCATAAAAAGCGATCAATAGCAATTGCAAGGAATGGTAGATCATAATAGGCAAAAGTAAAAGTCCTGTATTTGCTGAATTTCCAAAGATCACTTTTACCATTACAGAACCATGAACCAGGGATTTTTTAGTGCCGCAAAATTGAGCGGTTATCTTATCTTTTAAACTGAAACCTAAAAAATTACAGAGTAAACCAAGTCCAAAATATACCACAAAGAATAGCAAAATAACTATACCGGTTAATTTTAATAAATCCTGGGTTTCTACGCTGCTAAATATATTGGAAGAGAACGAGTTACTAAAGCTGGAGTAAACAATTAGTATAATTGTTGTTTTGTCTAGCAAGCCTAATTTTTTGCTGTGTTTCCGGGCAAAATCACCAAGAAATTTCTGCAGGATTAACCCAAGAATTAACGGGATAATTATCTGCCAGCATAATTTTATAAGTACATCTAAAAATTCAAAATCAGCGCTTCCACTAAGAAAGAAACTCAACCAAATTGGTGTTGCAACTATCCCGATGAGTCCCGAAAGGCTGGCGTTAAAAATAGCGGTTGGCAGATTACCTTTAGCCAGTGATACCATAACTATTGAAGACGAGACCGTGGAAGGAAGGGTTCCGAGGAAAAATAAAGCGATCCATAGATCTGAACCTGTTCCATCCTCAAAAAGCGGTAAACAAAGCAAGGTTAGTAAAGGAAATACCACGAACGTGGCCAATTGGATCACAATATGAACCTTGTAATTTAAAAAGCCCAATTTAAATTCTGCGGGAGATAATTTTAATCCGTAGAAGAAGAAGATAAAACCAATCCCAATATCGGTGATGGTTTTAAGCGGCAAGAGCACAATTCCTTCAGGAAATAAATAGGCGATGATTATCGCTAAAAAGATTGCCGCTATAAACCCGTTAAACTTCAATGGCTAGTTTACTTTTCGATTTTAACCTTATAATTTTCCAGTAAATGCACATATTCTTCCGAAGAAAAATCGGTTTCATGGAATTCTTTTTTCCGGTTTAGTTTCATCTTATTTCGTTTTATACTTTTCGCAAAACGCCGTATATCGTGATCGTTGGTGAGAATAAGCCCGGGAACCTGTAAAGATTTTCCATCTTCATCTTTGGCAACCATCGTGAAATAAGAAGAATTACAATGTTTTATCTCGCCGGTTCTAATATTTTCGGCTTCTACCCGAATCCCAATTACCATAGAACTATTACCTACGTAATTTACCGAAGCCTTCATCGTTACCAATTCGCCAATTTCTATGGGTTTTAGGAAATCTACCGTATCAACACTAGCGGTTACACAATAGGCGCCAGAATGCTTAGATGCGCAGGCAAAAGCAATGCGGTCCATAAGAGACAGCACATAACCTCCGTGAATTTTTCCGTTGAAATTTGAATGAGAAGGCAGCATTAATTCTGAAATGTCTACCTGGGAATCTTCTACATGTTTAAAATGAGTCATAGTTTATCTATCTCTAAAGTGAGGGGATTGAGCTTCTTCTACTTCGGTTATAAAATATTTGGTATCACCCCAAAAGAAAAAAGTGGCGTAGCGTTCCATATATTTCAACCTTACGTAATTGCCTTCGTTTTCCTGCAGGGCTTCAATAGCTTCCTGGTTATTATCTAAAACTGAAAATTGAAAGATTTGTGCGCCACTAATTCCCTGGCTAATTTCACCTTCCCAGGTTTTTGAAATAACTCCTTTTTTACTGAATTTTATAAGTTCACCACTTCTAGTACCTTCACTATAAGGCACAAAATAGATAAAGGCAAACCAGGCGATAAAAAGTAATACTATTACTCCTAAAATGCCAAAAAGCGTTTTTTTCATATTTATTTAATTATAAATTTTTTGAACAAATTCTTCTATTTTAGAAGGTTCCAGCCAACGAGTAACAATAACCAGTTTTTCTTTACGGTCTACAATAATAAAATTTCCGCCGAAACCTGCCGCATAAAAAATGTCTTTATCTATATTCTCCCATTGGCGTGGTCCATCGGCGTTAAGCCACCACATATAACCGTAGTTTTGATTTGGAATAGAAGGCTGCACTGCTTCTTCAATAAGTTTTTCTGAAATTAATTGTTCTCCATCCCAGTTCCCATTATTCATAAATAGCAAACCAAAACGTGCCATATCTTCGGTATTGATAAACATTCCGCCGCCGGAATGCCCGCCACCGCTAACCGATTGCATTTTGAAACCGTCTATGGTAGTCCAGGAATTTTCGTAGCCAAACCAGCGCCAGGTGGAGGATGCATTAATAGGATCCATAATTTCTTCTTTTAAAACGCTGGGAAGAGGTTTTCTAAAAACGTTTAGTAAAGAATATGCGAGCACATTAACCCGAACATCGTTGTATTTAAAATGCGCTCCGGGCTCATTAAGGTTTCGATTTCGCCAGTCATCTATTCCGCCTTCTTTTGGTGGTCTATCGGCCCAATCGTAAGAACCCCAAAGTTCTCCGCTCCAATCGGAGTTTTGTTGCAGTAAATGTTTCCAGGTAATTTTAGAATTATGTTCACCTTCAAAAGTATCGTCCCATACGTAATTGATCACAGGATCTTCAGCATCGGCGATCAGGTTTTTGTCTAAAGCGAGCAGGGCAGTGGTAGAAAGAAAACTTTTGGTGACGCTAAAAGTCATATCTACCCGTTTTAGTATCTCCCCATTTTGCGACCAGATAGCCGTCTTTTAAGATCATTCCCGCCGGGCCACCACGTCTTTTTGTTGGGCCTAAAATTTCGTGATAAGGTTCGTGTTGAAATCCTTTTAGAATAGCCTGTCTAAGATCTTTTGATTCTGAATATTCGTTTGCTTTAGCGAACTCTACAGCATCGGTGAAATCTAAATTATAAGTAGCCGCGTCTTTTTCCTGCCAGGTTCCACTTGCCGGGAAATAGATTTCCTGGGCAGAAATGTTCAGCGTAAAAAAACTGATTAGCAAAAGCTTGAAAACTGATCTTTATAACTATTTCCATATTAATTAAGGGATTTATTTTCTTCAATTTCATCTTCCTCATCCATTGCTGATAGCATTTTAGGATCAATTTGTTTACTGGCTTTAGCGCCTAGTTTTTTGAGTTTTTCTACCCTACGAAGAAGATTTCCTTTTCCGGTAAGTTTTTTCATAGCGCCCTCATAAGAATTTTGAACGGTTCCCAGCTGCCTGCCAATTTTTGTAAGTTCTTCGGTTAAGGCAGTAAAAGAATCGTATAAAGCACCGGCCTGGGTTGCAATAGCAATGGCATTTTGTTTTTGTTTCTCGTTTTGCCACATACTGTCTATGGTTTTTAAAACTGCGAGCAGGGTAGTGGGCGTAACAATAATAATATTCTTGTCAAAAGCTTCAGAATATAAGCCCGGGTATTCGTTGGAAGCTACCGCAAAAGCGGCTTCAATTGGTATAAAAAGCAAGACGAAATCGGGACTTTCCATCTGGTATAACTGGTGGTAATTTTTACTGCCCAATTCGTTCACTCGATTGCGAATAGCGGTAAGATGATTTTTTAAATGTTGTTTTCTTTGAGTTTCTTCGGTTTCATTGCTGTAGCGTTCGTAGGCGTTTAGCGAGACTTTAGAATCTACGATCATCTTTTTGTCGCCCGGGAGATTAATTACCACATCTGGCAACACCCGTTTTCCATCGGCATTGGTAAAACTTTGCTGCACGCTATATTCACTGCCTTTTTGAAGACCGCTGCGTTCCAGCACCCGTTCCAGGATCATTTCTCCCCAATTTCCCTGGGTTTTGGTATCGCCTTTAAGTGCTTTGGTAAGGTTCGTGGCTTCTTTGCTCATTTGCTCATTGAGCTCCTTTAAACCAATTATTTGCTGACGCAGCATCGCGTGGCGGTCTATACTTTCTTTATTTCCTTCTTCAATACGTTTTTCAAAATGCAGAATCTTCTCCTGTAATGGATTTAATATATTCTGAATATTCTCTTTATTCTGAAGGGTGAATTTTTCCGATTTTTGCTCGAGGATCTTGTTGGCCAGGTTTTCAAATTCTTTTTCGAATTTCTCCTGAAGTTGCTCAACTTCGGCTTTTTGTTCTTTATTTCTAAGCTCTAGATTTTCAAATTCAGCATTTCTTTTAGTGAGTTCGGTGCTTAAAAAATCTTTTTCCCGGCGTATTTCTTCCCGTTCTTTTTCTAGTTTTTCGGTTTGAAGTTGTGCGCTATTTTTTAAATCTGATACTTCAGATTTAAAATCATTTAAATTATTGTTTAATTGAGACTTAAGATCTTCTACCTGTAGTGATAGTTGATTATTCTTTTCCTGTAAAATAGCTTCGGTATTTTTGCTTTTTAAACCTGAAATAAGTTTTCCGAAGTAGAGTCCTATAATAAGAGCCGCAAAAATTAAAGCGATGAGTAAATAATCGTTCATTGAGAAATAGCAGTTTCCTCAAAGATACTTATTTGCTGGAATTGTTCTAAAATTCCAGGCTTAGTTTGGTGGAAAATTTAATGGCGCAGTGAATTATTTTTTTGCTTCAAAATATTGAAAAGCGTCTATAATATCTAGATAAACACCGTCAAAATTAGCATTTACAATTTTACTTAGGTAAGAGTTTTCATTTCTGTAAATAAGATTTTTCCAATCTTCGTTCCAATAGGCTATCTTAAAATTCCCGGCCCATTGTGGGTTTTCCTCTACCAGCCAGTCAGGATGATTGGCGTTCCAGGTCTCTTCCCAGTAATACCGGTAATCTTCTGCTTCCCCAATAGACATATATGCGATTACAAGGCGATCACCGCCGTTCTTCTTCTTTTTTAACTGCTGGATTTCTTCAGCGGTAAAAGTGTCTTCGTTAAAAAAGAGATCTAAAATAATAAGGTCGTAATTGGTAAAAGCAAGTTCAGAAATAAGTTCCTGTTTGCTAGGATATTCAGCATAATTAAGAATATATAGAAAGTTTTTAACCTCTGAAAGCTTATTTATATCTCCTTTGTTTTCGTTATAAATTGGAGCGCCGGGAATTACATCTAATTCTCTTCTTGGAGCTGCAAAAGAAATATAATTATTCTCTTCATTAAGACTGTAAGAACGCTCTATGAATTCCGGAGTTTTACAATAATCTGTTACCAGTACTTTTTTACCATTGCTTTTAGCCGAATCCAGGTGTTTTTTTAAATAAGTATTATCTGGAGTGGGTGTAGGTTTATTGAATTCGGGATAACCATAAAAGAGATCTTCCTGTCCCACGGCGTCTATTGCGTCTAAATAATCTACTGCAGGAAGTTCGTTTTTCTGAAATATAAGTTCGATTCCATTTTGAGGAATAACCAGGAAATTTGAATTTTCAGCTTTTGCAGTTTCACTTATTTCAATCACGAAATTCCGCATTTGATAACGATAATCTATTGTGTTTTCCATATCCTGGGCGGTATTTTCCTGGCAGGAAAACAATAAGCAGCACAGAATAAAGCAGGGAATGCGGAGTAAATTCATTTAAATATTCAAATTTCACACAAAGGTATATGAAATTGGAAAATGATAATTTTTGGATTTGATGAATTTTTATCTTAAAGACTATATTTTTTTAGCCTAATTGGTAATTCATTTGAAATTTTTCAATAGTAAAGGGTATTTGAGAAATTTTGAGCTTTAAGTGGTCAAGTATTTGATTTTTAGTATATTTTTGGCCACAAAAAAACTTTAATGCCTAACCCCTCTGTATTGCTTATTTTAGAAGGAACCTACCCTTTTAACGGTGGTGGCGTATCTACCTGGGCGCATCATTTATGCAATAAGGTTAGTAATATAGATTTTAAGTTATATTCTATAAACGCTTCTTTTGAAAAAGAATCTAAGTACGAACTTAGCGAAAATATAAGCGAAGTTATACAGGTGCCTCTCTGGACACCAGATGAGCCGTACGATTATATTAGCTATGGCGAGGAATATTATAAAACAGTAGCTAAAAAGGAGTGGACTACAGATGATGTGGTAGAACAAAAATTTATTCCACTTTTTAAAAGTCTATTGGAGTTTATTTATAGTGAAGACCAGAACATAGAAGATCTGGATATAATTTTTCATCAGTTATGGTTTTATTTTGAAGATTACGATTACAAAGAAACCATTAGAAATAGGCACGTTTGGACGGCCTATAGAGATACACTTGCTAAATTTATTATAGGGGAGCGTAACCCTGATGCCTCTTTAATTGATATTACCATTGGCTTACGCTGGATTTATAGATTCCTAATTCCACTTGCCATAGTGAATATCCCGAAAGTAGATGTGGCGCATTTAACGCTTAGTGGTTTCCCGCTTATTCCCGCACTTATTGCTAATTATAAGTACGGCACAAAGATCATGTTAACTGAACATGGCGTATTTATAAGGGAAAGGTTACTGGCTATTAATAAATCTGAATATCCATACTTCTTAAAAAGTTTACTTATTCGATTCTCTGAAGCTATTGCTCGTTTGGCCTATTATAAGGCTGATGTGATTATTTCAGTAACCACATTTAATCAAAAATGGGAAAGATGGTATGGAGCTGATCCCAAAAAATTTAAAATAATATACAACGGTATAGATCCGGAGGTTTTTAAACCAGGATCAAAACCGGCTCATTTAAAGGGTATTCCAACCGTAGTTGCCTTAGCCAGAGTATTTGAATTGAAAGATATTCTTACAATGATAAGATCTTGCGCGGTGGTGAAAGAGACTATACCTAATGTCCAGTACATGGTTTATGGAGATGACCAGGCCGTACCGGAATATACCCAGGAATGTCTTGATCTAATAGATGAATTAAGCCTGCAGGACAATTTTAAGTTTATGGGGCCAAAAAATAATCCTCAGGAAATATTTCTGGAGGGAGATATTTCAATTTTAACATCCATCTCTGAAGGTTTCCCGTATACTGTTATAGAATCTATGGGTTGTGGGATTCCGGTGGTGTCTACCGATGTTGGCGGAGTTAAAGAGGCACTTGATGAAAGCTGCGGATTTACCTGTAAACCAAAGGATGCTGAAGAAATTGGAAGATATGTAACCAAATTGCTTCTGGACGAGGAGCTGCGAAAAACAATGGGGAAAAATGCAAGGGAAAAGGTTTTGAATAATTTCACTTTAAATAAATTTATAGGGGAATATGAAGACGTGTATAGTGCTATGATGAAGTCTGAAAAACCAAAGCCCAAATTAGCTAAGATTAAAGATTTTTCCTGAGAATGAATAAAGATCAAATTAAAGCTATTGCCAAACTTGTGGTTGCGGTTAAAGAACGTAACGGAAAACCCGTAAATGTTTATGTAGTAGCTGCTACCATAGAATCTTTTGGAATTAGGGACGTAGATGTTAAAGAGGATTATGGTTTTGATGATATTTTCCAGCTTTCAAAATATATTTACAAAGCTTATGATGCCATTACCCTGGCAAACCTTAAGAATAATAACCAGCGTATAGCTGAAGCGAAAACCTTTAAAAGACTGGCGCTAACCGACTATATTACTACAAAAAACACCAAGCGATTTATTGTAGATTATAGTTCTGGTCTTATCCACTTATTTCCCGTTTTTCTACAGGTAGTTTCCATTATTATGTTTGGATTTTCCCTTTGGACCTATTCAAAGTTTAATAATCTACAATCAACAGCGGTGGTGTTGGGGGTAATCTTTGGGTTTATTTTAAGTGGAGGCTTTGTTCAGGTTATTGGTAAACAGGTTTCTTACTACTGGTACAACAAGGATTACCATATGGCGAGTTATTCCACAAAAAAGATTATCATAAATGGGGTTCTTGCTATCGTAGGTTTCTTTATTTTCTCGCTTTTGGTGAATTTGGTGATTCCTCTTTACACCTTTCTTTTCGTCATAATTACGTTTTTATATGCATTGTTTATTGGTTTCTTACTCCTTGTATTAGCACCATTGTACGCGGTTAAACAAAGATGGATGCTCTCTTTAAGTGTCTTTATAGGAACCGTAGTAGCGCTATCGTTGCATTGGTATACTCCAATGCATCCTTATTTTGTGCACTGGATTGGTATTCTTACCGCTTCTTTAATCTCCGTAGTATATATTTACTTCTTCTTTAAATATAAACTTCAAGAACATAAAGCTGTAAAGAAGAAACCTAAGGTAATGCTTTCGTTATATAGAAATTTCAATTATTTCTTCTACGGGGCATTCCTGTTTGTGTTTGTTTTTATGGATAGATTGGTAGCCTGGTCTTCTACTTTAAATCGGGATATTCCTTATGTGATCTATTATGAAAAAGATTATGAGATAGGAATGGACCTGGCAATTTTAATTTTCTTTCTTCTTGGAGGGGTTATGGAATATGCAATTCATTCGTATATACGTCATATGGATTTTCATCAATTAGATACAAAATACTCCCAGTTTCAAAGTTTTAATGACAAAATGAAAAAGATGTATTTCAAACATCTGCGTCTATTTGCGGTTAGTGCACTGGGCATAGCTGTATTTTTATATTTTTTAATTACCCAGCCCTGGGGCTATTCGTCAGGTTTTGATGAAAGTCTAAGCGATTTAAGTATTAGGGTATGCGTTTTAGGAAGTATAGGCTATTTATTTTTAAGCCTTGGAATGCTTAACGTGTTATACCTGTATACGTTAGGGCAACATAGAAAGCCACTGGTGGCCATAATTATTGCCTTTTTAGTTAATATAATTGTTGGGATCCTGCTAAGTAGATGGATTTCTTATGAATATAGCGTAATAGGAATGCTCTTAGGTTCCCTGGTCTTTATGCTATTTACTACTAGAGAAACATACAATTTCTTTAAAAATCTGGATTATTACTATTATGCATCTTATTAAAATTCTTATGATAGCAGGCGCAATTTGTTTAAGTACTGCACAGGCAGTTGCCCAGGAACTTACTAAAGAAAAGCAGGTGCTTTTTACTTATGGTGATTTTTATCCTAAAGATGTTTCCGGTTATGAAATAGTAGTTCTTGAAAGCGCTCATTTTGATAGTGAAGATATCGAGATTTTAAAGCAGCAGAATAACACCGTTATAGGTTATATAAGTTTAGGCGAAGTCAATGAATCTGCAGCTCATTTTCCGCAGGTAAAAGATTTCACCCTGGGAAAGAATGAGCTATGGAATAGTCATATTCTGGATATTGAAAATGAAGAAACCAGGGAATCTCTTATGAATATCTTCCAGTTTAATATGAAAAAAGGCCTTGACGGGATGTTCCTGGATAATATAGATAACTATACCGTTTTTGGACCAACTCCAGAAAAAAAGGAAGCTCTTTTAGACTTTTTACAAACTATTCATATTGTTTTTCCAGAGATTTATTTAATGCAAAATGCAGGGGTTTCAATAATTGAAGATACCCATCCCTATATAAATTCCGTTGCCAAAGAAAGTATAGCAACCGACTATAATTTCGAGAAAAATAAATATCAATTACGTGAGGAAGAAGTATTTTTTCAGCTGTTGCAAGAACTTGAAAAAGCTAATAGAGATTATGAAGTTCCTGTAATTTTAATTGAATATGCCGATACCCAGAAACTGAAAAAAGCTATAAAGCAGAGATTAAAAGAAAACCCCTGGACATATTTTATTGGGAAAATAGATTTGCAAAGTATTCCTGATAAAAACTGAAATTTTATATGTTTTTAGAGCCCTACCTACTTACCGGACCTTTTAGGATAATACTGTTTTTTGTATTGATTTTATTAATACATAGAATAATCTCTGCCCGAGTTTCTGCCCAAACAGCACTAAACTTCTTAATCCCTACCATTACACTAATTCTGGGAGCAGTGCTCTTAGGTGGCTTTATTTTAGTGCTCACCAGGACATTTGATCTATTTGTTATAATAAGTATTGTAATTGGGCTTATTACCCTAACCTTTATGAATCTTAACTATACAAGATCAATAAAAAATCAATTACAAAAGATTTATACGCGTACTATTTTATATGCAGTAATAAAACTTGAGAAAAGGGAGAATTTTCTGGATAGGGATAATATTATTAAACCTAAATACAAACATAGAGAACAGGGATTATCCAGATATCATAAAAACTGGCAATTGGCTATAGGATTTTTGCTGCCGGTAATGACTTATATTTCCCGGAGTTCCTTATTTAAGGAAGATGTTTATACACTTTCCTACAGTTGGTTCACAAAGCTGAATTTGATTAACGGATTATCATTAAAAAACTGGTTTCTTCATCCAGGGGAAATGATGGGAGATTATTTACTTATAAACCTCTATGCAAAATTAACCCATATCACGAATGCACAAGCTTTACAATCTTTTGGGCTTCTGGAATCAGCTTTGCTTTCTCTAATTATTTATTGGGTAGTTTTTAAAATTTCAAGAAAACACGCCCCGGGAATACTGGCAGGTGCGAGTTTTGCCTTGTTATATTCTTTTCTTCCCATAAACATAGATCTATTGGCAGAACATAAGTCGGTTTTTACGGCTTTAATTATTGCGGTGCCTACTATGTTTTTTAGTATTTATCCGCAAAGTTTTCGCTTTAATAGAAAATTGATATTTGGCTGGTTCTTTATCCTTTTTGCTACTATTTTAATATTAGATCTTTTTGTGGGACTTTTAATTGTTCCAATATTTCTGCTCATTCTGTTCTTTTTTAAATTTCGGTTTTATTTAAAGCAAGTAAGTCAAATTCTCTTTGCATATCTTTCTTCTGTAGCCTTGATCGCTATGATCTATGGAATAGCAGCATTTATTAAACAGGAAAATTTTGGAGCATTTATCCTCTCAAATCTCTTTTCTTTTGATGCTTATACTTATAATCCCAATCTGGTAGTTCCGTTTAAAGAGCTTATATATTATTACCAGGTTGCAGGTATCGTTTTTCTGTTGATCTCTATTTTTAATTATATCAGAAAACCGCATAAATGGCTTGCCAGCCTTATTTTCCTCATTTTTATCAATGTTTTATTTGGCCTTATATCATATAGATGAAGTTTTACTGGACCTGGATCTTTTAAGCCAGGTGCTATGTGTATTTATTCCTATTTTCTTCGGAATTATACTCAATGTGATCGTAAATATTTTCTCCATTTTCAAAACACAAACCAGACTAAGCACTATAATAGAAGTTACCAGTGGTAGCGTAGTAATTTTGGCATTGGCAATCTTTACATTTCCACCTTCGGCTACCTTAGATTTTGAATCGGAAAAAACCGAAAATGTGGTTTTTGAAGCTTACTCGAAAATCCAATCGGCCAACCTACCTTATTCTTATGCCGTGGTAAATTCTTTGCCTTACTTCAGCTTTAGTAATAACAGCCATTATTATTATAATTACGATTACTTCAATGACAGTTATATAGCGCGAGACAGGAGATTCCACAGGTATAAGAATAACCCACAATACCTTCAGAGCAATCCAGGTGTAATTTTACCTGAAACTATGTTCGTTTTTATTTATAAGAATTTAGAGGAAAGCAATGTGGCGAAAAAGGAAATATTTAAAAGCCAACAGGCCTTAGCGCTAGAAAGGATTAACCTTCTAAAAGCTAAAGATAGAAATGTAAACCTTTATTATGAGAGTGAAGATCTAAAGGTTTACCAGATAGAAAATAGGGAGCGGGCCAGTAATATTAATGAACTATTATTTTGATGAAATTACAATTACCAATTAATTTATTAAAATATACTGCTTTTCTGTTGCTTCTTGTTTTTACGGGTTGCGCCGTAGATGTGGAAGATTCTGGGGTGGCAGAAGATCATCCAAGGGTGCTGTATGATAAAATGAGCAATAATCCCCTGGTTACTTATATTCTGGAGCCTGGGAATGAGTTAAGCGTAAAGAACAGTAACCATATAAGAAAGACTCTTAACTATGCTAAAATTCCTTATGGTGAAATAAACCGGGACAAATTTAATGAGGAGCCGGCAGTAGCAGCTTCGGTAAAAGTTATTGTTCTTTATGACCCCGCTCCGCTAAACCGGGAGGCGATGAATTTTCTTATAAATTTTGTTGCTGAAGGCGGTCATATTTTTATTCCTAGCGTAGGAACAAACAAAAATTTTGGATTTTTAGCCGGTGTAAAAGATGATGCCAATTTTGAAATAAATACCACAGCCCAGGGGTTTCTATTTAACACAGACTTTATCCCGGCATTTAAAGGGAAGCATTATAAAAGCCTCACTACACATTATGGTTTGGAACAGAATAATTTTCGGGAAGATGTTGAGGTTCTCGCAACCTCTTTTTCAGAAGAAGATTATCCACTAATTATTAAAAATGAAATTGGAGCTGGTTCAGTTATTACTTTTAATACCGAACAATTTTCGGAAAAACAGGAACGAGGATTATTCTTTGCAGCGATTTTGCAAGGTTTAGAAGGGGTGCCTTATCCCGTAGCCAATGCTTCCAGTATTATGTTAGACGATTTTCCAGCTCCGCTTTATGATGCGAAAATGGAACCGGTACAGTCTGAAATGGATATAAGTCAGGCGAATTTTTATTCTGATGTTTGGTGGAAAGACATGTTGAAACTGGCAGAGGAAGAAGATATTGTGTATTCGGCTTATGTGTGCTTCGATTATTCTAACCATACTTCCCCGCCATTCAACTTTCAGGAATGGGAGAGATCAATCTTAAACGGAGCGAATGGTGCAGATAAATTGATGACATCATTAAAAAATTCTGATCACGAAGTGGAACTGCACGGCTATAACCACGTTTCACTAACCCAAACAGAATGGCCAAATAAAAGTTATATGGGGTTAAGTCTGCAAGCGGTTAAAAAACGCTGGGCGGCCCGCGGTTATGGCAGGTTACCAATTTCTTACGTACCACCTTCAAATATCATAGATAGTACCGGTTTTGTAGCTTTAGAAGAAAATATACCCAGTATTGTTTATAACGCCAGTATTTACCTTGGGGATTTTGAAGAGGGTGGAGGCCGTGAATTTGATCCTGAACCTTATAATTACCACTTTTTTAATTTCCCCAGGATTAGCAGTGGATATGCCATGAATTCTACCCGGGAGTTTAATCAGCAATCCTTATATCTTTATACGGGTATCTGGACGCATTTTATACATCCCGATGATATTTACCAAATTCCGGGGGACGAACCTTTAGAAAGTGCAGGAGATTATGCTTTACGTAATATAAATAGTTATGGTTGGAGAGTTTCAGGAGATGGCTCGCCCGGCTTGCTTCCGCGGTTTAGAAATTATATTAAAGAAGTAAAAGAAACCTTTCCGTTAATTCGATTTTTAAAGGTTTCAGATGCGGCAAAAATCACTAAAAACTGGAGAGAAGATACTTATGAATTCTCAGAAACCGAAAATACTTTTCGGGTAGCTGCTCAGGCTGAAAATTCAGTAAATAGCGAAAACTTTTGGTTTGCTTATGTTTCTAGAAGAAAAGCAGAACGAGATGCGAGATTATTTACGAAATAATCAGGTGAAATATACCAAAACTCCATTCCTGGACGGATTTCTTTTTAATATTCAGACGTCCAAAAAGCAGCTAAGCCTGCCTAAGTTTAAAGATGATAATTCGGGAAAATCACTAAGTGCATTACTGCAGGATTATAATTCTTATCTTTTGGTGAAACCTTCAGAAAACCTTGAAGACAGTGATATTGGAAAGGAAATTGCTGAATTGAAGTCCAAAATTGCATCAAGTGAAGATTACAATCGGGAAAACTGGTTAGAGTTATTTCAGTATTTGGGATGGGAAAATCGGCAGGATGAAATATGGCCATTATTGGAGCAAAAATATAGCAAAGATAAATCTTCGGTATATGTAAAACTTTCTTCAGAATTTACAACTCAAAGCGATTATCCTAACCTGGAAACCAGGAAACGCTGGATGTTGAGACAGATAGACCTAAATCCCGAAAATATAAAGCTTCGAAAAGATTTTATTGCATATTTTGGAAGTGGAACCGAAGTTCAATTAACTCGTAATGAATTATTAGGATTAATAAATAATGCCGAATCTGATGAAGATAGGTTTAGTTATTTATTGCTGCTCAACGAGAAATATCCCGATGCTGCTTTCAATTTGGTAAAGGATATAGAACCTTGCCGGGAAGATTTTAAGCTTGCCGCTTCTATCCATTTCCTGGATCCTTGCTGATGCAAAGGAGTATAAGCAAGCTATTTTATGGTCAAAATGTAGTAAGGAAATTGAGGAAGAATCGGTAGATAATTGGCGATTGCAATCTGGGGAATACCAGTTTTTAAAAGAAAAGAATTTTCCGCTTTATATAGAATATCTTATTGCTGATAACGATAAAAAAGCAGCCAGGGAATTGCTGGAAATTGAAGCCTGTAGAAAAGATCTTAAACGTTTAGCTCCCACAATTGCCTATACTTACGCCGGGCAGGGAAGTTTTAGAAAAGCACTGGAATGGTCTGCGTGTGCACAAGATTTTCCTCTGGTAGAAAGGATGCAATGGTTTTATGCGCTAAAAAATTATGAAGAAGTAGAACGTTTATACGCGAATTATTCCGAAAAAAACAACCCGGAAGAAAAAGAAGCTATTCAGGCATTTATGGCCGAATATTATATGGGCCGGGGCGATATTGTTACTGCCTGGCAAATAGCTTCCAAATTACCTAATTCAACAAATAAGGAAAGATTAAGAACACAGCTTAACAAAGACGTTATTTATTTAAATTCTGAACAAAAACGGCTGTTTTTAAATGAATATCCTTCACTTTTTTACCCCGAAGTGGCTGCGCAAATAAAGCAAGATCTCAGAATTACAGAGGGGGATTTTCTTAGAATAGAAAGCAATATTATTAGTGATAGGTTAGATCCTACTTCTTTTGGTACAGAAGCTACTTATGGCCTTCGGGATAAGAAACTGCATCAGCATCAATTTGGATTGAGCCAGTATAAAGCTTACGCTATTCCTTTTCAGGAGGAAGTTGAGAATAATATAGATGAACATTTATACGGCTTAATTTACAGGTTTAAATCGCGTGAAAGAATAGAAAAGCTTAATTATGGTTTTGGCACGCGCCTGGAGTTTAATGATGCCGGGAAGGCTTATCTTCATTTGCAAGCTTCAGCTTCTATTGCTAAAGATAGTTTGTATAGTTCATTTCAACTATCCAGAAAACCAGCTATTACAGGGCCAGCTTACGCCCTGGATATTTATCAAACCCAATTAAATATTTACGAAGAACTTCAATTTAAAGAGAAATTTCAGGCTGTTTTCTACCTGGAAGGAAATCATTATAGTGACGATGTGCAAGATGTACAGGCTTTAACCAGTATTTCTATGGATATTAAGCTGAATAAAAGATCGAAATTCAGACCTTATTCTGAATTTTCTGGAATGCTCGGGAATTCCAGCAGACCCGACGGTTATCCTTACTGGACCTTAGATGAGCGCTTGTATGGTGGAATGGGTGTTGCTTATGAATATGAGAATAAACAGAACTTTTGGAAGATTAATCTGGATGCCGGATATTTTCTGGATACTTTTTCTGATGAGTTTCAGCGCTATCGCGGGAATGTGGTATGGCCGGTTTCAAAATACCTTCATTTTAATGCCCAGGCTGAATTTTACACGCTGAAAAACTTTTATTCTAACAACTTTACTTTTGGTTTAAAATATTTTCTAAAAGATAACTAAGGATTTATTTTAAAGGAAGCTGAAGCTTTATCGAAAATGATTAAACCTTCAGGGAAAACAGTAGAGAATGCGCCAGATTCCAGGAGTTCTTTTGGAGAACCCGTGGTAACCTTTTTATCCTGCATGAGAATAATTTTATCGCAAAGCTGAATAGCAAGATTTATCTCGTGGGAAGCGAAAACAATGGCTTTATTAGTTTTTCGGGTAAGCTTTTTTAGCAATTTAAGTACATAAGCTTTATGGTACAAGTCTAAATGCGTGGTAGGTTCATCTAAGATAACCAGGGGCGTATTTTGCGCAATTGCACGAGCTATCAATACTTTTTGTAATTGCCCATCGCTTAACTCGTAGCATTTCTTGTTTTGCAAATCTTCAATCCCAACATTTTGCAGGGATTTTTTAATTTGGCGAAGATCGTTTTTACTAAGGCGGCCAATCCAGTTGGTATAAGGTTGCCGGCCAAGAGCCACCAGTTCAAAAACACTTAAATTTTTAGAAATGGGTTGTTCTGTAAGTACAAGACTCACTAAAGAAGCGAGTTCTAAAGAATCGATTTGCTGAATTTGTTCATTTTTAACCAGGACTTTTCCCTTTAGCGCATCCTGAACTCCGCTTAAGGTGCGTAAAAATGTAGATTTTCCAACACCATTCACACCTATAACCGCAACTAATTCTCCCTGGTTTACTTCAATATCAATAGCTTCAGCGATAATGGTTTTTTCAGTTTTAGTACTGTAACCAATGTCGAGATTAATAGTTTTTAGGATGCTATGTTGTTCGGTTTGATCCACTTTCAGAATAAAAATTTACGTTTACGAACCAATAGCCAAATTACTACCGGAGCTCCAATTAACGAAGTTATGGCATTTATAGGTAAAGTATATTCCTGCCCCGGCAATTGAGCCGCAATATCGCAAATAAGCATTAGTGCCGATCCTCCCAAAATAACGGCAGGAACCAAAATTCTATGATTGTTTACCGGGATTACCTGTCTTATTAAATGCGGAACCGCTAAACCTACAAAAGCAATGGGGCCGGCAAAAGCGGTAATACTTCCGGCAAGTAAGCTGGTAGCAATAATTATTATAAGTCGGTTTCTTTGAATACTTACCCCAAGGCTTTTTGCATATTGTTCGCCAAGAAGTAGGGTGTCGAGATTTTTTATACAGGAAATAGCGAGGATCAATCCCACTAGCCAAAACATTGCCAGTATCCCGACTTCATTCCAGGAAAGATCGCCTAAACTTCCAAAGGACCAGAAAATATATTGTTGTAATTGCGCTGCGGGACTAAAGTAGGAAAGAACACTGACTACTGCTGCAGTTAAGCTGGCAAACATCAGCCCGATTATTAAAATAGCCATGGTATCTCTAAGTCTTATTGAAGCCAGCATTACGGCAAGGAGAACCAATAAACTTCCCAGGCTGGAAGCAACAACAAGACTCCATTTAGATAATAAAATCCCGGCAAAAGCACCTCCAAAAACAGAAGCTCCCATTATTACAATAGCAACGCCCAAACTGGCGCCACTGCTTAAGCCTAAAACATAAGGTCCTGCCAATGGATTTCGAAAAAGGGTTTGCATTAATAATCCACTAATGGCAAGTCCGGAGCCGGTTATTATTGCAGTGATTGCCTTTGGTAATCGATATTCAACAATTATATACCGCCAGGTTTCTTTAGAAACTTCCAGGTTAAAAATTGAAGCAAAAACATCTTTAAAAGGAATATTTACCGAACCCAAACTTATATTTAAGAACCCAAGAACAATTACTCCTAGAAAAAGGAGCAAAAGCGGGAGAACGTATTTCTGGGACTGCAACAAGGCCGGTTATTTATTTCGGTGTAAATATCTGAAATAAAATGAGGAGATAAAATTAAAGAAGAACGATAATGGGATTTTACTCGATAATCGCGATTTAATTATTCCGGGACCTTTATTGAAATCAAGCTATGTTTCCCGGGATAGTTTACCCAGGTTCCAAAAGATTCAAACCTCTATAATTTATTCTTCTAAAGCTTTAAAAAACCTCTTTTCATAATCTGGAAGCAAGTTAGGATGAAAAATAGAAACGAGATCTTTAAGCACTAAATCTGGGCGTTGTGGGCCTAACTCGAAATAAAGAACACCACCGGTTTCTCCTTTGGTTAAGCTTACACTATATACTTTTTCTATGCTGTACGGCTTCAAATTTTTGATAGTGGTTGGATTCTTCCAGAAGTTGGGTATAAGAAGTGAATTGTCCTGCGCTAATCCAAAATTCGGCGTCCTGGGCTTTTGCCAGAACACTTTCAAAAGAAAGGGCCATACTTCCATTTCCTTCAGTTTCGGCATAAACGTAATTTGCATTTGCATCCTTTATAAATTGTGCCTGCCAGGAATTTCCATAAGGCAAATACCATTGGTCTTTATACATTGCGCCGCTTAAAACCTTTGGAGTCTCTTCAGCAGATTCTGCTAATTCCTTTGCTTCATTATAAGAGGTTTCAATTTCATTGAAAATAACTTCAGCTTTCTCTAATTTATCGTAAAAAGCACCGAAGAATTTGATCCATTCGGCTTTACCTAGCGGAGTTTTCTCTGTCCAGTCGCCATTATACATTACTGGAGTTCCTGTTTTTTGAATGGTTTCAAAGGTTTTATTATTGCCATCTATAGCAAAACCTATCACTACATCCGGTTCCAGATCTATCAGTACTTCAGTATTAATATTTTCATTTTTTCCAAGCTCTTTAATTTTTCCGGAATTGATCAATTTCCTGGTTTTTTCCGAAGAAATATAATCGAGTCCGGGGAAACCTATCAGGCTTTTTTCTTCGTTTAAAGCTTCCAGAGCCGGAATATGAGTAGTGGAAGTCACTACCATTTTTTCTATCGGAATTTGCACTTTTTGATCGAACTCCAAATCACCGGGAATTTCAGCATTTTCTTTCGCAAGGAGATAAGTAAAGGCTTTTTCAGCATTTGGCCAGGGGGTTTCTACGGTTAGGAGGTAGAAATCACCAAAATCTTCAATGCTAAAGTTATTAGCATAGCTTAATTCAACTGAATTTCCAGATTGTTCCGGGGTGGTTTTTTCCTCCTTTTGATTGTTTTTGCAGGCATTAAGTAATAGAAAAAGGATGCAGAAACTTAGGGATTTTACAATCTTTATTTTCATTCTTATCAGTTTATATGAAATTCACTTAATATAGTTTGATCTCTTTTTTAAATCCCGAAAAAATTAAGGGACAGGCTCTGAAACAATTTCAGCTTGACGAAATTTTTAAAAATATCCTCTATACAGGAGTTTTCAAAAGTAAGATTAATTCGAATTTTATAGTCGCAACTCAGATAAATGTTTAATTTCGCATTGAAATTTTTGGTTCGGATGTGAATTTTATCACGCCGATTAAAAGGGAATCAGGAAGAAGTTATTTTAAAGCTTCGCAAAGCCTGAGCTGTTCCCGCAACTGTAAGCTTAGTCTGTAATAGGACGCTTGTTGTTATCACTTCAAAAACCACTGTTCTTTTTTGGAACGGGAAGGTAAACAACGAGACGCGAGCCAGGAGACCTGCCAGAATATAACCAATAAATTCTTAGACTTTCGGGATAAAAGTCAGGGGCAGATGAAAAAAACGCAGTTTTATATTTTATTCCTTGGCCTGCTTTGTGGCTTGCCAACACTTGCTCAAAACGATACGATAAACGTTTTGAACGAAGTATTCCTGACCGATACCAAGCTGAAAGATTTCTCTACCGGCCAACAGGTTACTGTTTTAAACGATTCAATTTTAAAGAAAAATGGAGCGCTGCTTACTTCAGCACTAAATTTTAATACCAATATCTATTTCAAGGAAAACGGGTTGGGGATGGTTTCTTCTCCATCTTTTCGTGGCACCACGGCGTCACAAACTGCGGTTTTATGGAATGGGATCAATATCAACTCTCAATTTAACGGCCAAACCGATTTTAATACGCTAAACGCTGCCGGATATGATAATATTAGTGTGCGCGGTGGGGGAGGAAGTGTAGTTTACGGTACCGGCGCTATTGGTGGCACGGTGCATTTAAACACCAATCTTGATTTTAGCGGAAAAACTAAGCAGGATATTTTTTTGCAATACGGAAGTTTTAATACGCTGGATGCGCGATATAAAATAAAGACTTCCGGAAAGAAATGGAGTTTGAGTGTGGCGCTGGCGCGAAATTCTTCAGACAATGATTACGAATGGCCGGTGGAGGACAGAATTAATGAAAATGGAGAATTCTATAATAACAACCTTAACATAGGGCTGGCTTACCGTTTAAACGATAAAAATACCCTGAAGTTTTACAGCGAAGTTTTTGATGGCGAAAGGCATTTTTCCCTGATTAGACCTTCAGAAACCCGTACAAAATACCGCGATTTAAATACCCGGAATTTAATGGAGTGGGTAAGTGAATTTGGAGATTTTATCTCGGTGGCAAGACTTGCACATTTAGATGAAAACTATCGTTATTATGAGAATATAGCTTCAGAAAATTATTCATTTGGCGAGGCAAAAACGCTAATCGGTAAATATGATCTAAAATATTCAGTCTCCAAAACACTGGAATTTAATACCGTTTTAACCAACACTTATACCGATGGCGAGGGTTCTGGAATTGAGGAAAATACCCGAAACATTTTTTCCGCAGCTCTTTTAATGAAACACAAGCCGTTTCAGAAATTTCAATATGAATTAGGCATCAGGAAAGAAGCAACCGATAATTATGAAAGTCCGTTATTGTTTTCCGCAGGAATGAACTATGAATTTACAGATTTCTATAGCTTAAAAATGAATGTTTCCCGAAACTTCAGAATTCCTACTTATAACGATCTTTATTGGGCAGGCGCTGGAAATCTTAATTTAAACCCTGAAACTTCTAACCAGGTAGAACTGGGAAATCATTTTAAATATCAAGATCTCAACTTTCAGCCTTACCGGGTATTATATTCAAATTGATGATATGATACGCTGGTTACCTTCTGAAAATGGAACCTGGCGACCTCGAAATGAAGAAAAAGTTGAAACCTATGGAGTAGAAATACTTACCAGCTGGCAGAAACGACTTTCTAAAGATCATCAAATTAGCGCTTCCGGTACTTATGCCTATACCGTTTCAGAAGATATGAATACCGGTTACCAGCTTATCTATGTGCCTTTTCATAAAGCAACCGGTGCATTCACTTATTCATTTAAAAACTTAAGCCTGGATTATCAGCTTTTATATAATGGCGAGGTTTTTACCAGGTCTGATAATAATTCCCGCTATAATATAGATTCCTATTTGGTTTCAAACCTTGGGCTGTCTTATGATTTCGGGAAAAATAATACTTATAAACTGGGAACTCGAATCTTAAACATTTTTGATGAAGAATATCAAAGCGTGGAAGATAGGTGGATGCCCGGCAGAAATTTTAATATATATCTAAACCTTAATTTTTAACCAGCATGATGCTGGAAGCAAATATTCATAAAATCAGACTATTTGCTCCGCTCCTTGCTAAAATTCTAACCAATGAAAAGAATAAGTAAATTTTTAACCATGGCCATTTTAAGTGGCTTGTTTTTGAATTCGTGTAGCAGTGATGATGATATAGTTGAACCGGCAGAACCGCAGCCGGAAGGAACATACACTGATGGCTTTTTTGTTCTAAATGAAGGAAATTCAGGTGGCGGCTCAGTTACTTTTATAAATAATGATCTTGAAAATGTAGAACAGGAAATCTACAAGGCAGCTAACGCCGGGGATGATTTGGGACAGTATATGCAATCTATCTTTTTTGAAGATGATCTGGCCTATATTATTTCTAATGGCTCCAACCTGATTACGGTGGTTGACAGGCACACTTTTGAGCTGGTTGGTAAAGTAGATAGCGGTCTTAATGTTCCCCGATATGGAACAGTTGAAAACGGGAAAGCTTATGTAACAAATTTGGCCGGTTTTGAAAATGCTGATGCTACCGAATTTGATGATTATGTTGCGGTAATAGATTTAGAAACTTTACAGGTTGAAGAAACTATAGTCTTAAATGCTCCTGCCGAGCATATTGTAGAAGAAGACGGAAATATTTATGTACAGAATGCTGTATTTGGGGCTGGAAATACGGTTTCAGTGATTGATGCCGGTTCTAATGAAATAGTTAATACTATTGAAACCGAAGAAACCTTGAATTCTATTGAAATTGAAAACGGAGCGCTTTATGCTTTAAGTGCTTCCAAACTCGAAAAGATAGATCTGATCTCTGGTGCGGTGTTGGATGAAATAGAAATCAATTCGGATGCAGGAAGCGCAGCCAATCTTGTTCTTGAAGACGGAATGATTTACTATACCATAGGAAATTCAGTATTTATGATGGAGGAAAGTGCAGAAGAGGCTCCTGAAGATGCTTTATTTTCATATACTTCTAATTCTGATTTTGGGATAATGTATGGTTTTGAAGTTGAAGATGATAGAATATATATTGCCGATGGTGGAGATTTTTCTTCCAATAGTTTTGTTGAAATTTATAGCTTAAGTGGCGAATTACTTGAGAATATAGAAGTAGGTGTAGCGCCAAACGGTTTCTACTTTAACGACTAAAAAGATTGTTTTTCTGTTAAATTGCATTTGCATAAAAAAAGCCCCGTTTCAATTAAGGAACGGGGCTTTTGTGTTTTAAGTTGCTGAAATTATTTCTTCAATTCAGCAGCTTTTTGCTTGATTTGTTCAGGAATCTCGTCTACATACATTCTCTGGTAATCAACATCAGTCTCACCACTTTCACCAATTTTAGTGAATCTTGAATCGTAAGAAATAGCAGGAATTGCCATTCTGTTACCGGTAATATCGGCAAGAGCAGCAGCAAGTAAAGTTTCTTCAGGTGTGCCCAGTTCTATTAGGTTTACAATATCTTCTTCAGCATCAATATCCGGAATTAAACCTTCCTCATAATATGCGTCTTCATCTGCATTTTTAGATTCGTAGATCAATGGCTGAATTACATATTTATGATTAGGATTACGGTTTTGTCTTGTAAAGTTTGGCGAATCATACAAAGGAGCCGCCGCCTGGAATTTACCAACAGTAGAAGTTCCCACGTGCACAACCTCTATATAAGGAGCAAGACCGTTCATCACCAATTCACTGGCTGATGCAGTAGAACCTGTACCTATAATATAAACTTTGCTAAGACCAAGACTATTGATCATTTCTTCGGTTCTAATTTTATCATTAAACCTGTCCACCAATTCGTCTTGTGAGAACTGACTTTGTAAAAGATCGTTCCAGGTTTGTTTAGAGAATATTTCACCATTAAACTGCCCGGTAATCATACTGGAAAGGTCTACCGCACTTTCTACAGAACCACCGCCATTATACCTAAGATCTAAAACTAACTCGTCTACACCTTCAGCTTTTAATTCTCCAAATGCTGCGTTTAGTTCATCATCAAAATCTGCGGTAAAACTGTTGTACATGATGTATCCAACATTTATTCCATCAACATCCAGGGTTTTAGTAACTAATACCGGGTTCTCGGTAAGCTGTTCCCTTGTTAATGCGATAGTTTCATCGGTATTACTAATTGTGTTTGTCTCATTATTAATTTGAGCTACTGTAATTTCGTAGCCATCCCTTCCTAAAAGAGATTGGTAATTATCAAGGGTCATTGTTTCCCCATCAATATCGGTAAAAAGTACACCGCGGGTTACGCCTGCTTCATCTGCAGGACTTCCGGGAATTACATAGCGCACATAGGCCAACACACCATTGTTCCCAATCCTTACCAAACCATAATCCATACCGGTTGTGGTGCTAATTCCGCTTTGGCTGTTTTCTAAAATAGTGTAATCGTCTACAATAAAACTAAAGCGATCTTTAGGTTCGGGTACTTTTAAACCATTTCTAAAAAGATCTTCGGGCGAGTCGAAGCTGGCTAACCATTCATTTTTATCTGATTCTGAATCAAAATAGTTTTCTCCTAGCTCAGGAACATCTGCTTCGTATACATAATAGATGCTCATCGCATCATATAAATAATTCTCAATTTCTAAATTAGGGGTTTCCCCAGGTTTCTCTCCACCTGTTACTACCGGGAAACGTTCGTCGTCATCGTCTTTAGAACAGGAGCTCAAAATCCCCGCAGATAAGAATAAAAGTAAAATTAGTTTATTAATCTTCATAAATGTTAAGTTTGTTTTAGATTGCTAAAAATACCCACAATAAATTAAAATCAAAATCCTATTGTAACAAATATTACCGCTAATCGTTTAAAAGGTAAGAAGGCTATTAAACCAAGCATAAATGAAACAACAGGGCTTCCTGGACATAATAAACCCGGTAAAAGATAAAATGTACCGGCTTGCGTTACGACTGCTTGTTTCAAAAGAAGCGGCAGAAGATGCTACCCAGGATGTGATCCTAAAATTGTGGAATCAGAAGCATAAGCTCAAGGATTATACCAATCTCGAAGCTTTTGCAATGACGGTAACAAAAAATTACTGTTTGGATGAATTAAAAGCGAAAAAGAATAATAATTTAAGAATAGTTCATCAAAATTATGAAAATAACTCAATCTCTCCTGAAAGAGGATTAGAGCTTAAAGATGAATTGAAGTGGATAAATGGAATTGTATCTGAATTACCAGAACAACAAAAAATCGTTTTTCAGCTTCGTGATATTGAGCAGTTGGAATTTGAAGAAATTATGAAAATTACCAACATGAAAAGTACTGCGGTAAGGGTAGCCTTATCTAGAGCGAGAAAAAAAATACGAGAGAGCTTAACGAAAAAGCATAATTATGGAATTGCAAAAAATTAAAGATTTACTGGAAAAATATGAGGCTGGGGAAACATCTCTGGCTGAAGAAAAAAAGCTCCGGGAGTACTTTAAGAGAAATGAAGTACCTGATAGCTTAAAACCTTATCAGCTTATTTTTGGTTTCTCTGAAAATGAGACTAAGAAAAGCTACGAAAAGGAAATTGAATTGCCTTCTAATAAGCAGGATAATAGATATCTCTGGACGGCTATTGCAGCAAGTGTGATCTTAGTAGTTGGACTTTTCTTTTTTCAAAATAAACCTTTGGAAATGAGTGATAGCGATCTTGGCACTATTCAGGATAAGGAAGAAGCATTACAAAAAAGTATGGAAGCGCTAAAAATGGTTTCCGAATTAATGAACGAGGGAAAAGAAGACCTTATTTACTTAAAAGAATTTAATAACACCAAAAATAAATTTATAAAAACCGAATAACCCATGAGAAAGATAGCAATAATAGTATTTATTGGCTTGTTGCCAATGATAAGCCAGGCCCAGTCCTTTGCCAAGTATGAAAACATGAAAGATGTTGATGCCATGGTAATGACCAGCAAGATGTTTAAAATGCTTGCTAAAGTAGACCTAAGCGACGATAATCCTGAAGCAAGAGAGTACCTTAAGCTTATTGAAAACCTGGATGAGATTAAAATGTTTACCAGTACTACCGCATCAGTAAGAAGTGAGATGCAAAAGGACGTAGAATCTTATTTGAATTCTAATAATTTAGACCAGTTAATGCGGGTAAAAGAAGATGGTAAGAACATTCGCTTTTACTCAAAAAGTGGAAAAAGAGATAATTATGTAAGCGAGCTCTTTATGTTTATGGAAGGTGAAAAAGAAGGAGAACCAATTTCGGTAATCTTAAGCATTACCGGTGAAATAGACCTTTCTCAGCTATCACGTTTAACTTCAGACCTAAAAATTCCTGGTGCTGAAGAGCTTAAAAACGTAGAAAATAAATCTTAGAATAACTTTAAAAATCAATAACAATGAAATCAATAAAAATATTAGGTTTAGCATTGGCCGCTACTGCGTTTGTTTCTTGTGCCAGTGAACCAAGTTTACAGGAATACTATGTAGAAAATCAACAGGATAATAAGTTCATTGCAGTAGATGTGCCTACAAGTATGTTTACCAATGCTGAAGAACTGAATGAGAATCAAAGAGCCACGCTAAAAAGCGTGAAGAAAATAAACCTTTTGGCTCTACCTGTAAAAGAGAATAAGGAGGAATATGAAGCTGAAAAGACGAAGTTATCAAGTATTCTAAAGGACGAAAAGTACCAGCTTTTAATGAAATACGGTTCAAATAATCGCAAAGCCGAAATTTATTTTACCGGAGATGAAGATGCGATAGATGAAATTATTGTGTACGGGTATGATGATTCTAAAGGAGTTGGAGTAGCCAGAGTTCTGGGAGAAGATATGAATCCGCAGAAATTAATGGAATTAATGAAATCGCTGGAAAAAGGCGATGTAGATGTGGAAGGCTTAAAAGGAATTACCGGTATGTTTAATGCCGAAATAGGAGAGTAGTTTTTTAGTTGTATTTATTGAAGAGGTTGTTTGAAAAGAATCGTCAATCTGAACTTGTTTCAGATTCTAAGTTCATTAGTATTAGACCCTGAAACGAGTTCAGGGTGACGTGAAAAATTCTCAAACAACCTCTTTTTAATTTATATCCCCGTATAATTTTGCGGGGTTATTTTTTTAAGTTCTTCTTTTACCGCTTCAGAAACCTCTAATGTTTCAATAAAATCGGCGATACTCTTTTTATTGATCTTTTCGTTGGTTCTGGTAAGACCTTTAAGCGTTTCATATGGATTTTTAAATCCTTCGCGGCGTAAAATAGTTTGAATAGCTTCAGCTACAACCGCCCAGTTAGCTTCAAGATCAGCATTTAGTTTTTCTTCATTCAGCAATAATTTACCAAGACCCTTAAGCGTACTTTTAAAAGCGATGCTGGTGTGGCCCATAGGTACGCCAATATTCCTTAAAACTGTACTATCGGTAAGATCTCGCTGCAATCTACTAATAGGAAGTTTAGCAGATAGGTGCTCAAAAATAGCATTAGCTATTCCTAAATTTCCTTCACTATTTTCAAAATCTATAGGATTCACTTTATGTGGCATTGCAGAAGAGCCTATTTCGCCCTTTTTAATTTTCTGCTTAAAATAATCCATAGAAACATAGGTCCAGATATCACGATCCAGATCTATTAGAATATTGTTGATTCTTTTTAAAGTATCAAACAAAGCGGCCATATGGTCATAATGCTCAATTTGCGTGGTTGGGAAAGAATGGTGTAATCCCAATTTTTCCTGAACAAAATTAGTCCCGAATTCCTTCCAGTCTATATTTGGATATGCGATCTTGTGAGCATTAAAATTTCCGGTTGCACCGCCAAATTTAGCAGCGTGCGGCACTTTATTTAAAAGATCCAGTTGTGATTCCAAACGGGTAATAAAAACTTCTATTTCTTTTCCCAGTCGGGTAGGGGAAGCAGGCTGTCCATGAGTTCTTGCCAATAGTGGAACATTAGCCCAATCTTGAGAAAGCTGTGTAAGCTTGGCTATAATTTCCTCAATTTCCGGTAAATATTCGGCTTCAATAGCATCTTTTAAGCTTAAAGGAACCGCAGTATTATTTATATCCTGGGAAGTAAGTCCGAAATGGATAAATTCTTTAGATTCTTCAAGTCCTAATTCATCAAATTTATTTTTCAGCAGGTATTCTACCGCCTTTACATCGTGATTGGTGGTTTTTTCAATCTCTTTTACCGCCTGCGCGTCTACACTTGTAAAATTCTTATAAATAGCACGTAAATCACTAAAAACCGAATGATCAATATCTTTAAGCTGTGGTAAGGGTAATTCACAAAGAGCAATAAAATACTCAACTTCAACCTTCACCCGGTATCTTATTAAGGCTTCTTCGCTAAAATAAGTGGCAAGTTGTTTGGTTTTAGAATGGTATCTTCCGTCTATGGGAGAGATGGCGGTTAGCGGTGTCATTTGTTTGATTTAGAAATTAAAAGCTGTAAAGATACTGCTTCCAAGTAATCTTTAAAACCGCAACGGCATTTCTTTTTCTCCTATTACTTTGAAATTTTTATGCTGAATTTATTAATTCCTGTACCAGCTGAGGAACGCCAATGGAAGCTTTTTCAGCAATAATATGCAGATTTCCTTTCTCCTGAATATTAGGTTTCGGGTCTATAAAATAAACGGGAATTCCTTCGGGCGCAAAATCTACCAGGCCGGCTGCCGGATATACCTGCATAGAGGTTCCAATAATCATAAGTATTTCTGCTTCGGCAACAATTTCCATAGCTTTTTCAAACATAGGCACAGCTTCCCCAAACCAAACAACGTGTGGTCTAAGTTGGTAATTAAATTCGCAGAAATCTCCGGGTTTTATATCTTGTTTCCAATCTAGCACAAGATTTTCATTAAAAGTGCTTCTGGCTTTCAATAGTTCGCCGTGCAAATGAGTAACCTTTGTACTGCCGGCCCTTTCGTGAAGATCATCTATATTTTGGGTAATTATTTCTACATCAAATTCTTTTTCAAGTTCAGCCAAAGCGGTATGCGCAGCATTAGGGTCTACCGTTAATAATTGCCGGCGGCGTTGATTATAAAACTCTAAAACCCTTTTTTGATCCTTTTTCCAGCCAATAGGCGAAGCAATATCCATAACATCGTGGCCTTCCCAAAGGCCATCGGCATCCCGAAAGGTTTTGATTCCACTTTCAGCACTCACCCCGGCACCGGTTAATACAACGATTTTCTTCTGCATAGTGCGATTAATTTTTGAAGATGGTAAGGTAATGTTAATCTCAAATAATTAAAAATGTTAAACCTTTATGTCTATCTAGCTGAAATTCAAAAGTGTATCTATAATAGCAAGTTAAAATATTCAAAACACATAAAATATGACGCAACCATTTACTGTTATTCGTATCTCTAAAGAGAATGATTAATAACCTAAAAATTAAAATTTGAAATGAAAAAATTAGCATTTGCTTTAATGATGGTCGCAGGATTCACAAGTTGTGATAGTGACGATGATGGCGTAGACACTCCAGATTTTGAAGGAGAAACAAAAGAGTACACACTTAATGAAATGAGTGACTCTGGCGTTAGCGGGACTGTTACCTTTATGGAAAATGAAGATGGAAGCGCTACCGTAGAATTTGATCTTGAAGGTACTTCAGACGGTGGAATGCACCCAGCTCATATTCATATGGGAACTGCTGCTGAAACTGGAGAAATTGCTGTTACTTTTACTCCTATAGATGGAGCGACAGGGATGAGTACTACCGAAGTTTCGGCTTTAGATGGTGGTGCCGATATTACTTATGAAGAACTGGTTGCCTATGATGGGTATATCAATGTTCACCTAAGTGCGGATGAGTTAGGTACTATTGTAGCCCAAACCGATATCGGTGAAAATGAACTTACCGGTGAGTCTGTAAGTTACGATCTTGAGGAAAGAGATATTCCTGGTGTAAGTGGTGTAGCTATTTTCGAAGAACGTGAAAACGGCGAAACTCTAGTAACCTTAGATCTTGAAGGAACTGAAGAAGGAGGGGAACACCCAGCTCATATCCATATGGGATCTATAGACGATGCTCCCGGAGCTATCGCAATTACTTTTACTCCTGTAAATGGAGCTACTGGTATGAGTATGACCAATGTTAGTATGACCGATGGTTCTGATGATGCAGAAGGAGAAGCAATTACTTATACAGAATTGCTAGCTTATGATGGTTACATTAATGTACACAAAAGTGCTGAAGAACTAGACGTTCTAGCTGCACAAGGAAATATGGGAGCTAACGCTTCAGCGGAGTAATCTCTAATAATATTTCTTAATTAAAAAGCCCGGCAATAAGTCGGGCTTTTTTAGTTTTAAACTATTTCATATCTTAATATTAAGCATATAATTCATTTAACATTCTTTATGACTCCTTTTTAGAAAGCTTAACATCCGTTACAAGTTCATGCCCTCGTATCTATAAGTAGATTGAGTATTGGAAGCAAAATTAAAACCTGTTTTCCAGACTCTAAATTTACTAATAACTAAAAATTTAAAACTTATGAAGAAATTCTTACTCGCTATGTTTATAGCACTTCCATTTATGTTTATGAGCTGCAGTGGCGACGATGATGCAGTAGATCCCGATGGGGATGGTGATGATTTTCAAGGTGAAACAAAAAGCTTTGAACTTTACTCGGTTGCCGATCCTTCAATATCAGGAACCGCTACATTTATGGAAAATGAAGATAACAGTACTACTGTTGAAATTGAATTAGACGGAACTCCAGATGGAGGCATGCACCCGGCACATATTCATTATAATACCGCTGCCGAAGGTGGTGATATTGCGGTTTCTTTTGAACCTATAGATGGAGCTACCGGGATGAGTACTACTACTTTTTCCACTTTAGACGATGGAACAAATATTACATATACCGAAGCAATTAATTTTGACGGGTATATCAATGTGCATTTAAGTGCAGACGATCTTGGTACTTTAGTAGCTCAGGGAGATATCGGAGAAAATGAGCTTACCGGAGAATCTAAAAACTATATGCTTGAAGAAAAAGCTGTAGAAGGAATTTCTGGAAATGTGATGTTTCAGGAAAGAGTAAACGGGGAAGCCCTGGCAACTATTATGCTAGATGGAACTCCAGAGGATGGTGAACATCCGGCACATATTCATATGGGATCTGTAGCTGAGTCTCCAGGAGATATAGCCTTTACCTTTACGCCGGTTAACGGAGCAACAGGAATGAGTAAAACCAATGTTGCTGCATTAAACGATGGTACCGCATTTATGTATAACGATGTACTTAGCTATGATGGTTATGTAAACGTACACCTAAGTGCAGATGAGCTTGGAACTCTTGTAGCTCAAAATGATATAGGCGCTAACGAACTTACCGGGGAAAGCAAAACCTATGAGCTTGATGAAAGAGCTGTAGAAGGAATTAGCGGAACTGTGATGTTTGAAGAAAGAATGAGTGGTGCTGCTCTTGCAACTATTATGTTAGATGGAACTCCGGAAGATGGAATGCACCCTGCACATATTCATATGGGATCATTTGTAGAAGGTCCTGGAGATATTGCTTTTACTTTTAACCCGGTAAATGGAGCAACCGGAATGAGTATGACTCAGGTAGAAATGTTAGACGATGATACCGAATTTGGTTACGAAGAAGTACTAAATTATGACGGTTATGTTAATGTTCACCTAAGTGCTGAAGAGTTAGGAACTGTGGTTGCTCAGGGAGATATTGGAGCAAATGAACTAACCGGTGAAAGCAAAACTTACGAATTAGGTGAGAAAGCTGTAGAAGGAATCAGTGGTTCTGTAATTTTTGAAGAAAGAATGAGTGGGGAAGCTTTGGCCACTATTATGTTAGACGGAACTCCGGCAGATGGAATGCATCCGGCTCATATTCATATGGGAACAGCTGCTGAAGGTCCTGGAGATATTGCCTTTACTTTTAATCCAGTAAATGGAGCAACCGGAATGAGTATGACTCACGTAGCTATGCTTGATGATGATACCGAATTTGGTTACGAAGATGTTTTAAATTATGACGGTTATGTAAACGTTCACCTAAGTGCAGATGATTTAGGAACTCTTGTAGCCCAGGGAGATATCGGGCAGAATGAATTAACCGGAGAATCAGCTTCTTATGATCTTGGAAGTGTAGATGTTGATGGCATTATGGGAACTGCAATGTTTGAAGAACGTGTAAACGGTGAAACTTTGGTGACTATTATGTTAGACGGAACTCCGGCTGATGGAATGCACCCGGCACATATTCACGTAGGCTCTGTTGCAGATGCTCCTGGAGATATCGCGATCACTCTAAATTCAGTTAACGGCGCTACCGGAATGAGCGCTACCAACGTTACTAAGTTTAACGGAGAAGATGGAGATATGATAGATTATAACGGCCTTCTGGAATATGACGGTTATATAAATGTGCATTTGAGCGCAGATGATCTTGGAACTCTTGTAGCCCAGGGAAATGTTGGTTCTAATTCTTAGAATTTAATTTTTACCGTATTGTAATTAAAAACCCGGTCTCGATGAGGCCGGGTTTTTCTATTTAATATAGAATACTAATAATTTAAATATCAGAATTATAAGCTTATAAATTGTATGAGGATAAAATTTTTTAAATATTCCTTTTGAAAAAGCCCGACTTCGTGTTGGGTTTTTTAATTTTAGCCTATGCAAAAAAACAAGCTTTTGGCTCATCTTGAAACCTTTCTCACTCCAAGGCGTATCGCTTTGTTTGATAAGGTGATCGCGCAGCGAACCAATCATTTTACCGTGGCAACTCAAGACGTTTATCAGCTGCATAATACCAGTGCTGTAATTAGAAGTTGCGAGGTTTTTGGGATTCAGAACATTCACGTGATAGAGGAGCGCAAACCTAAACGAATAGATAGGGAGATTGCGATGGGAGCCCAAAAATGGGTAGATGTAAATCGTTATGCTACTTCAAAAGAATGCATTAAAGAATTAAAAGCGAAAGGCTATCAAATTGTGGCTACTACGCCTTATGGAGATAGTACAGAACTTAAGGATTTTAATATTGAAAAACCTTCAGCTATTTTCTTCGGAACTGAAAAAGATGGATTAAGCGAGGAAATCCTGGATCAAGCCGACTGTAGAATTCAAATTCCCATGTTTGGTTTTACTGAAAGTCTCAATATTTCAGTTTCAGCAGCTATTATTTTACAGCACATTACTTCGGAATTAAAAAGCAGTGAAATTGGCTGGGAACTTTCTGAA
This sequence comes from uncultured Flavobacteriaceae bacterium, assembly GCA_963727565.1. Classification (GTDB taxonomy): domain Bacteria; phylum Bacteroidota; class Bacteroidia; order Flavobacteriales; family Flavobacteriaceae; genus Salegentibacter. Next base: position 59,983 of record CAVSGU010000012.1, read on the forward strand.
GATGAAAAGGAAAATCTTAAATATGAGTGGCTAAAAAAATGTATTAAAAATTCTGATTCAATAATAACACAATACAATTCAGAAAATCCTTAAATTAGTTGAATAATTTGCTCCAATGACCCTCTTTTTTTACCTACTTATTGCATTTATTACATTTATTGCTTTTCTACATGCCTGGGCTAAGAAAAGATATGATATTAGCCGAACGATGGTGATTAATACTCCTCGCGATGTTGTATTTAGCTATGTGAGGCAATTAAGAAAACATCCGCTTTGGGTGCCCTGGTTTTCAAAATATCCCAAGACCGTTTTAAAGCATAAAGGAGAAGATGGTAAGCTTGGCGCCGCTATTTATTGGAAAGGAGAGAATAAGGAAATAGGGGAAGGCACTCAAAAGATTATAAAGGTAAAACATCCAAGAGTTTTTGAAACACGGGTGCTTTTTGTAAAACCGGTAAAAGTGAGTATGCTTACTTATTTTGCCGCTAAAGAATTGGAACCCGGCAAGTCTAAAGTTGTTTGGGGGATAAGAGGGAATTTACCTTTTCCGCTTTCGGTAATGAGTCTTTTTTATAGCCCAGATAAATTATTGGGTCAGGATATTGAAAAAGGACTGATTAATTTAAAAACCAGAATGGAGAATAAAGTGAAGGTTTAATTTCGTTGTAAAACCCGGTATTCTTCATAACATCCACTCAAAGCATCAAGAATTTGTAGATCGTTGGCCGATCTTAAGAAATCTTTAGAGTAACTGCATCGCTGCAGGATTTCATTAAGTTCTACTTCATTTAATGGTAATAAGGCGATTAATGTTTCCCGGTCAAATTTATTTCTAAGCAGGTTTCTAATCTCATCGTCTTCTTTCATCTGCCTTAATTTCCGCATCTGTTGCGGTTTTTTTCCGAAAATATTATGCATCAAATCGGCGGGGTTAAAGATTGCTCCCAAAGTTCGGGAAACCGCACTGGCAGAATTATCTCCACCTTCGTAACCGGCATTTAAACCTGAGATACTATAGCGATTATTCTCATAAATAGGAATATTCCTTGCATCGATCTCTAAATATCCGGTAAGAGTAACCGGTTTTAAAACCACTTCTTCCAAAGCAATTCCTAACTCGGTCATTTTTACTTTTACACTTCCATACTTAAGCCAGTCGTTTGTTACTCTAACTTTTATAGGTCTAAAACCAAGGTAAGAGAAATATAGCGTATCGTTAACGGTGGCCTGTAATTTAAAACTTCCATCTTCTTCACTAACGGCGCCTTTAACCTGGTTGAGGTTCACAATATGAACTTTCTCAATAGGTTTATCGTCGGCAGCGTTCATAACGGTTCCCGATACAACATCCTGTGAAAATGCCTGAAAAGCTAAAAAAAGTAGTAAAAAGGTAAAAAGGAATTTTTTCATAACAATTGGCGCCTAAATTATAAAATACTTATAAAAAATAATGCCATACTTTAAAATTTAGGCGCCAGATGTAATTTTAATTTTTGTTGCGTCTTCTTTTAATAGAGCTCTCAATGTTTTTGCTTCGGTTTCCGGATTTTTTTCCTTTTCCAGAACCGCCTTTAAAATCGTCTGAGCGTCTGCGACCACCACCTTTAAAATCAGGTTTTTTGCCGCCTTTGTTGAACTTTCCACCTTTTCGGCCTCCGCCGCCACCGCCGCCGCGTTTTCCACGTCCGCCGGTATCAGTAGTTTCTTCAACATTAATAAATCTACCCTGGTGTTTAAAGTCTTTGAAAGTACTTAGAACAGTTTCGGTATTTTTAGCATCGGTATTAAAGAAAGAGAAGCTGTCCTTAACATCAACTTTATAAACATCGTCACGTCCAAGATCTAAAGTAGCCTTAAGGAAGTCTTTTAGGCTCATCCAGTCAAAATCATCTTTAGCGCCAACATTTATAAAGTAACGCGTAGAGTCTCCAGAACCACCTCCATCTGCAGGAGCTGAGGGAGAACTTAAACCTTCAGAATTTTTGTAATAATTGAAGAAACGAGTAAATTCTACAGAAAAGAACTTTTTAATAAGCTCTTCTTTGGTAAAATCTTCTAAAACTTCGTTGATGCTTGGTAAATAAGCATCTATCTCGTGATTAATCTTTGTTTCCTTTATATCATTTGCTAAGTGAAACAGCTGTACGCGGCAAATTTCCATTCCGTCTGGAATATCTTTTTGCTCAAATTTTTGCTGAATAATGCGCTCAATACTTTTAATTTTACGCATTTCACTTTTGGTAACAATTACCATAGAAACTCCACTCTTTCCTGCACGACCGGTACGGCCACTACGGTGAGTATAAGTTTCAATTTCATCGGGTAGCTGGTAGTTGATTACGTGTGTAATATCATCTACGTCAATTCCACGTGCAGCAACATCTGTTGCCACTAACATTTGAATTTGCTTGCTTCTAAAGCTTTTCATCACCAAATCTCTTTGGTTCTGGCTAAGATCCCCGTGCAAAGCTGCGGCGCTATAACCGTCTTCAATAAGTTTTTCAGCTACTTTTTGAGTATCTCTTTTTGTTCGGCAAAAAATTACCGAAAAGATATCTGGATTGGCATCTGCCAGTCTTTTTAAAGCTTCGTAACGTTGTCTCGAATTAACAAGATAATATTCGTGAGAAACATTAGAAGTTCCCTGGTTTTTAGATCCTACAGTAATTTCTATAGGAGTACGCATAAATTTCTTGGCGATGGTTGCAACCTCTTTAGGCATAGTTGCAGAAAATAACCAGGTATGCTTTTCTTTTGGGGTATGAGAAAGAATTGCTTTAATGTCTTCAAAGAAGCCCATATTTAGCATCTCATCTGCTTCATCTAAAACACAATATTCTATTTTAGAAATATCTACCAGGTTACGATTAATCATATCCTGCATACGTCCTGGAGTAGCGACGATAATTTGCGCTCCTCTTTCAATTTGTCTGGCCTGGTCTGTAATGCTTGCGCCACCATAAATAGCAACAGGATTAAGACCTTTTTCGAATTTTGAGTAATTCTTTAATTCATTGGTAATTTGCAGGCAAAGTTCACGTGTTGGTGAAAGAATTAATGCCTGGGTATGTTTTTTACTTACGTTTATTTTCTGGATAAGCGGGAATCCAAAAGCAGCTGTCTTTCCTGTACCGGTTTGGGCTAATGCCACCATATCGGTATCTTCATTTAGTAAAACAGGAATCGCTTTTTCCTGTATCTCACTCGGGCTTGTAAAACCCATTTCTTCGACTGCTTTAAGAATAGAAGGGTTTAAACCTAATTGTTCAAATTTGTTCATATAAAAAATTAAATAAGCGGCAAAGGTACGGCTTAGATAGCAATATATGCCTATCTACTTCCTTTATTTTGAAAGATAGGCGATTAGCTCTTTAAAGGCTATTCCGCGATGGCTAATTTCAGATTTTTCGCTCAAGCTCATTTCAGCAAATGTTTCTTTGTAACCTTCCGGAACAAATATTGGATCGTAACCAAATCCCTGATCGCCACGTTTTTCCTTTATAATTTTTCCTTTGCAAATTCCCGTAAAAAGATTTTGATTGTCGTTTAAGTTTAGAGCGATGGCCGTTTTAAACTGTGCATTTCTATTTTCTTTGCCTTCTAAGTTCTTTAGTAATTTAGTGACATTAGAATTATCATTTTTCTCGTCGCCGGCATAGCGAGCAGATAAAACCCCGGGCTCACCATTTAAGGCCTCTACTTCTAAACCGGTGTCATCGGCAAAACAATCATAACCGTAACGATGCCTAACGTGCTCGGCTTTTAAAATAGCATTACCTTCTATAGTGTCTGCAGTTTCCGGAATTTCCTCATCGCAACCAATATCATCTAATGATAAAAGTTTGATGTAATGCGGCAAAAGCGCCTTTATTTCAATTAGTTTGTTCTTATTGTGAGTGGCGAATACAAGTTCCATAGCTTATGTTTTATCGGTGGTGGTAGGGTTCGTTTTTTAAAATTGTAAAAGCGCGGTAAAGCTGCTCAGTAAAGAAAAGTCTCACCATTTGGTGAGAGAAAGTCATTTGTGAGAGTGCCACTTTAGAATCGGCTCTTTGGTAAACTGCTTCCGAAAATCCGTAAGGTCCACCAATTACAAAAATAAGTTGTTTTAGCCCACTGTTTAATCTTTTTTGAATGTATGCTGAAAATTTTTCTGAAGAAAACTCTTTTCCGTTTTCATCTAAAAGTACCAGGAAATCTGAATTCTGAACTTTAGCAAGGATCAATTCGCCTTCTTTTTCTTTTTGCTGATTTTCATCCAGGCTTTTCGTCTTTTTAAGGTCTGGAATAATATCAATTTCAAATTTATTATAAAACTGAAGCCGGTTTTTATAGACCTCAATAAGTTGTTTTAGCTCCCGGTTATCGGTCTTTCCTATACAGAGTAATTTTATGGTCATTCGGTAGATTTTACGCAGACTTTGCTACATTTACAAAAATAAGTATTGCAAATGATCTCAAAAGCACAATTTGAAAAAGAAATAGATCTTATTATAGAAAACGCCATTCGAGAAGATGTTGGGAGTGGTGACCATAGTTCGCTAGCTTGTATTCCTGCTGAAGCGAAAGGGAAAGCTAAACTCCTGGTAAAGGATAAAGGCATTTTAGCCGGTGTGGATTTTGCCTTACAGGTTTTTGAATATGTAGATCCAAATTTAAAAATTGAAGTTTTAATTAAAGATGGGAAAGCAATAGAAAGGGGAGATATCGCTTTTTATGTTGAAGGCAGTTCGCAATCTATATTAAAAGCTGAAAGGTTGGTCTTAAATGCAATGCAAAGAATGAGCGCCATTGCAACTAAAACCAACACTTTTGTTCGAAAATTAGAAGGTACTAACACCAAAATTTTAGATACCAGGAAAACCACACCCGGGATTAGAGCTTTAGAGAAGTGGGCGGTAAAAATTGGAGGAGGAGAAAACCATAGATTCGCTTTATATGATATGGTTATGCTTAAAGACAATCATATAGATTTTGCCGGCGGAATTACCAAAGCTATCAATAAAACCAAAGATTACCTTAAAGCCAACCAACTTGATCTTAAAATTATTGTTGAGGCTAGAAATTTAAAGGAAATTGAGGAAATTCTGGAAAGTGAAGGTGTTTATCGTATTTTAATAGATAACTTTAATTATGAAGATACCCGGCAGGCGGTAAAACTTATTAACGGTAAATGCTTAACTGAATCTAGCGGAGGAATTACCCTTGATACCGCTAGGAAATATGCAGAATGTGGTGTAGATTATATTTCCAGTGGGGCTTTAACTCACTCTGTTTATAATTTAGACCTCAGTCTAAAAGCAATATAATGTATGGCGCCCAAAAAAGCCCTTCTATCTAAAATAGAGCAATTTTCAAATTGGTGGGAAAATAAAACCAAAGGAATGATTTTGCCCGGCTTTGATGGTTTATCGCTTTACGATCTTTGGGAAATTTATTCCGGCGGAATTATAAAAGGAACCTTTTCTACCAGGGCAAGTGCTATCGCATTTAGCTTCTTTATGGCGCTGTTTCCGTTTTTGCTGTTTATGCTTAACTTAATTCCCTACATTAATTTTATAGACGATTTTCAGCTGCAATTCCTGGTCTTTATGGATTCTTTGCTGCCGCCAAATACCTCAGATTTTTTTAATGATATTTTTCTGGATATTGCTAATACGCCGCGTGGTGGGTTACTTTCGCTGGCATTTATTGTTTCTATTTTTTTAATGACCAATGGTATAAACGCCATCTTTACCGGTTTTGAATTCTCTTACCATACCAATGCAAACAGGTCTATTATAAGGCAATACCTTGTTGCGGTTGGGGTTTCGCTTATCATGGCTTTACTATTATTGCTTACCGTGATTTTGGCGGTTTATCTAACCTACGCGGTAAATGATTTTAATGAATTAGGAATAGGATTTAGTGAGCTTAGTGCGGCCTTTGTAAAATATTTGGTGTTTGTGTTGCTTATTTATACAGCGGTGGCCACCTTATATTATTTTGGGACTAAAGAAGCACGGCAGGCCCGTTTCTTCTCGGTGGGAGCTTCTTTTACAACCTTGCTAATTGTGATCTTCACCTATTTATTTGGTTTGTATATTGAAAATTTTTCTACCTATAATGAGCTTTATGGCTCGATTGGTGCATTATTAATATTAATGGTGTATATCTGGTTAAATTCTAATATATTGCTCCTGGGATTTGAATTAAATGCATCTTTAATAAAAATGAAGAAAAAAATTAAATAACTTAACAACCTAAAACCACATTAAAAATGAAAAAATTACTAGTACTTTTTGTTGCCGTTTTTGGCTTAAACTTAACTTCAGCACAAACCGAAATAGGTGGTGCCACATTACCAAATACTTTAGAATATGGTTCTGAAAAACTTACACTTAACGGAGCCGGAGTAAGAGAGAAATTCTGGATGGATATGTATGCCGGCGGACTTTACCTCAAAAACAAATCGGGAGATGCTACAGAAATAATGAATAATGATGAAGCCATGGCACTCAAATTGCACATAGTTTCAAAGATGATTACCAGTGAACGAATGATGGATGCGGTAAATGAAGGTTTCGAAAATGCAACCGGTGGAAATACAGCACCAATTTCAGCCGAGATCAAGAAATTTATCAGCTTTTTTGAAGATGAAATCAATAAAGGAGATATTTTTGATCTTGTTTACCTGCCAGAAAGAGGTTCGGTAATCTATAAAAATGGAAAAGAAAGTGGTACTATTCAGGGAATGGAGTTTAAAAAGGCTTTATTCGGAATATGGCTTTCTGATGAACCAGCAGATGATGACCTTAAAGAGGGAATGCTGGGTAAACAATAAAAATATAAATAATGAAAATTAGATTTAACTTACTAAACCTATTAATTTTTGGATCTATCCTGATATCTTCAGGACTGCAGGCCCAGGAAGTTTTTGGGAAATGGAAAGTAGTTAATGATGCCGGTCGTGTAAATTCTATTGTAGAGATTTATGAAAAAGATGATGCCGTTCATGGTAAAGTAATAAGAATTACCAAAGAAGAACATCGTGATCGTAAATGCACTGAGTGCCCGGGGAAACTTAAAAATCAGCCTATAGAAGGCCTAAACGTTATTCGTGATTTTAAAAAAGAAGGTGACGAATATGTAGATGGTACTTTAATTGACCCAAAATCTGGAAAAGAATATAAAGGGAAGATTTGGGTAGATGAGGAACACCCCGATAAGCTTAACGTTCGCGGATATATCGCTTTTTTCTATAAGACTAAAGTTTGGGAACGCGCCGAATAAATTTTCTAAGAAATTAAATAGTTTAAAAACCATTCTTTTTTAAGGATGGTTTTTATTTTTGAATAAACTTACTTTACTCGATAATCGAGATTAAATGCTCCGAGGCTTGACCTCGAAATTAAATTATATTTTCCAATAATAATGCTTCGTGAGCTTGCTCCGAAGTTGTTTACTGGGTAAGATTTAAAAATGCGAGTATTGCAGCAAAATATTTAGAAATTTTCAACTTTAAATATGCCCTATTTTATAGATGTTATTTTACCATTACCGCTGCAAAAGCGTTTTACTTACGCTATATCTGAAGCAGAGGCTAATTTTTTAGAAGAAGGCATGCGGGTGGCTGTACCATTCGGTAAATCTAAAGTTTATACCGCAATTACGGCTGCAATTCATCAAAATCCACCACAGGTTTACGAAGCAAAACCTATAAATCAGATTTTAGATAAAAACCCTTTAGTTACAAAGCATCAATTAAAATTTTGGGCCTGGATAGCGTCCTATTATATGTGTGCTGAAGGAGACGTGCTAAAGGCAGCACTGCCCGGTGCTTTTTTATTGGAAAGCGAAAGTATTGTAGAGCTTGCCAAAGGTGCAAATATTGAAGAAGCGGAATTAGAAGATGAAGAATACCTGGTGATAGAAGCTTTACAGCGGCAATCTTCAGTAAAGATCCAGGAGGTCATGAAAATTCTGGATAAAAAAACCGTGCTACCTATTATTAATGCACTGGTGCAAAAAGGATTGGTAGTGCTTAACCAGGAGATATATGAGCAATATAAGCCGAAGAAAATACGCTTTGTTAGATTAAACCCTGATTATGACAATGAAGCCAAAATGCATGAGCTTTTGGATGAGTTAGAAAAAGCACCAAAACAAAAAGAAGCTTTATTAAGTTTTTTCAGCATAAAGGCGCAGCATAAGAAACCTTTAAAAGTAAAAGATCTAAGCGATAAATCGGGAGTTTCAGCGGCAATTATTAAAAGCCTTATCAAAAAGGAAATTCTCGAGGAATTCTACGAAAAGACCGATAGGGTTACTTTCTCAGGTGAATCTTCTCAAACGGGAATTCAGTTAAGTGAAATTCAGCAGAAAGCTTTTTCAGAAATAGAAGCCGGTTTAAAGGAACAGGATGTTTGTTTATTTCATGGAATTACTTCTTCAGGAAAAACCGAGATTTATATAAAACTGATAGAAAAGGTTATTCAAAACGGCCAGCAGGCACTCTATGTTTTACCGGAAATCGCATTAACTACCCAGTTAATTGAACGTTTACGAGCTTATTTTGGTGATAAAGTTTTGGTTTATCACAGTAAATACTCGGTAAACGAAAGGGTAGAGGTGTACCGGCATATTTTAGAAGATTCAGAAAAAGCCCGGATAGTTATAGGTGCACGTTCTTCAATATTTTTGCCTTTTGCTAATTTAGGCCTGGTGGTGGTAGATGAGGAGCATGAAACTTCGTTTAAACAATTTGATCCCGCACCGCGCTATCACGCACGCGATGCTGCGGTAGTTCTTGCGAATTTATTCAAAGCTAAAACCATTTTGGGCTCGGCGACACCTTCATTAGAATCTTATTTTAATGCCCAGCATCATAAATATGCTTTTGTAGAATTAAACCGAAGATATGGCGATGTTTTAGAGCCCGAAATTGAAATTGTAGATATAAAAACTAAATACAAGAAGAAGGAGATGAAAGGGCATTTTTCTGACAGAATGCTCGCTGAAATTAAAGATACACTGGATGTTGGAGAGCAGGTGATCTTATTTCAAAATCGTAGAGGATTTTCCCCGGTATCTGGAATGTAATACTTGCGGGCATTCTCCACAATGCCCTAATTGTGATGTAAGTTTAACTTTTCATAGCCATAATAACCAGTTGCGTTGTCATTACTGTGGTTATCATATCGCAATGCAAAAAAAATGTATGGCTTGTGACAGTCCAGAAATTACCACTAAAGGTTTTGGAACCGAACAAATTGAAACCGAGTTAAAAGCTATTTTTCCTGATTATAAAACTGCCAGAATGGATCAGGATACTACTCGCGGAAAATATGCTTATGAAAAATTGATCACTGCATTTGAGCAACAGGAAATAGATATTTTAATCGGTACACAAATGCTTACTAAAGGGCTCGATTTTAGAAAGGTAAACCTGGTAGGAATAATGAATGCCGATAATTTATTGAATTTCCCCGATTTTAGAGCCCACGAACGCAGTTTTCAATTGATGCTTCAGGTTGCAGGTAGGGCAGGGAGGACAAAGAAACGTGGCAAGGTGTTGATTCAAAGTTATAATCCGCATCACCAGATCATTCAACAGGTTTCTATGGGAGATTATGCCGGGATGTATAAAGATCAGTTAGAAGAACGGTACAATTATAAGTATCCGCCATTTTATCGATTGATTAGAATTACATTAAAATGCCGGGATTATTCTAAAACCAATGATGGTGCCGACTGGTTAGCTGCAGGAATGAAGAACGTTTTTAAAGAAAATGTGTTGGGGCCTGAATTTCCGCCCGTTGCCCGTATTAGAAATGAATATTATAAGAATATTCTGCTTAAAATTCCGCAGCAACAATCATTAGGAAAGACCAAAAAATTACTTCAACGTATTATGGAAAGCTTTAAAGCTATTGGAGCTTTTAGAAGTATAAAGGTGGTAATTAACGTAGATCCTATATAATTAGACTGACTTTTCTTGGATGTCATCCTGAACTTGTTTCAGGATCTATTGTGGTAACAAGTTAAAACCTGAAAAATATTTCAGGTTGATGATAGTATAATAGAATGTAAGTAATTAAATTTATTGAATAGCACTTAAAGCTTCAACAAGGTTAGTTTTTTTATGACGACTAAGTGGTAACTTTTGCTTATCGATCTCAATATTCTTAGAATTGTATCGCTCAATCTTATCTAGATTTACAATATATGATTTATGCGTTCTAAGAAATTTATCATTAGGTAATTGCTCTTCAAAAGACTTCATAGTGGCAAGGACTACAAAATTTTCTTTTTCAGTTACAAATTTCACATAATCTCCCAGGGCTTGTATGTATTTTAATTTGTTTAGGAAAACCTTTCGATTTTTGAGATTACTTTTTACAAAAATATAGTCTTCATCTTCCGGCGCTGCGGCAATTTGATGTTTTAACTTGTAGAGATTTATTGCTTTGCCTACCGCGTTATTAAAGCGTTCTTTTGTTACCGGTTTATGAATATAATCTACCGCATCATAATCAAAAGCTTTAAAAGCATATTGTGTTTTCCCGGTTACAAAGATAATTTGTGGCTTATTTGGAAGATCGTCTAAAAGTTCAAAACCTGTTAGAACAGGCATTTCAATATCCAGAAATATTAAATCGATCTCATTATCGAGGAGCCCATTTTTTGTCTCAATAGCATTATTATACTCTGCAACAAGTTTTAGGTTCGCATGGTCTCTAATCAACTTGACGATAGATAATCGTTGTAAGCTAGAATCGTCAACAACAATACATTTGAGTAAAATTTCTTCCACGGTAGTTAGGTTAAGTAATAACAATATTAAACATAAAATATCATAATTACAAGATAAACTTTACATTCGTCGGATTAATTTGAACTTTATCCTCAACTAATTATTTGAGTTTTATATATTTTGTTACTAATGTCGAAATTTTTGATCTGTAGGGCAAAATACTTATGAATGGGTATAAAAGTTCCTTCACTTTTATGCTTTGAAAATAGAAATAATTGAGCTACTTTTGCACTCAATTTAATTTAAAGTAAATTTTTATGAACACTTATGAAACTGTTTTCATCTTGAATCCCGTTTTATCTGATGAGCAGATAAAGGAGACAGTTCAGAAATACGAAGAATTTCTTGTTTCTAAAGGGGCCGAGATGGTATCGAAAGAAGATTGGGGGCTTAGAAAATTAGCCTACCCAGTTCAACACAAAAAGAGCGGGTTTTACCACCTGTTTGAATTCAAAGCTCCAGGAGAGGCTATAGAGCCGTTGGAACTTGCTTTTAGAAGAGACGAGCGTATGATGCGTTACCTAACTGTGAAGTTAGATAAACATGCTATCGACTGGGCTGAGAAAAGAAGAAATAGAAGACAACAAGAAAAAGCGTAAGTATGGCTACATCTATTGAACAACAAGCAAAAGGAAAAAAAGACGGAGAGATCAGGTATCTTACTCCTCTTAATATAGAGACCAGTAAAACGAAGAAATATTGTCGTTTTAAAAGGTCTGGAATTAAGTATGTCGATTATAAGGATCCAGATTGGTTAATGAGTTTCGTAAACGAGCAGGGTAAATTGTTACCTCGCCGTCTAACCGGAACTTCTTTAAAATACCAAAGAAAAGTGGCTGTTGCTGTAAAAAGAGCACGTCACCTTGCGTTAATGCCATATGTTGGTGATTTACTAAAATAAAAAGAGGCAATTATGGAATTGATACTTAGACAAGACGTAGATAATTTAGGTTTTAAAGACGATGTTGTAAACGTAAAGAACGGTTATGGCAGAAACTATCTTATTCCTCAGGGATATGCACATCTTGCAACTCCTTCGGCTAAAAAAGTTTTAGCTGAAACCCTGAAGCAAAGAGCCTATAAAGAACAGAAACATATCGATGAAGCCAAAAAGCAGGCAGAAAAACTTAATAACGTAGAGATTAAGTTAACTGCTAAAGCTGGTGCTGGAGACAAATTATTTGGATCTATCACTAATGGTGATTTAGCTGAAGCTTTCGCTAAAGAAGGAATCCAAATCGATAAGAAATTTATTAGCATCGCAGGTGGTAACATCAAGAGATTAGGACAGTACGAAGCAACTTTACGTTTTCACCGTGAAGTAGTGACTACTTACAACTTTGATGTAGTATCTGAAGCTTAATTTATTTTATTATAAAGTTAAAAGCCCGCTCCAGTAGTGGGCTTTTCTTATTTTAGTGAGACCCTGATTTATAAATAGCGAAGCTATGCAATAAATTAGTAGGTCGAACTAATCCCGACGCAGGTCGGGATCCTCATTTTCGTCAAGCTGAACTGGTTTCAGCTTCTAACATATTAAAATTCCAAAGACTTAGATCCTGAAATAAATTCAGGATGACGATTTTTGCAATTCGAAAGTTATTTTAATTTTTATTGAAAATGAAATATTCCAGATTAACCAAAGAACAGTTTGAAGAAATGAAGCAGGAATTTATTAATTTCCTGGCTTCACAATCTATTACAGCTGATGAATGGGAGAAAATAAAAAAAGAGCAACCAAAAGCGGCAGAGCAGGAGCTTGATGTTTTTAGTGATCTTATTTGGGAAGGCGTTCTAAATAAAGTGGAATACCTGGAACATTTTTCAGCCAATCAAATTTACCTTTTTCATATAACCGAAGTCACAATTCATCTTATTGCCATTAAAATTGAGCACGAAGGAGTAGATCTCACTACAAGAAAAGGTTACAGCTGGCTACAAACTAATTTGCTGGACGAATCTGTAAATATTTATACCTCTTCTAAAGCTCTAAGTGAAGATAGAAATAAAGATATTTTTGCGCTTATAAAGCAAGGTGCAAATATTACTAAAGGAGATCTTTATCGCTATTTTGATAATATGGTAGAGAGTAAATAAGCTTAAATACGTCTTGAGAATCCGATGAATTAGATTTTAAGGTATCTATTTTAGTTCTTTTTTTCAACTTCTGTAGTATATCTGCACTTACTTCAGCGCTAAAAAAGCATCTATTACAAATTATTGCTTTTTAGGCTCCTGGAATACCTGGTAGAATAAATACTATGTAAAGTTTAGTGTAAGAAAAGGATGAAAAATAGTAACTTTTAGCTTACTATTAATGCCTTCAACGGGATTAAATCTAATGAAACTCAATTTCACTACTCACTACTCACTACTCACTACTCATACCTAAGCGATTCTATAGGATCTTGTTTTGCTGCTTTAGCTGCCGGGTAACTTCCGGCGAGAATAGCTACTAAAATAGTAATTGCGGTAGCCCAGAGGATTGCAACCCAGGGTGTGGTGAAATCAAAATCAGCAGCGGCAGAAACGGCTATTCCAATTAATATTCCAAGAATAATTCCTAAAAGGCCACCTAGTTGGCCAATAATAAGGGTTTCCATAAAGAATTGGGTAGCAATAGTTTTTCGTTTTGCTCCCAGGGCTTTTCGCACCCCAATTTCACGTGTTCTTTCGGTTACGCTTACTAGCATAATATTCATTAAAGCTATAGAGGAACCAAAAATAGTAATGATAGAAATAATCCAGGCCGCGTAATTTAGATAACTGGTAATAGAGAAAATTCGGTTAATAAGATCGTCACTGCGTTCCAGTCCAAAATTATTCTCTTCTATAGGATTGAGTTTTCTAATATTTCTAAAGGTTAAAATTGCCTCATCTTGCGCGCCTTCCAATAACTCTTTATCATCCACTTTCACACTTACGTTGTAGTTAATTTGCGGCTGCGTGAACATAGAGCGTGCTACCTGTATTGGCATTAAAACTCGTAGATCCTGATTGTTTCCAAAAGTAGAGCCTTTAGATTCCAGGATTCCAATAACCCTAAATTTTCCTCCCCTAATGCTAATTATTTTATCTATAGGATCTGCCCCTTGAAAAAGTCCTTCGGGTTTAGCGAAATCAGAGCCCAGTATTACTACATTATTGTTATTCTGAATATCAAAAATATTGAACTCCCGCCCTTTTTCTACGTTCAAACCAGAATTCTCAAGAAAATTTTCGTTAACGCCAAGCACCCTTACTTCAGGATCGGTTTTTTCGTTGATATATTTTACTTCAGCTCCAGAAGTTCCTGTGAAAGAAACTGCAGTTTGCGCCTGCGGATATTGATAGTTATCTTCAAATTTCTTTACTTCTCGATAACTTATAATAGGATTTATCTTTTCAACTTCACCGCCGCCCTGGCGTTGTGAATTGAATTCATAGCGTTGAATATTAAAGGTATTTGCTCCCATAGAGGCAAAATCACTACTAATGGTGTTTTCTAACGCGGTCACCGCACTCAAAATTCCAACCAGTGCAGTGATTCCAATAGCGATAATCAATACGGTAAGTATGGTTCTAAGTAACTGACTTTTAATAGAATTAAAAGCAATGCTTATGTTTTCTCTAAATAACCCGAACATAAAAAGTTTTTTCAGTGCTATCTAGTTAGACTTCATTAGTGGAAGAATGTTACTTAAAATCTGAAATTTGTTTGGGTTCATTTAAAATTTAAGATATTTGCAGCACTGTTTCAGTCGCTTTGTGGCGCTAATTTTAAACTAAAAATGGTATTTATACCCTAAAGATTTTATGGCACAAAAACCTTCTATCCCAAAAGGAACTCGAGATTTTAACCCGGCCGAAGTCGCTAAAAGAAATTTTATTTTCGACCGAATTAAAACTGAATTTAAAAAATTTGGTTTTCAACCTATCGAGACGCCAAGTTTTGAGAATTCTGATACCCTGATGGGTAAATACGGGGAAGAAGGAGATCGATTGATTTTTAAAATTCTGAATTCCGGAGATTTTCTTAAAAAAGCAGATAACGAAGCTTACGAAAAAAGAGATAGCTTAAAGATTACTTCTTCTATTAGTGAAAAAGCCTTGCGATACGATCTTACGGTGCCTTTTGCCCGTTACGTGGTGCAGCATCAAAATGAAATAGATTTCCCATTTAAGCGCTACCAGATTCAACCGGTTTGGCGAGCAGATAGACCACAGAAAGGCCGTTTCAGAGAGTTTTTTCAGTGTGATGCAGATGTAGTTGGAAGTAAAAGCCTTTGGCAGGAAGTAGAATTCGTGCAATTATATGATGCAGTTTTTTCAGCTTTAAAATTGGAAGGTGTTACAATTAAAATTAATAACCGAAAAGTACTTTCTGGTTTCGCCGAAGTTATTGGCGAAAAAGATAAACTTATTGATTTTACGGTAGCTTTAGATAAACTGGATAAGATAGGGGAAGAGGGAGTTAAAAAAGAAATGCTGGAAAAAGGAATTTCTGAAAATGCCATTGAGAAAATTCAGCCAATTTTTAGTTTGAAAGGATCTTTTACTGAAAAAATTGCCGGAATTAAGGAAATTCTATCTTCTTCTGAAACTGGAAAAGAAGGTATTGAAGAGTTGGAATTTATAGAAAGAGCTATCGCAGAAATGCCATTAAAAACAGCTAAACTGGATCTTGACGTAACCCTGGCTCGTGGACTTAATTATTACACAGGAGCTATTTTTGAAGTTTCGGCCCCTGAAAATGTGAAAATGGGCTCAATAGGCGGTGGCGGTAGATACGATGACTTAACCGGGATTTTCGGTTTAAAAGATATGAGCGGCGTGGGAATTTCTTTCGGTTTAGATCGTATTTATTTGGTTTTAGAAGAACTCGATCTTTTTCCTAAAGCAGTTACTCAAAATACTAAAGCACTTTTCATCAATTTTGGTGATAAAGAAGCACTTTATGCGCTAAAAGCCGTAAACAAATTGAGAAGCGAAAGTGTTACTGCGGAACTATTTCCAGATGCAGCCAAAATGAAAAAGCAAATGAATTATGCTAATAAGCGCGAAATTCCGTTTGTAATTCTTGCTGGAGAGGAAGAAATGGAAGCTGAAAAATTTACCCTAAAAAATATGAAAACCGGCGAACAGCAAAAAGTTGATTTTGCTGAGTTGGTAAAGGTTTTAGGTTAAATTTTAATTTTAAAAATAATTTGTCATTGCGAGGAATAATTCGACTTTAGAAGAATTATAACGTGGCAATCTTTTTCTGGATAAATTGGATGAGATTGCTTCAGCCGCCGAAAAAGCGGCTTCGCAATGACGTATAGTTTGTTTTTATTCGTCATTGCGAAACTTCTGGCTAAAGCGTATTTCTACTCAATTTTACTGGCCTTATTTAAAATCTCCATATCTTCTTTTGAAAGCGAAACTTCAATGGCCTCGCTAAACGATTTAAGATGAGAAGATTTAGTAGCGCTGGCAATTGGTGCACTTACCCCGGGTCTTTTCATTAACCACGCAAGAGCAACTCCGGCCTGAGAAATATTATGCTTTTCAGAAATTTGATCCAGGCTTTTTAGAACTTTTTCGCCGCGCTGGTTTAAAAATTTCTCAGTGAACATTTTTCTATCTTTTCCTTCTAAATCTTCCTTGGAACGATATTTTCCGGTAAGGAATCCACTGGCGAGGGAGAAATACGGAATTACTCCTAAATTATTTTCAGAACAGATTTTTTCAATTTTTCCTTCAAATTTGTCTCGCACCATTAAATTATATTCCGGTTGAAAAACTTCATAAGCCGGTAAATCTTTTTCAGCAGCTACAGTTATGGATTTTTGCAATCTTTCTGCAGAAAAATTTGAAGCTCCAATATGCTTTATTTCCCCACGGGACATAAATTTTTGATAAGCTTCCAATGCTTCTTCTACCGGAGTTTCTTCATCATCAAAATGTGTGAAATAAAGATCTATGTAATCGGTTTGAAGTCTTAGAAGAGAATCTTTTACCGCACCGGTAAGATAATCTCGAGAATTATCCTTTGGTCCGCCGGGCTGTAAACCAGAGCCGCCTTTCGTTATAAGCGTGATCTTATCTCTTAGCTTACGCTCTTTTATCCATTTTCCAATAATTCTTTCTGAAGTTCCATGAGATACGCCGTCTGCCCAGCGGGAATAAACATCGGCAGTATCTATAGTGGTGAAACCTTGTTCAAAAAGCTCGTCTAGCATCTTGAACGATTCTTTTTCATCTAATGTCCAGCCAAAAACATTGCCACCAAAGATAATTGGTGCCGATTTTAAGCCTGATTTTCCTAATTCAACTGTTTTCATTTTTTTAGCATTTTTACTAAAATTAATGATCACAATTAAGAAAGGCGAATTCTATTTATGGTTTTGGACAGATTTAACGTTGTGAAAAAATGAAGTAACTACAAGAGTAATAAAGAGAAAGTTGGCGATTGGTAGCTCATTTATTCTTCCGTAGCACTACTTTTTCCTCTCCATATCACAAAAATAGCGGCGATTGCTCCAAGGCCTAACACAATAGGGAAAATTTTGGGAGGTGCATCTAGGGTGTTTTCCAGCTCAAAAGTAAAGGAGCCAATCAGGATAAAACTTCCTAATAAGACGCCCAGGGTCATTAATATCTTTCCTACTATTTTCATGCGCTTCAATCTTCAAAATTCGATTGTAAAAAGGTTCGCTAGCCTTTTTTAAATCAGATTATCTTTTTAGTATTCAATTAAATAGGAATTTTTAAGTTAAATAATAAGAACTAGCGCAAGGTTAATTTAAAGTAAATTAATCGTTAAGTATTTCTTTCTTATAATGCTTGTAAAAGAAAGAATATTCTACCAGGAAATTAGAAAAATGATGGGCTTCTCGGTTGGTTTTGTTAGAACTTTTGATTGTGAAATCCCACGGCTTTATTTTTTAGCTCAAGTTTTCAGAAATCTCATCAATACCGGAAACTGTCATGTCTGGTTTTTTGGCTAAATGATAAAAGCTTTTTCCTGGTCTTTCAATAAAACAAGTTTTAAGATTTGCTCGTTTTGCGCCAAGAATATCCCAGGCGTGAGCCGCGACCATTAAAGCGTTTTTGGCTTTAATTTCGTATTGATCCAAAATATATTGATAGCTGTCTGGGTGTGGCTTGTATTGTTTAATTTCTTCAACACTATGGATTCCATCAAAGAAAGAGTCTATTTCGGCAAATTGCAGTTGAGATTTCAATACATCAGGTTTACCGTTACTAAAAGCGATAAGCCTATAGCCAGAGTTTCTCAATTGTTCCAAGCCGGGTTTTACATCTGGGTAGGGCGGAAGTTTAGTGATTTCAGAGAGTATATTCTTTATTTCTGAATCAGTAAAAGTTTTATCAAATTTCCCCGAGATCATTTTAAAAGTCGCGGCAGCTATTTCAGTAAAATTCTTGTAGTTTCCCGTGGTGGTTTCAACCAGAGAATAATGTAGTAATTTTGGAAACCACACTTCAAAACCCATCTCATTTTCTAGGGCTGCATTTATTTCCTCCTTTAAAGGAAATAGGTTTAAGAGGGTTTCATTTACATCAAAGATTATGATTTCCGGTTTCATAAAGAATAGATTTTGAAAAGGAAAGATAAGTTTTCTTTAGATAAAAAAGCATAAAAAAATCCCTTCTGAAAAGAAGGGATTTTTAGTAGCGAGACCGAGATTTGAACTCGGGACTCCGGGTATGAATCTGACGCTCTAACCAAGCTGAGCTAACTTGCGCTGCAAAAGATATGGGTTGGTTTAAAAAGGTTCGATAGAAAAGATTCTTTAAGGTAGCTTCACTCAATTTGAGGCATATCTCTTGTAAATGTAAGTCTGGTAGGATTTAAAATATTTTTTTAGTCTTTTTAAATTTTTAGTAATTTTTTTACTAAATTTAGTAGTGTAAAATCTCCCCCACAACTTTCCCTAATTTGATTTACTGCCCCTAAACTTTGTACTCAAATTGTTGATTGATACATCGTATTAATTATTATCCCCAAGGAATTTACTTCTAATGTTATATGTTAAATAATCTAAAGATGAATTTAATGTAAAAATAAAGAATTGGAATTAGGTGTTCTAAAGCATATCTCTGCCCCTTGATAGTGAACATCTAGCTTTGATTTAATTATTTACTGAAATTTATTTTTTGCAAAAAAATAATGGGATGAAAAAGAATTATTTTTTAAGGGGATGTAATATTATTTTATTGACAATAATATGCGCGTTTAATTTCAGTATAAATTTATACGGACAAAGTTTCTCCCAGAGCAATCTGAATTTTAATGGTAAGGGTTCAATTTCCAATGGTACTTCATTGATGTTTGGACCAGACGGGCGTTTATACGTAGCTGAATATACAGGAGCTATCAAAATTTTTACTATTCAGCGTACATCAGTAACTGATTATAAAGTGCTTGAAAGTGAGGTTCTTTCAGATATAGCATCTATTCAGGACCACAACGATGATGGCAGTCTCTACAGTACAACTTTAAGAGAAACAACAGGACTTACAGTTGGTGGTACTGCGACAAATCCTGTGATATATGTAGCTTCCAGTGATTTCAGAATCGGCGGAGGCGGAGGAGGAGGAAGCGGAGATACTGACCTGGATACCAATTCAGGTATTATTACCCGTTTCAGTTGGAATGGAAGTTCATGGGATGTAGTAGATATTGTTCGCGGCCTTCCCCGTTCAGAAGAGAATCATGCTACTAACGGTATGGAACTGGCCACTATAAATGGAGTGAACTACCTGATTGTAGCTCAGGGTGGGCATACAAATGCGGGTGCCCCTTCAATAAACTTTGCTTATACTACAGAATATGCATTATCTGCTGCGATTCTATCAGTTAATCTGGATATGATAAATAGTTTGCCGATTAAAACCGAAAATGGTAGAAAGTATCTTTACGATCTTCCTACCCTGGATGATCCAACTCGCCCAAATAAAAATGGTATTTCCAATCCTGATATTTTAGGATATAATGGAGTGGATATTAATGATCCATTTGGTGGTAATGATGGACTGAATCAGGCTAAAATTGTACCGGGCGGGCCAGTACAAATTTTTTCTCCTGGGTTTAGGAATTCTTACGATCTGGTGTTGACAGAGGCTGGAGCGGTTTATGTTACGGAAAACGGCTCAAACGGAGGCTGGGGAGGATTCCCAGTTAATGAAGGTGGTGGCAATGCTACAAACGGTTATGATCCAAACGAACCTGGTAGTACTGTTTCTTCAGGCGGGGAGAAAGTAAATAATTTGGATCATTTACAATTGATCACTCCGAATATCCAAAATTATTCTTTTGGTTCTTTCTATGGTGGCCATCCAACTCCTATTAGAGCAAATCCATTTGGAGCAGGTCTTTATACCAACCCTTCTAAAAATGGCACTACAGGTGCAATTTTTAGAACTAAGAAATATCATCCTACAAAAAATACCGGAGATTTTACTAATAATCCAAATATTGGGCTTCCCGCTGACTGGCCTCCGGTTCCTGTTGCAAATCCTGTTGAAGGAGACTGGAGAGGTCCCGGTATAGCCAACCCTGATGGGCCGGTAGATGATATTATTACTACGTGGGGAACCAATACAAATGGGATAGATGAATATACGGCAAGCAATTTTAATGGGGCAATGAAAGGTAACCTTATAGCTGGAGTGAATACCGGTGTATTAAGAAGAGTAGAACTCAAGCCAGATGGAAGCCTGAGTAAACTAACTCCATCCTTTGTATCTGGATTAGGTGGAGATGCTTTAGGGGTAACATGTAATAGTGATAACGACATATTTCCAGGTACGATTTGGGTAGTTACCTTAAATGGGAAACTTATAGTGCTGGAGCCTCAGGATTTTGGGGAATGCAAATTACCAGGAGATCCCGGTTATGATGCAAATGCTGACTATGATTTTGACGGTTACACCAACCAGGATGAAGAAGATAACGGCACAGACCCGTGTAATGGAGGTTCACAACCAAATGATTTTGATAAGTCTAACAATGGCCCCAATGTTTCTGATTTAAATGATCTGGATGATGATGCAGATGGAATACTGGATGAAAATGACCCATTTCAATTGGGGAATCCACAGGAGTCTGGGAGTGATGCATTTTTACTTCCTGTAATCAATGAGCTTTTCTCAAGTAATACAGAATTAGGAGGCTATAAAGGCCTTGGGTTAACAGGGATAATGAACAATGGAACTCCTAATCCTAATTGGTTGAATTGGCTGGATAGGCGTGATGATCCAAATGATCCAAATGAAAATGATATTCTTGGAGGAGCAATAGGAGCAATGACCATGCAGATGACCTCTGGAACCGCATTGGGTTCTAGTAATAGTCAGGAAAAAGGATTTCAATATGGTGTTCAGGTTAACTCTAACTCAGGCATATTTACTGTAGAAGGTGGAATCGCTAATTTTAAAGGTCCTGTACAATTATATGGTTCTAATTCTCCTTCTAACGGAGAACTCGGATTTTTTATCGGCGATGGAACACAGAGTAATTATATTAAATTTGTTATTACTCCCAATGGTCTAGTAGCTCTTCAAGAAGTGAATGACGTTCCTCAAACTCCTATAAATATAAATATTCCTGTTTTAGAGCGGCCAGATAGTAGTGTGTCATTTTATTTTGTAGTGAACCCTTCCAACGGAGAGGTAGTTTTAAAATATTCGTTTGATGCGGGTGTTCAGGTGACAGCGGGAAGTATTACCGCTAAGGAACCAATTTTACAGTCTTTACAAAATGCTGAAAATGATTTAGCTGTAGGGATGATAGGTACTTCTAATACGATAGGAGTAGAGCTGGAAGGAACCTGGGACTTTCTAAACGTAACTTCTAATGGTCCCACGATAGCTTCAGAGCTTCCGGATATAGAGAGAACAATCGGTGTGGTAACAGAAAATATCAGTCTTTTGTCTTATTTTGATGATAACGAAGGTGTTGGTAATCTCACCTATAGTGTTTCCGGCAATACCAATGCGGCCATTGGAGCTGTAATATCTGGCAGCACGCTTACCATTAATTATCCTGGTTCGCCGGCGGTTTCAGATATTACGATTCGTGCTACCGATTCTGATTCGAATTATATAGAACAGAGTTTTAGCGTAAGCGTGGTAGAAGAACAGGTGGCCGATGAAGTCCTATATCGTGTAAATGCTGGGGGACCGGCTATTACTGCGATTGATGGGAAATTAAATTGGGAGCAGGACACCAAGGCTAATAAATCTGTATATCTTTCTCTGGCTGGAAACAATAATACTTATGCTTCGGGAGGAATGACGAGTTATAATAATGAGGTGGATCAATCTACCACTCCGGTAAGTATTTACAATACTGAGCGCTATGATAGCGGTTCTGGAGCTCCAAATATGACCTACGCTTTTCCAGTGGACAAAGCAGGAATGTATGAGGTACGTTTGTATATGGGGAATAGTTATTCCGGAACCTCTGCCATTGGAAAACGAATATTTGATATATCCATCGAAGGAGTAGTAAATCCTTCCCTGGATGATATCGATCTTTCGGGCAGGTTTGGTCATCAGGTTGGGGGAGTTATTATTAAAGAAGTTGAAGTCACAGACGGGATGTTAGAGATCGCTTTTATCCATGGAGCAATTGAAAATCCTTTGATAAACGGAATAGAGATCTTAGGGGTAGCCTCAGGAGTTCCAAGTACTCCAATTAATGTATCAGCTATTGAGGATCAGGTGAATTTTGAGGGTGATGCTTTAGATGGTAGCCTGGCAGTTTCTGCTAGTGGCGGTGACGGTAATTTAACGTATAGCATAAGCGGAGCTCCTTCCGGAGTAGTCATAGAACCTACCAATGGACAAATAGGTGGAACGATTAATTCCGGTACAGCTGTAAACAGTCCTTATACCGTTACGGTAACAGTAGATGATAGCGACGCTGAAACCAGTGATGCGGTAAAGCTTAGTTTTAACTGGGAGATTAAATCTGGAACTCCTATTGAGGTTACGGCTATTGAAGACCAGGTGAATTTTGAGGGTGATGCTTTAGATGGTAGCCTGGCAGTTTCTGCTAGTGGCGGTGATGGTAATCTAACCTATAGCATAAGTGGAGCTCCTTCAGGAGTGGTCATAGAACCTACCAATGGACAAATAGGTGGAACGATAAATTCCGGTACAGCTGTAAATAGTCCTTATACCGTTACGGTAACAGTAGATGATAGCGACGCTGAAACCAGTGATGCAGTAAGTATTAGTTTCAATTGGGAGATCAATTCCGGTAGTCCCACGATAGCTTCAGAGCTTCCAGATATTGAGAGAACAATTGGTGTAGTAACAGAAAATATCAGTCTTTTGTCTTATTTTGATGATAACGAAGGGGTTGGGAATCTCACCTATAGTGTTTCCGGCAATACCAATGCGGCCATTGGAGCTGTAATATCTGGCAGCACGCTTACCATTAATTATCCTGGTTCGCCGGCGGTTTCAGATATTACGATTCGTGCTACCGATTCTGATTCGAATTTTATAGAGCAGAGTTTTAGCGTAAGCGTGGTAGAGGAACAGGTGGCCGATGAAGTCCTATATCGTGTAAATGCTGGGGGACCGGCTATTACTGCGATTGATGGGAAATTAAATTGGGAGCAGGACACCAAGGCTAATAAATCTGTATATCTTTCTCTGGCTGGAAACAATAATACTTATGCTTCGGGAGGAATGACGAGTTATAATAATGAGGTGGATCAATCTACCACTCCGGTAAGTATTTACAATACTGAGCGTTATGATAGCGGTTCTGGAGCTCCAAATATGACCTACGCTTTTCCAGTGGACAAAGCAGGAATGTATGAGGTACGTTTGTATATGGGGAATAGTTATTCCGGAACCTCTGCCATTGGAAAACGAATATTTGATATATCCATCGAAGGAGTAGTAAATCCTTCCCTGGATGATATCGATCTTTCGGGTAGGTTTGGTCATCAGGTTGGAGGAGTTATTATTAAAGAAGTTGAAGTCACAGACGGGATGTTAGAGATCGCTTTTATCCATGGAGCAATTGAAAATCCTTTGATAAACGGAATAGAGATCTTAGGGGTAGCCTCAGGAGTTCCAAGTACTCCAATTAATGTATCAGCTATTGAGGATCAGGTGAATTTTGAGAAATGATGCTTTAGATGGTAGCCTGGCAGTTTCTGCTAGTGGCGGTGACGGTAATTTAACGTATAGCATAAGCGGAGCTCCTTCAGGAGTAGTCATAGAACCTACCAATGGACAAATAGGTGGAACGATCAATTCCGGTACAGCTGCAAACAGTCCTTATACCGTTACGGTAACAGTAGATGATAGCGACGCTGAAACCAGTGATGCGGTAAAGCTTAGTTTTAACTGGGAGATTAAATCTGGAACTCCTATTGAGGTTACGGCAATTGAAGACCAGGTGAATTTTGAGGGTGATGCTTTAGATGGTAGCCTGGCAGTTTCTGCTAGTGGCGGTGACGGTAATCTAACGTATAGCATAAGCGGCGCTCCTTCAGGAGTAGTCATAGAACCTACCAATGGACAAATAGGTGGAACGATCAATTCCGGTACAGCTGTAAACAGTCCTTATACCGTTACGGTAACAGTAGATGATAGCGACGCTGAAACCAGTGATGCGGTAGAGCTTAGTTTTAACTGGGAGATTAAATCTGGAACTCCTATTGAGGTTACGGCTATTGAAGACCAGGTGAATTTTGAGGGTGATGCTTTAGATGGTAGCCTGGCAGTTTCTGCTAGTGGCGGTGATGGTAATCTAACGTATAGCATAAGCGGAGCTCCTTCCGGAGTGAGTATAGAACCTACCAATGGACAAATAGGTGGAACGATCAATTCCGGTACAGCTACAAACAGTCCTTATACCGTTACGGTAACAGTAGATGATAGCGACGCTGAAACCAGTGATGCGGTAAGTCTTAGTTTCAACTGGGAAATCAATTCCGGTAGTCCCACGATAGCTTCAGAGCTTCCAGATATTGAGAGAACAGTAGGGGTTGTAACAGAAAATATCAGTCTTTTGTCTTATTTTGATGATAACGAAGGTGTTGGGAATCTCACCTATAGTGTTTCCGGCAATACCAATGCAGCCATTGGAGCTGTAATATCGGGCAGCACCCTTACCATTAACTATCCTGGTTCGCCGGCGGTTTCAGATATTACGATTCGTGCTACCGATTCTGATTCGAATTTTATAGAGCAGAGTTTTAGCGTAAGCGTAGTAGAAGAACAGGTGGCCGATGAAGTCCTATATCGTGTAAATGCTGGAGGACCGGCTATTACTGCGATCGATGGGAAGTTAGACTGGGAGCAAGACACAAGGACTAATAAATCGATATACTTAACTCAGGCAGGAATGAATAACACTTATGGAGGAGGAATGACAAGTTATAATAATGAGGTGGATCAATCTACCACTCCGGTAAGTATCTACAATACGGAGCGTTATGATAGTGGTTTTGGAGCTCCAAATATGACTTATGCTTTTCCCGTGGACAAGCCAGGTACTTATGAAGTACGTTTGTATATGGGGAATAGTTATTCCGGAACCTCTGCCATTGGAAAACGAATATTTGATATATCCATCGAAGGAGTAGTAAATCCTTCCCTGGATGATATAGATCTCTCTGGCAGGTTTGGTCATCAGGTTGGGGGAGTTATTATTAAAGAAGTTGAAGTCACAGACGGACTTTTAGAGATATCTTTTATCCATGGAGCAATTGAAAATCCTTTGATCAATGGTATAGAGATTCTCGGAGTGGCCCCGGACGTTCAAAGCACCCAATCTAAGGTTGTGGCTATTGAAGAGAAGGTTAATTTTGAGGATGGCAATCTGGCTGATGGGGACCAAGTTGGTAATACTTTGAAAAGGTCTATATCTTCTGCAGCAATGTACCCCAATCCAGCAGCTTATGAGGTAACAATTCAAATTTCAGATCCAGAAGTAATAGTGGAAGAAATATATATCTACAATTTCAGTGGGGTACTTTCAAGAACATATACTTTCCCGAAGAACGGAGAGTCTGGTATTTATAATTTTGATGTATCTACACTCCCTTCTGGAGTTTATATCGTAAAGTTAAAAACAACCCAAAATAGATATATAAATATGAACTTGATTGTGAAAAGATAATAAGGTGCTAATAA